>NZ_JBWKTL010000001.1:0-1970000 GCF_059420305.1 Mesorhizobium sp. GW821-FHT04C10 | reverse complement strand
GAAGTGCTGTTCTCGCAGCCCGACGGTGACGACCAGACATCGGACAATTCCGAACTTCTCTACGTCTCGGCGACATTCGGCGGCACGACGCGCAACTTCTACCGTTTCCAGATGCAGGACGGCAGCACCGACTATTTCGACGAGGACGGCTCGAGCGCCCAGCAGTTCCTGCTGCGCAATCCGCTGCCGGCCGGAAAATTCCGCTCCGGTTTCGGCGCCCGCAAGCACCCGATCCTCGGCTATGTCCGCATGCACACCGGCGTCGACTGGGCTGCCCCGATCGGCACGCCGATCATCGCCGCCGGCAACGGCGTCATCGAGAAGGTCGGCTGGGCCGGCGGCTACGGCAAGCAGATCATCATCCGCCATGCCAATGGCTACGAAACCTCATACAATCACCAGAGCGCCTTTGCCAAAGGCATCGAGCCGGGAATGCGGGTGCGCCAGGGCCAGACCATCGGTTATCTCGGCCAGACCGGCCTCGCCACCGGCCCGCATCTCCACTACGAACTGATCGTCAACGGCACCAAGGTCGATCCGATGCGGGTCCGCCTGCCGGTCGGCAAGGTGCTGAAAGGCGACGACCTCGTTGCCTTCAAGCGCGAGCGAGAGCGCATCGACGATCTGCTGAAGCAGGAAGATGGCAATTCACTGAAAGTCGCCAGCGCCAAGATCGAAGGCTGAACCTGCGCGTTTCAGTCTTGCCTGGTTTCCGCACGCCGCGACCACGGCAGCGGCTCTCCGGAAATTGTCGTCCACGCGATGACAGCTGAAAGCAGGCAAAGCAGCGCCGTCACCCAAGAGACCACGGAGAAGGCAGCGTCACTGGCGGCCAGCCGTGCCGCATCGAGCGCGGGCGCCAGTCCGGCCGGTGCCGGTTCGCCGAAGCCTGGTACGGCTGAAATCGCACTGCCGTCCAGTGCATGGGCATAGACCCAGGCCGCCAGCGATCCCATCGCCGCCACCGCGATCAGGCCGCCAATGCGCGAGACGGCATTGTTGATGCCGGAAGCAGCCCCCGTATCCTTGTCTTCCACCGCTGTCATGATCGCGGTCGACAGTGGCGAGACCACCAGCGCCATGCCTAGTCCCATCAGCGCCATCAGCGGAAACGTCCCCGTCCAGAAATTATGGATGCCGGCATGGGTGAGCAAGGCAAGTCCGGCAAAGGCGAAAGCAACGATCAGACTGCCGCAGGCGATCGGGAAACGCGGCCCGATCCGGTCAGACAATTGACCGACCGGTCCCGACAGAAGTGCGATCGATGCAGACAGCGGCAGGAAGATGAAGCCGACCTCGGCCGTGCTCAGCCCCCAGCCGGCGATCAGCAGCATCGGCAGATAGAAGAGATTGGCCGACAGCGCGAAATAGAGAAAGAAGGTCGCTACATTGGCGCCGGCGAAAGCGCCGATGCGAAACAGGCTGAGATCGATCATCGGCTCGCGCTGTCGCTGCTCGAACAGGATGAAGACCACAAGCAGCACCGCGCCGGCGGCAATGCTCGGCCCTGCCATGTGGCCCTCGCCGCTGGAACTCATAGACGTCAGCCCATACGCGAGCGCGCCGAAGGCCAATGTCGCCAGCGCGCCACCGCCGAGATCCAGGCTGCGTTTCTCCGTCGGCGCATCGGCTGGAATCTTGGCAAGCAGGAGATAGATCGAAATCAGGCCGAGAGGCAGGTTGACGGCGAAGATCGCTCGCCAGATGCCGTCGCCGAAAGCCGACAAAACAAGGCCGCCGAGCACGGGGCCGAGTGCGGTGGTCAGCGCCGAGGCCGCCGCCCAGATGCCGATCGCACGGCCGCGTTCTTTCTTTGGGTAGGCCTTGGCGATGATGGCGAGGCTGCCCGGCACCATGATCGCCGCGCCAATGCCCTGGAGGGCGCGAAACGCGATCAGCACGACAGCATTCGGTGCCAGCGCACAGGCAAGCGAGGCTGCGACAAACAACACGATGCCGGCCACGAAGGCGCGGCGCAGCCCGAACCGGTCGCCGGCGGCCCCGCCGGCAAGGATCAGCGCCGACAGCGTCAACGCATAGCCATTGGAGATCCACTGCGCCTCGGCGAGACTGGCGCCAAGATTGACGCGGATCGCCGGCATGGCGATGGCCAGGATCGAACCGTCGATGAAGCCGAGCGCCGACGCCAGGATCGCCGCGATCAGCACGTATCGGCGCTGCGATTGCGGGCAGAACGTCCCGTTCGTGACCGGTCTGGTCAGCGGAATTGCGGCGGCTTCATCTGGCGAATGCATGGCAATTGCTTAGACTGCCGCTGGGCTGGCAACAACCGGCCAGCAGCTTGTAGTCCTTGAAACCAGCCATATTGCCAGGAAACATCCCGTCCGGATGCAAATGGCCTCAGTCGTGCTAGATTTTTCGGGGAACCGCAGGCGGAGGAACCGATGAAGCGCCCACTCGAAGCGTCGGCGGAAGGACGCGGCCGCATTGTCGGCATCACCGACGGCGTCTTCGCCATCGCGCTCACGCTGATCGTGCTCGAGATCAGGGTGCCGGCGCATGAGACTGTTCATTCCGAGCACGATCTGCTTGCCGCCATCGCGGCACTGGCGCCGCGCTTCCTGACCTATGCGTTGAGTTTCCTGACCCTGACCATATTCTGGTTCGGCCAGCAGGCCCAGCATGGGCTGATCGCCAAGTCCGACAGACGGCTCGCCACGCTGAACCTCTGCTTTCTCGCCTTTATCGCGCTCTTGCCGTTTTCGACCGACCTTCTGGCGGACTTCCTCGAATTCAGGACCGCGGTGCTGGTCTACTGGTTTAACCTGCTGATGCTCGGCGTCACCCTGTTCGCCAGCTGGCACTATGCGGAAAAGAGCGGCTTTGTCGCGGAAGATGTCGACGCCGAAACGAGGCGCATGGTCTACATGCGTATCGTCAAGGCGCAGATCCTGTGGGCGATCGGCGCCGCACTCTGCCTGGTCAACCCGTTGCTCAGCGTCGGCTTCATTCTGGTCGTGCAGCTGATCTATGCCGCCGCGCTGCGCGGCTCATTGCTGCGCAACGTCATCGGCTGAAGGTCCGCCGACAAACTCCACGGTAACGCCCGGCGACACCAGCTTGGCGAGTTCGCGCGCGTCCCAGTTGGTCAGGCGCACGCAGCCGTGGCTTTCGGTCTTGCCGATCTTCGACGGTTCGGGCGTTCCGTGGATGCCATAGGTCGGCTTGTCCAAGGCAATCCAGACCGACCCGACAGGTCCGTTGGGGCCGGGCGGAATGGTCAGGATCTTGTCGTTCTGGCCCTGCTTGAAATTGATGTTCGGGTTGTAGGTATAGTTCGGATCGAGCGCGATGCGCGACACGGCGTGGATGCCGGTGGGCGACGGCGTATCTGCCGAGCCGATGGTGGCGGGATAGGCCGCGACCAGCTTGCCACCCGCATCGTAGGCGTACACTTCTTTCTTGGTCTTGTCGGCAACGATGCGCGCGACGGGCGTTGACACCAGCTTGCCGAAATTGGCGACCTTGATGATCGTGCCGGGGCGGTTGAAGTCGAGGCCCTTGTTGATCGACTTCAGATAGTTTTCGTCCATGTGGAAGCGCTCCGCCAGCGCCTCGGTGACAGAGGTGTAGCACATGCAGTTGAGCTGCGCCTTCTGGCTGTAGTCTTCCGGGACCGAGGCGACATAGGGGCCGGCCGCATCCTCCGCGGTGATCGTATAGTTGGCAAACGCGTCGCCACCGGACTGCGCAAGGGCCGTCTGGATACCGACAGCATCGGTCGACTTGAGATTGCTGCCCGTGATCTCATTATAGGCGGCGATCGCCTTGTCGACATTCGAGCCGAAGCGCCCGTCAATGACACCAGGCGAAGCGCCACCCCGGTCGAGCAGCACCTGCAGCGCCGCTACATCCTGGCGGGCGCCCAGCGACAGCGATGGGTCAACCGTGGTCTTGCCGTCAATCTTCGGCGGCAATGCCGATTGGTCGGCGGGCGGTGCCTGTTCCGTCGGCTGCACAGGGTCTATCGAGGCCTCGTTCAGCGGCTGGCGCTTGATGGTGCCCGGCTTTGCCGGCTGCGGCGCATCGGGATAGTTGTTGTCGTAATTGCCGTCGTCCTGCGGCGCCGGCGGATAGGCTTCCACCGAATTGTCGCCATAGGGGTCATATTCGTCGGCCGGCGGCGGGATGACCCGGCCTTCCTCTTCCAACTGCTTGCGGCGGAACCGCGCCATGTCTTCCGGATTGTCGAGATAGTAACGGTCGTCATCGGCGGGAGCCCGGCCCAACTCGCGCAGCCTTGTCTCGCGGCGCAGCGCGCGCCGGTCAAGCCGTGTCTGCGGCGGCTGGATGGCGATGACCTTGCCGGTATCGGCATCAACGATGACGCGGTTGCCGCGGGCATCATAGTAGATATCCAGATTCCCATCCTGGGCGACGAGAATGCCGCCGTCATCGGCAGCGCGGACAAGCCGTGGTGCATTGTCCTGTGTCGGCGCAGCAAGCGCACCAAAAGACACAAGCCCGGCGGCGAGCGCCGAAAGGGCAAAGATCGTGCGGAACATTGTGGCCAAACTCTCCGGTCCGTAATTGCCGCCGCCCGGCGTTGTTCTTCGGCGAACCCCTTCGCCAGCAAACCAGTTACCCCACCATATGGTTCCAACATGAACCGGGCATGAAGATGGCGGTTTTCCGGCGTATAGACGAATATCAGCTAGCTTGCGGCAAGGCCCAGTTCCTTGCGCGCCTGCTTGGTCAGCTTCAGGGCGACAAGGCGATGGCTTTCGCGCAAATAGTCCTTCAGCGCACCATCATCCATGCTCTGGCTTGTCCGACGCTGGATCCATTTCATGCCGCGTGAAGCAAGATAGGGCGCGGGCAGCAAGCCCGGCTGCTCCTTGAGCACGTCATAGGCGATGTCGGAACATTTGAAGGTGACGAAGAGCTGCTGGCTCTGATCCCAGCCGCCGATCGCAAACACCTTGGTCCCGACCTTCCAGACATGGGCGCCACCCCACTGGACGACATGGTTTGTCGCGGGCAGCGAGGCGCAGAAGCTGTTGTAGTCGTCCAGCGTCATCCACGCCCCATCATCAGTGTGAAAACGCCGCGCGCCCAGGGTGGACGCGCGGCGTGGGATCAAGCCGCCGCTTCGGTCGCCACGACCGTCGGCTTGGAACGGAAGTTCAGCCGGTCGGAGCCGGCCGTCACCTTGACGGTCGAGCCGTCGAGGATCTCGCCGAGCAGGATCTTCTCCGCCAGCGGGTCCTGCAACTCCTTCTGCATCACCCGCTTCAGCGGCCGCGCGCCATAGGCCGGGTCATAGCCCTTGGCCGCCAGCCACTCGATCGCCTCGTGATCCAGCGACAGCGTGATCTTGCGATCGACAAGCAGGCTTTCCAGTCGCTTGAGCTGGATTTCGACGATGCGGTCCATGTCCTTGCGGCGCAGCCGGTGGAACAGGATCACCTCGTCGACGCGGTTGAGGAACTCCGGCCGGAACGATGCCCTCACCACGCCCATCACCTCGTCGCGCACCGCGTCGACATCCTGGTCCTCGCCGAGATTGACCAGATATTCGGCACCGAGGTTCGACGTCATGATGATCAGCGTGTTGCGGAAATCGACCGTGCGGCCCTGCCCGTCGGTGAGCCGGCCGTCATCGAGTACCTGCAAGAGCACGTTGAAGACATCGGGATGCGCCTTCTCGATCTCGTCGAAGAGCACGACCTGATAGGGCCGGCGCCGCACCGCTTCGGTGAGCGCGCCGCCTTCCTCATAGCCGACATAGCCGGGAGGCGCGCCGATCAGCCGGGCGACCGAGTGCTTCTCCATGAACTCCGACATGTCGATGCGCACCATGGCGCTGTCGTCGTCGAACAGGAAGCTTGCCAGCGCCTTGGTCAGTTCGGTCTTGCCGACACCCGTCGGCCCGAGGAAGATGAACGAGCCGATCGGCCGGTTCGGATCCTGCAGACCGGCACGGGCGCGCCGCACTGCCTTGGAAACGGCTTGCACCGCCTCGCCCTGGCCGACGACCCGCTTGCCGATCTCGTCTTCCATGCGCAGCAGCTTGTCGCGTTCGCCCTGCAGCATCTTGTCGACCGGAATGCCGGTCCAGCGCGAGACGATATGGGCGACGTGGTCGGGGGTGACCACCTCCTCGACCATGCCGGCCTTGCCGTCCTGGGCTTCGGCATCCTTGAGCTTCTTTTCCAGTTCGGGGATCTTGCCATAGGCAAGCTCGCCGGCGCGCTGGAATTCACCCTTGCGCTGGGCAATGGCCAGTTCGTTGCGCGCCTCGTCGAGCTGCTTCTTCAAGTCGGCGGCGAGCCCGAGCTTCTGCTTCTCCGCCTGCCATTTGGCGGTGATCTCGGTGGATTCTTCCTCGAGCCCGACAAGTTCCTTTTCCAGGCGGGCGAGACGGTCTTTCGAGGCGTCATCCGTCTCGACCTTCAGCGCCTCGCGCTCGATCTTGAGCTGCATGATGCGGCGGTCGATCTCGTCCAGCGCCTCGGGCTTTGAATCGACCTGCATGCGAAGCCGCGAGGCGGCCTCATCGACCAGGTCGATCGCCTTGTCCGGCAGGAAGCGGTCGGCGATATAGCGATTGGACAGCGTCGCCGCCGCCACCAGCGCCGAGTCGGAGATGCGCACCTTGTGGTGCTGCTCGTATTTCTCCTTCAGGCCGCGCAGGATCGAGACCGTGTCCTCCACCGTCGGCTCATCGACGAAGACCGGCTGGAAGCGGCGGGCAAGTGCCGGATCCTTCTCGACATGCTTGCGGTATTCATCGAGCGTGGTGGCGCCGACGCAGTGCAATTCGCCGCGCGCGAGCGCCGGCTTCAACAGGTTCGACGCATCCATCGCGCCGTCCGCCTTGCCGGCACCGACCAGAGTGTGCATTTCGTCGATGAACAGGATGATGTTGCCATTGGCCGAGGTGACTTCCGAGAGCACTGCCTTCAGCCGCTCCTCGAACTCGCCGCGATACTTGGCACCGGCGATCAGCGCGCCCATGTCGAGCGCCATCAACTGCTTGTCCTTCAGCGATTCCGGCACGTCGCCATTGACGATGCGCAGCGCCAGGCCTTCGGCGATCGCCGTCTTGCCGACGCCCGGTTCACCGATCAGCACCGGATTGTTCTTGGTGCGCCGCGACAGCACCTGGATGGTGCGGCGGATCTCGTCGTCGCGGCCAATCACGGGGTCCAGCTTCCCGGCACGGGCATCCGCGGTCAGGTCGCGCGCATATTTCTTCAGCGCGTCATAGCCCTGCTCGGCACTCGCCGAATCGGCGGTGCGGCCCTTGCGGACGTCATTGATGACCTGGTTCAGCGCCTGCGCGGTGACTCCGGCCTTGGCCAAGATATCGGCGGTCTTTGCCGACTTCTCCATGGTGAGCGCCTGCAACAGCCGCTCGACGGTGACGAAGCTGTCCCCGGCCTTCTTGGCCAGTTCCTCGGCGGTCGAGAACACCTTGGCCAGCGGCTGCGCCAGATAAAGCTGGCCGTTGCCGCCTTCCACCTTCGGCATCGCCTCGAGCGCGGTCTCGACGCCGAGCTTGACGTCGCGGACGTTGCCGCCGGCGCGTTCAATCAGCGACGCGGCCAGGCCCTCATCATCGTCGACGAGGACCTTCAAAATGTGTTCGGGAGTGAATTGCTGGTGATTGCGGGAGAGCGCCATGGTCTGCGCGGACTGGATAAAGCCGCGCACGCGCTCGGAGTACTTCTCAAGGTTCATATCTGTCTCCTTCCATCACCGGCCCGCTTCGCGGCACCGGATCAGATTGCGGTGACGGACCCGCCCATTCGAGCCGGATCCTGTTCAGCCGAGATATGGTGCATGGACCATGCCGTCTCAAGACGCCTTGATATCGGTCAATGCATAATATTCCACGTCAGCCCAAACGGAAACGGCGGAGATTTCTCCCCGCCGCTCCATGTCTTGAAATGGTGTTCGATCAGTTGTCGATGTCGGCAATCACCGGCTCGGAACTGGCGTTGTCTGCCGGAGCCGCGGCCACCTCGCCGGCATCCGCATTGCCGCTGCCGGCGTCGACCTGGTCGGCGCTGGCGCGCGGACGGCGCGGACGGCGCGGACGGCGGGCAGCACCGCTCTCGGTGGCCGCCTCGTTGAGCTCGGCCTGGGCGGCAAGAGCCGCTGGCGAAAAACTCTCGAACAGCGGAGCCGGCTCGGCTACCGCAGCGGTCTCGACCGGCGAACCGGGCTCTGCCTGTACTTCCGCCTGCCCCGGGAATTCGTTGCGCTGCTGCTGACCGCCTTGCTCGGCGGACGAAGCATAATCGCGCTGGCCATTCTGGCCGTAGCCGCCATTGGGACGGCGATCGCGGTGGCGCCCGCCATTGTTGTCGCGGTTATTGTTGCGTCCGTTATTGTCACGTCCGCCATTATCGCGCCCGGCATTGTCACGATTGTCGCGGCCGTCCCGGTTCAGCGCGACCTCCGCCGGCATGCCTTCGATCACCGGCTGCGGACCGGCGCCATGGTTGATTACAGGTACTTGCGGTTCGGAAACGGTGTTGCCGCTGTTACCGGCCCCATTGTTCCCGGCATTGTCGAACTCGTCGCGATCCTCATCACCGTCATCGTCGAAATCGTCGCGGTTCTGCTGGACGTTCTGGATCGGCATCTGCGCCTGCGCGGCGGCAATGATGCGATTATAGTGTTCGGCGTGCTGGAGATAGTTCTCCGCCATGACCCTGTCGCCGGAGCTTTGCGCGTCACGGGCCAAGGTGGCGTATTTTTCGGCGATCTGCTGAGCCGATCCACGGATCTTCACGTCCGGGCCGTTGCTCTCGTAGTTGCGCGTCAGGGGATTCGGGCCCTTGCGGTTGTTGTTGTTATTGTTGTTGCCACCGCCGCCGCCATTGTTATTGCGACCGCGCATGCGCCTGTTCTGCTGTTGTGGCCTCATTCGACTCTCTTCATCTTGAAATTTTCGAAAACTCGTCACGAACGGAGGCGCTCATGCAGCCAGCCGTTTCGTTTCTTCACCGGCGTTCGCCCGCATCAATTGCGTTGGCGCCACGTGCCATCCTGTTCCGGTTACATCACTTGCCGGACGATTCCCGCACGAAGCTTGGGCGTCGTTTGCGCAAGAAGGCAGCTATTTCCAAGGAGGACCGAATCGCTAAGAGCACTGCCTGCTTCGTCTCATCCGGTTGAGGCGACCCTAGCCGCATTCCCCGGTATTGCCAAGCGGTTTTTTCGCAGTGCGTCAAGGCTTATCCCCATTGAAAGACAAGAACCCTGTCGTTTCCGCCAAGATCACGAAACAACTCACCCGCAGCGTAGCCGGCTGCACGGAATATGTCGTTGACCTCGTTACGTTGCGTGTGGCCGATCTCGACCGCAATCCTGCTTTCTGCTTCCAGAAATGGTGCCGCTTCGGCGGCGATGATCCTGTAGGGGGTCAGCCCATCCACGCCACCATCCAGGGCCAGGCGTGGGTCGAAATCGCGGACCTCGTCCTGCAGATTTCCAATGTCTCGTGAAAGTATATAGGGAGGGTTTGCGGCAATTACATGGTATCGGCCGGAAACTTTTTCGAACCAGTCCGATCGAACCGTCGCGAACCGGTCGCCAACCCCGATTTGCCCGGCATTGCGGGCCGCCGTCGCCAGCGCTCCAGCTGCGATGTCGACGCCAGTGGCGGTCGCGGTCGGCACCGCACTCAGCAGCGCCAGGGCGATGGCGCCCGTCCCGGTGCCGAGATCGAGGATGCGGCACGAACCCTCCCGCGCGGCAATTGTCTTGACGAAAGGCAGCACCGCCTCGACCAGAGTTTCGGTATCCGGCCTGGGTTCCAGCGTTTCCGGCGACAGCGCCAGGCGCAAACCGTAGAATTCACGGTAGCCCAGGATGCGATGCACGGGTTCGCCGGCGGATCGACGCCACAGGGCGGCGTCGATCGCGGCGATGGCGTTGCTGTCGATCTCATGTTCAGGGTCGGCAATGGCCTGCGTACGGGTCGTGCCGGAAAAATGTTCGACGATCAGCCGTGCGTCGAGCGGGGGATCATCCACCCCGGCCGCCACAAGCCTGGCCCGCGCTTCCCGCAACAGCGGCCCCAGCGCGTTGGGCAGAGGGTCAGCCATCGAGGCCGATATCGGCCAGCAGCTTCGACTGGTGGTCGGCGATCAGCGCGTCGATGACTTCGTCGAGTTCGCCCATCATCACCCTGTCGAGCTTGTAGAGCGTCAGGTTGATCCGGTGGTCGGTGACGCGGCCTTGCGGGAAATTATAGGTTCGGATGCGTTCCGAGCGATCGCCGGACCCGACCTGCGATTTGCGCGATTCGGAACGCTCCTCGTCGGCCTTGCCGCGCTCCAGGTCATAGAGCCGGGCGCGCAGGATCTGCATGGCCTTTGCCCGGTTCTGGTGTTGCGACTTCTCCGCCTGCACCACCATGATGCCGGTCGGCAGGTGGGTGATGCGGACAGCCGAATCGGTGGTGTTCACATGCTGGCCGCCGGAACCCGAGGCGCGCATCGTATCGATGCGGATGTCTTCGGCACGGATCTCGATGTCGACCTCTTCGGCTTCCGGCAGTACCGCCACCGTCGCCGCCGAGGTATGAATGCGCCCGCTCGCCTCGGTCGCCGGCACGCGCTGCACGCGATGCACGCCGGACTCGAATTTCAGATGGGCGAAAACGCCCTTGCCGGAAACCGTGGCGATGATTTCCTTGAACCCGCCGGCATCGCCGTCGCTGGCCGACACCGTCTCGAACCGCCAGCCACGCTCGGCGGCATAGCGCTCATACATGCGAAACAGGTCACCGGCGAAAAGCGCGGCCTCGTCGCCGCCGGTTCCGGCGCGGATTTCGAGGATGGCGTTCTTGTCGTCGGCGGCATCCTTGGGCAGGAGCAGGATCTGGATATCCTTCTGCAGTGCCTCGATGCGTTCCTCCACCCCCGGCAGATCCGCCTCGGCAAGCGCCCGCATCTCGGCATCGGTGCCCTTGTCGGCGAGCATTGCTTCGAGGTCGGCCTGCTCGTGTTCGGCCGCTCGCAATTCCCTGACCTTGGCCACCATGTCCTGCAGTTCGGCATATTCGGACGCCATCTTCACATAGGCATCCGGCGCTGGGCCGGCCGACATCTGCGCTTCGAGCATCTCGAAACGCTTGACGACTTGATCCATGCGATCGCGGGGCAAATTGACCATGATGGCGGCGCTACAACGGGATCGAGCGGTCGTCGGCGAAGGCCTGCAGCAGCGCCCGCATCGGCAGCCCCTGTGCCGGCGCCATCAGATTGTCGTCGAAGAACGCCGTCAGCTCATCCAGCGGCAATTCCGTCAGCATCGCCTTGACCGGGCCGATCGAGGCCGGTGACATCGAGATCGAGCGGAAGCCGAGACCGATCAGGGCCATCGCCGAAATCGGCTTGCCGGCGAGTTCACCGCACAGCGTCACCGGCGTGTGGTTGCGGATGCCGGCATCGGCGATCTGCTTCAAGACACGCAGGAACGGCGCCGACAGCGTGTCGAAGCGGTTGGCCAGTTGCGTGTTGCCGCGATCTACCGCCATGACGAACTGGAACAGGTCGTTCGAACCGACCGAGACGAAGTCGACCGCCTTCATCAATTCGTCGAGCTGGAACAGAAGCGACGGCACTTCCAGCATCGCGCCCAGCTTGAGGCTGGTCGGCAGATGGTGGGCGAAGCGCGACAGATGCCGCACTTCGCGGTCGATGATCTCGCGCGCCTGGGCAATCTCGCCGAGCTCGGTCACCATCGGCAGCATCAGCTTGAGCTCGCGCCCGCCGCTGGCCTTCAGCAGGGCGCGGATCTGGGTGCGCAGCAGCCCCGGCCGGTCGAGCGTCAGGCGGATCGCCCGCCAGCCGAGCGCCGGGTTCTCTTCCTGGATGGCGCCCTTGAAATAGGGCAGAACCTTGTCGCCGCCAATGTCGATGGTGCGGAAGGTGACCGGCTTGCCGCGTGCGGCCTCCAGCACGTCGCGATAGAGTTTTTCCTGTGCCTCGGCACGCGGAAAGGTCGAGGCGACCATGAACTGCAGCTCGGTGCGGAACAGGCCGATGCCGGCAGCACCCGCCTCGGCCAGCTGCGGCAGGTCGACGGCAAGCCCGGCATTCATCAAGAGGTCGACCTGGACGCCGTCCCTGGTCATCGACGGCTTCTTGCGCAGTTCGCGGTAGACCTCTTGCCGGCGCGCCCTGAAACGCACTTTTTCGGCATAGGCGGCCTCGAGATCGGACTGCGGCCGCAGATGGATCGTGCCTTCCTCGCCATCGACGATGATGGCATCGCCGTTTTCCGCCATCGAAACGGCGCCCTTCATTTGGCCGGCGACCGGAATGCCCATGGCGCGGGCGACGATGACGACATGGCTTGTGGCCGCGCCATCCTCCAGCACCAGCCCGCGCAGCTTGTCGCGAGGGTAGTCGAGCAGTTCGGCCGCACCCATCGAGCGGGCGACGATGATGGCGTCCTTCGGCAACGAAGCCGCGACATCTTCCGGCCCGCGTCCCATCAGCTGGCGCAGGAGCCGGTTGGCGAGGTCGTCGAAATCGCTCATCCGCTCGCGCAGATAAGGATCGGTCATGTGCAGCATGCGGGCGCGCATGTCGCTCTGCACCTTTTCCACCGCGGCCTCTGCCGTCAGGCCGTTGCGGATCGCCTCTTCCAGGCGCCGCACCCAGCCGCGGTCATTGGCGAACATGCGATAGGCTTCCAGCACCTGGCGGTGCTCGCCCTCGAAAGCGACATCGCGGCGCTCCAGCATGTCGTCGATGGAGAGCCGCAGCGACCCGAGCGAGCTTTCCAGCCGCCGGACCTCTTCCTCGCTGTCCTCGTTGAACAGATTGGTGACGACGATGCGCGGCTCGTGGAGCACGACATGCCCAAGCCCGACGCCATCATTGAAGGACAGGCCAGTGAAGCTGACAGGCCGGCGCAAGTCGAGTTCGAGGCCGGGGCGGGTCAGCCGCGCCAGGTCGCCGGTGGCGATCATCTCGGCGATGACCATGGCGGTGGTTTCCAGCGCCTCGACCTCGTCGTCGCGATAGTGCCGCATGGTCTTGTTCTGGACGACGAGGACGCCCAGCGTGCGCCCTGCCCTGAGCACCGGGACGCCAAGGAAGGAATTGTAGATTTCTTCCCCGGTCTCCGGCAGGTAGGCAAAGGCCGGGTGTTCCTGAGCATTGGAAAGGTTGAGCGGCCGCGCGCTGGCGGCGATGGTTCCGACCAGGCCTTGTCCCAGCCGCAGTTGCGCCAGGTGGACGGCGTTCGGGTTCAGACCCTCGGTGGCGTAGAGCTCGAGCACCGAATCGGCGCGCAGCACATAGAGCGAGCACACTTCCGCGACCATGTTGGAGGCGATGTCGCGCACGATCCGGTCAAGCCGCTCCTGCGGCTCCAGCGGCTCCTGCATGAGCTCGCGGAGCCGTTTCAGCAAAACGCGCGGGCCACTGGCCTGGTCACGCATCGCGGCTTCTTCTCCAATGAAACACTTGCCGGCGCAGTTTCCGCCGCTGCCGGCACGCGCGCAACAACTGATTCAGTCTTGCTACTGCTTATCCAGACCGTAGACGGAATGCAAAGTGCGAACCGCAAGTTCGGTGTACGGACCGTCGATCAGTATCGAAATCTTGATCTCGGAGGTGGTGATGGCGCGAATGTTGATCGCCTTGTCCGCCAGTGCCTTGAAGGCTGTGGCGGCGACACCGGCGTGGCTCCTCATGCCGATGCCGATGACCGAGACCTTCGACATGCCGGCTTCGGACTGCACGACATCGTAGCCGACCTCGGCTTTCAGCCGCTCAAGCACGGCCAGCGCCTTGTCGACGTCGCCCGATGGCACCGTGAAGGTCATGTCGGTGAACTTGCCGTCCTCGGAGATGTTCTGGACGATCATGTCGACATTGATGTTGGCCTCGGCCAGCGGCCCGAAAATGCCGGCGGCGACGCCTGGACGGTCGCCGACGCGGCGCAGCGAAATCTGGGCCTCGTCCTTGGCGTAGGCAATTCCGGTGACGACCTGCTGTTCCACGATCTCTTCCTCGTCGCAAATGAGCGTTCCCGGAGGATTGAGCAAATCCCCCATTCCGGGCGCGTCGGGATCGTCGAAGGACGACCGCACGAAGGTACGCACCCTGTGCACCATGGCAAGCTCGACCGAACGCACCTGCAGAACCTTGGCGCCGAGCGAGGCCATTTCAAGCATTTCCTCGAAGGAGATCTTGGCCAGCCGCCGCGCCTTGGGCTCGATGCGCGGATCGGTGGTGTAGACCCCGTCGACGTCGGTATAGATGTCGCAACGGTCCGCCTTGACCGCCGCGGCGATGGCGACGGCACTTGTGTCGGAACCGCCGCGACCGAGCGTTGCGATGCGATTGTCAGGTCCGATGCCCTGGAAGCCGGCGATGACGGCCACCTGCCCCTCGCCGAAGCGCTTGATCAGGAAGGCGCCGTCGATGTCGAGAATGCGCGCCGCGCCATGCGCGTTGTCGGTCTTGATCGGGATCTGCCAGCCCTGCCAGGAGCGGGCGTGCACGCCCATGTTCTGCAAGGTGATCGCCAGCAGGCCGGCGGTGACCTGTTCGCCGGAGGCGACGACGGCGTCATATTCGCGTGCGTCGTGCATCGGCGAGGCTTCGCGCGTCCAGCCGACCAGCTCGTTGGTCTTGCCGGCCATTGCCGAAACCACCACCGCCACTTCATGGCCGGCGTCGACCTCGCGTTTGACGTGACGCGCCACATTGCGGATGCGGGCGATGTCGGCGACGGAGGTTCCGCCGAATTTCATCACGATACGCGCCATGGAAGCGAAATGCCTTTGACTGAAGCCGGCCCCTTGCCAAAAAACTAGGAGCCGAAAGCGGAGGAAAGCGCCCGGCTGGCGCCGGCCGCTGAATGCGCGGCCTCCTTAGCCAAATGACGAAGGTTTCGCAAGGCTGGCGGCGGAATGCCGACGTCAACAAGACGGCATATTGCCTTCCAGGCCCGTGCCGCTTACCAAATGCTGCCCGCGGGGAATTCCTTTTGGTTCGGCATAACAGATGATTGCTCGTCTTCGACGCGCCACGCGATTGCAATCGCTCCCGCTTGTCGCCGGCTTCGCCGTGCTGGCATTGATCGTCGGCACGCGTGCCCTGCTCGTCGAGGGCCAGAGGGCCAATCGTGCCGCCGCGCGCGAGACGATCGAGTACCAGGATCTGCTTTCCGGGCTCCTTTCAATGGCGCAGGATGCCGAAAGTGGTCAGCGCGGCTACCTGCTGACCGGGGAAAAATCCTATCTCGAACCGTATCGGAAGGCCGTCGAGGCAATCCCGGGACAGCTCTCCCGCATCAATGCCATGACGGCTTCCGACGACCAGCTGGTCCAGCAGATCAATCACATCAAGGACGCGCTGGCGCAGAAACAGGCAGAACTGGCCGTGACGATCGCCCTTTACGACAAGGGCGACGTGGCCGGGGCCTTGCGACTGGTCCGCAGCGGCCAGGGCAAAGCCGCCATGGACGAGGTCCGCGCCAGCATGGACACGATCCGGCGCATGGGAGGCGCCGCGGTTGCCGAGCGCGACGCGCATACCGACCAGGTCGAGACCTGGCTGCGCATCGGCTCGCTGGCCGCCCTCTTCGCGATCTTCCTGCTCGCCACCTATACGATTCGCGAATCCCGCCGCCGCTTCCGCGAGGTCGCCACAGCCCAGGCAGAGCTGATGGGCAAGAACATCGAACTCGGCAACGAGATCGACACCCGCGAGAAGGCCGAATCCCAGATCCGCCAGATGCAGAAGATGGAAGCGGTCGGCCAACTGACCGGCGGCATCGCCCACGATTTCAACAACATGCTGGCGGTGATCCTCAGCGCCATGAACCTTGCCCAGCGCAAGCTGAAGCGCGGCGAGAACGACATCGAGAAATTCATCGAGGCCGCGACGGATGCTGCCAGCCGCGCCGCCAATCTGACCTCGCGGTTGCTTGCCTTCTCCCGTCTGCAGCCGCTGGCGCCGCAGGTCGTCGACACCAACCGGCTGGTCACCGGCATGTCCGACCTTCTGCACCGAGCGCTCGGCGAAGGCATCCGTATCGAAACGGTTTTGGCAGGCGGCCTGTGGAAAACCCACGCCGATCCGAGCCAGATCGAGAACGCGATCCTCAACCTGGCCGTCAATGCCCGTGATGCCATGGACAATGACGGAAAATTGACCATCGAGACCGCCAACAGCTATCTCGACGAAGCCTATGCCTCGATACACGCCGAAGTCACGCCTGGCCAATATGTGATGGTGGCGGTGACCGACACCGGCGCCGGCATGCCACCGGAGGTCATCGCCAAGGCCTTCGAACCCTTCTTCACGACCAAGCCGGTCAACAAGGGCACGGGACTTGGGTTGAGCCAGGTGTTCGGCTTCGTCAAACAGTCGGGCGGGCACGTCAAGATCTACTCCGAACCGGGTGAAGGCACGACGATCAAGATCTATCTGCCGCGGTTTTTCGGCCCGGAGGAGGCAGCAACACCCGCCGAGCGTGGCAAGAGCTCCGTCAAGGTCACCGAGACAATCCTCGTCGTCGAGGACGATGCCCGCGTGCGGGCCGCCACGACCGACGTCATGCGCGAACTCGGCTACACCGTCATCCATGCCGCAAGCGGCCCGGAGGCCCTTGAGAAGCTCGCCGCGACCTCAGGCGTCGCCCTGCTGTTCACGGATATCGTCATGCCGGTGATGAACGGCCGCAAGCTCGCGGAGGAGGCGGTCGCGCGCCAGCCCGGACTGAAAGTCATCTTCACCACCGGCTTCACCAGGAATGCGGTCGTCCATAATGGCGTGCTCGACCATGACGTGCACTTCCTGGCCAAGCCGTTCACCATCGAGCAGCTCGGCGCCAAGCTGCGCGAAGTGCTGGACGCTAAAGGATAGCCGGCGCTTTCTGCTGGACGTTCCCCGTCCAGGCAGCCAGCTCGCTGGTTCGCCGGCACCATCGCGACCAGCTCGGTCGATGTGGTGCGCTGGCGGAGCTGCGAGCAGGCTCTCGCCGCAGCCGGGCGGATCATGTCCGAGATCGGCAATTGCGAGGCCATGCACGCCATCGATCACGCCAGCGTCGACGTGACGAGCTCGTTCTGTCGCGTTAACCCACGCTTTGGTTGGCAGTGGAAAGGTCCCAGTCGGGATCGGCCTTGCCCAATCCGGCAACAACGCGGTCGCGGCCGTCCGCTTTTGCCTGATAGAGCGAACGATCCGCGGCGTTGACGATTTCGACCCATGACGCGCCGAGTTCCGGGAAGGCGGACACGCCGAACGAGGCCGTGATGGTTCCAAGCGTGCGGCCGCGATGCGCCAGATGCAGCTGCTTGATCGCCTTGCGCAGCGCTTCGGCGCGCTCGGCGGCATCGGCGAGCGACGTTCCCGGCATCATCAGGGCGAATTCTTCCCCTCCGTAGCGGGACACCACGTCACTGTCCCTGGCATGGTCGAGCAGCGTGCCGGCAACCTGCTTGAGCACGAGATCGCCCGCTTCGTGGCCGAACGTGTCGTTGAACTGCTTGAAATGATCGACATCGAGCATGATCATCGCCAGCGGCTGCTGGGAACGCTCCATGCGCCTCAGTTCGCGACTGCTTGTTTCCTCGAGATAGCGGCGGTTGTAGAGCCCGGTGTTCGGATCACGGATCGATTGCTGCCGCAATGTTTCGCGCAGGCGCAGATTGGCCAATGCCAGGGCCAGTGTATCGACGACGCCGCGCAGGATCTGTTGTCGCTCGGCCAGCCAGCCCGGCTTGCCGGCGGCGTCCGGTTCGCACAGATGCACGATGCCAAGCGTCTCCCCCTGCGCCGCCAGCGGCATACAGACATAGCCGCGACCGCCATTCTCGGTGATGTGGTTGCAGCGCGGCGTCAGCATGCCGGGGCCGGCAATATGCTCCTGGCCGCGCCGCAGCGCCCAGCAATCTTCCGGCGCAAACTGGCCAACGCTCGAACGCACAGTGCCCCAATGCGCCATTTCCTCGACCAGGTTGCGCGAGGCACTGGTCAGATGCACGGTTCCGCTCAATCCGCCGAAGAAATCCGGCATGGCCGAGCCGACGACGGAGAACGCCTCCTGGAAGGTGACGCACGCCTGAAGCAGCTCGCCGAGCTTGACCAGGCGGGTCGTTGCCTGGGACGTCTCCTTCAGTTCGCGGTTCAGTGTCGCCAGTTCCTCGGCGCGATCGCTGACCGCCCGCTCGGCGCTGCGCAACTCGCTGATGTCGTTCAACGTCAGCACGATGCCGCCATCGGAGCGATTGAGCGGGTTGCAGCTTGCAATCACCGGCAGGTACGATCCATCAGGCTTTGCCAGCCGTACCTCGGCCTGATGCCGGCGACCCGTGGTCAGCGCCAGTTCGATCGGCGATGTTGCCTGCGCCAGCCTGTCTGCCGACGGTCCCCTTATGTCGAGAACCTCAGGCCAATCCTGCCCCTCGATCTTGTCGTTGCGCCGCCCGACGATCTCGGCGGCTGCCGGATTGGCCGAGACGACCTTGCCATTGCCGTCGATGACGACAATGCCCTCGGCGACGGTGCGGACGATATCCTCAATATAGGCTTTCTGCTCGACGAGTTGCCCACGCGAGGATTCGAGCTCGGCTGCCATGCTATCGAAGCCTCGCGCCAATTGGCCAAACTCGTTATTGGAGACATGGCCGATGCGCGCCCCGGCGTCGCCGCGCGCCAGCGATTCGATGCCGCGGTTGAGGCCTGAAAGACCGGCGCCAAAGCCGCGTAGCAACAGGAAAGCCGAGAAGGCGGAGATCAGCACGGCGGCAGCGGTGCACAGACCGACAAGCCAAAGGATGGTGTTGGTGCGCTTTTGGGCAGCGTGCAGCAGCGGCGTATACTCGAACAGGACAGCGCCGACCGTCTTGCCGGGGGCATCCTTGATTGGCACTGTGACCAGGTTGATCGCTTCCGATATGTCGGCACTGGTTTCGACGAAGTCCCGCGGTGTGCCATCCTCGATCGTGCGGCCGACTTCATTGTCGGGATCGTGGCCGTACGGTGTGCCGACATTTTTTTCTTCGCCCGGGACATCGGCAAGGATGACCTTGTCGTGATCGACGACAACGAGATCGCGTTTCGAGTCGCTGTGCTGCGATCTCACGAATTCGCGCAGCGCGTCTGGCCTTTCGAACAAGGAATGCGGTGCATCGGAAGCCCTGAAGGCAATCGTTTCGGCCAATTGCCGTCCGACGCTCGTCGCTTCGGCGAGCGCACCGGATCTTGTAAGCGATATCTGGGAGACGATGGCAATGCCGCCCACCAGGCCGATCAGGGCCGCTGCGCTCAACAAGGTGGCAATAATCTGGGTCTTGATCCGCACCAAGCCATCTCAATCAATGGGAGGGCAATGTATATGCCGAATCCCGGTTGTGCTTCAGGAAACCGCCAACCTCGTAAATTTGATGTTAAGGAAACCCGATCGGCCACCATCTCCAGCAGACACCCGGCGCCGAGGGATTCAGTGCGGCGCTCATGCCTTGGCAGAACGCTCCGCCCTGTCGGCACGGCAAAATTGTTGCCTTGACTTTCCCGCGCCCGCGCCCGACTTCGTAGCGCATGACCCCGAAATCGAAGTCGATTTCGGGGTCATGCGCAGAATCAAAGTGCTACAGCGTCCTTTGCGCGTCCAAGGATGCGCGGCGCTGTAGTCGAGGAGACAACCAATGCCAGAGCCCCGACGATCGACGATCGATGCCGGAGAAGTGGAACGCTTTTCCGCCCTTGCCGCCGAATGGTGGAACCCGAACGGCAAGTTTCGTCCGCTGCATAAATTCAATCCGGTCCGGCTTTCCTATATCCGCGACCAGATAGCGGCGCGCTTCGGCCGTGACCCACGCGCCGCGCGGCCCTTCGAGGGCCTGCGCATCCTCGATATCGGCTGCGGCGGTGGCCTCTTGTGCGAGCCGATGGCGCGGCTTGGCGCCGAAGTCGTGGGAGCGGATGCCTCCGAAACAAACATCGAAGTGGCGAAACTGCATGCCGCCGAAGGCAATGTGAGCGTCGACTATCGCGCCACGACGGCCGAGGACCTTGCCGACGCCGGCGAGACATTCGACGTCATCCTCAACATGGAAGTGGTAGAGCATGTCGCAGACATCGAGCTGTTCGTCGCCAAATGCGGACAGATGGTCCGGCCCGGCGGCATCATGTTCGTGGCCACCATCAACCGCACGCTGAAGGCGCTGGGCCTGGCCATCATCGGCGCCGAATACGTGCTGCGCTGGCTGCCGCGCGGCACCCACCAGTTCGGCAAGCTGGTGCGGCCCGAAGAGCTGGAAAAGGCGCTTGGCGGCGCCGGCCTGACGATCATCGACCGCACCGGCGTCACCTACAATCCGCTCGCCGATCGCTGGGCGCGATCGAAGGACATGGACGTCAACTACATGGTGCTGGCGGAAAAAGGATCGGTCTGACCGACTAGCGTTCCGGAATCGTACCGCAGGCAGCGCGCGCAGCCGGCATCCTCGGCCAGAGCCCGGTGGCGATGCCGACGACGGCACAAACTGAGACCGTCAGGCCTTCTGGTTTTGTGCCCTGGTGGTGATGAACACGCCGGCGGTAATGATGACGGCGCCGGCCCAGGTCAGCAGCCGATAGTGCTCGCCAAGGAAGATCGTGCCGGCAAACAGGCCGACCGCGGCCGCAACATAACCGATCTGGCTGAGATAGACCGGGCCGCCGACCGCCTGCAGCCGGAAGAAGAAGGCGAACATCGC
Organism: Mesorhizobium sp. GW821-FHT04C10; assembly: GCF_059420305.1. Lineage (NCBI taxonomy): Bacteria > Pseudomonadati > Pseudomonadota > Alphaproteobacteria > Hyphomicrobiales > Phyllobacteriaceae > Mesorhizobium > Mesorhizobium sp. GW821-FHT04C10. Next base: position 1,949,284 of record NZ_JBWKTL010000001.1, on the reverse strand, counting down.
CGACGCGGACGCGACTTGCGCGACGACGACCAGCGGCACGCCGCCGAGCGGCGCGAAGGCCTTGGTGCCGAACAGGGTGAGAATACCGGCGAGCAGCAGCGCCGCCGACGCCAGATGACTGCCGACAGCGAGTTCGATCGGTCCGGTGCCTTCAGGCCAATCCACCGTGCGGTAGATGTTGCCAACGGCAAGGCTGACCGGGATGAGCAGGCCCATGACCACCCAGAAAAGGTCGGCCGGCTGGCCGGCCTCGCCGCGCGTCACCGCCACCATGACGGCGCCGACGAAGCCGACAGCAATGCCGGCTATGCCCAGGATGTTCGGGCGCCGCACACGCAGCAGGATCGAGAACACCAGCGTGATGACAGGCGACAGCGTGAACATGATGCCGGTGTAGCCGGCACCAAGATGCGGAATGGCCGAGAACATCAGGAGATTGGGGACGGCATAGGACACGGCGGCCGTGACGAAGAAATAGCGCAATTTGTGCGCGGTGAGCCGGATACGCTCCCCGCGCAACAGAAGTACGCACAAAAGCACGCCGCCGGCACCGAACGAGATGACGAAGGCCCAGACCATGGCCGGCACGCCGGCTGCCGTGGCGAGCTTGCCGAAGGGCAGCGTCAGCCCGAGCAGGCCGCCCGTGACGACCAGCAGGCCGAGCGCCGAATCCCAGAGAAATTTCATCGGATGGTCCCGTCACTCAATCGCGAATTCGGCACTTGCGGCTTGGCCGGTTCTGTATCTTGAGGTAAGATAACGCAAAGATTCTTGGCGTCAAGATATTTAACGGTGAGACAAATGGATCGCGCGGCAAAGGCGGTCGAGCAGTGGAAACGGGAGCGGCCGGATCTGGACGTCTCGCCGATGGCGGTGCTCGGGCGATTGAACGAAGCCTCGTCGCTGATCGCGCGGGATCGCCTCGCCCCGCTGTTTGCCCGTTTCGGACTGCAGGCCGGTGAATTCGACGTGCTGGCGACGCTGCGCCGCTCCGGAGCCCCTTACGCGCTGACGCCGACCACTCTCTATGAAGCGACGATGGTGACATCGGGCGCCATGACCAACCGGCTCGACCGGCTGGAGAAAGCCGGATTGATCGTGCGCGGCCCCCACCCCAATGACCGGCGCGGCATTGTCGTGCAGCTTACCGGGAAAGGTCTGTCCTTGATCGACGAGGCCTTGACCGCCCACGTCGCCAACGAGCATGAAATTCTCGCCGGTCTAAGCGACGCCGAACGGGAGATGCTGGCCCGACTGCTTGGCAAATTAATCGCAAGCTTGAGCTAACCGCTCAGTTGCGGTCGTCCGGAAACACCGGGATCGGCATGAACTCGACGCCGTCCTCGGCAAGGCTCTTGGCCTCTTCGAGCGTCGCCTCGCCATAGATGCCGCGCGGATCTGTTTCGCCGAAATGGATTTTTCGCGCTTCCTCGGCGAACTTGTCGCCGACATAGTCGGCATTCTCCCGCACCTTCTCCGCCATCGCCTTGAGTTGCGCCAGCGCCTGTTTCTGCGCCTCGCCCATGGCGAGCGCGATGGTCTCCTGCTTGCGGGCCGTCGAAACGGCGGGCGCCATCAGGGCCTTCTCCACCTTGTGCGAGCCGCAGCTGGGGCAATCGACAAAGCCGCGCTTCTTCTGGGTGTCGAAATCGTCATTGCTGCGAAACCAGCCCTCGAACTCGTGCTCGTTTTCGCAGATCAGGGAAAAGCGGATCAAGAGGCGGCACCCCTGAGACGCGGCGCGTCGACCTCGCCGGCATTGATGTCGAAATCCCGCGCATTCTTCAAATTGGGGATCTTCTTGCGTGCCGCAAGCGACTGCGCCGGGTCGATCTCGGCAACGATCACCGCCGGCTCGTCATGCGCGGCTTCGGCGATGATGCGGCCCCAGGGATCGACGATCAGCGAATGGCCATAGGTCTCGCGGCCATCCTCATGCAGGCCGCCTTGCGCGGCCGCGACCACAAAGGCACCGTTCTCGATGGCGCGCGCCCTCAGCAGCACATGCCAGTGCGCCTCGCCGGTCTGGCGGGTGAAGGCGGCGGGCACGGTCAGAATATCGGCGCCGGCCAGCGCCTCGGCGCGGAACAATTGCGGGAACCTCAGATCGTAGCAGACCGCAAAGCCCAACCTAGCGCCGGCAACCCCGGTCACGACGGCCTCGGTGCCTGGTTCATAGGCTGAGGATTCGCGCCAACTCTCGCCATTGTCGAGGTCGACGTCGAACATGTGGATCTTGTCATAGGTGGCGAGCGTGGCGCCATCCGGGCCAAACAACAGCGCCCGGTTGGCGAGCTTGCCGTCGGCGCGCAGGATGGCTGTCGAGCCGATATGCAGGAAGACTCCGAGTTCGCGCGCCAACCTGCGCGCGGTCGCCACGATGATGTCCTTGTCTTCGGAGGTGAAGGAGGCTGCACGCGCTTGCTTGTCGCGGATCAGCGCCCCGGTCATTTCCGGCGTCTGGATGTAGGTTGCGCCCTGGCCTGCCGCTTCACGCACCAGCCTTTCGAGATCGACCGCATTGCGCTCGGGACTTTCGCCTGAACGCATCTGGACGGCGGCAGCCTTGAAAACACCCATCATCAAATCCTCAAATCGTCGCGCCGTTGGCGAGCAGTTTGTCGAGCCGGCCTTCGGCCTCCAGCTCGTGGAGGTCGTCGCTGCCGCCGACATGCGTCTCGCCGATGAAAATCTGCGGAAAGGTCGTGCGGCCGTGAGCGCGCGAGATCATCTCCTGACGCAGCTCCGGCGAAAACGAAGCGTCGTGCTCGGTATAGGCGACGCCCTTGCGCTCCAGCAGCCGTTTGGCCGCCGTGCAGTAGCCGCACATCATGCGCGTATAGATCGTGACATCCACCATGACGAATTTCCACTTTCGTTGCCGACTTATATAGTCGCGGACTCGTCCGCCCGAAAGTCCCCCGGCAACACGCGGGCAAAGGTCAGAACATCGACGGCCCCGGCGCCTCCTTTTTTCAGCGCCTTGGTGGCGGCACGCACGGTGGCGCCGGTCGTGTAGACATCATCGATCAGGAGTACCCTGCGGCCGGCGATCTCGATTTCCGCCTCGACCGGCACGCGAAAGGCGGCCCGCACATTCTCCTCGCGCTCCTGCCGCTCCAGCCCGACCTGCTGGCGGGTGAGTTTCACGCGCCGCATGGCGGCGGGTGCGAAAGGCAGCCCGCTGAGGTCGCAGACCGCACGCGCCAATTCCGCCGACTGGTTGAACCGTCGCCGGAAAAAACGCCGCCAGTGCAGCGGCACCGGTACAACCACATCGGCTTCGGCGATGAGATCGGCGCCCGCCCGCACCATCCAGCGCGCCATCCAGGGCGCTAGATCGGTGCGATCCTGATATTTCAGGCCTTGCACCATCTGGCGGGCAACGCCGGAATAGGCGACGGCTGCCCGCGCCCGTTCGAAGGGCGGTGGATCGGCGATCGCCTCGGCCGACAGAAAGCCCTCGCCCATATGGTGGGTGAACGGCGTGCCCATCACCGGGCACCACGGCCGCTCCAGGAGCCGCAGCTTCGGCCAGCAGGCGCCGCAGAGCACCCCGGGTTGCGAGACATGACGGCGGCAGCCGGCGCAGACCGGGGGAAACAGGATACGCGCCGGCCAGCCGAGGGCCGATCGGGTGAGGTTCCTGATCCCGATGGACTTGATCTCTGGCATCGGATCGGCCACGTGGTTGGTTCTCCGTGCCATCATACCAACTATATCAGGGCGTGGACAAACAAGGATCCGCCCGTTGCAGCCTATTATCGATACCTCACTGTGGCTGGCGCACAAGCGGCGTGCGCTCACCCACCCGGTCGACGGTGCCGATTTCCTCATGAACCGCGCTGCCGAGGACCTTGCCGACCGGCTGGGTGCCGTCGAGCGCAGGTTCGGCAAGGCGGCGGTGCTGTTTTGCCAGACGCCGGCCGCGGCCGACGTGCTCGCCGCCAGCGGCAAGGTGGCGGAAATCGCCCGCGTCGAGACGGACGCGGTTTTCCTGGATGGTGCGGCCGGCTTGGTCGCGCCGCTGGAAACAGTGCCCTTCGAGCCGCAAAGCCTCGATCTGGCGGTATCGCTTCTGTCGCTGCAGGCGATGAACGACATTCCCGGCATGCTGATCCAGATCCGTCGCGCCCTGCGTCCGGACGGGCTCTTTCTCGGTGCCTTCGCCGGTGCCGGCACGCTCAGCGAGCTGCGCGAAAGCCTGCTTGCGGCCGAGACCGAGCTCTATGGCGGCGTCAGCCCGCGCGTCATCCCCTTCACCGACGTGCGCGACGCCGGTGCGCTGCTGCAGCGCGCCGGCCTCGCTTTGCCGGTTGCCGACGTCGAGACGGTGACGGTGCGCTATGCCAATTTGTTTGCCCTGATGGCCGATCTGCGCGCCATGGGCGAAACCAGCGCCCTCGCGGACCGCAGCCGGCGGCCGGGCTCGCGCCGGCTGTTTGCCCGCGCCGCCGAGATTTACGCCGAGCGGTTTTCCGACCCGGACGGTCGGATCCGGGCGAGCTTCTCGATGGTCTGGATGTCCGGCTGGGCACCGGATGCATCGCAGCAGAAGCCACTGAAGCCTGGCTCAGCCAAGGTCTCGTTGAAGACTGTATTGGAGGGTCCGGAAGGACATTGACCGGCCCGCGGGTGCGGACAGGGTCGCAAGTCAGTGTGCGAAAGCGTTCGCGAGCCTGCTGCCGTTGTCGCTGAACAACCAGGTAATTGAGTTGAAGACCTGGCCGATGCCGCCGATGATCGTCAACGACAGCACCATGATGATCAGGCCGTATTCGACGGCCGTGGCGCCATTGTCGTCCTTCAGAAAACGCAGCAGCACTGTTTTCATCACCTTGATCCCCGTTGCCAGGACCTTACCGCCGATCTGTTAAGAAAGGTTAACGGCAAAGCCTTAACAGGCGGTGAAGCCGCCGCCTTCTCGGAAAATTCTTAACCATGTCAGCAGTCACCGCTGGTCCTGCCATCGGACCCGATGATGCAGACCGAACCGGGCTGTGGCTGCAGCACACTGCGACGCACCGTATAGGTGCCGCGATGGCCAATCGAGCCGGTGGTTGTCATGTCGAGGCCACCGGGAAAGTCGTCTCGCACGGATTGCGAGCGCGTCTGGCTGTCGAGGAAAGGGGTTGCGATCAGCGCCAGCGCCACCGCGGCCGACCCGAACAGCAGCGTGACGCGCAGGATGCCCATGCCGGCATCGGCGGCACGAAAGCTCCGGTCAGGCCGGATCGAGTCCCAATCCCTGTCTAGGCTCATGCTGTCGCTCCCGGGCAAATCGGCCGTGCGGCCGCGACGACACGGCCATGCATCAATTTTTCATGATGAGATAAATCTTCCATTAACGCTGGCTGATATGGATCGTGGTCCGATCAGTCGCGATCCTCAGAGCAGGTCGATGAGGAACGGAATCAGCGGCGCGTCGGCCGGCGGCATCGGATAGTCGCGCATCTGCTTTGGCCGCACCCATTTCAGCGCCTGCCCTTCCCTGGGCTGCGCAATGCCCCGGAAGCGGCGGCACACAAACAGCGGCATCAGGAGATGGAAGTCGTCATAGGAATGGCTGGCGAAGGTGAGCGGCGCGAGGCACGGGATCTCGGTCTCGATGCCGATCTCCTCATGCAGTTCACGGATGATGCATTGTTCCGGCGTCTCGCCGGGCTCGACCTTGCCGCCCGGAAATTCCCACAGGCCGGCAAGTTGCTTGCCTGGCGGCCGCTGCGCCAGGAGCACGCGGCCGTCGGCGTCGACCAGCGCGCAGGCCGCGACCAGGAGCAGGCGCTTGCCGGTATTCACCAGATCATTCATGCCCAACTTCACTCATGACCGGGCGGCCGGCGGTAGTGGTATCGGTAGACTTCCTCGAAGCCGAGTGAACGGTAGAGCGCAAGCGCCGGCGCATTGCCGGCCTCGACCTGCAACCAGGCTTCGCGTGCGCCGCGCAGCCTCGCCCACTTGAGCGCCGACAGGATCAGGTTGCGGCCGTGACCCTTGTTGCGCGCCGACTTGTCGGTGGCGACCTCGAACAGGCCGGCAAGATCGCCGTCATGCACGCAGATCAGCGTCGCCAGCGCCTCTGCTCCATCCTCGAGCGCGAACAGCCCAGCCTCGGGCTGGATGGCGCCTATGATCTCCGACAGGCCGGGCCGCAGCGAAACGTCCGAGCCGCTGACCTTGAGCGACGCGCCGATGAAGCGGCTGATGTCCTTGAGCGGAATCTGATCCATGGCGGCGTCGAGCTGGGCATCGGCCAGCGGCAGCCGCATGACCAGCGATTCGTCGAACCGGCTCCAACCCTCCTTGTCGAGATGATTGGCCAGATCGGGACCCGAGAGCGGCGACATGCGGAACGTCAGCGGCCTTCCATAGGCATCGAAACGGCGGCTGGCCCGGCCGATACGGTCGGCGATGTGCTGGATGTCGCCGGGATCGAGCGGATTGACCGAATTCAGCCGCTTGGCCGGATGGCCGGCTGTGAGCCGCACCACCCAGGTGCCGTCATAATGGACGGCGGCCGCCGGCCAGGCGCGAAAACCGGCCGCCTCGTAGCGACGCACGATCGCGAGCATGCTTGCCGGATGCCTGGAAGCCAAAACCGTCAGCTCCGATAATCGCCATTGATGGCAACGTATTCCTTGGTGAGATCGCAGGTCCACACCGTTGCCTTGCCGCGGCCGATGCCGATATCGGCGCGGATACGAATATCGTCGCGCTTCATGTAGGCGGAGGTCTTTTCTTCCGAATAGGCCGGATCACGCTCGCCCTCATGCGCCAGCCGGTTGTCGCCGAACCAGATCGACAGCCGGTCGCGGTCTGCGGGTTCGCCGGCCTTGCCGACGGCCATGACGACGCGGCCCCAATTGGCGTCCTGGCCGGCGACCGCCGTCTTGACCAGCGGCGAATTGGCGATCGACAGCGCGATGCGCTTGGCCGAGCGGGCCGATTTCGCGCCGGTGACGGTCACTTCGACCTGCTTGCGGGCGCCCTCGCCGTCACGCACCACTTGCAGCGCCAGCGACTTCAGCACCTTGCCGAGCGCCCGGCGGAACTGGCCCAGGCGCGCATCTTTCGGGTCGGTGATCTCAGGCGCGCCGCGCTTCGCGGCCTTGCCGGTGGCGAAGATCAGCAGCGTGTCGCTGGTCGAGGTGTCGCTGTCGACGGTGACCGCGTTGAAGGTCTTGGCCGTGCCGCGCGACAACAGGTCCTGCAGCACCGGGGCCGCGATCGGCGCGTCGGTGGCGATGAAGGAGAGCATCGTCGCCATGTCGGGGGCGATCATGCCGGCGCCCTTGGAGATGCCGTTGATGGTGACTTCGGTGTCACCGAGCTTGATCGTCTGCGTCGCCACCTTCGGATAGGTGTCCGTGGTCATGATGGCCTTTGCCGCCTCGGTCCACAGGTCGGGCTTGCCATCGCTGACCAGCCCGGCGAGCAGATGGCTGAACTTGGTTGTGTCGAGCGGCTCGCCGATGACACCGGTCGAGGCCAGGAAAACCTCACCGGCCGTGCAGCCGGCGGCCTTGGCCGCCGCCTCGCCGGTCAGCGCGGTGGAGTCGCGGCCCTTCTTGCCGGTGAACGCGTTGGCGTTGCCGGAATTGACCACCAGCACCCGTGCCTTCCCGGCGCCAAGGTTCTGGCGGCAGAAATCGACCGGCGCCGAGGGGCATTTCGACTTGGTGAACACGCCGGCGACCGTGGTGCCGGCGTCGAACACCATGGCCAGGAGATCGGTGCGGTTCTTGTACTTTATCCCCGCTTCGGCGGTGGCGATGCGCACCCCTTCGATGACCGGCATCTTGGGGTATTTCTTCGGCGCGAGCGGCGAAATCGTCGTGGACATGGGGACCTCGGGCGGGAAAATCGCAAGGGAAGGCCGGTTTGCCCGATACGGCGCGCGGGCGCAAGGGCGTTTTCGCCGCGCCTGCCGGGGCGGCCAACCATGCCGGATTAAGCCTGCATTTCAAATCTGTTGGCATCGCCGGCGCCTGTGGCGCTATGATCGCGCCCCATGGGCAGGCTTGCGATCCTCGCATGGGCATTTCTGGGGTTTTTGCTGCTGAGCGCCGACGCTGAGCCGGCGCGGCGCGTGGCGCTCGTCATCGGCAACGGCACCTATGCAGAGGCCGGGACGCTGGCCAATCCGGTCAACGACGCTCTCGACATCGCCGACAAGCTGCGCTCCATCGGCTTCGAGGTCATCGAAGGCAATGATCTCGGCAAGCGCGAGCTCGAACGCAGCATCGGCGAGTTCTCCGATGCGCTCGAAGGCGCCGGCGTCGGGCTTTTCTACTATGCCGGCCACGGCCTGCAGGTCGACGGGCGCAATTACATCGTGCCGGTCGACGCCAGGCTCGACATGCCGGTGAAACTGCAGCTCGAAGCGGTGCCGATCGACGAAGTCCTCGACATCATGGAACAGCAGACCAAGGTCAGCCTGGTGTTTCTCGATGCCTGCCGCAACAACCCGTTTGCCCGCAGCCTCAGCCGCACCGCCACCACGCGCTCGGCGACGGCGCTCGCCGGGCTGGCGCAGTTCGATTCGACGCGCGGCTCTTTCATCGCCTTCTCGACGGCGCCGGGCGCGGTCGCCATGGACGGCAGCGGGCGCAACTCGCCCTTTGCATCAGCCCTCTTGCGGCACATCGCCGAACCCGGCCAAAGCATCAACGACATGATGATCGCGGTGCGCCGCGACGTGGTTTCGCAAACTCGCGAAGGCCAGCGCCCCTGGGAACAGGGCTCGCTGCTCGAACGCTTCGAATTCGTCCCGGGTGCAGGGCCTGCGCCGGAGCCCAGGCCGGCTGCCGAGCCCGCGCCGGCCTCGCAGGTCGCGGCACTGGAGCGCTCCGTCGGCGACGACAAGGCTTCGATCGAAAAATTCCTGCGCCGGGATTATCTGACGCCCGACACCAGGACGATGGCTGACATGGTCAAGCGGATCTACGGCCCGTCCGCTACCATCTTCGGCACGCGCTACGACAACGATGCCCTCGTCAAGGTGAAGACCGACTGGTTCGCGCAATGGGCCTCGTGGTCGCTCGGGCTGGAACCCGGCAGCCTGGAGATCACCCCGCATGGGCAGGACCGCGCCGATGCAGCCTTTGCCATGCGCTACGACTATGTGCCGAAGGACAAGTCGGCGGCAAGGCTGACCGGCAAGGCGCGCGTCACGCTCGGGCTGGTCAAGGCCGTGGGGGGATGGCGCATCGAATCCGAAACCTCGCAAGCCATGCAATGAGAGGTGATCCGCGGCGCATTCACGCGTTTTCGCGCGATATGAATTCAGTGGCGAAACAGAGCAGTCCGGCAATCGGCAGCGCCAGGCCGATCCAGGACACCAGTGGCCAGCCGCCTTGCGCATACGCCCAGCCGCCGACGCCCGAGCCGATCGCGCCGGCGATGAAGAACGTCGCCATGTAGAGTCCGTTGAGACGGCTGCGATGTGCGGCGCCGAGCGAGAACAGATCCCGATAGCCTAGGACAAGGTTGGTCTGCACGCCGAAGTCGAGCACGATGGCGGCGGCGACCAACAGCGCCAACGAAAGCGTCGAGCCGGTATGGGCGATGTGGGTTACGAGAAACGCGACGGCGACGCACAGCATGGCAAAGGCGGTTGCCGGCCGGCCCCATCCGCGGTCGGCGGCTCTTCCGGCGAGCGGCGCGGCGATTGCGCCGGCGACGCCGGCCAACGCGAACAAGCCGATGCCGCGCTGCGTCAAGCTGAACTCTGGACCGGCCAGCAGCAGCGGCGTCGTCGTCCAGAACAGGCTGAACGCCGCGAAAAGGAATGCCTGGTAGAGAGCCCGCCGGCGCAGGACGGGCGTCGTGCGCGCAATATGGACCATGGATGCCAAAAGCGCGCCATAGCTCAGACGCGCCGTCGGCACGCGCCTGGGCAGCGCAAACCGCAGCACCACGGCCAGCAGGATCATGGCGGTGCAAGAACTGAAGTAGACCACATGCCAGGACGACAGCGCGGTGATGAAGCTGGAAAACGGGCGTGACAGCATGATACCCAGCAACAATCCCACCGAGACATTGCCGACCACGCGGCCACGCCTTGCTTCCGGCGCCAGGTGCGCCGCATAGGGGATAAGCATCTGCACCGCGACCGAGCCGAGACCGACAAACAGCATCGCGGCCAGAAAAGCCATTGGCTGCGTCGAAATCGCCGCGCCCAGCAAGGCGAGCGTTGCAACGGCGAGTATGCCAAGCACGAGCCTGCGGTTTTCCACGAGGTCGCCTAGCGGCACGATGAACAGCAGGCCCACTCCGTAGCCGATCTGGGCCATCGTAACGATCAGGCCCGCCGCATGGGGCGGCAGGCCAAGTTCGGCGCCGATCGGGCCGATCAGTGGTTGTGCATAATAGATATTGGCAACGATCAGCCCACAGGCCGCGGCCAACAGAAAGGTCATCCAACTCGAAATCGTCGTCTCGGCGGGCGCGGAGCCGGATGCGATAATGGTCGTCATGGCGATACCGATCGGAACGGAACGTTCCGTTGAATAGAACGAACCGTTCCGTTTCGTCAAGCGATGATGTATGAATATCTCGAATGTGTGAGCATATCTTGGCATCGGCGCTTTTTGCGGCCAAATGGCTTCATTTGGCGTCCGCACGAATGCTGTCAGGAAAACGAGCGCTTTTGCTCCGGATGGTTCCTGTCCGAGCAAGAATGTGGTGAGGCAAGGAGTTGCTGGCGGGTTGTTGGTCCAGCAGAGACGAGAACCCGCTTCAGGAGGAACGGCCAATGAACGAAATCGCCGATCCGGCACGCAGATCGATTGGCGCCAGGCGCAACCCCGACAGCGCCGAAGCGATTCTGGAGGCCGCCGAGGCCGTGCTGGTCGAGGCCGGTTATGCCGGGTTCTCGATCGAGGCGGTGGCGCGGCGCGCCCGTGCCGGCAAGCCGACCATCTATCGCTGGTGGCCGAGCAAGGCGGCCCTGCTGCTCGAAGTCTACCAGCGCCAGAAGCGCGTCGACGTCCCCGATACGAGAAGCCTGGAAGAGGATCTCGTCGGCTTCCTGGTCAATCTGTTCGCGCACTGGCGCGAGACATCGTCGGGCAACGTGTTCAGATCGCTGATCGCCGAGGCGCAGTCGGATGAAACCGCGGCCGCGGCCCTTGCCGGTTATGCCGGAGGGCGCCGCACCCACACCGGCCTGATCATCGAGCGCGCCAAGGCAAGGGGCGAGATCACCAGCGACATCGACCCTGGCGTGGTAGCGGACCTCGTCGCGTCCTATGCCTGGCGGCATCTCTTGACCAACCGGCTCGACGAGCCTGAGGCGGCGATACGCAAGATGGTCCGCTATCTCCTGCAAGGCATAGCGGCGCCCGCTAGATAACGGCATCGGCGACACCAGCAAAAAGGGCGCGGCAATCCTTGGCTGCCGCGCCCTTTTTGAAAAAACCGTCCAGGCTTACTTGCCGGCTTCCATCGTATCGACAGCCTGCTTCAGCTTGGCATCGGGGATCTCGACCTTGGCATCGGCGCGCAGCGACTTGACCAGCGCGAAATACTTGTCGCGGATGACCGCCTGCTTGGCCTGGTCCTTCACCTCGTCGAAGGCCGGCGGCTGCTTGGCACGCTTGTCCTCGAGCTTGATGACATGCCAGCCGAACTGCGACTGCACCGGCTGCTCGGTGTATTTGCCGACCTCAAGCGCGAAGGCCGCCTTGTCGAATTCCGGCACCATCTGGCCTGGCCCGAACCAGCCGAGGTCGCCGCCATTGGACTTGCCCGAGGGATCGCTGGTGTGCTCGTTGGCGAGCTTCTGGAAGTCGGCGCCGCCGTCGAGCTGCTTGATGATCGCCTCTGCCTCTTCTTTCGTCTTCACGAGGATGTGACGGGCATGCACCTCGTTGACCGGCGGCGTATTGGCGATCTCCTGGTCGTAGCGGGCGCGAATCTCGGCGTCGGTGACCTTGTCGACGACGCCCTTCTCGACCATCTCGCCATGCAGCGCGCGCTGCTGCAGGAAGGCCATGCGGCGCTGGAAATCGGGATCCTTGTCGAGACCGTCGGTGACGGCCTTGGCAGCCATGACGCGGATCTCGATGGCCGCCGAGAGGGCCGCGGCGCGGCGCTGTTCGGGCGGCAGCTGCGCGAATTGCTGCGACAGCTCGCCTTCGGCAAGCACCAGATCGGCTTCAGTCAGGGGCTGGCCGTTGACCGTGGCGACCACGGCGTTCGGATCGACCGGCGCCGCCGCGGGTGCCGCCGCATCGGCCGGAGCAGCAGGAGCGGTCTCCTGCGCCATCAGCGGCGACAGGCAAAGAGCCGACAGGCCGAAGGCCAAGCCAAGGCTGGCGAGCGACGCACGGCGGAACAACAAGGACATAAGGATGACTCCGGTGAAGGATTGCTAAGAGGGATGGCTTCCAGATCAGCCAGATTGTGGCGGAATTTGGCGCGGCCTGCATGGCCAGCGCGGCGTTGACATCAGTTGAGCCCCCTCTTATCTGTCCAACGACTTGGCGTCCAGAACCGTTTTCCGGGCGCTTTTTGTGTTTGCCCGCGTTCAGGCGGTGCGTTCACGCGGATTTGATGGGGCCGCCCGGCGCCTGTCTCAAGATTGAGAATTCTATCGAAAGGACCATTGGATGGTCAGTCTCGGCGGTCTCGCCCGTAAGGTTTTCGGTTCCTCCAACGACCGTCGGGTCAAATCAACCCGGCCCCGCGTCGAGGCGATCAACGCCATGGAAAACGAGATGCGGGCACTCTCCGATGCCGAGCTTGCCGGCCGCACGGAGAAATTCCGCCAGGATATCGCCAATGGCGCCAGTCTTGACGATCTGCTGATCCCGGCCTTCGCAACCGCACGTGAGGCGGCGCGCCGCGTGCTCGGCATGCGCCCCTTCGACGTCCAGCTGATCGGCGGTATGGTGCTCCACAATGGCGGCATCGCCGAGATGCGCACCGGCGAGGGCAAGACCCTGGTCGCGACGCTGCCGGTCTATCTCAACGCGCTCGCCGGCAAGGGCGTCCACGTCGTCACCGTCAACGACTATCTCGCCACGCGCGACTCCGAATGGATGGGCCGCGTCTACAAATTCCTCGGCCTCTCGGTCGGCGTCATCGTCCATGGCCTGTCCGACGAGGAACGCAGCACCGCCTACGCTGCCGACGTCACCTACGCCACCAACAACGAACTCGGCTTCGACTATCTGCGCGACAACATGAAGTATGAGCGCGCCCAGATGGTGCAGCGCGGTCACAATTACGCGATCGTCGACGAGGTCGATTCCATCCTGGTCGACGAGGCACGTACGCCGCTGATCATTTCCGGTCCGCTCGAGGACCGTTCGGAAATGTACAACACGATCGACACCTTCATCATCCAGCTGCAGCCGCAGGACTATGAGATCGACGAAAAGCAGAAGACCTCGATCTTCACCGAGGAAGGCACCGAGAAGCTGGAGAACCTGCTGCGCGATGCCGGACTGTTGAAGGGCGAGTCGCTCTACGACGTCGAGAACGTCGCCATCGTCCACCACGTCAACAACGCGCTGAAGGCGCACCGGCTGTTCCAGCGCGACAAGGACTATATCGTGCGCAACGGCGAGATCGTCATCATCGACGAATTCACCGGCCGCATGATGCCGGGCCGCCGCTATTCGGAAGGCCTGCATCAGGCGCTGGAAGCCAAGGAGCATGTGGCGATCCAGCCGGAAAACCAGACGCTCGCCTCCGTCACCTTCCAGAACTACTTCCGCCTCTACAAGAAGCTTTCCGGCATGACCGGCACGGCGCTGACCGAGGCCGAGGAATTCGGCAACATCTACGGTCTCGAAGTCACCGAGATCCCGACCAACCTGCCGGTCATCCGCAAGGACGAGGACGACGAGGTCTACCGGACGGTCGAGGAGAAGTACAAGGCGATCGTCAAGGAGATCCGCGAAGCCAGCGCCAAGGGCCAGCCGACGCTGGTCGGCACGACCTCGATCGAGAAGTCCGAGCAGCTGGCCGACCGCCTGCGCAAGGAAGGCTTCAAGGATTTCGAGGTGCTGAACGCCCGCCATCACGAGCGCGAGGCGGCGATCGTCGCCCAGGCCGGCAAGCCCGGCGCCATCACCATCGCCACCAACATGGCCGGCCGCGGCACCGACATCAAGCTCGGCGGCAACGCCGAGATGCGCATCGAGGACGAACTGGGCGACATGCCTGCAGGTCCCGAGCGCGAGGCGCGGGAAAAGGAAATCCACGCCGACATCGAGCGCCTGAAGGAAAAGGCGCTGGCCGCCGGCGGCCTCTATGTGCTCGCCACCGAGCGCCATGAATCGCGCCGCATCGACAACCAGTTGCGCGGCCGCTCCGGCCGTCAGGGCGACCCCGGCCGTTCGAAATTCTTCCTGTCGCTGCAGGACGACCTGATGCGCATCTTCGGTTCCGAGCGCATGGACGGCATGCTGCAGAAGCTCGGCCTTAAGGAAGACGAGGCGATCATCCATCCCTGGATCAACAAGGCGCTGGAAAAGGCGCAGAAGAAGGTCGAGGCTCGCAACTTCGACATCCGCAAGAACCTTTTGAAATATGACGACGTCTCGAACGACCAGCGCAAGGTGGTGTTCGAGCAGCGCATCGAACTGATGGACGGCGAAGGCCTCTCGGAAACCATTGCCGAGATGCGCGAGGGCGTCATCGACGAGATCGTCGCCAAGGCGATTCCCGAAAACGCCTACGCCGAACAGTGGGATGTCGCGGGCCTGAAGGCCGAGGTCGCCGAATTCCTCAATCTCGACCTGCCGATCGAGGAGTGGGCCAAGGAAGAAGGCATCGCCGAGGACGACATCCGCGAGCGCATCACGCAGGCCGCCGACGCCGCCGCCAAGGAGCGCGCCGAGCGTTTCGGCCCCGAGGTGATGACCTATGTCGAGCGTTCGGTGGTGCTGCAGTCACTCGACCATCTGTGGCGCGAGCACATCGTCAATCTCGACCATCTGCGTTCGGTCGTCGGCTTCCGCGGCTACGCCCAGCGCGACCCGCTGCAGGAGTACAAGGGCGAGGCATTCGAGCTGTTCCAGGCAATGCTTGGCAATTTGCGCCAGGCCGTCACCGCGCAGCTGATGCGCGTCGAACTGGTCCGCCAGGCCGCCGAAGCCCCGCCGCCGGAAGCGCCCGACATGTTCGGCTCGCATATCGACGGCACCACCGGCGAGAACGATTTTGGCGACGGCGAGACCGCCCTCCTGGTGCGCCAGGAGCAGAACGCCGTCGTCGCCCCGGAGGATCGCGATCCGAACAACCAGGCGACCTGGGGCAAGGTCGGCCGCAACGAAGCCTGCCCCTGCGGTTCGGGGAAGAAGTACAAGCACTGCCACGGGGCGTTTGCGTAAGGACGGCCTTTTCGTTCTCGCCGTTCACGGGGGTGAGGCGTGGTCCACGTAGCGGACGAAAAGCCAATTGCCTGGCTTTTCGAACGACGAACGCCCGGAGCGATAACGAAGGGCCGGGTGCCCGAAGGGCGGATGAGGGGCAGCGCTGGCGGTTGCGATTGGCGCATGTCTGCGACCAGAAGCGATGATACGCCCGCCTCTACAAAGCCGCTTCATCCATAGATAGCTTTTCTTCCTCTTCCCGTATTGGCGCAAACCGCCGAAAGCCGGCGCTGCCCCTCATCCGCCTGCCGGCACCTTCTCCCCGTAAATGGGGCGAAGGGAGAACCCACCCAACCGTTTCTTAATGTGTCTCCGCTACACCAAAGCCTGAAAAAGAGGCGGAAAACGGAGAGAGATCGGGGTGCGCTTTTCCGCGGCCACGACTGCCGGGCGGTTCTTGCCGCAGCGTTTGGCGCTACGCGTGGAGCCGTTGCTCGGCCGCATCGACGCCGTGCTGTTCACCGCCGATGAACGCGGCGAAGCCGGCCGCATGTCGGTCATCGCCTTCTCCATCCGCATCGTCAGCGCCGTCATCGCCTTCATCAGCCAGGTGCTGATGGCGCGCTGGATGGGCTCGTTCGAATACGGCATCTTCGTGCTTGTCTGGGTGACGATGGTCATCGTCGGCAACCTCGCCTGCCTCGGCTTCCACACCTCGGTCATCCGCTTCATCCCCGAATACCGCGAGCGCGGCATGATGGACGAACTGCGCGGCATCGTCGTGGCCAGCCGCCTGTTCGTGCTGATCGCCTCGACCATCATCGCCGGGCTCGGCGCGCTCGCCGTCTGGCTGGCGGCGCCCTGGATCGAAAACTACTACGTGATACCGTTCATCCTCGGCGCCATCTGCCTGCCGATGATCGCGGTGTCGGATCTGTTGCAGGGCCAGGCCAGGGCGAACAGCTGGGCGCTTTTCGCCCTGTCGCCGACCTATCTGATACGGCCGGTGCTGATCCTGCTGTTCATGGCGCTGATGCTTTTCGCCGGCTACGCCGCCGATGCCAGGACGGCGATTTTCGCCTCGATCGCCGCCACCTACGTCACCACGCTCGCTCAGTTGATCGGCGTCACCCACCGTATGGAAAGGCAGATCCCGGCCGGGCCGATGAAGGTGCATTTCGCGCAATGGTTCGTCGTCTCGCTGCCGATCTTCCTGGTCGAGAGCTTCTTCTTCCTGCTCACCAATGCCGACGTGCTGATGGTCGGCGCCTATATGGATCCCAACGACGTCGCCGTCTATTTCGCCACGGTCAAGACGCTGGCGCTGGTGCATTTCGTCTATTTCGCCGTCAAGGCCGGCGTTGCCCAGCGCTACGCGCAATTCACCCATGGCGAGCCGGAAAAGCTCGCCGCCTTCGCCCGCGAGACGGTGTCGTGGACCTTCTGGCCCTCGCTGCTGATGGCGCTGCTGGTGCTGGCGCTGGGCAAACCCATGCTGGTGCTGTTCGGCCCCGAATTCACGTCGGGCTATCCGCTTCTGTTCCTGCTCGTCTTCGGCGTCGTGGCGCGCGCCGCCGTCGGCCCCTGCGAGAGCCTGCTCACCATGAGCGGCAACCAGAACATCTGCGCCGCCGTCTATGCCATGACACTGGCCTTCAACATCGGCCTCAACGTGGTGCTGATCCCGCATTTCGGCCTGTGGGGCGCGGCCATGGCCACCGCCTTTGCCATGATCTTCGAGGCCAGCGCACTATCCTTCACGGTGTGGCGCAAGCTCGGCATCGTCATGGCGATCTTCGTGCCAGCCAAAGGAGCCGCCTGATGGCCGCCATCCCGTTGCTCGAGGAAACCAGCGGCGGCACCGCCGGCGCCATGGTGTCCGGCCTTGCCGGACTGGCGCGCGATCCCGACCCCGCCCATATCGAAATCTTCGCCAACAACCGGCCCGAGCGCAAGCTTGCCATCTATCCGGCATCGGCCGGTTTCGACCTGGTCGAGGAGCTGGACTATCTCTGCGCCCGCACGATCGAGCCGAACGTCTTCTTCAACCCGCGCTTCCTGGCGCCCGCCATGCCCCGGCTGGAGGATCGCGAAGTGCGGCTGGCCGTGATCCGCGACGGCGACGAATACCGCAACCGGCTGCGCCTCCTGGTGCCGATCTCGGTGGAGCGCCCGGTTGTCCCGCTCGGCGTTCCGGTGATGCGTACCTGGTCGAGCCCCTTCGGCCCGCTCGGCACGCCGCTGATCGACCGCGACGATCCGGTCGGCGTCGTCGAGGACTTCTTCTCGATGCTGTCGCGCCCGCATCTCAAACTGCCGAAAGTCTTCGTGCTCCCCGACATCAGGCTCGACGGCCCGGTGGCGAGCCTGCTCGGCACGGTGGCCGAAACGCGCGGCCTGACGCTGGTCACCACCGGCCAGACCCTGCGCCCGGTGCTGGAGAGCGAACTCGACGGCGACGACTATCTGAAGGCATCGCTGCGCTCGCACCATTATCGCGAGTTCCGCCGCCTGAAGCGGCGCCTTGCCGACCTCGGCAGGCTGGAGCATGTGGTGGCGCGCGGCCCCGAGGAAATCCGCCACGCCATAGAGAGCTTCCTGACGCTGGAAGCGTCCGGCTGGAAGGGCCGCGAGCGCACCGCCATGGCGATCGACCGCTTCCGGGCCGCCTTCGCCCGCGAGGCCGTGCACCGGCTCGCCGAACAGGACATGTGCCGCATCCATTCGCTGACGCTCGACGGCCGCACCATCGCCTGCCTGATCGTCTTCGTCGAAGCCGGCGTCGCCTATACCTGGAAGACGGCCTATGACGAGACGCTGGCCGCCTATTCGCCGGGCACGCTGCTTATGATCGAGGTCACTCGGCAGCATCTCGACGATCCCAACATCATGATGACCGATTCCTGCGCGGTGCCCGACCATCCGGTGATGAGCAGGCTGTGGAGCGAGCGCAAGCCGATCGGCACGCTGGTGATCGGGCTGACCACGGACGCCGACCGCCTCGCCCGCCAGGCCGCCTCGCAACTGCATCTCTACCGAGAGACCCGCAACATGGCGCGCCTGCTGCGCAACCGGATGAAGAGCCTGCTGAGACGGCGCTGAATGCCGGCCTCCAGTTTGCGACAACCGGCCTTTGGATAGCCTTGTTGATCGGCCTCTTGATCCTGTTTGGACATGTATTCCGGGACTGGATCCCCTTCTAGCCATCGGCTCGATGGCTAGCCGGCTGCCGCGCAACCGGCCGGTGTGAGCGTGCCTCCGCCGCCTCGCCGGTGTGGCCAATCTGCACCGCCGAGACCCCATCGAGAGCCGTGTGGGCAAAGTCGTCCACACGAATGGCACACCGTCACATAACTGTAATGACGCGCGCCTAGCTAAATCGCCGCCACATCCCAACGCGCCGCTCCATTCCGATGCGCCGCTACATATCGAGGAAAGACCATGCTTTTGCGCACCATCATCGCCCCATTGGGCGTTTGCTTGTCCATGGCCACATCAGCCTTTGCGGCCGATCTGGTCGAAGCCCCGCCACCGGCAGCGCCGACCTGGACGATTGGAATAGAGGGAAGCCCGGAATTCTACGCCATCAACAATGGCAGCAACACCGCCCGGTCGCTTGCCGACACCTATTTCAAGCTCAGCGTGTCGCACAGTTTCGACAATAATTTCGTCGGTGGCATCTTTATCCAGCCCACCTTCAAGACCGGTGGAAAATCCCAGTACTACGCCGAAGCCAGCCTCGGCTACAAAATCAAGGTCACGGATGCCTTCACCCTGACCCCCAGCCTGGGGCTCGGCTACACCTGGCACGATACAGGCATCATCAAGGATGCGGATGCCAATGCGAATGTTCCTTACTACGCCCTGTATATCGCGGGCGATTGGAAGGTCTCCAAGCAATGGACCTGGAACGTCTTCAACTTCCGCTACCGCAACGCTTTCAACACCACCTGGGAAACGCCGAAGCTGGCCACCGGCTTGACCTACAGCATCGACTCCACCAACGCGGTCTATGCCAGCGTTGGCTATTCCTGGAAGAAGACCGACACCACTTCGGCCCCCTACAACGATCTCGCGGGTGACAAATGGAATATCGCGATCGGCTATAAGCATTCGCTCTGAGCGGATTGGAAAGGGCGCAGGCTGGCGCTGTAGCCGACCTGCGCCCTATTCGTTTTGGCTGCATCCGGTGCAGTGAAATCGGTCATCCGGAACGAGCCGGAACCGCCTTGCGCCTGCTGTCGCCAGGCAGCGCCTATCTTGTCGCGGCTTGGCCTGGACCCCGCGCCGACAAAGTGTAACCAGCGCTGAAAAAGCAATGGTGCCCCTAGCCACTGAGCTGGATCGAACCAGCGCTTGGACTGAACAATCCATAAGTAATAACAAGACCTTATTGGCTCTTAGCTCCCTAAGATCCGATAGTCTCGATGTACCTCAGTAGGTATCAAGCGCTGCATCTCAGCGTCAAGCTGCCCCCCTTAACTCTGATACAACCAAGGCGTGTTAGTTGTGGTGAATGGAATGGGTAGGCGCTTACACAGGGAGACACCTATTTGACCGCAAGCAGTAGGCACTCACCAATCATCAAGGGCATTCTCATCGCAGAGATGCTGGTTGGCGGGATAGCCGTGGCCGCCTCCCTTTGGACTGGGAAAGGC
Organism: Mesorhizobium sp. GW821-FHT04C10; assembly: GCF_059420305.1. Taxonomy (NCBI): domain Bacteria; kingdom Pseudomonadati; phylum Pseudomonadota; class Alphaproteobacteria; order Hyphomicrobiales; family Phyllobacteriaceae; genus Mesorhizobium; species Mesorhizobium sp. GW821-FHT04C10. Next base: position 1,929,297 of record NZ_JBWKTL010000001.1, on the reverse strand, counting down.
ATCGCACTGATCCATGGCAGTGGCATCTATCTCATAGATCGGATCCAACACCCGCTCCTCTATTGGGGTGGATTGATCGCAGTCCTGCTCGGTCTTGTGGCGTATCCGCTCTGGTGTCTCTACAGTGGGCCACCGAAGTACTAAGAGTGACCTGCTCCAGCGGTCAATGGTGCCCCTAGCCGGGATCGAACCAGCACTCCTTGCGGAACTCGATTTTGAGTCGAGCGCGTCTACCAATTCCGCCATAGGGGCTCAGGCCGGACAGCCTGGATGGGCGCGGACTATACGGTCGGAGGCCTGTTCGTCAACTGGCCAATTCTCAGCAATCCCCGGATGCGACCAACTGCGCCTTTCGATTTCGTGGCGGCGCTGCCATTGTGCGGCGCGGAAAATCTTTCTAGACAGGCGGCGCATGATGCGTGGCGGGTCTGAAGGCACCGACGCGCAAGCCTGGGCTCCTGTTTTCATCCCTCCCATTGTCCCCGGGCGGCTGCGCATTTTGGACCACATGCATTAGGAGAGCCGATGCTTCGCGGACTGTACGACTGGACCTTGTCGCTGGCGGCCCGCAAATCCGCCGAATGGTGGCTGGCCTTCATCGCTTTCGTCGAGAGCTCTGTGTTCCTCGTGCCGGCCGATGTGCTCTATCTGCCGATGGCGCTGTCGCGGCCGGATCGTGCCTATCGCTATGCGCTGATCGCCACCGCCGCCTCGGTGCTGGGCGGCATTGCCGGCTGGTTCATCGGCCACTACGCTTATGAGGCGGTGGCACGGCCCATCCTCGAATTCTACGGCAAGTACGACGAGTTCGAGAAGCTGCGTGCGGGAGCAGGGACCGGCTTCGTCATCCTGATGCTGATCACCTCGGGTGTCGCCCATCTGCCGCCGATCAAGGTGGTGACGATCCTGTCCGGCGTCATCGGCACGCCTTTGTTGCTGTTCATCGGGCTGGCCATCGTGGCGCGCGGCGCCCGTTTCCTGCTCTTGGCCTGGTTGTTGCGCCGCTATGGCGAGTCGATCCGCGAGTTCATCGAAAAGCGCCTTGGCCTGATCGTCGGCGCTGCCGCGGCTGCCCTGATTTTGCTCTATATCCTGATCAAATACGCCCTCTGAGGCCCAGGTCTCAAAACCGGGTGACGGTTTTGAGGGGCAAGCGGACCCGGCGGGCGGCGAACACAACGGACGAAAGACCCATGACAGCGACCATGAATGTCGATACCGGACGCCAGCGGACGCGGACTGCCCTGTTTCTCGCCGTCGCCATGGCCGCGACCGTCGGCTCGGCGCTCGGCTTCCAGTACATTGGCGGCTACATCCCCTGCCATCTCTGCCTGGAACAGCGCACCCCCTACTATATCGGCATACCGCTGATGGTGCTGGCGGTGATCGCATCGATGCTGCGCGCGCCCGCATGGCTGACGCGCGGCCTGCTGGGCATTGGCGGCCTCTTGATGCTCTACGGCCTTTATCTCGGCGTCTACCATTCCGGCGTCGAATGGCAGTGGTGGGCCGGCCCGACCGACTGCACGGCGGGCGCCGGCCCGGTGGACACCGGCGGCAAGGGCGTGCTCGACGCGCTCGACAAATTCGTGCCGCCCTCCTGCGACAAGGCGGCACTGCGCATCCTGGGCCTGTCGCTGGCCGGCTGGAACGCCATCGCCAGCCTCATCCTGGCCGCCGTCGCGTTCCGGGGTGCGCTGGCCCGCGATTGATCAAATTCGATTGAGTCCCGCGGCGCAGGGTTCGAGCAAAAATCCGGCAGGTTGAGTCGCGTCGCGCGGCGTTCGAACCAGGTCGACCCCCACTCCGTCTCGGCTTCGCCGAGCCACCTCTCCCCCGATCGACGGGGTAGAGGAAGGGCGCGAGCCTATTGCAGCCGGCACTCCTCCGACACGCTCCCTTCCTCTCCCTCCGGAGGGGGGAGAGGTGGCGCTGCGAAGCAGCGACGGAGTGGGGGAAGCCGGTCCTTAAACGCGACGCCGTTGATAAGTGACCACGACCAAGCTGGTCCGGTATCGGGCATGTGAGCACCGGAAGCGCAGACAATCGCTCCAGACGGCCAGCCTCCCGAATTCTCGAACGATCCTATGGTTCGAGTTCGACATCCCAGTAAAGATAATCCATCCAGCTTTCATGCAGATGGTTCGGCGGGAACAGGCGGCCGTTGTTGTGCAGATCATGCACCGTCGGCTGATAAGGCTTCTGCAGCGGCCACATCTTGGCGTGCGCCGGCATCATGCCGCCCTTCCTGAGGTTGCAGGGCGAACAGGCGGCGACGACATTCTCCCAGGTCGTCGCGCCGCCGCGATGGCGCGGGATGACATGGTCGAAGGTCAGATCCTCGGGCGTGCCGCAATACTGGCATTGGAAGCGATCGCGCAGGAACACGTTGAAGCGGGTGAAGGCCGGATGCCTGGACGGCTTCACATAGGCCTTCAGGCTGACCACGCTCGGCAGCTTCATGGAGAAGGTCGGCGAGGACACCGCATGCTCGTATTCGGCGACGATGTTCACCCGGTCGAGGAACACCGCCTTGATGGCATCCTGCCAGGACCAGAGCGACAGGGGGTAATAGCTGAGCGGACGGTAATCCGCATTCAGCACCAGTGCTGGAAGCCCATCCGGAGATACGGCAACCGTCACGTGTTTACCTCCTTGGTTCTAGACCCGAACGGCGCGGATACTGTAAGCCCGACATGACAGGGATGTGAAGCGGATTGTCGCTTGCCCAAGGCGTCAAAAACCCTCGATTTTTATGCTTTTTTGCGGATTCAGGACGGCGGCGCGGCGTCCCTGCCTCTGGTTTCGCGATAATAGGACCAGAAAAGCCGCGATGCGACACCTCGCCACGGGCTCCATGATTCGGCCAATGCGATCAGCGTTTTCTCCGGCGGACGCGGGTCGATGCCAAGTGCATGGCCGACCGCCGTTTGCAGCGCGACATCGCGCGCGGGAAAGATGTCGGGGTGCCCGGCGGCAAACAGAAGGTACACTTCCGCCGTCCAGGGACCGATGCCGGGCACCGCGGTCATCGCCGTGATCGCATCGGTCGCGTCGAGCGAACAGAGGTGATTGAGGTCGAGCCCGCCGGCCACGGCCTGGGCAACCGCGATCAGTCCGCGCTGCTTGGGCCGCGACAGGCCGGCCTCGCGAAACATGTCCTCGCCGGCGGCCAGGATCGCCTGCGGCGTCAGCGGATCGACCAGCCTGGTCAGCCGGCCGAAGATCGCATCGGCGCTCGCCCGGGAGACCTGTTGCGAGACGATGATCGAGGCCAGGCTCCTGAAGCCCGGCTCGGACAGCCTGAGCGGCACCTCGCCGGCCATGCCGCGCACCTTTTCCAGGCGCGGGTCGATGATGCAGAGCGCATCCAGGCCGCGGGCAATGTCGTCCAGTGTCGCGATACGTTGCATGGTTTCCTTGTCCTGGAATGTGCCGCAAGGTAGCAACCGCCGAAACAGCAGCACAACCCGATTTGCCGCCAGAGACATGACGCTCCTGACATTCCGCTTCGCGCCCAGCCCCAACGGCGAACTGCATCTCGGCCATGCCTATTCGGCGCTGCTCAACCAGAAGCTGGCAAAGGTCACTGGCGGCCGCCTGCTGCTGCGCATCGAGGATATCGACACCACGCGCTGCACGCCGCAATTCGAGGCGGGCGTGCTTGCCGATCTGGAATGGCTGGGGCTTGGCTGGGAAGAACCAGTGCGCCGCCAGTCCGAGCATTTCGCGGAGTATCAGGCGGTGCTTGACCGGCTGATCCGCGAAGAACTCGTCTATCCCGCCTTCATGAGCCGAGGCGACATCAGGGCCTTCATCGCCGACAGCGAAAAGCGCGGACGTGACTGGCCGCACGATCCCGACGGCGTGCCGCTCTATCCCCCCGCCGACAAGGCGCTACCGGTGAAAGAACGCAAACGGCGCATCGCCGACAACGAGCCTTTTGCCTGGCGGCTGGATGTCGGCGCCGCCATGGCGCGTGTCGGCAAGGACCTCGCCTGGACCGAATTCACCGATGAGACACTATCCGCGACGCGCCCGGTCGGGGCCCGTCCGCAGGATTGGGGCGACGTGATCGTGGCACGGCGAGACATCCCGACCAGCTACCACCTCGCCGTCATTGTCGACGACGCCCTGCAAGGCATCAGCCATGTCGTGCGCGGCCAGGACCTGTTTTCCGCCACCGGTGTGCAGCGGCTGCTGCAGGAATTGCTTGGGCTGCCGCAACCCGCCTACTTCCACCATCGGCTCATCCTCGGGCCGGACGGGCGAAAACTGTCGAAGAGCCTTGGCGACACCGGCCTTGCCAAGCTGCGCGGGGCCGGCGCGACACCTGACGACATCAGGCGGATGATTGGACTTTGACCTCTGCGAGGTCGGGAGAACCGGACGCCGGACCCACCGCTCCGTTGAATTCCCGTGATGCATGGATCAATCGTTTCGTTTTGCGCGCCGGGTTGAACGGGACTAGAGCATCGCCACGGTCAACTCTCCCCAACGCGGCGGTCTCCGGAAATGCACAGCATCAAGCGGTTCATCCCCGCCACCTTCGTCGTCCTGTGGGCGACCGGCTTCATCGGCGCGCGCTACGCCATGCCATGGGCGGAGCCGTTCACCTTCCTCGCCGCGCGTTTCGTCATCGCCGCCATCCTGCTGGCTGTCCTGATGCCGGTGCTGGGCTCGAAGCGAGCCACCCGCAAGGAGGCGCTGCACGCCACCGGCGCAGGCGTGCTCATGCATGGCGTCTATCTCGGCGCCGTCTTCTGGGCCATCCACCGGGGCATGCCGGCCGGGTTTTCGGCCCTGATCGTCGGCCTGCAACCGCTGATCACGGCGGTGCTTGCCGGCAAGTTCCTCGGCGAGGCAATCCTGCCGCGCCACTGGCTTGGCCTTGGCATCGGCCTGATCGGCATCGTCATCGTGCTGTGGCCAAAACTCGGGGCGCTGGGTGGCGGCGTGACCGCCGCGACCCTGACCGCCTCGCTGGTCTCGGTGCTCGGCATGAGCGCCGGCACCATCTGGCAGAAGCGTTTCGCTTCCGGCGGCGACCTCGTGGCGGCCACCATGTGGCAATATGTCGGCGGCGGCTCGCTGATGATCCTTGCCGCGCTTGCCTTCGAGACACACACCGTCGTCATCAACGGCGAACTGATCTTCGCCATGGCCTGGCTCGTACTGGTGCTGTCGCTCGGCGCCATCTTCCTGTTGATGGTGATGATCCGCGACGGCGAGATGTCAAAGGTCGCCTCGCTGTTCTACCTCGTCCCGGCGGTAACGGCGGTCATCGCCTGGGCGTTGTTCGACGAACAGCTCAACGCGCTGCAGATCGCCGGCATGGCCATAACGACTTTCGGCGTTGGTCTGGCAACGGCGCGGCAGACCAGGGGAAGAATCGCAGGTAAGGGAAGGATTGAGGAACTGAGGAACTGAGGAACTGAGGAACTGAGGAACTGAGGAACTGAGGAACTGAGGAACTGAGGAACTGAGGAACTGAGGAACTGAGGAACTGAGGAACTGAGGAACTGAGGAACTGAGGAACTGAGGAACTGAGGAACTGAGGAAAGCAGCCTGTGTACTGCTTCTTCAATTCTTCAATTCTTCAATTCCCCAGTTCTTCAGTTCCTCAGTTCCCCTGCTCTTCAGTTCCCCTACCGCTACCGACTCATCCCACCCGGGCCCGCGCCTCCAGATAGCGGCTGATCGCGGCATTGAGCTCGCCGCCAAGGATGAAGATCGCCGAGACGATGTAGAGGAAGACCACCGCGATCATGATCGAGGCCAGCCCGGCATAGGTCGTCACATAGGACGAGAAATGGTCGAGATAAGTGGCGAACATGGTCGAGCCGATAAGCCACGCCGCCAGTGTGAAGACGATGCCCGGCACCAGCGACACGAAGCGGCGCTTGCCGGCCGGCAGCCAGTAATGCACGGCAAACAGCCCGCCGATGATGACGGCTGAGGCAATGACGTAACGCCACAGCGTGATCGTGCCGGTATAGGGTTTGATCCACTGGAAATGGGCTTCCGCCAGCCGCGCCAGCAGCGGCGCGAACACCAGCAGCACGCTGATCGCCAGGAACCCTGCGGTGGCGATCAGCACGAAGAAGATGCTCTGCACACGACGGTAGATGATGCCGCGCGTCTCCGTGACGCGATAGGCCCGGTTGAGCGACGTGCGCAGCGCCTCGATGCCGTTCGAGGCAAAGTAGGCGGCGAGCAGCACGCCATAGGTCAACAGGTCGCTGCGCCGGACGGTCAGCACGTTCAGCACCTCATGCGCGATCGGCTTGGCGATCTGATCGGGCCAGGTGTCGAAGACCAGGTGCACGGCCGTGTCGGCAAAGGCCTCGGCGCCAAGGAAGCTGCCCAGCGTCGTGGCGAAAATCAGGAACGGAAACAGCGCCATCAGCGAAGTGATCGCCAGATGGCTGGCCATGGCCCAGCCGTCATCGGTGTTGAAATGGCCGAGAGCGTCGTAGAGCACGCGGCGCAGGGCGACAATATTCCGCAGCAAAAACGCGCGCTCCCCTTCGATTGTCTAGACGCCGCGAATATGGGAAGTGAATGCGGCAAATGGCAACCCTTCGTCAAACCACGAATTCTCCAGCGGCGGAGTTGCGCACCGTCATCGTCACCGGCGCGTCTTCAGGGATAGGCGCCTATTGCGCCCGAGCGTTGAAGGCCGAGGGCTGGCGGGTGTTCGCGACGGCGCGCAAGCAGCAAGACATCGCCGCCCTCGAAGCGGACGGCATCGAGGCTTTTTACCTCGACTACGGCGAACCGGATTCTATCGCCGTCCTGGTGACTTCAGTTCTCGAACGCACCGGCGGCCGGCTCGACGCCTTGTTCAACAATGGCGCCTACGCGCAGGCCGGTGCGGTCGAGGACCTGTCGGTGGCCGCGCTCAAGGAGCAGTTCGAGGTCAATTTCTTCGGCTGGCACGATCTGACCCGCCGTCTGGTCCCGGTGATGCGCCGCCAGGGTCACGGCCGCATTGTCCATTGCTCGTCGATACTCGGCCTCGTGCCGGTGCGCTTTCGCGGCGCCTATTCGGCGTCGAAACATGCGCTCGAGGCGCTGATGCTCTGCCAGCGCCAGGAACTGGAAGGCAGCGGAATCCATGTTTCGCTCATCGAACCGGGGCCGGTGAAATCGAAGATCGCCAGCAACGGCCTGCCCTGGTTCCTGAAAAACATCGACATCGAGAATTCCGTGCACAGTGCGGACTATGCCGCGCAGCTGGAACGGCTGCGGGCCGGCGGCAGCCAATCGGCGCTGAAGCCTGGGCCGGAAGTGGTCCACAAGGTTCTGCGCCATGCACTTCTGTCGCGGCGCCCGCGCCCGCACTATGTGGTAACAGTGCCGGCCAGGATTGGCGCTGCATTCAAGCGCATCCTGCCGGCATCGATGCTCTACCGCCTGATGGCCAAGCGCGCCTGAACGCGAAAACAACTGGAAACGCAACAATGGCAACCGTCTTCAATATCCTCGCCATTCTGGTCATGGCCGCCGTGGTGATCGTGCTGATCCGGGGCCTCATCAACATGATGCGCGGCGGTTCCGGCGTTACCTCGAACAAGCTGATGCAGGCACGCGTGATGCTGCAGGCCGTGGCGCTGGTGCTGATCCTGCTGGCGGTGTATTTCACCCGCAAATGAGGACCGTTCGGGAGGCGATGTGGTCAAGCTCAACAAGATCTACACCCGCACCGGCGATGACGGCACGACAGGACTCGGTACTGGCGAGCGGCGGCTGAAATCCGACCTGCGGGTGGATGCCTACGGCACGGTCGACGAGGCCAATGCCTGCATCGGCATTGCCCGTGTCCACACGGCAGCGAACCACCCGGCGATCGATGCCATGCTTTCGCGCATCCAGAACGATCTGTTCGACCTCGGTGCCGACCTTGCCGTACCCGACGACGGCAAGCCGCTGGGCTATGAGCCTTTGCGGATCACGCCCGTGCAGACCGACAGGGTCGAGAAGGACATCGACCTCCTCAACAAGGATCTGCAGCCGCTCAAATCCTTCGTGCTCAACGGCGGCACGCCGGCCGCCGCTGCCCTGCATCTTGCCCGCACCGTGGCACGGCGGGCCGAACGGCTGATGGTGGCGCTGGCTCAGGATCCGGTCGAGCATGTCAACCGCGACGGGCTGAAATACATCAACCGCGTCTCGGACTTCCTGTTTGTCGCCGCCCGGGCGGTCAATGACAATGGAAATGCCGACGTGCTATGGGTTCCCGGCAAGAACCGCTGAACGGACCGAAAGCGGGAGGGGCCAGACACGCATGTTCATCCCGCTTTACGACACCAACAGGCTGCGCCACATCCGCCTGCAATATGTGACGATCGGCCTGATCGTGGTCAACGCGCTGGTCTATTGCGCCACCGCGCTCGGCGGGGAGAACTTCACCAACGCCGCCGTGCTTGGCCTCGGCTTCATCCCCTCGGTCGTCCATGACACGGCCGAACTCGACCCTCGCTTTGTGATCATCCCCGAAAGCCTGAGCTACCTCACCTATTCCTTCCTGCATGCCGACATCTTCCACCTTGGCGGCAACATGCTGTTCCTGTGGGTGTTCGGCGACAATGTCGAGGATGCCCTCGGCCACATCCGCTACCTCATCTTCTATCTCCTGTGCGCCGTCGCCGGCGCCGCCTTCCAGAGCTTCGTCGCCTGGGACTCGCAGGTGCCGCTGATCGGCGCCTCCGGCGCCATCGCCGGCGTGGTCGTCGCCTACCTGATCCTCTATCCCCGGGTGAAGGTCTGGGTGCTTGCCTTTGCCCGCATACCGCTGCGCATTCCGGCCTTCATCCCGCTGATCCTGTGGGTGCTGTTCCAGGTCTTCATGTTCGCCGCTGGTGGCGAGGATCAGATTTCCTGGGCCTGCCACATCGGCGGCATCATTGCAGGCGCGGTGCTGGTGCTTGTCCTGCGCAGCCGCGGCGTGCCGCTTTTTGCCGGCGCGGACGAGGACACCGTGGCTCCCACTCCCGACCAGCCGCCGGTCGCGGCTCAGCCAGCGGCGCCCGAACCGCCCGCCACCACGGCACGCTGGGGCCGGGGAAACCCTTCTGGCCCGAACTGAACCGATTTGAGCCGCTTTCAGCGTATTGACGTCAAGGGTTGCCCCAACTACGGAAACGTCTCCGTCCGAGCCCAAGGCTGTTAAGGAGCAGTCAAAGACGGGCAAAGACCAGAATTTCCATCCGGCCGGAATTCCGTCTGGCCGGAATTCAGTCAGGAATGTCGGCTTTCGACAACTCAGAAAGGGCGCAGGCTGTTATAGCGCGCCCAACTAGCGTGAAGAGGTGACAGGCAAATGAAGATCCTTGTGCCCGTGAAGCGGGTTGTGGATGCGAACGTCAAGGTTCGCGTGAAGGCTGATGGTTCGGCGGTTGAACTCGCCAACGTCAAGATGGCGATGAACCCGTTCGACGAGATCGCGGTGGAAGAGGCGATCCGGCTGAAGGAAGCCGGCAAGGCCGAGGAGATCATCGTCGTCTCGATCGGCCCGCAGCAGGCGCAGGAAACGCTCCGCACCGCGCTCGCCATGGGCGCCGACCGCGCCATCCTGGTCAAGACCGACGAGCAGACCGAGCCGCTCGGCGTCGCCAAGGTGCTGAAGGGCGTCGTCGAGGCCGAACAGCCCGGCCTCGTCATCCTCGGCAAGCAGGCGATCGACGACGATTCCAACCAGACCGGCCAGATGCTGGCGGCACTGCTCGGCTGGGCGCAAGGCACCTTCGCCTCCAAGCTCGTGCTCGACGGCGACAAGGCCAAGGTGACGCGCGAAGTCGATGGCGGCCTGCAGACGGTGGAACTGAAGATGCCGGCGATCGTCACCGCCGACCTTCGCCTCAACCAGCCGCGCTACGCCTCGCTGCCCAACATCATGAAGGCCAAGAAGAAGCAGCTCGACGAGAAATCGCCGGCCGACTACGGCGCCGACGTCAAGCCGCGCCTCAAGGTCATCAAAACCGAGGAGCCGGGCGGCCGCAAGGCAGGCGTCAAGGTCAAGAGCGTCGCCGAACTGGTCGACAAGCTGAAGAACGAAGCCGGCGTGCTCTGAGATCGGAAGGAACAGATAAAATGGCAATTCTCCTCATCGCGGAACACGACAACGCCACCCTTTCCGACCAGACCGCCAAGGCGCTGTCGGCGGCCCTGCAGATCGGTTCGGACGTGCATGTGCTGGTGGCCGGCAAGGGCGCCAAGGGCGCTGCCGACGCTGCCGCCAAATTGAAGGGCGTGAGCAAGGTGCTGCTCGCCGAAGCCGACGAACTCGCCGAGCGCCTCGCCGAACCGACGGCGGCCCTCGTCGTGTCGCTGGCTGACGGCTACGACACCATCATCGCGCCGGCGACCTCGTCGGGCAAGAACGTCGCGCCGCGCGTCGCGGCGCTGCTCGACGTCGCGCAGGTGTCCGAGATCATCGAAGTGGTCTCGCCCGACACCTTCAAGCGTCCGATCTACGCCGGCAACGCCATCCAGACGGTGCAGTCGACCGACGCCAAGCAGGTCATCACCGTGCGCACCGCCTCCTTCCAGGCGGCGCCCGAGGGCGGCTCCGCCGCTGTCGAGACCGTCAAGGCGGCCGCCAATCCAGGCCTGTCCTCCTTCGTCGAGAACAAGCTGTCGGAGACCGATCGTCCGGAACTGACCTCTGCCAAGATCATCATTTCGGGCGGCCGTGCTCTCGGCTCGTCGGAGAAGTTCCAGGAGGTCATCCTGCCGGTCGCCGACAAGCTCGGGGCCGCGGTCGGCGCGTCCCGCGCCGCCGTCGATGCCGGCTATGCGCCGAACGACTGGCAGGTCGGCCAGACCGGCAAGGTCGTCGCTCCCGATCTCTACATCGCGGTCGGCATCTCCGGCGCCATCCAGCACCTCGCCGGCATGAAGGATTCCAAGGTCATCGTCGCCATCAACAAGGACGAGGAGGCCCCGATCTTCCAGGTTGCCGACTACGGCCTCGTCGGCGACCTCTTCGTCATTCTGCCGGAGTTGCAGAAGGCGCTTTGACGCTCTCTGGCAAAGCGTATTAAATGCTTGGGGTGGGGTAGACGAAGTCGCCCCGCCCTTTTAGTTTGCACCGCACAAAAAGCAGGCTGCAAAGGCCTTTTGACGGGATCGGTGTAATGAGCAAGATCGAGACGATCGGCATCATCGGCGCGGGCCAGATGGGTGGGGGTATCGCCCATGTCTCCGCGCTTTCGGGCTACAAGGTGCTGATCTACGATATATCGCCCGACCGCATCGAGAAGGGCATCGCCACCATCAGCGGCAACATGGCCCGCCAGGTGGGCTCCGGCAAGCTCGACGAGAAGCTGCGCAACCAGGCAATGGCGCGCATTGCCTCGGCACCGGCGATGGCGGATCTCGCCGGCGCCGATCTGGTGATCGAGGCGGCAACCGAGGACGAGACCGTCAAGCGCAAGATCTACGCGCAGCTCTGTCCGCAGCTCAATCCCGAAGCCATACTGGCGACCAACACCTCGTCGATCTCGATCACCCGGCTTGCCGCGCAGACCGACCGGCCGGAGCGTTTCATCGGCATACATTTCATGAACCCGGTGCCGCTGATGAAGCTGGTCGAGCTGGTGCGCGGCATCGCCACCGAGGACCAGACCTTCGAGGCGGCGAAGACCTATGTGAAGCAGCTCGACAAGACGATCACGGTCTCGGAGGACTTCCCGGCCTTCATCGTCAACCGCATCCTGCTGCCGATGATCAACGAGGCGATCTACACGCTCTATGAGGGTGTCGGCTCGGTCGACGCCATCGACACCGCAATGCGGCTCGGCGCCAACCATCCGATGGGACCGCTGCAGCTGGCCGATTTCATCGGCCTCGACACCTGCCTGTCGATCATGCAGGTGCTGCATGACGGCCTGTCGGATTCGAAGTACCGCCCCTGCCCGCTGCTGGTCAAATATGTCGAGGCGGGCTGGCTCGGCCGCAAGACCGGGCGTGGCTTCTACGACTATCGCGGCGAGCATCCCGTTCCGACGCGCTAGAGCAATTCCAGGAAAAGTGTGAGCGGTTTTCCCGGGAAAGGCGCGTAGCGCTTTCCCTAGGGAATTGTGTCAAAACAAGGAGTTGGAGTGGTTCGCCGTTTCCTTGAAACGGTGAAGCGTTCTAACGTTTCCGCCGCCACCGCTCACGACGCCGCGGCGAGAGGCTTGGGCTCTTCTGACCCGTGGTCGGTGATACTGCCATCCGGCGCCACGCAGACGCATCCGCGGCCGGCGGCCTTGGCCGCATAGCAGGCGGCGTCGGCCCTTGCGATGATCTCATCGGCTTCGCCGCAATCGGGATTGATCGCCGCCAGCCCGATACTGGCGCCGATCGCGTGAGACCGGCCATCCCAGGTGAAGTTCAGGCCGGCTATCGCATCGATGATGGAGCGCGCCGCGATCCTGGCACCGGCGGTCGAACCCGATTTCAGGATGACGGCGAATTCGTCGCCGCCCAGGCGCGCGACGATGTCCTCGGGACCAAGCACGCCGCGCACGGCCTCGGCGACCCGCTTCAGCAAGGCGTCTCCGGCGGCGTGACCGCCCGTGTCGTTGACCAGCTTGAAATGGTCGAGGTCGATGAACATGAACTGATGGCCGCCCCCAGCCGTCGTGCCGTCCTTGCGTGACTGCTCGACCAGTTCCTCCATCGTCCGGATGAAGCTCGAGCGATTGGCAAGGCCGGTCAATGCGTCATGCGCCGCGGCGTGGGCAAGCTGACGCTGCAGCGCGCGCGCATCGGTGAAGTCCTGGAAGACGATGACCAGCCCGCAGAATTCGTTGCGCTCGTTCATGATTGGCGACACGACCTGGCGGATGCTGCAGCGTGTGTTGTCGCGGCGGACCAACACGGCGCGGCTGTTCTGGTCGGAGGGAGCCTCCCCGCCGATCGCCGGCCGCGTCACGCCGATCCTGTGCCCCGTCTCCTCGTCGACCGCCCAATAGACATGGCCGAGCGTCTTGCCGAGAGCCGCCTCGCCGGAAACGCCGGTCAGCTTCTCGGCAACCGGGTTCATGAAGGTGACGCGGTTCGCCGCATCGGTGCAGATGACGGCATCGCCGATCGACTGCAGCGTCACCCGCAGCCGCTCTTTCTCATCGGCCAGCATTGCCGCCGACACGGTCAGGCGCTCCTCGATCTCCTTGCGCCGGGTGATGTCGGTCAAGCTGCCGATGGCCCTGATCAGACGCCCTTCCTCGTCGCGCTCGATGGCCTTGCCGCGGTCGAGTATCCAGATCCAGCGGCCGTCCTTGTGGCGCATCCTGAACTCGGCTTCGAAGAATGGCGTCTTGCCGTCAAGGTGGGCACGATCCGCTTCGGCGACGGTCTCGCGGTCGTCGGGATGGATCATGGTCAGCCAGCGGTCGGGATCGCCATCAAGCTCACCCTCATCGAACCCCAGCATCTTGACCCAGGTCGAGGAATAGGTTGCGCCGCCCTTGCGCATGTCGAGGTCCCACACGCCCTGACCGGCGCCGGCGAGCGCGAAATTCCAGCGCGTCTCAGCCTCGGCGATGCGCGCCTCGGCCTGCTTGCGCGCATCGATGTCCTCGATCTGCGAGACGAGATAGAGCGGGCGACCGCTTTTCTCGTCACGAATGACGGAGCCGGCAAGATGCGCCCAGACCGGCGTGCCGTCCTTGCGCAGATAGCGCTTCTCGAAGTGAAACGCATGGGAAGTCCCTGCTTTCAGACGGTCCATCGTTTCGCGTCCGATCTGCAGATCGTCGGGATGCGTGATCTGGAAGAAGGTCAGCGCCTCGATCTCGTCGCGGCTGTAGCCAAGCATGGTGGCGAAGGCCGGATTGGTTTCGAGAATGCGCCCGTCAAGCCCGACAATGGCGATGCCGATCACCGAATCCTGCATGGCCCGGCGAAAGCGCTGCTCTCCCTCCGCCATCTGTCGTCGATCTTCAGAGATGCGACCGATGAAAAGGTAGGCGAAGAAAAGCGCGCAGACTGTCACAGCTACCGATACTTGAAGACAAAGTCTGAGCGCTTCCGCGCCAAGGTCCAGCCTGGACAGCACAAGCGAGACCGACACCACGCCAAAACCGGCCACAAGCAGCGCCAGCGCTGGATACTTGTAGGGTCCCGGCCCGATCATTCCTCGCAAAGTCACGATCCGTACCACCCCCGTGGGCAATCGCTTTTTTCCGTTAAAACCCTGAAGGATCGATTTTAAGGAAAGGTTGCCCCGGGGCACTGGCGACATGGACAACCGGCAAACAATTGCCGGCATGATTAAGGATCGGTATGCGCGAGGGAGGTCGCAGGTATCCTGCTACCAGCGCACGAAGAACCGCCCGCCAAGCGCGCCAAGCAAGGCCAGCACAGCGATCGCGATCGTGTACCAGGTGGCGACGAAAAGCGGCGAATCGTCGAAACAGTGCGCTGCGTAGAAGGTCGCCGCCAGTCCGCCGGCAAGCAGCCCCGCGACAGCGCCGGCAAGCACCGGCCGCGTCGGCGCGCCGTAGCGCAGCATCCACAGGAAGATCGCCAGCGGGCCAATGCCGATCAGCGGAATGAAGCTCATGCAGATCATCATGTTGGAACCGACCATGCGCGTGCCCCACAACGCCTCCGGCACCATGAAGAGCTCCAGAACCACCGCCACGACCACCAGCAGCGGCGCGGCCAACATCCCTGCCATCGCCCGACCTGTCGAGGCACCCGGCGTCGACAAAGCGCGGATCAGGGCGAAAGCGCTGACGGCCAGCACGATGGTGAAAACGAATTTCGACAGGAAGCGCATCGTATGTGCGGCCACCATGAAGTCGGGGCGCGGGCCGATCGTCAGCAGGAAAACGACGGCCGCGATGACAATGGCCGCACCGGCAGCCAGCCACCAGGCCGAGCGCAATGGCATCGCCTTGCTGCTTGCGTCGGCGTCGAGCGCCTTGATGAGATCCTCGGTCCTCATGTCATTCCCGCCCAAATCGCCCTTGCCCAAATCGCTTGGCTATGGCGGCAAGCCCGCGATGCAGCGACACACGCACCGCTGTCTCGCTGATGCCGAATTTCGTAGCCGTCTCGCCGATCGAGCGGCCCTCCACCGATACGGCCGAGACCACGGAACGCTGTGCCGGGGGCAACCCATCCAGGGCCCGGTTGATATCGCGCTCACTGACGGTTTCGGTTTCCGGCTCGGCGAAGGTCTCGGCGATATCGTCGACATCGATCTCGATGCGCCGACCGCGCCGCCGGAACGCGTCGATCAGCTTGAAGCGGGCGATCGCATAGACCCAGGGCAGGACCGGTGCGTCCTGTCGCCAGGTATGCCGTTTCACATGAATGGCCAGCAAGGTTTCCTGCACGACATCCTCGGGATCGACCCCGCCCTGCACGATCTTGCGCCTCACAAAACCGCGGACCAGCGCGGCAATCCGGTGGAGAAAGTCGGCATAGGCCTTTTCATCTCCCGCGATCGCGGCCCGCAACAGCCGGGAAAGCTCGGCCTCGTCCTTGCCGCTCACAAGAGTTCACTCCCCGATTTTCGCGCCTCGGCGCAGATTTGTTACGTGGCCGGCGAAATAATGTCCAAGCCAAACTACGGGCAAGTCACGAAAGTTTGCTCGGCAACCCGCGAAATTCCATGCGGCATTCCCAGGCTCCCGGTCGCCTTGGGTGAGAAACAGCGCGGTCAAACCCTTCGTTGACGCAACGTAAGCCCTACTATAGCGTGAAAAGATCGGAGGGAGGCCAAGATGGATTTCATAGAACGCATTTTTGGATTTTCTCCCGACAATGGCTCGGGAACTTTCGAAGGCAGCATTGTCATTGCGGTCATAGTCCTTATCGCCGCGATCTACTTCTATAGAAGACAGAGATCCCCGAAAAAGTAGCATTTTAGACAGCTGGCGGAGATACCTCCGCCAGAAGAGCATCGCCTTTGCGTCCTCTCAGCGTGGGAAGCACGATATGGCAGGATCTCTGGTCAACCACGTTCGAATTGCAGTCCTTTTGTTGTTCGCCGCCGATTTCTGGAAGCGTCTCGCGGCCGGACTTAAGGTGCTGTTTGCTACGATACGCGTGCTGCTTTGCCGCCTGGTCAAGGGTCAGCCGCTGCCGAAGCCGGCACAGAACGATTGCTGTATCCAGCTGCCGCCCGATATTTACAAACGCGCCGATCCGCTTCTCTACGCCCAATACTACCTTATGGCGCAGGGGCTCGCCGTTACCTGGGACAATCCCGATATCGACATTTTCGACGGCGCCGCACTGGTCACCGGGCCACTTCAGCCCGCCCATCGATATCGCGTCCGCGTTCGTGTCTGGAACGGGTCCTATGACGCCCCGGCGGTCGGAGTGGGGGTGGCGCTGTCCTATCTCTCCTTCGGCGCACAAACGGTTTCTCATCCGATAGCCAGCACTGCCGTCAATCTCGGCGCCAAGGGCACGATCGACTGCCCTGCCTATGCGGAGTTCAGTTGGACCACGCCGGCCATTGGCGGCCATTATTGCCTCCAGGCACAGCTCTCCTGGGGCGATGACGCCAACCCCAACAACAATCTTGGCCAGAAGAACGTCAACATCGCCCAGATCCAGTCTCCGGCAAAGTTCGCCTTCACCGTCCGCAACGAAGCTTCGGTCGCCCGCCGCTTCCAGATCGAGGCGGACTGCTACGGCCTGCCGAAACTGCGGCCATGTGTCCCGGAAGCGCCACACGGCCAAGACCGGGGCGACACGCCGTTGCCACGCCTGGCCGAGAGCAAGGCGCGCTGGGCGAGAGCCTTGGAAGAACAGGCCTATGGCCGGTTTCCAATCACGGACGACTGGTCGGTCAGGATCGTTCCGGACGCGCTTTCTCTGCAGCCGCGCCAGGAGGCCGAGGTTGCTGTCGAGATCGAACCGAAGGACGCCGCCTTCCGCGGCACGAAGACCTTCAACGTCCACGTCTTCACGATCGGCGAGAGCGGGTCGCGCACCATGACCGGCGGCGTCACGCTGACGGCGACGAAAGGCTGAGGCGCTCCGATGGCCTACAAGCACTATACGAGCTGCTTTCTCTATCCCGCCGGCGGCAAGCCCTACAATGAGGACGACCGGCTGGCCTTCCTCGCCGGCCAGGCGCTGCAGATCATCGTCATCACCGGGCTGGCGGCCGCCTTCGGCTTGCTGCTCGGGCCGGTCGGCGCGGCCCTTGCCGCAGCCATCGCGTTCCTCTCTTCGGCCACGGCAACGATCGACAAGGCCGCCGGGGAATGGCTCAACCATCGCCTGGTCTGCCTCGACAAGGACAATCCGAAATGCGCCGTCGGCATCGTGTCCTACAATCCGTTCCGCAGCGATCTCGGCGCCTTCGACAATGACCAGTATTTCGACGTCATCCTCATGCCGCATCCGACGGCCGAGATCCTCAACGCCGAAACCAACCAGGCGGCTCTTGCCGCCGCCAATCGCTATGATGCCAATGGCAATGTCGTGCCGGAATTTGCCGCCAAGGTCACTGCCCATCCAGCAAACGATATTCTCAATGACGGCTTCCAGGGCCACGAATTGCTGTTCCCACGCGATGACCTGAAGACGGATCTGGGCTATGCGCCCGCCGACGACCATGCACGCTGGGGCCTGCACTGCGAGGCCGAGGGCGACTTCTGGATCAAGATGCGCCAATGGGCGCCGGCCATCGTTATCCTGCTGACGGCTGCCCTGGTCGTGACCGCGGCCGCGGCCGCCGCCGGCGCAAGTGTCGGCGCGGCTGTCGGTTGCGCCATAGGATCGTTCTTCCTGGGTGCGCTGGGATGCGCCATCGGCTCGTTCCTCGGAGGATTGCTCGGAGGGGCCATTGGTGGCGCCATCGGCGGAGCGGCATCCTACTTCGGTGCAGTCAAACCGGTCCTGGATGGGCTGTTCAACTGGAACCCCGGCAATGTCGAGGACGCCAATGTCGGCGACAAGGCGCTCGGGCCCATCAGGATGGGCGATCATGTCGCCGTCCTTGGCGAGCATGTCTATGACGGCTACCACAAGGGGTGGCATGAATTCCATCCGCTGATGGCGGTGGTCAAGTTCGATGCCGCGGCCGGTGTCGACGCAACGCACTATCTTCAATGGAATCCGGACTTTCCCGACACGGGCGCGGTCCCGCCCAAGCCTCCGGGCGAGGCCACGGACCTCACCGCTCAGGATATGCGCGACGGACTCGGCAGCGCGGCGTTCAAGACACGCTGTGAGAATTTGCGCAGAACCTGGTGCGCCATGCTGAATGACGCGTTCGATCCCGAGACCAGGCGGACACAGCAGGGACTGGACCAGCGCTGGACGATTCATCCCATGATCGACGGCTGTATCCCGGAGCCACGGCCACCCGGGCCACATATCGGGTGAGATGTCGTCATCGATGCCGCGAAGCGCAAAACGGTGATGAACGGAATTCAATCTTGACTAGTGCATTCATGAATTGATACTCGGTCGCATCCGCAGCGCGGACAACCCGAGGAGTAGCTTATGAAATCCCCCCTTCTTGCCCTTGCCGGTGTCGCCGCATTTGCAATCAGCCTGACTGCCGGTCCGGCGATGGCCGAGGATACAGGCATCATCGTCTACAACGCCCAGCATGAAAGCCTGGCCAAGGAATGGGCCGAAGGTTTCACCAAGGAAACCGGCATCAAGGTCACGTTGCGCAATGGCGGCGACAGCGACTTCTCCAACCAGATCGTCGCCGAGGGTGCCGCCTCGCCCGCCGACGTGTTCCTCACCGAAAACTCGCCAGCCATGGCGCTGGTGGAGAGCGCCGGCCTGTTCGCGCCGGTCGACGCCGACACGCTGGGCCAGGTGCCGCAGGACTATCAGGCGAGCAGCGGCAAATGGGTGGGCGTGGCCGCGCGCAGCACCGTCTTTGCCTACAACACCACCAAGCTCAAGGCCGACCAGTTGCCCAAGTCGCTGCTC
This sequence comes from Mesorhizobium sp. GW821-FHT04C10, assembly GCF_059420305.1. NCBI lineage: Bacteria > Pseudomonadati > Pseudomonadota > Alphaproteobacteria > Hyphomicrobiales > Phyllobacteriaceae > Mesorhizobium > Mesorhizobium sp. GW821-FHT04C10. The sequence goes on along the minus strand of NZ_JBWKTL010000001.1, from coordinate 1,910,382 downwards.
GATCTTGCCGACCCGAGCTGGAAGGGCCGCTGGGCGGCCTCGCCCTCGGGCGCCGATTTCCAGGCCATCGTCAGTGCGCTGCTGCAGCTCAAGGGTGAGGCCGCCACGGCGGACTGGCTGAAGGCGATGAAGGAGAACTTCACTGCCTACAAGGGTAACAGCACCGTGATGAAGGCGGTCAACGCCGGCGAGATCGACGGCGGCGTGATCTACCACTATTACTACTTTGGCGATCAGGCCAAGACCGGCGAGAACAGCAAGAACGTCGCGCTGCACTATTTCAAGAACCAGGATCCGGGCGCTTTCGTCTCGGTCTCCGGTGGCGGCGTGCTCGCCTCGAGCAAGCATCCGAAGGAAGCCCAGGCTTTCCTGAAGTGGGTGACGGCCAAGGGCGGCCAGGAAGTGCTGAAGAACGGAACCTCCTTCGAATACGCGGTCGGCAAGGGCGCCGAATCCAATCCTAAGCTGGTGCCGCTGGCCGATCTGCAGGCGCCGAAGGTCGACGCCGCGACGCTGAACTCCAAGAAGGTCACCGACCTGATGACGGCAGCCGGCTTGCTTTAGTTGCTGTTCGTCCTAATAAGGACAAACCGACCGAGCTCCCGCGGGAATTCGCCTTCCGCGGGAGCGTTTTGTTTTCGAGATGGCATTCGTCGATGACGACACGCTGCGTTCCTGACCGCGATCATAGCCCCTTTATTGCCGCCACCGCGCCGCAACCGTGGGGTGTCTGAGCTGATGCAGCCCGCGGTCGATCTCGCGCGCGCTGGCTTGCCGCCGACGATGCGCCGAAAGGCGCGAAGGCGGGTGGCACCCTGGCTTGTCACCGCCGCTGTTTTCGTCTCGCTGCTCTCCCTTCTGCCGCTCGCCTTCATCATCTGGACCGCGGTGCAGACGGGCTGGGAAACCGTTTCGGCGCTGGTCTTCCGGCCGCGCGTCGGCGAACTGTTGGTCAACACCACCCTGCTGGTCCTGCTGGCCGTGCCGATCGCCATCGTGCTGTCCGTCGCGCTGGCCTGGCTGACCGAGCGCAGCGACCTGCCTGGCGCCAGGCTTTGGGCCTGGCTGTGCGTGGCGCCGCTCGCCATTCCGGCTTTCGTGCACTCCTATGCCTGGATCACCATGGTGCCCGGTCTGCACGGCCTGTGGGCCGGCGTGCTGGTGTCCGTGATCGCCTATTTCCCCTTCCTGTATCTGCCCGTATCGGCGGCGCTGCGCCGCCTCGACCCTGCCTTGGAGGACGCGGCCTCAGCCCTTGGCCTTGGGCCCTGGCGCGTGTTCTGGCGTGTCGTGGTGCCGCAACTCAGGCTCGCCATCTGCGGCGGCTCGCTGCTGGTCGGACTGCATCTGCTGGCCGAATATGGCCTCTACGTCTTCATCCGCTTCGATACCTTCACCACGGCGATCGTCGACCAGTTCCAGTCGACCTTCAACGGACCGGCCGCCAACATGCTGGCCGGCGTCCTGGTGACCTGCTGCTTCGTGCTTCTGGGCCTCGAAGTGCTGGTGCGCGGAGAAGAGCGCTACGCCCGCGTCGGCTCCGGCGCGGCGCGCTACCAGCAACGCACGAGCCTCGGCCGCGCCACCATCCCGAGCCTGGCCTTGCTTGCCGTCACCACGCTGCTGGCGCTTGGCGTGCCGTTCGTGACCATCGGCCGCTGGCTCATCGCCGGCGGCGCCGAGGTCTGGCGTCTCGATGAGATCGGCCTGGCGCTCGGCCAGACGCTGTTCCTGTCGATTGCCGGGGCCTTGCTTGCCACCGTCGCCGCCATGCCGATGGCCTGGATCTCGATCCGCGCGCCGGGACCGTTGCAGCGCCTGCTGGAGGGTTGCAACTACATCGTCGGCTCGCTACCGGGTGTCGTCATCGCGCTGGCGCTGGTTACCATCACCGTGCGTATCGCCCTGCCGCTCTATCAGACGCTGTTCACCATCCTGGTCGCCTATGCCCTCATGTTCCTGCCGCGTGCCCTGGTCAGCCTGCGCGCCTCGATCGCCCAGGCCCCGGTCGAGCTCGAGCGCGCCGCGTCCAGCCTCGGCAGGCCGCCGCTCAACGCGCTGTGGTCGACGACCATCCGCCTGTCGGCGCCCGGTGCCGCGGCCGGCATGGCGCTGGTGGCGCTCGGCATCATGAACGAACTGACCGCGACCCAGATGCTGGCGCCAAACGGCACCCGCACGCTGGCGATGGCGTTCTGGTCCTACAGCGGCGAGATCGATTACGCCTCGGCGGCACCTTACGCCTTCATCATGGTGGCGATGTCTCTGCCGCTGACATGGCTGCTCTATGTCCAGTCGAAACGGATGGCGGGACGATGAGCTTTCTCGAAATCAGTGGCCTGAAAAAGCATTACGGCCCGGTCGCGGCCCTTGCCGGCATCGACCTCAATGTCGCCAGCGGCAGCCGGACCGCGATCGTCGGCCCGTCCGGCTGCGGCAAGACGACCTTGCTGCGGCTGATCGCGGGCTTCGAGGCGCCGGACCAGGGCCGTATCATGCTCGACGGCAAGGTGCTGGCCAATGGCGGCGGCGCTGTCCCGGCACATCGCCGCGGCATCGGCGTGGTGGCACAGGACGGCGCCCTGTTCCCGCATCTGACCATATCGGACAATATCGGTTTCGGCATGGACCGGGGCGAGGACAAGCGCGCCGAGCGCATCGTCGAGCTCGCTTATATCGTGGGGCTGGACAAGGCGATCCTCAAGCGCCGCCCGCACGAACTCTCAGGCGGCCAGCAGCAGCGCGTGGCGCTGGCCCGCGCCATGGCGATGAAGCCGCGGCTGATGCTGCTCGACGAGCCGTTCTCGGCACTCGACACCGGCCTGCGCGCCTCGATGCGCAAGGCGGTGGCCGAGCTTCTGGAGGCGGCCGGCATCACCACCATCCTGGTGACGCACGACCAGGCGGAGGCGCTGTCCTTCGCCAGCCAGGTGGCAGTGATGCGTGATGGCATATTCTCGCAGGTCGGCACGCCGCGCGATCTCTACCTCAAGCCGAAGGACCGGATGATCGCGGAGTTCCTCGGCGATGCCATCATCCTGCCGGCGAGCATCTCGGGCGGCTTCGCCAGCTCGCCGCTGGGCCGCATCGCCGTCGACACGTCGGACAGCCGCGATGTCGCCCGCATCATGCTGCGGCCGGAGCAGATCGGGCTGAAACGGACGTCGCGCGAAGGCATGTCAGGCACGCCGGACATGTTGTTCGGCGAGGTGACGGACTCGGAATTCGCCGGCGCGACATGCACGATCTCGGTGCGTCTCCTGAACAACGCCGATCCGCCGGACGCCGCCGCGATAGGCAACACGCCGCTGATCCTGCGCAAATCGGGCATGGACGCGCCGGCGGTCGGTGAGATCGTGCGGCTCACCGTGTCGGGAAAGGCACATGTGTTCGCTTGAACGACGACGGCACCGCCGGCGCATAGGCAGTTCAGGCGGCGATGCGTTCGCCGGTATCGGCTGAACAGATCGGCCACTGCTCAAGGAAGCCTGAAAATCAGAGCGCCGGCTCGGGCACGGACGCCTTGAAGACATCGAGGCGGCTTCCCGTCTCGGACGAGAAGAAATGCATGTCCTCGGGCAAGATCTTCAAGCCGACGGCACTGCCGGGCTCGGGGTGGACCGCCTCCGACGTCATCACCGAAAACGGCGCGCCGTCGAGATCGACATAGATCACCCGCCCCGCGCCCAGTTCCTCGACCAGGTCGACGGTGGCGTCGAGCGCGCCGGCCGTGCCCGGTGCAACCAGCCGGACGGACTCCGGCCGGATGCCCATCGCAACCTTCGTGCCGACCGGCAGCCCGGCGCGAGCGATCGCCAGGCGCCGGCCGCCGAGCAGCGACAGCCCGTCGAGTTCGACCGTGCCTTCCAGAATGTTCATCGCCGGCGCGCCGACAAAGGTGGCGACGAAGCGGCTGGCCGGGCGGGTGTAGATTTCACCGGGTGTGCCGACCTGTTCGACGCGTCCGCCATTCATCACCACCAGCCGGTCGGCGAGCGTCATCGCCTCGACCTGGTCGTGGGTGACGAAGACGGAAGTGGCATTCAGGCGGCGATGCAGCTTGCGGATTTCCGAACGCATCTGCACGCGCAGCTTGGCGTCGAGATTGGACAGCGGTTCGTCGAACAGGAACACCTTCGGTTCGCGGATCATCGCGCGGCCCATGGCGACGCGCTGACGCTGGCCGCCGGAAAGCGCCATCGGCTTGCGGTCGAGCAGATGTTCAAGCTCCAAAGTGCGGGCGACCGCCTGGATCCGCTGCGTGCGCTCGGCCGAGGGCACGCCGGCGACCTTGAGCGAATAGCCGATGTTCTGGGCGACGCTCATATGCGGATAGAGCGCGTAGTTCTGGAACACCATGGCGCAGCCGCGCTCGCGTGGCTCCAGCTTGTTGACGACAGTGCCGTCGATCGCGATCTCGCCATCGGAGATCTCTTCCAGGCCGGCGATCATGCGCAGCAGCGTGGACTTGCCGCAGCCGGACGGTCCGAGGATCACGACGAATTCGCCCGAGGCGAAGTCGAGGTCGACACCGTGCACGACCTGCGTCTTGGCGTAGTTCTTCTTGACGCCGCGTATTGCGATGGAGGCCATTCTTGTCTCCTCTTATTTCTCGGTGGCGATCAGACCGCGCACGAACCAGCGCTGCATCAGCACCACGACGATCAGCGGCGGCAGCATGACGATCAGCGTCCCGGCCATGGCGAAGTTCCATTCCGGAATGCCGCCGACATTGGGGATCAGTTGCTTGAGCTCGGTGACCGCCGTCGCGTGCGACTGGTCGGTGGTGATGAGCAGCGGCCACAGATACTGGTTCCAGGCCCACAGGAACATGATGGTGCCAAGTGCCGCCATGTTGTTGCGCGACAGCGGCAGCAGGATATCGATGAAGAACCGCAGCGCCCCGGCGCCGTCCATGCGCGCCGCCTCTGTCAGCTCATCCGGCACCGTCAGGAAGAACTGCCGGTAGAGAAACGTGCCGGTGGCCGTGGCGATCAGCGGCATGATCAGCCCGGTATAGGAATTGAGCAGCCCGAGGCTGAGCGAGACCTGCACGCCCGACACCTTCTCGATCAGCCAGCTCAGGCCGGTCACGTCCAGAATGGCCTGATAGGGCGACAGCACATTGGCAACGACCGCGTAGGTCGGCACGATGCGTACCTCCAGCGGCAGCATCAACGTCACGAAGATCAGCCAGAAGATGAAGGTGCGCCCGGGATAGCGGAAGTAGACGATCGAGAAGGCGGTGAGCGCCGAGATGATCACTTTGCCGGCGGCGACACCCGCCGCCATGATGAAGCTGTTGAGCAGCTTGGGGCCGAGGTCCGCGGTCGTCCAAGCGGTCTTGATATTGACCCAGAAGTCGCTGCCCGGCAGCAGCGACATCGGCACATCGTTGACATCCCGGAGATTGTGCGACGCGGCGATCGCAACGACCGCGAACGGCGCGATGCAGAATACGAAGCCAATGAACAGGATCAGGTGCGTGAAGAAATTGAGGAACGGAGTGCGCTCGACCATGGCGATCTCACCTGTAATGCACGCGCCGCTCGATGAAGCGGAACTGGAAGATGGTGAGCACGATGATGAGCAGCATCAGGATGATGCTCTGCGCGGCGGCGCCCGAATAATCGAGGCCTTTGAAGCCGTCTGAATAGATCTTGTAGACCATCAGATTGGTGGCGTTCGCCGGGCCGCCTGCTGTCATGATGTCGACGATGCCGAACGAATCCTGGAAGCTCTCGGTGATGTTGATGACCAGTAGGAAGAAGATCGTCGGCGTGATCAGCGGGAACTGGATGTCCCGGAAACGCCTGATGACACCGGAACCGTCCATCGCGGCGGCCTCGATCAGCGAGCGTGGGATGGCCTGGAACGCGGCAAGGAAGAAGATGAAGTTGTAGCCGACATATTTCCACGAGAAGGCGACGATGATCGAAGCCATGGCGTCGGCGCCGTCGAGGCCGGGATCCCAGAAGCCGGGCCAGACCCGGTTGACCACGGCCATGAAGCCGGCTTCCGGCGCCAGGATGAAGCGGAACGCCATCGCCAGCGCCGGCGCGGCGATGCCATAGGGCCAGATCAGCACCACGCGATAGAGACGCGAGCCGGCGAGTTGCCGATCGGTCAGGGCCGCGAGCACCAGCGCGATGAACATCGCAAGCCCGGTGCTGATCCCGGCAAAAACCAGGCTGGCGGTGATGGAGTTCCAGTAATCGGCGTTGGACAGGATCGAACGGAAATTGTCGAGCCCGACCCAGATGTTGCCGCCGCCCCAGGGTTGCTGCAGCGTCAGCGACCAGTAAACGGCCTGGCCGGCGGGCCAATAAAAGAACGTGAAGATCAGGAGGAGCTGCGGCACCGCGAAAAGGATGCCGATCGTCCATTTGCCGAAAGTGACGCGTTTTTCCATCGATCCGCCGATGCCGTTGAACCGCCAGTCCGCTTTCTCGGCGGAAGACTACAGCATGTCTCCCGAAAGTGGGCACCCCGTTTCAGGACAAGGACATGCGTAAATCAAAACCTGTACGAAATGGCCGCCCGTCGAGTCTCGACGGACGGCCGTTCCGCTACCCGGGCTCAGGGCAGGGTCTTGCCCGGATAGGTCTGCTGGAAGCGGTCGAGGATGGCATCGCCATTCTTGACCAACGTATCGAGGCCTTCCTGGACGCTGACCTTGTTGGCGAAGATCGCCTGCATCTGCGTACCGAACTCGGCGCGGATCTGGGTGAAATTGCCCAGGCGCACACCGCGGGTGATTTCTGTCGGCTCGGAAGCGGTCAGGCTGGCGATCGCGGTTTCACGGCCCTTGTAGGGCGCCTTGTCGTAGAAGCCTTCGCCCTTCATGTAGTCGAAGCCCGACTTTGTCACAGGTATGTAGCCGGTGTTGGTCGACCAGAACAAAGCCGTCTTCGGATCGTGGATGAAGTTGAGGAACGCGGCAGCGCCCTTGTATTCCGCATCCGACTTGCCCGAGAGGACCCACAGCGAAGCGCCGCCCACGAGCGAGTTCTTGCGCTCCGTACCGGCATAGACCGGCAATTCGGCGACATCCCAGTTCATGCCTTCCTTCTGCGTACGGGTGACCGTGCCGTGGTCGCCGACCGAGGTCAGGATGACCTGGCAGGTGCCGGTGGCGAAGGCCTGAACCATGTCCTGGCCGAGATCCTTGGACTTGATCTTGATCAGGCCGGCGTCATACCACTTCTTCAGGTCGGTGACGTACTGGACGAACTTCGTCTTGTTGACTTCGAGACGGGCGTCGAGGCCGTCATAGCCATTGTTCTTGGTGGCGATCGGCTGGTTGTGGATGGCCGAGAACTGCTCCATCAGCTGCCAGCTTTCGTTGGCCGAGATGTTGATCGCCATCGGGCACTCGTAGCCGGCGTCCTTCATCGCCTTGAGGTCGGCGCCGACATCTTCCCAGGTCTTCGGCGCCTCGGTCTTGCCGATCTTGGCGAAGGCGTCCTTGTTCCAGTACATCAGCGCGGTCGAGGAATTGAACGGGAAGGACAGCATCTCGCCCTTCGACGTCGCGTAATAGCGCGCGATGCCGGGGAAATAGTCCGCGTAATCGATCTTGTAGCCGTTTTCTTCCATCAGCTTGTCGGCGGGTTTGTAGGCGCCCGACAGCATCATGGTGGCGGTGCCGACGTCATAGACCTGGACGACGGCCGGCTGCTTGCCGGCGCGGAAGGCGGCAATGGTGTTCTGCAGCGTGGCGTCATAGTTGCCCTGACTGGTGCAGACGACTTCATAATCCTTCTGCGACTCGTTGAAGTTCTTGCACAGCGTGTCGACGACGCGGGCGAGGTCGCCCGAAAGGCCGAACCAGAAATCAAATTTTACCGGCTCCGCAAAGGCAGGCATCGCCAGCGCGGTGCTGAGCGCACCTGCGGCAAGGGCAGCAAGGCCCCGCTTGATCATGGTCATGGTTTTTCCCTCTTGAGTGGCTGGGTGACAAGGGTCTTGCGCAAGTCCTTGCCCGCTCTCTTAGAGAAGGTATGTGACAGTTCTGCTGTGGCGCTCAGGCCTTTGCACAGCTGCTCGCTCCTCTCCCTCGGCGGCTTGGCCGGCATCAAAACGTCACACCGGCGCCTTGGATAGCTAGGGCGACCGCAGATGACGTAAAGACTGCGAAGGCCACCATGGTTACCCGGCTAAAGGGATGATGAAATGCCGTGCGGCAACCCACACAACGCCCACGGGCACGCTATGCCCAATGGCTTTGGCGACAGCACTATCCATTGCGGGATGCAGCCGTCATTCCGACCCTGCGTCCGATCGAAATCAACGGCACGGCGTCGCCGGAACCATGAAGCCATGGCGGTGGCCGCTCACTGGTTTCCACTGGAAGAAATCCTGTCATGCCGCGGCCTTTCCACGCCGCAAAGGCACGCTACGGTTGCAGGCGACTTCATCGATCCTTCAACAGCCAAGCCCTAATCAGTCATATTTCGTTTTTTATTTCCGATGGGCTTGGGGAAATAAGATGTTGACGGTCTATAATTGTATCGTGAACCAGCACGATCTGAGACTGGTCGCACTCGCCGCGCTGATCTGCGGAATTTCCTGTTTCTCTGCTGTCAATCTGCTTCACCACATCAGCCGCTCGACGGACAGGAACCGGCTTGCCTGGCTGATGATCGCGGCCACCTCAACCGGCTTTGGCATCTGGGCAACGCATTTCATCGCCATGCTTGCGTTCACGCCGGGCATACCCAGCGCCTACGATCCGGGGCTTTCCGTGCTCTCTCTCGCCGCCTCGGTCACACTGACGGCGGCAGGGATGTGGATCGCCACCTTGCGGGACGAACTTGACTATCATCTCGTCGGCGGCGCCGTTCTGGGTGGTGGCATCGCGGCCATGCACTACATCGGCATGGCGGCATTCGAGGTTCAGGGTCGGATCGAGTGGAACCTGTTGCTTGTCGCCGTTTCCCTGCTGGCGGGCGTAACGCTTGCGGCGTTGGCGCTGCGAGTCGTGCTACGCCGCCCCTCCCTGCCGGCGACGTCCGTCGGCGCGGCGCTGCTGACGCTGGCCATCTGCACCTTGCACTTCATCGGCATGGGTGCCGTCTCGATCTTTCCCGATTCCTCGATCACCATCTCCGAATATACGATCGCGCCGACCTCGCAGGCCTTCGCGGCCGCCGCCGCCACGCTGGTCATCCTGGTGCTGTCGGCATCGGCGCTGTGGATCGATCTGCGCTTCCGTCGCCAGAAGCTCGAGGTCGACCGCATGCACGGCCTGGCCAATGCCGCCGTGGAAGGACTGATCGTCTGCGACGGCAACCGCATCGTCAGCGCCAATGACAGCATGGGCAAGCTGACCGGCACGCCAGCCGCGGCGCTGAACGGCAAGGAACTGGGCGAGCTCTTCGACGAACGCACCGCAACCGACGCGGCCAGCCTGGAAGGCCAGCCGCGAGAGGCCGAGTTGAGGAACCGCGACGGCACGCAAATTCCCGTCGAGCTGATCGCCCGAAGCATCGACTATTGCGGCAAACCCCACAATGTCATCGCCGTCCGCGATATCCGCGAACGCAAGAAGGCTGAGGAGGAAATCCTTCGCCTCGCCCATTTCGACCCGCTGACCGGGCTTGCCAATCGCCGCAGTTTCTCGAGCCGCCTCGACGCGGAAATCGCATCCATGAACCGGACAACCAATGCCGGGACGGCCGTCAAAGGCCGGCATCTCGCGCTTCTGCTGTTCGACCTCGACCGTTTCAAGGAAGTGAACGACCTCTACGGACACGGCGCCGGCGATGCGATGCTGCAGAAGGTGGCGAGCTGCGCGGCGGGCGTTCTGCGCCACGGGCAACTGCTTGCACGCCTTGGCGGCGACGAATTCGCCATCATCGCCCCCAACCTGCCCGACCCGCAGGCGGCGGGCCGCATCGCAAGCTCGGTTCTGGCCGCCATGCGTGAGGAAAACCGGTCAGCGGCCGGTGGCGGGCTGGTCTCGGCCAGCATCGGCATCGCGATCTATCCGCTCGATGCCGAGGACCAGACCAGCCTGATCAGCCATGCCGATACGGCACTCTACCGGGCCAAGACCGAAGGCAGGGACACTTATCGCTATTTCGAGGCGTCGATGGGTACCGAGGCCCGCGACAGGCGCGTGATGGAGCACGAATTGCGCCAGGCCGTCGCGCGTGGCGAATTCTATCTCGTCTACCAGCCGCAGAAGGAGATCAGCAGCGGCAGGATGGTCGGCTTCGAAGCCCTGATCCGCTGGCGCCATCCCGAACGCGGCGACGTTTCCCCGGCCATATTCATCCCGGTCGCCGAGGATAGCGGCGCCATCGGGCAGATCGGCGACTGGGTGCTCGACGCGGCCTGCGAGGAAGCTGCCCGCTGGGAAAATCCGCTGACGGTCGCCGTCAACGTCTCCGCGGTACAGCTTCACAATCCCAATTTCAGCCGCAAGGTCCACGAGACCCTGCTGAAGACAGGCCTGGCCCCGGCACGACTGGAACTCGAGATCACCGAAACCGCGCTGGTGAAGGACATGCCGCGCGCACTGGCAACCCTGCGGCAGGTCAAGGCGCTTGGCGTGCGCGTGGCCATGGACGATTTCGGAACCGGCTATTCCTCTCTCTCCAACCTGCGCGCCTTCCCATTCGACAAGATCAAGATCGACGCCTCCTTCATCAAGGCGGTCGACACGAACGGACAGGTCGCCGCGATCGTGCGCGCCGTGCTGGGGTTGGGACGTGGCCTCGGCCTGCCGGTCCTTGCCGAAGGCGTCGAGACGCTTGGCGAGCTCAAGTTCCTGGACGCGGAAGCCTGCGAGATCGGCCAGGGCTACTATCTCGGCAAGCCGGCGCCGATCGAGGCGTTTGACGATCTGACCGGCCATGGCAAGCGCGCTCCGGTGCGCGTCGACCGCCAGGACGGCAATCTCGTTTTGCTCAAACCAAACGTGCGCTCGGCCTGAGCAATTCCGGGAAAAGGGTAAAACGGCTTTCCCCGGGGAATTGCGTCAAGACACTCTGGTGTTCATGATCCGAGCGCGGTCTCGACCAGCCGCTTGGCGTCAGGCCCCGACCATTCGGCCGGACCGTTCATGTGGGCGATCAGGCAGCCTTCGCCATCAATCAGCAGGGTGACGGGAAGGCCGAGTGCCAGGCCGCGTGCCTTGAGGTCGTTGAACAGCGCCACCGTCGAATCCCGGTAGTAGCCGAGCGCCTCGACGCCGGTATCCCTGAGGAACTTCTTCGGCTTCACATCGTCGCCGGCGTCGACATTGACGGCGACGACCTGGAAGGCGGCGCTGCCTTTCTCTTTCTGAAGCGCATCGAGCGCCGGCATTTCGGCGCGGCACGGCGCGCACCATGTGGCCCAGAGGTTGAGCAGCACCGTCTTGCCCGCATGGTCGGCGATCGTCATCGGCTTGCCGTCCGGCCCATTGAAGGCGAGGCTCTTCATGGATTGCGGCGGATCGGCGGGCAAAAGCGCGGCGACCTCGCCGGTGGCCGAGGCCGCGACCTTCTTGGCGCGGTCGCTCTTGGCGGCGCAGGCGATGTCGTCCTTGCTCTCGCCGACCGCCACTTGGGGCGCGGCGTTGTTGCCAGACCGGCTCTCGCTGACATATACCGCGACCGCGCCGGCCAGCGCTCCCGCCACCAGGGCGGCGAGGATCAGGCGCGGGGCCGGGAAAAATCTGTTTCCGTCTGCCATTTTCTCAAAACTGCTCCGAAGCACGGGTTTTATAGCGATGAGCGACAAGAAGACCAGCAACCAGATGTGGGGCGGACGATTTGCCTCGGGTCCGGCCGCGATCATGGAAGCGATCAACGCGTCGATCTCGTTCGACCGCAAACTCTACGCGCAAGACATACGCGGCTCGATCGCCCATAGCGAGATGCTGGCGCAAACGGGCATTATTTCGGCGGCCGATCAAGAAAGAATCGCTCACGGCCTGAACACGATCCTGAAGGAGATCGAGGCCGGCAGCTTCGAGTTTTCGACCAAGCTTGAAGACATCCACATGAATGTCGAGGCTCGCCTCGCCGACCTGATCGGCCCCGCCGCCGGCCGCCTGCACACCGCCCGCTCGCGCAACGACCAGGTGGCGGTGGATCTGAAGCTGTGGGTCAAGGACGAGTGCTTTCGCGTCGCCGAGGCGCTTAAGGGGCTGATCACCGCGCTGCTGGAGCGGGCCGAGGAGCACGCGGCGACCGTCATGCCGGGCTTCACCCACATGCAGGCAGCGCAGCCCGTGACCTTCGGCCATCACTGCATGGCCTATGTCGAGATGTTTTCGCGCGACCTGTCGCGCGTGCGCGATGCGATCGAGCGCATGGACGAGAGCCCGCTTGGCGCCGCCGCCCTGGCCGGCACCAGCTTCCCCATCGACCGCCACAGAACGGCCAAGGCGCTCGGCTTCCGCGAGCCGATGCGCAATTCGCTGGACAGCGTTTCCGATCGCGATTTCGCGCTGGAATTCCTCGCCATGGCGGCGATCTGCGCCACGCATCTGTCGCGGCTGGCTGAAGAGATCATCATCTGGTCGACGCCGCAATTCGGCTTCATCAGGTTGTCGGACAGTTTCTCCACCGGCTCCTCGATCATGCCGCAGAAGAAAAACCCCGACGCCGCCGAACTGGTGCGTGGCAAGACCGGCCGCGTCAATGGCCATCTGGTCGGCCTGCTGACGGTGATGAAGGGCATGCCTTTGACCTATGGCAAGGACATGCAGGAAGACAAGGAATCGGTCTTCGATGCCGCCGAGACGCTCGACCTGATGCTGGCGGCGATGACCGGCATGGTCTCGGACATGACGGTCAACGCCGCCGCGATGAAGAAGGCCGCCGGCTCCGGCCACGCGACCGCGACCGACCTCGCCGACTGGCTGGTGCGCACGTTGGGCCTGCCGTTCCGCGAGGCGCATCATGTCACCGGCCGTGCGGTGGCGCTTGCCGAGGACAAGAAGGTGGGGCTGGAGAAGCTTTCGCTGGAGGACCTGCAGTCGATCAATCCAGGCATCACATCCGATATTTTCTCCGTGCTGGCGGTGCAGAATTCGGTCAAGAGCCGCACCAGCTTCGGAGGCACAGCGCCGTCTGAAGTGAGGAAGCAGATCCGCTATTGGAAAAAGCGGCTGGCGAAGGCGTGATGCCCAATATTGCGATCGCAATATCCGGGGTGCAATGCGCCGAGAACTCGGCTAAAAGCGGCGGCTGACAGAACGTTTCGGACGGATGGATCGATGACCGGAAGCAGGATTTTGGTGACGCTGACGCTGCTGGCGGCGATGGCCGTCGTGACCTCCTGCGGCCGCAGGGCCGGTCTCGACACGCCCTACGAGGCGGCCGTCCAGGCGCGCAAGGATGCCGAGCGGGCCAAGCAGCCCCTGCCGCCGGAGCCAGAAAAACCGGTCAAGGACAAGAAATTCATCCTCGACCCGCTGATCTAGAACCGATCGGACCGGGTTTGGTCTTCTGAGCCCGATCTCATCGTGCTCCAACTTTCCGGAACCACTCTCGTGAATCATTTCGACTACCGCGACGGCGTGCTGCATGCCGAGGACGTGGCAATCCCCGATATCGCCGCTCAGGTCGGCACGCCGTTCTACTGCTATTCCACCGCCACCTTGACCAGGCACTACCGGGTGTTCGCCCAGGCCTTTGCCGGCCTCGACGCGCTGGTCTGCTACGCCATGAAGGCCAACTCCAACCAGGCCGTGCTGCGGACCCTGGCCAAGCTCGGCGCCGGCGCCGACGTGGTCTCGCAAGGCGAATTGCGCCGGGCGCTGGCCGCCGGCATTCCGGCGAGCAAGATCCTGTTCTCCGGCGTCGGCAAGACCGCGCGCGAAATGGACTTCGCGCTCGAAGCCGGCATCCTTTGCTTCAACGTCGAATCCGAACCGGAGCTTGACCTCCTCTCGGCCCGCGCCACGGCACTCGGCAAGGTGGCGCCGATCTCGCTGCGCATCAATCCCGATGTCGATGCCAAGACCCACAAGAAGATCTCCACCGGCAAGGCCGAGAACAAATTCGGCATTCCGTGGCAGCGCGCACGGCAGGTCTATGCCCGCGCCGCAACGCTTCCGGGCATCAAGATCACCGGCATCGACACCCATATCGGCAGCCAGATCACCGAACTGCAGCCTTTCGACGACGCCTTCGCCCTGCTTGTCGACCTGGTCGGCGCGCTGCGCGCCGATGGCCATTCGATCGAGCACGTCGATCTCGGCGGTGGGCTGGGCATTCCCTACCGCGTCGACAACAACCCGCCGCCCCTTCCCGACGCCTATGCCCAGATCGTCAGGAAGCATGTCACCAAGCTCGGTTTGAAGGTGATGTTCGAGCCGGGCCGGCTGATCGTTGGCAATGCCGGCATCCTCGTCTCGGAAGTGATCTTCGTGAAGGAAGGCGACGCGAAGAATTTCCTCGTCGTCGACGCCGCCATGAACGATTTGATACGGCCGACGCTCTACGATGCCTTCCACGACATCAGGCCGGTCGTGCAGCCGCCGGCCGATACGCCGCGCATGATGGTCGATGTTGTCGGCCAGGTCTGCGAGACCGGTGACTATCTCGGCCTCGATCGCGACCTGCCCAGGCTGAAGGCCGGCGATCTCGTCGCTGTTTCCACGGCCGGTGCCTATGGCGCCGTGCAGGCCGGCACCTACAACACCCGCCTGCTGGTGCCCGAGGTGCTGGTCGACGGCGACCGCTTCCACGTCGTGCGTCCGCGCCTGACCTATGACGACCTGATCGGGCTGGATTCGGTCCCCGATTGGCTCGCATAAGGCGGAATCTCACAACGAGGAGCAAGTCATGGCGCAAGGCAACACCGTCACCCGCGAACGCATTGCCGCGATGGAACCGCGCATCCGCCCCTATGTGCGCCACACGCCGGTGCTGCGCGTCGACATGGCCGACTTCGACCGGCCGCCGCAGGCCATCGACCTCAAGCTCGAATGCCTGCAGCATTCCGGCTCGTTCAAGGCGCGCGGCGCTTTCACCAATCTGCTCGAGCGGCGGGTGCCGGCGGCCGGTGTCGTCGCGGCATCGGGCGGCAATCATGGTGCCGCCGTCGCCTATGCCGCCATGCGGCTCGGCCACAAGGCGACAATCTTCGTTCCCGAAGTGAGCCCGCAAGCCAAGCTCGACCGCATTCGCGGCTATGGCGCCGACCTTGTCGTCGGCGGCGCACGCTATGCGGAAGCGCTGGCCGCCAGCGAACGTTTCGCCGAGGAAACCGGCGCCTTGCAAATCCACGCCTTCAACCAGGAGGAAACGCTCGTCGGCCAGGGCACGCTCGGTCTCGAAATCGAGGCGGACTTGCCTGAGATCGACACGCTGCTGGTCGCCGTCGGCGGCGGCGGCCTGATCGGAGGCATCGCCGCCTGGTATGCAGGCCGCATCCGCATCGTCGCCGTCGAGCCCGAGGGTGCGCCGACGCTTCATCGCGCCTTCGAGGCCGGCCATCCAGTCGATGCGCCGGCCGAAGGCATCGCCGCCGATTCGCTGGCGCCGAAGCGCGTCGGCGAAATGATGTTCCCGATCGCCGAAGCCTTCGTCGAACGCTCCATCCTGGTCAGCGACGACGATATCATTGCTGCCCAAAAGGCACTGTGGAACAGCGTGCGCATCATTTCCGAGCCGGGCGGGGCGGCAGCCTTCGCCGCGGTGCTGTCCGGCCGCTATGCGCCGGCGCCGAGCGAACGGGTCGCCGTGCTGGTCTGCGGCGCCAACGCAAACCCCGCCAATTTCTGATTGCAGCCGTTTCGGCCGGGTTCACGTTTTTTCGAACTGCCTCGCCTTTGCCGTGTTTGCTGGTATTCTTCGAGTCGTGAGGCTTGGGCTATCCTGCCCCGCCCCACGGCATGATCCCGAAAACGGTTCATGCTCAAAGAGATGAGCCCCGCCCCGTTTCTTTCGGGATGGAACAGGCTCCAGGAAGGGCCGATGACCGAACGACCCACCTTCAGCAACGACCGCGGCCTGGCCGGGCGCCTGGCCTTGAGCCGGCTGGCGACACGGGTCTCGATGATGGTCGAGCGCGGCTGGCCGCTGCTGCTTCCGTTGCTTGTTGTCGCCAGCCTGTTCCTGAGCATGTCCTGGTTCGGCATCTTCTCCCGGCTGCCGGATATCGCGCGCATCGGCCTCGTCGCGGCATTCGGCCTGGCAGGGCTGGCTGGGCTCTATCCGCTGCGCTTCTTCCGCATGCCCTCGGCCGCCGAGGTCGATCGCCGCATCGAGGCTGCAAACAGGCTGCTGCACAGCCCCGTGCTGGTGCAGACCGACCGGCCGAGCGGCCGGGAGAGTAGCTTCTCGCAGGCGCTGTGGCGCGAACATCAGAAGCGCATGGCAGCAAGGCTCGACAGCCTCGGCGCCGACCTGCCCCGCACGCGCGTGCCGGAGCGCGACCCTTGGGGGCTGCGCGCCGTGGCGGCACTGCTGCTCGTCACCGCCTTTGCCTTCTCCTTCGGGCCGACCGGCGGCAGGATAGCCGACGGCTTCAGCGCCCATGGTGCGCATGATGCCGTGCCGCCGCGCATCGATGCATGGGTGACGCCGCCGGCCTACACCGGCAAGCCGCCGGTCTTCCTGACCGCCGACGCCAACCAGGCGACACCGACGTTTCATGTACCCGAAGGTAGCGACGTCTCCTTGCGCGTCACCGGCGGCTCGGGCGAAGAAACGCTTGCCTATGCCGACAAGGACGGCAATTCGCGCGCCATCGACCCGGCCGCCCCGACAGCCAAGCCTGCCGCAACCCCGGCGGCGCCGTCCCCCAGCTCACCTTCAAGAGTTCGCCAGTTCACCAACAAGCTGACCGGCGACGGCACGCTGACGTTGAAATCGGGCGAGGATCAGCTTGGCCGCTGGGCCTTCGCGGTGATCCCGGACAAGCCGCCGCAGATCCGCTTCGTCGGCGAGCCAAAGCGCGCCGCCAATGGCGCCTTCGAACTCAACTATCAGATCGACGACGACTATGGCGCCGCCACCGCCAAGGCGGTGTTCGCGCTGGCCGACCCGCAGGCGCCGGATGCGCATGCCCTCTACGGCCCGCCGGAAATGCCGCTGACGCTGCCGCGCCGCGGCGGCAAGTCGAATGCCGCCAAGACAACGAAAGACCTGACCGAACACGTCTGGGCCGGCAGCAGCATCAAGCTGACGCTGGTCGCCACCGACGATGCCGGACACACCGCGTCCAGCGAGACCAAGACGCTTGTTATGCCCGAGCGCCCGTTCGCCAACCCGCTGGCGCGTGCGGTGATCGAACAGCGGCGCCTGCTGGCGCTCGACGCCAATGCCAAGCCGCGCGTGCTCGACCTGATCGACGCCATCACGCTGCGGCCTGAAGACACGTTCGACAACATGTCCCACTACCTCGCCATCATGAGCGCGCGCAGCCGGCTGAAGCTGGCCGGGAACGACGACCAGCTGCGCGGCGAGGTCGGCTATCTCTGGGAAATCGCGCTTGGCATCGAGGAGGGCAATCTCTCGGCGGCCGAGAAGCGGCTGCGCCAGGCGCAGCAGGCGCTGCAGGACGCCATCAAGAACGGCGCCAGCGACCAGGAAATCGAAAAGGCGATGAAGGAACTGCGCGAGGCGATGAACCAGTTCCTGCAGGAATTCGCCGAACGCGCCAAGCAGAACCCGAACGCGCCGCAGATGCAGCAGAACGGCCAGGAACTGCGCCAGAGCGACATCGACCGCATGATGGACCAGATCGAGAACCTGGCGAAGTCGGGCGACCGCGACAAGGCACAGCAATTGCTGTCGCAACTGCAGGACATGATGAACAATCTCCAGGCCGGCCGTCAGCAGCAGGGCGGCGAGCAGGACAGCCAGATGCGCCAGCAGATGGACAAGCTCGGCGATATCCTGCGGCGCCAGCAGGAGATGATGAACGACACCTTCCGCATGGACCAGATGCAGCGCGGCGAACGCCAGCGCGGGCAGAACCGCGACGAACAGCTTGGTCAGAACAGTGAGCAAGGTCAAAACGATAAGCCCGGCGAGAATGGCCAGCAAAAGCCGATGACCCCGCAGGAATTCGCCGATGCGCTCAAGCAGTTGCAGGAAGGCCAGGGCCAGCTGAAAAGCGATCTCGACAAGTTGAAGAAGGGGCTCGAAGGCATGGGCATGGAGCCCAATGAAGGATTTGGCGAGGCCGGCAAGTCCATGGGCAGCGCCGAGCAGGCGCTTGGCGAGGGCCAGGGCGACGAAGCGGTCGGTCACCAGGGCCGGGCACTCGAGGCGCTGCGCAAGGGCGCCAAGGACATGATGAAGCAGATGCAAGCCATGCAGGGCGACCAGGGCGGCAGCCAGGAAGGCGGCCGCCAGCAGAACGCCGACCGCGACCCGCTCGGCCGGCCGCGCGCCAGCCAGGGTCCCGATTTCGGCGATTCGGTGAAGGTGCCCGACGAGATCGACGTCCAGCGCGCCCGCCAGATCCTGGAAGCGATCCGCAAGCGGCTCGGCAACGCGCTCAGCCCCGATATCGAGCGCAGCTATCTGGAACGGCTGCTTGAGCTGAAATAGGAACCGCCCCCCTTAAATCCCGCCCGAACGGTCGCAACACCATGCCGAAGCTCGGTACTGTCACGCCCATCCTGCGCATCTTCGATGTTGCCAAGGCGCATGAATTCTACGTCGGTTTTCTCGGTTTCGAGGTGCAGTTCGAACACCGCTTCGAAGACAACACGCCGCTTTACACAGGCGTTTACCGCGACGGCTGTGTCTTGCATCTGAGCGAACATCATGGCGACGGCGCGCCGGGCTCTCACGTCCGGATCGAGACAGCCGACATCGCCGGGCTCCACCGCGAGTTGACCGAAAGAAAATACCGCTTTGCTAGGCAGGGGTTGGAGGAGACGCCTTGGAAGACGAAGGAGGTCACGGTCAACGATCCGTTCGGCAACCGCCTGACCTTCTATGAGGATGTAAGAGACTGACCTTGCCGGTTGACGAACGCCTCGCGGATCGCCTCCTGCATGCCGTCGATCGCCTCGCCCGATGCATTCGAGTTGCGATGCATCACCACATTGGAGGAATCGATGTCGCCGAATCCATCGGCTGACGTCAGTTCGCGGCAGCCGTCGGGAATGTTGCTGCGCGATATCGGCGCGATCGCCAGTCCCGAGGTGACGGCAAGCTTCAGGCCGCCTGTTGTGTCGCTGGTATAGGCGACACGATAGGCAAGCCCGCGCTGCTCCAGCGACTTGATGGCGAAGTCCTTGCACCAGCTGACCCGGTTGTAGAGCGCGATCGGCACCGGCCTTTCCTCGTGCATGTGATGCACGGCCGACGTTACCCACACGGTCGGGTCGTGCATCAACACTTCACCGCCGGCCGGGTCCTGCCATTCGAACACCACGCACAGATCGAGTTCGCCGGCGGCGAGCGCCGCCAGCTGCGCCTCCGAATGCGCGTAGCGCACGGTGACCTCGACCTTGGTGTGGCGTTTCGAAAATGCGCCGAGCGCGCGTGACAGGATGGCGTGGCCATATTCCTCCGGAATGCCGATGCGCACCGGTCCGCCGAGCGGCGCGGCCGCCATCGACGCCGCCGTTTCGTCGAGCAGCGAGACGATGCGGCGGGCGTTGACGATGAGTTCGCCGCCGCGCCGCGTCAGCGCCACGCCGCGCGAGCCGCGCTCGAACAGACTGTCGCCGATCAGTTCTTCGAGCTTCTTCATCTGCATCGACACGGCCGACTGGGTGCGGCCGGCCTGCTCGGCCGCCCTGGTGAAATTGCCGGCCTCGGCGATGGCGACAAAGGTGCGCAGGAGATCGCTGTCGAGGGTCGGGCGCATGATTTCCATCATAAGAAAATTTGATTGCTGATATCATTCCAATTCGTTTGCAACATGTCAAACGCCGGATGATAGTCGCCATACCCATTGGATAAGCGGCCGAGAAATCGGCTGCGGACCAATCAAAGAGTCCTCACTCGTGCCCGCTACCCGAAACGGTGGCGGGTTCTTTTTACTCCGCAGGCGACAGCTTCGGACCATACGCGCAGGAGCCGGAAACCAGATGCAGAATAGGATGGTGCGCGGCATCCTGAGCCTGTGCCTGGGCGTGCTGGTTTTTTCGCTGCAGGACCCGCTCGTCAAAGCCGTGTCGAGCTCCTATCCGGTGACCGAAGTGATGGCGATCCGCTCGATCGTCGCCTTGCCCATCCTGATCATCCTCGTCCACGCCGATGTCGGGCTGCCGGCAATCCTGTCGAAGCGGTTCGGCCTGCTGACGATACGCGCCTTCATCCAGTTCACCTCCTACACGGTGTATTATCTGGCCATCGCCGCGCTGCCGCTGGCTGACGCCGTGGCGCTTTATTTCATGGCGCCGCTGTTCATCATGGCGCTGGCCGGACCTTACCTTGGCGAACGCGTGTCCTGGCGGACGCTGGCGACGGTGCTGATCGGACTGCTTGGCGTCATCGTGATGGTGCGCCCAGGCGCGGGACTGTTCGACTGGGCGGCGCTGCTGTCGCTGGGTTCGGCGGCGCTCTATGGGTTCTCGCAGTTGATGGCGCGCAAGATCGGCGATACCGAATCGTCAACGGTCATGGCCTTCTACCAGAATGGCGCCTATCTCGTCGGTGCGGCCGTGGTTGCCGGCACATTCCACCTGGCCGGCATAACCCACGCCGTCCACCCGAGCCTTGAGTTCCTGGTGCGGCCGTGGATATGGCCGACGCTACCGGATTTCCTCAAGATGGCCGCCTGCGGCTTCGTCGCCTCCGCCGGCATGATCCTTCTATCGCAGGGCTACAGGCTGGCACCGGCCAATCGGGTCGCCACCTTCGAATACACCGGCATTCTATGGTCGCCGCTCTGGGGCTTTCTGTTCTTCGCCGAGGTGCCCAGGTCGACGACCGTGATCGGTGCGGCCCTCATCATCGGCGCCGGCCTGCTGGCGCTCAAGACAGAGCGGCGCAAGAGCCAAGCACCCGGGCTGGCAACCGCCGATCCGGTCTGATCAGGCGAAGCAGATTAGCGCCCGTTCGACGCGCGAGCGGATTTCGGCCAGTGTGAAGGGCTTTTGCACGACGTCGAGGATGATGCCGTTCAACTCCTCGGCGCGCTCGCGCTGGTCGGCGTAGCCGGTCATCAGCATGATCTTCATCGCCGGGAAAAGGGCAGCGGCCGCGATCGCCATCTCGATGCCGTCCATCTCCGGCATGCGGATGTCGGAGACGACGAGATCGTAGCCACCATGCGCGGCGCGTATCAGCGCCAGGCCTTGAGCGCCGTCCGCCGCGATATCGATTGCGTGGCCGGCGCGTTCGAGCGCGCGGGCTGCGAGGGTGCGGACGGATTCATCGTCCTCGACGATCAGAAGCTTTGCCATGGCCGGCATATTTGGCGGGCAAAAGTTGACTTTTCCTGAAAGCCCCGGCGCTCGACAGGGGCTAATTTTCCTGACGCCGTTAAGGTCTTTTTCAGAATTCTCCGCCGCGAGGCGCTCGCCTCACGCATCACCTTTCACAACACCGACAAACGGCAATTCACGGAAGGCGTGCGCGACATCCATGCCGTAGCCGACGACGAAGTAGTCGGGGCAGTCGAAGCCGACATAGTCGGCGGTGAGCGCGGTCTGGCGGCGCATGCGCTTGTCGAGCAGCACGGCGATGGCACAGCTCTTGGCCCCACGCGACAGCATCAGGTCGCGGGTGAAGGTCAGCGTCTTGCCCGATTCGAGAATGTCGTCGATCAACAGCACGTCGCGGCCGGCGACTTCATTGTCGATGTCGCGCAGCACCCTCACCTCGCCGCTGGTGGTGCCGGCGCCATAGCTGGAAATGAAGATGAACTCGACCTCTGGCGACAGGCCGACATCATGCATGGCGCGGATCAGGTCGGCGGCGAAGATGAACGACCCCTTCAGCACCGAAATCACCAGCAGATCGTGATAGTCGTGCCCGGCGATCTCCTTGGCGAGTTCGAGATTGCGCCGCGCGATCGCCGACGCCGAAAACAGGACTTCGATGTCCTTGTCGCGTACGATGGGCATTGGTGGTCTTCCCCGGTGATCGCCTATTCTGCGAAAGTAACCAAAACGGTTCTTACGCCGTTCTTAGGCACGTCGAGCCGGCTGGCAAAGCCGAATCTTTCACCCGATGCCAGCGAATGGCCGGATGTCCCCAACGTATAGCGGGTTGTGCGCCCATCATTGCCCGTCACGCGGATTTCAAGCGGCGGCATTGTCGCCGGCCCCTCCCCGTCATTGGCGGCCTCGCCATCGACGAACAGCACCGGATTGGCTCCCGAGGCATCGACGCGTGAGGTGACGCCTGAAATGGTAAGCGCCGACGCATGCGCGCCAGACGGAAACGGTGCCTGGCGTACCAGCGCGTGTCCGCCGGAGACCCAGAAGGCGGCAAGGGCGGCACCGATGCCGGCGATCCAGAAGATCGGCCCGCCGCGGGCGGCCGGCGGCCGTTCCGCCGGCGCTTCCGGCTTGCGCAGCATGTCCATGCCCTCGATGGACGGCGTGACGATCAGGCGCGGCGGCGGTGAAACGCTTTCCACGGTAGGGACAACGCGCGGCATCACCTCATAGTCCGCATCGACGATATCAGCCGCCGGATCGCGCACGATCCGGTCCGCCACGGCAATTGCCGGGGCATCGGTCATGATTTCGCCGGAAACCGGGCGCGCGGTTCGTTCGTCAGCCATCATGGCCCCGTTATTGCGCGTGTTCGCTTTTCGTTTCTTTTGCGTAAACATAAATGGTTAACGCTTCCCCACCGGAGCCCTCGTGACGCGCCGAAACAGCACAGGAATTAACCGCCGGTTAACCATGCCGGCCGATGGTCTTTTCCCAGAACGGGATGGCTCGCCGCAACCCGGAACTTCAGGTCGTCGAAATTGATTCGCTTCGAAAATGTCGGCCTCCGCTATGGCATGGGTCCGGAAATCCTCCGTGACATTTCCTTGCATATACCGGAGCGCTCCTTCCAGTTCCTGAGCGGGCCTTCGGGCGCCGGCAAGACGACCTTGCTGCGCCTTCTGTTCATGTCGCTGAAGCCGACACGCGGCCTGATCACCATCTTCGGCAAGGACCGCTCGCGCATCTCGCGCACCGAACTGCCGCACCTGCGACGCCGCATCGGCGTGGTGTTCCAGGATTTTCGCCTGCTCGACCACATGACCACTTATGAGAACGTCGCACTACCGTTGCGCGTGCGCGGGCGCGAGGAGGCGAGCTACCGCACCGATGTCACCGAGCTGTTGAAATGGGTGGGGCTGGGCGAGCGCATGCATGTACTGCCACCGGTCCTGTCGGGCGGCGAGAAGCAGCGCGCCGCCATCGCGCGGGCACTGATCGAGCAGCCCGAGATCCTGCTGGCCGACGAGCCGACCGGCAATGTCGATCCTCCGCTGGCGCGGCGGCTGCTGCGGCTGTTCATCGAGCTCAATCGTCTCGGCACCGCCGTGGTGATCGCCACCCATGACCTCGGCCTGATGGAGCAGGTCGACGCGCGCCGCATGATCCTGGCCGGCGGAAGGCTGGATATCTATGACTGACCTGTCCGCCGAACATTTCGAAGAGCAGGAGCAGGAAACCGAGGCAACGGCGGTACGGCCGCGTGCCCAGCGCCGGATGGCGCCGATCGTGCCGGCGCAGAACATTGCCGGCCGGGCGCTGGTCCTGGTCATCGCCATCATGACCTTCCTGTCTTGCCTGACCTTCGGCGCGGTGACGCTGGTGCGCGACACCGCCTCGGTCTGGGAAAACCAGATCTCGCGCGAGGCGACGATCCAGATCAAGCCGGTCGACGGCCTCGACATGGAGGCCGCCCTCACCCAGGCTTCGCAGATCGCCGGCGAATTCCCCGGCGTGAAGTCGACAAGGATCATCGATCGCGAGGCGACCGCCAGGTTGCTGGAGCCATGGCTGGGTTCGGGCCTCAACATCGACGACCTGCCGGTGCCGCGCCTGATCATCGTCACAATCGACGAGAACAGCCCGCCCGACTTCGCCGCCATGCGCGCCGCGATCACGCCGAAGCTGCCAAGCGCGTCGCTCGACGATCACCGAACCTGGGTCGACCGGCTGGTGGCGATGGCGCGCACCACGGTGACCATCGGCATCGCCGTGCTGGCGCTGATGCTGTCGGCGACCGTGCTGACGGTGGTGTTTGCCACGCGCGGCGCCATGGCCGGCAACGGCCACATCATCGAGGTGCTGCATTTCGTCGGCGCCGAGGCGCGCTTCATCGCGCGCGAATTCCGCCGGCATTTCCTGGTCACCGGCATGAAGGGCGCGGCCGCCGGCGGCGCGGCGGCGGTGCTTGTCTTCATCGTCTTTTCCTGGTGGTCGTCGCGCAATATGGCAACGCCGCAGGCCGACCAGGCAACCGCCTTGTTCGGCAATTTCGCCATCGGCTCCGCGGGTTATCTCGGCGTCGTCCTCATGGTGCTGGTGATCGGCGCGCTGACGGCGGCAACCTCGCATGCCACCGTCGTCGCCTATCTCAGCGATATCGACGTTCGCCAACCCGACGCGTGAGAAGCGAGCATGCTTTGGCGAGGTCGGAAGCCAGGTGATCACGGATGGAGAAACGGCGTAACGCAAAGTGCGTCTTTTACCTACCAAAGGCCGCATTTCAGGATTAACCATATGGCCATGGACGTGCGGGATTCGACCGGGACGGCTGGACAGATGCCAGTGGTGGTTGCTCGTTTGCGAGACCACGGCAGGATTAACCGTTTAAAGACCGCGTTTCGGATATCCGCGCTCTCTCTTCTCGTCCTCGCATTGTTGTTTGCCGGCGGCTTCGGCTGGTTCGCCAACAAGGTCAGCCATCTGACCACGCCCGCCAATCCGGCCAAGGCCGACGCCATCATCGTGCTCACCGGCGGCCAGTCCCGTCTCGACGCCGCGATGGAGCTGCTGGCCTCCGGCAAAGGCGAGCGCCTGTTGATCAGTGGCGTGCATCCCTCGGCCAGCCGGCGCCAGCTCCAGGTAGCGACCGGCGGCGACAAGAAGCTGTTTTCCTGCTGCGTCGACATCGACCGTGCCGCGCTCGACACGATCGGCAATGCCGAGGAAAGCGCCAAATGGGTCGAAAGCCACGCCTACAACACGGTGATCCTCGTCACCAACAACTATCACATGCCGCGCAGCCTGCTTGAAATGAGCCGGCTTCTGCATGGCGCCAAGCTGGAACCCTATCCGGTGGTCAACTCCAACCTCGACAATGGTGGCTGGCTGACCAAGCCGCAGGCCTTGCGCGTGCTGTTCACCGAGTACAACAAATATCTGCTGGCGCTGGCGCGTGGCATCGTACCGGTGAAACCGACCCCGGACGGCATCGCACTGGCCGAGACCGCCGCCGGCGGCTGACCCCTCGGCCGTACCATCATTCCTTGTCTGTCCCCGTCGAAGCCTGCTTCAGGCGCGCGATCTCCTGCTCGAGGTGCTGGATACGCCTGTCGCGTTCGCCAAGCGCCGCCGCGACATCGGCGGCCTCGAAACGCTGCGGAATATGTTGCGGGCAGTTGGCATCCCAGGCCGAGACGGTGAACAGGATGACCTGCTCGGGACGCGCCTTGTAATCCCGCGGCATCAGCTTGGCCATCAGCTCGGCATCGTCTTCCATGACGCGCGCCGTACCCCAGATCTTGATGCGCTGGCGCAGCATATAGTCGATCAGGAACAGGAAGGCGCGTGGGTTGTCGGCCAGGTTGCCCTGCGTGATGAACTGCCTGTTGCCGGAAAAGTCCGCGAAGCCGATCGTCTTTTCGTCGAGCACCTTGAGAAAGCCGGCCGGCCCGCCGCGATGCTGGATATAGGGCTGGCCATCGCCATTGGCCGTCGACAGAAAGACGCTGGTCTGCATCTCGATGAAGGCGGCCAGGTCCGGCGTGATCACCGATTTCCAGCCACCGCGCTCCTCGACGCGGGAGTAGGACTGGCGCGAGCCCTTGCGCGTCTGGATCGCCTTGACGGTCGGCGTGAAGGCGACGTCACTGGCAAAAGCATGTGCGTTCATCGAAAGCCTCCTTGCGTATGGCGGGGCTTGCGGCAGTTGGCGCAATTCCTGGCGGGAAACCGTTTCGCACTTTTCCCGGAATTGCTCTAAAGCCCGAGCTCCAACAATGTTGGGTGGTCATCCGGGCGGCGCCCGAGCGGCCAGTGATATTTACGGTCGGCTTCCGCGATCGGCAGATCGTTGATGCTCGCGATGCGCAGGCGCATCAGCCCGTGCTCGTCGAACTCCCAGTTCTCGTTGCCGTAGCTGCGGAACCATGAACCGCTGTCGTCATGCCATTCATAGGCGAAGCGCACGGCGATGCGGTTGCCGTGGAAAGCCCAGACTTCCTTGATCAGTCGATAGTCGAGCTCGCGACTCCATTTGCGCGTCAGGAAAGCCTGGATGGCATCGCGGCCTTGCAGGAATTCAGCGCGGTTGCGCCAGCGGCTGTCGGTCGTATAGGCAAGCGCGACCCGTACCGGATCGCGCGAGTTCCACGCATCCTCGGCCATGCGTGCCTTCTGCGCGGCTGTTTCGGCGGTGAAGGGCGGAAGCGGCGGGCGGCTTTCAGACATGGGAATCCTCTGCGGCATGAAGGGTGGGGACCGGCGGACACCGCCAGCCCTTTTCGGATTCAGGCAGCATCGCGGATAGAAACAACCGGAAAATCGATCTCGGTCTGGGCAACTTCATTGATATAGTTGGTCCAGACGTTCAGGGCGACATGCTGGACGATCTCGATGATCTCTCCATCGTCGTAGCCTGCCAGCCTGACGGCGGAGAGATCCTCGTCGCCGACATGGCCGCGACTGTGCGCAACCCTGGCGGCAAAACGCACCGCCGCGGCCGCCTTGGGGTCAGTGGAGCCGCCGTGGCGGTTGGCGAGCATCTCGGCATCGTCGAGCCGGGCGAGGTTCTTGCCAAGGTAGGTGTGTGCGGACAGGCAGTAGCTGCAGCCATTGATCTCGGCGACCGCCAGCGCGATGCGTTCACGTGTCGGTGCAGGCAACCGACCCTTGGCCAACGCCCCCGACATGCCGAGATAGCCTTCGAGCGCGGCTGGACTGTTGGCGACCATGCGAAACAGGTTCGGCACGACGCCGAGCTGCTTCTCGACGGCCTGCAGCACGGGTTGCGTTGCTGCGGGCGCAGCGGCGATGGACGATGGCGTGGTGATGCGCGGCATTGCGATTTCCCTGTTGGTCACACCGCTTATTTGCACTCTTCCACTTGCCGGATGTAGATGGCATATTTGCAATCAATCCTTCCAATTTCTGGAAGAAATGATGGATCGCCTCGAGGCCATGTCCCTTTTCGTCGCGACGGTGGAGGCCGGTAGCCTTTCCGCCGCCGCACGCCGTTCGGGCGTTCCGCTTGCGACCGTCAGCCGCAAGGTCTCCGATCTGGAAAGGCATCTCCAGACACGTCTGCTGAACCGCTCGACGCGCCGGCTGACACTGACCGACGCGGGCGACGCCTACCTTGCCGCCTGCCGCCGCATTCTGGACGACGTCGGCGAGGCCGAACGCGTCGCCGGCGGCGAATACAGCGCCCCGACCGGCGAACTGATCATCACCGCGCCGATCGTCTTCGGCCGACTTCACGTGCTGCCGATCGTCACCGCGTTCCTCGCCGCCTACCCGCAAGTGGACATCCGCCTGACGCTTGGCGACAGGATAGCCCAGTTGGCCGAGGACCATATCGACCTCGCCATCCGCATAGGCCGGCTGCCGGACTCGCGCATGGTCGCCATCGGTCTCGGTTCTATCCGTCATGTTGTCTGCGCGAGCCCCGCCTATCTGGCCGAGCATGGCACGCCGAAGACCCCAGGAGATCTCGAGACGCACAGCTGCATCACCTTCGAGGGCCTTGGCTCACTCGCCACTTGGACCTTCGCGGTGGAAAAAGCTGACGTTCCTGTCCCGGTCCGCTCAAGGCTGCGGGTCAACACCGCGGAGGCGGCGATCGATGCCGCTATTGCCGGTGTCGGGATGACGCGCGTGCTTTCCTACCAGATCGTCGCCGCTGTACGCTCAGGAACGTTGCTGCCTGTACTCAGGGATTTCGAGCCCGAGCCGTGGCCGGTAAACCTAGTGCACGCCGGCCAGGGCCGGCTGCCGGTGAAACTGCGCGCCTTCCTCGACTTTGCCGCCCCACGCCTCAGGGAACGTCTGGCGCAGGCGACCTGGTAGTAATGAGCCGCATCGCCCTGTTTCCTTTTTTCCGCTGCTTGGTGTAACCAACGCACACTTCCTCACCGGACCTCCCCCATGCTCTATGTCAGATCGCTGGCGTTCAACTTCGTCTTCTACGTCAATCTGATCGTCCAGATGATCCTCTGGACCCCATACTATTTCCTGTCGCCCCGCCACCGCGCCTGGTTCGTGCCGAAATTCTGGTCGCGCAGCTGCATGTGGCTCTATGACAAGATCGCCGGAACGAAGAACGACATCACCGGGCAGGAAAACCTGCCCGAGGGCTCCTTCATCCTGGCGCCCAAGCACCAGTCGTTCTGGGACGCCATCGCCTTCTTTCCTTTCCTCCGGGACCCGCTCTACATCCTCAAGCGCGAGTTGACCTGGATCCCGTTCTTCGGCTGGTACATCATGAAGATGCGCATGATCCCGGTCGATCGCGGCAGCCGCTCCAAGGCCTTGAAGGCGGTGGTCGCGGCGACCAAGGAAGAGATGGCGCGCAACCCACGCCAGCTGATCATCTATCCCGAGGGCACGCGCCGGGCGCCGGGCGACGAGCCGGCCTACAAATACGGCATCGTCGAAATCTACGCGCAGCTTGGTGTTCCGGTGGTGCCGGTCGCCCATGTCGCGGGCCTCTATTGGCCGCGCCGCAAGTTCCTGCGCTATCCCGGCACCATCAAGGCGCGTTTCCTGCCGGCGATTCCGCCGGGCCTCGGCAAGGACGAGTTCATGGCGCGGCTGATCGGCGAGACGGAAGCTGCCTGCGATCAGCTT
This sequence comes from Mesorhizobium sp. GW821-FHT04C10, assembly GCF_059420305.1. Classification (NCBI taxonomy): domain Bacteria; kingdom Pseudomonadati; phylum Pseudomonadota; class Alphaproteobacteria; order Hyphomicrobiales; family Phyllobacteriaceae; genus Mesorhizobium; species Mesorhizobium sp. GW821-FHT04C10. The sequence goes on along the minus strand of NZ_JBWKTL010000001.1, from coordinate 1,881,452 downwards.
CTCATCGAGGCATCGCGCGCACCCAACCCGCCGGCCCTGCCGCCAACGGCGGTGAAGCGGCTGCGGGAGCTCGGCGCTAAGCCGTGAAGGCCGTCCGGCCGGGCAATCAGCCGTAAACAGCCAGCACCGTGGTCAGCACCAGCGTGGCGGCAAAAACCAGGTTGATGATCCGGGAAGTAACGGGCTTGCGCAGGAAGCGCGCGAACGCCGCACCGGCGAGAAGCCACACTGCGTGGATGACAACGATCATCCCTGCCAGAACCGCTAGCTTCAGCCATGGACCAAGCTCTGCCGCACCCTGCTTCGACGAGGCGCCGGCAAAGACAGCGGCGATCGCCACATAGGCTTTCGGGTTGGCGACAGCCAGCAGAAAACCGGCCAGCCATGTCGGGCGTAAAGCCTCGGCCGCGCGTGCCGCCAGCGGCGGTGCCGTAGCGATCTTGAAGGCGAGATAGAGGATGTAGGCGGCGGACGCGACAACCAGCACCGGCGCCAGCGTCGGCATCGAGGATAGGGCCGCCGTGACCCCTGTCGCCACGACCAGCAGCACGGCGACCGTGCCCAGCACGATCCCGCAGGCATAGCGCAGCGAATCACGCAGGCCAAAGGCGGCACCGACAGCGGTAACGCTTATCGTTGCCGGCCCCGGACTGCCCATGACCACCGTGGCGGCCAGCACCAGCGCGAGCAGCGGTCGCCAAAACTCCGGTTGCGAAAGAAGCGGCTCCGTCATTGCGCTCTCTGTCTTGCCACGAGCACAGGACGCTATGGCAGGACAGGAGCGTGGTCTTGGACGTTCGTGCGTGGAGAGCGGCTGGAAGCTTCAGCCACTCGCCTTGTCGAGCTCGGCAATGTCACCGGCGGTCAATTTCAGCGACGCAGCTTTGATCAGACTGTCCATCTGGCTCGGCTTGGTGGCGCTGGCGATCGGTGCGGTAACGCCTGGCCGCGCGATAACCCAGGCAAGAGCGACTTCCGCCTGCTTCGCGGAATGCCTGGCCGATACCGCGTCCAGGGCGGCAAGAATGCGCATGCCCCTCGGGTTTAGATAACTGCCGACATCTTCGCCGCGCTCGCTTTGGCCAAGATCGGCTTCGCTGCGGTATTTGCCGCTTAGGAACCCCTTGGCCAGGCTGAAATAGGTAATGACGCCGATATCCTCGGCCACGCACAGATCGCGCAACGGCCCGTCGAAGGAGGACCGATCGTAGAGATTGTATTCCGGCTGCAGCACTTCGTAGCGCGGCAGGCTGCGCAGGCTCGCCACATCGAGTGCGGCGCGCAACTGGCCGGCGTCGAGGTTCGAGCAGCCGACATGGCGGACCTTGCCCTTGGCAAGCAGCTTCTCGTAGGCGCCAAGGGTTTCCTCGTAGGGCGTGGCCGGATCCGGCCAATGTGACAGATAGAGGTCGATGACATCGGTTTGCAGCCGCTTCAGCGAGGCTTCGACAGCCTTCTCGATATAGGCGGCGGACAGATCCTTGTGGCCCTGTCCCATATCCGAGCCGACCTTGGTGATCACCACGACCTTGTCGCGGTTGCCACGATCCTTCATCCATTTGCCGATGATGGTTTCCGATTCACCGCCCTGGTTGCCCGGCACCCAGCGCGAATAGGCGTCCGCGGTATCGATCGCGTTGAGTCCGCCGCCGACGAAGCGATCAAGCAGGTCGAACGAGGTCTTCTCGTCGACGGTCCAGCCGAAGACGTTGCCGCCCAGAACCAGCGGCGCGATGGACAGGTCGGTGCGACCGAGACGGCGTTTCTGCAAGACGAATCTCCGTAATGATTAAGACCGGGCGGACGCCGCCCGCTGGCTGGGTTCGGAACCTAACCTAGGTCTTGCCTCGCCGAGATCAAAGGCCTGGCCGCCTTTTTCCGCAGAGCCAGCGCTTCACAAAGGCGCTATCCCCCGTGCCACCTCCTCCAGCCAATGGTCGCGGATGCCAAGTGCTTCAAGATGCTTCAGCGTGCTGAGAACATAATCCTCATTGTTACCGGACTGGCCGACCGCGCCGCGCACCACCGCCGCCGCGTCCGCCGTGTCCAGCGCGCCGGCATATTGCTCATGTTTGCGGTCGACGATGTAGGCCACGGCTTCGACCGTACCGCCGCCGTCGAGCCGGACCTTGAGGGTGCGTTCGAGATAGACTGATGTGACGAGTTCACGCTCGCGCAGATAGGCGATGACCTCGTCGCGCAATTCCCCGGGCACACGGAAAGCCAGGCCGACGCAGGAGCCGCCATGGTCGAGGCCGAGCACCAATCCGGGCCGCTGGCGCGTGCCGCGGTGCACGAAGGAATAGACGCAGAGCGAGCGGCGGTAGCCGTGCAGCTGGGCGCGGCGTGTCTCGATATGCGCGAAACCCGGCCGCCAGATCAGCGAACCGTAGCCAAACACCCAAAAATCGCCCATATCGCCGCGCCTGATTGCAAAAAGAATGGCAACACCGCACCGGAAACCGGTGTTTTTTCCAACCGTCCCCGGCTACCTATTCGTCTCTGTCTGCCCAGTGTTGTCGGAATCGAAGGTCCGTCCGCCAATACCCATGCGTTAATGAGAGCCAAAGCATGACGTCAAGTGACGAACACCAACCAAAGTCCCGTCGCGGCCTCTTCTGGCTTGTGACGTTCGTCATTGTGCTGTTTGCCATCTACAGCGGCGGCTGGTTCTACCTGGCCAGCAGGGTCAGGGCTGAAGCCGACAAGGCGGTTGCCACGCTCAACAAGAGCGGCATCGAAGCCGGTTGCGCCAATCTCCAGGTCAGTGGCTATCCCCTGAGCTTTGCCGTCTCTTGCGACAATCTGGCGTATGAGGACGATGCCAAGAACATCGCGGCCTCAGCCGGTTCCTTCAATGCCGTCGCCCAGATCATCCAGCCTTTGTCGCCGGTCGCCGATCTGCGCGGCCCGCTCAGGACCTCAGTCCCCGGCATGGTGCCGCTGTGGATCGACTGGGACAATCTGCAGGCCAACGTGAAACTGTCATGGCCGCTGCCGCGGCGCATTGCACTGCAGGCGGAGGGCCTGTCCGGCCAGACCGATCCGGCCGACGACACCGATCCGGTGGAATTGTTCAGCGCCGGCAGGGCAGCCGGCCAGTTGCAGCCGAACGGCGTGGATCTCGACTATGTCGGCAGCTTCACCGATCTGGAGATCGACCCGGATGCGATCGGCGGGCGCGTGCTGCCGGCGCTCGATGCCAGCGGCGATGCCACGCTGAAGAACGGCGTCGCATTGATCGGAACGCAGGTGAAGAGCCTTCGCGGCCAGAGGGTCGATATTCGCAACCTCGATTTGTCGTCGGGCACGGCGAGGGTTACCGTTTCCGGGCCGTTGTCGGTCGATGCCGAAGGCCTTGTCGACGCCGACCTGATGATCAGGATCAAGGATCCGAAGGCTGTCGCATCCATCCTTGCCGGCGCCATACCCGAGCAGAAGAACGCGATCGAACAGGGTTTCGCGGCGTTGGCGCTGCTTGGCAGCGAACCATCGATGCCGCTGAAGGTGGTCAAGGGCAAGGCCTCGCTCGGCTTCATCCCGCTCGGCAAGATCAAGCCGGTTCAATAGCGCTGCCATGGCAAGACCAGCGAGGCTCCTGAGTGTCGGCGCGCTGACGCTGGACACCATCCTGCGTGTCGAGACGCTGCCCGCGCATCAGGGAAAATTCATCGCCTCCGACGGCGTCCAGATCGCCTCTGGCATGGCCACCAGCGCTGCCTGCGCCGCGCATCGCCTGGGCGCCGACGTATCGCTGTGGGCAAGTGCCGGCGATGATCCGGTCGGCGATCAACTGATTGCCGGGATCGAGGCCGAAGGCGTCGACTGCAGCTACGTGCGCCGCGTCAGCGGCGCCCGCTCGGCGCTGGCATCGATCCTGGTCGACGCCCATGGCGAACGCATCATCGTGCCTTTCTATGACAGCTTGGCCCAGACCGATCCCGATTCTTTGCCTTTCGCCGACATCGCGGCATTCGATGCCGTGCTGGCCGATGTGCGCTGGCCGGGGGCCGCGGCCCTTGCCCTGAAGGCAGCGCGCGCCGCCGGCCGGCCTGCGATTCTCGACGCCGATACCGCGCCGCTGGCGGTGCTGGAGCGGCTGTTGCCGCTGGCTTCTCACATCGTCGCCTCGGAGCCGGCAGTCCGCATCATATGCGGCCAGGCGCTGGACCTGGGGATCGCTTGCACTGACCTCGCCTCCCGCACCGATGCCCTCGTCGCGGTCACCGGCGGCGCGGCGGGCACCTGGTGGTTTGATCGCGCGGCGGGATCATCCCGCCATGTCGCGGCGCCAAGGATCAAGGCGGTCGACACGCTCGCCGCCGGCGATGTCTTTCACGGCGCCTTTGCCGTCGGGCTGGCGGAAGCCATGCCGGTCGAACAGGCCATGCGTTTTGCGAGTGCCGCCGCCGCGCTCAAGTGCCTGCGCTTCGGCGGCAGGCTCGGTGCGCCGGACCGGGCCGAGACACTGGCCATGGTCGCGGCGACATGGCCTGAAACAGCCTAATTCTTCGACGGGTGCTCGATCGCCTGACGGCCGAAATCGGGCACATCAATATCCTGGCCCGCCTCGATGATCGAGCGGCGCACCGCGCGGGTGCGGGTGAACAGGTCGAACAGCTTGTCGCCGTCGCCCCAGCGGATCGCCCGCTGCAGGAATGCCAGGTCTTCCGAGAACCGCGCCAGCATTTCGAGGATGGCGTCCTTGTTGTGCAGGCACACGTCCCGCCACATGGTCGGGTCGGAGGCGGCCAGGCGCGTGAAGTCGCGAAAGCCGGAGGCGGAATATTTGATCACTTCCGTCTTGGTCACCGATTCCAGATCGTCGGCGGTGCCGACGATGTTGTAGGCAATGATGTGCGGTAAATGCGAAACGATGGCGAGCGTCATGTCGTGATGCTGCGGGTCCATCGTGTCGATGTTGGCGCCGCAGCGGCGCCAGAATTCCGACAGCCTTTCCAGAGCGTCTGGATCGGTGCCCGGCAGCGGCGTGAAGATACACCAGCGATTGTCGAACAGGTCGGCGAAACCGGCATCCGGTCCGGATTTCTCGGTACCCGCCAGCGGATGGCCGGGAATGAAATACACGCCGTCAGGCACATGCGGCTGCATCTGCGCGATGACCGAGGCCTTGGTCGAGCCGACATCGGTGAGGATCGCGCCCTTCTTCAGCGCCGGCGCGATCTCCTGCGCCACCGCGCCGGACGAGCCGACCGGCACCGAGACGATGATCAGATCGGCATCGCGGACCGCTTCCTTGGCATCGGTCGTGTAGGAATCTCCCAGCCCAAGCTCCTGCGCCCGCGCCAGCGTCGCCGCGCTGCGGGTCGAGATGGCAACGTGGCCGGCAAGGCCCTCGCGGCGGATGACGCGGGCCAGCGACGAGCCGATCAGGCCGATGCCGACCAGCGCGATCTTCTCAAACATCGGTGATGTCATGGCGTTAGAGCTTTCGGGCGTTCTAGCTTTTCAGGAATGTCGTGAGCGCGGCGACGACGCCGCGATTGGCCTCTTCGGTGCCAACGGTCATGCGCAGCGCGTTGGGAAAGCCGTAGCCGGAAACACGCCGCAATATGTAGCCGCGCGCCGTCAGGTAATCGTCCGCCGCCGCCGCCGAATGCTTCTGGTCGTCGGGAAAATGAATGAGGAGGAAATTGCCGACGCTGGGCGTCACCCGCAGCCCAAGCCCGGTCATCTCCGCGCTCAGCCAGGTGAGCCAGGTCTCGTTATGCGCCACGCTGCGCTCGACATGGGCGCGGTCGCGAATCGCGGCGATGCCGGCCTCGATCGCCGTCGCATTGACGTTGAAGGGACCGCGCACGCGGTTGATGGCGTCGACGATATGCATCGGCCCGTACATCCAGCCGATCCGCGCTCCGCCAAGGCCGATCTTGGAGAAGGTGCGCGTCATCACCACGTTCTCGGCGCTGCCGACCAGCTCGATCCCGGCCTCATAGTCGTTGCGGCGGACATATTCGGCATAGGCCGCGTCGAGCACCAGCAGCACATTCTTCGGCAAGCCGGCATGCAGGCGGCGCACCTCCTGGAACGGCACATAGGTGCCGGTCGGGTTGTTAGGGTTGGCGAGGAACACGATTTTCGTGCGCGGCGTGACGGCGGCCAGCATCGCATCGATGTCGGCGCGCTCTTCGGTCTCCTTGATCACAACCGGGGTGGCCCCGGCCGACTGGATGTAGATCTTGTAGACCATGAAGGCGTGTTCGGTGAAAATGGCCTCGTCGCCGGGCGCCAGATAGGTCTGCGCCAAAAGGCCGAGGATCTCGTCGGAGCCGTTGGAGCAGATGATGTTCTGCGCGTTGAGGCCATGCACCTCGGCGATCGCCTCGCGCAACCGCCTGGCGGTGCCATCGGGATAGATGTCGAGTTTGGCGGCGACGTCGCGGGCGGCTTCGATGGCCTTCGGTGACGGACCGAGCGGGTTCTCGTTCGACGACAGCTTGTAGACCTTGGCGACACCGGCCGGCGCCGTGCTCTTGCCGGGCACATAGGCGTCTATGTCCATGATGCCCGCGCGCGGGGTTGGACGTGCCTGATCCGGTGTCTGGTTCATTTTTTGCAAAATCCGTCGAAAATGCCTCCATCCGGAGGCCGCAGCGGAAATACAAGCCATGGCCGGCAATGTCGAGAGGCGGCGGTGGGGCCAGCAGCCGGCCCAGCCTCCGGCCCAGCCTTCCGGCATTGACGGCGAGGCGGGCGAGTTCTAGAAGGACGGTGACAGTTCCGTGGTGATTTGGCCGGTCGGCTTGCAGCCACGTTAAACAATTCGCTAAAGGGCCGTTTGCGTGACGTAACCGGCTTTGCGAAGGCAATGCCGGTTTTTTATTGTCCGCGGCCGGCCGGACAAAACGCATCGGCGGCGATTTTTCGTTGGGCACGATGCAGCAAGTGAGTACGTGAATGGCCGCTCTGCGTGCAGGAAAGACCAACAACGAGGCCGACCAACCGTCGAGCCCGGTGTTGCGCTTCGGGCCCGACCAGCCGCTCAAGCTCGACGCCGGCACGCTTTTGTCGCCGTTCCAGATCGCCTACCAGACCTATGGCACGCTGAACGATGCCCGCTCCAATGCCATTCTCGTCTGCCATGCGCTGACCGGCGACCAGCATGTCGCCAACACCAACCCGGTGACCGGCAAGCCGGGCTGGTGGGAAGTGCTGATCGGCCCCGGCAGGATCATCGACACCAACCGTTTCTTCGTCATCTGCTCCAACGTCATCGGCGGTTGCCTGGGGTCCACCGGTCCGGCCTCGACCAATCCCGTCACCGGCAAGCCCTATGGGCTCGACCTGCCTGTCATCACCATTCGCGACATGGTGCGCGCGCAGAAGATGCTGATCGACCATTTCGGCATCGATAAACTGTTCTGCGTGCTCGGCGGCTCGATGGGCGGCATGCAGGTGCTGGAATGGGCGTCGAGCTATCCCGAGCGCGTCTTTTCGGCGCTGCCGATCGCCACGGGTGCCCGCCATTCCTCGCAGAACATCGCCTTCCACGAGGTCGGCCGGCAAGCCGTCATGGCCGATCCGGACTGGCATGGTGGCAAATATTTCGAGCATGGCAAGCGCCCGGAAAAGGGCCTGGCTGTGGCGCGCATGGCGGCCCACATCACCTATCTCTCGGAGGCCGCCCTGCATCGAAAATTCGGCCGCAATCTGCAGGATCGCGACCACCTGACTTTCGGCTTCGACGCCGACTTCCAGATCGAAAGCTATCTGCGCCACCAGGGCATGACCTTCGTCGACCGCTTCGACGCCAACTCCTATCTCTACATGACGCGGTCGATGGACTATTTCGACCTCGCCGCCGATCATGGCGGCAGGCTGGCGGATGCCTTTGCCGGCACCAAGACCCGTTTCTGCTTGGTGTCGTTCACATCGGACTGGCTGTTTCCGACCGAGGAGAGCCGCTCCATCGTGCACGCGCTCAACGCCGCCGGCGCCTCGGTATCCTTCGTCGAGATCGAGACCGATCGCGGCCACGACGCCTTCCTGCTCGACGAGCCGGAACTGTTCGCCGCCATCAACGGCTTCATCGGCTCGGCGGCCCGCGCCAGAGGGCTAAGCGCATGACCCCGCAAAGTTGCAGACTTTCAGGATCAGGCTCATGCGCCATACAGGAGGCGACATCATGAGCGTCAACGGCAGCCAGCGCGTCGACCTCGAGGTCGTCGCCAACCTCATTCCGCCACAGTCGCGCGTGCTCGACGTCGGTTCGGGCGACGGCTCCTTGCTTGAATTGCTGCAGGAAACCAAACAGGTCGACGGCCGCGGGCTTGAACTGTCGCAGCGCGGCGTCAACGAATGCGTGGCGCGCGGCCTCTCTGTCATCCAGGGCGATGCCGACAAGGATCTCGAGTTCTATCCCGACAAGGGTTTTGACTTCGTCGTCCTGTCGCAGACCTTGCAGGCGACCCGCAACCCGAAGCTGGTGCTCGACGAACTGCTCAGGATCGGCAATCGCGCGATCGTCTCTTTCCCCAATTTCGGCCATTGGCGGGTGCGCCTGTCGCTGTTCGTCAAGGGCCGCATGCCGGTGACCCAGGACCTGCCCTATTCCTGGTACGACACGCCCAACATCCATTTCTGCACCATCCGCGACTTCGTCAACCTGTGCGATGAGCTTGGCGCGACGGTGGAAAAGGCGACCGCGCTCGACGCAGCCGGCCAGAAGATCGGCCTGTCGATGCCCTGGTGGTTCTGGAATTTCTTCGGCCAGCAAGCGGTGTTCTTGCTGAAGCGGTAAGGCACGGAACGTCTAGCCCAGGACATCCGTGGCCTTGTGCGGGTGCTCGACACCGTCGGCGAACACCACATCGGATTGGGAATTGTCCGTGCGCAGGGCTAGTATTGCCTGATAGGCGGGCGAATCATACCACCGGCGCATCTGCCGCCGGTCGGGAAACTCGATGATGATGAGGTTGCCCGGCCAATCGTTCTCGATCACCTCGACATCACCACCATGGACCAGGAAGCGGCCGCCGAAAGGTTCCAGCGTGGCATCGATCCTGTGCAGATATTCGGCGATCTGCGGGCCCATCCTGACTTGGCGCATATGGGCAACGGCGTAAGCGGTCATGACGTAACTCCCTTGTCGAGCGAGGCCGATTTGCCGGTCTCATGGCTGCAAATTGCCAAGGGAGGTGACGAGACTCGATTACGCCTGAGGTAATAGGCCAACATCGATGCCGCGCACGAATCAGCGCTTGAGCGCGAGCGGAACCGCATCCCCTCAGACTTGCCAGGGTGTTGCTATTGGGGCGCGGAGGCCCAAAATCGGCGTCTCAGACCAGCCGGATTTCGCGTCTTTGGATGACATGTGAAGATGGTCTTTGTAGCGTCGCGCCGAACGTAATGCTTGGGCGGGGCATGGAACGCAAATCCCAGACCTATTCAATCGTAGTCGAAATGGAAAATGCCCAATCCATCAATGAAGATGAGATCGGCGCTTCATTCCGCGCCTTGGCGCGGGAAATAGAGGCCGCAACGACTGACGATCGGCACCCCAAGCCGGAGGTTATTGTCGTTCACAGCGGAGAGAATACCGAGACGCCGCTCCTCCAGCAGCGTGTCGCCAAGCTTGTCCCGCGGCTTGGCGCTGTCGCCAATCTGGTCTTCAGCGCCAGCACCGGCAGCCGATACTATGAGATCAAGAACGCGGGCGTTGGATTGGCCACGGGCGACATCGTGGTTTTCTGCGATTCCGACACGGTTATGGAGAGCGGCTGGCTGTCGGCGCTCCTTGAACCGCTACAGGACCCGAAGACGATGGCCGTGAGCGGCTACACCTATCTCGGCCATGACGATTTCGCCTCCCGCACCTTTGCACTGCTGTGGTTCTTCCCGCTGCGCGACGGGGATCAGCGTTTCGCCTCCAGGCGGGCAATGAACGCCAACAATTGCGCCTTTCGCAGAAGTTGGTTGGCCAGCCATCCCTATCCGGCCAGCAATGGTTTCAAGGTTTCCTGCACGTTGCTTACCAGCCAGTTGCGGGAAAGCGGACATGACTTCGTCAGGGTCGATGCCCGGGCCAGCCACTATCCTCCGCGCGGCTGGCGTTTTTTCTTCTGGCGCGCGCTCGTCACCGGTCGCGATGCGGACCGCAAATATGTGGCGCTGGAATCGCCGTCGCGAACCGCACGGGTGGTCAAGGCGGCAAGGCGCTGGTTTTCGACATCGCGCCGGGTGGGCGGCCGCATCCTTGCGCATGCGGCACGACTCGGCATGCCAATCTGGCAGATTCCGTTTGCCCTGATCGTCGGCATGGCCTTTTGCACGCTGGTGTTCGTCGCCCAGATGGCCATGGCGCTTGGTCTGGTCCGGGACGAGCCGGAATACGTCCCTCTTTACGTCGGTCATAGCTGAGTGGCCAAAGCCTTGGATCCGGCTCCCCTCATCACGGTGATCACACCGACCCACAACAGGCGCGACAAGGTGTTGCGCGCTGTCGAAAGCGTGCTGTCCCAAAGCATGTCGAGGCTTGAGCACATTGTGGTCGACGATGGCTCGACGGACGGAACCGAAGCCGCGCTCGACCGCGTTCACGACCCGCGTCTGATCTATGTCGGTGCGAAATGGCGCGGGGCCAACGCCGCGAGGAATGCCGGCATCGAGCGGGCGCGAACGCCCCTGGTGACGTTTCTCGATTCGGACGATGTCTACATGCCGCATCGGCTTGAACGGACTTTGGCCTGGTTCGAAGACAACCCTGGCCTTCAGGTGCTGCTTAGTTCTTTTGTGTCCTTGAAGAACGGCCGCAGCACCAACTGCACCAACCCCGAGGCCTTCATCAATCCGGCGATGCTGGAGCGGACACTCGTCGCCCAGACGATCTTTATCGCCGGCTCGGCGATCACCGCGCGTCGCGAGGCCTTGCTGGCCATTGGCGGCTATGACAGCGATATAACCCGGATGCAGGATCGGGAATTGCTGCTGCGCCTTGCCCGGCGCTTCGGCGCACAACTGTCCGGCGATCTCGACTGGACGAAACACAATTCGGAGAATTCGATTTCGGGACGGCGCGATGGCTATGTCGAAGCCTATGCGAATTTGATGGGCAAGCATCCGTATATTGCCCACGCCTATCCGCACATTCCTCCTTACATGATCTCACGCCAGCTCATAGCCGATATTCTCAGGGGCCGTTTGCCCGAGGCGTTTGCCGGATACATGGCCAACCGGTCTTCCAAGGAACTCGGTTACTCGTTGCCGGAGTTGGTCAACGGTTACGTCTATGGCCGGCGTTGGCGCCGCAATCTCTACAATGAATTTCGCAACCGGTTCGGTGCCCGGCCGGCCTAGTTGGCGCCAGGCCTACCGGTCGAGTTCCGGAAAATAGGGATCCGACAGAAACCGCCTGTCCCGTTCGCCCTTCAGGCAGTCGATCGGCGCGTCCGCGTTGACGGGAGTGATCTCGGCCTTGTCTTGAAGGCCGCTCACTTCGAGGATCAGCTTGCGCCGGATGGCGGTGGAAAATTCGGCGGCCGCATGGATCGGCAGCACGAAGGAGCCAGGCCCGCCGGTCACGCACTGCGCATAATACTGGTCGAGATGGCTGAAGGTCGGCGACGGGTTGATCAGGATCGGCAGGCCGTTGATGACGATGCCTTTGGCGATGGCCGCATCGCGCGTGGCGGTGAGCGGCGGCCCGATATTGTTGGGACCGTCGCCCGATATGTCGATGACGCTGCGTTCGCCGGCGAAGTTCGTCCTGTCGAAAAGCCCGGCACCGAAGGCAAGTGCGGTGGAAATCGAGGTGCCGCGAAAACTCCGGAACGGGCGCGCCGCCACCTTGTCGGCAAAGCTGTTGGCGCTTTGCGCGCTATCGATGATCTGCCAGCCGATGATCGCGTCATCGCGCACGGTGCCCGCCCATTCGAAATAGGCGAGCGCGATGCGGCCCGTATTGCCGGAACGGACGGCCTGGATGAAGTCGGGATGCCGCAGCGCCTCGACATAGCCCGCGCGTTGCAACGCGAACTCCTTCTCATCCATCGACAACGAGATGTCGACCGCCAGCACCAGCTCGACATCGACGGCCAGCGCCGGGGGCGAGGCAATGGGGGTAGCCTGCGCGCAGGTGAGACAGGCAATCAGAAGAGCATCAAACATGGCGGCGCCAGGGTTGTTTCCCCGGGAAACCTTCCATCGCGATCACGGCAAAATAAGGTTTGCGCAGGCAGCCGGAGAAACAGCCTACTTCTTGCGGCGGACGGCGGGTGGCGGATCGATGGCGCCGGCCCTGACACGGGCGGGCTTCAGCGCCGGCGCACCGGAATCCTTCACGATCGTCAAACCGCGCGGAAAGAACTGATTGTTGTGCTGGCCGCGCCCGATATTGATGATCGTGGCTCCCGTCAGGTGCTTTTCCAGCATCGCCAGCACGCGGCGCAGCGCGGGTCCATCGAACGCATCCATCGCTTCGTCGATGATCACCCATTTCGGCCGCCGCAGGGCGAGCCTGGCCACGCCCAGCAAGCGCTGTTCGTCATCACCCAACTCATGGTCCCACCGCCCGACACGGTCGAGCGACGACGACAGCCGTTCAAGGCCAACCTCGGCCAGCACCGCCGAAATGTCGGCATCGCTCGCGGGCGCATGCCCGTTCGCGTGATTGAGCACCTCGCGCAGGGTGCCGGCGGGCAAATACGGCACACGTGGCACGAAGATCAGGGTTTCTCCTGCCGGCAGGCCGATCTTTCCGCCGCCCCAGGGCCAAAGCCCGGCGATGGCGCGGAAGAACAGCGTCTTGCCGGCGCCCGGCTCGCCGGTGATCATGACGCGCTCGCCGGCGCGGATTTCGACATGTTCGTCGGAGAGTTTTGTGCAGCCCTCCGGCGAGGCCACTTCCAGCTTCTCGAAGGTCAGGCTGCCATTGGCATTTTGGTCGAAGGTGATGCGCTTTTCGGTGTCGTGCAGCACATCGGTTTCATTGAGCGCGATGCGGAAATCGGCGACGCGCATCAGCGTGGCGCGCCAGTCAGCGATGCTGCCGATATTGTTGATGAACCAGCGCAACGAAGAATGGACCTGGTTGAAGGCGCCGACCGCCATCATCAGCCCGCCAAAGCTGATATCGCCCGAGAAATAGACAGGCGAAGCGACCAGGATCGGTGCAACGACGGTGATCCAGCCATAGGTATCGGTCACCCAGGACAGGTTGATCTGCGCGGTATAGATGCGCCGCATGGCGCCCAGCACCGTGCCGAGGTCTAGTTCGAGCCGCCGCCTGGCATCGTCCTCGCCATGGTAGAGCGCGATGGCATCGACGTTCTCGTTGACGCGCACCATCGAGGAGCGCAGTTCCGCTTCGCGCGTGTAGCGGTCGCTGTTCAGGCTGATGAGCGGGCGCCCGACCAGCCAGCTCAACCAGGAGGCGGTGCCGGCGTAGAGGAACGCGGCCCAGACCATGTAGCCCGGTATGGCCAGCGACCAGCCGTTGACGTGGAAGACGAAGCCCGAAGACAGTTCCCAAAGCACGCCGACGAAGGACACGAGCAGGATGAGCGACTGCAGCAGCCCGACGCCGAGGTCCGTCGACAGGTCCGACAGATGCGCCGCATCCTGCTGCATGCGCTGATCCGGATTGACGCCGATGGCGCCGGCATTGGCCAGCCGGAAGGCGCGCGCCGGCCGCATCCACTGGTCGATCAAATCCAGCGTCAGCGCCTCGCGCAGCTTCAGCCGGATCATCTGGTTGAGCCAGGTCTGGCCGATATTGAGCACCAGCAGCCCGCCGGCGATCATGGCAAAGACAAGGAGCTGGTGCAGGAAGGCCGCCATGTCGCGGCGCGCCAGCGCATCGTAGAAGGGCTGGTTCCAGCGATTGAGCAGGACCTGGCCGATCGATGTCGCGACGATGACGGCCATGATGCCGACCGACGTCCACAGCAACCACTTGCGAACCGGCGATACCACCAGCGCTTGCTTTATCGTCGTGACCTGATCACGCAGGCTGCTGGCCACGGCGACCGGCTGAACGGTGGCCTGATTGTCCAGTTGATCAGCCATATCAGAAGTCCTTGCGCTCAGGTGCGATGCTGAAACCGGATGAAGAGAGCCGACGGCCGCCGCCCGTGCACGACAGATAGGTCGGAAAAATGCCGCGCGAGGAAAGTTTCCGCGCTGATCACGAAGGTTTCACCTGGCGAGCCGACGTTGCCGCGCCGCCAGCCTCGGCCCGGCGGCCGAGCCGTGTCGCGCCATGCGGCGACAGCACCGGCACGAAGACGCGGCGGGACGCGCGCTGGACCACCGGCACACCCTGGTAGAGCCGCTTCTGCGCCTCGACGACGATGACACCGGAAAAGATCGGCCACAGCCGCCGGCCGAAGCGCTCCAGCACGTTGTGGAAGCGCATCATGAAGCGTCGCCGTGATGGCGGGAAGAACAGCGCATCCGACCACGCCGCCGGCGTGAAATTCGCCTCGCGAAGCAGTTCCGTCAGTTGCCCGCGCGAGAAAGGCCGGCCATTGCCGAACGGCGTGTGCTCGAAGCGCGCCCAGACCCCGCGCCGGTTCGGCACGACGATGACGACGCGCCCGGCGGGCGACAGCACCCGCCAGATTTCGTTCAGCGTCTCGCGCGGGTTTTCGACATGTTCGAGCGAATGGACGAGCAACATGCGGTCGATGCAGGAATCGACCAGCGGCAGTTCCTCGTCGAAGACCAGGGCGGTCGCCGTCGGCCCTGTTGCCGGCCAGACCACGGCGCCCTGCGTCGCCGGCATGAAGGCGAAGACCCGCTCGGCGTCGGAGCCGAAACGCTCCAGCCAGGGCAATGTATAGCCGAGACCGACCAGGCGTTCGTTTGGCACGGCAGCCCATATCGAGGACAGCGCCATGGTGATCGAGCGTTCGGCGAACCGGCCGAGCGTTGTCGAGTAGAACGAGCGAAGGTCGACGATGTCGGAATGCATGTCAGGGATGTAGCCGTGATATCGGCCGGATTCAACAAAGGGCCCTGAGGCGCCCGACATACTCGGATGAGATTCATCATCCCCGGGAATGACATTCGTCATCGCGTGGATGACATCCGTCCTCTGGCGCCCTATGTCTGCGGCGACAAAAGGAGAGATGCGAATGGCGGTCGAAATCGAGCAGTTCATGTGCCGCGCGGACAATTTCGGCGTGCTGGTGCATGACCCCAGGAGCGGGCAGACCGCGATCATCGACGCGCCCGAGGAGGCGCCGATCCTGGCCGCGATCAAGCGCACCGGCTGGACGCCGACGATGATCCTGACCACGCATCATCATATGGATCACGTCGAGGCGAATCTGGCGCTGAAGGAGCGCTTCAAGCTGCGCATCGTCGGCCCGGAGGCGGAAAAGGCCAAGATCCCCGGCATTGACGAAACCGTTGAAGAAGGCTCCGTCCTTCATCTCGGCGATGAGCGCATCGAGGTGATCGCCACCCCCGGCCATACAGCCGGGCACGTCTCCTATCATCTGCCGGCATCGCAGGTGGCGTTCACCGCCGATACGCTGTTCGCGCTCGGCTGCGGGCGGCTGTTCGAATGCAAACCGCCGGTGATGTATGATTCTCTGAAGAAACTGGCCGCGCTTCCCGCCGCGACGACAATCTATTGCGGCCACGAATATACGCTCGCCAACGCCCGTTTCGCGCTGACCGTCGACCCGACCAATTCGGCATTGAGGGAGCGCGCCGCCAGGATCGAGGCGCTGCGGGTCGACAACAAGCCGACACTGCCGACGACGATCGGCGAGGAACTGTCGACCAATCCCTTCCTGCGCTGGCACGATCCGGCGATCCGCAAGCATCTCGGCATGGAAAAGGCCGGGGATGCCGAGGTGTTCGCCGAAATCCGCAAACGCAAGGACAATTTCTGAGCCTGGTGGTATCGTCGACCCCATGACGAGTTCCGCGGAAATCATCGCTTTGCTTGGTCTGAAACCGCATCCGGAAGGCGGCTGGTACGCGGAGACATTTCGCGACGAAGCCGGCGGTTCGCGTGGTCATTCGACCGCGATCTACTTCCTGCTGGAACAACACCAGCTTTCGGCATGGCATCGGGTCAGGGACGCCGCCGAGGTCTGGCATTTCCACGCCGGCGCGCCGCTGGCGCTGTCGATGTGGGAAGAAGGCGCAGCCGTGATCGAGCAGGTGCTGGGCATCGAACTCGCGGCGGGCGAACGGCCGCAGATCGTCGTGCCGGCAGGCTGGTGGCAATCGGCGCGCAGCCTGGGCGACTGGACGCTGGTCGGCTGCACCGTCGCGCCGGGGTTTGATTTCGCCGCCTTCGAATTGGCAGCGCCGGGCTGGCAGCCTAGCCCAACAGGAAACCCAGCGTAATCGCGAGTTGGGCGGTATAGTACAAGACCCAGACGGCCAAACGCATCCAGCCGCGATGTGGCGAGATGGCCGCGACCAGGAATTTCTCCATGGCCAGCAGCCCGTCCGATGCCATGAACAGCACTGCGCCGCCGATGACCCAGGCATTGCTCGTCGTCAGTGCCGCCATGCCCATCGCCAGGATCGCCAGGACATAACAGGCGATCGGAACACGCAGGCTGGGGCCGACGCGGCGCCAGAGCGCAGCCAGCATGACGATCACGAACACCGCCAATGCCAAGGCAATCGCCCCGCGCCAGGCTTCTGCGCCAAGCAGTGCCAACCCGCCACCGCTGCGCAGGAACAGCGCGATATAGACGATATGGGCGACGAGAAAGCTGGCCAAGCCGCCGAGAAACGCCTTTTCGCCGTCGCGCGACAGGAACGCGTCGCCAATGGCGCTGAGCGCAAGAGCGGCGACCAGCAGCAGCGGGCCACCTTGCAGTGCCGCCAGCACGGCAAGCATCGCGACCGCGAGCGTCTTTGCCGCCGAGCGGGCGAGCGTCGGCGCCATGCCTGAGGAGAAGGCGTAGATCACCGCCGCCACCAACGAAAAGATCAGCGTTGCATTGGCGTTGGCATCGATGCCGCCGGCAAACGGCATCGTCATGCCCCGGCTCCGCTTTCGGATGCCCCGGCCTCGCCCCCAGCCACGACCGGCTTGCGCAGGAACAGGGATTTGGCCGCCAGGGCCGCGCCGCCGGTGATCAGCACGCAGGCGGCCAGGATGCGCAGCGACGGCTCGGCGACGCCGGCCGCAATCAGCACCAGCGTCGACAGCAGCGGCGCCGCATAGCTCGCCGCGCCCAGCACCTGGATGTTGCCGCGCTTGACGCCGATGTCCCAGGCATAGAAGGCAGCCCCCACCGGCATCAGGCCAAGGCCAAGCACCGCCAGCCACTGGCCGGCGCCGTCCGGCAGGACCGTTTGCTCCAGCGCCAGATGGCAAACGAGCGACAACACGGCGGTCGCCGCGCAGAACCAGGTGACGATGCTGGTCGGTACCGACGGAAAGCGCCGCGACAACAGCGAATAGGACGACCACAACAGGGCGCAGATGGCGGCCATCGCATAGCCGAAGGTGTAGCGTGCATCGAAGGCCAGCCCGCCACCCTTGGTCACGATCAGAACCGTGCCGGCCAGGCCGAGCAGCGCGCCGACGACATGGTTCCACGCCAGTTTTTCACCCGGCATCAGCGCGGAGCCCAGCACGATCAGCAGCGGCCACAGATAGGCGATCAGGCTCGCCTCCACCGCTGGCGCGTTGCGCAAGGCGGTGAAATAGAAAAAGTGGTAGCCGAACAGGCCGGCAATGCCAATCACCCAGACCTGGGGTGGTATTTTCTGGCTCCTGTCGGCCGCCGGCATGAACAGCCGTGCGACCAGCCCGACGCCAGTGCCGATCGAGAAGGTGATTGCCGACAAAAGGAACGGCGGCACTTTGCCGGATGCGTCGGTGAGCAGCGCCAAAAGCGCCCACATGGCGACCGCCGAAAAGCCGATCAGTGTTGCGCGCCCCATTTTTTCTCCCGTGGCGCGCCCTCTTCTGTTTCCGGTGGCGTGCCTATTGTACCGCTTCGAAACGCCCGGCGCTGATGGTCAAGGTGCCGATCTGCGTTCCGACCGTGGCGTGGATCGGCGCATATACTCCGGTTTGGCCGAGCGGCGCAAACGTCACCATCATGCGGCTTTTGTTCTTGAGATAGTTGAGCGCCTTGCGGCCCTTGCGATAGCCGGCCACCGGCTCGAAACCCATCCGGCAGGTGATGGTATCGCCCTTGTAGCCCGGCACCGAGATCGTGCCTTTCGAGGCGTAGGTCAGCGTCAGGTCGGCGCGCATCTCGCCGTCATAGAACTTGACCTTGCGGCCGCAGACCTGGTCGAGACTGTCGGCATGGATGACGGTCGCCGCCATTGGATCGAGCACCGCGGCGAGGTCGCCGGCACCGATCGGCACCCAGGCATTGGGGTCACGCTTGCCGGGCGCCGGGATGACCTGCGTCGAGGTCACGTTGCCATTGGCAAAGCGGATGTCGATCGCGGACGCCTTCTTGCCGGAGGTGTAATCGGCACGAAATGCCTGCGGCACCATCTTCTGGCCCGAAATCGTGCCCTTGGACGAGATCGTACCCCGCGTGTCGTCGAACAGCTTGGCGAGACCGGCCGCCGTCACGGTGCCGTCGATCGCGTAGGCGCCGTTCTCATAGTGGCTTGAGAAGGTCGATCTTGCGATCGAGAGGCCAAGGAACGAGACCGTATATTCTCCTTTGAAGGACTGCGGCGAGGCAGCGGAGGCGGCCGACGGCAAGGCGATGGCAAGCACGGCAACAAGTGCGTGAGACAAACGAGGCATGGCGGGATCGGATCCTTGATTTTCGGCCGGAGGCGGGCAACTCCGGTCTGGCATGTCCCTATAAGACCGCTTATAGGGTGAAATCCGGCCTTAATATGAAATGCCGGGCGCTTCCGTGGGGAAGCCGGAGCTTGACGCCCCGGTGAAATGCAACTATGGAACGCCAACTTTTTCCATAAGGCCGCCTGACCAGAACCGCGCGCCACCCGGCGTGGGCACAAGGGTTTGGCAGGTCCCGAGAGAACTGAAGGTTAGAATTATGTCCCGCACCTGCGAACTCACTGCCAAGGCAGTCCAGACCGGCAACAATGTGAGCCACGCCAACAACAAGACCAAGCGTCGCTTCCTGCCGAACCTCGTCAATGTGACGCTGATTTCGGAAGCGCTGAACCAGAATGTGCGCCTGCGCATCTCGGCCAACGCGCTGCGTTCGGTCGAGCATCGCGGCGGCCTCGACGCCTTCCTGGCCAAGGCCGACGTCAAGGAACTGTCGCAGCGCGCGCGCCTGCTGAAGAAGCAGATCGCCAAGAAGCTGGCCGAACAGGTCGCTGCCTAACATCGGATAAAGGCGGGGGACCGCCCGGGCCAACCTCTTGTTGGCTTGGAGCATCGGATGGATCCGCAAGGTTCGACAATCCGATGCTCGACTACGAAGCGAGCACCGCCCGATGGGCAGATGCTCCGCTGGTTCCATTACCCAGGATAAAAAAATGACTTCCTTCTCGCGTTATTTGCCCTTCGTGGCCGCCATGGCGCTTGTCGTCGTGGCGTCGAACATCCTCGTGCAGTTCCCGATGCAGGGCCAGATCGGCGGCCTGTCGCTGGCGGACCTGCTTACCTGGGGCGCTTTCACCTATCCCTTCTCGTTCCTCGTCACCGACCTCGCCAACCGCCGCTACGGGCCTGCCGTGGCGCGCCGGATCGTCTTTGTCGGCTTCATGACGGCGGTGGTTTGCTCGATCCTCGTCCCGCCCTTCCTGTTCCGCCATGGCCTGATCGAATTCGAGACCGCCGCTGACCGGCTGGCGCGCATCGCCGCCGCTTCAGGCGCGGCGTTCCTGTCCGCGCAATTGCTTGACGTGACCGTGTTCAACCGGCTGCGCCGGCAGAGCTGGTGGCGGGCGCCGATCGTCGGCACGCTGGTCGGATCGGTGTTCGACACCATGGTCTTCTTCACCGTCGCTTTCTCGGCCGCTTTCGCCTTTGCCGGCCCGAATGATAGCTTTGCGCTCGAAACGGCGCCGCTGATGGGCGTCTTCCATATCGAGGCCATGCGCTGGGTTTCCTGGGCGCTGGGCGATCTCTCGGTGAAATTGATCATCGCCGTGGTCGCGCTTATCCCCTACCGGCTGCTCGCCGCCCGCTGGAGCCAGCCGGCAGTGGCCGCCTAGACGATGATCCCGAAAAGTGGCTTCCGGTTTTCGGAAAAGATCATGGTCAGACAAAGCCCATGATCCCCTGGGTCCAGCTCGATTCGGCAAAGACCGGGGATGGTGCCCAAGAGCTTCGTCTCAAGCGGCGCGGCAGCGAATTCTCGATCATGCTCGGCACCAATGAGCTGATGAACAGCCGCCTCAGCGGCTCCGAGGAAGCGCTGGCGAGACTGTCATGCCAGAGGATTTCGGGCCAGAGGATTTCGGGCCATCGGCAGCCGAGGATCCTCATCGGCGGCCTTGGCATGGGTTTCACGCTGCGCGCTGCTCTTGCCGAACTCGGCAAGGATGCCAGCGTCACTGTCGCCGAACTGGTGCCGGCCGTGGTCGCCTGGGCGCGCGGCCCGATGGCGGAAGTGTTTGGCGGTTGTCTCGACGATCCCCGCGTCATCATCCAGGAGACCGATGTCGGGCAATCGATACGGTCGGGGCCTGCGGCCTGGGACGCGATCCTGCTCGATGTCGACAATGGCCCCGAGGGTATCGTCCACAAGGGCAATGACGCCCTCTACAGCCTGGCGGGCCTTGGCGCCGCGCGCAGTGCCCTCAAACCCGGCGGCGTATTGGCAGTGTGGTCGCAGGGGCCGGATACAGGCTTCACGCAGCGGCTCAAGCAGGCGGGTTTCGCTGTCGAGGAGGTCAACACGCGCGCCAACGGCAAGCGCGGCGCGCGCCATGTCATCTGGATTGCCACCAACGGCCCACGGTCCTGACCAAAAACCGTCGCTGGCGGCGTCGGGTTTACCTTGACCTCTGAAGTTCCGCGGCGAGGCTCTCCAGCAGCCCGCGCGTCCCCTCCTCCCGTCCCTTGGCGGAATCGACGCCATCGAAGAAGGCGCCCTGCTCGGTATAGGTCAGCCTTGTGCCATCGCCTGCGGGCGTCAGCTCGACGGTGGTCAGCGACACCGACATAGGTTGCGGCCCGATCGCCATCCGGTAGGAAAACACGATGCGCTGGTCCGGAACGATGTCCTGGAACTGGGCGTCGAGCCTGACCTCCGGGCCGCCGCCATAACTGAAGCGCGACACCTCGCCACCGCCGACACGGAAGTCGAAGCTGAATTCGGCGATGGTAAAACCGTCGCCTCCGACCCGCCAGCGCCGCACCGTCGCCTTGTCGGCAAAAGCATGGAAGACTTTGGCCGGCGATTGCGGGTAGGTCCGCTCGATGGTGAATGTGGAGTGGATGACGGAATGCTCGTCCTTCACGGGGGCGATCTGGTTCATTGCTTTTCGTCCTTTTCCTGTTTCTTCCTGGGGGATTGGCCTTCTGGGGATGGATTTGACTCGGCCAGGATTTCACCGAGCCGGTCGAGGTGGCGTTCCGCCGGTATGCGGCGTTCGGCAATCCAGTCTGCGAGCGGGGCAAGCCCGCCCGGTTCGATCCGGCAGGTGCGCACCCGCCCGATCTTTTCGCTGCGGATCAGCCCGCAGGCCTCCAGCACCTGCAGATGCTGCAGCACGGCGGCAAACGTCATGCCGAACGGCTCCGCCAGCTGACTGACGGTGGCCGGTCCGCGGCTTAGCCTTTCCAGGATCTGGCGACGGGTTGGCTCGACAAGAGCGCGAAGGATGCTGTCGATCTCGGAATAGTTAAGCATGGACTTGAGTATTGCGGCGGGAGCGCCAATTGTCAAGTCTTGACTAAAGTATTTGTAAATCGGGTGACGGGCAGTCGACCCCAACCAGATCGAACCCGCCCCAAATCGAATCCGCCGTTGAAAACCCTCAACTTCAGCTTCGCGATTGGAACAGCTTCTCAATCTTGATGCAGGATGAATTCCAGATAGAGGTTGCGCTGCAGGATCGAGTGGTTGTCATCGGAGATCAGCGACACCATCAGCGCGCCGTCGTCGCGGGTCCAGACGTCGAGACCTTCCATATTGTCGATCTGGTAGCCCATGTCGGCTTCCAGCAGCACCGGCCCGTCGGCGACGGCACCCTTCTGGACGCTCTCGCCATAGATGCGCCGCAGCCGCATCTTGAGCCCGCCCGCCATAGTGAAACTGCGCTCCAGCAGCAAAAGGTCGCCATCCGGCAGGAAGGCGCCATCGGTGATGTCGAAATCGTCGTTGCGTTTGACGGTGAAGACGCCCTTGTGCGGCCCTTCGATGATGGCGGCATAGATATTGCCGGCCTTGTCCAGGCTCTTTTCCGAGACCACGACCAGACCGCCCTCGTGCTGGCCATTGGCATTGGCGTGGGTGACCGTCTCGAAGCCGCGGTTCTGGCGCAATTCCCGCGCCGGCACCAGGAAATCCAGCTGCCGGTATGGCGCCTTCATATTGGCCGGGTCGATCCCGAACTGGGAGACGCGGTGGTTGCGCTCGAAACCGACCGTGGCGATGCCATCCTTGACCGCAAGGCCCTCGGCGTCGACTTCCCATTTCTCGTCGATCGGCTGCCCGCTCTGGTCGACCATCTGCTGCATGCGGAAGTTCTGGATGGCCACGGGTCGCCTGTCGGCATCACGGGCCACCGTGCCGAAGAACCAGTAGCCGGTGTCGGCCACGCCGATGAAATCGCTGCCCGCTTTCAGAAAGCGGAAGGCCGACAGCGCGCCGAAATCGCGCGATTTCGAGGTCATTTCCAGGCCGCCGACGAATTCGAGCGGACCGAACTGCCTGTCGGTCCGGCCAATGCGGAATTCGGTGATCGGGCGGGCCGAAATCTCGATGGGCTCAACCGGGGCCGGCCCAGCCGCACCGGCTGGCGCCGAAGCCACGCCGGCGAGCAGGGCGATGGCGGCGAAAAGCGTCTGCCGAAACCCGCCCCGCGAAAGGATCATCCGGCGCGCCGCATGCCGCCGCGCCGCGTGTCGCGTACGCTCTCTTCGGCAAACAGCGAGGCCAGTTGCTCGGTCATGGCACCGGCCAGTTCCTCCGCATCGACGATGGTGACGGCGCGGCGGTAATAGCGCGTGACGTCATGGCCGATGCCGATGGCGAGCAATTCCACCGGCGAGCGCGTCTCGATCAGCTCGATGACGGCGCGCAGGTGCCGCTCAAGGTAATTGCCCGGATTGACCGACAGGGTCGAATCGTCGACCGGCGCGCCGTCCGAGATCATCATCAGGATCTTGCGCTGTTCGGGCCGGGCGATCAGCCGGTTGTGCGCCCACAGCAGCGCCTCGCCGTCGATGTTTTCCTTGAGCAGGCCTTCGCGCATCATCAGGCCGAGATTGCGCCGTGCCCGCCGCCACGGATGATCGGCGGATTTGTAGATGATGTGGCGCAGATCGTTGAGGCGGCCGGGGTTCGGCGGCTTGCCGTCCTTCAGCCACTTCTCGCGCGCCTGGCCGCCCTTCCACGCCCGGGTGGTGAAGCCAAGGATCTCGACCGAGACACCGCAGCGTTCCAGCGTGCGCGCCAATATGTCGGCGCAGGTGGCGGCAACCGTGATCGGCCGTCCGCGCATCGAACCCGAATTGTCGAGCACCAGCGTCACCACCGTGTCGCGGAATTTTGTGTCGCGTTCCTGCTTGAAGGACAGCGGCTGCATCGGGTCGATGACGACGCGCACCAGCCGCGCCGGATCGAGGTAACCCTCTTCGAGGTCGAAATCCCAGGACCGGTTCTGCTGCGCCATCAGGCGGCGCTGCAGACGGTTGGCCAGCCGGCCGACGACGCCCGACAGATTGGCAAGCTGCTTGTCGAGAAAGGCGCGCAGCCGGTCGAGCTCTTCCTCTTCGCAAAGCTCCTCGGCGCCGACCGTCTCGTCGAAAGCCGATGTGAAGACCTTGTAGTCGATTTCCTTCGGCAGATTGGTGAAGGGATTGTCGTTGCGGCGCGCCTCGCCGGGCGTCTCGGCATCGGCATCGTCATCGTCGGACAGGTCGTCGGCGGTGGCGTCGGACGCCTCCGTCTCGGACGACTGCTCGTCATCGGCCGAAGCCTCGGCATCCTCGGACTGCGACTGCTCGGAGCCGGAATCCTCTTCACCGCCCTCCTCGCTCTGCTCCTCGCCTTGCGGCTGGTTGTCGTCATTGTCCTCGGAGTCTTCCGTCTCCTGGTCGTCGCCAAGTTCCTCGGCCATTTCCATGGAGGCGAGCATCTCGCGCACGACGCGGGCAAAGGCCTGCTGGTCGTCGAGCTTGGCCGACAGCCCGTCGAGGTCGGCCTTGGCCTTCTCCTCGACCCAGGGCCGCCAGAGTTCGACCAGCCGCTCGCCGCTCTTCGGGACCGGCCGGCCGGTCAGCTTCTCGCGCACCATCAGCGCCAGCGCTTCCTCGATCGGCGCGTCGGCCTTGTCCTTGACGTCGACGAGGTTGGCCTTGGCGTATTTATCCTCCAGCATCGAGCCGATATTGTCGGCGACGCCCTGCATGGCGCGGCTGCCGATCGCCTCGACGCGGGCCTGCTCGACCGCGTCATAGATGGCGCGGGCCGCCTTGCCTTCCGGTGCCAGCTTGGTGTGGATGCGCGCATCGTGGCAGGCGCGCTTCAGCGCCATGGAATCGCCGAGCCCACGGGTGATCGCGATGTCGGTCTTCGAGGCCTTTTTCGGCAGTTCGGGCAAGCGCGCGCGGCTGCCGGCGAGCGCCGGCCGGTCCTTGGCGAAGCCGACTTCCATGTCCTTGTCGCCGGCAATGGCGCGCATGCAGACGGTGACGGCGCGTTTGAAGCTGTCGGCTTCAGACCCCGTCTTGGACTTGTTGCGCGTGTTGTCGCCCGGACCCGCCATCGAGGCTCTGCTTAGCCCAGCACCACGTTGGCGGCGCTCTCGGGCAGATCCTCACCGAAGGCGCGCTGGTAGAACTCGGCCACCACCGAGCGCTCGAGCTCGTCGCACTTGTTGAGGAAGGTCAGCCGGAACGCCATGCCGATATTGCCGAAGATCTCGGCGTTCTCGGCCCAGGTGATGACCGTACGCGGGCTCATCACGGTCGACAGATCGCCATTGATGAAGGCCGAGCGCGTCATGTCGGCGACGCGCACCATCTTGTTGACGATGTCCTTGCCCTTGCCATCGCGATAATGCTTGGCCTTGGCCAGCACGATGTTCACTTCATTGTCGTGCGGCAGGTAGTTCAGCGTGGTGACGATCGACCAGCGGTCCATCTGCGCCTGGTTGATCTGCTGCGTGCCGTGATAGAGGCCGGTGGTGTCGCCGAGGCCGACCGTGTTGGCGGTCGAGAACAGGCGGAACGCCGGATGCGGGCGGATGACCCGGCTCTGGTCGAGCAGCGTCAGCCGGCCCGAGGATTCCAGCACGCGCTGGATGACGAACATCACGTCCGGGCGGCCGGCGTCATATTCGTCGAAGCAGAGCGCGACATTGTGCTGGTAGGCCCAGGGCAGGATGCCGTCGCGGAATTCAGTGACCTGCAGCCCGTCCTTGACGACGATCGCGTCCTTGCCGACGAGATCGATACGGCTGACATGGCTGTCGAGGTTGACGCGCACGCAGGGCCAGTTGAGGCGGGCCGCGACCTGTTCGATATGGGTTGACTTGCCGGTGCCGTGATAGCCCGACACCATGACGCGGCGGTTGTAGGCAAAGCCGGCGAGGATCGCCAGCGTCGTTGCCTTGTCGAACAGATAGTCCGGATCGACATCAGGCACATGTTCTGATGTCACCGAATAGGCCGGCACCACCATCTTGGAGTCGAAGCCGAATTTCTCCTTAACCGACACCGTCGTGTCGGGCAGGTTGGCGATGTCGCGATCGACCTTGTTCATATCTCTCAACGTCTCCACGGGCGAAACGTCCCGTTTCGCCGGCAATCGATTTTGTTCGGGGGCGGTCTTAAAGCCTTTTCCAACCTTATGAAAGTTGGAAAACGACACAAACCATAGGGTCGCTCAGCACAGGCCCGCCTGTTTGAGCACGCGATAGGCCTGCAGCACATCGCGGAACCGGTCTTCCGAACCTCTGTCGCCACCATTCGCATCCGGATGGTGACGCTTCACCAGTTCCTTATAGCGCGCCTTGATATCCTTGCCAGTCGCCTTTGTATCAAGGCCAAGCGTTTCCAGCGCCTTGGCCTCAAGGGGCTTCGCCTTGCGCTCGCGCGCCTCGCGCGGATCCTTCGGTCCCTTGAACAGGTCGAACGGGTCGCGCATGCGGTTGTAGTAGCCGGCGCGGCCGGAGCGCATCTGCGCCATATCAGGCGAGGAACGCGTCGAGGCGCCGTTGACGCCCATCTTCCAGGTCGGCCGGTGGCCGGTCATCGCTTCCTTCTGGAAGCGCGCCACCTCGGTATCCGGCACGCCGGAGAAATAGTTGAAGCCCTTGTTGTACTCGCGCACATGGTCGAAGCAGAAGCGGAAATACTCGCCCTCCTTCATCCGCCCGACCGGCGCGCGATGGGTGCCCGCCTCCTTGCAGCCGTCCCACTGGCAAATCGGCGAATGCGACTTCAGCTCCGCGTCCTTGTCAGGGCGGACGCGAATCTTCTCGAAATATTTGGGATACGGCTTCATCTCACCCATTTATGGGGCGTTCGCAGATGCGAAACAAGAATTGACATTTTCGCGATCATCGCCCTAACCGCTGAATCGCGGCTTAAAGCAGGCGAATGGCGGATTTAGTTGCGAAACAGCGGCCCCCAGGGCTGTTACGCCAGCCATATGTGGTGAAGGGAGAAGGCAATGTCCATACAGGCGACCATGGAAGACAAGCTCAACAAGGCATTTTCGCCGGATCGGCTGGTCATCATCAACGAAAGTCATCTCCACGCCGGCCATCACCACCACGGCTCCGACCATCACGGCGCCTATGACGGCACCGGCGAGACGCATTTTCGCGTCCGCGTCGTCGCGTCCGCTTTTGCCGGCATGAGCCGCATCGACCGCCACCGCGCCGTCAACGAACTGCTGGCCGACGAACTGAAGGCCGGCGTGCACGCGCTGGCGATCGAACCGGCGGCGCCCGGTGAGAAGACGCGCTGGTAGGTCGGATCCGCCCGCCCGTCAGTTGGACGGTCAAATCACCGCTTCGATCAGGAACGGGCCGCGCCGCGACAGGGCGCTGTCCAACAGCGCGTCGAACCGCTCGCAGGTGTCGGCGCGCGCCGCTTCCACCCCCATGCCCTTGGCCAGCGACACCCAGTCCAGCGCGGGATGGTCGAGGTCGAGCATGCGCCTGGCGTTCTCGCCGATCGCATTGACGCCGACATTCTTCATCTCGCCATGCAGGATCGCGTAGGTGCGATTGGAAAAGACGATCGTCACCACGTCGAGATTTTCCCGCGCTTGCGTCCACAGCCCCTGCACCGTGTACATGCCGCTGCCATCAGCCTCCAGATTGATCACTTTGCGGTCGGGACAGGCGATCGCCGCTCCCGTCGCCATCGGAATGCCGCCGCCGATCGATCCGCCGGTGCCCATCATATAGTCATGCGGCGCGGCGAAGGCCGACAGCGAGAAGAAACGCCTGGCCGAAGTGACCGCCTCGTCGCAGACGATCGCATTGTCCGGCAGCTTGCGCGCCACCGACAGCGCGATGGCGTCCTCCGTGAGCTGGCCGCACGGCGCTGCCTCGTCGGGAAAGGTTGTCGCGAACACCGTCTGCTGCGATGGCTTGACGCCGAGCTCATCACGAAGCGCTCCGAGCGCCGCCTGCAGATCATCTCCATGGGCGGCCAGCGTCAGCACCTGGCAGTCGTCGCGCACAAGCCGCCCCGGTTTTCCCGGATAGGCGAAGAAGGCCACCGGCTCAATGCCGCCGACCAGCACCAGGACATCGAGATCCCCCAGCAACAAAGTCGCAGCATCGATCGGATAGGGAATGCGGGTTGGCGCCACGCGCCCGCGTCCGCGCTGCATGCGCGCGATCAGGACCTCACTGAACAGGCGGACATCGCAGGCTGTCGAGATCCGGCCGGCGATCTCGAGCGCATCGGCCCGCGCCGCACGCCCGCGAACGATCATGCCGACGCGCCCTGGCGCGGCACGGATCGCGGCGGCAGCCTCGCGCACGGCATCCATGTCGACCGCCGGCGGCGGAGAAAGCACGACCTTGCCCGGCGAGGCAGGGTTGGCGTCGCCCCAGGCAGCATCGGCCGGCAGGATCAGCGTGGTGACGCCCGGCGGCGTCAGCGAGGCGCGGAAGGCGGCTTCGGTGGCCGGCTGTACATCCGCGGGTCCTTCGATCCGGCGCACCCAGTTGGACATCGGCGCCGCGAGGCCTTCGATGTCACTGGTGAGCGGCGCGTCGAGGGGCAGGTGATAGGAAGCATGGTCGCCGACGATGTTGATCATTGGCGTCCTGGCACGGCGCGCATTGTGCATGTTGGCCAGCCCATTGGCCAGGCCCGGACCTGTGTGCAGCAAGGTCGCGGCCGGACGGTCGGTCATGCGCGCATAGCCGTCGGCCGCCCCCGTCACGACGCCCTCGAACAGACCAAGCACGCAACGCATCTCCGGCTTGCGGTCGAGCGCGGCAACGAAATGCATCTCGGAGGTGCCGGGATTGGCGAAGCAGACCGTCACATCATTGGCCAGCAGCACGTCGCACAGCACATCGGCACCATTCATGCAATTTTTCTCCCATTCGCGGTCAGCAGCAATTCCGGGAAAGGCGCGTAGCGCTTTCCCTGGAGATTTGCGTCAAGCAGATGGAGCAATTGCACCCGCGGGTGTCCGCGCGGCAATATCCCGCCGCCGCTTTTGGCATGATCCAGTCGCAGGAATGGACGAGCGGAAAGTCACCGGCGATCAGCCGGCTGCGGATTTCAGGAATGCCAGAGCGGCAGCGGTCAGCGCGTCACCATCCCTGCCGAAATCGCGGTCGATCGACATATGCGTATAGGCACTGCCGTCGAACAGCGTCACCTCGGTACCCGTGGCGCGCAGGCGCTCGGCAAAGGCCTTGGACCCCTCGCCACGGCCCTCGGCGCGCGAATAGGCGATGAAGGTCGGCGGATGCTTGCGGCCGTCGACATGACTGGCCGGCGACAGTGCCGCCCATTGCGAGCGATCGGAAAAGACCCGCGCATAGGCCCGCACCATGCCGCCATTTTTCTCGAGCGCCGCAAGGTCGTAGGCCCTGGTGTCGTCGAGGAGCAGCCCGGCGACGCCGGGCAGCCCGCCGCGCATGCCGGTCAAGGCAATCAGATGGCAACCTGCCGAATGGCCCATGCCGACAATGCGCTTGGGATCGCCCCCATGCTCGGCGATGTTGGCCCTGACATAGGCATAGGCCTTTTCCACATCGGCGGCCTGGGTGGCGACATCGGCCTCAGGCAGCATGCGGTAGTCGATCGAAACGAAGCAGAAGCCGTTGGCGAGCAGGAATGCCGGCTTGGCGCCCACCTGGCTGCGTTTGCCGAACTCCCACGCGCCGCCATGGACGAAAAAGACGACAGGCAGTCCGTTCGCGCCGTCGGGCGCGTAGATGTCGAGCTTGGCCGGCCCGTAATCGAAGGTTTTGGGAGAGGGCGAGGATTGCCGCGCGAAAGTCGTGGCCGGCAGAAAAGCCGCCATCGAAACCAAAAGCAGGGTTCGCCGATCGATCATCATCCTCTCCTGACTGCCCGGCGCAAAATGCACCGGGACGACGCGAAGTTCCAATGAAGGATCGGTAACGTGGCCTGCCGCCAAGCTACGCGACCGGCCTGATCCTGATCCTGGCGATCCGGTTCTTGTCGCGCTTCATGACGATGAAGCGCTTGCCGTGGAAGGTGAAGGCCTGCTTCTCCTCTGGTATCGACTGTGTCTCATGGATGACGAGGCCGGCGATGGTGGTCGCCTCCTCGTCCGGCAGGTTCCAGTCGAGCGCCCGGTTCAGGTCGCGGATCGGCACCGTGCCGTCGACGACAACGGAGCCGTCCGCCTCCTGCTTGACGCCCTGTATGTCAACATCGTGCTCGTCGGCGATTTCACCGACAATCTCCTCGATGATGTCCTCCAGCGTCACCAGCCCCTCGACCTCGCCATATTCGTCGACGACGATGGCAAAATGCGCCTTGCGGCGCAGGAAGGCGTTGAGCTGTTCCTGCAGGGTCGTGGTGTCGGGCACGAACCAGGGTTTCGAGGCGATCTTCATCACGTCGATCCTGGAAAAATCATTGCCGACTTCGTTCAGCGCGCGCAGCAGGTCCTTGGCGTGCAGCACGCCGACGATATTGTCGAGCGAGCCCTTCCACAACGGCATGCGCGTGTGCGGGCTCTGCAGGATCTCGCGCACCACCGCTTCCGGCGCATTGTCGGCGTTGACCGATCGCATGTTGGTACGGTGCACCATGATATCGGAGACTTCGAGCTCTTCGAGATCGAACAGGCCGCCGACACGGTCGCGGTCCTCGCGCACTACCTGGCCGTCGCGGCGGAAATCGTCGACCGCGCCCCGCAATTCGTCCTGGCTCGACCGCTGCGGCTCGATTCGCGACAGCTCATAGCCGAACATGGCGAGAAGGCGCGTGCGCACGGCAACGACCAGCAGGATGACGATGGCAAGGACGGCGACGACGATCCAGCCCGTCTCGTTGTCCATCTCAGCCGGCTTTCCGGCTGGTGGGATGGTTTTCCCTCAGGAAGGACAGCACTTCCGAAGCGGGCACGTCCTTGGCGATGAAGGCCTGGCCGACGCCGCGCGTCAGGATGAAGGTCAGCGCGCCGCGCGATACCTTCTTGTCCTGGCCGATGAAGGAAAGCAGCGCCTCGGCATCGGGCAAGTCACCTGGAATATCGGACATCCGCCACGGCAGACCGACGGCGCGCAGATGCGCCTCGACACGCGCCGCGTCGTCGGGGCTCGCCAGATTGAGCCGCGAGGAGAACCGATGCGCCAGCGCCATGCCGATGGCGACCCCCTCGCCGTGGACGAGGCGGGCTCCGTCATACTGCGTGGCGGCTTCGAGCGCGTGACCGAACGTGTGCCCGAGATTGAGCAGCGCGCGGTCGCCGGTCTCGAACTCGTCGCGCGCGACGACATCGGCCTTGGCCCGGCAGGCCTCGGCGATCGCCTGTGCTCTCTGCGGCCCGCCGGCGAAAACCTGTCTCCAGTTCGCTTCCAGCCAGGCGAAGAATTCCGGCCGATCGATCAGCCCGTATTTGGCGAGCTCGGCATAGCCGGCGCGGAATTCGCGGATCGGCAGCGTGTCGAGCACTTCGGTGTCGGCCAGCACCAGCTTGGGCTGCAGGAAGACGCCGACAAGGTTCTTGCCGCGCGGGCTGTTGATGCCGGTCTTGCCACCGACGGAGGAATCGACCTGCGCCAGCAGCGAGGTCGGGATCTGCACGAAATTCATGCCGCGCCGCACGATGCCGGCGGCAAAACCGGTGAGATCGCCGATCACACCGCCGCCAAGCGCGATGACGACGTCGCCGCGCTCCAGCCGGGCTGCCAGAACGCCATCGACCACCTCTTCGAGATGGGCGAAGCTCTTGGTTTTCTCGCCGGGTGGCATTGTGATGACGGTGGGCTGGATGCCGCCCTTCTCAAGCCCGGCCTTCAGCGTATCGAGATGCGCGGCGGCCACGTTCTCGTCGGTGACGACAGCGGCGCGCGTGCCCGGCAGCCGGCGGGAAATCTCCTCACCGGCGCGCGACAAAAGGCCGGACCCGATCAATATGTCGTAGGCCCGGTCGCCAAGCCCGACTTCGACGGTGACCGGCTGATCCGCGCTCACGATTCGACCTCGCCCGTCGCTGCGATTTCATCGATGCCGAAATGCCGGCACAGTGCGTCCAGGACCTCGGCGGCGATGATCTCCTTGCGGTCGTCGCGGGTTGGCACGGTGACATCAGCGGTCGCATAGACCGGATAGCGCTCCCCCATCAGCCGCTCCAGCACGGCGCGGGGGTCGGCGCTCTTCAGCAGCGGCCGGTTCTGCTTCTTGGAGACCCGTTCCATCAGAAGGTCGAGTTCGGCCTTCAGCCACACCGACACGCCATGGGCCGCGATGGCCTCGCGCGTCTGCGCGTTCATGAAGGCGCCACCGCCGGTCGACAGAACCTGCGGGCCATTTTCCAGCACGCGCAGGATGACGCGCTGCTCCAGCGCCCTGAACTCGGTCTCGCCATAGCGCTCGAACAGCTCCGGCACCGTCATGCGCGAAACGCTTTCAATCTCCTGGTCGCTATCGATGAAGGGCAGCGAAAGCATGGTCGACACCTTGCGGCCGATCGCCGTCTTGCCAGCGCCCATCAGGCCGACAAAGACAATGGACCTGCCACCCAGCCGGCCAAGCAGCGCGGCGTGGGTCTCGCCTGGAGGATTTGCCTGGTGCGCGTTCATCAGCTGTTTCTTGGGCCCTCTTTGCCGGCGTATCGACATGAAAAGCCGGTTTGCGTCAAGCGTGCCGAGCGCCCGGAGCCCGATATGGGCGGATGGGCGCCTGCATCAGAAGTTGCTAACAGGCCTCCGCTTCTTCCTTGAATTGGCCGGATTGGCGTCCCATAAGGGCACAGGGTTTGGAAACGCAGAACAAGAAGACGAGCGAAAATTGATGCCGACACTGTTTCGCTTTGTCGTGACCCTCGCGATTCTGGCCGGCATTGCCTATGGTACGATGTTCGCACTGGTGATGTTCGTCGAGCCGAAAAAAGCGGAGATGAGCGTGCGCATCCCCCCGGACAAGCTCAATCCCAAGAAAAATTGACCCGAAGAAACTGATCGCTAGGATGAACAGCGCCGCCCGCATCGAGGCCTTCCTGGAAATGATGAGCGCCGAGCGGGGCGCTGCAGAAAACACGCTTTCCTCCTACCGGCGCGACCTCGAAGACGCTTCGGGCCAGATCGATGGCGGGCTTGCCGGTGCGGCCGCCGCCGATATCCGCGCCTATCTCGACGACATCGCCGCGCGCGGCTTCGCGCCGACCTCGCAAGCGCGCAAACTGTCGGCGATCCGCCAATTCTTCAAATTCCTCTATGCCGAGGGTCTGCGCGGCGACGACCCGACCGGCACGCTGGATAGCCCGAAAAAAGGCCGCCCGCTGCCCAAGACGATGAGCGAGGCCGAGACCGGCCGGCTGATCGACCGCGCCGCGACCGAAGCCGGCGATGCCGGGCTGGGCTATAGCGACAGGCTGGCGGCGCTTCGCCTGCATGCGCTGGTCGAGGTGCTCTATGCCACGGGCTTGCGCGTGTCCGAACTGGTCGGCCTGCCGGTGACTGTGGCGCAGCGCGACGACCGTTTCTTCATGGTGCGCGGCAAGGGCGACAAGGAGCGCATGGTGCCGCTGTCGGCCAAGGCGCGCACGGCGATGCGCGCCTGGCTGGCCGCCCGGGCCGGGGTGCCCGCCTTCGCCGACAGCCCGTTCCTGTTTCCGGCCGCATCGGACAGCGGCTACCTCTCGCGCCAGGTCTTTGCCCGCGACCTGAAAGGACTGGCAGCGCGGGCCGGCATCGCTTCGGGCAAGATATCGCCGCATGTGCTGCGCCATGCTTTCGCCAGCCATCTCCTGCAGAATGGCGCCGATCTCAGGGCCGTGCAGCAGCTGCTCGGTCATGCCGACATATCGACGACACAGATTTACACCCATGTGCTGGAGGAGCGGCTGGTGCGGCTGGTCAACGATCATCATCCGCTTGCCGACTAGGCCTCATATCGCTATGTGAGGACGACATTTCACCGCCCGGAACCTTGGTTTCAAGGGTTCCGCGGTCCTTGCCTTCCGACGTATCGGTCCGCTCAAGCATGTACAATTACCTCGATTTCGAAAAGCCGGTGCAGGATCTTGAACTCAAGATCCTCGAGCTCAAGAAGCTTGCCGAGAACGGCGAGGCGGTCGATGTCGCTGATGAGATCGCCAGGCTCGAGAAGCGTTCCCACGACGCGCTGCGCGAACTCTACAAGGCGCTGACGCCGTGGCAGAAGGTGCAGGTGGCGCGTCATTCCGACAGGCCGCACTGCGTCGACTACATCAAGGGCCTGTTCAGCGATTTCACGCCGCTCGCCGGCGACCGCAATTTCGGCGAGGACCAGGCGATCGTCGGCGGCTTTGCCCGCTTTCGCGGCGAGCCTGTCGCGATCATCGGCCAGGAAAAGGGTTCGGACACGACGAGCCGCCTGAAACACAATTTCGGTTCCGTGCGCCCTGAAGGCTACCGCAAGGCGGTGCGTTTGATGGAGCTTGCCGACCGTTTCAAGATCCCGCTTCTGACCTTGGTCGACACCGCTGGCGCCTATCCTGGCGTCAGTGCGGAGGAACGTGGCCAGGCCGAAGCCATCGCGCGCTCGACCTCGGCCTGCCTTGGCCTGAAAGTGCCGTCGATCTCGGTGGTCATCGGCGAAGGCGGTTCGGGCGGCGCCATAGCGATCGCCACCGCCAACCGCGTCTACATGCTCGAACATGCCATCTATTCGGTGATTTCGCCGGAGGGGGCGGCCTCGATCCTGTGGCGAGACACCACCCGCTTGAAGGATGCGGCGACCAATATGAAGATCACCGCGCAGGACCTTCTGCAAATGAAGGTTATCGACGCCATCATCCCCGAGCCGATGGGCGGCGCCCAGCGCGCGCCCGAAACGGTGATTGCCGCGACGGGCGACCTCATCGCCAAGACGTTGAAGGAATTCGCCGGCGCCAACACCGATTTTCGCGAGCAGCGCCGCGAGAAATACCTGGCGATGGGCAGAAGTCTCTAGGGACCGGGTAACGATCGATGGACACTCTGCTTTAACGGCTGCTAATTAAGCTTGTCGTTTTACGGGGGATCCGAGATGAAAAAATACGAGAGACCTACGCTGGTCAAAGCGGCCCGCCTGCAAGCACTGACGGCTCAACAGGCGAGTTCCCAGCCGCCAGTGGACAATGGCAATAACGAAGGCGGCAATAACGAAGCTGGCACCATTAGCTAGTCCCCGGCAAATCCGGATCTGTCAAAACGTGTGATCGCCTTGGGATTGCCCCGGCCACCACACGGCAAAGTGGCGGGAAGGCACGATTCCGCCACAAAAATGCCGTCGCATTCGGTTCAATGAAATTGCCGCGAGGCGTTGGCCGAGGCTTGCGGTAAGGAATTTTCAAGGTTAACGGGCTTACGGTCCGTGGGTGTTCAGCATGCGGGCCGGCATTTTGAAGCCATTGGCCCGAGGGAAAAGACATAGCCGTATCCATGTTTGCCAAGCTCGCCCGCACCGGAGTCCTCATCACCTCGATAGCCGTCGCCGGCTGCAATGATTCGTCGATGAAGGACTTTGCCCCGGAAGCCAACAAGCCGCTGCCGGACAAGATCCTGGCCGACATGAGGGCCAAGGGCATGGTGCGTACCTCCTCGGTGATGGCGCGCATCTTCAAGGAAGAGGGCAAGCTGGAGATCTGGAAGGCCAAGACCGACGGCCGCTACGGTCTCGTCGCCTCCTATGACATCTGCAAATGGTCGGGCAAGCTCGGGCCCAAATACACCGAGGGCGACCGCCAGGCGCCGGAGGGCTTCTACACGGTGCGTCCGTCGCAGATGAATCCCAGGTCGAACTATCACCTGTCCTTCAACATAGGCTTTCCCAACGCCTATGACCGTGCCAACGGTCGCACGGGTCAGAACCTGATGGTGCACGGCGCCTGCTCGTCGTCGGGCTGCTACTCGATGACCGACGCGCAGATCGAGCAGATCTATGCCTTCGGCCGCGACGCCTTCCAGGGCGGCCAGACCGAATTCCAGATCCAGGCCTTCCCGTTCCGCATGACCGCCGCCAACATGGCGCGTTATCGCAACGACCCGAACTATGAATTCTGGAAGATGCTGAAGGTCGGCTACGACAATTTCGAGATCACCAAGGTGCCGCCGAAGGTCGACGTCTGCGAAAAGCGCTACGTCTTCAACCAGGTCGCCGCCGACGGCCAGACATTCGATCCGACCGGACAGTGCCCGGCCACCACCCAGCCAGATTCGCTGAAGAGCGCCTACAACGCCTACCAGAGCACCTACGACGCTGCCTTCAACGGCGCGCTCAAGGCAAGCGTGCCGCCGCCCAAGCCGACCATTGCCGGCATCAAGGAAGCCAGTATCGTTTCGGATTGGTCGAAGCGCCGGGCGCGCGGCGAGCGCGTGCCGATCGATCCGCCGTCGCTCAACAACGACGGCACGGTGACCGAGACGGCGCGCATGGGCCGCATCGATTCGCCCGCCGGCCGCAAGATGGCGGCACTCGACGCCGAAAAAGCAGCCAAGCAGAAGGCCGAGGAGCAGCGGCTGGCCGCCATAGAGGCCGCCAAGCAGGCCAAGGAAGCTGCCAAGGCGCAGGCGTTGGCCGAAAAGGAAGCGGCCAAGGCGCAAGCCGTTGCTGCAAAGGAAGCGGCCAAGGCCGCGAAGGAAGCCCCTGTCGCCACCGCCACCATCGCTGCTCCCACGGATGTCGCGCCGGTCGCCGAAACGCAGGCCGCAAGCGCTGATGAAAGCCGAGTGACAAAGCTGAAAAACAAGCTACTCGGCATGTTCGGCGGCTGAGCTTGGCCGGGGATACCGCTATCTACGACCTGAAAGGGCTGAACTGCCCTTTGCCGGTACTGAAGGCAAAGAAGCGCCTGGCCGGAATGCAGCCGGGCAGCCGGCTCTGGCTCGAGACCACCGACCCGCTCGCCGTCATCGATATTCCCGCCTTTTGCTCGGACGCCGGCCACCAGCTGATTGAAACAGCGGCGATGTCAGGCGGCCATCGATTCCTGGTCGAGCGCGGCGAGACCGTCTGAATTTCGGCGTGGAACGCTATCTTCCGGCGATCGCCAGCGGATTGTTTTCCAGCGCCGCCCGGTCGGGCGTGTCGATCGACGGCCGGTTGGTGAAGGCGGCGAACAGCCGGCGCACATAGTCTTCCGGCATATCGAGCGTGATCAGCACCAGCCGTGTGCCGCGCTGGCCGTCGGGCCAGGCCGGCAGCCGCGCGGGCGGATGCAGGATCTTCTGCACGCCGTGGATGACCAGCGGGCGTGACGGATCTTCCCTGAGTTCGATCACGCCCTTCATGCGCAGCAGCTTTTCGCCATGCGTCGAACGCAACAGGTCGAGGAACATTTCTATCGCCGAAAACGGCACCGGACCGTCATGGACGAGCGAATAGGAGCGCACGCGCTGATCGTGGCGATGGCCATGATCATGACTGTGATCGTGATTGTGGTCGTGATGGTCGTGGGCATGCTCATGCGCCGCTTCCTCGCCGAGCCAGCGCCGCACGTCGGCGGATTTGGTGGCGGGATTGTAGAGGCCGCAATCAAACAGCGCCGCCACACCTGTTGCTGAATTGCCAGCATCAAGCAGCTCGGCACCCGGATTGATCTGCCGCAGGCGCGTCCGCAGCGTGTCGAGATCGCCGGCATCGGTCGCCAGATCGACCTTGCTGAGCACGATGCGGTCGGCGACGGCGACCTGCTTGACCGCCTCGACATGGGCATCGAGCGTGGCATTGCCGTTGACCGCATCGACCAGCGTGATGACGCCGTCGAGCCGAAAAGCCTGGACGAGCGCCGGATGCGCCATGATCGACTGCAGCACCGGCGCCGGGTCGGCAAGCCCCGTGGTCTCGACGATGACGCGGGCAAGCCGGGCGATGCGGTCGGTCTGCAGCCGGTCGACGAGGTCGGCCAGCGTGTCGACCAGTTCGCCACGCACGGTGCAGCACAGGCAGCCGTCCGAAAGCTGGATGATGCCGTCGGAAGCCTGCTCGACCAGCAGATGGTCGATCGCCACCTCGCCATACTCGTTGATGATGACCGCCGTGTCGGCCAGCGCCGGGTCCTTCAGGAGCCGGTTGAGCAGCGTCGTCTTGCCCGCTCCAAGGAAGCCGGTCAGCACCGAGACAGGAATCGGGAATCCGCTCATCAGGTTAGTTCGCGACCTTGGCCGGCTGATCGCCTTGCGCGGCGGAACCGGCAACGGCCGGACCGGCGCCGGTCGGCGCCGGCCGATCCGGCCGCCAGCTCGGGATCGGCACGTCGGCATATTCCTGGCCGCCCTGGTCGAGCATCGCCTTCGGCGCCGGACCCGTGGCGCCGCCGAGGCCGACGGCGACCAGCGTCGGTACATGGTCGAGCTTTTCCTGGTAGGGCGATTTCGGCACGTCCTTGGCGGCGGCGGCCGGTGGCGCCTCGGATTGCTCCTCCGGCGTCTTCTTCTTGCAGACCTCGTCATGCATGTCGTTGGGCGAGACCGTGTCACCGTAGGGCGCCAGGGTGGCGACAGTGGCCGAACCGGCGGCTTGCGTGTCAAATCCCTGGTCGAGCAGTCTTGCCGCGGCCTCGGCACGGCTGACCGCCGATTTCTCGCCAAGCACAACCGCGACCAGCGTACGGCCATTGCGCGTCGCCGAACCGATCATGTTGAAGCCGGAAGGGCAGACAAAGCCCGTCTTCATGCCATCGGCGCCGGGATAGCGGCCGATCAGGAGGTTGTAGTTCGGGATCGCCTTCTTGCCGACCGCAAGCCCTTCGATGGAGAACCACGGCGCATATTGCGGAAACTCGCGGCGGATCGCCATCACCAGCACCGAAAGGTCGCGCGCCGTGGTGTACTGGTCGGGCGAGTAGAGGCCGTTCGGATTGACGAAATGGGTGCCGTTCATGCCGAGCCGGGTCGCCTCGGCATTCATCCTCTCGGCGAAGGCGGCCTGCGAGCCGCCGACATTCTCGCCGACCGCCATGGCGATGTCGTTGGCCGATTTGACCAGCATCATCTTCAGCGCGTTGTCGAGCCGCATCACCGAGCCCGGCTTGAAACCCATCTTGCTCGGCGGCTCGCCGGCGGAGTGCTTGGTCACCTTGATCGGCGAATCAAGCTGGACTTCGCCGGCCGCGATCGCCCGGAAGGTCACATAGGCGGTCATCAGCTTGCTGAGCGAGGCCGGATACCAGCGCTTGAACGCATCCTGATGCTGCAGGATCTGGCCGTTCTTCAGGTCGAAGACAACCACCGGATTGGCCAGCGCCGGCCCCGCCAGGACCGACAGCACGATTGCGCCGACCGAGAATAGTTTGAGGAAATGCCTGTGCCGCATGATCGAATCCGAAATCGCCTCTTGCCCTGATCGCCCCTGGCTCCGTAAGATTTCGTTACGTGACCGCCAGCATAATGGGTCCGCCCCTCAAAAACGGACCGCATCGTTGCGGTGCTATTTACCCTATGTGACGCCAACATGGCAAAGCACCTGACAATCACAATTGCAAAACACCCGGCACAATTGCAAAACGGGCACAATTGCAGAACACTGGGCCCAGTTGCGAAACACCAGGCTGAAGCCGGCTGCTCCAACCACGAAATGGAACCATCATGCCAATCCTGAACCGCGCCGCTGAAATGCAGGACGAAGTTGCCGGCTGGCGTCGGCATCTGCACCAGACGCCGGAGCTCAATTTCGACGTCTTCAAGACGGCCGCCTTCGTCACTGAAAAGCTGAAGGAGTTCGGTTGTGACGATGTGGTCACCGGCCTCGGCAAGACCGGCGTCGTCGGCATCATCCGCGGCCGCCAGGGTGAAGGCGCCACCATCGGCCTGCGCGCCGACATGGACGCGCTGCCGCTCAATGAGATCACCGGCAAGGCCTATGCGTCCACCGTTCCCGGCAAGATGCACGCCTGCGGCCATGACGGCCACACGGCGATGCTGCTGGGCGCCGCCAAATATCTCGCCGAGACCCGCAATTTCGCCGGCTCCGTGGCGGTGATCTTCCAGCCGGCGGAGGAAGGCGGCGGCGGCGGCAACGAGATGGTCAAGGACGGCATGATGGAGCGCTTCGGCATCGCAAAAGTGTTCGGCATGCACAACATGCCGGGCCTGCCTGTCGGCCAGTTCGCCATCCGGCCGGGCCCGATCATGGCGGCGACGGCCGAATTCACCATCACCGTGAAAGGCCGCGGCGGCCACGCCGCTATGCCGCACGGCACGATCGACCCGATCGTCATCGCCAGCCAGCTGGTCGGCGCGCTGCAGACGATCGCCTCGCGCAGCACCGATCCGGTCGAGGCCGTGGTGGTGTCGGTGACCAAGTTCCATGCCGGCGACGCCTACAACATCATTCCCGAATCGGCCGAGATCGCCGGCACCGTGCGCACCTTGCGCAAGGAGATCGCCAAGAAATCCGAAGAGCGCATCCGCGCGATCTGCGACGGACTGGCGACCGCGTTCGGCGCCAGGATCGAAGTGGACTACCAGGCAAATTATCCAGTCACCTTCAACCATGCCGAAGAGACGGTGTTTGCCAGCGACGTAGCGGCCGACGTCGCGGGCGACAGCCATGTCCACCGCGGCATCCAGCCGGTGATGGGCGGCGAGGATTTCTCCTACATGCTGGAAGCCCGCCCCGGCGCCTTCATCTTCATCGGCAATGGCGACACCGCCGGTCTCCACAACCCAGCCTACGATTTCAACGACGAAGCCATCCCCCACGGCATGAGCTACTGGGTGAAACTGGCGGAAACCGCTCTGGCCGCTTGAGGCCCGCCGCGCAAGGAGCCGGCCGAATTGCATGCGGCCGGCCCCTTGGCGAAACGATCCGAAGCGGCTATGTGTCTGGCCGCGTGGTCCCGTAGCTCAGTAGGATAGAGCGGCAGATTCCTAATCTGTAGGTCACAGGTTCGATTCCTGTCGGGATCACCACGAAAAATAAAGGAAATTCAGCCAGCTAGGCGATCAGACCCAAAGGTTGGTTGCTATTCGATCGGTGAGGAAGTCGTTTGAAGGCGTTGCAGCAATAGGCTAGACGCCCGACCTTCAAAATCCATCGACGGAGATTGCCACTAGAGCAATTCCAGGAAAGCGTGATCGGTTTTCCGGGAAAAGCGCGTAGCGCTTTCCCTGGGGAATTGCGTTGAAACAGAGCGCTTCATCGTTTCCGTGAAACGGTGAAGCGCTCTAGCTGAAAATCAATAGGCGATGCGTAGGTTGGCGTTGAAGGTCCAATCGCCAGATCGGGTTTGCCCGGCATCATTCAGCGCGACGGCACCGGTGAAGTTGGCCAGGAAACTGCGGCCAATCGCGTAGTCCAGGCCGAAACCCGTGCTGGCGAGCGTCGGATGGCCATGGGCGGCAAAGTCGTAGCCATGACCGAAATCGACGAGAGCAAAAGGAGAAGCACCGTCGGCCAATCCCATTCCAGCCTTTTCCAGCAACGAAAAGCTTGGCAGACGCAGTTCGTTGCGCCACACAAAGCCTGTATCGGCTCCCCCGTCGTCCATGTTGTAGCCGCGAACGGCATAATAACCGCCGAGGCTAATCCGCTCGGTATCAGGCAGGGCTTGGTTCGAAATCAATCCCGAAAGCTGGCTGACCCAGAAGAAGTCATGCGGCAGCCTTGTCGTGCGCGTGATGTCGAGGCCACCGACAACATAGGTCGCGTCGGTGACACGGCCACCGGTGAAGGCTGCCCAGTCGGCGCTGGTGTTGTTGTCCACAATGCCGCCGGGATTGGCCTTGATGCGGACGTCCATCGTGGTGCTGCCATGGGCATCGCTGAATTCGCCAGCCCAGCCCAGCACGATGTTGAACAGGCCGGCTGTGCCGCTGGCAACCTCATTGCCGCCAAAGGCGGTGGTGCGCTTTACCCATTTGGGTTCAACGCCGAAATAGACATCGCCCCAGTGGCGGCCGGGCAAAAGGTTGGAGAGCGCGCCCCGATAGAGGATCGGCAGTTCGAAGGTTCTGTTGTCGAAGGAGAACGGTGTGCCCGCGATCACTTCGTTGGTCTCGACGAAGTTCGGCGCGATCGACAGCACCTGGCGCGGCCAGGTCGGAAGGTCGATGCGCGCGGCATGGCTGAGATAGCCCGGTCGCGCAATGTCGAGCGAGCCGAAACCGCCATCGTGCCAGAACTCTCCCGAGCGGGTGAAGCGATAGGAGACGGTCATGTCGTTCAGTTCGGGGATCCAGGCTCCGCCGCCCACCGACCAGCGGTCGCGACCGGTCGCCTCGCTGCCGGTATTGGCGTATTCGGCGAAGACGGACCACGGCTTGTCCTGGCTCACCTTCAGGGTGAAGTCGCTGGCGCCGAGGGCGTCCCCCGGCGCGAACGCGCCTTCGACGTGACGATACGGGTTGCGGTTGAGCCATCCGAGATCTTCTTCCAGCGCGCCTGCGTCGATGCGATCGCCCGGCACCAGCCTGACGTGCCCGGCAAGATTGCGCTCGACCGCCATTCCCTCGACGGCGATCTTTCCGGCGTGGAACTCTACGACGCGCAAGGTGAGCACGCCGGATGTGATCTCCTGTGGTGGCACGGTCACCGAGACGAAGGGGAAACCCGCCTTGCGCCACACGCCCGCCAGTTCGCGCTGCATGTTCACGATCAAGGCTTTCGTCAGGGGCTTGCCGACAAACGGCGAGAGGGCCGCCGTTGCGGCCTGCGGCGCGATGCCGGGCACGGTGCCAACCGTGACACCACGGGGGGCGGCGGCCTGCACCGCCTCGTCCTGGCCGATCAGCCGCACCCCAGCGACAGTGACGCCCAGGGGAGTATCGTCGCCCTTGCCATAATCCTGCTCTCCCACCGAAACGGTTGCCGGCCTCGGCACCGTCTGCTCGGGAAGGTTGCGCTCCAGCGCCGATTGCCCGAAGGCCGGCAGGGACAGAGCGGGCAGGAAAAGGAACGCCGAGAGCCTTGCCGCCAGGGCGCGTACCAATGCGCCCTTGATATTGGTCTTCACCATTTCGCGGTCCTATTCCGTCGCGCGCATGTAGGGGCCA
Source organism: Mesorhizobium sp. GW821-FHT04C10 (assembly GCF_059420305.1). Taxonomy (NCBI): domain Bacteria; kingdom Pseudomonadati; phylum Pseudomonadota; class Alphaproteobacteria; order Hyphomicrobiales; family Phyllobacteriaceae; genus Mesorhizobium; species Mesorhizobium sp. GW821-FHT04C10. Next base: position 1,838,744 of record NZ_JBWKTL010000001.1, on the reverse strand, counting down.
AGGTCACGATTGGCGGGATGGGTGAAGGCAACGCATTCCGGACCGAGCACGCCTGTAGCGCACGTTCCGGCCGCACTGCCGTCGGCAGCCTCGGACAAGAGCAGGGACGACAGCAGCAGCGGCGACAGGAACGGCGGCGCGCTCCGGTCGCCCTGCCGTTCGAGCGCTTGCGCGTTGGTGTATTGCGCCGCGGCCTGGGCGGGCTCGATGGTGAAGGTGCCCGCGACGAAGGTCAGGGCGTAGTTCGAGTTGGCGCCGAGAGAATCCTGGTTGACGGCATAGGTGCCGGCCGCTTCGCCGGGATCGCGTGCGAGGTTCCCGCTGAACACACTGGCGACGGCATCGAAGGACGCCAGGCTGCCGCCGGTCACCGTCCACGTCAGCGCCGGATCGGGCTGGCCTTGCAAGCGGCTCTTGTCATCCGCGGTCACGGTGATCGCACGCGGCGTGATGGCAAGCGCGCCATCGACGTAAGCGATGGTGTAATTGCCGCTGGTCAGCCCCGAGGCGGCGAGCGTGTAGGTGCCGGCGTCCTTCTCGCCCTGGGCAGTCCCACCCCAGGCGAGCGCGCCGCCGAGCACCGAGTCGTCCTCGCCGTTGGCGAAGCCGGCATAGGTGACGCCGTTGCCGCCGGACCAGGCCTGACCGTCATAGACCTTGGAGGCGTCGGTCGCCGTCACCGTCAGCGCGGCCTTGCCGATGGCCAGCGCACCGTCGACGTAAGCGATGGTGTAGTTGCCGCTGCTTTGGCCAGACACGCTCAGCGTGTAGCTGCCGGCGTCCTTCTGGCCCTGGGCGGTCCCGCCCCAGACAAGCGCACCGCCGAGCACCGAGTCGTCCTCGCCGTTGACGAAGCCGGCATAGGTGACGCCGTTGCCACCGGACCAGGCATGGCCGTCATAGACCTTGGAAGCGTTGTTCGCCGTCACCGTCAGCGCGGCCTTGCCGATGGTCAGCGCGCCATCGACGTAAGCGATGGTGTAGTTGCCGCTGCTTTGGCCAGACACGCTCAGCGTGTAGCTGCCGGCGTCCTTCTGGCCCTGGGCGGTCCCGCCCCAGACAAGCGCACCGCCGAGCACCGAGTCGTCCTCGCCGTTGACGAAGCCGGCATAGGTGACGCCGTTGCCACCGGACCAGGCATGGCCGTCATAGACCTTGGAAGCGTTGTTCGCCGTCACCGTCAGCGCGGCCTTGCCGATGGTCAGCGCGCCGTCGACATAGGCGATAGTGTAATTGCCGCTGCTTTGGCCAGACGAGCTCAGCGTGTAGGTGCCGGCGTCGTTCTGGCCCTGGGCGGTCCCGCCCCAGACAAGCGCACCGCCGAGCACCGAGTCGTCCTCGCCGTTGGCGAAGCCGGCATAGGTGACGCCGTTGCCGCCGGACCAGGCCTGACCGTCATAGACCTTGGAGGCGTCGGTCGCCGTCACCGTGAGCGCGGCCTTGCCGATGGTCAGCGCGCCATCGACGTAAGCAATGGTGTAATTGCCGCTGCTTTGGCCAGACGCGCTCAGCGTGTAGGTGCCGGCGTCCTTCTGGCCCTGGGCGGTCCCGCCCCAGACAAGCGCACCGCCGAGCACCGAGTCGTCCTCGCCGTTGGCGAAGCCGGCATAGGTGACGCCGTTGCCGCCGGACCAGGCCTGACCGTCATAGACCTTGGAGGCGTCGGTCGCCGTCACCGTGAGCGCGGCCTTGCCGATGGTCAGCGCGCCATCGACGTAAGCAATGGTGTAATTGCCGCTGCTTTGGCCAGACGCGCTCAGCGTGTAGGTGCCGGCGTCCTTCTGGCCCTGGGCGATCCCGCCCCAGACAAGCGCACCGCCGAGCACCGAGTCGTCCTCGCCGTTGGCGAAGCCGGCATAGGTGACGCCGTTGCCGCCGGACCAGGCCTGACCGTCATAGACCTTGGAGGCGTCGGCCGCCGTCACCGTCAGCGCGGCCGGCGTGATCGTCAGCGTGCCTAGATTGACGATGCGGCTCTGCCCGCCGGGCGTGAAGGTGGCGGCCGCGCCGGATGAAGACACGGCATAGGTGCCGGCATTGGTCGAGGCGACCGTGCCGGCGCCGGGCGCGGTCGTCCACTGGTTGAAATAGCCGATGCCATAGATCGCGGAGGGCGCGCTCAGAGACGAAGCCGTGTCGCCATAGGTGATCGTTGCATTGCCGAAGTCGGCGCCAACGACGCCAGATACACCAAACAGTTCGGGATAATAGGCCGGCGAACTGCCTCCAGCTGCGCTGGCCGGCGCCCAGGCCGTCCAGTCGAAACCGGCGTAATTGGCCTTGACGAAGGCGCTTCCCGAAACGCTGCTCAGCGCGGTGACGCCTGCCTGCGAACCAGAGCCGACGCCGGCCATCTGGCCCGTCGTATCGGAGTCGAAATAGCTGGAAGAGATGTTGCCACCAGACTGAAATCCGACCAATCCTCCGCCCACGCCGGTGACTTGGCCTGTCGCATAGGCCTGCGTGACGCTGCCGCTCTGCGTCCCAACCAACCCTCCGACGTTACTGGAGCCGGTGACTTGACCGGTTGCATAGGCTTGCGTGATGTTTCCGCCTGTCCCGACCAATCCGCCGACGTTAGTGGAGCCTGTGACCTGACCGGTCGCGTAGGACTGCTTGATGCTGCCGCTCTGCGTCCCAACCAATCCTCCTACATTCCCGGTGCCGTTGACCTGACCCGTCGCATAGGCCTGCGTGATGCTGCCATTGCTCTGGAAGACCCCAACCAATCCGCCGACGCCATGGCTACCTGTGACCTGAGCCGACGCGTATGACTGCTTGATGCTGCCGCCCATCTGCACCCCGACCAATCCGCCGACGAAATACTCGCCTGTGACTTGACCGGTGGCATAGGCTCGGGCGATGCCGCCGTTCTGAAACCCGACCAATCCGCCGATGTAATCGCTTCCCTTTACAGCCGCACCGATCAACCCAATGTCGCTGATGACGCCGCTCGACCAGCCGAACAGCCCAGCATAGAAGGCGTCGCCGATATCGACCTTCAGGTTGCTGATGGTGTTACCGAGGCCGTCGAAGCTGCCGGTGAAGCCATTGTAGTTGTTCAATACAGTTCCGGCACCGTCCGTACCGATCGGCACGAAACTGCCCAGACGCCACATGCCGGCATAAGTGATGTTGCTGCCATTGACCGTCGCGGAGGCGAGGTCGGGGCCGAGATCGATGCTGCGCGCCAGCCGGTAGCTGGCGTTCAGGTCCATGTTGACGAGCTGGAGCTGGTGGCCGTTGACGACATTCGTGGAATATTCCCAGGCGCCGAGCGGCCGGGTCTGGCCGTTGATCATGTACCAGCCGCTGCCGCCAGCCGTGGTGGTGAAGCTCAGGCCAGAATAGGCGGACTGCCAGTAGGCGTAGTTCGGCACACCGGCCAGCGTCGGGTCGCTGGTGACGGCGGTGATGCCGGCGGGGGTGCCTGTGCTGGTGGCTGTGAACCGCCCGGTCGAGTAGGTGTCGAAGTAGCTGGAGGTGACGGTGCCATTGGACGCCCCGACCAATCCGCCTACGTATTGGTCTCCTATGACCTGACCGGTCGCATAGGCCTGCGCGATACTGCCACCGACTTGTGAGCCGACCAGCCCGCCGACTAATTGGTGTCCTTTGACCTGACCGGTCGCATAGGCTTGCGTGATGCTGCCACCGCCTTGCCTCCCGACCAATCCGCCGACGTACTCACCGGTTCCTGTCACTTGGCCTATCGCGTAGGCCTGCGTGATGTCGCCACCGGCCTGCCACCCGACCAATCCGCCGACGCCAGATAGCCCTGTAACTTGGCCGGTCGCGTAGGCTTGCGTGATGGTGCCGCCATAACTCTGGCTGCCGACTAGACCGCCAACAGCAGCGCCGCTCCCTGTAATTTGGCCGGTCGCATAGGCTTGCGTGATGCTGCCATGGTACTGGTACCCGACCAATCCGCCGAGATTACCGAAGGGGCCCGTGACTTCGCCGGTCGCATAAGCTTGCGTGATAGTGCCGGCGTACTGGTACCCAACCAATCCGCCGATACAATCCAAGCTTCCTGCGACTTCGCCGGTCGCATAGGCTTGCATGATACTGCCGTCGTATTGGTAACCCACCAATCCGCCGACGAATTGGCCTCCTTTGACAGAGCCCCCGATCAAACCGATGTCGCTGATGGCACCGCTCGAATAACCGAACAGCCCGGCACGGATGTTAGTGCCGATATCAATATTCAGGTTGCTGATGGTGTTGCCGAGGCCGTCAAACGTGCCGGCGAAGCCGTTATTGCCGTTCAGTATCGTCCCAGCACCATCCGTGCCGAGCGGCACCCAGCCGATCAGGCCGGTCGCATCGAGTGACCTCGCCAGCGCATACGTGCCGTTCAGCCCATTGTTGATGCCCTGCAAATCGCTCATGGAGTAGAGCAGCGTGTAGGACTGGCCGTTGATGGCGAGCGACTGGCCGCTGCCCGGCGTGCCGGTGTATTGCACGCCGCCCGCGAAGGACAGCGTGCCGCCGCTGCCGCCGTGATTGGTGACGAGGCTGAGCCCGCCCGCGCCGGCGATGGTGATCGGCGCGTTGATGGCGATGGAATGATAGGCGTCGAGCGTCAGCGTCGACCCGCTCGACCAGCTGACCGGCGCCGCCACGGTGATGTCGCCGGCCTGGCCGCCGCCGGAGCCTGTGGAGACGACCACGTTGGCGCCGGCCAGCGCGGCCTGCAACGTCGCCACATTGATGACGCTGCCGTTGGCGCCGGCGGTGAAGCCCGGACCGCCGCCCAGCGTGTCCGTGCCGCTGGAGATGGTGACGTTGTAGGGGTCGAGCAGCAGCGTGCCGAAGGAGCCGTTCGCGGCGGAGAGGTCGGCGAAGCCGGTATAGGCGAGCACGGCCTTGCCGGACACCTCGGCGTTGCCGCCGTGACCACCGGCGCCGCCCGTGGCGCTGATCGTGCCGGCGAAGCTCGTCTTCCCGTCCGACCAGACGACGACGTTGCCGCCATTGCCCATCGTGCCGTTCGCGGCAATCGCCGCCCCGGCTTCGACCGTCACCGACGCGGCCCTGGCCAGCGTCGTGCCGAGATGGCGGGTGCCGGAATCCGATCCACCCTGATAGTCGCCGCCAAGCAAGATCAGGCCGCCGCGGTCGCCCGAGGCGTCGAGCGCCGCGGTCGAGGACAGCGAAAGCTTGCCGCCGGCCGCCGTCGCCGTGATCGTTCCGCCCGCGCTCCCCGCCCCCACCGTGTCGATCGCTCCGCCCAGGCTGACCGTGCCGCCGGCCACATGCACCTCGCCGCCGGAAAAATCCGGCCGCGCGGCAGGCAGCGGCCCGAAGGCGGGAAGTGCCGCGACCACGGCCTTCTGCGCCGGCTGGACGGCGCGGCGCGCAACGACGCGCTGCGTCACCGTCACCGAGCCGCCGTCGCCGGCGGTCAGGAAGACGCGGCCGCCGACCTTTTTCACGCCGGTCGCCTTGATGATCTTCCCGGTGTTGCCGGCGAGAGCCTGGACGTTGCCGCCATTGGCGCGCAACTCGGCCTCGGCGGCGCGGATCGATCCGCTGTTGACGACTTCGGTGTCGCTGCCGCCGACCTTGACGGCGAACTTGCCGTCCGCAAGCGAGGTATCGCGCAGTTCGACCTCGTAGCCGCCCAACAGCCCGACCGAACCGTTCGGTGCGTCGATGCCCCCAGAATTCTCGACGCGACGCGCGGTCAGCACGACATCGCCGGATTGCGAGACGATCGCGCCGCGATTGACGACGTCGGCCTTGCTGCTTCCCTTGAGGGTGAGGCCGCCGCCATCGAGGAAGTCGGCATCCGTCGTGTCGTGCGTCGAGGCGATGAACGAGCCGCCGGTGCGCACCATGCCACTGGTGCCGACCACGACGCCCGCCGGGTTGATCAGGTAGAGCGAGCCGGTCGAGGTGAGCGAGCCGTCGATGGACGAGGGCAAATTGCCCGTCACCCGGTTGAGCGTGGCCCCCGTGCCATTCTCGAAATGCGCGCTTGCAGAGCCGCCGATGGAGAAGCTCTGCCACGACAGGATGGCGTTCCGCGATGTCTGCGTGACGAGCAGGTTCGGGCCTGATTGCGAAATTGTCGCCGAACCGGAGGTCACCGTGCCGCCGGACGGCAGCTGCTGCGCGGAGGCCGCACCCGTGGCGGCAATGGCCACCGCCATGCTCAGCAAGGACGTTGTGCAGCGCAGGCCGGACGCCCTGGCGCGCGAAGAAATGAAAATCGCTGACTTCACTACTGCCCCACTGTGCCCGGTTCAGGATTGCCAAGTCCATCTGCGGCCGGAGAACACCCCCCGGCCCAATTGGGAAGAGCCAATACCGCTTACCCCTCTCGCAACACGGATAGGGGCCATCAACACCCAAATGGGGGTGACGGCTTGCAAATCGTGCTCTCTTCCGGATTTGGACTGGCGCGGCGGCAGACCTTGCCGCGCTGCACGACAATCATAGGGGTTCGCAAGCTGCGGTTCGTCCCGACCAGACCTGACCGCCGCCCTTGATTTTCGCCGTCCGTATGATGAAGTTAGGATGGCTTGGGGGAGCAAATTGCAGAATATCGTATTTGACGGGAAATTCATAACCGAGACGTCCGCCCGGATCGCCGAAACGGTCGACCGCGCCGTTCTCGACCCGAGCGCGTGGGACGATTTTGTCGAGCAGCTTGGCGCTGCGCTGCCGGGTACCTGCATCGTATTCCAGCGTTTCAACCTGCGCCGGAACAGGGTCGACTATGACCGCGTCCTGAACATGGACCCGGATGATGAGTCCAGCTATCGGGCGCATTATTGCAGCTTGAATCCATGGATTCGGCCCATGCGTTCCGTGCCGTCCGGCACGGTGCTTGTCAGCGAGCGTGACTGCCCGTCCGGTAGCTTCAGCCATACGGAGTTCTACGATTGGCTTGATCCCGAATTGCGCGCGGGGGCGGCGATCATTCTGGAGGCGAGTTGCGAGAACCTGGCTGCCGTCGGGGTACACTACGGCGTCAGCCGTGCCCGCCACTATGACGAGCCGGTGTCGGAACTGCTGCGCGGCATCAGCAGGCCCCTGCTCCGCTCCATGGGAGCAGCGCGTCTGTTCGAACAAACCGTGGACCGCGAGAGATCGGCCTCGGCGATCGTCTCGCGCCCCGGCGACATCGCATGCGTGGTCGACGAGCAGTTGACGGTCACGGAAGCAAACGCACGGGCCGAGAGTGAATTCCAGCGCTGTAAAGTGGTCTCGATGCGGGAGGGCAAGTTTTCCATCCTGGCAAGCGACATCAATGGCTGGCTGGCGGATACGCTCAGGCTTCTGGCGGCAGGCCTGGAGCCGGACGCGACGACACGGGTTTTCTTTGCCGGCAGCGCACATCAGATCGGCATTGTGCGCCTTCCCGGCGTATCCGGGTTTCGTTCCCTCTTTTCGGGCGGTCCGCTCTTTCTGCTCATCGTGCGCAACCTGTCGACGCCGGCCGAAGCCAGCACGATAGCGGATTTGGCCCCTGCCTTCGGTCTCACACCCGCCGAACAGAGGCTGTGCGAAGTGCTCTTGCTTGGCCATTCACCAAAGGAAGCCGCCGATATGCTGGGGATCGCCTCCGAAACGGCCAGGCATAGGCTGAAGGCAATCTTTCAGAAGACCGACACCCATAAGCAGAGCGAGCTGATCGCGCTCCTGGGACGCCTGCTCTGAGATTGGTCGGTACGCCACTGTTCCGACCGCTCTCGCCACGTGGTGAGAGAGATGGACGTCATCGGAATGTTGTGGGCCGGGACGCGAGATGAAGCAGGGAAGAAAATTGCTCGCTTGGTAACCACGAAATGACAAAAGGGTGACGATATCCGTTTCCCAGATTCAGTCAAAACCGTTCAAAATAATTCCAAGTCAGCCAATAATGATAGGAATTCGCCCATCAGGGTGACAAATCATTGGGCTAGCCCGAGGGATTCGTGATATTCGCGGTACAGAGCGCGCTGTGAATCAGGTGAGCGCGTCGCGACCATGCGGAGATACGAACGTGGCAAGGAATGTCCGAAAATCAACAGCCGAGGACATGGCGCCTGTCGTGTCCGCCGGGGCATGGGAAGATGATGGCGGGCGCGGGCGGGTCGATCTGATTCCGGCCAAGCGCCACGCCTTCATCCTCGAATGCCTTAAACGAGAAGGAGCCGTCGGCGTTCAGGAACTCATCGATCTCATCGGCGCGTCACCTTCGACGATCCGGCGCGATCTCGAGACGCTTGAACGGCAAGGAGCGTTGGAGCGGACGCATGGCGGCGCAATGCTTCAACGCACGGAACTGGCCACGTTCGAGCCGGATCTCGCCACTGCAGCGCAATTCGCCAGAGCCGAGAAAGAGGCCATAGGCGCCGCCATGATGTCGGAACTTCGAGCCGGGCAAAGCGTCATTTTCGACGCAAGCACGACCGTTCTGGAAGTCGCCCGCGCCATAGCCGCGGCGCCCATCCCGCTTACGGCCGTCACCAACAGCCTTGCGATCGCGCAGATACTTGCACCTGTGCCGGGAGTGCGTCTGGTGATGCCGGGAGGCACCTGCAAGCCTGGTTCGCTTACACTGATTGGCCAGCCTGGCGAGAATTTCCTGCGAACCATTCACGCCGATGTGGCCATTCTGGGCACTCATGCCATCACCGGAGACATGCTCACGGAGACCTCGCTGGAGGTTGCGGCAATGAAGCAGGCGATGATTGCCGCGGCGCGTCGTGTGGTCGTGCTTGCCGACCATTCGAAGTTCACCGTCCCCAATTTCTGCACGATCTGCCGCCTGACCGAGATCCACCAGATCATTACCGACGAGGGCATCGATCCGGCTCACCTCACCAATCTTCGGACGCTCGATGTGGACGTCAAGGTCGTGCGCGTCAGCCGTTCGGGTTGTTGAGTTGAGCACTCCTGAGGTTAAGGATATCCGGGTCGTCGCAGACGACTTGACCGGCGCCCTGGATAGCGCGGTTTCCCTTGCATCGCCCGGGAATGGCATTGGGGTAAGCTGGCAGCTGGACCGTACGTTTGGGGGACGTATGGCTATCGACGCCGCCACCCGGGAGGGGCCTGTGGCGACGGCGGTCGAGAGACACCGGGCGCTTGCGCCATGGCTTGCCGGCGGACAGTTGAGTTTCAAGAAGATCGACAGCCTTTTGCGCGGCCACGTCATCGCTGAAATTGAGGCTTGCATCGTCAACGGAACGTACCGGCGTGTTGTTATCGCACCTGCGTTCCCATTTCAGCGACGCGCCACGCGCCTTGGGCGGCAATGGCGGCTCGATCAAACCGAAATGGTAGGTCCCGACCTGGTCGCCGGTCTAGGCCAGCGCTTTACGGCTGGGCGTTCTGCACCAGGGTCACAACCAGTTGATTTCATCACACTCCACGACGCCGAAACGGATGCCGACCTGGACAGGATCGTCGCGACCGTACCGAAACAAGCGACGTTGTGGGTCGGCACTGGCGGCTTGGCGGCCGCACTCGCACGGCACATGAATGTGCCGCACAAGCCTGTTCCTGCGTTTTCCGATCCATTTCTGGCCCTTGTCGGCACAAATCATGAAGTCACGGCGGGACAGGTAGCCCTCTTTGCAGCCAGGCATGCGGATGCGCATGTGGTCGTGGAGCACGACATCGACAAGGCGAGAAGGCGTTTGGCGGAAAGGATGATCCGCGGGGAGCCGTCGGTCGTCAGTGTCGCTGCATCGGGTGATCGCCACGCCGTGGCAGCCCATATCGGCAAGGTGTTTGCCTCGCTTCTCGCAGGCTTGCCAAAGCCCGGCACGTTACTCGTCACCGGCGGTGAAACATTGCGATCGGTGTGCGACAGCCTGGGCGTCATCGAACTCACGGTCGAATGCGAGATCGAACCGGGGCTTCCGGTTTCCAGGGTCAAGGGTGGTGTTTTCGAGGGACTGGCCACCATTTCGAAATCCGGCGCATTCGGCGACAGCGCCCTGCTCTGCAGGCTCGCGGCCCTCGCGCATCGCTGATCAAGACGATCTCCGGCCAGAAGCGCCGGCGGGTCGGTCTCCGCCGGTCAAATGGCGTCAAACGATATTTCAACAGCCCGGCACCTCGGATCGCACGCCACGGAGAGGCAGGCGAAGAGGCGATTCTCACGTTCATATGATTACGGATGACCGAAAAAGAAAACTATTGCACGTCGATGGTTGAAAGGATTACAAGATGACCACAATTGACCAATTAGGGGCGTTTATGTCTGGTCCAAGACTCGGCATCACAATGGGTGATCCCGCGGGCATCGGCCCTGAGATCATTGCAAAAGCATGCGCAAGGCTGAAACCGCGGCTTGCCGACGGATCGTTGTCGCTTCTCATTATCGGCAGCGTCACCGCGATGCGCGCAATGGAGTCCATCTCAGGACGCATCGAGCTGGAAGAAACGTCAGCTTCGGCGAGGGGGACCGTTCCGCCCGTGGCCATTCTTGAGGCTGGACCGGAGCGGACCCCCATTGAGACAGGCGTCATGTCGGCTGAAGGCGGGCGCCTCGCCTATCTGGCGATCGAAAAAGCCGTGCGCCTGGCGCAGGCCGGTTCAATCGCGGGTATCGTCACGGCTCCTCTCAACAAGGAAGCGCTCAACCTGGCCGGCTATCATTATGCCGGTCACACCGACATGCTGGCGGAACTTACAGGCGCCCGCGATTCCGTGATGATGCTTGCCCATGGCGATTTTCGAGTCAGCCATGTCTCGACCCACGTAGCGCTGGCCCAGGTTCCGTCGAAACTGACCGAGCCCCGGTTGCGGCGGGTCATCCAGTTGACGGTCGAGGCGTTGCGCGGCCTCGGCATCGCCCATCCCCGCATTGCGATTGCCGCGCTCAACCCGCACGCCGGTGAGGGCGGCATTTTCGGCCGTGAGGATATCGATATCACGACCCCGATCGTCGCCTCCTACACGTCCGCCGATTTTACGGTGGTTGGACCCGTTCCGGGCGATACGGTTTTCGTCAAGCTGCGCGCCCGCCAATATGACGCGGTGGTCGCGATGTATCACGATCAGGGCCATGTCCCGGTGAAGCTGCTCGGCTTCAACGTCGATCCCGTGACCGGTGAGTGGAAAGCGCTCTCCGGGGTCAATGTCACGCTCGGCCTTCCGATCATCCGCACCTCCGTCGACCACGGCACGGCCTTCGACATTGCCGGCAAGGGCATCGCCAATGAGGACAGTCTGATCGAGGCGATCGAATTCGCGGTCCAGATGGCTGCGGCGAAATCCAACCCTTAGGCGTCGGCACGCCTGCAACGCACGCAAAAGCGGATCGAACCATGGCAGCAGAAGACAAGAAATCCTATCCCATGTTGATCGACGGGAAGTTTGTCACTGGCGAAGCCGGTATGCGCCCGGTGATCAATCCAGCCAATGGCGCCCTGGTCAGCCGCAAGGTGGCGCCCGCCATGATCGCCGGCGACACCATCGTCCTCAAACCGCATGAAGACACGCCACTTTCGGCACTCGAAATGGCTCGCATCTTTGTCGAAGCGGGCGTGCCGGGCGGCGTGGTGAACATCATAACGGGACGAGGTGAAATCGTAGGCGAAGTGCTCTGCACGGAACCCGGCGTCGACCTCATCACCATGACCGGGAGCGTACCGACCGGCAAGCGCATCATGGCCAATGCGTCGCGCAATCTGGCTCCTGTTTCGCTGGAGCTTGGCGGCAAGGCGCCATTCATCGTCCTGGCCGATGCATCAAGGGGGCCATCATCATCATTGCCGTCTCGTTGAACCGGCGTTGATGGCAGCAGGACCATGATCCGACCATATGCCTCCATCTCGGGAATTCGGCCTCCGCAGCGGCAAGTGCGGCGGAGGAAAGCTCACATCAATTTGAAAACCGGCGGTGGTCGCCGGACAACGGGAGGAAAGTGAAATGAAAAGACGTATGACGCTTCTGATGATGGGCGCCCTTGCGGCATCTGCCGCAACGCTCCCAAGCGCCCGGGCGCAGGAAACCTACAAGCCCGACTGCTACGCTTCTGCACCGGACAGTGCTTCGGTGATCTCCTATCCGAAGAAGGCCGGGCCTTATAAGATTGCCCTGGTCAACGGCTATGTCGGCAATGACTGGCGTGCCAACTCCATCCAGACCGCAAAGGCCTGGGGCGCGCGTCCCGAGAATAAGTCCAAGCTGTCCGACCTGAAGATCATATCGGTGGGCAACGATTCCACGGCGCAGATCTCCGCGATCGACAACTTCATCGCCGCCGGCTACGACGCCGTGATCATCAATGCCGTCAATCCCACCGCCTTCGACGCGGTCGTGAGGCGTGCCAAGCAAGCCGGCGTGGTGCTGGTTACCTATGACAACGTCCTCGACTCCAACCAGGTCGTGCAGATCAATGAAGATCAGGTCGAGCTGGGCCGGATCAAGGCGCAGGCCGTGGTCGATGGCATCAAGGCCAAGAAGGGCAATGTTTCGGGTCAGGTTCTGGAAATCGATGGCGTCCCCGGCAACAGCGTCGACCGCGACAACCAGGCGGGCTTCAGCGAGGTCTTCTCCAAGTACCCCGATCTAAAGACGGTCAAGGTCGAAGGCGACTGGGACGTGGGCAAGGCGTCGAAGGTAACGTCCGACGCCATCGCCACCAACGGCAATTTTGACGGCATCGTTGTCCAGGAGGGCTCCGTTGGCGCGCTTGAGGCGATGGCCGCGGCCAAGCACCCCGTGGTCCCGGTCGGCTTCGATGCCGGCAACGGCACGCGGATGCTGGTCAGCAAGGGCAAGTATCCGGGGATTACCGCCGCTCAGGCGCCGGCGCTGGCCGCCATGGCGCTGGAGGCCTCGGTCGTGCTGCTGGAGGGTAATGCGCTGCCGCAGAAGGTTTTCCTGCCAATCCCGCACAAGGACAACGCGGACCTGACAGAGGGCAAGGATTTCTTTCCCGACCTGCCCAAGACCTTCTACACGGCCACCGGTTTTCCCCAGTGCTTCCCCGTGTTCACGCCCGATGAGCTGAACGGCCAGACGGCCGATAACTCCAACTAGCCAATGACACATGACCCTGGCCGGCGTCTGCGCCGGCCAGGTCGACGGCAGGGAGCGCGCATGGCCGACCGCTATGTTGAACTGAAATCGGTGTCGAAATCCTATGGTGGCGTTCCAGCGTTGACCATGGTGGATTTCCGCTGCGAGCCAGGGCGCGTGCACGCCATTCTCGGCGAAAATGGCGCCGGCAAGTCAACGCTGATGAAATTGTTGGCCGGTGTCATCCAGCCGGATACGGGAACGATCTCCATTGGCGGGCAGACGGTGCACTTTTCCTCGCCGCGCGAGGCGGCAGAACAGGGCACGGTCTGCATGTTCCAGGAACTGTCGCTGATGCCGCACCTTTCGGTCGGCGACAATATCGTGCTCGCCGCGCCCCGCACCCGGATGGGATTGATGCAGCGCGGTGTTTATCGTGAGGCGCGCGCGGCGCTGGATCTGGTAGGGGCCAAGTCGATCCCGCTCGGCGCCCGGGTCTCTGGCCTGTCGCTGTCCGAACGCCAGCTTGTGGAAATCGCCAAGGCCGTGTTCCGCAAGCCCAAGCTTCTTATCCTTGACGAGGCGACCTCGGCGTTGACCAGCGAGCTCGTCGAGACGGTGTTCGGTGTCCTCAGAATGCTGAAGGAGCAGGGCGTCGCCATCCTCTTCATCTCGCATCGCATGCACGAGGTCGACGCCATCGCCGACCGCATATCCGTCTTCCGCAACGGCAAGCATATCGAGACATTCGACGTTGGCGCGCGCACGACCGATGAGATCGTGGGCCTGATGATCGGCCGCTCGCTGGAGGAGCTGTTTCCGCCGCGCCGCCCGCCCGTGCCCGACGCGGCGCCGACCGTTCTGGATGTGTCCAACGTCAGTTGGCAAAACCAGCTTGTCGACGTATCGATCGCCGCTCGCGCCGGCGAGATCGTCGGGCTCGGCGGTTTGGATGCCCAGGGCCAGCAGCAGATCATGCATGCGGTCTTCGGTGTGCTGCGCGGAGTGACGGGCCGCATCACGCTGAATGGCAAGCGACTGAACGGTTTGCAGCCGCCGAGGGTGAAACAATCCGATGTCGGTCTGGCGCTCGTGCCCGAGGATCGCAAGACCGAGGGGCTGATCCCCGGCATGTCGGTAGCGCAAAACCTGCGCTTGGCAGTTCTCGGGCGCGCGCCCTTCGGCCTGCTCGACCTGAACGGCGGCAACGAGGCCCGGCTTCAAGGCCTGATCGAACGGCTGGCATTGACCTACGGTTCGCTCGATGATCCCGTCTCGACGCTTTCGGGCGGCAACCAGCAGAAGGTGGTGCTGGCCAAATGGCTGGTTCTGTCGCCCAGATGTCTGCTGCTGATGGACCCGACGCGCGGCATCGACCTGCCGACCAAGGCCCAGATCTACAGGCTGCTCACTGACCTAGCGGCCGAGGGAATGGCCGTGATCCTGCAATCGACCGACTATGAGGAACTTATCCACTTGTGCGATCGGGTCTATGTCTTCTACCGGGGCAGTGTGGCCAGGGAACTAAAGGGCGATACCCTGTCCGCCGATGCGCTCATCGCCGCCTCGATGAACGTGCACCTTCACGCTGAGGCCCGAGCATGATGTCCTGGCTTCGCCAAAATGCCAAGGAAGCGATTGCCGCGCTCGCGCTGGTCGTGCTTTTCGCCGGCTACATGGCCGTCCATCCGCGCGGCTTTTCAACCTATGTGGTTACAATCTGGTCGAACCAGGGGGCACTGCTTGGGCTTGCCGCGATCGCTCAGTTCTTTGTGGTTCTGGTCAAGGGAATCGACCTGTCGGTAGGATCTATTATCGCACTGACCAACGTGGTGGCGTCGTTCCTTCTAAACGGATCTCCGACCTCGATCGCCCTTGGGATGATTGCAGTGCTGGCCGTCGGGGTGGCCTGCGGGCTGGTGAACGGGATCGCGGTTGTCTATGGCCGGGTGCAGCCAATCGTTGCCACCCTTGCGACGGGTGGAATCTTCGGCGGCATCGCTCTGCTTTTGCGACCTACGCCCGGAGGCAGCATCGATGAGACGATGTCGGACGCGCTCACCTATGCAGTGGCGGACGTTCCGGTCTCGGCGATGATTCTTGTCGTCGTCCTTGTCGCACTGATGGTCTTTCTGCGCCGGTCGGCCCTCGGCCTCGGCCTCTATGCTGTCGGATCGTCTGAACAGTCGGCTTACATGACCGGCCTTCGCGTAAACCGGCTCAAGCTCATCGCCTACGGCAGCAGCGGCTTCATCGCGGCTCTTGCCGGCATCTATGTCAGCATGGTCACGCTTACTGGCGATCCCAATATCGCGCCGTCCTACACGCTGAATTCGATCGGCGCCATCGTGCTGGGCGGAGTGGCGCTGAGCGGTGGCGTCGGCAACCCCATCGGCGCCGTTATCGGCGCTTTGATCCTCAAGACAATCTCGTCGTTGATGTTCTTCTCCGGGCTGCCACCATTGGCGCAGCCCTTCTTCGAGGGATTGATCCTCGCAACTGCAATTGCACTGGGAGCGCTCGGCGTCTTCCGGGTGCGCAGCCGGCTTGAGTTGTACCGCTGATGACTGATGCAACCGCACGACGCGCTGCGCCCCACAAATCCCGCCGCTGGTTAAGCCGGGACCATGTGTCCGTCCTGCTGATTGGGCTGGGCTGCATCGCCCTGCTCTTGGGTGGTTCGCTATTGTATCCCGGCTTCCTGAAGCCCAGCTACATTCTGCAACAGCTTCAGATCGCCGCCTTTCTTGGTATCATCGCCACCGGTGCCATGCTGGTGATCCTGCTGGGCGAGATCGACCTTTCGGTGCCCTGGACGATCACAGGCACGGCGATTGTTGTCATCTCGGCCACTGGCAGTTCCAATCCCGTGATCGCCAGCCTGGCAATTCCACTAGGCCTGTGCTTTGGCATGGTTATTGGGCTCTTGAACGCCATCGGTGTTGCGATCTTTCGCGTACCCGCGATGGTCTGGACGCTGGCGGTGAACGCCATGCTGCTTGGCGCCACGGTTTTCTACACCGGCAACAGCCGTCCCAACGGTGAGGTCCCCTGGCTGGCGACACAGGCGGCGATCGGACGGACCTTCGGCATCCCCAACGCCTTTCTCGTATGGCTGGGAGTGGCCGTGGTCACGGTCTGGGTGCTCCGGCGTACCGTCTATGGCAACTACCTCTATGCACTGGGCAATTCGCGACGTGCGGTGTTCCTTGCCGGGGCGCGGGTCCGCCTGGTGACAGTAGCAACCTTCGTCCTTGCCGGAGCGTTTTCCAGTTTCGGCGCTATCCTGCTGCTGGGCTACACCAACCAGGCCTATCAGGGCATGGGCGACCCCTACCTCATGCCGGTCATCTCGGCTGTGGTGGTCGGGGGAACCTCCATTCAAGGCGGTCGGGGGAACTATATCGGCACCTTCGCCGGCGCGATCTTCATCACGCTTCTGTCGTCGATCCTTTCGGTGATGCAGATGCCCGCTGCCGCGCGCGAGATGATCTTCGGCGCGATCATCCTGGTCATGCTGCTGATTCACGGTCTCACCGGCAAGAACAAGGACATCTGAAGCTGTTGGCGGACCTGTCAATGAGGCGTCATGCATCTCTCCAGCACCCCGAGGCGTTCAGCGCTGCGAGGAGATGCGCCGGTCGCGGCTATCAGGCCTTCATTGCCCATAATGCCGACGAGGCCGAGCGCGAGCTGCGCAGGCGTTTGCGCGACGTTGAAACGCTCTGTCGGGCCATGTGCAAGCCCGAAGGAACCGGCTGATCGGCAAGGCAACCCAGCAAGCAAGGCACCTGAAGATGACATACTACGAGGTTCTTGATCGTCGCTTCCACGATTTCATCATCCCGTTGTGCAAACTCGAAAAACTTCACGCCGGAACGCGCTGGGCCGAAGGGCCCGTGTATTTCGCTGATGGGCGCTTTCTGCTCTTCAGCGACATTCCCAACAACAGGATGCTGAAGTGGGATGAAGTGACGGGTGATGTATCCACTTTCCGCTATCCGTCGAATTTTTCCAACGGCAATACGCGCGACCGGCAGGGACGCCTCGTCAGCTGCGAGCATGGGGAACGGCGCGTCACGCGTACCGAATATGATGGCAGCATCACCGTCCTGGCCGATCGGTTCGAGGGCAAGCGTCTCAATTCGCCCAACGACGTGGTGGTCAGGTCTGACGATACTGTCTGGTTTACCGATCCGCCCTACGGCATCCTGAGCAATTATGAGGGCTACAAGGCACCCAGCGAGATCGGAGCCTGGAACGTCTACCGCCTCGATCCCAAGTCAGGTACGCTATCGGTGGTTGCCGGCGACTTCGACAAGCCGAACGGCCTTGCCTTTTCCCCGGACGAGACACATCTCTATGTCGCCGACAGCGGCCGTTCCCATGGTTCGGATAAGCCGCACCATATCCGTCGCTTCGATGTGGACGAATACGGCCGCCTTTCGGGTGGCGGCGTCTTTGCCGAGATCGATCCCGGCATCCCTGATGGGTTTCGTATCGATGCTGACGGCAATTTATGGGTGTCGGCTGGCGATGGCGTGCATTGCCTTGCGTCGGACGGTACGCTTCTTGGCAAGATTCTTGTCCCGGAGACTGTCGCCAATGTGTGCTTTGGCGGACCTCATCGAAATCGCCTGTTCATCACTGCCGACAGTTCGCTTTATGCCGTCTATCTCAACACGGCCGGGTTGCATTTCTGCTGAGCACGATGACTTGACCGCGACAACGCGCGATCACTCAATCAGCCTCACGATCCAGGAAGAAGCAGATCGCCCAAATCTGTCGCGGCTTAGGCGCTCGTTCTGGGGCCACCTTCCTGCCAGCATTCCAAACACATCGCTCTCTCGCGTTGTATCTTCGACGCCAGACGTGGACGTGGCGATTGCGCAAACCCGCGTCGGACCGTCAGTGGTAGTAGATGCCGCCGTCGACGTTGAGCGACTGGCCGGTGACGAAGGCCGACAAATCCGAGGCGAAGAACAGCACCGGCCCGACGACGTCCTCAGGTGCGCCGAGGCGCTTCAGCGCCGCGACATCTTCCCAATGGCGGATCGCCGCCTCGCTGCCGAGGTTGTTCTTGCCCATCTCGGTCAGGATGATGCCGGGGCAGATGGCATTGACAGTGACGCCGTCCATGCCGACTTCCTGCGCCAGCACGCGGGTGAGCGTGATCACCACCGATTTGGTCGCCGCGTAATGACCCTGCGTCGGCACGCCCTGGCGGCCGGCGATCGAGGCGATGTTGATCACCCTGCCCGATCTCCTGGTGCGCATATGCGGCAGCACGGCCTGGCACATCATCAGCACGCCCTTGGCATTGATGTCGAAATGCGCGTCCCAGCTGGCCTCGTCGAGGTCCTGGAGCAGGCTGGGCTTCAGGATGCCGGCATTGTTGACCAGCACGTCGATGCTGCCAGCCGCCGCAAGCAGCGCCTGCGCGGTCGCCTCGATCTCGTGTTTCTTGCTGACATCCATCGTGTAGACATAGGCCTTGCGGCCGGCCGCCTCGATCTCGGCCTTGGTTACGGCAAGCTCCGCGGCCTGCGACGGCAGGTCGGTGACGGCGACGTCGAAGCCCGCCTCGGCAAGCCCCTTGGCGAGCGCCCTGCCGATACCGCGGCTGGCGCCGGTGACGAGAGCCGTCTTGCCCTTGGCCTCAGGAAGAATGGTCATGCTGCTTGCACCTTTGATGTCTTGACCGGGAGCGAATCCATCGCCGCGACCGTGTCGTCGAATGAAACGAGTTTGCCGTCGGAGCCGAGCCCCATCGCCACCTTGGCGGCGACGGCGGTTGCGAAGCGCGCCGACTGTTTGAGGTCCCAGCCCTTGACGATACCGACGATGATGCCGGCGGTGAAGGAGTCACCGCAGCCCGTGGTGTCGAAGACCTCGACGTCGAAGGCCGGCAGGTGGAAATCCTCGCCATGCTGCGGCGAGACATGCACGCCATCGGCGCCGAGGGTCAGGATGCAGTTCTTCACGCCCCTCGCCTTGAAGAAGGCGGTCACGCGGTCCGGATCCCGGTCGTGCGCCATCTCGCCCGCCTCGTCGATGCTCGGCACGAAATAGTCGATATAGGGCAGGCACGGCTCAACCAGCTTCCAGGTTTCCGGCGTCGCCTGGATCAGATCGAAGGTTGTGACGCGGCCAAGTTCCTTGGCGCGCTTCAACAGCTTGACCGTTGGCGCGCCATCAAAACGCTTCAACAGCCCTGTACCGCCGACATGGACGACCGTGGCGTCGAGCGCGGCGTCGAGATCGGCATCCGCGACCTCGAACACGGCGGCCGTCCCCGGCACATGCAATGCCGGACGCTCGCCATTTGGCCGCACCGGCAGAATGGTGGAAGAGGTCTGGACGCTGCCGTCGCGGCGCACCAGGCCGCACTCCAGGCCATATTTCTTCAGCTTGGCCAGGAACCAGTCGCCCATGTCGTCGGTCCCAAGCGTGGTGACGGCCCGCGTCTTCAACCCGAGGATGGCGCAGTCCATGCCGGTCGCGCCGGCCGTGCCGGCGACCGTCATGCGGATCTCCTCGATATAGTCGGCCCGGCCGCCCTCGGGGATGCGCGACACCGGCCGCCCCAGGATATCAAGGACGTAGAAGCCGATCGAGCTGACGTCGAATTGTGGCATGGTTGGCTGACCTTTCGAACTCAATGGGTGGCGCGGCGCAGGCCGAAGCTCACGGCCAGCACCAGGAAGACCAGCACGCCGATGCCGACCTGCTGCCAGTAGAAATTCCAGCCAACGAGCAGCAGCCCGTTCTTGACGATGGCAAGCAGCAGGACACCGAGCAGCGTGCCGATCACCGAAGGCTTGCGCTCGCGGCTGAGCGTCGTGCCGATGAAGGTGGCGCCGATCGCATCGAGCAGGAAGGCGTTGCCGGACAGCGGTACGTAGGACTTGACGGTTGCCGACAGCAGGATGCCGGTGACCCCTGCCAGCAGCGCGCACAGCACATGCACCATCGACAATTCGCGCGGCACTCGGATGCCGGAATACCAGGCGACGCCGGGCTGCGCGCCCATCGCCTGCACATAGCGGCCGAAGACAGAACGGTGCAGCAGGACGTGGACCGCGATAGCCGAGACGACCAGCACGATCACCGGTGTCGGCACGCCGAACAGGGCGGTGCGGGCAATGGCGTTGAACTGGTCGCTGGCATAACCGCTGGTGAGGTAGATCGGCTGGCCGCCGCTGGTGGCGAGCTGCTGTGTGCTCTGACCGATGAACAGCACGCCGAGCGTTGCCAGGAACGGGCTGATGTTGAGCCTGGTGATGAGGATGGCGTTGAGGATGCCGACGACCAGGGCAGCACCCAGGCCGCCACCGACGCCGACCACGCCACTATAGCCGGCGGCGAGCAGCATGACGAAGACCATGCTGGCCATGTCGACGGACACGCCGACGGAAAGATCGATGCCGCCGGACGAGATGACGATGGTGAGCCCGAGCGCCACGATCGCCAGCATGACGACATTGTTGACCAGCACGTTGAAGAGGTTGGCCGGCGTCAGGAAGGTCGGGCTCGCCACCGCGAAGAAGATGACGATCGCCGCGAAGGCGATGAGCACGCTGTATTTGGCGAGGAAAGCGCGCAGGCCCATCTTGGGACTGTCATTGGCCGAGACGCTCATCGTGAACCCTCCGAGCCGCGGGCAAAGGATGTGATGGCCACCACCAGCAGGATCAGCGCGCCCTGCACGCCGTTGACCCAGTAACTCGAGACGTTGAGCAACTGGAAGCCGTTGGCGAGCAGGCCGATGAACAGCACGCTGAGCAGCGTGCCGCCCATGGTCGGCACGAAGCGGCGGGAAAAGACGGTGCCGAGGAGCGCCGCCGCCAGCACCGACAAAAGCAGTTCGCCGGAACCGGGCGTGCTGGCCGAGAGCCGCGAAACGGTGAGGACGCTTGCCACCGCCGCGCAGAAGCCGCTCAGCACATAGGTGAAGGACACGTAAAAGGGCACGCTGAGACCGGCCGCGCGCGCTGCTTCCGGATGGCCGCCGACCGCGTAGAGCCTGAGCCCAAACGAGGTGTAGTGAAAGATGGCGATGACGAGGGCGGAGAACAGGATCAGCGCCCAGGCCAGCGCCGAGATGCCAAGAAAGGCCCCGGAAACCAGGAAGCCGAGCAGCGGGGAGGATGCGCCGACGACCGTGTTCTGGGTAAGCGTGAGTTCCATGCCGGCGGCGACGTTGAGCACGGCAAGCGTCGCCAGCAGCGGCAGGATGCCGAGGCCGACCACGGCAAGGGCGTTCAGCGCGCCGACCGCCATGCCGACGGCGATGGCCGCCAGCACCGAAACGAAGTCGCCATAGCCCATGGACAGCAGCGTGGCGTAGACGGCGGCGCACAGCCCCATATTGGCGGCGATCGACAGGTCGATGCCGCCTTCGGTGACATCGGAGCCGCCGCCGATGATGACGGAAGTCATGCCATAGGCGAGCACGCCCAGGATCGCCGACTGCTCGACGACGTTGATCAGGTTGAAGGTCGAGGTGAAGCCCGGCGCGAAGACGACGAAATAGGCCATGATCGCGGCGAAGGCGGCAATCGCGCCGAGCCGCACGACGAGGGTGGCGAAGCGCCGGCCAGCACTTTTGCCTGTGGCGCTGGTTTGGTCGGACACGCCGGCTTGGGCGTGGACAGTTGTCGCGCTCATGCCGCCACTCCGTCAGCGTTCGAGCGCGCGCCTGATGACGCCGCGAGCAACGCATCGCTGTTCATCGTCGCTCCGGAGAAGGTACCGGCCAGCCGGCCGCGATAGACGACCAGCACCCGGTCGCAGACCCCGACCAGTTCGAGCAGGTCTGACGACAGAAGCAGGATCGCCGCGCCCTCGCCCGCCAGCCGGTTCAACAGATTGTAGATTTCGACCTTGGCGCCGACATCGACCGCCACCGTGGGCTCGTCCAGCACGTAGACGCGCGACTGGCAACTCAGCCATTTGGCGATCGCCACCTTCTGCTGGTTGCCGCCGGAGAGTTCACGCACCAGCGCGTCGCGATGCGGCGTCTTGATCGACAATTCCTTGATCAGTCCGTCGACCGCCTGGTTCTCGCTGTTGCGGCTGACCAGCCCGCTTCTGGAATAGCGGCGCAGGCTGGCCAGCGAAATGTTCTCGCGCACCGACAGGCCGAGCGCCACGCCGTGCGCGCGACGATCCTCCGGCAGCATGGCGATGCCGTCACGCACTGCCTTGACCGGCGTCGACAGCGACAGCTGCTTGCCCTCGAGCTTGATCTGGCCGCCATCGGCGGTCTTGAGGCCGAACAGACACTGCACGATTTCCTTGGCGCCCGAGCCGAGCAGGCCGGTGAGGCCGACGATCTCGCCGGCGCGAACGTTGAAGCCGATGTTTTCGAAGCTGCCGCCGAGCCGCAGATTGGCGACTTCGAGCACCGGCGCGCCAAGCGTGACCGAACGCTTGGGAAACATCTCGCCGACATCGCGGGCGATCATCATCGATATGATTTCGTCGATCGATGTCTCACGCGGGTCGACCGTGCCGACATCGGTGCCGTTGCGCATCACGGTGACGCGGTCGCAGAGCTTTTCGATTTCCTGCATGTAGTGGGAAATGAAGACCACGGCGATGCCGTCGTCGCGCAGCCGGCGCAGCACGTCGAACAGGCTGTCCACCTCGCGTTTGACCAGCGCCGCCGTCGGCTCGTCGAGCACCAGCACGGACGCCTTCTGCGCCAGCGCCCGCGTGATCTGCACCACTTTCTGCTGCGCCGTGGTCAGGTCCTTGACCAGGGTTCCCGCCGGCAATTCCATGCCGAAGAACCGCTTCAACAGATCGGCCGCCTTGCGCTCCATGGCGCGGCGGCTGACGAACGGACCGAGGCCGATTTCATGGCCGAGGAACACCGCCTCGCCGACCGTCGCGGTCGGCACCAGCAGCCTGTCCTGATGGATGAAATGCACGCCGAGCTTTTCCACCGATGCCGGCGACAGCGAGGTCACGGTATCGCCATTGATGACGATAGTGCCGCTATCCGGTCGGATGATGCCGGCCAGCACCTTGATGATCGTCGACTTGCCGGCGCCGTTCTGGCCGACGAGGCCGAGGATCGAGCCGCGCGCGATCTGGAGGTTCGCGTTCTCCAGCGCCCGCACCGGACCGAACCGCTTCGATATGTCCTTCATCGATACAGCAATTTCACGCTTTGCTGTCTGCATGGCCGTCAATCCTGGTTGATGGTGGCGGGCGGCCATTTCCCTGGGGATGGCTGCCCGCCGTTTCGTTCCGCCTATTTAACGCCTGCCTTCTCGGCGGCGTCGAGGAACGGCTTTCCTTTTTCGGCGGCATTTTCCTTGTTGATCAGCACCGCCGGTACGAAGGTGAAGGGCGCAACCTTCTGGCCGGCAAGATATCTGGCGGCATTGTCAACCGATGTCTTGCCGATCTCATAGGGCTGCTGCGCGGCCACCGCGCCTGCCGACGACTTCGGATCCATCACCATCTTGATGACTTCCGGGCTGCCGTCGATGCCGTAGGTCTTGACCTCGTTGCGGCCGGCGGCCTCGACCGCCTGCGTGGCGCCGATCTGCGGCACGTCCCAGCAGGCCCACACCGCGCCGATCGAGCCCTTCTCGGGCGACTTGGTCAGCATGTCGGTGACGTTGGAGTAGGCGCTCTGCACAGTGTTCGGGATGACGTCGCGCAATTCCGGCTCGACGATCTTCACATCCGGGAACGAGGTCAGCACATACTTCAGCTGGTCGTAGCGGATCTTGCAGACCGGCACGCTGTAGAAGCCGTTGAAGACCAGCACATTGCCCTTGCCGCCCATGTCGGCGACCATCTGCAGCGCGATCTCGGCGCCGATATTGTAGTTGTTGGACGTGGTGTTGTTGATGGCGTGCGGCGTCGCGGTGTCGACCGTGAACAGCGGGATGCCGGCATCGCGGATCTTCTGCAGCCACGGGTTCAGCACTTCGAGATTGCCGAGCTGCTCGATGATGGCGTCGGGCTTCTGCGCGATCAGCGTCTGCAGCTGCGCGATCTGCTGCTGGTCCTTGCGGCCGGCGTCGAGCGCGATCACTTCGCCGCCGAGCTCCTTCACACGATCCTGGATGCCGCGGAACGCCATCAGGTCCCAATAGTGATCCGTGCCGATGGCGGAAACGCCGATGCGCTTGCCCTTGAGCGACAGTTCCTCGGCACTCGCGCCCGAGATGGCGGCCAGGCTGCAAGCCGCCGCCAACCCCAAAGCGAGCGCCTTGACGAGGCCTTTCATTGATCCGGTCATTTCATTTCCTCCCTTGTTGATCGCTCCGGGCCTTCCCGGAGGATTGTGCCAGATGGCCGCCGCTCAGGCAGCAGCCTCCTTGTCGCGCAGGCCGTAGCTGGCCATGCGCTTGATGACGTTCTCGATCTCCTCCTCGGACAGGATCGGCGGCTCGCCGATCTGCAGGGCGCCGTGATACTGCCGCGCCAGCGTTTCAACCTCGACCGCCAGCCACATCGCCTGGCTGAGGCTGGAACCGACCGCGATCATGCCGTGCTGTGCGAGCAGGCAGGCCTTGCGGTCGCGCAGCGCCTCCACCGCATGCGCCGAAAGCTCCGCCGTGCCGAAGGTGGCGTAAGGGGCGCAGCGAATGTCGCTGCCGCCGGCGACCGCCACCATGTAGTGGATCGCCGGTATCTTCCTGCCCATGATGGCGATGGTCGTGCAATAGGTCGGATGCGCGTGGACGACCGCGTTGACCTCGGGCCGCGCCTTCATGATGTCGAGATGGAAACGCCATTCGCTCGACGGCGGCAGGCGCCCGTCGACCTCGCCGTCCCAGGCCATGAAGACGATGTCCTCGGGCACCAGCGTGTCGTAAGGCGTGCTGGTCGGTGAGATCAGCATGCCCTCGCCATGGCGCCGGCTGACATTGCCCGAGGTGCCCTGGTTGATGCCCAGCGCGTTCATCTTGAGGCAGGCATCGATGATTGCCTGGCGTGCCTCTAGGTCCGAAACGGTCATGCGATATTCCAATCCTTGCTCGGCCCGTCACCAGGCCGTGTAGCCGCCATCGATCGACAGGATCGCGCCGGTGACGTAGCTCGATGCCGGCGAGGCGAGAAACAGGATCGCCGAAGCGATCTCGTGCGGCTCGCCGAGCCGGCCCATCGGCGTCATGTCGATCCAGGTGTTGAAGAGTTCCGGACGCTCGCGCATTTTCAGCGTCATCTCGGTGCCGACATAGCCCGGCGCCAGGGCGTTGACGCGAACGCCCGATTTCGCCCACTCGACGGCGAGCGCCTTGGTCATCATGTGCACGGCGCCCTTGCTCACCATGTAGGAGGGCGCGGTCTGCGGACGATTGATGACCAGGCCCGACATCGAGCCGAGATTGACGATCGAGCCCTTGTTGCGGGCGACCATCGAGCGGCCGAAAGCGCGCGAGGCCCAGTAGACGCCGTTGACGTTGACATCCATCACCAGGCGCCATTCCTCGTCCGATGTGTCGAGCGCGGTGTTGAGGCGGGCGATGCCGGCGCTGTTGACCAGTATGTCGACCTGGCCGAAATCGCTGACGATCCGGGCGGCCATCGCTTCGACGGCTTGCGGATCGGTGACGTCCAACACGCGGCCGTCGACGCTTGCGACACCGGCCGCCGTGAGCTCGTCGGCGGCGGCTTTCAGCCCTTGCGCATTCATGTCGAGAAGGACGATGCGCGCGCCGCAAGTGCCAAGCGCCTTGGCGGCCTCCAAGCCGATGCCGCTGGCGCCGCCGGTGACGACGGCAACCTCACCCGTCAGGTCGAATTGCGACCGGTAATCCACGCAGATCCTCCATCGGACCAGGCTTGCACGCGGGCAAAATCTTTCCCTCGCCGCCAAGGCAGCGTCGCAAGCCGATCGATCCTGATAATGCCTCCGGGGTCAGGCTCCTCCCGACCCCATGACAGGGACGTTACAGAAGCTTCCCGGGTCCGTCAATCTGGTTATAACCAGAAAACGGATTCTTTTTCACGGATGTGATTCAGGTGCGATCGACACCGTTCACCGTCGCCGACGGCTGCTCGACCGCCATGTGGATGCGGGCGACGGAGGAGTTGTAGAAGGCCTCGTAATATTCGAGCGCCGCGCCGTCCGCGTCATAGGCGATCGACTCGATCTCGATCAGCGGCGTGTTGGCGGCAACGCCCATCTGCTCGGCCTCTTCCTTGGTGGGCAATGCCGCGCGCAGCCAACGGTCGGCGCGCTTCACCGTCAGGCCGAACACCGCGCGGATGGTGCCGAAAATCGACTGGTTTTCCGACAGGATGTTTTCGAGACCGGGCACCCGGTGCCCCGGCAGGCTGATGCGCGTCATGGTGATCGGCGCGCCGTCGGTCATGTAGACGCGGCTGATGCGGACCACGCTGCCATTGGCGGGAATGCCGAAGACACTGGATTCCTTCTCGTTCGGCGGGCAGCGGTAGATTTCGAGCGTGCGCGTCGAGACCTTGTGGCCCTTCGCCGTCAGGTCGTCGAACACGCCGAGATTGGCGGTCATGAAGTCGACATGCTCGCGCGGTGCGGCGACGAACATGCCCTTGCGCGGCATCTTGATGATGCGGCCTTCGCTGGACAGCGAGCCGATCGCGGCACGCACGACCGGACGCGAGACGCCGAAGAAGTCGCACAGCGCCTGCTCGGAAGGGATGCGCGAATTGGCCGCCAGCAGGCCGGTGTTGATGGCTTCCTCGACCTGATTGCGCAATTGCACCCACAGCGGTGCCGCCTCGTCGCGGTTGAGCTCGACCTTGGAGCCGATCGAGCGGAACGCCTCGGCGGCTCCTGCATCTTCCTGGTCGTAGCGAGGACGCCCACGCATTCTGGTCGTTTGTTCCATTCGGTCCCGCCGCAAAATCATTTGCCGCGACTCAAGGAGCGGCAGCGTCCTCCCTAACGGAGGCCGCCAGCCATATTCACGCTCTCCGGCAAGTTTCGCAACCACAGCATGGCCACGGCTCCGAGAAGCGGGCCGGGAACCAGCAGCAGGAAGGCCCAGCGCCAGCCGCCGATGAGGTCGGCAAAGTGCGGTGTCAGCCAGATGGCGAGCACCGTCAGCGCGAAACCGGCGCCAAGTTGAACCGAGAGCGCCGTGCCGACAAAGCGGCGGTCGGCAAGCTCGGTGATGGCGGCGGAGAACTGCGCGGAATCGCCGATAACCGAAATGCCCCAGACGACGGCCACCAGCATGAACAGCCAGAGCGGCCCGGTGAACAGAAAGCCCATCAGCAGGGCGCAGCTTCCCGAGACGATCATCATGCCGGCTGTGGTCGCCGTTCGGCCGATGCGGTCCGACAGATAGCCTCCGAGCAGGCAGCCGAGGATGCCGGAGGCGACGACGAAGAAGGTCGACAGCGAAGCGGCGGCGGCTGTTCCGATCGCTTGCGTTTCGAAAGCCGCGCGCGTGTAGGCAAGCAGCCACGCCCACATGGCGTAGAGTTCCCACATATGGCCGAGATAGCCGAGATTGGCCAGCAGCAGCGGCTTTTCACGAAACACCTGGCCGATGCGCGCCGGCTCGAACACCGCCTTGCCGAAGGGATAGGGGCCCTCCTTGGCAAACAGCAGGAACAGCAGCGCGCCGATGGCCGTCGCCAGGCTGGCGGCAGCGACCACCGGCCGCCAGTCGAGCGCGCTGGAGGCGGCGCGGAAGAGATGCGGCAGCGCCGAGCCGATGGTCAGCGCACCAATGACCGCGCCGAGCGCCAGGCCCCTGTCGCGCGTGAACCAGGTTGCGACCAGCTTCAGGGCCGGGGGATAGACGCCGGCGAGTGCCGCGCCGGTGACGATGCGCGCGGCAATGGCGCCGCCCGGATCGGGGTGGAACAGCAGGCTGGCATTGGCGAGCGCGGCAACCAATGCCGCCGCCGCCATGAGACGGCTGAGCCGTACCAGGTCGGGAAGGTTGACCAGGCTCGCCGCCAGCGCGCCGATCACGAAGCCGACCTGAACGCCATTGGTCAGCCAGGCCTCGGCGCCAGGGCCGAGCGCAAGCTCCTGCTTCAGCTCGGGCAGGATGGCGGTCGCCGAAAACCAGGTGGTCAGCGACAGGACGACCGCCAGGCAGAGCAGCGACAGAACGCGCCAGCGTTCGCGGTCGGCCGCCACGCCAAGCCGGCTGTCGCCCGCCGTGTTCATACGCCTTGCAGCGGAACGGTGAACACCGTCGCCGTGCCGGTGAGACAAAGCTCGCCCTGGCCGTTGCGCACGCTGGTCTCGATCTTGCAGATCGGCTTGTCGGGACGCACCTCCTTGACCTCGACGCGTCCGGTGATCTCCTCGTCGACGCCAACCGCCTTGACGAACTTCCAGGCGACCTCGAGGAAGACGGTGCCGGGTCCCGGCAGATCCTCGGCGACCAGCGCATTGAGGATGCCCGAGGTGACGCCGCCCTGGACGATCAGCTTGCCGAACACCGATTTCTCGGCCAGCGCGCGGTCATAGTGCAGCGGATTGCGGTCGCCGGTGATGTCGGTGAAAGCTTCGATGTCGCTGATGCGCGTGCGGCGCGTGCGTTCGGCAAAGGCGCCGACCTGCGGACGGCCCTTCACAACGCCTGCCCAGCCGTCTTTCGTCTCGGTGCTCATTTCGGCTTCTCCTCTGTTGCGGTTTCGACGGGTTTGAAGGCCGGCAGGACACGGCCGCCTATGGCTGTCGGCGCGAGCAGCAACGTGTCCCCCACCACAGGCGATCGCATGCCCGGCAAGATGAAGCTGAGCATGGTCGGGCCTTCGGCCAGTTCGACCAGCCCGACCACGTAAGGTGCCGCCGGCAGCCAGCCGGGATGGCCCGGCTTGTGCACGTGTGAAAAGGATTTCAGCTGGCCCCTGCCCGCCGCCTCCTTCCACATGAGGCGCTTGCTCCAGCAATGCGGGCACATCGGGCGCGGGTAGAACACGGCCTTGCCGCAGTCCTCGCAGTGCTGGATTTTCAGCCGCCCTTGCGCCGCCGCGTCCCAGAATGGCTGGGTCAACGCGGTGATCGTCGGAGCGGGGGTTTTCAATGTGTTGAGATCGACGGACATCAGGCGGCTCCCAGCACGAGCGCCGTCGCCTCGCTCATCGTCGCGCCATTGCCGGTGACCAGCGCCAGCTCGGCCTTGCCGATCTGGCGTTCGGCCGCCTCGCCGCGGAGTTGACGCACCGCCTCGACGACATGCGTCATGCCGCCGGCAAGATCCGGCTGGCCGAAGCCGAGCTGGCCGCCATGGGTGTTGAGCGGCTTGTCGCCCCGGTGAGAGAGATCGTGGTCGCGCAGCCACGCGCCGAACTGACCGGGCGCGCACAGACCGGCATCCTCGATCGTCGTGGCGACCATGATCGTGTAGCAGTCGTAGAGCGAGAGGAGATCCATCTCCTTGGCGTCGGTTCCGGACTGCGCGAAGGCCCGGGCCATGGCGCTCTTCAGCGGACCCGAGGTGAGGCTGGGCGCCTGGCTGACCGCGCGATGCGTGACCTTCTCGCCGGCGCCGAGCAGATGCACGGGTCTTGTGGGCAGCGAGCGTGCACGTTCGGCCGAGGTGACGATCACCGCCTCGCCGCCGGCGACCGGCATGACGATTTCGTAGAGATGCAATGGCGATGCGATCATCGGCGAAGCCAGCACCGCGTCCACATCCGCCGGCTTGCCGAAGAAGATGGCGTCGGGGTTGAGCTGCGCATTGGCGCGCGCCGCGGCGGCAATCAGCGCGAAATCCCTGGCGGTCGAGCCATGCTGCGCCATATGCGCCTGCATCAGCAGCGCGTAGGAGATGTTGGCGCCCGAAGCGCCGAACGGCACGTCGAACTCGCGGATCGGATTGCGGTTGGGCGAGCGGGGTGCCGCCGCCTCGCGGTTGTTGGCGAGCACGCACAGCACTGTCTCGCACATGCCGGCCTCGATCGCCGCCGCCGCGCGCCAGACCATCCCTGCCCCCGAGGCGCCACCGAGGTCTACGACATTGGCCATGGTCGGCGCCAGACCGAGATATTCGGCGATCGTTGCCGGAACATGCTGCGGCGTCTCGCCGACCTGCGGCCCGACCAGCAGCCCGTCGATATCAGCTGGCTCCAGCCCGGCATCGAGCACCGCCAGGCGCGAGACCTCGGCGATCATCTCCAGCGTCGTCACGCCGCTGGTCAGGCGTTGCGGCTTCAACTCGCCGATACCGACGATCGCTCCCTTGGCCCGGCTCATGCCGCCTTGCTCCTGTCGAGCGCACGGTATTCCTCGAGGCATGCGGGATTGGCGAGCGAAGCCATGTTTTTCACCGGCTTGCCCTCGAGTGTCGTTCGCGCCGCACCTTCCACCCGTTTGCCGTTGAGCGTGTAAGGCACGGCCTGCACCGCATGGATGCGGTGCGGCACGTGACGCGGCGATGCGCCCTCGCGGATGGCGCGGCGGATCCGCGCGGCAAGCTCTGATGTGAGGCCAAAACCCTCGTTCAGCTTGACGCAAAGCACGATCTCCTCGTCGCCTTCGACCGGTGCGCCGAAGACCAGGCAATCCTCGATCTCGGCGAAGGTCTCGCAGGTGGCATAGATTTCGGCTGTGCCGATGCGCACGCCGCCGGGCTTCAGC
This sequence comes from Mesorhizobium sp. GW821-FHT04C10, assembly GCF_059420305.1. Taxonomy (NCBI): domain Bacteria; kingdom Pseudomonadati; phylum Pseudomonadota; class Alphaproteobacteria; order Hyphomicrobiales; family Phyllobacteriaceae; genus Mesorhizobium; species Mesorhizobium sp. GW821-FHT04C10. The sequence continues at coordinate 1,808,203 of NZ_JBWKTL010000001.1, read as the reverse complement.
GTCGTGTCCGATCGGCCATGGATGATCCCCGAGCCGTGCGCCGTCATCTCCGCGACATCGCCATGCGTCCAGATTTCCCGGCGTGCGGCGAAATAGGTGGCGTGGTAACGCGCGTCGCCGTCCTTGCCCCAGAAAGTCAGCGGCATGGATGGGAATGGTTCGGTGCAGACCAGGTCGCCTTGCCGGCCGATGATCGGCGCGTTGCGCTCGTCCATGACAGCCACCGCGAGGCCCAGCCCTTTGACGGTCAGCTCGCCACGACGAACGGCGTGGATCGGCGACCCGAGCAGGAAACAGCCGATGATCTCGGTGCCGCCCGAGATCGAGGCAAAGATCATGTCCGGCTTCACATGCGCGTAGACCCAGTCGAACTGGCTGGGAGAGACCGGCGCGCCGGCCGAGAGCAGGGAGCGCAGCGAGGACAGGTCGTGCAGCCGCCCCGGCGCGTAACCTTCGGCGGCCAGCGTCGCCAGATATTTCGGGCTGGTGCCGAAATGGGTGACGCGTGCACGCTCCGCCATTGTCCACAGCGGACCGGGGTCGAGGCCATCAGCGGTCTTCAGGATCGGCGCGCCGTCATAGAGCACCACGGTCGCGCCGCAGGCGAGGCCCGAGATCAGCCAATGATACATCATCCAGGCTGTGTTGGTGTACCAGCTCATCACGTCGCCGGGGCGAACATCGCCATGCAGCAGATGCTCCTTCAGATGCTGGAGCAGCACGCCGCCGGTGCGGTGGACGATCGCCTTCGGCGCGCCCGTGGTGCCGGAGGTGTAGAGCACATAGGCCGGATGATCGAAGGGCACGCGTTCGAAGGCGAGCGTGCCGTCGCTGCCGAAATCGTCGAAGGCGATACAGGCCGCCGCGCAGTCCGGCTTTGCGCCCGGCTCGCCGGTCAACACGAGCGTGGTCACCGTCGGCATCGCGGCGGCGATCTCGGCCAACCGCTCGGAGATGTCGTGTTCCTTGCGCGCGTAATGATAGCGCGGCGCGGCAAACAGCACCTTGACGCCGATCTGGCCGAGGCGGTCGACGATCGCCGCGGCGCCGAAATCCGGAGAGCAGGACGACCAGACGGCGCCGATCGACAGCGTCGCCAGCAGCGCCACGAGACCTTCGACACGGTTGGGCAGGATGCCGCCGACGCTGTCGCCGCTGGCCACACCGGCCGCGCGCAGGCCTTGTGCCGTCCTGGCGACGCGCCGTCGCAACTCGCCAAGGGTGAAGGTGCGGAAATGGCCACTCTCGTCGGTCTCGATGACCGCGGTCCGATCGTCGTCGCCCCGCAGCAGGTTTTCCGCGACATTGAGTGATGCGTCGGGGAAGAACCGGCTCCGCGTCATCGGCGCCTGATCGTCGCGCAGGAAAGATCGCGCGCCGGGATCGCCGATCACGCGGCCAAAGTCCCACACCGCCCGCCAGAACGCGCCGAGGTCACTGACCGACCAGCGATGCAGCGTTTCGTAGTCGCGCGGGTCGAAGCCGTTGGCCCGGCAAAAGCGCGCAAGATTGGACGATTCGAACGCGGCTGGCGCCGGCGCCCAAAGCACGGATGACATGAATTTCCTCCCGGAATGCAGGCCGGCACGAAGCCGTCATCTTGTCTGCATGTTGCTTTCAGATTATTGGTTATAACCAGAATGTCAAGCGGCGAACACAGCCTGTGTGCCGCGAAGGTGGAGGACGGGAAATTGCAGGATGCGGTCTATTTCGTCGCGGCCAAACGCACGCCGATCGGCAAGCTGAATGGCGCGCTCGCCGGCCTTTCGGCGGCGGAACTGGGCGGGCAGCTCATTCAGGCGATGCTGGCCGGAACCGGGCTCGCGCCAGGATCCGTCAGCGAAGTGATCATGGGCCAGGTGCTGACCGGCGGCGCCGGGCAGAACCCGGCAAGACAGGCATCGCTCAAGGCCGGCCTGCCGGTCAGCGTCCCCGCCATGACGGTCAACAAGGTGTGCGGCGCCGGCCAGAAGTCGATCCATCTTGCCGCGCAGGCCATTCGCTGCGGCGACGCCGATTGCGTGATTGCCGGCGGACAGGATTCGATGACATCGGCGCCGCACTTCATTCCAGGCGTTCGCGGCGGCTTGCGCATGGGCGAGCAGGTCGTCAAGGATTCGATGATCACCGACGGGCTGTGGGACGCATTCCATCAGGTCCATATGGGCGTCACGGTCGAGTCGCTGGCGCGGCGCTACCAGATCACGCGCGATGAGCAGGACCGCTTCGCGCTGCGCTCGCAGGAGAAAGCCGACGCCGCCATCCGCTCGGCAAGGTTCGACGATGAGATTGTGCCTGTCTGCGTAAAGACCAGGCAAGGCGATGTCGTTGTCGACCGTGACGAGCACCCAAACCCCTCGACCAGCCTCGCAGGGCTTGGCCGGCTGAAGCCGGTCTTCGAACGAGAGGGGACAATCACGGCCGGCAACTCCTCCGGCCTCAACGATGGGGCCGCCGCCGTGCTGGTGATGTCGGAGACACGGATGAACGAACTCGGGCTAAAGCCCCTCGCCCGCATCGCATCCTACGCCTCGGCGGGTGTCGAGCCGATGGATATGGGGCTGGGCCCTGTCGCGGCGTCGCGCCTTGCGCTGGAGAAGGCCGGCTGGCGGCCGTCCGAGCTCGACGTCATGGAGATCAACGAAGCCTTCGCCGCGCAGGCGATCGCGGTCAACCGCGAGATGGGCTGGAACGAGGAGATCATCAACATGAGTGGCGGCGCCATCGCGCTCGGCCACCCGCTGGCCGGATCCGGCTGCCGCATCGTGGTGACGCTGCTTCACGAGATGACGAGGCGCAAGGCCCGCAAGGGCCTGGCCTCGCTCTGCATAGGCGGCGGCCAGGGTGTGGCGATCTGCCTGGAACGGTGAACGGAGGCTTTGATCGGTTGGCGTCCGAAGGCTTTGCACAACGGCCTTGGCCAAGCCACCTCTGGAATTTCGTCACCGCGAATGACTCCAGCTGCCCGGGAGGATGTGAAGGCCGGCCTTTGGCCGGTCCACATGCGCCCAGATCACTGGCACCATGACATCACGAAGCGGATGCGGCGGCCTGAGGGCGTACTCCACGTCCGAACTCGACATCCCAGCTACGCTCCGCCTGCGCGGCCTCACCGCTTAGTCCGAGTTTGGGGAAAAGCAGTTCAGCAACGTTGAACGCCTCTTCCAGATGCGGGTAGCCCGATGCGATGATCGTCTCGATGCCGATGTCCTGATACTCACGAATCCGCGCCGCGACATTGTCGGGATTGCCGACCAGCGCCGTTCCCGCACCGCCGCGCACCAGCCCGGGTCCCGCCCATAAATTCGGACCGACGACCAGCCGGTCGCGCCGGCCCTGATGAAGCGCCGACATGCGCTTTTGGCCGACGGATTCCGAGATATTGGTGAACCCGTTCTGGGCTTCGGCGATCAGGTCGTCGGTGACATGGCTGATCAGCCGGTCGGCCGCCGCCCAGGCCTCATCTTCCGTTTCGCGCACGATCAGATGAATGCGAAGGCCGAAGCGCATCGTCCGGCCTTGCGCCGCGGCGGCCTTCCTCACGCGATCGATCTTTTCGGCAAGCTGGTCCACCGGCTCGCCCCAGCTCAGATAGGCGTCGACATGCTTGGCGGCGATCGCAATGCCGGCGTCGGATGAGCCTCCGAACCACAGTGGCGGGTGGGGCTGCTGAACTGGCGGGAAGGAAATGTCGGTGCCATGGGCGGACAGATACTTGCCCTCGAAATCAGCCGGCTCGCCCGAAAGTATCCGCCGCCAGATGGTGAGGAACTCGTCGGTCTGCGCATAGCGCTCGTCATGACCGAGCTTGTTGCCGTCGCCGGCAAGGTCGGCCGGGTCGGCTCCAGTGACGACATTGAGCAGGACCCGACCACCGGAAATGCGGTCCAGGGTGGCCGCATGGCGCGCGAACAGGGCCGGTGTTCCGCTGCCCGGTCGCAGCGCCACGAGGAACTTGAGCCGTTCGGTGAGCGGGATCAGCCCTGCCGCCACGATCCAGGCATCCTCGCACCGAGTCCCGGTAGGCAGGAGCACGCCCTTGAAGCCAAGCCGGTCGGCGGCCTGGGCAATCTCCCTGAGATATCCGAACGTCGCCGGACGGTGCCGTTCGTCCGTGCCGAGATACGGCCCATCGCCATGGGTCGGCAGGTACCAGTAGAGGTCGACCGGACGGGTGTTGCTGGACATCGGATTGTTCCTTCAGGGGCTGTGGAATGTAGGGCAGGCGTCAGATCTTGCCCTTCCAGGGGATGAGGCGATGCTCCAGCCAGCGCATGCCGCTGGTGAAGGCGAAAGCAAGGATGGCGATGACGATGAGGCCGACGAATACGACATCGGTGGCGAGGAAATTGGCCGCCGACATGATCATGTAGCCAAGGCCCGACTGGGCCGCGATCAACTCGGCCGCGACCAGCGTCGACAGGCCAGCGCCAATGGCAATCTTCAGGCCGGTCATGATTTCCGGCAATGCGGACGGCAGGATGATGCTGGTGAACAGCTGCGGGCGGCTGGCGCCAAGCGACAGCGCGGCATTGATCCGTTCGATGGGTACGGACCTGACGCCGGCCTGTGCGGCAAAGCAGATCGGAGCAAAGGTCGACAGTGACAGGAGCACGATCTTGGAAGTCTCGCCAATGCCCAGCCAGATGATCAGCAGCGGCAGGTAGGCCAAAGGCGGCAGGCCCCAGTAGAGATCGATCGGAACGCTGAAGATGCCCTTGACCCAGCGATTGAGCCCCATCAGCAGGCCAAGCGGAATGCCAAGGAAAATACCAACGCCGAGCGCCGCGGCGATGCGGCCAAGGCTTGCCAGCGTGTGGTCAAGGAGCGTGCCGTTGGCATAACCGTCGGCCCAGACAGCGCTGAACTGGGTCAGTACCTCGGCGGGCGAAGGCAGGAACAGCGGCGAGGCCCAGCCGAAATGCGCGGCGAGGAACCACAATGCGATCAGCGCAGCCAGCGTGACCAGGCTGATGCCGAGCGTGCTTGTCGATGTGGACCGGCGCGGCCGAGCGGACCGCGCACGCTGAGTTGTCGAAGCTGGAAATGAAGTTCCCGAATTGGCGGCAAGCGTCATTGCAAGGTTCCTTTGCGGGCGCCTTCCGGCAGGTGGATGAGCGAGCGGATTTCTTGACGCAGTTCGATGAAACGTGGGTGGGACTGGATTGGCCCGATGTCGCCGGTCTCGGCGAACTCGCGCACGAAATCGGCGTCGAACCGAGCAACGATGCGGCCAGGCCGAGGCGACATCACAACGATGGTCGTGCCGAGCGTAAGGGCTTCCTCGATGGAATGGGTGATGAACAGGATCTGCTTGGCGGTCTTGGCCCAGACCGAGGCCAGAAGCTGCTGCATCGTCTCGCGCGTCAGGCTGTCGAGGGCGCCGAAAGGCTCGTCCATCAACAGTATCTTCGGATCGGTGGCCAGCGCACGCGCGATGCCGACGCGCTGGCGCATGCCGCCGGACAGTTCGTAGGGCGGCTTTTCGGCGAAATCGGCGAGCCCGACCAGTTCCAGCAGGCGTCGTGATTGCTCACGTCGGTCGCCGCGCCGCACGCCTCGGTATTTCAGGCCGAGAGCAACATTGTCCAGCACGCTGGCCCAGGGCAGCAAGGTATCCTTCTGGAACACGACGCCCCGATCGCCGCCGGGCGCGACAATCTCCTTTCCGTCCAGCGTGATCGAGCCTTCGGTTAGCGGCAGGAAGCCGGCGATCGCGTTGAGCAATGTCGACTTGCCGCATCCGGAAGCTCCGACCGCGACGACGATGGAATCCGGGGCGATGTCGAGCGAGACGTGATCGAGCGCGTGTACCTCCTGACCGTCCGAGGCTGGAAAGGTGACGCTGGCGTCGCGAATTCGAAGCATGGTGGCCTCCAGGCAGTCTGGCTGGCGGGATTTCCGCCAGCCAGAACCGAATGTCGTTCGGGGATTTCTAGTTGGAGGCCTTGGCGGCCTCCGCATATTGCGGATCGGCGGCCGCGGCGTAGCTGTCCTTGATGGTGGTGATCTTCTTCTGGTCCTTCAGGAAGCCCGCGGTGTCCTTGAGGATCTTCGCAACGGCGCTCTTGTCGCCACCACCCAGCCATTTATCCGACACCTGCTCGTCAAGCGGCGGAACGACAGTCGTCTTCAATTGCTCGGAATTCTCGGCCGCCGTGCCGCCCTGCAATTTGGCGATCGCCTTGGCGTTCTCGGAGTCCGGTCCCCAGGCGGCCGGATTGCCGAGATAGGACGTGGTGTAGCCGTCGATCAGCCGGACATACTGGCCAAGGAAGTCGGGATTGGCCTTGGCGAAATCGCCAGTCACGACCAGCGCGCTGAAGGTCGGCGCGCCACGATCGGCAACCTGGCCGGCCGTGAGCAGGACCTTGCCGTTCTTCTTGAGTTCGGAGAGTGCGGGATCCCAGACGAAGGCACCGTCGATGTCGCCGCGCTTCCAGGCCGCGACAATCTCGGGCTGTGGAATGGCGATGACCTGGGTTTCCTTCTCGGAAATGCCTTCCTGCTTGAGCACGGCGAGAAGCTGGTAGTGGTCGGTGGAGACCGGCGCAGCGGCGAGCTTCTTGCCCCGCAGGTCGGCCGGGGTCTTGATCTCGGGCCGGACAACCAGGGCTTCGCCGTCACGAGAGACCGACGAGATGTAGAACGCCTTCACGTCGATGCCCTTGCTGACGGCAGCGGCGAACGGGCTCGATCCGACATCCCCGATCTGGACGTCGCCGGACGCGATGGCGGCAAAGATGTCGGCGCCTGAGTTGAAGCGGCGGAACTCAATGTCCCAACCGGTCTTCTTGGCAAGATCACCATTGGCGATGCCGAGATTGTAGGGGTTGGCACCGGTCTGGTAGGCGATGACGACTTTCTTGTCGGCGGCGTGCGCTGCAGCGGAAATGGCTGCCAGGGCAAACCCGACAAGGGTGGCGGAAATCAGTTTTCGCATGGCATTCAGTCCTTTTGAACAGAGGGCAAACCCCTCGATTGCCCGCCCTGGCCAAGAGCGTCGGACTAAATTCCACTTAACTTATAGACTTAGATAGAAATGAAATTCTGAAATGCGGCTCGCCTTTGAAAAAGAAGCAGGCCCCGACATCGGGTTTGTCGCGCGTGGCGACTGTCGAGCCAAATGTGGTTGCCTGGACCGCACAATTGGCGTCGGCCGGTATCCACGTCCATTTCGTCACGAACCCGAAGCCGGGACCGCGCGGATGGTACATTCTCGACGGAAGGCGATGATTGGCTCCTTCAGCGCGCCAATGGACAGCTGTCGCTTCAAGTCATCGCGCCACAACCTTTTTCGACCGGGGACCGGAAACCTACTGCGGCTTGTCGCTCGGCGCCCATTTGAAGTGATCGCCGTCTTTCTCGATATAGCCGACACCTGGGAAGGGGAAATGTGGCGCAAAGATCATTTCGTGGTCCTTGGCCAGTGTCGCCAAAGTCTTGGCCCGGTTGTGCTCCGCCTCCGGCTTGTCGCCGTCGAAGGCCACCGCCCAGTCGGGCTTGGCAAGCGAGAGGATCGAACTGTGCACGGTATCGCCGATATCGAAAAGCCGTTCTTTTCCGGATTTGATCTGATAGCCGACATGGCCTGGCGTATGGCCCTTGAGCGCTACCGAGGTGATGCCGGGGGCCACCTCGGCGCCGGCCTTGAACGGTTTCACGTGATCGGCGATCACCTTGACGATATCGGCCACTGCCTTGTTGGACTTGGCAAAATTCCACTCCACGTCCGACATCCGTATCGTGGCGTTGGGGAAAGCGAGTTGCTAGCGGATATAGGTCTCAAGCATGCTCCGGCAACGCCAGTCCGTTGCCGATGCCCGTTTTCCTGGGACGAGTTCACGAAGCTGGCGCACAAGCCGTCCTCAACGCCGCCCTTGGCGATGGCGTAGTCGAGGTAGGCATCGTCCTCTTCCGTACGGATCATGCGACGGCGAGGCGTCCGCATTTCCAAGCGAGGCAAGCCGGCAAGGAAAAGCCCGTCATGGTTCGCCATGGCGGGCCTCACATGCTGCAGCTTCGATCAGGCTGGCTCAGCCAACCCTGACCACGAAATGCTTGGTCACCGGCTCGATGATCTTCCAGGTTCCCTTGAAATCGGCTTCCACGACGAACGCGTCGCCGGGACCCACTTCGACAGGCGTGCCGCCGTCCGGTGTGATGATGATGCGGCCGGCGATCATGTGCACGAACTCGTAGTCGGTGTAGGTCGCGTGATAGGTGCCGGGCGACGCCCGCCAGGTTCCCGATATGACCTTGCCGTCCGCGGTCGTGTGCTGGACAGCGGTTTGCATGGTCGGCTGCCCCTCGACCGCGATCCAGCCAGGCAGGTCGCCGGCTTCCGCGTGTTCGACGGGGCCGAATTTGAGGATCGTCTTGTTCGTCATGCCGGGCTCCTTTTGCTTCATCTGTCCGAGAGGTCGGATAGCCGATGCGCATGACGGGAGCAATGCAAATACCAGGAGAACCAGCGGCGCTTCCGCATCAGGCAACCCAGCTAGGGACGTCCCGCTGCCCGCTCCCGCGCTACGGCTTGTGCCGGGCCGAGACGAGTTCGGCCTTGCGGCGCGCCGTTTCCAGCCCGAGACCGATGAAGGCGCGCGCATGCTTTGCGAGCGCCATATTGTCGGTCCACAGATTGCGCCAGATCGCGGTTTTCTTCGACAGGTTCTCATCCACGATCTCCGAGGAGAAGGATTCGAAGCTGAGATCGTCGGCGTAGCCGATTGCCGTCAGCGCATCGAAAATCCCTGCGAAGTCGATGTTGCCGGTGCCCAGGAAGCCGCGATGGCTTTCGCCGATATGGACATAACCGATCTTGGCCGCGGCATGGCGGATGGCCAGCCCGACATCGGCCTCCTCGATGTTCATGTGGAACGTGTCGAGATGCAGGAAGATGTTGTCCGAACTGGTGTCCTCGATGAAGGCCAACCCTTGCGCGGCGGTGTTGAGCAGATTGCTTTCGAAGCGGTTGACGATCTCGAGATTGAGCGTGACGCCGGCCGCCTTCGCCGTCTCGGCGACCTTGGCCAGCGTTGTCGCACTGCGGTTCCATTGGTCGCGCGTCGGCGCTTCGGCCTGCAAGCCGTGGCTGGCCGACAGAATGCCGGCGACCTTGCTGCCGCCAAGGTCGCGCGTCAGCGCGATGGTCTCGTGGAGGATTTCGACGCCACGCGCGGCAACCGCCTTGTCGGCGCTCGATATGTCGCCGTCACCGGGCAATCCGATGCTGATCGCCACGCCAAGGCCGAGATCGGCGATACGTTTGGCAAGCCCGCCAATGTCGACATCGGCGGGATCGAGATAGGAGAATTCGATCAGGTCGAAGCCCGCCTCCCTGGTGTTGGCCAGCGTGCGCTCGAGTTCGCTCTGCGCCGAGCTTGCCGACCAGACGAAAGAATGGATTCCGATGCGCGACATGATCGTCTCCGGGTTAGAGCAATTCCAGGAAAAGTGTGAGCGGTTCTCCCACAGGAATTGCGTTAAAACAAAGAGATAGAGCGGTTCGCCGTTTCCGTGAAACGGTGAAACGCTCTAGCGGCGATGAGGAAGGCGCGGCCGGATCAACCCGGCCGCGCTTGTGTCGGACTGATCAGCGGGCCGCGGTCCAGCCCTTGTAGTCCTTCAGGTTCTCGGCGGTGATCAGCTTGGGATCGAGCAGCACGGTTGCCTCCGCCGGCTTCTTGCCGGCGAGCAGCTCCGCCGCCATCGTCAGCGACTGGCCGGCCATCACATAGGGGTCCTGCGAGGCCGAGGCCTTGATCATCGAGGTGCCGGAAGAGAGCTCCTTCTCGATATCGGGCGCGCCGTCGACCGCGGTGATGATGAACTCGGAGCGGTTGAGCTGCTTGGCGGCGAGTTGCGCGCCGATCGCGGTCGGATCGTTGATGGCGAACACCGCGTCGATCTTGTCGAAACGGGTGAGCAGCGACTGGAACACCTTCAGGCCGCCGTCGCGCGAACCTTCGGCGTTCTGGTCGTCCGAGAGGATCTTGATGTCGGGATGCTGCGAAAGCACGTTCTTGCAGCCCTTGACCCGCTCCAGGATCGACGACGACGCCGGGCCGTTGAGGATGACGTAGTCACCCTTGCCGCCGGTGTGGTCGACCAGGTACTGGCAGGCTTCCTCGCCAGCCTTGACGTTGTTGGTCATCACGGTGACGTCGGCGCCCGGCGCCGAAACGTCGAAGGCGGCAACGATGATGCCGGCGGCCTGTGCCTTCTTCACCGCCGGTGCGATCGCCTTGGCGTCGACAGCGTTGAGCATGATCACGTCGACGCCGGCGGCGATGAAGGAATCGACCTGCGAGACCTGCTTGTTGAGGTCATAGTCGGCCGAAACCGACGTCACCTCGACCTTCGGGTTGATCTTCTTGGCCGCGTCCTCGATGCCCTTGATGGTGGCGACGAAGAAGGGGTTGCCGAGCAGGCCGACCGAGATGCCGACCTTGTTGAGGTCCTTGGCCGATGCCGGCGCGATGGCGACAGCCGCGAATGCGGCGCCGCAGAGCAGTTTGGCGATGGTCTTCATTACGCTTACTTCCTCCAATTGCCCCGCGCCTCTCACGGTGCGTTACACAAGCCGGCCTTTGATGCCGGCGACCAGGTCACTCACGTTCTCGCCCCTGCCTGGAGCCGGTAGCGGTCGAGGGCGACCGCCACGATGATGACCAATCCCTTGATGATGTACTGCCAGATGTCCGAAACGCCGGCCAAGATGAGCCCGTTGGAGAGCACCGCGATGATCAGGCCGCCGATCAGCGTGCCCCAGATCGAGCCGACGCCGCCGACGAAGCTGGTGCCGCCCAGGATGACCGCGGCGATGGCATCGAGTTCGTAGGACTGGCCGAGCTGCAGGCCGTTGGCGGCGTAGAGCCTTGCCGCCGACATGGCGCCGCCCAGCCCGGCGAGCAGGCCCGAAACGCCATAGACGAACAGCAGCACCAGCGGCACCTTGATGCCGGTCAGCCGCGCCGCCTCGGCATTGCCGCCGACGGCATAGATCCAGGTGCCGAGCACCGTGCGCTTGAGCACCAGCCAGGACAGCACGACGACCGACAATGCGATGACGACCAGCCAGGGAATGCCGAACAGCGAGCCGTTGCCGATGAAGTCGAACGGCAGGTCGGAGTTGAACACGGTCGTATCCTGCCCGAGCAGGCGGGCAATGCCGCGCACGGCCGTCAGCGAACCCAGCGTGACGATAAAGGGGGGTAGCCTGATATAGGCGACGAGCAGTCCGTTGATGAGGCCAAAGCCGAGGCCGGCCAGGATGGCCGCCGGCACGCCGAGCAGACCCCAGTCAGGCACCAATGACACCAGCACCGCCACCATCGCCGCGGCGGCGAGGATGGAGCCGACCGACAGGTCGATGCCGCCGGTCAGGATGACGAAGGTCATTCCGGCCGCCAGCACGATGTTGATCGACGATTGCTGCGTGACGATGAGCAGGTTGGTTTCGGTGAGGAAGCGGGGGTTGATGAACTGGAAGCCGGCCGCCAGCAGCACCAGCACCGGCAGCATGCCAAGTGCGGCGAAGGCGGTGCGCAGCCGGCGGCTCCTGACCGCGGCCTGATCCACGCTCGTCGTCGTTCTGTCGGTCATTCCTGGGCCGCTCCCGTCGCAAGTTCCATGATCGCTTCCTGACGAAGCGGCTCGCCCCCGGATGCAGTCACCTCGCCCGCTATGGTGCCGTCGCGCATCACCAGCACGCGGTCGGCGACGCCGATCACCTCGGGCAATTCGCTGGAGATCATCAGGATGGCGATGCCTTTGTTGGCGAGATTGTCGATCAGCCGGTAGATTTCCGACTTGGCGCCGACATCGACGCCCCGGGTCGGCTCGTCGAGGATGACGACCTTCGGCTCGGTCTCCAGCAGCCGGGCGAGCAGCACCTTCTGCTGGTTGCCGCCCGACAGCGAGCCCGCATTGGCCTGCGCCGAACGGGTACGGATCGACAGGTCGGTAATCGCTTTTGCCGCACGCCTATCGGCGGCGCTGAAATCGCGGAATCCGGCGGCCCGCGCGTCCCTGGCCAGCACGCCCATGTTGATGTTGTCGGAAATCGACATGTCGAGGAACAGGCCGAATTCCTTGCGGTCCTCGGTGAGGTAGGCGATGCCGGCATCGAGCGCCTCGCGCGGCGAGCCGATGGAGATCGGTTTGCCCTCGAGCTCCACCGTACCCGATATGCGTTTGTCGGCGCCGAAGATCAGCCGGGCGAGTTCGGTGCGGCCGGAACCGACAAGACCCGCCAGGGCCAGCACCTCGCCCTTGTGCAGGTCGAACGAACAGTTCTTCAACAGCCGCCCGTCGGACATGCCGTGCACCGAGAGAGCGACGGCGCGCTTCTCGTCCGGTGGGCGATGATCCTTCTTGTAGAAGGCGGAGAGATCGCGTCCGACCATCATCGACACAAGTCGCGAAGCGTTGAGGTCGGCGCGCTCCAGCGTGCCGACATAGCCGCTGTCGCGCAGCACGCTGACGCGATCGGCGAGCTGGTAGACCTCTTCCATGCGGTGGCTGATGTAGATGATGGCGATGCCTTGCGATTTCAGCGTCGCGATCACCTCGAACAGGCTGTCGGTCTCGCGCGAGGTCAGCGACGTGGTCGGCTCGTCCATGACGATGATGCGCGCATTGGTCGATAGCGCACGCGCAATCTCGACCAGTTGGCGCTCGCCGAGCGACAGGCTGGAGACCAGGGCGCGCGCCGAGAAGGAGACGCCGAGCCGCGCGATGATTTCGTTCGCGCGCCGGCTGCACTGGTCACGGTCGACGATGCCGAAGCGCCGCGGTTCGTTGCCGAGGAAGATGTTCTGCGCCACCGTCAGGTTGGGCGCCAGCGACAGCTCCTGATAGATCACCGCGATACCCGCGGCGCGCGCCTTGATCGGATCGCCGGTCGCGGCTGGCGCGCCATCGATCAGGATCTCGCCGCCGGGATCCGGCCGATAGGCGCCCGACAGCACTTTCATCAGCGTCGACTTGCCGGCGCCGTTTTCGCCCATCAGCGCGTGCAGCTCGCCGGCGTGGACGGTGAGCGAGACATCGTGCAGGGCGCGGATCGCGCCGAAAGTCTTGGAGATGTGGCGCATCTCCAGCACTGGGTGACTGCTTGCGTGTTTCTGTGCCGGCACGCTCATCGTGCACCACCCGCTGCCTTGACGGCGGCGCCCTGCGCGGCAATGCGATCGCGCCAGGCGTCGCGATAGCCGGCGAGGCCGCCGAAGCGCGCCGCATGCACCGGCTCTGGCGCCTCGGCGGCGAATTCGCGCCCAACGCTCTCGAAGGCGAGCGCCGCAGCCCCCGTGGCACTGCCTTCCAGCGAGGCGCCCTGCAGGAAGGCCTGGCCGGGACGCAATTGCGCAATGAGCCCGGCAAGCAGGCCGCCGGCGTTCAGCCCGCCATCGACGATGACGGTGTTTTGCGAATGGATGAGGTCAAGGCAGAGATCGACCATCAGCGCCACATAGAGCAGAGCGGCCGCGGCGCGTTCTCCGGCATCGGGCATGCGCCCGACCAGCCGGCCTGCACTGCCCGGCATCGGCCCGCCCGGCGCGAAGCTCGGCAGCGCCATGATGCCGGCGTCGATCGCTTGCTGGATCGAGCCATGCGGGATCGCGCCTTGCCAGCCGTCGCTGATGAAGGCGAATTCGCGGCCGCCCATGAAGCGGATGGTCGGCACCGGACCGCCGTCGACATCGACATTGACCAGCATGTCGCGCTCGCGGTCGAGCGCATCCAGCGGACAGTCGGGATTGAGCACGATGACCCAGGTGCCGGTCGACACGACGGTCAGCGGGCCAAGGTCCTGCCGGCGATAGGCATGCAGCGCCGCATTCGAGTCGTGAACGCCATTGTGGATGGCGATCGGCCGCGCCGCGCCCGCAAGGCGCCGCTCGCCGATGACCGTGCCGGCGCGCTCAAAGGCCGGCATCCGGCCGCGCCACCCCTGGGCATCGACCAGTGAGGAGAAATCGCGCTTGCGCGGCGCCCACAAATGCGAATGGCAACCGAGATAGGACACTTCGCAGGCTGCCCGGCCGCCCAGGCGCCAGCTCCAGTATTGCGGATAGCCGAGGATCGATTTCGCCGCCGCGAACGCATCGGGATCGACCTCCTGCAGCCACAGCATGTGACGACCATAGTTGAAGCCGAGCGGCAGGCGGGGCGAGAACGTCTCGGAGAAGTCCGGGATGCTGCGATCGATCCGCGCGGCGATTTCGGCCGGCGGTTCCTGCTCGTAGTCGAGGATTGGATGCGTCAGCGCCGCATCATCGACGAGAGCAAAGGTGCAGCCATGGCCGGACACCATCACCCCTTCCACGCCATGGTTTTCGACCGCGTCCGCGACGGCACCGAGTGCCCAATCATGGAGCTCGGCCTCGGCGAGCACGCTGAATCCGTCCTTGCGCGTCCATTTCGGCTGGGTCCGGCGCTCGTCGAGAATGCGTCCGTCCTGGCCGAAGACGAACAGCTTCGAATTGGTCTTGCCGAAATCGAGCACCGCCAGCCTCATGGGATCGCCCCCGAAGTGGAGGCAATCCGCACCATGACCCCGGCATCTTCCAGCATGCGCGCATCGGCATCGGAGAGCCCGTCATCGGTCACCAGCGTGCCGATGCGCGACAGGGGCAGCGCGACATTGCGCGCATGGATCGACAGTTTGCGGCTGTCGGCCAGCACCACGATCTGGTCGGAGCAGAGGCTGAGGTCGACGATGGAGCGCACCAGCAGCGGGTGCGATTCCAGCACCCCTTCCTGGTTGAGACCTTGCGCGCCGAGAAAGAATTTCGATGCGTAGAAGGGCGCTGCCTGGGTCAGGGAATGGATGATGCCGGGCTCGCGATGCAGGTCACCACCTGCAACAGTCAGGCTGCAATGGCCGTGGTCGCTGAGATAGGCCGCCAGCGGCATCGAATTGGTGTAGAGGCGGATGTTGCGGTCGGCGAGCTTGACCCCGAGGTGGAAGCAAGTCGAGCCGCCATGGACTATGAC
The DNA here is from genome assembly GCF_059420305.1 of Mesorhizobium sp. GW821-FHT04C10. NCBI lineage: Bacteria > Pseudomonadati > Pseudomonadota > Alphaproteobacteria > Hyphomicrobiales > Phyllobacteriaceae > Mesorhizobium > Mesorhizobium sp. GW821-FHT04C10. The sequence continues at coordinate 1,793,200 of NZ_JBWKTL010000001.1, read as the reverse complement.
GGCGTCGCCATCGCGCACCATGGTCGCCGCTACAGCCGCGATCTGCCGCTTGGCCTCGACGGCAAGGTCACGGTTTTCGTCATAGGGCCTGGCATAGGCAATGCCCGCCTGCGAGGCGCCATCGAGCGCCGAGATGCCGCCATAGACCTTGCGCGCCTCACCGGCCTCGTCGATCCGGTCGATGTCGCGCCTGACCGTTGCAGCCGAAACGCCAAGCCGCTCCTGCAGCTCGCGCACTGAGGCAAACGGGCGATCCCGCAGCAGTTCGACGATCTGACGCTGGCGGCCGGAGTCGCTCAACTTTTTCCTCCCAATGCCATTTTCCCATGGCAATTGGCGCAACTTACTCAACATTAGTGAGATTGCAAGCCAGTTTTGATGATAGTAGATCACGGTTGACGTAAGTCGCTCGCATCTGCGATATCAGCGCCAACAGCGGCCCGGGCGACGGGATTTCGTGCAGCGTGGAAGGAATGGCGCCATGGCAACCCAAGCTGACGCGCAGGAGCTGGCGGCCTTGCGGGCACTTTCAGCCGGCATTGGGCTGGACGCGCATATGACCCAGGCGGCGGGCGGCAACACCTCGCTCAAGGCCGGCGACACGCTTTGGATCAAGGCGTCCGGCACCTGGCTGAAGGATGCGCTCACCGACGACATCATGGTGCCGGTGGCGATGGCGCCGCTGCTCAAGGCGGTCGAGGAGCGCGACCCGGCCGCCGACAAGCCGCAGGGCTTCGCCATTGCGGCGCTCAATCCGCGCGGCCTGCGCCCATCGATCGAGACCACGGTGCACGCTTTGATGCCGCAGCGCGTGGTTTTGCATGTCCACTGCGTCGACACGATCTCGCTTGCCGTGCAGGCCGATGGCGAAGCTGAGGTCGCCAAGCGGCTGGGGGGCATCGAATGGGCCTACGTGCCCTATTTCCGGCCGGGCCTGCCGCTTGCCCGCGGCATTGCCGAGAAGCTGCGGCCTGGCGTCGACGTACTGATCCTCGGCAATCACGGGCTGGTCGTCGCCGCCGAAACCGTCGCCGAGGCGGATCGTCTGCTCCACCGCGTCCGGTCGCTGCTGGCGCGCCCGGCGCGCGCGACCATCGCACCCGACATCGCGGCCCTGACCGCGCTTGCCGGCGAAGGCGTCTACCGATTGCCGGCCGATGTCGAAGCCCATGCCGCCGCGCTCGATCCGGAAAGCCGCCGCATGGCCGGGGCCGGCAGCCTCTATCCCGACCATGTCATCTTCCTCGGCCAGGGTTCGGTCGTGGCGAGGCCCGGCGAAGACGCCGCGGGTGTCACCGCGCGGCTTGGCGCGGCACCCGTTGCGATCCTGTTTCCCGATGCCGGCGTGCTGATGCGCGGCGACGCCAGCGCCGGCGCGGACGCCATGCAGCGCTGCCTGGCCGACGTGACGGCACGCGTCGATGTCGCGGCCCGATTGAGCTATCTCACCGCCGCCGAGAATGACGAACTGGTCAATTGGGACGCTGAGCAGTATCGCCAGAAGCTGAATGCCGCCGGCTAGCAAAGGACTGAAGACATGATGCCACTTGTCATCGGCATCGATATCGGCACGTCGGGCGCGCGCGCTGTCGCGATGCGCCCGGACTTTTCGATTGCCGGCCAGTCCGCCGTCCGGCTCGACAGATTCGGCCAGGATCCCCGCGCCGCCTCGGCATGGTGGCAAGCGGTCCAGGCGGCTCTGGCGGAACTGCTTTCGGGCATCGACCGCGCCGCGGTCCGCGCCATCGCCGTCGACGGCACGTCGGGTACACTGCTGCCGGTCGACGCCGCGGGGCAGCCGCTGGCCGAGCCGCTGATGTACAACGACAAGGTCGCCGAAGGGGATATACTGGCCGCGATCGCCCGCGAGGCGCCGGACGCAAGCGCCGCCCACGGCGCGACCTCCGGCCTCGCCAAGGCGTTGCGGTTCCAGCATCTGCCCGATATCGCGGCCGTGCTGCACCAGGCCGACTGGATTGCCGGAAATCTCTCCGGCCGCTTCGATGTCAGCGACGAGAACAATGCCCTGAAGACAGGCTATGATGTCGAGGCCCGCCGCTGGCCGGACTGGATCGCGGCCACCGGCATGCGCATGGACTTGCTGCCTGATGTCGTCGAGCCGGGCGACGTCACCGGCTCGCTCACCGCGGCCGCCGCGGAACTGTTCGGTTTGTCGCGCAATGTGGTCGTGGTCGCCGGCACCACCGATGGCTGCGCCTCTTTCCTGGCGACGGGCGCCACGGCGGCCGGCGACGGCGTCACGGCGCTGGGATCCTCGCTGACCATCAAGATCCTGTCCGACCGGCCGATCTCGGCGCCACGCTTCGGCATCTACAGCCATCGCTTCGGCGATACTTGGCTGGCCGGCGGTGCATCGAATTCCGGCGGCAAGGTATTGGCTCAGCATTTTCCACTGGCGCGGATCATCGAGCTCAGCGCGGCAATCGATCCCGCGACCGAGACCGGCCTCGACTACTACCCGCTCAGCGTAGCAGGCGAGCGGTTCCCGATCGCCGATCCGACCCTGCCGCCGCGCCTTGCCCCGAGGCCGGCTGACGACACCGACTATCTCAAGGCGATGTTGGAAGGCATGGCCGCGATCGAGGCACTCGGCTATCGCAGATTGGCCGAACTTGGCGCGCCGGCGCTGACATCGGTCAGGAGCGTGGGAGGCGGTGCCGCAAATCCGGCCTGGACTGCCATCCGGCGGCGCAAGCTCGGCGTCGACTTCCTGCCCGCGCTTTCCGACGAGGCCGCCGCCGGCACCGCGCGGCTGGCGCTGAGGGGTGCAAGCAAGGCAGGACTCATATGAGCGCGAAAGCAATCGAGCGACTCGACGGTATCGGACCGCTGGCTGGCCGCTACCAGGTTTTCCTGCTCGACCAGTTCGGCGTGCTGCATGACGGCCAGGCCCCCTATCCAGGCGCGGTAGAGGCATTGTCGGCGCTGAAGCGTGCCGGCAAGACGGTGGTGCTGATTTCCAACTCCGGCAAGCGCGCCAGGCCCAATGAGGATCGCCTGCTGAAGCTCGGCTTCGCCGCCGGAAGCTGGGACCATTTCGTGTCTTCCGGCGAGGTGGCGTGGCGGTCCTTCAATGACATGGCGGCATCGGGAAGGTTGCGCCCGGAGACAAAGTGCCTGCTGATCAGCCGCGACGACGACCGCACCGCGGTCGAAGGCCTGCCCTTTGTGCTGACGCAGGCAGGCGAAGACGCCGAACTGGTGCTGATCTCGGCCAGCGAGGGCGACCGCCATGACCTCGACCATTATCGCCGGCTGCTTGCCCCGGCGGCGGCCCGCGAGGTACCCTGCTTCTGCACCAATCCCGACCGGATCATGCTTACGGCGGTCGGACCCCGTTTCGGCGCGGGCGAGATCGCCGATCTCTACGAGGAGCTCGGCGGCAGCGTCACCCGCATCGGCAAGCCCTATCCGGCGATTTTCGACGCGGCCCTGGCACTGGCCGGCGAGCCCGATCGCGCCAGCGTGGTCTGCGTTGGCGACAGCGTCGAGCATGATATTGCGGGCGGAAACGGTTCCGGCATCGCCACGGCACTGGTTCTCAGCGGGATACTGGCGGACACACCGGATCTTGCCGCCGTTTTCGACGAGCAGCAGGCCTGGCCCGATTACATTACCGGGTCCTTCAGCTTGCGCTGACCGCCTCGAGCATGCGCCTTGCGCTCTCCTCGTCGGTGATCAGGATCGTCGGCGCGATCAGGTTCATGGCGCCGAGCAGGGCCTCGATCTTCTCCTCGCCGCCGGAGGTCAGGATGCGGATCGGCGCCTTGCGCAGGCGGTCGACATCCACCGACATCACCAGGCTGTTGATCGGATGGTCGACCAGATCGCCATTGCGGTCGAAGAAATGGAACAGAAGGTCGCCGACCGCGCCGCGCGAGACCAGCGCCTCGCGCTCCGCCTCCTTGAGGAAGCCGCCCCGATAGAAGGTCGTCGCCGAGGCAATGCCGCCGATCGACAGCAGCACGGCGTCGAGCGTGTCGGCCATCTCGAAGATTTCCTGCAGGCCGCAGCGCTCCACCAGCGCGATCTTGGTCTCGACGCTGTCGACAACGGCCGGTGTCGGAATGAGATAGCCGTCACCCTGGAAGACTTGGGCGAACCGCCAGGCGAACTCCGCCGGATTGTAGCGACGCGCGACGCCAACGCCGCCCAGCAGCGAGATCACCTTGAAGTCCGAGAGCGACCTGGCGCTGATGAACGGCAGGCTCGAGAACAACGTCCGGCCCCAGCCGACGCCGACGCGCATGCCGGATTTCATCGTATCGGACAGGAAGATCCCGGTCTTGGCGCTGATCGCGGGGATCGGGTCGGCATTAGGCGCGGTGAGCGGCGCCACCAGCGCCTGCTGCAGGCCGAACGTCCGCTCCAGCGCGCGCTCCAGCCGCACGATCTCCGACAATTCGCTCTCGATGGTGATCTTCACCTCGTTGCGCGAACGCGCCTCCGCCAGCATGCGCACGATGGTGACGCGGCCGACGCCAAGCACGTCGGCGATCTCGTTCTGCGTCATCTGCTCGACGAAATACATCCAGGCGGCCCGAATCCTCAGACGATCCGTCCGGCTTTCGCTGACGACCTGTTCGGTCGCTTCGGCTCCCGCCCGACCTTCGTCGATTTGTCGTCGCCTGGCCAAATCATCCCTCCCCCGCGGTAACGGATGCGCGCGCCGTCACCGATTCTGCATGCTGGTCTAGTATCGCCTATTGATCTACCAATCGATAGGAACAATGTAGAGTTGGTGGCCGCCCCTTGCTGGCGGCAATCCACGGCACTTTCGAGGCAAACCGCGATGCTCCGACAAATCTCCGAAGACGTCCGCGTCAACCTGAAGGACCGGTTGCGGGAAGTCCGAGACATCATCAGGCAGAGCCGCCATGATGGCGGCGGCGACGCCAGCGTCCTGCGCGAGGCGACCAGCCATCTGCCGCCGTTTCCGGGCAAGGGCATCGAAGGCTTGCTCAGCCACGCCGCCAGCGCCGTCGACGAGGCGCTGTCGATCGCCGAGTCCTTTGTCCCGCATGAGCGTCCGATCAAGGTGGACGGCACGACCGTGAAGGGCCTTGGCACCTATTTCCCGGCCGGAAACGAAGAGCGGCAGTTGAGTGCCGAGCGCCTGTTCCGGCGCGACATGTACTATCTGGCCAAGGCGGTGCTTGCCGGGCTCAAGGTCGAAAACGCCCGCATCCACGAAGCCGATTTCGCAGCCGCTCACGCCGCCATGCGCAAACGCCACGCTGATCTGTTGGCGGCCCTGGCCGCGCCGGGTGCCGGGCTGCCGGCAATCGCGGCCACCTGCGCGGCGTTGCTGGTCGAGTTGCTCGGCCAGCGTCCGGTCCGCTTTGGCGACGCCGCGCCGGAAATGGCGGGGGAGCGGGCCCTCGACATAAGCTGCCTGGCGCCGGTCGTTCTGGCCTGCGGCCTGGCGACCACCGGCCGCGACGGCGCGCCGGAGCCGGACATGCTGGAGATAGCGATCCTGGCGGTCGATATCCGTCATGACCGCATCCTGCAGGCCTGCGCCAAGGCAAGCCCGGTCGATGAGCTGACGCCTGTCTTCGCCACCTTGCTTGCGCATTTGCCGTAGGCCCCAGCAGCGCTTTAGGAAACCTATTCCCCGGCTATCATGGCCGTGATCGTCTTCTTGGCGCGCTGGATCGAGGCCGGGCTCATCGAAAGCTCGGTCAGCCCCATCTTCACGAAGGCCGGGATCAGGTCCGGTCGCCCGGCCGCCTCGCCGCACATGCCGACCATGATGCCGGCGGCGACGCCGGCTTTTGCCGTCAGCTCGATCGCCGACATGACCGCCGGATTGGTGACGTCGTTGAGCTTGGCCACGGTCGGGTTCAGCCGGTCGGCGGCCATGATGTACTGGGTCAGGTCGTTGGTGCCGATCGAGAAGAAGGCCACTTCCTTGGCCAGAGCCGGGGCGATCAGCACGGCGGCCGGGGTCTCGATCATCACGCCGAGATCGAACGTCGCATGCGGCACGCCTTCGGCCTTGAGTTCGGCGGCGCATTCATCGACCAGTGCGCGGGTGCGCGTGACTTCGGAAATATCGGACACCATCGGCAACATCACCTTGATGTTGCCATGCACGGCCGCTCTGAGCAGCGCCCTGAGCTGACGCTTGAAGATGTCGGGCCGGTCGAGGCACATGCGGATGCCGCGCCAGCCGAGAAAGGGGTTTTCCTCGTCGGGAAACTCGATGCCGGCGATCGGCTTGTCGCCGCCGATGTCGAGCGTGCGCACGATGACCGGATAGGGCTCGAAGGCCTTGGCCAGCGCCATATAGGTCTCGGCCTGCATGTCCTCGGAGGGCAGGTGCATGTGGCGCATGAACAGAAGCTCGGTGCGGAACAGGCCGACGCCCATGGCTCCGGCCTCCTGCGCTGCTTCGATTTCCTCGAGTGAACCGATATTGGCCGCGACCTCGATGACCCTGCCGTCGGCGCGCTTCGGCGTCACCGTCTTGAAGGCGGTCAGGCCGGCACGCTCGTTCGCCGCCGCTTCGACACGGCCGGCGAAATCGGCACGCGTCGCCTCGTCGGGGTCGATGATCACATGGCCGGTGTTACCGTCGAGCGCCACGTCGTGCGCCGTGCGCAAGGCATTGATCTGGTCGCCGAGACCCAGCACCGCCGGAATGCCGTGCGAGCGGGCAATGATGGCGATGTGCGAGGTGGCGCCGCCATGGCCGCAAATCACCCCGCCTATGCGTTTCAGCGGCGCGCGCGCCAGGTCCCAGGCGCCGATGTCGTCGGCGATCAGGATGGCGCCTTGCGGAATGTTTTCGAGGCTGACGTCATCCTGCCCAAGCAGGACGAGGCAGATCTGCCGCCCTACGGCATGGACGTCATCAGCGCGCGCATTCAGATAGTGATCGTCGACTGCGCTGAAATCGGCGGCGATGGCGGACGCGGCGGTGATGACGGCCGAGACCGCGTCGTTGCCGCCCTTGATCGCCTTCTCGGCCTCCCCGGTCAGGCTGTCATCGGCGGCGATATCCCTGAGTGCCGCGACGATGCCTCGGTCTCCGGCCGACAGGCTGTCCTGCGCCAAGGCCCGGTCCATTCGCGCCTGGACGGCGGCGACAGCAGCGCGGAACCTGTCGATCTCGCCGGCGATCTCTTCAGCCTGCAGCGTGCGGCCCTGCCCGGTAATATCAGGCGGGAAATGCGCGAAAGCCGGCCCGATCGCGACACCCTCGCTTGCCGCGACACCGCGCAAGCCATTCGCTTCGCCGGATGCGGCGGGCGCAGATTCGGCCGCTGGTGCGGCTGCCGCTTCCGGCCCGGCATCATTGGCCGGGCTCTGCGGCCCCGCTTCATCGTCGAGACCAGCCTTGGGGTTTTCGAGATAGCCGATCAGCGCTTCGATGGCCTCGATGGCATCCGCGCCGTTCGCCCGAACGGTGACTTCCTGGTTTTCCTTGACCGCCAGCAGCATCAGTTTGACCGAGCTCTTGGCGCTGACCGCCTTGCCGTCCTTGACCAGTTCGACATCGGATTCGAAACCCTTGGCGAGCTTGACGAACCGCGTGGCGGGACGGGCGTGCAAACCTTCGTGCACTCTGACGATGGTCGAGCGTTCCATGGCAAATACTCTGCTTTCCTAGAGCTATTTCGCCATTTCATCGAAACGGCGAAATCTCTCTAACTCCTTGTTTTTACGCAATTCCGGACGGAAAACCGTTTCACATTTTTCCTGGAATTGCTCTTGGCGCCAGGACCGGACGGTCCCGGCGCGAGTGTGTTCAGGCGGCGATGGTGATGATCGCGCCTGTCTCCAGGGCGGCCACGAGCGCCTGGGTATCGACCTGCGATGCGCAGATCTCCCCTGGCCGCTCGGCCTCGGTGGCGCCGTTGAACGAGATGACGACATGGCCCATCTCGAGCACCTTGCTCCATGCGCTGGAGCCAACCGCCGTTATGACGGCTGAAACCGAACCGACGGTGATCGAAGCGCCCTTGGCGGGCGCTCCGTCACTTGGTCCCTGCTCCGTCTTGTGCAGGACGGAGACTTCGGCAAGCTCCGGCGGCGAGCCATCCGCGAACAGGATGAGCACGCCCCCTTCGGCAAGATCCGCCACTTCGGGTCCGATGGCAGTGACCCGTGTTCTCAACAGAACCGTCATATGGCGAACCTCATTTCCTTACTCTCTTTAAAACACGATCAGTGAGACGACCCAGGCGATCAACACCGAGACCGGACCCATGATCTGGCGGCTGATGAGCACCGCCGGCACGCCGATTTCGATGGTTTTCGGCTTGGCTTCACCAAGCGCCAGGCCGACAGGCACGAAGTCGCAGCCGACCTGCGTGTTGTAGGCAAACAACGCCGGCAGGGCCATCGCCGGTGAAATCGTGCCGTTGGCGATCTGCGGGCCGATGATGGCCACGCCGATGACCTGCGCGATAACAGCGCCTGGCCCCAGGATGGGCGACAGGAACGGCAGGCCGCAAATGGCCGAGATGATCAGCAGGCCGACGATGTTGTTGGCCAACGGACCCATCGGCTGGGCGAGCACATCGCCAATGCCGGTGTAGAGGATCAGGCCGATAAGCATGGTCACGAAGGCCATGAACGGCAGCACGTTGCGCACCACCTGGTCGATGGTACGGCGGCCGGCATTGAAGAAAATGCCGACCACCCGGCCCATGACGCGGCCGATCGAGCTGATCAGGCCGATCAGCCCGCCTTCGCTCGGCAGCGGCTGTGGCGCCGCGGCTGCAGTGTTGTTGCCTGAACTCATCGATCCTGCTCCCCCCGCAGTGGTGACCGCCTCGGATCCGTCCGCCATTGTGACGTTGGCCGGCTTCACGCCCGAAACGTAGATGTCCTCCGTGATGAACTGGGCGAGCGGCCCAGCCTGGCCGACCGGCGTCAGATTGACGGTCGGGATGCGCTTGCGCGGATAAACGCCGCAGCGTGCGGTGCCGCCGCAATCGACGACGACAACCGCCATCTCGCCTTCGACCGGCGGTGCCTTGAAGCCGTCGACGGCCGTGGCACCGGTCATGTCGGCGATAAGCTGGGCCACGGGATGGATGCCGCCGCCGGTGACGGAGACGACCTTGTCGCGCTGCGCGGTCGGCTCGATGACGAGCGGCCCGCCCCAGCCGGTGGAACCGCGGGAGATCTTTACGGCTTTGTATGTCTTGGCCATGATTGTCCTCCCCGCCCTTACAGCTCAACGCCCTGGCGGCGTGCCATGATGGTGGTGATGCGCTCGGTCAGCATGCCCTTGAGCAGGATGACGACGAGGCCGACAAGGGCGTACCAGATCGCCACCTTGACGTGGTAACCGGCGACGACGACGCCCTTCTTCTCAAGCTCGAGCAGAGCCACGAGAATACCGCCCCAGACGAAATATTCGCCGGGATTGATGTGCGGAAACAGGCCAAGCGGCGGATGCACGTAGGACACGGCCGCGTCATAGAAGGCCGGCTTGTGCTTTTCTTCCAGGAACGATCCGAACGTATAGGCCATCGGATTGGTGAGGAAGAACACCGCCAGCAGCGGCAGCAACGTATAGCGGGTCAAGGCAATCCTGCCCGCGCCGCGCGCCAGGCCATGCACGCGCTCCTCGCCGACCAGTTCGGTGACGGCGTAGAAAGCGGTCATCAGCACCACCAGCGTCGGGATGATACCGGTGACGAAGCCGGCGAACACTTCGCCGCCCTTCTGGAAGATGCCGATGAAGTACTTGCCGATGGCGGTCAGCCAGCCGAGCTGCTCTTCCTGCTGGACGTCCTTCAGCTTTTCCTTGAACTGGTCGACGGTAATCGGCCCGCTATCTGCTTGCGCAAGGACAACGAGATGATCGGAAGCATGCTCGACGGCGAGCTTGCCATGCAATGCAGCATCCGAGACCATCGCACCTGCGACATGCAGATTGTGCACGGCCATGTCGGCATGCTGCGCCAACAACGAAAATACAGACATTTCTCCTCCTTATGCCGCCCGCCGGTTATCCCAGTCGGTGCGCGGCGTCCTCAGAACATGATGCCGAAAAGCGTGAAACGGTTTTCGGACGACATCATGCTCTATCCCTTTGATTTAGAGGCGGATTCAGATTTCATGTCGAACAGACCTGAAATCATCCGACTCTAGGCCCTTGCTACGTTCAAGCCGGCCAGGCCCGGCTTCTTCCCCGGCTCCGACCGTGCTTTGTCGATCTGTTCGATCGCCCGCTTCACGGCCTCGGCCACACCGGGTTCCCCCTCCCCCATGATCGCAGGGTTGGACCGGAGTCGATCGAGGGGAACACCCTCGAATTCTTCATGTCTTTTGAACTTGGTGAAAACGGAACGGCCGCTCATCACCATCATGCGGCGCACGATCAGGTCGGGCGTCACCACGACAAGCGCGATGGTGCCCTTGGCCAACCGGCCGCGAAAATTGCCGGCTCCGACGAAGCCATCCTTGTACTGGTCGGTGACGCCCCGGAAGACATCCGAATAGTGCCGCATCTGCAGCCAGACGCCGAGCGACTGCAGCGCCCAGACAATAACCAGCAGAAGCAGTCCCCACTGCCAAATCGCCATTCGGTTCTCCTCCCGAAGCCTCAGTTGAACCGCACCTTGGACCGGCGCGCGACAACAGCAAAGTGAGAACATTTGTTTCCGTGAATGTCAATATGTATGATATTGGCCTTGGTCGCGGTCATCCACAGGACCGTCGGCCGATTTCGGCGGCGGCACGGCTGTGCTAACCTGCCACCAAACGGGATGCATGCAATGGAACTGCCCTTCAGGGATGAACTGGCCCTTATGCCCGACCTGCGCCACCGGTTGCGGCAGCTGCGCTGGTTCCGCGCCACCTTCCGCGGCAGCGCCAAGGTGGTTTCGGACACGTTCGGCGTGCGTTACGAGATCGACGAGGCAAAGCTCACCCGAGCTTTTCTCGACTGGGTCGAGATCATGGAGGAGCAGAAGCGCTTTGCCGCGATAGACCGCGCCGACTTCATCGTCTTTGCCGCCGGCCTCGTGCTGCGCGAACTGATCAAACAGGCGCCGGCCAGGGAGATCTCCGGCCTCGCGCAGCTCATCGAGACGGATCAGAATGCCGGCACGCTTGAAATCATCCGCTTCTGGCCGGAAGGCTTTCTCTATACCAACTACTGCGTGTCGGTGATCTCGGCCATCTACGAACAGGAATTCGGCAAGGCGCCCAGCATTGACAAATGCGCCGACGACCTGCGCACCTGGTGGTCCTATCGCGAGAATGTCACCGAGATGCCGGCCTACGCGGTGGCTTTCCTCGACCGCTTCCTCGGTGCCGAGCCGAACTGGATCACGCCCGACCGCGCACAGTCGCGGCAAGCCATGCAGCGGGCGCTCGGATCCTCCCGCGCAAGCGACGCGCTGCGCCAGCTTTGACTGCTCCCCGGTTTCGAGCCCAAGCGTCTTCAATCCATCGCGCTATTGAACATTTGACTTTTTGCCGATAGCGATGTGCGGAAATTGACTTCAGGAGACAAGTGCGTGGCGCGACCAAGGCCTATCATTTTCGATTGCGACGGCGTGCTCGTCGACAGCGAACCGCTGGCAGCCAGGGCCTATGAACGCGTCTATGAAAAGCACGGCATGCCGGGCGTCCATGGCGGCATCATCGCCCAGTGCGTCGGCATGAAGCAGTCCGACATCATCGTGCGGATCAGGGAATTGACCGGCCACCAGTTTCCGGCTTCGGCCGACGGCGACATCTGGGCCGAGACCAAGGTGCTGTTCACCGAGGAATTGAAGCCGACCCCTGGCATAGCCGCGTTTCTGGAAACGCTCGAGGGCGACCGCTGCGTTGCCTCGTCATCCTCGGTCGAGCGGATAAACCACAGCCTTGCCGTCACCGGGCTGGCGCATTTCTTCGGCGATGCGATCTACAGCTCCTCGATGGTCAAGAACGGCAAGCCGGCGCCGGACATCTTCCTGTTCGCCGCCGCCAGGTTGGGCGCCAATCCGGCCGACTGCATCGTCATCGAGGATTCGCCCTTCGGCATCCAGGGCGCGGTCGCCGCCGGCATGACGGCGATCGGCTACACCGGCGGCGGCCACACCTATGCCGAGCACGCCGCGCGGCTGATGGCGGCTGGTGCCGATTTCGTCTGTGCCGACTGGCATGAAGTTAGCCGGCAATTGTCCAAGTTCGGAGTGCCGGCCTAGGCCGGCAGAAGCTAGAGAGGCCGCGGCCATTCGTTACGTGGAATCTCAGCGCCGACACGGAAGTCGAACGACAAGACCCTCGTCGCATCGGTATCAACCTCGCACCGGAAGCTCAGATGGTACCATGTGGTTGTGGTGCTGAAAGCGACATCCGAGCCGTCAACAATATTGCCCGCTTTCAGCGGAACAGATGGCACCCATTTGGGAAAATAAGAGGCATCCAGCAACTGCTGCTGTAACGCGTTGGCGCAAAGTATGGCAGCACGCTGACCGCGACGCACCCCGTCCATCGCGGTCGTGGCCAGTGCATCTCTGGTAGCGCCTTGCGAGTAGAGCTTACGAACACCCGGAAGGCCAGAATCGTTCCGAGATGCGGATTTCGAGGCCTTTGAGGGGCTGGGCTTCGGCGCATTCGCGGGTTTGGGCTTCGGCGCTTCGGCTGATGCGGGAAGCTCGATCTCGCCGTCGGCAGCCAAAGGCGCTGGTGCCGGGCCCTCTTGCTTGGCGGCGTCGAGCGCCGCCTGCTTGTCTGCCTCCTGTTTGGCTGCCTCGGAGTCTGCCGGCGCGGCTGGTTGGCTGTCTGCGGGCTTCGGCTCGACCTGCGGCTTCGAAGCGTCATCCTTGGCCGGCACCGGCGAACTGTCCTGAGCACTGGCCCCATCCAGGGATTTCCTCGGACCGATATCCTTGTCGCCGAACTGAAAAACGGGCTTCAGGGCATCGACTGGCGGTTGCTTATTAGGCTGCTTTTCCGGCGGAGGTGGCTTTTCAACCTTCTGCTCAGGCGGTTTTTCACCTTTCGGTTCCGGTGGCTTGGGCGGCGGCACGGGAGCAGGTTTCGGTTTCGGCTGATCGGGCGGAGGCACGAGCGCGACACTGACCGGCTGCTCCTCCTGCGGCTTTTGGGGAGGAATTGGCAGGCCATATATCAGGAGCGCCGCGACGAGCACGTGCAGGATCAGCGATGCGGGGATGCCCCACAACAGATACCGACGCCGTTCCAGTGCCTCGTCCTTCATCCTGACCGATGTGGAATGAAATAGCGGCGGCTTCAAGCATAGGCATTGGATTTGCGCGTGTAGCTTGTCGATTCACCACACCCGGTCCAGCCCGGCCAAGGCGCAGCGGCGGCTCAACGAGTGGCTGCCACACGATCCGACCCATCAAGACAAGGGACCGGCCAGTTCGCTGCCGCCGTGCCGCCCAACTGACGGAGGCTGGTGCCGATTCGTCTGCGCCGACTGGCAAGAAAATAGCCAGCAATTGTCCGGCCCGCCGTGCCAACCTAATTTAGCGGATACTTCGTAAATCCGCGACTGGCCCATTCGCCGGGCGGAATCAATGACCCGACACGGAAGTTGAAGGACAGGACCCTCGTCGCATCGGCGTCGACTTCGCACCGGAAGCTCAGATTGTACCACGTGTTTCTCGTGCTGAAGGCGGCCTGCGGAGGATTAAGGACATTGCCTGTTTTCAGCGGAATGGTCGGCACCCATTTGGGCGTATAATCGGCGCTCTGCAATTCCTGGTCCAGAACGTTGCCGCAAAGGTTGGCAACGCGCTGATCGCGCGGAACGTTGTCCATGGAGCTTGTGGCCAACGCATCGCCGGTTGCGCCCTGCGAGTAAAGCTTTCGGACGCCCGGAAGGCCGGAATAGATCGGCGATCCCGCAGCCTCGGTATTGGCAGGATTTGACCTTCCCGGCTTTCCGCTTGGAGCTTTGAAGGCTGTTGCGGGTTTGAACCTCATCGGCTTTGCGGGTTTAGCCTTTGCCTTTTCGGCAGAGGGTGGCGGCGCAGGCTTGCCGCCAGCCTCGGCAGCCAATGGCTTTGGCTCCGCGACCGCTGGTTTCTCAGTGATTTGCGGCGTCGCCTCCTGTTTGTCAGGCTGCTGTTTGTCAGCATCCTCAGTCACTTGCTTTTCCTCACTTTGCGCGGGTTTTTCGTCCGGTGCGGCGGTTGCCGGTTTCTCGTCAGTTTTGACGGGCTGTGTCTGCTGCTGTTGCGTTGCAGCCGGAGCGGCCTGGGTCGGCGCGGGCTTCGGTTCGACTGGCGGCTTCGCGGCCTCATCCTTGGCTGGCGACGGCGTATGGGCTTGAGCGCTGCCTCCGTCCAGGGATTTCTCAGGCCCGGTATCCTTTTTGCCATATTGAAAAACGCGCTTCAGAACCGGAATGTCCACCGGCTTGGGCGGCTGCTCGGGCGGTTTTTCAACCTTGGGTTCCGGCGGCTTTTCGACTTTGGGTTCCGCTTTGGCTTCCTTTGGCGGCGGCGGAACAGGTTTCGGCTTTGGCTGCTCGGGCGGCGGAGGCACCAGCGCGACATTGATCGGCCGCTCCTCCTGTGGCTGTTGGGAGGGCGTGCGTACGCCGTATACCAGGGCCACCACGAAAAGCGCATGCAGGATCAGCGATGCGGGGATGCCCCACAACAGATTCCGACGCCGTTCTCTTGCCTCATCCTTCACGCTGATCGATTTGGAATGAAATAGCGGCGGCTTCAAGCGTTAGCACCGGATTAGCGCAATTTGGCCGCTGACAGCTTGGTGATCTGGATGATCACACGCAGAAGATCAGCCCGGAATCCCATCCAGAAACCCCTCGTCCAGCCGCGTTTCGCCAAACCAGTTCAGCCGGTTGATGCTGACGAAGCCGGCATCGATCGCCTCGTTCTCGTCGCCCGGCTCACTGGCATGGGCACGCCCGCGCGGAACCGTGATGACCGTGCGATCGCCGTCGCTTTCCACGATCTCGGCGGTGCGGCCGATCTTGTCGCGACCAATGCGCGGCTGGCGGATTTCAGCCGGCAAGGCGGTCGGCAGGTTGACGCTGAGCCAATGGCCCTCTGTCGCCCAATCGGCACGCGACCGCCACAATGAGGCGATCAGCGCGCCAAGCCACCGGTCGTCGCCGTCAATGAAATCGGGATTTTTCACCCGCGAGAAGCCGATCGCCGGCACACCCCAGAAGGTTGCCTCCCGGGCAATGCCAAGCGTGCCGGAATAGGCGAGGTCCTCGGCGACGTTGCGGCCGTCATTGACGCCCGACAGCACCAGATCCGGCTTCCTGGCGTCCGCGAACAGCCACGTCATCGCGCTCACCACGCAGTCTGCCGGCGTGCCGGAGCAGGAGTACCAGTTCGGCTTGACGTGCCGCATCGTCAACGGCCTCGCGATCGTCAGCGACGAACCGGCGGCGGTGCGCTTGCCGTCGGGCGCGACCACCCACACATCGTCGCTCAACCCGCCGGCGGCGTTGGCGAGGCGGGCAAGGCCCGGCGCCTCGATGCCGTCGTCGTTGCAGATCAGGATTCTCATTGTTTGCTTCCTTGCGGCACCATGATGCGCTGGCCTGTGCGGCATTGCGCGCGCAGTGACGGGATGTGGCTCTTCAGATCAGAGAGAAGATCGGTGGCGCAGGAATGACCGAGCGCTTCAGGCCGTCCTGCCTTCTCCCAGATCGCGACATTGCCCGACAGCGTCGGATGGGTCGGCATGCGCATCCAGTCCGCCCTGCCGGCCCTGTGCAGGAGATCGCCTGGAGAACCGGCCGGCAGATGCCCGGTGAGCAGCACAGGGAACCCGGCCTGATCGGCGCGCGGCAACAGGCGTGACGACGGCCCGGCCTCGCCCATGCCGTCATCGGCCAGCAACGGCAGTGGCGGCAACGGATCGGCATCGGTCCAGTCGGCCGCGTTCGCCAAGCGGACAAGCAGAAGCTCGGAAACCCCAGGCAACAAGGCCGCCGTGGCGCCAATCTGCGCCTCCAGGGAGGAACGCATGCCGGCATGGATGGCAAACGGGCCCGGCAGAGCCGCGATCAATTCCAGCGACCGCCCCGACAGCGGCGTCGGCAGGAGGCACCCCTGCGGATGCCTTGCCACCCATTCGGAAATTTCCCGCGCCCGCGCCGCGCCCGATACGGGATCGGCGCCGTAGGAGGCATCGAAGACCAGAAGATCGCAGTGCGGGATCGTGTCCATCACAAACACATGGCTATCCGGCACGACATCGGCCGAATAGGCGACGCGGCTTTTCCCGTTGTCGACGGCGAACCAGACGCCGCCCACGACATGTCCCGACCGCCCGGTCCGGACCGTGAGATTGCCACTCTGCAACGTATCGCCGGGTTCGAAGATCTCGACCCGATCGTGCGGAACCGGAAAGCGCCTGAAATCCTCCGGCTCGGCATAGGCGGCGAGCGTGGCCGGCGCCTCGTCGCGCGTTTCGGCCGTCATGAAGATCGGGCCGGCATAGCCGCGCGACAACAGCCAGCTCAGCGCGCCGACATGATCCTCGTGGGCGTGCGAGACAAAAAGCGCATCGATGTCGCCGACCGATCCGTTGAGCGCCGGATAATACTCCGCCCCGGAAGCGCCGACCTTGATGCCGACATCGAGCAGGATGCGGTCTTCGCCGCTGCTGACAGCGAGGCTGGTGCGGCCCTTTTCCCCAAAGCCGCCGAGCAGGTCCAGCATCATCACGATGCCGCCTCCGCCGGAATGAGCCATCCTGATCTTATCCGCAGCCGCGCCTGGGCCCCGCTCTCAAGCGTGACCGGATCGGGTTGCTCGAAATGCAAGGTAAGCCCGGGACCGGCGGCGGGCGTGAATTCGACGCGCGCCGCCCCGCCCTGATAGATCACCCGCTTGACGAGGCCGTCGAAGCCCGGACCATCCGGTGATGCGTCGAGATCCGCGGACCGACAGCAGATCTTCGCGCCGGCACGCGGCCGCTCGCCGAGGCGGCAGCGGACCACCAGCTCGGCTCCGAGGACCCTGACCTTGCAATGGCCGCCTTCTTCGCCCGTCAGGACATCCGCCGGCAGCAATATGCCTTGCGAGATGAAGGACGCCACCATTTCATTTGCCGGCTCATGATAGAGCTCGCGCGGCGTGGCCAGCTGCACCAGCCTGCCGTGATCCATCACCGCGATGCGATCGGCCAGCGCCATTGCCTCGGCCTGATCATGGGTGATGTAGACCATGGTCGTGCCGGTGCGCTTGTGGAAGGCTGCGAACTCGTCCTCCATCGAGGCTCTGAGATGCACGTCGAGATTGGCGAGCGGCTCGTCGAACAGCACCAGCGAGGGCGCGGCGACAAGGCATCGAGCCAGTGCCACGCGCTGGCGCTGGCCGCCGGAGAGATTGGCGGGCCGGCGCTCGCCCAGCCCCTGCAGATTGACCAAGGCGAGCGCGTCCTCGACCTTCTGGCGCGCAACCGACTTGTCGAGCTTCGCCACCTTCAGCGAATAGCCGATGTTTTCGGCAACCGTCATGTGCGGCCACAGCGCATAGTTCTGGAAAACAATGCCGACGCGCCGCTTTTCCGGCGCGACGCTGCCGTCCTTGGCCGACACGACCTCGCCGCCGATGCGGATTTGGCCCGATGTTACTTTCTCGAAGCCGGCGACGAGCCGCAGCAATGTCGTCTTGCCGCAGCCGGAAGGCCCGAGCACGGCGAGAAACTCGCCGTCGGCAACGTCGATCGAGACATCCTTCACCGCGTCGAAATCGGCGAAGCTCTTGGTCACATGGTCCAGGGTCAATCGCGCCATGGCAGAACTCCGCTCGGAAGATGAGGGGCAAGCAGGTTGGTCACCAGCATGAGCGCGAAGGTGACCGCGACCGTGATGACCGACATCGCCGCCGCATAGTTGGAATCGCCGCCTTGCTCGAAGGAAAACATCACCACGCCGATCGTCTCGGAGCCCGAGGCCCACAGCAGCGCCGAGACGGTAAGTTCGCTGAGTGCCGTCATGAAGATCAACAGGCCGCCTGCGATCGCCGCCGGAGCGACCAGCGGAAAGACGATGGTGCGCATGCGCGTGAACAGGCCGGCGCCGGCCACCTGCGCGGCCTCTTCCAGCGCCCGGTCGATCTGGTGATAGCCGCTGATGGTCGGCCGCAGCGCCAACACCAGGAAGCGGGCGAGATAAGCGTAGAGGATGATCCAGACCGTGTTGTAGAGCTGGATGCCGGTGAACGGGATCGGCCGCAGGAACAAGAGCAGCGAGGCGATCGCCAGCACCACGCCGGGCAAGGCATAGGGCAGTTCGACAGACAGGTTGAGCAGCCGCACCCAGCGTTGCTTGCCCCAGGCGATGAGATAGCCGACAGGCACGGCTACGATGACCGCGAAGAAAGCCGCCGCGATCGACAGCCAGAAACTGTTGAAGAAGGCGCGCTTTGCGGCATCATGCTCGAACAGCACGAAACGGTAGTTGTCGAGCGTCGCCGTCTTGGCGGTCAATGCGATGCCATAGCCGGGCACCAGCGAGGTCAGCACCAGCCCGAACAGCGGCAGGAACAGCACCAGCACGATGAGCAGCCACATGCCGGCCTGGACGGCGGGCCTCCAGCGGCCGAGCTCGTAGGGTTCAGCCGGCAGCGATGTCGAGGAAATGCGGTAGTCGCGGCGGCGGCTCATCACCTCCTGGGCGAGGATGCCGGCCATGGCGATGACCCCGATCAGCACCGAGAGGAACGCGGTTTCGCCGAGCACCGCCGGACCGCCGCCGGCCAGCTTCTGATAGATGAGCGTCGGCAGCACAAGGTAGTTGGCGGGAATGCCGAGAAAGGCCGGAATGCCGAAATTGCCGACGCAGGAGACGAAGGCCAGCGCCGCGGCCGCCATGATCGACGGCGTCATCAAAGGCAGCACGATGGTAATAAGCACGGTGAACCAGCCGGCGCCGCCAGCGCGTGCAGCCTCGACCAGTTCACGCGGCAGCTTGCGCAGGCCGGCCCGCACCAGCAGGAAGACCAGCGGGCCGTATTGCACGCCGAGCAGGAGGATGATGCCCGAGGTCGAATAGAGCGGGTTCTTCGTGCCGAGTGGCGGTGCGGCGCCGAACAGCTTGAGGAACGGGCTTGCCGGACCGAACAGTTGCAGCCAGGCCAGCGCCGTCACCTGCGGCGCGATCATCAGCGGCATGACATAGCACAGCACCAGGGCGCCGCGGCCACGTATGTTGGTCAGCGAGACCAGGACCGCCACCAGCGTTCCCGACAGCACGGCAAGCAATGTCCCGCCGATGCCGACGACCAGTGTGTGCCATGTCGCGATCCAGGTCGCCGGGCTTCTCAGTCCGGCCTGCACGGCCACGGTCGACAGGGTTCCGCCGGGTGCCACGATCTCCTTGACGAGGCGCAGCATGGGCAGCAACGAAAGCAGCACGATGACGACGGCCACCGCCGCCGTCAGGGCCATTTCCTGACCCCGGCTTTCCCTGATGCGTGTTGACATGATTGTGTTTCCTGGGATCGATCCGTCGACGCGAGGGATGCCGCCTGATCGGCATCCCCCGCGATTGCCGGCTCAGCCGCCGAACAGTTCCTGGAACTTCGCCTTGTCGGCGTCGGTCTTGGCGACGATTGCCTTGGTGTCGAACGGCATCACCTTGACCTTGACGCCTTCCGGCAGCCAGTCGGGGCGGCCGACCGAGGCGCGTGCCGGCAGATAGCCCATGGACAACGCCAGCTTCTGGCCTTCATCCGACAGAATGAAGTCGACGAACTTCTTGGCGCCATCGACGTTCTTCGCGGTCTTCATGATGGCCACCGGCTCGGTCACCGCCGGCACGCCTTCCGCAGGGAACACGAACTCGACCGGCGACCCCTTCTTCTTGGCGTTCATCGCCATGAAGTCGACGAGGATGCCGTAGGGCTTCTCGCCTGATGCCACGGACTTCAGCACCGCGCCGTTGCCGCGCACGCTGACGGTGTTGTTGGTCTTGAGCTTCTGGAAGAAGTCCCAGCCATAGTTCGTATCGCCGGCGAAGCCCGAGAGCAGATAGGCGGCCGCACCCGAATAGAGCGGGCTCGGCATGACCAACCCATCGGCGTAGGCCGGCTTGGCTAGGTCGGCCCAATGCTCCGGCTTCTCGGCCGCGGCGGTGTTGTAGACGATCCCGGTGGTGATCAGCTTGCTGCCGAAATAGGTCTTGTCGGCGTCATAGGCGTCGGCCTCGATGCCGTCGAGCTTGGCCTCGGGATAGGCCATCAGCCTGTCATCTTTCTTCAGCAGCTCCATCGAGACCGCGTCGGCGATCAACAGCACGTCGGCCTGCGGGCTTCCGGCAGCGAACTCGGCCGCCATCTTGGTCAGGATGTCGCTGGTTCCGGAACGATAGATGGTCACGTCGATGCCGGGCTGAGCCTTCTTGAAAGCGTCCACTGTCTTGGCCGCGTCGGCCTCCGGCTGCGATGTGTAGAGCGTGAGTGTTTCGGCACTTGCCACGCCGGCAAACAAAGTTGCGGCGAGCGCCAGCTGGCTGGCCAGCAGCTTGATGAATAGCGTCTTCATGAGACCTCCTGTCTTGTCTGTGCATGACCGGTCCGGCCCCTGGCCGGCTCCCCGTCTCTTCCTCCCTGCACGGCGCATATGACTGGTGGATGACACAGCGCGTGGAACTCACAAAATATGTTCATATGTACAATGTCAATTACAAATGAACAGAGATGTGCGACAATCGGCATGCCGCAAGCCGGCATCCAGTTGACATCCGATCGGTGTTTCTCCGATGAGGGCAACGCCGCCAGACCATGGCTCATGAGGGACCAGAACCGATGCCCGCCGAAAAACCCGGACCGGCCCGTCTGCCGATGGTCTCGTCGGACCTCAACGTCAAGACGGCCTGGCTCTACTATGTCGAGGGCTTCACGCAGGAGCAGATCGCCGAGAAGCTCGATGTTTCCAGGGTGAAGGTCATGCGCACGCTGGCTGCCTGCACCGCGGAAGGCATCGTCGTCACCATGATCAACGCGCCGACCGCCGAGCAGGTGGCGCTCGAGCGGCAGCTGGAAAAGCGCTGGGGCCTCAACGCCGCCGTCGTCATCCCGACACCCTCGGCGCACGAGCATCTGGAGAAGGCGATCGGCCATGCCGTCGCGGCCTATCTCGGCGAGCAGATGCGGGACGGCATGACGCTGGCGATCGGCGGCGGTGCGACGCTGCATGCCAGCTTGGGTTTCCTCTCCCGCCGGCAGCTGAAGCGCGCTTCGGTGGTGGCACTTGTCGGCAGCCTGCCGCATTCGCAATGGATCAACCCGTCGATCGTCGCGGCCAAGGTCGCCGATGTCTTCGAGGTCGACAGCTACCAGATCACCGCGCCGGTGATGGTGGACAATCCTTCGCTTCGCGATCTCCTGTGGGCACAACCGACCCTGCAAGACGTGCGCCGCCGCGCCGCGGCCGCCGATATTGCCCTGCTCACCGTAGGCGACATGTCACCGGACGCCACCATCTTCCGCCATGGCATCTTGCCGTCATCGCTGATCGCGCCATTGAAGGCGAAAGGCGCGGTCGCCAATATGTTGTGCTACTTCGTCGATGCCGCCGGCAGGCTGGTCGATCACGAAGTCAACGGGCGCGTCATGGCCATCGATCTCGAAATGGTCGGCCAGGTGCCGAATGTCGTGCTGGCCGCTGGCGGAAGACGCAAGGTGGCGGCGATCCTGGCCGCGCTGAAAGCCGTCAGCACCAATGTGCTGATCACCGACAGCGACACGGCCACCGCGCTGCTGGCCAAGGGCGGCTAAGACAGCTTTCGCTCCGGCCATCGGTTCGAGCTAGATAAGTCCGCGCTCGCGCAAAAAATCCTCGACGCCGACATGCGTCATGGATTCGAATTCGGCGATCGCCTCGGCAACCCGCCTGCGCTGGGCCGCCAGCAACGTGAACACCTGCTTCATCTCGCCGGAAACGCCGAAACGGCTCCAGCGCTCCGCAATATGAGCGGGCAGGCCGATATCGGCGCAGAACGCGTCCAGGCTGTCATAGCCAAGGCCGGCGACAAGCTGCTTCGTCTCGTCCGCCGACATGCGCGGCTCGAAAGCGTGATCGTGCAGGCGCTGCGCCACAAGCTTGATATCGGACGGCGAGGCACCCATGACCTTACCGAACAAGGTTTTGACGTCAGATGGGTCGAATGCAGGCATGCTGGCCTCCCTTGAACGCAATCCACTGGAGAACATGGGTCAAGGGTCGACGCCTGACAAGTCGTTTCTGAATGTGAGCCGGCTTCGCAGGCCGGCCTCACCCAACTGTCAACACGGCCTAGACCAGCATGCCCATCGGGTTTTCGATCAACCGCTTGAAGGCGACCAGCAGTTCGGCGCCAAGTGCCCCGTCGACGGCACGATGGTCCGTCGACAGCGTCACCGACATCACGGTGGCTATTCTGATCTCGCCGTTCTTGACCACGGCCCGCTCCTCGCCGGCACCGACCGCCAGGATCGTCGCATGCGGCGGGTTGATCACGGCGGCGAAGTCCTTGATGCCGAACATGCCGAGGTTCGACACCGCCGTGGTGCCGCCCTGATACTCTTCCGGCTTCAGCTTGCGGCTGCGCGCACGGCTCGCCAGATCCTTCATCTCGTTGGAGATGGTGGACAGCGACTTCTCATCGGCATGCCGAATGATCGGCGTGATCAGGCCGCCGGGGATCGAGACGGCGACGCCGACATCGGCATGCTTGTGCTTGACCATGGCGGTTTCGGTCCATGACGCATTGGCATCCGGCACCGCCTTCAGCGCCATCGCCATCGCCTTGATGACCATGTCGTTGACCGACAGCTTGTAGGCGGGAGCCTCGCCCTTGTCGGTCTTCTTCATCGGGGCTGCAGCATTGATCTGCGTGCGCAATGCCAGCAGCGCATCGAGCTCGCAGTCGAGCGTCAGGTAGAAATGCGGAATGGTAGTCTTGGCCTCGACGAGGCGCCGCGCGATGGTCTTGCGCATATTGTCGTGCGGGACGAGGTCGTAGGAACCCTCCTCGAACAGCTTCAGCACCTGGTCGTCCGACATCGCCTTCACGGCGGGAGCGGAAGCAGCTGCGGCGGGAGCTTCAGGAGCCGCCGCCGGGGCCTCCTTGGCACCGCCACCGGCAATCGCCGCATCAATATCCGCCTTGACCACGCGGCCGTAAGGACCGGTGCCGGTGATGCTGGCAAGGGCAAGACCTGCCTCACGGGCCAGACGTCGGGCAAGCGGTGTCGCGCGTGCGCCCGACGGCGATTGGACGATCTCCCCGCTTGTGGGGCCCGGCAGGGCAGAGGGGGTCGTGACAGAATGCGACTTTGGCGGGACAGCGCCCCCCTCTGTCGACTCCACAGGGAGGGAAATTGGCGCCGTGTCTTGCTTGGCCCCATAAGCCTCGCCATCGGCATAAATCCAGGCGACCGGCGCGCCGACCGGAATGTCGACGCCTTCCTTGCCGGTCACGTCGCGCAGCACGCCGCTGGCCGGCGCGTCGATCTCCATCGCCGCCTTGTCGGTCTCGATCTCGAACAGCACGTCGCCCTTCTTGACCTGCTGGCCTTCCGTGGCGAACCAGCGCGAGATCTGTCCGGTCGCCATGTCCATGTCGACCTTGGGAAGAATGACTTCTGTCGGCATGTCTCAGCGAACCCCTTTCACGAGGTCGCGCGCGGCGGTGATGATGTCGGGAACCTGCGGCACGGTGGCCTTTTCGAGCTCCGGATTGTAGGGGATCGGCGTCTCGGCGCCGCCCAGCCGCACGATCGGTGCGTCGAGATAGTCGAACGCCTCGCTCTCGGCGATCATGGCGCTGACTTCGGCGCCGATGCCCAATGTCTTGACCGCTTCGTAGACGCACATCAGCCGCGACGTCTTCTTGACGCTGTCGATGACGGTCTGCTTGTCCATCGGCCGGATGGTCCGGAGATCGACGACTTCGACGTCGATGCCCTCGGCTTCCAGTGTTGCAGCGGCTTCGAGTGCCTTCTGCACCATGATCGAGGTGGCGACGATGGTGAGATCCCGGCCTTCGCGGCGGATATCGGCCTTGCCGATCGGCACCGTGTAGTAGCCTTCGGGCACCGGGCCCTTCACCTTGTAGAGCAGCTTGTGCTCGAAGATCATCACCGGATCGGGATCGGCGACGGCGGCCAAAAGCATGCCCTTGGCATCGTAGGGCGTCGCCGGCTGGATGACCTTCAGACCTGGCACATGGCCGAGCCAGGCCTCCAGGCTCTGGCTGTGCTGCGCGGCGGCACCCGTGCCGGAGCCGGCTGGAAAGCGCATCACCACGGGAACGGAAACCTCGCCGCCCAGCATGAAACGCATCTTGGCCGCCTGGTTGACGATCTGCTCCATGGCGAGCGTGGCGAAGTCGGAGAACTGGAATTCGAAGATCGGTCGCATGCCGGTGACGGCGGCGCCGACAGCGACGCCCGCGCCGCCCAGCTCCGAGATCGGCGTGTCCATCACCCGGTCGGCGCCGTAACGGTCGACCAGGTCGCCGGTCACCTGGAAGGCGCCGCCATAGACGCCGATATCCTCGCCCATCAGGAAGACGCGCTCGTCCATGTCCATGGCGATCGCCATGGCTTCCTGGATCGCCTGGGCGTAGCTCAGTTCACGCACCATCGCGTCCATCACGCCTGCTCCGTATACACATAATTTCCAGTCTCGCTCACATCCGGCGAAGGGCTCGCCTTGGCGAACTCGATGCCGTCGGCAATCTCCTGCGCCACGGCGTCGCGAATGGCCTCGATGCCCTTGTCGTCGATGAAGCCGAATTCCCGCAATTCGTTCTCGAACAGCGTGATCGGGTCGCGGTTCGACATCCAGTCCTCGATCTCTTCCTTGGTGCGATAGCGATTGCGGTCGCTCTTGGAATGGCCGCGATGGCGGTAGGTCTTGGATTCGATGAGCGTCGGCCCCTCGCCCGCGCGCGCCCGTTCGACGGCCTTGTACGAAGCCTCGGCGACTTCGGAGAAGATGTTGCCGTTGACGATGACGCCGGGCATCGAATAGGCGGCGGCACGATCGGCGATGTTCTTCACCGCGGTCGAACGGGCCGTCGATGTCGACATGCCGTAGCCGTTGTTCTCGCAGACGAAGATGACAGGCAGCTTCCAGACCGCCGCCATGTTCAGCGCTTCGTGGAAGGCGCCCTCATTGTTGGCGCCGTCGCCGAAGAAGGAGACGACGACCTTGCCGGTCTTCATCATCTTGGAGGAGAGCGCAGCACCGACGGCGATCGGAATGCCGCCGCCGACAATGCCGTTGGCACCGAGATTGCCCTTGGCGACATCGGCGATGTGCATCGAGCCGCCACGGCCCTTGCAGTAGCCGGTGGTCTTGCCGAAGAACTCGGCGAACATGCGCTTCACCTCCGCACCCTTGGCGATGCAGTGGCCATGGCCGCGATGCGTCGAGGTGATCTGGTCATCCTCGCCAAGCGGCATGCAGATGCCCATGGCGCTGGCTTCCTGGCCGATCGACAGGTGCATGGTGCCGTGGATCAGGCCGCGCGTGTAGCTTTCCTCCGCGCCCTCTTCGAAGCGGCGGATGAGGTACATCTTGTAGAGCACCTGCTTGAGCTGCTCGGCGCTGTACTGGCGATAGACGAAAGGCAGGTTGGCGCGGCTGTCCGCGACGGCTTTGCTGGCTGTGGCCATGATCAGGCTCCCACGGTTCCGTAGACGAGTTTGTCCTGGCGAGCGCGCAGCTCCGCGATCTTGGAGCCCGGCGCAGGGGCCGCATTGGCATAGGTGATGAGCTCGCCCTTCTTGATCGGCGCCGTCACGGAACCGCCCTGCAGCAGGCCGCAAGGAATGGCTCGCGCCGCATGCGCTTCCGGCGCCGTCATGATCCAGGCCCGGTAGCAATATTCGCCGATCGCATCGAGCTTCTCGCCGGGCTGCATGTCCTTCTTTGCGACCGCGGCAACTTCAGCCACCGGCTTTGCCAGCGGCACCATGTCGGCCTTGCCGTAAAGGACGACGCGGGCGCAGGTCAGCGGCACTTCGAGCGAGGTCAGGTGATAGGGGCGATGGAAGGTGAAATACGGGCCCTTGCCCATCTTCAGGTCTTCCATGCGCTCCGAAATGCGCGGATGCGACATGTCGGCGACGACGAAGACACCGGGCGCCACGCCCTTGCCGATCGAGTAGTCGACGACGCCGACCCTGGACAGCACGCCGCCATCCTTTTCAGGCACCAGGACTTTCGAGAGTTCGCCGAGTGTCGCCGCGGGGCCGTGCATGCCGGCCTTGTCCGGCACCAGGCCGGTGGCATTGGCGATCGCCGCCATTTCGACCATGGTCTTGGAGCCATCGACGAATTCGACCAGCATGCGCACATTCATGTGCCGGCGCTTGGCCTCTTCCTCGTAGGCGGGCGGCGTGGCGTCGATGTTGAGCGGGTTGTTCTTGCCCTTGCCGGCGGCGACGATCGGATGGCCCATGGCCGAAACGAACTCGATCAGTTCCATGCAGGAGGACGGCTCGTCGCCCGCGCCCAGCGAATAGGTGACGCCGAGCCGGTCGGCCTCGCTCTTCAGATAGGCGCCGATGGTGACGTCGGCCTCGACATTCATCATCACCAGATGCTTGCCGTGCTCCATGGCGCGCAAGCCGATCTCGGCGCCGACGGCGGGAACGCCGGTCGCGTCGATGACCACGTCGATGAGATCATTGTTGATGACCAGGTTGGCGTCGTTGGTGACCGCCACCTTGCCGGCTTCCATGGCCGCCGTCATCGCCGAAGCGCTCGACACTTCGCGCGCATGGCCGGTTTCCTGGAAGGCGATATCCACCGCCTTGCTGGCGGCCGGCAGGTTCAGCTCCGAGATCGCGCCGATCTCGATGCCGGACATATGGGCGACGCGGGTGACGATGTCGGTTCCCATCTCGCCGGAGCCGATCAGGCCGATGCGGATGGGCTTGCCCGACTTGCCACGCTCATCGAGATCGCGGGCAAGGCCCGTCAACGAAATATTGGAAGCCATACCGCTTATTCCTCCCACATTGCAGGCTTGTTCAAGTGCTTGACGGGTATTGAACATCTGTATTTCTGTCAAGACTAATGTCCAAAATTACCGCACTTTCGTGCCCTTTCCGGAGGCTTCCGGGAGGCGCGGAATGGCCACCGGCAAAAGCCGGAAGCCACGCGTTGCGGCAGGCTGTCCGGGATGCCGAACAGCCGTCGAGCCGCGAAGCCGCGCGGCGGACGCCGCGATGTCCCGGTAAAGGCGGCTACTTGATGCCGGCCCGCATGAAACTCTGCACGAACTGGCGCTGGAACAGCAGGAAGCCGATCAGCAGCGGCGCCGAGGTCATCAAGGCGGCTGCCGAGATGATGCTCCACTGTACGCCCTGATCGGGCGAGGCGAAGACCTGCAGGCCGACCGTCAGCGGCCGGGTCGAGACCGAGTTGGTGATCACCAGCGGCCACAGGAGATTGTTCCAGTGGTAGCTGACCGAGACCAGCCCATAGGCGACATAGATCGGGCGCGACAGCGGGACGTAGACCTTGAGCAGGATGCCAAGCGGCCCGGCCCCTTCGACGCGTGCGGCGTCGTCAAGTTCCTTGGGCACGGTCAGGAAGGCTTGACGCAGAAGGAAGATGCCGAAGGCCGAGGCCATGTAGGGCAGGCCCATCGCCAGCACGGTATCGACGAGGCCGAGCTTGACCATGGTGCGGTAATTCTCGACCAGCAGCACCTCGGGCATGATCATCAGTTGGATCAGCACCAGCATGAACACCAGCGTCTTGCCGCGGAAATCGTAGCGGGCGAAGGCATAGGCGGCGAGCGTGCAGATGACGAATTGCGAGGCCAGGATGACCGTGATCAGCACGAAGGTGTTGAGGAAATAGCGTGCGAACGGAGCCGCGTTCCAGGCTTGGATGAAATTGCCTAATGTCAGGGGCGCCGTCAGGTCGAAGCGCACTTCGTATTCGGCGGGATGGAACGCCATCCACACCGCATAGAGCAGCGGCAGGATCCACAGCGCGCCGAGCAGGTAGCAGCCGATCACCTCGATGGCGTGCCAGAAGCCTTGTTCGCGCGACTGGACCGGCTGGGGGAGAGCGGTGACGGTCATTTGTAGTGGACCCTCCGGTCGAGAATGCCGAACTGCACGAAGGCGAGCGCAGCGAGCAGTGCCAAGAGCACCATGGTCAGCGCGGCGGCATAGCCGGTATCCCAGAAGCGGAACGCCGTCTGGTAGATGTAATAGAGGAGCAGCGTGCTGGCATTGTCGGGGCCGCCACGGGTCATGACGATGACGTGGTCGATCAGCCGGAACGAATTGATGATGGCGTTGATCAGCACGAACAAAGTCGTCGGCATCAGCAGCGGGAAGGTGACGCGGCGAAAGAAGTACCAGCGCCCGGCGCCCTCGAGAGCCGCGGCCTCCGACAGCGACGGGCTGATCTGCTGCAGCGCCGCCAGGTAGAAGATCATGAAGAAGCCGGCTTCCTTCCAGACCGCCAGCACCATAAGGCTGCCCAGCGCCGTCGAGCCATCACCCAGCCAGTTGCGCTCGGCAAAGCCGAACAGGCCAAGGAAGCGGTCGATGAGACCGTAGCCGGGCGTGTAGAAGAACAGCCAGATGTTGGCCACCGCGATCATCGGCAGGATGGTAGGCAGGAAGAACGACATGCGCAGCAGGGCCTTGCCGCGGATGGACGAGTTGACGATCAGCGCCATCAGCATGGCGAGGCCGATCGCCACCGGCACGGTGCCGATGGCATAGATGGCATTGTTCTTCAGCGCGGCCAGGAACACCGGGTCGCTCAGCATGTCGCTGTAGTGGCCGAGCCCGACGAACTTTGCCGGACGTACGCCGCGCGGCGTGTTGTAGAAGCTGTTGACCAGCGTCATCACCGCCGGGATGTGGGTGAACGCCGCCAGCAGCACGACGGCCGGCAACAGCAGCAGCCACGCGGTGATCTGATTTCGTCCTTGTGTCACGAGACACCCTTTCCTGTCGCTGTGGCGGAAAGGGTGGCGGATCGGCTTCGACCCACCGCCCTTCGTATCGGTCAGCGATACTGCTTCAGGATGCGGTCGGCTTCCTGCTGCGCATCGCCCATCGCCTGCGCCGGCGTCTTGGTGCCGGTCAGCGCGGCCTCGATGCCGTCATCGATGACGCGGGCGACACGCTGGTTCTCATGCGTCGAAAGCTCCGGCACCATGTAAGGGATCTGGTCGTGCGGGACGGCGGCACCCGGGAATTCCTTGACATAGGCCTGCATCTCCGGGGTGTTCCAGGCATCGTCGCGCGGCGCGATATAGCCGGTCTTGATGCTCCATTCGGCGGCCTGGTCGGCCGAGGTCAGCCATTTGGCGAACTGGAAGGCCGCCTGCTGCTTCTCGGGCGCCGTGCCGTTGAAGATGAATATGTTGCCGCCGCTGGTCGGCGCGCCACGCTTCTTGTGCTCCGGCAGCATCTGCACGCCGAACGGGAACGGCGCGTTGGTCTTGACATTGGTCAGGTTGCCGCTGGTCGTGGTGATCATGGCGGCACGGCCCTCGAAGAAGTCCTTCGGGTTGGTCGCCCACTCGATCACGCCGGGCTTCATCACCTTGTGCTTGAGCGCCAGGTCCGTCCAGTACTGCAATCCTTCGACGACCTCGGGGGAATCGAAATAGGTCTTGTCCCCCGAAACATCGGCGATCGTGCCGCCATTCTGGGCGACATAGCCCTGCAGCAACCAGTAGGAGGTCAGCGACGACGGCACCTGCATGCCCCATTGCGTGACGTTGCCGCTGGCGTCGCGTTTGGTCAGCTTGGTGGCGAAATCGACGACTTCTTCCCAGTTTTGCGGGCCGACATCCGGGTTGAGGCCGGCCGCCTTGAAGGCATCCTTGTTCCAGAAGAACACGGTCGTACCGCGCTGGAAGGGGATGCCCCAGGTCTTGTCCTCGCTCTTGCTGTTGGTCATGAACACCGGCGAAAATCCGGCGAGCCAGGCCTTGTCGTCGTCGGTCTTGACCAGGTCGTCGATCGGCGCGATCGCGCCTTCGTCGATCAGCGTGAAGAGATCGGCCGACAGCATGACCGCCAGTTCCGGCGGCTGGCCGGCCTTGAACGCGGTCAGCGCCTTGCTGATCGTCTCGGAATAGGTGCCTGAGTAGATCGCCTTGACCTTGATGTCGGGATTGGCCGCCTCGAACCGAGTGATGAGGTCATCGACGATCTTGGTCACCGGACCGCCGATGGCCACGGGATAATAGAAACTGACTTCGACCGGCTCGGCCTGCGCCGCGCCAAGGCTCAGGCCTGCTCCCAACAGCGCGGCGCCAAGCCACTTGCCACTTCTTGCAAACATCGTTTCCTCCGGTTTGTGATGTTTTCTCGTTGTCGTCGCCAATCGGCCTGCTTCGAGACCGCGGGCCGTTCCCGGCAGGTCAGGGCACCGCGCGCAGCACGCGCTCGCCGACCGCCTGACCGACCAATACCTTGCGCTCGGCCCTGTTGCCGTCCGCCTCGTCGAAGACGTGCATGGCGTCGGGCAGCCAGCCCAGCCGCACCTGGTCGCCAACGGACTGCCGACGGATGCCGTCCACGCGCACCTGCAGAAGCTGGTCGCCGACGACGCACTCCAGAATGCTGTCGGCGCCGTGATATTCGATGCCGCGGATGATGGCGGGAACGACGCCATCCGGCTCGATCCGGATCTCCTCCGGCCGCAGCCCGAGCGACAGCCCATCGCCTTTGCCTTCGACCAGTGCCGGCCCCGCCGATCCCTTGATTACGGCGCCGGCCGGCCCATCGGCCAGCGAGACGAGGTTCATCGGCGGCGTGCCGATGAACTTTGCCGCGAACGACGTCGCCGGCCGCAGATAAAGCCCTGCCGGCTCCGCCTTCTGCTCGATGCGGCCGCCGCGCATGAGGATGACCTGATCGGCAAGGCTCATCGCCTCGATCTGATCATGCGTGACATAGACCATGGTCATGCCCAGCGCCTGCTGGATGGTGCGTATTTCCTTGCGCATCTCGTGACGAAGCTGCGCGTCGAGGTTGGACAGCGGCTCGTCCATCAGGCACACCGACGCCTCCGCGACGATCGCCCGGCCGAGGGCGACGCGCTGCTGCTGACCGCCCGAAAGCTGGGAAGGCTTGCGGTCAAGAAGCGCCCCCAGCCCGAGAATGTCGGCTGCCTTCTTGAGGCGGCGCGTCCGCTCCCCGGCCGGCACCCGCCGTACCTTGAGACCGAATATGATGTTTTCCGCAACGCTGAGGTGCGGGAAGAGCGCATAGGACTGGAACACCATGGCCAGGCCGCGCTTGGCCGGCGGCTGCACGGTGACGTCCTTGCCGCCGATGAAGATCTGGCCGGAAGTGACCGAATCGAGGCCGGCAATCAACCGCAGCGTCGTCGACTTGCCGCAGCCTGACGGTCCAAGCAGCACCGTCAGGGTGCCGGGCTTCACCTCGAAGCTGACATCCTTCACGGCGTCAAAGGTCGCCCACCTCTTGTTGAGGTTCCTGATCTCGATGCCGGACATGGTGCCTCCCTGTTCCGGTAACCTCCCGCCCGATCCCTCCGGAATCCGCGCAGCGAAGACGCGCTCGGGCTGGCGATCCGTTGATCGCTAAAATCGAATATTGAACTATCTTTCTCAAGTCAATACAATTGTACAATTCTGAAGCAGCGACGCGTCAGACCACGCCCACCGGCAAAGAGAGATCCATGGCCTCGATTCGAATTATGCAGATATCCGACACCCACCTGTCGCCGCGAACCCACCGGTTTCACGAGAACAACGAACTCATGATCGACGTGCTGAAGACCGCCGATCACGACCTGATCGTCCATACCGGCGACATCACGCTCGACGGCATCCGCTTCGAGGAAGACTATCCCTTCTGCCGCTCGTTCCTGGAGCGCGCCGGCAAGGACATCCGCTATATCCCCGGCAATCACGATGTCGGCGACAGTCCACGCCTGTCGCAGCCCGAAACCGCCATGGGCAGCGCCATCAGCCCGACCAGGCTTGACCGTTACGAGCGCTATTATGGCGCCGACAGATGGTCGATCGACCGCGGCAACTGGCGGCTGCTCGGCATCAATTCGCTGCGTGTCGGTTCGGGACTGGACGGCGAGCAGCAGCAATATGACTGGATCGGCGAACAGCTGGCGACGCTTGGCGAGCGGCACCTGGCGCTGTTCTCGCATCAGCCGCTCTATGTCGACACGCCGGAAAGCACCGAGCTGACCTACTGGACAGTCGATCCGATCGGTCGTGAGAACCTGCACGAATTGATGGCGCACAAGCAGCTGAAGATGATCGCCAGCGGGCATCTGCACCAGCAGCGCTCGCGCGGCCACGATGGCGTGAGGCTCGAATGGTGCTCGTCGATCGCCTTCACCACCCGCGAGGAGCTGGTGCCCGAAATGGGCGGCAACCGCGAGGTCGGCTATCTCGAGCACGTGCTGCATGATGACGGCGGCATCGAAACCCGCGCGGTGACCATCCCGGGCTTCGTCAACAGCTATCTCGACGACTGCCTGCTCGAGGTCTACCCGAAATACTGATCGCCCCATGCTCGAGAACGCAAGAAGGGCGCGCCGGTGATCCGGGCGCCCTTTTTTAACTTCGAATCCGGTTCGTCCGATCCTTTCGGGATCAAGTCTCAGGCGACCGCCTGTTCAAGAGCCCCGTCGAGTTCCGACAAGGCGCCCGCCGGCACGAGGGCATGGCCCATCCAGTTCAGGCAGGTGACCGAGGCAATGCCGGAATCGATCAGGCTGTTTTCGTCACCCGGCGTCGTGGCGTAGTTGCGGTCGGCCAGCGGCTCGATGCGGGCGCTGCGCCCATCCTCGGCATGGATGATCACCCGCGTCGCGCATTTGTCGCGGCCGATGCGCGCCGAACGCATGGGGGCCGGCACATTGCGCGGCAGGTTGACGCTCAGCCAATGTCCCTCCTGGGCCCACTCCTGGCGGGTGTTCCAAAAACCCTCGATGCGCGCCGCCAGCCATGCGACCTCGTCATCGCCATAGGCCTGGCTGTCGCGCGGCATCGAGAAAGCGACGCCGGCGATGCCGCACAGGGCCGCCTCGCGCGCCACCGCCATGGTGCCGGAGTAGGAGACATCCTCGGCGACGTTGCGCCCCTCATTGATGCCCGACAGCACCAGATCGGGTTTTGCGCCATCGCGGAACACCCAGTGCATCGCCCCGATGACGCAGTCGGCCGGGGTGCCGGTGCACGAATAGCGTCGGGGCGCTACCTGCTCAACGGCAAAGGCCTGCCGCAGCGTGATCGAATGACCAAAGCCACTGCGGTTGCCGCTCGGCGCCACGGTCCAGATGTCGTCGCTCAGCAGCGCCGCTGCCCTTTCCAGGATCGCCAGACCGGGCGCGTCGATTCCGTCGTCATTGGAGAGCAGTATTCGCATGTCATATCCTTCTGGCTGCGCCCGAGCGTCTTCATAATTCGTACATTTATGCCATATTGAGAATTATTGTACAATTCCGTAAGATGAACTCGGGCAGGCTTTTCGGTTTGCTGGATTTCCACGGGCGGCCGGCGCGCGAGCGGCCGCGTGATTTCCCTCCGCCGGCAAATCGTCTAATGGGGGTACGTCTTGAGGGAAGTGGGCATGGCAGGTTCGGAAAAGCGACCGAGGCGGACGAAATTCCAGTCCGACCAGGACGAACTCAAGCTGAGAGCCGCCTATCTCTATTATGTCGAGGGCCTGACCCAGGAACAGGTTGCCCAGCATCTCGACATCAGCCGCATCAAGGCCCTGCGCCTGCTTGCGGCGACGCGTGAGGACGGTACGGTCCAGATCACCATCAATTCGCAGGCCGAATCGCTGATCCGCCTGCAGCGGAACCTGGAAAAGCACCTCGGCTTGACCGAGGCGATCGTCGTGCCCGCGTCGAACCAGGACGAGGAGAGCGTCGCGGCCGTCGTCGGCCACGCCACCGGACGCTACATTTCCGAACAGGTCACCAACGGACTGTCGATCGGTGTCGGCTGGGGCGCCACGCTGCAGGTCTGCATGCGGTCGCTGATCTGGCGCGAGGTCAACGACATGACCGTCATTTCACTGCTCGGCGGCCTGACCCATGCGACAGCGCACAATCCTTCGGCCGTCGCCTGGCGCTTCGCCGAATTCTACCGCACGGAACTCTATCAGATCACCGCGCCTGTCTTTGTGCCCGACCGCGAACTGGCCGACGCACTGTGGAAACAGGATGATCTCAAACAGCTCTACGAGCGGGCACGTGCCGTTGACATCGCTCTGCTCAGCGTCGGCGATGTCGGCACCCAGGCCTCGATCTTCCGCCGCGGCATTCTCAACTGGTCGGACGCCAAGAGCCTCAAGGATGCCGGTGCCGTAGGCGATGTGCTCTGCCATTTCGTCGATGCCGACGGCAATGTGCTTGACCATCCCGTCAACCATCGCGCCATGGCCATCAATCCCGCCGACATCAGCAGGGTGCCGAAGGTGATCATCTCGTCGGGCGGCCTGCGCAAGATCCACGCCATCCGCGCCGGCATCGCGGCGACCAACGCCAAGCTTCTCATCACCGACGTCGCCGCCGCCCAGGCGCTGCTCGAGCTTCCTCCGCTCGAACAGGCCTCCTGACCCGTCGCGACACGACAGCGGCAGCGCGCCCGTCACTTAGGCGGAGCATGGGCTTGTCCCTGGACACAGCTGTGCGTAAAAGGCAGGAATATGCATCGGTAGGGGCTTTCCGATGAACGTCCAACAAAGGCTGCGGCCTGCATCACCGGGCGACGGACCGGCACATGCGATCGCCGGCATCTTCGCTGCGGAATTGCAGGTTCCCTCGGTCGGTCTCGACGACAATTTCTTCGATCTCGGCGGCGACTCGCTGATGGCCGAGACCCTGGTGCTTGCCGTGCAGAAACGATTCGGCGTCAAGCTCCAGACCTCCATTCTGCTCGAAGCGCAGACACCGCGCGAATTCGGCAGGCTGATCGCGTCGCTGGTGCCGGTCCATCCGGCGCGCGAGCTGATCGTGCCGGTGGCGGGCAGCATCGGCCATGAGCCGATGGCCATGATCCATGGCATTACCGGCTCGGCCTTGTTCGCCAATCGCTTCGGCAAGCGGCTGAAAGAGAAATACGCCATCATGGCCGTTCGCGGCATGGGCACCGAGCCCGGCGAGACGCCTTATTCCAGCATGGCCGAAATCTGCTCCAGCTATTTCGAGGCCCTCACTTCGGTGACCGACCAGCATCCCGACGTGATTGGTGGCATTTGCGTGGGTGGCCTCCTGGCGATCGAGGTCGGCCGGCTGAGCCATGAGGCGACCGGCAAGCGGCCCGCCATCGTGCTCATCGATCCGCCCTCGCCCGGCTCCGCCTGGCTGAAACCGATGCCCAACGACCGCCTGACGGACAGCCGGCGCCGCCAGATCACGCGCAAGGTGATCTATTGGCGCTTGCTGCGCGATACGATGAGCACGGTGGGGTTGGGGCAGACACGCCTGGGACGGCATCTGCGCAAGAAAGCCTACAAGAGCGCATTGTTGCAGGCCGCGGCCGGTTTCGTGCCCTCCTCCTATCCCTGCGACGTTCTCATCCTCGCCAGTTCCGAATGGGGCGCCACGACGGTGAAGGATTACAAGGGCTGGGCATCCGACAAGGCCAGCGTGAAGACGGTCGTCATGCCGGGCACGCACAACAAATTCCGCAAGGCCAACATGGACGCGATCGACGCGGAGATCCTCACTTTCCTCTCCGAAAGACCCGGGGCGACACGCGTCCAGCACCGGCGATGAGTTTTGGCCGGCAGATACTGGAAGCCTTCGCGGCCCATGGCGACAAGGTCGCGATGGTCAATGACCGTTCGCAGATCACCTACGCGCAAGCGCTGACGCAGATCGGACATCTGACGGCAAACTTCAACGCATCGGGCATCAGGCCCGGCGACCGCGTCGGCCTTGCCATGGTCGACAACATCGACGTGGTGCTGTCCATCCTCGCCTGTTGGAAAAACAGCGCAACCCCCGTGGTTATCGATTTTCGAACGCCCAGAAGCCAGCGTGCAAGACAGGCGCGCGACTTCGGCTTGAAGATGGTTTTCGAAAGCCGTGCCATGCCCGGCGACGAAATCTATCCGAACGCCCTCTTTGATACCGGCTGGAAATCGGCCTCGGCGCCGGGATTCGAGGCCAGCGCCCCGATGGATGATGCCAATCCGGCCTTCCTGATCTTCTCGTCCGGCACCACGGGCGACCCAAAGGCCTATACACAGTCGCACGAAGCGCTTGCCCGGCGTATCGCGGCGCGCCGGAGCGTTGTGGAGGGAACCGCCAAGCGATTTCTGACGCCGATGGCGCTGTCCTACTCGGCAATGCGCCACCAGACTTTCGGGTATCTGCTTTACGGCGGCGTCGTCCGGTTCTTCCCGCCGCTGTTCACGCCCTCCGAACTCATCGAGGCACTGCTGTCGTTCCAGGCAAGCGGTACGGCGCTGGCACCGTCGGTGATAGCCCGAATGGTCAAGGAAACCGGTGAGCGCGCCACCCACCTGCTCCCAAAACTCTCCGTTCTCTACAGCATAGGCGGACCGGCCAGGGGCGAAGACAAGATCGCCGCCTGGCGCTACATCTCGCCGGGTTACCGGATAAGCTACTCATCGAGCCTCACCGGCATAATATCCTCGCTGTCGGGTTCAGATATCCTGGCCAAGCCCGAAAGCGCGGGCCGCCCAGTGGCGGGTGTTCAAATCGAGATTGTCGGTCCCGACGGCCACGTGCTGCAACAAGGGGACAGGGGGCTGATCAAGGCCCGGACCCCGACCATGGCATCGGCCGTCCTGATGCCCGGCAACCGCCTCTTCGTCGATCCACAGATCATGGGCTCGGACTGGGGCATTCCCGGCGACATCGGTTTCCTGGATGCCGACGGCTTCGTGACGATCGTCGACCGCGAATCCGATATGATCGTTCGCGGCGGCGTCAGCGTCGCGCCCCAGGAGCTTGAAAAACTGATCCGCGCCCATTCCAAGGTGCAGGACGTCGCCGTGGCCGGTTTCGCGGACGAGACCATGGGGCAGGAAATCGCGGTATTCATTGTTTCCGAACAGGGAACGATTGAGGAATTCCAGGCATTCCTGCGCGCCAACATCGCACCCGACCGGCGGCCGCGCGAGATACGGATCGTGCCATCATTGCCCTACAGCAGCAACGGCAAGTTGCTGCGCCGCCAGTTGATCGAAACGCTGGCGCGCAAATAAACTAAAAGATCCCCCAGATACCGGCGAGCCAGGGCGTCGGCCATGGCTGGGACGCCAGCATATCGAAAACCGAATAGACAAAAACCGTCGTGGCGGCGGCGATCGTCAGCGGCGACCGCCATGACTTCGAGCCAAGCACCGCGATGCTGCCGGCCACGAAAATGAAAGTCGCCGCCAGGTGTCCGACCAACAGGATGAGGACGGCCAAGGCAAGGCAGAGGCCCAGCACCGCAAGATTGCCCTTCATGGTTGGTTCCGTGGCCGGCGACCATTCGCCGGGAGCCCCGGCGGGCGCGGACGGGACGGGCGTGGAGGGCGTCCACCATCGCAGTGTCGTCCGCCCTGTCGTCGTCAGCGAAAACATCATCAGCAATCCAGCTGTGATGATCGGGAAGATGGCGGCCTCGAAGGGAAAACCGGTAGCGGCGGTCACCAATGCCGCCAACGCCAGCAATGTCATGGCGGCGCCGGCGATAATATCGGGCAGCGCGGGCGGCAGCGGGCCACCTGGGTTTCTGGCCCTGATCCACGACAGCGTCTGCCTGATGACGCCGACCACGGCCAGTCCAAGCAGCAGCAGCACCAAGGGCTGGGCGAGCCACGACCAGCCGGAAATCTGGTAGGCGAGAAAGAAGTAATTCTCGAGGCTCGGCCCAAGAACGAAACCCAAGGAGAAGGCCGAGCGCGGCCAGTTGAGTTCCTTCATCGCCATGCCGATGGCGCCCACGCCGATGACCAGCGCAAAATCGAAAGCGCTCATGTTGGTCTGGTAAGCGCCAACCACGATGAAGGTCACCACCAGCGGCACCAATATCGCGGCCGAGACCTGCGCCACGCGCGCCAGCGGCCGGGTCAGCACGAGGCAGGTCACCGCGCCGACTATGTTGGCCACGGCAATGCTGAACACCATCGACATGGTGAGCGCGGCATTCTTGCCGAGCATGTCCGGTCCGGGAACGAGCCCGTGCACGACAAAGGCGCCAAGCAGAATGCTCATCGAGGCCGAACCCGGCACGCCGAAGGCGATCGTCGGAATGAGCGAGCCGCCTTCCTTGGCATTGTTGGCGCTTTCAGGAGCGATGACGCCCCTGACGTTGCCCTCGCCGAACTTCGGTCCAGAGCCTGGCCGGCGTGACGCATAGCCATAGGCGATCCAGTCCAGCACCGCGATGCCGACACCGGGAACGGCACCAAGCAAGGAACCTATGGTGCTGCATCGCAGGACCAGCGGCCATTCCCGCAGCGTGTCCATGATGCCTTGCCACATGCCGGCATAGGTCGGCCTCTCCGCATTGCCCTGGATGGAACCGCGCAGCAGAAGCGACGCCAGTTCCGGCAGGCCGAACAGGCCGAGAAACACCAGGGCAACCGGCAGACCGTCCCAGAGATAGATTTCGCCGAAGGTCCATCGGTCGATGCCGGCGATCTTGTCGATGCCGACGAACGAGGCCAGCATGCCGAACATGGCCGCCGCCAGCCCCTTGAGCGGCTGGCTTCCCGCCAGCATGGCGACGATGGAGAGGCCAAAGGCGCAGATCGCGAAGAAGTCCGGCGTCTTCAGGTAGAGGACAAGCGGCCGCATGACCGGGATCGCCGCCGCAAGCACCAGCGCGCCGAACACGCCGCCGATCATCGAAGCGGAATAGGAGGCGCCGAAGGCACGCGCGGCTTCGCCCTTCTTGGCCATCGCATGGCCATCAAGCACCGTTGCCGCGGCGCCCACCGAACCCGGAACGCCGAACAGGATCGCGGGTATGGTGTCGGAGGTGGTGTTGACCGATCCCATGCCAAGCAGCAGCGCGAAGGCGGCATAGGCGTCCATGTTGTAGGTCATGGGGATGAGCAGCGCCATCGCGAACAGCCCGCCAATGCCGGGGACGACGCCGACAATCAGGCCGGCGAAAACACCGGTCACCAGCATCAGCATACGGAA
Organism: Mesorhizobium sp. GW821-FHT04C10; assembly: GCF_059420305.1. NCBI lineage: Bacteria > Pseudomonadati > Pseudomonadota > Alphaproteobacteria > Hyphomicrobiales > Phyllobacteriaceae > Mesorhizobium > Mesorhizobium sp. GW821-FHT04C10. The sequence continues at coordinate 1,754,095 of NZ_JBWKTL010000001.1, read as the reverse complement.
TGGCTGGGCCATCTCGAAAATGGCGGTGAGGATCAGATCCACCGTTGAGCCTCGCCGGAAATCTACTTCACCAGATTTCTGGCGGTTTCGAATACGTCCGGATCCACCTTCAATTGCTGCGCCACGAGCCGGCTTATGTCTTCACCGCTGGTGGCGTTGACGGTCATTTCGCTGAGCTTGCCGATATCGGCCAGAAACGCCGGATCCTTGACCATCTCCATATAGCCATTGCGAAGCGCTTCGAAGGTGTCCTTGGGTGTTCCCGGCGGAACAACGAGCGGGTGATGGAACTGCAAGGTCGTCTCTATGAGCGCGGCCGCCTCCCGAACCTCAGGGTCTTCGATCCTGGCCGTGAACTTCTCCTGGCCTGCAACCGTGCCCGGGCCAAACGTTCCGACGAGGTTGAGCGTGTCGCGGTTTCCGGAGATGTTGTAGCTGGAAACACCGCACATTCCGGCGATTTCGCCGCGTTGCATTGCCAGTTCGATATCGGCGGTGCCTTCAAAACCCGTGACGATCTTGAATTTCGCCTTCAGCCCGTTCTTGACCAGCGCCGCGAAAATATAGGTCACGCTGCTCTTGCCGGTCGCTCCAATCAGGAAATCGGACTGCAGGAACTTGTCCATCGTGTCGATGCCGGAGCTTTTGGCGGTCAGGCAATAGGCCGGTTCGTTGACGAGCGAGCCGATCCATTGCAGGGCCAGCGGGTCGAAATTCGCGTTCTGGGGATCAAGCACCGGAGCATAGGACATCGCCTCGCTGACCGAAGCGATGACGCTTCCATCGGCCGGTTCGCTGCCCAGCACCATCTTGGTGAGCTTGAGGCTGCCGCCGCCCGGCACATTCTGAACGACGATATCAGGGTTGCCGGGCAGGAACCGGCCAAAATGACGAGCGATCAGCCGCGATGTCTGGTCGTAGCCGCCGCCGGGGCCATAGCCGACCTTGATCGTGATGGTCTTGAATTCGACCGCCTGTGCCTGCGCGCACATCGCGAGGACTAGGCCAACGACAAGAAAGGAGAGAACGCGCAAAGCGCGGAAAATCACAGCCAACGTATCAACCCCGCATCAAACCCAAAGCGGTTCTAACCCATGACTTTACAAATCGGTAATAATTTTCACGGGGGATGATACGGGATCGGATCACAGTTACGACAGCCAATCCGTGACGTGCAGCGAGCGTCAGCGTCCTGATTCTGTTGGCGGCATATGCATTATCCGGCGATGGGAAAATCGTGGAAATGCACGACCACCCCATCCCCGTCGATGAAGATCACTGCATAGGCGGGCGGCTCGTGGCCCAGGCTCCAGCTCTGCGAAAAATCGAGCGCGGTCTGGTGGTTCGTGCTGCGCAGCGTGCTGACCGGTATGCCGCGCCAGTTGCCGGCGATCAGCCGATGGACGTGGCCCGCGAAGATGTGGCGGACATTGCCGTGACGCGACAGCACCGCGTGGAAGCTATCGGCGTCGGCGAGCCTGACCTCGTCGAGCACCGGCATGTGTATCCGAAACGGCGGGTGGTGCATGAAGAGGAAGGCCGGCCTGTCGCGCGCCTCTTGCAGCCGTTCGTCGAGCCAGTCGAGACGCTCCGCGCACAGCCTGCCCTCGACATGGCCGCTGTCCAGCGTGTCGAGCAGGATCAGGCGACCCTCCGTGCCATCGAAAACGCTCTGCACGAATCCTTGCTCGGCAGCGGCGTCGGGAAACATTTCAAGGAAAAGCGCGCGATCGTCATGGTTGCCGAGCATCAACCGGCAAGGCGGAGAAAATTGCGCCAGCCTTTCCCGCAATGCCGCGTAGGCGGCACGCTCGCCATCATTGGTGAGGTCGCCGGATATCACCACCAGTTCGGCATCGGCATGGTTTTTGCCGATGTCCGCCAAGCAGGCGTCCAGCCTGGCGAGCGGATCGGAGCCATAGAGAAGGCCACCCGGCGTCATCAGGTGCGGATCGGAGAGCTGGATGATTTTCATAGGCGTCGACCTGTGGCTGAGGATTCAGGAGGAACTGTCTGGAAGTCGCTCCGCGTCATGCGGAACAAAACTGCCGCGCACGACAAGCGGCACGTTGAAGCGCTCGCGGATGGGCGCAAGATCCGGCTGCCGCTGGCGCAGATCGAGCAATGCCACGGCACGGGCGGCCATCATCTCCGGATCCTGGCGGAAGGTGGTCAGCCGGTAGGCAAGCCAGCCGGCTTCGGGAACATCGTCGAAGCCGATCACCGAGAGATCGCCGGGGATGTCGAGCCCGGCCTGCCGGGCGTGGTCCATGACGCCGAAGGCGATGAGGTCGTTGACGCAGAAGATCGCCTGCGGCCGATCCTGGCTATCAATGAGAGCATTGCCCGCCTGCAGCCCGCCCGCATAGTCCGTGTCTCGGCCCCGCGCGATCACAACCTCGGCGCCAAGACGCGCTGCCTCGGCGCAGAATGCATCCTCGCGTTCGGTGATGGTGGGTGTACCCGACAGCGATCCCGCCAGACCAAGCTTCGTCATGCCGCGCGCGACGAACAATGCCGCCGCGAGCTTGGCGGCCGCGCTGCCGTCGGTCTGGATATGATCGGCTTCCGGTTCGGAGCGGCCGATGACGACCAGCGGCTGGCCGTTGCGCCGCGCCAGCTCGAAGAAGGACGAGGGCGGCGAGCCCGACAGGATGATCGTCGCCTCGGCGCGATGGCCAAGCAGCGTCTTCTGGGCCGATATCAGCTCCTGCTCGGTCTGGCCGGTGTTGATCATGACCGGAACATTGCCGCGATGGATCAGCGCCTTGGTGAGCGCAGCGGTGAGATGGGCACGAAAGCCGACTTCCGGCTTGGTCACCACCAGCCCCACCAGCCGGCTCTGGTTGGCGAGCAGGCCGCGCGCCAGATCGTTGACCTGATAGCCGAGTTCCTCGGCGGCGCGCATGATCTTTTCGCGCGTTTCGGTGGCGACGCTGGCGCCCGGCGTGAAGGCGCGCGACACCGCCGAGCGCGACACGCCCGCCTGGCGCGCGACATGCAGGGCGCTGACCGAGCGAAGCTTGTCCGAGGTCTTGTCGCCCGTGGTCGAATTCTCGTCTGCCGTCATTGGTCGACGCTCACGCTTTTCAATGGCCAACCCGCGACAGCACATCGGCCTTCAGGAACCGCTCGACGATCAGCATGAAGCCGATCGATGGGATGAGCAGCAGAAGTGCCGTGATCGAGGCGATCTGATAATTGCCGCCGGCGCCCGCCGAATACAGCAGCAGCGGCAACATATTCACATCCGGCGCGCCGACGAAATAGCTGCCGGTGAATTCGTCGAGCGATTCCAGGAAGACGAAGATGGCGCTGGCCATCAGGCCGGGCATGGCGAGCGGCAAGGTCACATCACGGAAGGCGCGGAACGCTCCGGCGCCAATTGATCGGGCGGCCTGCTCGAGTTCGGCATCGACGGCCGAAAAAGCCGCCGTCGCGATCCACACCGCATAGACCAGGCCATGCACGGCATGCACCAGAACCACGCCGGTGATCGTGCCGTTGAGGCCGATCTGGTAGAAGACGCGCGCGATGTTGACATAGACCGGCAGGTTCGGAAACGCCTGCGGAATGAGGAAGGCGAGCAGGATCAGGCCGCGCAGCGGCAACTTCAATCGCGCCAGCGCATAGCCGGCAGGGATTGCAAGCGCCAGCGAGACGATGACCGTCAGCACCGCCACCAGGATGCTGTTCTGCAGCGAATCCATCGCACCGCCGCGTGGCGAGAAGACACGCGCCCAGACGCTGAAGCCATAGTCGAGCGGCAGGACATGCGGAAAATACCAGCGCTCCGCCACGGTCCACAGCAACAGATTGAGCAACGGGCCGAAGATGATGAAGGCAAGCAGGCCCAGGATCGCAGCCCTGGGCAACCACCACAGGTCGATCCGCACTTTATGTCCCATGACGGATGATGGTGCGAGGCTCATGCGCGCTCCTTCATCGTGTGGCGCAGATAGATCCACGCAACGCCCGAGGTGATGACCAGCGAGATCAGGCCGAGCGCGTTGGCGACGCCGTAGTCGCCATAGGCATTGATGCGGAAGGCGATGTCTGCGGTGAGCATGGTCGGCGACTGTGCATTGACCATCAGCGGCACCGACAGCACCGACATCATCGTGACGAAGGACAGGATGAGGCCGACCAGCAGCGTGGTGGCGATCTGCGGCACGACGATCTCGATCAGGATGCGCAGCCGCGAAGCGCCGAGGTTGCGCGCGGCCTCGATCGTGCCGCGATCGATCGAGGCCATGGCGCCGGCGACCAGCAAGGCAACGAAAGGAACCTGCTTCCAGACGAAGGCGATGACGATGCCGCGCCAGTCGAGAAAAGCGGTGGCCTGCAGCGGCGTGATGACGCCGGCGCTGATCAGAAGATTGTTCATCAGGCCGTTCTTGGCGAGGAAGGTACGCAGGATCTGACCGACGACGATGAAGGGAATGAACATCGGCCAGCGATAGAGCCAACGCAGGATCGCCACCGCGCGCGGATTTTCGCCCAGCGTCAGATAGCCGCCGATAGCGATGGAAAACAGGCCGATCAGCAGCGTCGACAGGCTGACGATCAGAACGGTGAAGATCGTATCGCTGCGGTAGAGCTCGAACGACTTGACGAAATTTCCCATTCCGTAGCCGCCGTCCACTTCGAACGCGCCGATGACCGAAGCGGCAAGCGGGACGATGAACAACAGCACGATCACCGCCAGCGCGGGCAGGACGAGCAGCAGGCCGAAAAGTCGTTTCGACATCGTGGGTCTTTCACCGGGTAGCGGACATTCCCGCACCGCCCGGCAATGCCGGGCGGTGCGGGGTTCGAAGGTCAGTCAGCCCGCTCAATTCGCGGTCTGGCGCTCATAGGCTTCGAGGATCGCGTTGTTATAGGGAGCGATCGGGAACGGCTTGCCGTATTTCGCAAGGTCCGCCGGCGAGATGTCGACGAACAGCTTGTTCCAGGTTGCCTCGTCGAGCTTTGGCTTGACGAAATCGGCGTCGATGCCCGGATACCAGTTGAACTTCTTGACGATGCCGTCGGCCTGCACTTCCGGGCTGGTGGCCAGCGCCACGAACTTCTCGGCCAGTGCCTCGTTCGGGCTCTTGGCGGGGATGACGTAGTGCATCGGCTGGCCGGGCATGCCGGGCGCCGGCAGCACCAGTTTCAGCTCCGGCGGCAGCCGGCCGTCGGCCTGCCAGGAGTAGAACATGTCGACCCAGACCGGGCCCATAGCGATCTCGCCGCGGGACAGCATGTCGAGCGTGCCGGCATTGCCGGGCGTCAGCGTCGCATTGGCGGTGAACTCCTTCAGGCTGGCGAAGGCCTTGTCCCACTTCTTGGTCTCGGCCTCGTCGAAGGGGCCGTTCATCAGCTTGTTGGCGTCGCCCTCACCGAAGGCATAGATCCAGCCCATGACGAAGCTGACACCGGAGGCGCCGCCCTTGATGCCGTTATAACCGAACTGCTTGGGATGCTCCTTGGCCCATGCGACCAGTTCCTCGTAGCTCTTCGGCGGATTGGGCACCATCGCCGGATTGTAGGCAATCGCGGTCTGGCTGTTGAACATCGGCATGACATAGCCGCTGACATTGGAGCCCAGCGCCATGTCGGCATTGGAACGCGTCACCATCTTGCCGGTGTCGATTTTCGGGCGATAGGCTTCGAGATAGCCGGCTGTCACCATCGGGCCGGCGAACTTCTCGTGCACGACGGCGACGTCCGTGTCCCACTTCTGCGAACCCGCATCGGCCTGCGCCTTGAAGCGTTCGGTGATCTTCTGCGATCCGGCATCGCCCGGGCCGGTACCGACGACGCGCACGGTGTTGCCCGGATTCTGCTTCTCGAACAGCGGCCCGAGATAGTCGTTGATGTAGTCGACCATGTTCTGGTCGCCGGCGGTGAGAACGGTGAGTTCGGCGGCGGTGGCGGGTGACGCCATCAGGCCGAGAGCCAGTGCGGCTTGCAGGATTGTCTTCACGGAAAGGTCTCCAGTTGGATGAAGAGATTCAAGCTTCGGATGCTTCCAGGAAGCGGCTTTTGGCGCCGCCCGACCGGGAACGGGTTGGCGCCAACGGCGAAACCGCCGGCGCGTTGAACAGGAAAAGCACATCGGACGGGATGCGGACCTTGACCGCCTCGCCGACAGCGAACGCCTTGTGGGCATCGACCAGGACCATGTCGTCGCCGACCCTGACCGCATGGCGCCAGAGGCCACCGGGATAGCTGACGGTCTCGACATGGCCCGCCAGCTCGAGCGTTCCGGCGGGAACGGCGTCCGTGGCGGTGCCCGCGAAAAGCTGTGCCGCCTCGGCGCGGAATCGCGCCTCGACGAAGCCGCGCGCCAGCGGGCGCCCCTCCAGCGGCACCGCGCAAGCGGCGTTCGCCGGCCCGGCTTCGATCTCGAAACGGCCCCGCAACGGCTGACCCCAAAGTTCCACCCGGTTCTCCGCTCCCATGAAGGCGGCGACGAAGGCTGAAGCCGGGCGGTTGTAGACGGCTTCGGGCGTGCCCTGCTGCGCGATGCGCCCGTCATCGAGGATGACGATGCGGTCGGCCATCACCATGGCTTCCTCGCGATCATGCGTGACATGCACGGCGGTGATGCCGAGCCGCTTCTGCAGGGCGCGGATTTCGTGGCGCACGGTCAGCCTGATGCGCGCGTCGAGATTGGACAGCGGTTCGTCGAGAAGCAGGATTTCCGGATCGATGGCCAGCGCCCGGCCAAGCGCCACGCGCTGGCGCTGGCCGCCCGAAAGCTGCGCCGGCTTACGATCGCCAAGCCCATCGAGCCCGAGCAGTTTTTCCATCTCGCCGACGCGCCGCGCGATCTCGGTGCGCGCATGCCGTTTGAGCTTCAGCCCGTAGCCGATGTTCTGCGCCACCGTCATGTGCGGCCACAGCGCATAGGACTGGAACACCAGCGCCATGCCGCGCTTGTCCGGGGGCAGGCGGGTGACATCGCGGCCAGCTACCTTGATCGAACCCGCGCTTGGCGAAACAAAGCCCGCGATGGCTCGCAGCAGCGTGGTCTTGCCGCAGCCGGAAGCGCCCAGAAGGGCCACGAACTCGCCCTTCGCTATGCCCAGCTCTATGCCGTCCAGAACCCGCGAAGCGCCGTATCCGGCGCTGACACGCCCAAGTTCGAGGAAGTTTGCTTTGGTCATTTATCACCTTTGCACAGCTGTGCATTGCTATGTGCAAGCTGCCCGTTCTCGAGTCCCGAATAGGAGGTCTAGGTAACGGCTTGATGACGGTTTGAAGGGAAAGCCTCGCCTCTCTCCCTTCGTCAGCCGGTCAGTCGACGCGGCTCATGGCTGCGGAAAACCTCCCAATCCTTCCGCGGCCGCCATCAGGATACAATCATCCCGCAGCGATAGGGAACCGCCTTTTTCGGTACTGGTCGGTAAAAGCGGAAATGTTGCGACCGATGCGTTACTGCGCCGTCCAGCCGCCATCCATCGGCAAGGTCGTGCCGGTGATCTGCCTGGCTGAATCCGAGCACAGGAACAGCGCCAACGCGGCAAGCTCCTCGACGGTGACGAATTCCTTCGTCGGCTGTGCAGCGAGCAGCACATCATGCTTGACCTGTTCCTCGGTCATGCCGCGCGCCTTCATCGTGTCGGGAATCTGCTTCTCGACCAGCGGCGTCCAGACATAGCCCGGCGCGATGGCGTTGACGGTTATGCCGTCCTGCGCGACTTCCAGGGCGACCGTCTTGGTGAGGCCCGCAATGCCATGCTTGGCCGAGACATAGGCCGACTTGAACGGCGAGGCGACCAGCGCATGCGCGGAAGCCGTGTTGATGATGCGGCCCCATTTGCGTGCCTTCATGCCCGGCACCACCGCCTTGATGGCATAGAAGGCCGCCAGGAGATTGATGCGGATGATCGCTTCCCACTTGTCGTCGGGGAACTCCTCGATCGGCGCGACATGCTGGATACCGGCATTGTTGACGAGGATGTCGAGGCTGCCAAACGCCGCCTCGGCGTCGCGAACCATCGCCGTGACGGCAGCGCCGTCCATCATGTTGGCATCGGAATAGCGGCACTTGACGCCGAAATCCTTCTCGATGCCGGCGCGCTCCTGCTCTATTGCCGCGGCGTCGCCAAGGCCGTTGATGGTGACGTTGGCGCCCTCGGCGGCAAAGGCGCGGGCGATGGCCAGGCCTATGCCGCTGGTCGAGCCGGTAACGAGGGCATTCTTCGAAGACAGGGAACCCATGGTGATCTCGCGAGAGGTGGGAGGGAATAGGAGGATATAATTGTGCGTCGCAGCATGACAATGACAGAGCCATGTGTCGATGCGATTACAGCCAGACGACAGCCTCGGCGTGGCTCTCAACCGGCTCCAGACCATGGTCGTCTGGCTGACACGGCACTGTCATGGTGCCGTGCAACATAATCGGCAGCGCATTCGCGCGGTTACTCCTGAACGAAATTCGCCGACAGAACCCTGGGGGTGCAGCTTGGAAATCGCCGATGTCGTGAAGCGCGCCTATGCGATGCCGCTGACCAGTCCGTCTTTCCCGCCCGGGCCCTACCGTTTCTTCGACCGCGAATACATCATCATAACCTATCGCACGACACGCGAGGCGCTTGAGGCCGTCGTGCCGGCGCCGCTGGAAATCGACGAGCCGCTGGTCAAATACGAATTCATCCGCATGCCTGATTCCACGGGCTTCGGCGACTACACCGAGACCGGCCAGGTCATTCCGGTGAAATACAAGGGCCAGCATGGCGGCTATGTCCATTCGATGTATCTCGACGACGACGCGCCGATCGCCGGCGGCCGTGAGCTTTGGGGTTTTCCGAAGAAGCTGGCCAATCCGAAGATCGTCCATGAGGGCGAGGTGATCGTCGGCACGCTGCACTATGGTAGCGTTCTATGCGCCACCGGCACGATGGGCTACAAGCACCAGGAAGCCGATCACGATTCCGTGCTCGCCGCGCTCGCCGCGCCCAACTTCCTGATCAAGATCATTCCGCATGTCGACGGCACGCCCCGCATTTGCGAGCTGGTGCGCTACTACCTCACGGACATCACCCTGAAGGAGGCCTGGACGGCGCCCGCGGCACTCGACCTGCGGCCCCATGTCATGGCCGACGTGGCGAAGCTGCCGGTGCTCGACATCGTCTCCGCCGTTCACTTCAAGGCCGATCTTACCCTTGGGCTGGGCGAGGTCGTGCACGATTATCTTGCCGATCACGACCGGCTCGCAACCAGCACAGCCCAGCCGGAGAAAATTCGTGCTTGAACGCAACCGAAACAAGGAAGCCGCCGCCACCATCGAGGAAATCTCGGCCCAATATGACCGCATCGCCCTGGTGTTCCAGGGCGGCGGCGCGCTCGGTGCCTACCAGGCCGGGGTGTACCAGGCGCTGGCCGATGCCGGTTGCGAGCCGACTTGGCTGTCCGGCGTCTCGATCGGCGCCATCAATGCCTCGATCATTGCCGGCAACGAGCCGAGCCGCCGCCTGCAGCGGCTCGAACAGTTCTGGCAGACGATCTCCGGCCGCAAGATCTGGGCCTATACGCCGGAAGGCGACATCTACCGCGACATCCGCAACCGCACCTCGTCATGGATGACCATGACCATGGGTCAGCCCGGCTTCTTCAAGCCTCGCAATCCCAATCCCTGGTTCGAGCATCCGGGCGCCGAGGGCGCCACCAGCTTCTACGACACCGCCGAATTGAAGGACACTCTGGAGAGCCTGATCGACTTCGATATCCTCAACGACGGCAAGAAGCGGCTGAGCGTCGGCGCGGTCAATGTCCGCACCGGCAATTTCGTCTATTTCGACACCGAGAAGGTGCGCATCGGGCCCGAGCACATCATGGCCAGCGGCGCGCTGCCGCCCGCCTTTCCGTCGGTCCGCATCGAGGGCGAGTACTATTGGGACGGCGGCATCGTCTCCAACACGCCGCTGCAATATCTGCTCGATCAGGAAGAGGACCGGTCTTCCCTGGTGTTCCAGGTCGACCTGTTCAGTGCCCGCGGCGTGCTGCCGCGCAGCATGCCGGACGTGCTGTCCCGCCACAAGGACATCATGTATTCCAGCCGCACGCGCCAGAATACCGACAATTTCAAGCGCATCCATGGCCTGAAGATGCGCCTGCTCGATGCGTTGAAGCGCGTGCCCAAGGAGCAGCTGACGCCGGCGGAAGAAGCGCTGATCGCCGACTATTCCGACGCCGGCATCGTCAACATCGTGCACCTGATCTACCAGCACAAAGGCTATGAGGGGCACGCCAAGGACTATGAATTCTCCGGCACCTCGATGCGTGAGCACTGGGAGACAGGCCTGGAAGACACCCAGCGCACCTTGCGTCATCGCAAGTGGCTCACCTTGCCGACCAATGTCGATGGCGTCGCCATCCACGACCTGCATCGCGAAGACCCGACCTGAGACTTCGCGGGCCGAAGGCTCTCGAAGGTTTCCTTCCTGACCCGGATTGCGCTGCTCGTGTCGAGCGGCCGTCGCCAACGTTCGAGATTGGCTGAAGCCTCCAAACTTCGTCATCCCAGAGCGAAGCTCCGTCGCGGAGACCCTGGGATCCATTCCGTGACCTATGCCACGGGGTGCAACGGAGCAGAATTCTGCACCATTGCGGCGCTCAGGAGTCCCGGCATGGATCCCTTGGGCTGCGGAGCAGCTCCCCGGGTCTGCGCCGCGTCGCTGCGCTCCTTGCTCCGCCCGTGGATGACGAAGCGTTGGGCGTTTCGCGCCAGTCTCGCAGGCATATTCCACGTCAATACAAACGCGAATGCCTCTTCGAAATTCGCTCAAAGAAAAAGGCAGCGCCGTCGCCGGCGCTGCCTTTTGTTTGGATGCTTATACGCTCCGCTCAGAACACGTGGCGGAAGACGATGAACAGCACGAAGGCCAGCGCGATCGAGCAAGGCAGGGTCAGCACCCAGGCCAGCAGCAGGTTGCGCACAGTCGCCCATTGCAGGCCCGAACCGTTGGCAGCCATCGTTCCGGCGACGCCCGACGACAGGACATGGGTTGTCGACACCGGCAGACCGAGCCGATCGGCCATGCCGATGGTCACCATGGCGACGAGTTCGGCCGCCGCACCTTGGCCATAGGTCAGATGGCTCTTGCCGATCTTCTCGCCGACCGTGACGACGATGCGCTTCCAGCCGACCATGGTGCCGAGGCCCAGCGCCAGCGCCACCGCGACCTTCACCCAGAGCGGGATGAACTTCGTCGCGTTGTCGACGGCCTTGTGGTAGTCGGTGACCGCCTTGAGATCGGCGGTCTGCATCGGCAGCAATTGCTTCTTGTCGATCAGCTTGAGCGCCTCGCCGATCAGGTAGATGTCGTTGCGGGCGTTGCTGACCAGGTCGGTCGGAACATTATCCACCGAGGCATAGGGCTGCAGCGAAGCCGTGGTGTTGTGGATGTAGGTCTGCAGCGCGACCGTCGTCTGGTCGCTCCAGGTCCGGGTGCGCACGGCATCCTGGACGGCGGCCTTGGCATCGGCGACAGTGATGCCGGGCTTCACATATTTGCCCAGCGCCTGCTCGACGCCGGCAGAAGCCGACTTGTAGGCCTCGAGATAGTTGATGTCGGGCGTGCGGTTCAGCGCAAAGGCCGTCGGCACGACGCCGATCAGGATCAGCATGATCAGGCCCATGCCCTTCTGCCCATCATTGGAGCCATGCGCGAAGCTGACGCCGGTGCAGGTGAAGATCAGCAGGCCGCGGATCCACCACGGCGGCGGCGTGTTGCCTTTCGGCGCCTCGTAGAGTGCCGGATTGCGCACCAGCAGCTTCATTGCATAGAGCAGGATCGCGGCGGCGAAGAAGCCAACGATCGGCGACACCAGCAAGGTCAGGCCAACATTGGTTGCTTGCGACCAGTCGACGCCGCTTGTGGCGCTGCCTGCCGGTGCCGTGAACTGGTTGGCAAGGCCGACGCCGATGATCGAGCCGACCATCGTGTGCGAACTGGAGGCAGGCAGGCCGAGGAACCAGGTGCCGAGATTCCACACGATCGCCGCGACCAGCAACGCGTACACCATGGCAAAACCGGAGGAGGAGCCGACCTGCAGGATGAGCTCGACCGGCAGCAGCGACAGGATGCCGAAGGCGACCGCGCCGCTGGAGGTGAGAACGCCGAGGAAATTGAAGACGCCCGACCACATGACGGCGAACTCGGCCGGCAGGGAACGTGTGTAGATGACCGTCGCCACCGCATTGGCGGTGTCGTGGAAGCCATTGACGAACTCGAAGCCCAACGCGATCAGCAAGGCGATGCCTAGCAGGATCCACGGCACGGTCTTGGCTTCGGCCAGGTCCTGGCTCAGCGCGTATCCGACATAGACGACGCCGACCAGCACAAGCACGCCGAAAGCCGGCAGGAACCACTTCGCGCTGCCCGAACTATCCAGCGGATGATCCGGCCTCGGAATGCCCGCCTCACTAGAAACTATGTCCACCATGTCCCACTCCTATTGCATCGCAGCAAAGAACCGGGATGGACGCTATGTCCGGACGATGAACCCTGTGTGACGCCAAAGGGGCGTTTGCCCCCCGGTGTCCGCTCCTTCACGCAAGTCCGGGGCTTGTCTTCAGGATCGCCGAGAACAAGGGATCGAAGGCGCGGCTGATGGGCGCCGCGGCCGCGCCTAGCGCGATCGACCAGGGGTCCGTGGTGCCGAGCTGCAGGCGCGGCAAAGTCCTGCTTGGCCGGTCGGCGATCGACGGCAACAGCGGATGCATCGCCTCGACAAGGCGGCGCGCCAGCGCTTCCGGCGCGCCGCTGGTCAAGATGACGGTCTGCGGATCGAAGATCGTTTCGATGAGATGCACGCTCCAGCGCAGATCGTGCGCCGCGCCATCGATCCAGGCCATCATCTTCGCATCTTCGGCCAGCGCCAGGGCGTTCATCTGTTCATAGATATCACTGTCGGCCGGATTGAGGTCGAGGTGCTGATAGAGCGAGGCCAGCGAGGCGCGGTGTTCGAGCGGCGTCGACCCCGGACCGGCGGGCGCCAGCAGCGCCATGCCGATTTCGCCGGCATTGCCATGGCCGCCGCTGTAGAGTTCGCCATTGAGGATCAGTCCGGTGCCGATGCCATAGCCGACATAGAGGCAGACCGCGTGATCGACGCCATGCGCCGCGCCGACGATGCGCTCGGCCGTGGCGCAGGCGGCGGAATCGTTCTGCAGGCCGACATTCAGTCCTGTCCTGGCAGCCAGCGTTTCCAGCAGCGGAAACTTCTGCCAGGCCGGCATCATCCATTTGTCGTCTGAGTTCTTCAGGCCGAAAGGGCCGGGCATGGCAACGCCGAGACCGACAAGCCGCTTCTCCGACTGCGAGGAGATGCCGGCAAGGTCGCGGCGCACGCCGTCGATCAGGCCGAGAATGACCTCGACGCCCTTCGACGGTTCATCGAAGGGCAGGTTCGCCTCGGCGCGCGCCAGCACGCTGCCCATCAAATTGACCGCGACCGCCCGCGTCAGGTGGCGGTCGATCTGCAGGCCGATGGCGAAGGCGCCTTCGGGCACCAGCCTGTAGGGGGTCGAGGGTTGTCCCCTGCCCTTGCGCACCGCATCGAGCGCGGCGACCAGGCCGTCGCTTTCGAGATCCTCGATGATGTTGGACACCGCCTGCTTGGTGAGCTGCGTCGCCCGCGCCAGGTCGGCCCGCGACAGGGCGCCATTAAGGCGCAGCGCCTCGATCATGACGCGGCGGTTGTGCGCGCTGGTGCCTTCCTGATTGGTGCCGCTTTTGGCGCGGATCGGGCTGATGTCGTCCATCGGCGTTTCCCCTCTTGACTCCATTAGAATATTGATCGACTAATTAAGTCAAGCGAGTTGACTTAATGCGAACCGAACGCCCCAAAACAAGATGGCCAGGGCCTCCGCCTGCCGCCACTGGTCAGCCGGGTAACCATCAGGTCACGCGACATGGATCCGGGAAGACGATGCGAAATGCCCGCATTGCCGGCCCGTCAACGCCGGAAATGGGAGAAGAAAATGCTTAGGACAATCACCAAGACACTGGTCGGCGCGGTCTTCGCCGGAGGACTGCTTGTCCCCCACGCTTTCGCCGAAACGACGCTCAACGCGCTGTTCATGGCTCAGGCCGCCTACAGCGAGGCCGACGTGCGCGCCATGACGGACGCCTTCACCAAGGCCAACCCGGACGTCAAGGTCAATCTCGAATTCGTTCCCTATGAAGGCCTGCACGACAAGACCGTGCTCGCGCAGGGCTCGGGCGGCGGCTACGACGTCGTGCTGTTCGACGTCATCTGGCCGGCCGAATACGCCACCAACAAGGTGCTGGTCGACGTGACGCCGAAGATCACCGACGACATGAAGAAGGGCGTGCTGCCCGGCGCCTGGACCACCGTCCAGTATGACGGCAAGTATTACGGCATGCCGTGGATCCTCGACACCAAATACCTGTTCTACAACAAGGACATCCTGGAAAAGGCCGGCATCAAGACACCCCCGAAGACCTGGGAAGAGCTCGGCGCACAGGCCAAGATCATCCAGGACAAGGGCCTGCTGAAGACGCCGATCGCCTGGAGCTGGTCGCAGGCTGAAGCCGCGATCTGCGACTACACCACGCTGGTCAGCGCCTATGGCGGCGACTTCCTCAAGGACGGCAAGCCCGACTTCCAGAACGGCGGCGGCCTCTCGGCACTGAAATACATGGTCGACAGCTACAAGTCCGGCCTCACCAATCCGAATTCCAAGGAATTCCTGGAAGAGGACGTGCGCAAGGTTTTCGAAAACGGTGATGCCGCCTTCGCGCTGAACTGGACCTACATGTACAACATGGCCAACGACCCAAAGGACTCGAAGGTGGCGGGCAAGGTCGGCGTCGTGCCGGCGCCCGGCGTCACCGGCATCAGCGAGGTGTCGGCCGTCAACGGCTCGATGGGCCTTGGCGTCACCGCGGTCTCCAAGCATCCGGACGAGGCCTGGAAGTACATCACCTTCATGACCTCGCAGGCGACACAGAACCAGTATGCCAAGCTCTCGCTGCCGATCTGGGCCTCGTCCTATGACGACCCGGCCGTCACCAAGGGCCAGGAAGAACTGATCGCCGCCGCCAAGCTCGGCCTGGCCGCCATGTATCCGCGCCCGACCACGCCGAAGTACCAGGAGCTGTCGACCGCGCTGCAGCAGGCCATCCAGGAATCGCTGCTCGGCCAGTCCTCGCCCGAGGATGCGCTGAAGACCGCCGCGCAGAACAGCGGCCTCTGAGCATCGTTGTCCTTCATGGGCGGCCGGGGCATGACCCAAAAATCGGAATCGATTTTTTGGAAGGGATCATGCCCCAAAACCAAAACGCCACAGCGTCCTTGGCGCGTCCAATAGGACGCGCGGCGCTGTAGTGCCGCCCATGCTATGTCTGAAATCCTGTTGAGTGAAGAGAGGCTGCTCTGATGTCGGGCACCTGGATGACGACCCGTGCATGGCTCTTGATGCTGCCGCTGCTTGTGGTCATGGTCGCGGTCATCGGCTGGCCGCTGGTCGATACGGTCAGCCTCTCCTTCACCGACGCCAAGCTGGTCGGCACGGGCGGCAATTACGTCGGCTTCGAAAATTACAGCAACATGCTGTCGAGCTCGAATTTCTCGCGCACGCTGGCCACCACGACGTTGTTCGCGGTCATCTCCGTTGCCGCCGAAATGGTGATCGGCGTTCTTGCCGCTCTCCTGCTCAATCAGCAGTTTCACGGCCGCGCCGTCCTGCGCGCCCTGATGATCCTGCCCTGGGCGCTGCCGACAGTGGTCAACGCCACCCTGTGGCGGCTGATCTACAATCCCGAATATGGCGCGCTGAACGCCGCCTTGACGCAATTGCATCTCATCGACGCCTACCGCTCCTGGCTCGGTGAACCCGGCACGGCGCTGGCGGCCCTGATCGTCGCCGACTGCTGGAAGAACTTTCCGCTGGTGGCACTGATCGCGCTCGCCGCCCTGCAGGCGGTGCCGCGCGACATCACCGCCGCCTCGCTCGTCGATGGCGCGGGCCCTTTCAACCGCTTCCGCTTCGTCATACTGCCCTATCTCGCCGGCCCGCTGATGGTGGCGCTGGTGCTGCGCACCATCGAGGCTTTCAAGGTCTTCGACATCATCTGGGTGATGACCCGTGGCGGCCCGGCCAACAGCACGCGCACACTGTCGATCCTTGTCTACCAGGAAGCCTTCTCCTTCCAGCGCGCCGGCTCCGGTGCGTCGCTGGCGCTGATCGTCACCTTGCTCGTCACCGTGCTCGCCGCCGCCTATGCGGCATTGGTCAGGAAGACCGCCGGGAGTGCCGCCTGATGGAACGCAGGAGCCCCGCCTTCACCGTCTTCATCCATGCCTGCGCGCTGCTGCTTGCCGCCATCATCCTGGCGCCCATCGCCTGGCTGTTCATCATGAGCATTTCGCCGGCCGCCGACCTCGCCGCCAAGCCGCTGCGCTGGTGGCCGCAGGCCGTCGATTTCTCGCGCTACCAGCAATTGCTCTCGACAGCGGAAAACAGTGCCGGCGCGGCCTTCACCTCGTCACTGCGCAACAGCCTGGAGATCGCGGGCATGGCAACCCTGGCGGCACTCGCCTTGGCCATCCCCGCCGGCTGGGCGGTCTCGCGCACGCCAACGATCGGCTGGTCGCTGTCGATGGTCATCGCCACCTACATGCTGCCGCCCGTCGCGCTGGCCGTGCCGCTCTATATGGGCCTGTCGCATCTCGGCCTGCTCAACAATGTCTTCGGCCTGGCGCTTGTCTACCTGACCATCCTGGCGCCTTTCACCACCTGGCTGATGAAGTCCGGTTTCGATTCCATCCCGCGCGAAATCGAAGCGGCGGCGATGATCGACGGCGCCGGCCTGTTCCAGACCTTGCGCATCATCACGCTGCCGCTTGCAGCGCCGGTGATGGCAACCTCGGCATTGTTCGCCCTGCTGCTGGCCTGGGATGAATTCTTCTATGCGCTGCTGTTCACCTCCGACCAGCGGGCCAAGACCTTGACCGTCGCCATCGCCGATCTGGCCGGCGGCCGTGTCTCCGACTACGGATTGATCGCGACGGCCGGCGTGCTGGCTGCGCTGCCGCCGGTGCTGATCGGCCTGGTCATGCAGCGCGCGCTGATCTCCGGCCTGACCAGTGGTGGTGTGAAAGGATGATGATGACCGCAACCAGAATTCGGCCGGCCGGACTGGCCGCCATCGACCGCGAAATGGCACGCCAGAACGCGGATGCGCGCGCTTCATTCGAGCACAACACGGCGATGGCGCTGGAACTCGCCGCCTCGATCAGGAAGACCGGTCGTCTCCTCCTGCTTGGCATGGGCGGCTCGCATGCCGTCGGACGTGCCGTTGAACCGCTCTATCGCGCGCTCGGCATCGATGCGCTGGCCCTGCCGCTGTCCGAACAGCTCGGCCAGCCGCTGCCGCTGGCGGGCCGGACGGTGCTCGTCACCTCGCAATCCGGCGAGAGCGCCGAGGTCGTCAGATGGTTCGCGGAGGCCGGGAGCCCTGCCGATGTTTTCGGCCTGACGCTCGAAGGCGGCTCTTTCCTCGCCCGCACCGCGCCTTGCCTGGTCGGCGCCGGCGGGACGGAACTGGCCTTCGCCGCGACGCGCAGCCTGACCGTGACCTTCGCCTTGCATCTGGCCATTCTCGCCGCACTTGGCGAGGATCCGGCTGCAGCACTCGGCGCACTGGATCAGCCGCAGGACACGGACATTTCACAGGCGCTGGCAGCCCTCGGCAAGGTGACCACCATCGTCACCTCGGGACGCCGGCTGCAAGGCGTTGCCGAGGCGCTGGCGCTCGGCCTCACCGAGCTGTCGCGCCTGCCCTGCTTTTCGCTCGAAGGCGGCCAGTTGCGGCATGGACCGATGGAGATGCTTGGCCCGCGGGTCGGCGTCGTCCTGTTTCGCGGCAACGACCCAACCGCGGAACTGGTGACCGCCATGGCCACCTCCGTGCTCGAGGCCGGCGCGCCGCTGATCATCTTCGACGCATCAGGACAATCGCCCGTGGCGGATGCCGTCACGTTTTCCTTCAAGCCGGCTTCGGGTCTCGCCGCGGTCTTCGCCATGCTGCCGGTGGCCCAGCGCCTGATGATCGCCTTCGCCGATAGCCGTGTCGACAATGCCGGCACGCCCGTGCGCTCCACCAAGATCACCAGGAGCGAATGATGCGTCCGCTCGCGGTGATCGGCAACGTCAATGTCGACCTGATCGTTGGCCCGGTCGCGCCGTGGCCGAAGGCGGGAACGGAAACCGTGGTCGACCATGACGAATTGCGCGTCGGTGGCCAGGCCGGCAACAGCGCGCTCGCCTGGGAAGCGCTGGGCGTCGACTTCACCATTGCCGCCAATGTCGGCGACGACCAGTTCGGCCGCTGGCTCCGCGAGGCTTTTGGCCATCGCGCCGAGACCTGGCCGGTCCGTCCCGAAGGCACGACGCTGTCCGTCGGCATGACCCACCCGGACGGCGAACGCACCTTCTTCACCACGCGTGGACACCTGCCGCGTTTCAGCCTGGCCGACGTACTGTCTGTTCTCGACGGCAGCGCGCTCTCCGGCGGGTACGCGCTGTTGTGCGGCTCTTTCCTGACCGACGACCTCACCCGCGACTACGAGGCGTTTTTCGACTGGGCCGACAGCCACGGCATTGCCGTCGCGCTCGACACCGGCTGGCCGATGGATGGCTGGACCGAGGCCAATTGCGCTGCCACGCGCGCATGGCTCTCGCGCTGCGCGCTGGCGCTGTTCAATGAGGTCGAGACGGTCACGCTGGCGGGAATGCCGGACCCGATCGATGCCGCTCGCGAAATCCGCTCCAGCATGCGGCAAGGCGCGACCTTCGTCGTCAAGCGCGGACCGCGAGGCGCCATCGCCATCGGTCCCGACGGCACGCTTGTGGAAGCAATGGCGCCCGATGTCCGCGTCGTCGACACGATCGGCGCCGGCGATGTCTTCAACGCCGCTTTCCTCGCCGCCCTCGCCCAGGAGCGGCCACTGTCCGCATGCCTTTCCGCCGCGACGCATGTCGCCTCGCGCGCCATCTCCACCTTGCCCCGCAACTATGGCGGGCCGATGCACCTCGAGGACGCCACGCATGAGCGCGCTTGAAATCCGTAACGTTCGCAAGAACTACGGCAATGTCGAAACGCTCAAGGGCATCGACATTGCGCTGCAGAACGGGGAATTCCTGGTGCTGCTCGGCTCCTCGGGCTGTGGAAAATCGACGCTCCTCAACATCATCGCGGGCCTCGCCGAAGCGACGAGCGGCGATGTGCTGATCGGCGGCCGCTCGATCCTTGGCGTTCACCCGAAGAACCGCGACATCGCCATGGTCTTCCAGTCCTACGCGCTCTATCCGAACCTGACTGTCCGCCGCAACATCGGCTTTGGCCTGGAGATGCGCGGGGTCGCCGCCGATGAGCGCGAAAAGGCGGTGAGCGAGGCGGCAAGGCTGCTGCAGATCGAGGCCCTGCTCGACCGCAAGCCGAGCCAGCTTTCCGGGGGCCAGCGCCAGCGCGTCGCCATCGGCAGGGCGCTGGTGCGCAAGCCCCAGGTCTTCCTTTTCGACGAGCCGTTGTCCAACCTCGACGCCAAGCTGCGGCTGGAGATGCGTACCGAGTTGAAGCGACTGCATCAGATGCTGCAGACCACCGTCGTCTACGTTACCCACGACCAGATCGAGGCGATGACGCTGGCGAGCCGCATCGCTGTCATGCGCGACGGCAGGATCGAGCAACTCGGCACACCCGAGGAGATCTACAACGAGCCGGCCACGCTCTACGTCGCCGGCTTCGTCGGCGCGCCGTCGATGAACATGCTGCAGGCGACCGTCACCGCCGGCAAGCTGGCCGTCGCCGGGTCCGACGTGCGGATCCCCTTGCCGGCACGCTATGCCAGCGCGGCTGGTGAAGGTGTGCAAGTGGTCGTCGGTATCAGGCCCGAAGCGCTTCGCCTGGCGACCGTTCCGACGGATTTTTCATTGCCCGTGGAGATCGAAGTCGTCGAGCTGACCGGCCCCGAACTGGTCACCACGGCCCGGATCGGCACGCAGCGGCTGACGGCCTGTCTGCCGCCAAGGGCCCGCGTCGCCAAGGGCGAGAAGTGCAGCCTTACCTTCGATGAGACAGCGCTTCGCTTGTTCGACCCCTCGACGAGTAAGGCCCTGGCAACGGTTTGAGAGAGGCCGCGCAGGCCTGAACGACATGCGCGGCCCAGGGCAATTCCAGGAAAAGCGGGAACCGGTTTTCCACCCGGAATTTGCGTCAAACAGATCTGGGCATCAGCGCGCCGGCGGCGCGTACATCAGGCCGCCGGCGTTCCAGAGCGCATTGATGCCGCGCGCGATCTTCAGCTGGCTGGACTGGCCGAGATTGCGTTCGAACATCTCGCCATAATTGCCGACCTTGGCGACGATGTTGTAGGCGAAGGCTGGATCGAGCCCGATCTGCTTGCCATTGTCGCCCTCGACACCGAGGAACCGCCGGATCGTCGGGTTCTGCGACTTCAGCGAAGCTTCCGCATTGGCCTGCGTGATGCCGTCTTCTTCCGCCTCGATCAGCGAGAACAGCGTCCAGCGCACGACATCGAACCACTTGTCGTCACCCTTGCGAACGGCAGGCCCAAGCGGTTCCTTCGAGATGATCTCGGGCAGCACAGTGAAGGCGGCGGGATCGGTCAGCTTCAGGCGCTGCGCGTAGAGCGCCGAGGCATCGGTGGTGTAGACATCGCAGCGGCCGCTGTCGAACGCCTTGATGATGCTGTCGGCGGAATCGATGACGACCGCCTCGTATTTCATCTGATGGGCGGTGAAATAGTCGGCGACGTTCTGCTCGGTGGTCGTGCCCTGCTCCGCACAGACAGTGGCGCCAGAGAGCTTGAGCGCGCTGTCGACGCCAGGGTTCTTGCGCACCATGAAGCCCTGGCCGTCATAATAGGCGGCGCCGACGAAGTGGATGCCCATGCCGGTGTCGCGAGACAGGGTCCAGGTCGACTGGCGTGACAGCATATCGACGGTGCCGGCCTGCAGTGCCGTGAAGCGTTCCTTCGTCGACAGCGGCACATAGCTCACCTTGTCAGGGTCGCCGAAAACGGCGGCCGAAACCGCGCGGCAGAAATCGATGTCGAAGCCGCTCCATTTGCCCTGGTCGTCGGGCGCCGAGAAACCCGCCACGCCCTGGCTGACGCCGCAGATGATCGAGCCCCTCTGCTTGACGATGTCGAATGTGTCCGCCTTCGCCGGCGCGGCCAGCGTGGCCGATGCGAGCAAGAGCGCGGTGATCAATGCATGTCTCATGGTTTCCTCCCTTGATGAGGCAAAGCCTCGCCTGCCGCCGGCGCTTGAAGCGCCGGACGTTCGTGAAAATCGCTGTTGTCCTGTCTGCTCACGCACCGCCTGGGCGGTGCGTTGATCTGTCCTAAGCCCCTTCCGCCAGAACCGCCGCCATCGCCTCGTCGAGAACGCCGACCAGATGATCGGCATTGGCCCGGCTGAAGATCATCGGCGGACGCATCTTCAGGACATTGTCATGCGGCCCCTCGGTGCCGATCAGCACGCCACGTGCCCTCACCCCATCATTGATGCGGCGAGCAAGGCGTGTGGCCGGCGCCTTGCTCTTGCGACCCTCGACCAGTTCGATGCCGAGGAAGAGGCCCTGGCCGCGCACATCGCCGAGGATGTCGTAGCGGTCCTGCAAGGCCTTGAAGCGGGCCATGAGATAATCACCGATCTCCAGCGCATTGCGCCTGAGGCCATCGCGCTCGATGACGTCGAGCACCGCGAGCCCGGCAGCGCAGGAAACCGGGTTGCCGCCAAAGGTGTTGAAATACTCCATGCCGTTGTTGAACGAGGCGGCGATCTCTGACGTCGTCACCAGCGCCGCCATCGGATGGCCGTTGCCGATCGGCTTGCCCATGGTGACGATGTCGGGCGTCACGCCTTGCGTCTCGAAAGCCCACCAATGGCTGCCGACGCGGCCGAAACCGACCTGCACCTCGTCGGCCGCGCAAATGCCGCCGGCGGCGCGCACCATCGCATAGACCTCCGCGAGATAGCCGTCCGGCAAGAACACCTGGCCGGCGACGCTGGGGATCGATTCCGCCAGGAACAGGCCCGGCGCGCGGCCTTGTCTCGCCATATCGGCGATCTGCTCGGCGACGCTCCCGGCGAAACGCTTTGCATGTTCGTCCACCGGCCACTCGGCCGGGGCGCGATAGCTGTCGGGTATGGTTGCCTCGAACACATGCACCGGGCGCCCCTTGCCGCCCTTGCGCTTGTATTTGTAGGGGCTGAGCTCGATCAGCTCCTGCGTCGTGCCGTGATAGGCCCAGTCGAGCACGATCGTCTCGTCGCGGCCGGTATGGGTACGCGCCATGCGCAGCATCAGGCTGTTGGCCTCACTGCCCGAGCAGGCGAAGGACGCCACCGACAGGCCGGCGGGCAGCGTCGCCGTCAGCCGTTCCGCATAGGTGACGATGGCATCGTGCAAATAGCGCGTGTTGGTGTTGAGCTTCGCGGCCTGTCCGGCGATCGCCTCGACCACGTCGGGATGGGCATGGCCGAGATGGCAGACATTGTTGAAGCAGTCGAGATAGGCGCGGCCGCGATCGTCGATCAGCCAGACGCCCTCGCCGCGCACGAACTTGATCGGCTCGGAATAGGAAATGGAGAGGTTGGGCAGCAGCGATGCCTTGCGGGCGGCAACGATCTGTGGCCGCGACCTGCCGCTCTGCCGGAGGGTTTCCGGCGGAATGCCGGCGAGATCGGCGGCATCGGGGAAAAGTTCCTTCCAGACGTCAAGATAGCGCTCCTCGCCGACACCGAGGATGTCGCGTGCGGCGAGGCTGGTATCCGTCGATATCTGGAAATGCAGATGCGGCGCCCAGCCGCCGTTTTCGGCTGGCGTGCCCATCTCGCCGACAAGCGCGCCCGCTTCCAGACGATCACCTGCCTTAAGCCTCCGTCCCGCCTCATGCGCCATATGCCCCCACAGCGTCACGAAGGGCGGGCACCCCGGCGGCGTGTGCTCCAGCGCCACCAGGCAGCCATAGCCGAGTGGATCTTCCTCGACCTCGACGCTTCTGACGATGGCGGCGAGCGGCGTATAAAGCCGCGTCCCCGCCGCCATGAAAAGGTCGAGGCCGAGATGGTTGGCACGGCGAGCGCCTTCCACGAAACGCGACTGGAAGATGTCGCTGGTGTAGACGGTGCGTGCCTCACCCCATGGGCCGATCCCGAGCGCAATGCCGTGCTCGGCGCAATAGGCATCCCACCACGCCGTGGCCTTGTCGGGCTGCTGTGCGGCCGATGTCACCGTCATCGGATTTTGCGGATCGCCATAAGGCACCAGCGCCTTGGCAAGCGTCGCCGGATGGCGGTCGAGGATTGGCGCGAGCCGCGCGCGGTTTGCCGCGATCCAGCCTGTCACGGCGCGGGCGCCGGAGGCGGCTTCGAAGCCGCAGGCTCTGCGCAGGATCGCCGTCGCGAAGCGCCGGTTCATCCTGTCCAGACGACGCAGCAATCGCCAGGCCGGCGCTTCCGAGATCGACAGATAGGGATTGTCGGCGGTGCGGTCCCTGCGCGCGGCCGACAGTGTCACCGAGGTGACGAGACGCATGGCGATAAGGTCGAACAGCAGGTCGAGTTCCTCTTCGCGCAGCGGATACTCGGCATGGAAGCCGGCGGCGAGGCGGGCAGCGGCACCGATCGGATCCTCGGCATCGAGGATCGCATAGGCGCAGGCGACCGCGACCTCGGCGATCAGCACGCTGTGCAAGGCGTCACCGAAATCGATCAGCCCGGCGACACGCTCGGGTCTTTCTGGATCGACGAGCACATTCCAGTCATTGGCGTCGTTGTGGATGACCTGTGCCCGCAATGCCGGCAGGCTGGGTGCCACCTCGGCATCGAAATGATCGAGGAACCGTTCCAGCAGGGCGCGGTCCTGATCGTCGTCGATATGGTGCAGGCGTTGCCGTGCTGCACCTGCCCGGCGAATGTCCCAATCGAATGAGCGCAGCGCGCCGGGGTGAATGAAGCCTTGCAGGGCGCGGTCCAGCCTGCCGAGCGCGCCGCCCAGGCTTTCCAGCAGCGCCTGCGTGGTCCGGCTCTCGGCCAGCGGCCGGCCGGGAAGCCACGACACCAGGCGCACGGCATGATCCTCGCCGGCCGGCACCTTGGCATGGGCGAGCGAAGCACCCTGCAGCGTCTTCCTCAGACGTGGCACGGCCAGATCCGGGCTGTTGTGCTCGAGGTGATCGAACAATGCCGTCTGGAATTCGCTCTCGACGATGGGCTCGCTGGCGTTGACGATCTTCAGGATCCACAGCGAATGGTCTGGAGCGGTCAGCTTGAAATTTCGGTCGCGCTCGCTGTCGAGCGGCGCGATGCTGCCGGAAATACCGAAGTACCGCGTCGCGATATCGACGGCCTCGTTCTGCGAGACTTGAGGGGCCGGGTGTGAAACGTTGGTCATCGGGATTCCGGATTTGCCTTGTCAAAGCTTGGCATGGGCCTGGAAATCGGGCATCCGGCAAAGCGTCGGTTGCGCCGGCACAATGACTGCATCGGCCGGCACATTAACGGAACCGCGGGGGAGCGTGACGTCATGAAGGAACTGGACGCCAAGGACCGGGACATTCTTGCCATTCTGTCCAAGGAAGCCCGCATCCCCCTGAAGACGCTCGCGGGGCGCATCGGCCTGTCGCGCAGCGCTACGAGCGAGCGGGTGGCTTCGCTGGAAAAGAGTGGTGTCATCAGAGGCTACCGGGCCGATATCGGCCAGATGGACAAAGGACTGGTCTGCGCCTTCCTGCTGGTCACGCTGGTCCGCACGCCGTCAATCGGCATTCTCGACCAGCTGGCGCGCTATCCGGAGGTCCGGCGCGTGTCGTCGGTAAGTGGCCAGCTGGATCTCGTGGTCGAGGTCGAAGTGCCGTCGATCGACAGGCTGAACACAGTGCGCGACCTCGTTGCCACTCTCGGCGGCGTCGAGGACCTGACGACCGCGATCGTCTTGCGCCGGGACATTGAACGCGCCGTCGATTGAGAACTCCGCGACAACGGCGTCCTTCGCGCACGGCCACGTCCGCACAGCCATACCTATTTGGCGATCTCCAGCAACGACGCCACCAGCAGATCGCGCTCATCCTTCGACAGCACGTCGAAATCGAAGAGGTTCAAGCTGCGCAGCCCCTCGATGGCGAGATAACAGATCAGCAGCGATTTGAGGTCTGATGTCTCACCCTTCAGCCGCTCGAAAAGCTGCTGCTTGAATGTCTTTATCGGCGTCATGAAATCGGGATCCTCGGCGATCGCCGAAAAGATCCAGGAGGCCGAGGGCTGCTTTTCCTCGCAATCACTGGCCGACAGCCTGATATAGGCGGCGAGCGGGTTTTCGCCATCGTCGCCGCTGCTGGCGGCTTCCAGCGCTTGCTCGAAATCGCGCAGATAACCCTCGACCAGCCCCTGCATCAGTTTGGCCTTGGTCGGGAAATTGTAGAGCAGCCCGCCTTTCGATACGCCGGCGCGGCTGGCGACGGCATCCAGCGATAGGCTGCCGGGCCCGGATTCCCGGGCAACATCAGCCGCCGCTGCGAGAATCTTCTCGCGCGAGTTCGGTCGTCGGGCTCTCATGGCGCCTCCCATCGCAAGCTTAGGCCCAATTGACAAGACCGTCCAGACGGTACAGTAAGACCGCCACTATTTGAAATCGGGACCCGCAGTCGGTATGTGTCCCGATGTCCGAGCTTCGCGCCGGATTTCGACTGAGGGGACTTCCTTGTTCAAGCGCATACTTCGTATCTTTCTCATCATTGTCGTCCTGGCCGTGCTCGTCATTGTGGTCGGCGGAATCGTCGGCTTCAACTTCCTGCGCGACAACGGCATCAAGCAGTATTTCGCCACGATGAAGCCGCCGGCGGCGACCGTTTCGACGACCATCGCCAAACCGTCGAACTGGACGCCGGGCGTCGAGGCGATCGGTACGGTGCGCGCCGTGCGCGGTGTCGACCTGACGGTCGAGACCGCCGGCATCGTCAAGGAGATCCCCTTCCATGCCAACGAGAAGGTCGCGGCCAACGCAGTGCTGCTGCAACTCGACGACGCTGTCGAACGCGCGGATCTCGACGCACAGAAGGCGCAGGCCGCGCTCGATCAGGTATCGCTGACCCGCGCCATCGAACTGACCAGGCGTGGCGTCGGCTCCGACTCGACGCTGGACAGCGCGCGAGCGGCGGCGTCCGCTTCGGCATCCCAGGTCACCAGGTTGCAGGCCGTGCTCGACCAGAAGCAACTGACGGCGCCCTTCGGCGGCACGGTCGGCATTCCGAGGATCGACCTGGGCCAATACATCGCACCCGGCACCTCGGTGGTGACGCTGCAGGATCTCGACACGATGCGGGTCGACTTCTCGGTTCCCGAACAGCAGTTGCCGCTGCTCAAGATCGGTCAGACGGTTCGGCTGGGCCTGAGCGGCGCGGACATGCCGTTCGCCGGCGCCATTCGCGGCATCGACCCCAAGATCGACTCGTCCAGCCGGCTGGTGAACATCAGGGCGGAAGTCGCCAATCCGGAAGGCAAGCTTACTCCTGGCCAGTTCGTGCAGGTGCGTGTCGAATTGCCCGAGGAGCAGAACGTGCTGGCGCTGCCGCAAACGGCGCTGACCACCAGCCTTTATGGCGACTACGTCTTCGTGGTGCAGCAGGCGAAGCCCGCCGGGGCGGCCCCGGCCCAGACCGCCAAACCGGATGAGAAGCCCGCGGCGGCGGCCACCGACAAGCCGGCGGACGCCAAACCGGCCAACGCGATGAAACCGGCGGCTGATGCCATGAAGCCTGCCGCCGATGCCGCCAAGCCAGCGGACAAGGCCGCTTCCGATGCCGCCAAACCGGCGGTTGCCGACCCTGCCAAACCGGCGGCGGAAGGCGACAAGCCCGCGCTTGTCCTGTCGCAGGTCTTCGTCAAGCCCGGCCGCCGCAATCAAGGCATGGTCGAGATCGTCGAAGGTCTGAATGCCGGCGACGAGGTCGTCACCGCGGGTCAGAACCGCCTCTTCAACGGCATGTCCGTCAACGTCGACAACACGATCGACCCGACCAAATCGGCGAACAAGCAGGCCGACGACCAATGAGCTTTTCCGATCTCTTCATTCGCCGGCCCGTCCTGTCGACGGTTCTTGCCTGCATGATCCTGCTGCTCGGTTTCCAGGGCATCTTCAACCTGTCGATCCGGCAGTATCCGAAGGTTGACGAAACCGCGATCACGATCACGACGGCCTATCCGGGCGCCAGCGCCGACCTGATCCAGGGCTTCATTTCAGCCCCGATCGCGCGCGCCGTCGCCTCGACCGAGAACATCGACTACGTCACCTCGTCCAGCCGTCCGTCCTCCAGCACCGTGACGGTGCAGATGAAGCTTGGCTCCGACCCGGACGTGGCGCTCACCGAAGTGCTGTCCAAGGTCCAGGGCGTGCGTGGCACCTTGCCGGACGCGTCCAAGGATCCGGTCATCGTCAAGGGCACCGGCCAGCAGTTCGCGATGATGTACATCTCGATGCAGAATCCGAACATGACGAAGGAGCAGCTGACGGAATATATCGAGCGCGTCATCAGGCCCCGCATGTCGACGGTCGAAGGCGTCGCCGACGTACAGATCTTCGGCGCCCAGGAATACTCGATGCGCGTCTGGATCGATCCGATCAGGCTCGCGGCGCGTGGCGTGACGGCGGCGGAAGTGCTGGCGGCGATCAACAACTCGAACTTCCTGTCGGCGCCCGGTAACACCCAGAACGAGTACGTCGTTTCGTCGATCACCGTGCGCTCGACGCTGCAGACGCCGGAAGCCTTCGCCGAGCTGCCGCTGCGCTCGATCGACGGCAATGTCGTGCGGCTGCGCGACGTGGCCCGCGTCGAACTCGCTGCCGCGAACACCGATACAAGAGTGAGCTTCAACGGCAAGCCCGGCACCTTCCTCGCCATCTTCCCGACCCCGGCGGCCAATCCGCTGACCACCGCGGCAGCGCTCACCAAGCTCGTACCGCAGATCCAGGAGACGTTGCCGAAAGGCATGACGATCGAGGTCGTCTACGACGCGACCGGGCAGATCAGCGCCTCGATCGACGAAGTGTTCAAGACCATCGCCGAGGCGGTCGCCATCGTCGTCGTGGTCATCCTCTTGTTCCTTGGCTCCTTCCGTTCGGTGATGATGCCGATCATCACCATCCCGCTGTCGCTGATCGGCGTCTGTTTCCTTTTGTTCGCGGTCGGCTACTCGATCAATCTTCTGTCGCTGCTGGCCATGGTGCTGGCGATCGGCCTTGTCGTCGACGACGCCATCGTGGTGGTGGAGAACATCCACCGCCACATGGAAGAAGACCACATGTCGCCTATGCAGGCCGCCTTCAACGGCATGCGCGAAATCGCCAGTGCCATCGTCGCCATGACCATGACGCTGGCTGCCGTGTTCGCACCGCTGGCCTTCACGGGTGGCCTGACCGGCGCGCTGTTCCGTGAATTCGCGGTGACGCTCGCCGGCTCGGTGGTGCTGTCGGGCATCATCGCCATCACCATCACCCCGATGATGTCGGCACGCCTCCTGAAGCCCGGCAACGCAGGCCGTTTCCAGCGCATTGTCGACGGCACGTTCGCGCGGGTGGAGCACGTCTATGAGCGAGCCGTCACCGGTTCGTTGAACTACCGCCCGCTGACGCTGCTGATCGTGCTGGCGCTTGTCGGTGTGACCGGCTTCATGTTCACCAAGACCTCGAGTGAACTGGCTCCGGAAGAGGATCAGGGCTTCCTGCTCTCGCTGGTGACCGCGCCGCGTTACGCGACATCCGATTACACCGAGACCTACGTCAACCAGATTCTCGGTCTGGTGAGGGATATTCCGGAAACGCGGGCGCAGTTCTCCGCCGTTGCCTTCGGCGGCACGACGAACAGCGCCTTCGTCGGTTTTGCTTTCAAGGATTGGGCGGATCGCAAGCGCAATTCGAAAGAGCTGCAGGCCGACATTACCGCTCGTATCGCCAAGGTGGCGGGCGTCCAGGCCTTCGTCTTCGCTCCGCCGACGCTGCCGGGGTCCGGCGGCGGCCTGCCCATCTCCCTGGTGGTACGCTCGACCGGCGATTCTGCCGAAGTGTACGAGGCGGCCGAGCAGATCAAGAACAAGGCGCAGGCCTCCGGCCGCTTCATCGTCGTGCAGAATTCGATGGCCTATGACGCACCGCAGGTGACGGTGACCATCGACCGAGACCGCGCGGCGGCGCTCAACCTGCCGATCGCCGATATCGGCCGCACGCTCACCTTGCTGGTCGGCGGCGCCGAGGTGGCGCAGTTCGACCGCGACTCCAACAGTTACGACATCATCCCCCAGGTGCCGCAGGAATTCCGCGACAACCCCGAAAGGCTCGGCGAGTATTTCGTGCGCAGCGTGACGGGCGAGATGGTGCCGCTGTCGGCCGTGGTAAAGATTTCGAACAATGCCTCGCCGGCGGCAATCGAGCAGTTCAACCAGCTGAATTCGTCGACGATTTCCGCGCTGCCGCTGCCCGGCGTCACCACCGGCGACGGTTTGAAGGTCCTCGAGGACATTGCCAAGGAGAGCCTGCCCGATACCTTCTTCATCGACTATTCCGGCCAGTCCCGGCAGGAGAAGGAACAGGGCAACACGATCCTGATCGCTTTCGGAGCGGCAGTCATCGTCATCTACCTGGTGCTGGCGGCGCAGTTTGAGAGCTTCCGCGACCCGCTGATCATCATGATGGCGGTGCCGCTGTCGATTTTCGGCGCTATCGTGCCGCTCAATCTGGGCCTTGGCACGCTCAACATCTACACGCAGGTCGGCCTGATCACGCTGATCGGCCTGATCACCAAGCACGGCATCCTGCTGGTCGAGTTTGCCAACCAGCAGCGCGAGGCCCATGGCATGCGGCGGCGCGACGCCATCATCGCCTCGGCCAAGGTGCGCCTGCGGCCGATCCTGATGACGACGGCGGCAATGGCGCTTGGCGTTGTGCCGCTGATCACGTCGAGCGGCGCTGGTGCCGCGGCCCGCTATTCGATGGGCCTGGTCATCTTCACCGGCATCCTGGTTGGCACCATGTTCACGCTCTTCGTCGTGCCCATGTTCTACACCTTCATCGCCAGCAAGGACTTGCCGCATCACGCGGAAAAGCCGGATCCGAAATTGATGCCGGCGCTGCCGGATTGATGGAAAGACGAAGAACAAAAAAGAGGCCGGGAATTTCCCGGCCTCTTTTTTTGGCTGCGCTCAACCGCGGGAAATGGTCCTGCGGGAGTCCTGAACAGACACGGCGGTCCGCCGGCCCGCTGACAGCCTGCTACTTGACGATGACGATGCTGGTGTTGGCCGGCCCGAAGGTCTCGACAAGCTGGTAGAAATCGGCGGCATTGTCGGGATGCAGCCGCACGCAGCCATGCGAGGCCGGTTGGCCGAGGCGCTTGATCGCATAGGTGGCGTGCACCGCGTAGCCGCCGCTGAAGAACACCGAGTGCGGCATCGGCGCGTTGTCGTACTTCTTCGAATACCACATCTCATGCATGCGCGTCGGCTTGAACGAGCCCGTCGGCGTCACATGCGCCCGGTCGCCGGTGGAAACCTTCCAGGCGAAGGTCGGCCGGCCATCGACCGAGACTTCCATGATCTGCTGTGAAAGCGAGACCCGCGCCACGATCTTGTTGGCGGCGTGCGCTGCGTCGGCGCCGAACAGAAGCGCGGCACCCGTGAGCGCGGCGGCGGTGATGTTGATGAGCTTGGCGGAAATGGTGGTGTGCATGATATCCCCTCTCTCTGCCGGTCCGGCCGGCTCCAATTCGATGAGCGGCTTATCGCTGCGGCATGTTTCGGACAGATTTCACGAAATGCTCGTTTGTGTTTCGAATCTGTTTCCTCCGGTTAACAAATTAAGCGGTCGCATCGCCTGCGTTCGCTCGCGTAAACCGGAGCGGGATGCGGCACATAGGTATTTTCCTCGAAACGAAAGTTCGTATTCCATTATATGAAAGGCCTGTGGCCTATCTCGAAATCAATCTGCAACAAAACGTCGGGTCGGGCGGCATGATCCGGATACGGGCCGGAAGCAAAGTTGACGTAACGAAAGCAGACGGCAACGACCATGGGAACGAAAACGAACACGCGATCCTGGCTTTTCAGGATCAGCATCGCGGCGGCGGTCATCGGCGGTGTCGGCACGGTTGCCGGCGGTTCCGTGGCAAGGTTGGCGGCGATGAGTTCGAACGAGATCTCTACACTGCACGCCGCCCTGTTTTCCGCCACGGTCTGGATTGTGTCCAGCCTGCGCATCGCCCGGCTCAAGGCCCTCTGGCGGGTTGGCCTTCGGTTGCTGGCATTGCGCGGCCCCTCCGGCATCTTGCTGCCGAGAGGACCGAAGGCCCGCGCCGCGACGGGGGGCTCCGTGGGCGGCGCGGGCACTTCGGGAGTTTCCTGAAGCGACCCGCGTCACATTGATTTTTGAAGAATTGGCATTTCTGGGGAGTTGGAACGATGAAAACGAAATTCGCGGCCTCGGTGCTTTCCGCATTGCTTTATGCGCAGGGCCTGCTCGGCTTTGCCGCCCTTGCCACCGTGCTCCTGAGGGATCGTGCCCAGGCCAATGAACTCGTCATGAGCAACGACATGCCATCGGGGCCGTCGCTGCTGGTGGTACGCTGAGCTTCGGGAGCATCGGTGCGAGGGGGAAATCCGATGCTCAACCAGAAAGATCTTCCGGGCACCCTGCCATCAGTCAGCGAATTGCTGCGGCGGATCGAACCGGTAACCGGCGCCGCGTATGGTGGTGATGGTCTCGGTGTCGAGCTTGCGGCGCAGCCGCACGATGCGCGAATCGATCGAGCGATCGAAGGCGTCGGCGTTCTCGGCCGGTGCCGCGGCGATGATGTCGTCACGCGTCAGCACCTTGCGGGGGCTCGCCAGGAACAGCCGGAGCAGCGCAACCTGGCCGGGCGAAAGCTGTTCCTCCGTGCCGGAGCGGTGCATGACGATGGCCGACCTCAAATCGACGGTCGCATTCTCCAGCACGATCAGTTCCTGGGTGCCCCTGCCGCGCCGCGACAGCAGGCCGCCGACACGGGCGGCGAGTTCCCTGACATTGAGCGGGCTTTCGACAACGTCGGCCGCACCCAGTTCGAGCGCCAGCACCTTGTCGACCAGATCGCTAGGCCGGCAGATCAGGATGAAGTCGGGTCCATCCCCGCCGCCCTCGCCTTGGCCGCCATAACGCCTGAGCAGATCCCGCCCTTCCGCCTGGCTGAGACTGTCACCGACGACAACGACATCGATGCCCCTGCCCGCCAGCAGCGATTCCGCCTCCCAGGGCTGTCGCGCCTGGCGCACGTCATGGCCACGCCGCTCGAGATGGTCTGCAAGTTCGGTCGCGACCACCTCGGCGACGGAAACAAGCGCGATGACGGCTCGTGCGGCCATGTTTTCCAACCATTCCCTTGCAACCGGATATGAGTGCTGGACATGATGTTTATACCCAATCTACTTTCCACTGAAAGTGGGAGCGAGTGCATCGTGCGGGCAAGAATTGTTATCGTCGAGGACGAGCCCGACCTGAGGGACGCGGTTGCCGAATATCTCGGCGCCGCCGGTTATGACGTGGCGACCGCGGAAACCGCGGCCGCCGCGCGCAGCCTGATCGAAACGCAACCCTTCCATCTGGCCATCCTCGACATCGCCATGCCGGGCGAGGACGGGCTGTCGCTTGGCCGCTGGCTGCGCTCGAAAATGCCGATCGGCATCATCTACGCGACCGCCGCCGGCACCGCGCTCGACCGCATCGTCGGGCTGGAACTCGGCGCCGACGACTACATCGTCAAGCCATACGAATTGCGCGAAGTGCTGGCGAGGGTCCGCAGTGTGCTGCGCCGCGTTCCGCAGCCGACGGAGCTGCTCGACAGGAAAGCCAAGGCAGATCGCCGCTCGGTCGCCTTCGGCCCGTTCCAGGCCGATCTCGACGGCAGGCTGGTCACCGGGGCCAATGGCGCCGTGATCGACATGGCCAAGAGCGAATTCGACGTGCTGGAGGTCTTCCTGACCCGCGCCAACCGGCTGCTGACACGAGCCGCGATCTCGGAGGCCATCGGCTTCACCGAGGATCCGGAATCGTCGCGCGCCGTCGACATCCGCATCATGCGCCTGAGGAAGAAGATCGAGATGGACCCGGCCAACCCGAAATTCCTGCGCACGGTGCGCGGCGAAGGCTATATCTTCTCGCTGCCGACCGGCGACGGCAACTGAGCGCCAGGCCCACAGGGTTCAGGTTCGCAGCCGTTGCTCGCCGATCGAATTTGGGCCGATCGAATTGGCAATGACCTTGGAATAACGGCTGACAATGACGGGCGAAGCAACAAGCACGGATATGCAGGGTTTCAGGCAGGGCGCGGCGATGGCGGCCGTGCGCGTCGTTCGTCGGCTGCGCGAGGCCGGCGACTGGCAGCGCGAAATGGACGGGATATTGGAGACGCTGTGCCGGGCCATCGAGTGCCAGCGCGGCATCCTTTTCCGCTTGCGTGAGCTGCCTGGCCAGGGCTTTGCCCAGTCGGTGTCCGCCTACTGGATCGACCCCGACTTCGGTGGAGAACTGGCATCGCCGACCGTCATCATGCAGTCGATCGTCAACTCCGATCCGCTGTTGGAGCGCGTGGCCGAGGACGAACGGCAAGGCAAGATCTTCGCCGGGCACACGCGCAATCTCGAAGGCTTCCTGAGAACCGATTTCGAGAAGCAGAGCATCAAGTCGTTCCTGTCGGTGTCGGTCTTCGCGCATGGCCATCTGTGGGGCACGCTGGCCGTCAATGACTGCGTCGGCGAGCGCGAGTGGACCGATGAGGAAGAGGCGACGCTGCACATCATCGCGCTCGCCATCGGCGACGCCATCGAACACTCGCCCTCCGACGCCCATGCCAGCGAAGTTATCCGGCGAACCATGCTGCAAGCCTCGCTCGACGCCATCATCGTCATCGACGAGGCCGGATCGATCATCGAATTCAATCCTGCCGCCGAAAAGATGTTCGGCTTCCGGCGCAGCGACATCCTCGGCAAGGACCTGCTCGACACCGTCGTGCCCGTATACTACCGCAAGGGCTATTCCTCGGGCGCCGACTACATGTCGGGCCGCGGCGCGCCCATGGTCGGCCAGCGGCTCGAGACCGTGACGCAGAATGCCGCTGGCGAGGTTTTTCCGATCGAACTGACGGCGACCGAGATGCGGGTCGCCGACCGCCGCCTGATCTTCGGCTCGATCCGCGATTTGCGCGACAGGCTACGCGCCGAGGAAGAGATCAACCGGCAGCGCGAGAAACTGCATCAGAACGAGAAGATGGCGGCGATGGGCTCGCTGCTCGCGGGTGTTTCGCACGAGCTCAACAACCCGCTGGCGGTGGTGGTCGCGCAATCGACACTGCTGCATGAATTCGCCACCGATCCACAGACCAAGGTCCGCGCCGAGAAGGTCCGCGCCGCCGCCGAGCGCTGCGGCCGCATCGTCAAGAGCTTCCTCTCCATGGTGCGCCTGCATCCAGCGGCGCAGGCCGAGACCGATCTCAACCAGGTGATCCGTGCCGCCCTCGAGGTGACAGCCTACGGCGCCCGCTCGAGCGGCATCATCATCGATACCGATTTCGCGCCCGGTCCGCTGCTGGCCATGGCGGACGCCGACCACGTGACGCAGGTGGCCGCCAACTTTTTGATCAACAGCCAGCATGCGCTTGCCGGCATTGCCGGCGACCGGCTGATCAAGGTGCGGACATTCCGTACCGATCGCGGCAATCCCGGCTTTTCGGTCGAGGACAACGGGCCCGGCATTCCGGAAGCGATCCGCAACCGCATCTTCGAATCCTATTTCACCACCAAGCCCGTTGGCGTGGGCACCGGCATTGGCCTGTCGATCTCGAAATCGATCATCGAACGGCACAATGGCAATGTCTGGTTCGAGGAAGTTGTGCCCAGAGGCGCGCGTTTCGTCGTCCATCTGCCGGCCATCTCGGCGGGCATCGCCGCCGCCGGCGAGACGCAGCCACGCTCGAGCGGTCTGCGTCATGCCTTGATCATCGACGACGAACCTGACGTCGCCGGCTCGCTGTCGGACATTCTCGAGCTGATGGGCATCAAGTCGCGGATCGCGCCCGTCTGGGTATCGGGCACCGCCACCTTGAGCGGCCACATGCCACCGGACATCGTCTTTTCGGACCTGCGCATGCCCGGCACATCGGGCATAGCGATCTACCGCGAACTGCTTGCCGAGAGGCCCGACCTCGCACGACGTTTCGTGCTGGTCACCGGCGATCTGATCGGCGCCAAGGCGGAAATCGAGGCCTTGCCGGCGCAGCAGCGGCCGCAAATCCTGGAAAAGCCGTTCAGCACGCTGGACGTGCGCAGCGTGCTTTCAACGATTGCCGAGCAGGCGGCGTTGAAAGGGTAAAAAAAGAGGCTCCCGGCCGACTGAGCGGCGGGAGCCGAAGAGAGCGCTGGAGGAGCGCTCGGGGAGGTCAGAGCATGATCCCGAATGGGAACGGGTTTCGGGACCACGCTTCGACGGAAATCAGAAAATGTTTGGCGTGTTGGTCAGTGGTGCGGCATTGGCGATCATGCGGATCGCGCGGGCCTTGTGCGTGCCGGACTGCTCGGCGATAGCGCGCAGGCAATCCACGCTCTCGGCGCCCCAGGCCTGTCCCTTGCAGGCGAAATCGAGCGTCGGCATCGGCAGCCGCGCGGTCTTGATTGTCGTCGGCGCGCCGTCAACGACGTTGGCCGGCGGGTTCAACGAAGCGAAGGCCGGCCCGACTGTCGGCGTAAGCGCCATGCCGACGAAGGCGCAAGCAGCCAGTCCCATGAACATAGCCATCGGGTGGTCGCTGGCGCGTTGGCGCAGCGCCAGTTTCGGGCGGCGGTCAGCGCGCTCTGGAGCCTGGAGGCGGTGCTCGCCGCTGATGATCTTGACTTTCGCATGCATTGCCTTCCCCTTCGCTGCGTTTCTTTTTGCTGATGAAACGAACTTACTCGCGCTTTGTAACAGCACGAACGTGGTGTAGATCTGGCAATGTAACCAGGTTGAAACAGAAGTTTCGGGCAAAATCGGGCAGAATCGGTCATTCCGGATCGCATGTGGCCGAGGCAAGCGAACCTCAGGCCAAGTCCCACGGGCGATCCCGGCCCCAAGCGCCTGCCGAACAGCAGATCGGCCGAGGCGCGGCGAGCGCTTTTTGCCTCCGGCCAGGCGTCTTGTCCTTCGTTTTCCGCGCTTCGGGATATCGTGTCGAAACGGCGCCTCGGAACCGAGGCTAACACCCGGATTCTCCGCGATTTTCCTGGGCAGCAGCCGTATCGAATTCAGCCAAGGGCAATGCCAGGGCCTCGCCTTGAAACCATTCGTATTTTCACAAGCCATTGCATTTCAATGAAAAATATGCTTTTATTGAATGATTATTCAACAAAAAGAAGAGACGTTTTATGAACCCGCACCTCCGTGACGTGGCGATCCCCAACGATTGGGACCGGCGGGGACTACCGGGCTGGAGTTACCATTCCGATGCCCTTCTCGAGCTTGAGAAGGAGCATGTTTTCCGCAACCACTGGCAGATCGTCGGCCATGTCAGCGACGTGCCCAACCCCGGCGATTACCTGACCATGGACGTGGTCGGCGAACGCGCCCTCATCGTGCGCGGCAAGGATGGCGTCGTGCGCGGCTTCAACAACATGTGCCGCCATCGCGGCAGCCGCGTCGTCGCCGACAGCCAGGGCAATTGCAAGAACGCGCTGGTGTGCCCGTTCCATGGCTGGGTCTACAATCTCGACGGCACGCTGCGCGGCGCCGCGCGCCCGCGCTCCTTCCCCGACCTCGACAAGACCGAGTTCGGCCTGATGCAGCTCGATCTCGAAATCTGGATGGGCTTCATTTTCATCCGCTTCCGCAATGGCGGCCCGCAGCCTTCAGTCGCCGAACTGATGAAGCCGATCGAACCCGAATTCGCGCACTACAATGCCGCCGACATGGTGCCGTCCTGGGGCATCTGGACCCAGAAGACCCCGGTCAACTGGAAGTCGGTGCGCGATGTCGACAATGAGGGCTATCACGTCGCCATGGCGCATCCCGCCTTGCAGGATCTCTATGGCGCGACCTATTTCGACGAGCCCTTCATAAACGGCGTGTCGCGATCCTTCGCCACCTACAACCCGCATGCCGGCCGCCGCTGGAGCGTCAGGAACTACGTCAAGATCGCGCCCGAGCCGACGCATCTGCCGGACTATCTGAAGAAGGCATGGGTCTACTATGGCATTTTCCCCAATGCGGTCATTTCGGTGATGCCGGAATCCGTGCAGTTCTATCAGGAGTTTCCGCTGTCGACGGGTCAGACCCTGCTGCGCGGCGCCATCTACCGTTACCGCGACGAAAGCCGCGAGCAGGCCGCCGCCAGATACCTGTCCTTCCGCATCGACCGCGACACCATGTCGGAAGATGTGCAGTTGTCCGTGTGGTCGAACGAATCCATGCTGTCCGAGGCCTTTGAGGGCTTCTATCTCTCAGACCTCGAATACGGTGTGCGCACCCACCACGACCATCTGCGCAAGATGCTGCCGGTGCTGGGCCTGGAGACCGCGCCCGAGGAGAAGGACATGTGGAATCTGAATGACGCGCTCAGGTCGCGGTCCTAGAGCAGTGCAGGTTTGGCCCCGCTACGACGATTTCGCGCCGTGGCGCAGCCCGTCGACGAGGAGAGCGACCATGCGCTCCGCGCGGCCGCTTCCGGCATTGTGGGCCGACATGCAAAGGCTCGCCACCGCACCAAGAAGCTCGTCGGCATCGACATCGGCGCGGATTTCGCCGGCGTCGGTCGCGGTCTTCAGAAGCGTGCGCAGGGCAGGCCGCAGCCTCTGGTCGAAGTAACCCGGCAGGCTGTCGAACGCCGGATCTCCTGAGTGAAGGGCCTTGGCGAGCCCACGCTTGGCCGCGACGAAGGCCGCGTATCGCTGCATCCAGTTCGCCAGCGCATCGAAGGGTCCATGCCCTGCCGACAGGGTCGATGCTGCGTCCGCGCAGGCATCGATCTCGCGGCGGAAGACGGCGGCGATCAGGTCGGAGCGCTGCGGAAAGTGCCGATAGACGGTACCGATGCCGACGCCCGCCCTTTCGGCGATCTCGCGCACCGGCGCATCCACGCCGGAGCTCGCAAACACCGCCATGGCCGTCTGGAGCAGCGTGTCGAGATTGCGCCGAGCGTCGGCGCGCACGCGCCGGTCGGCGCGAGCCCGAGGCTCCAGGCCACCTTCTGAATCGTCTGTCTGGTCGTTCACGGCACACCCGCTTGCAAAACGGAACATTGTTCCGTATAAAAACGGAATACTGTTCCGCTTAGACCGAATAGCACAGCAAGGCAGTGCTGGCCACAACCCTGCACCAAGGAGAACGTTATGCACTACCGCACACTGGGACGAACCGGCATCAAGGTCAGCCCTTACTGCCTGGGCGCGATGATGTTCGGCGGACTGGGCAATCCCGACCACGACGATTGCATCCGCATAATCCACAAAGCCCTGGATCACGGCATCAACTTCATCGACACCGCCGACCGGTATAGCCGCGGCGAGTCGGAGGAGATCGTCGGCAAGGCGCTGAAGGGCCGGCGCGACAACATCGTGCTGACCACCAAGGTGAATGGGCCCATGGGGGAAGACGCGAACAGCCAGGGCAATTCACGACGCTGGATCATGCAGGCTGTGGAGGCGTCGCTGCGCCGCCTGCAAACCGACCATATCGATCTCTACCTCATCCATCGGCCGGCGCCGGACACAGACATCGAGGAAACGCTTTCCGCGCTCACCGATCTGATGCGCGCCGGCAAGGTGCGGGCGATCGGATCGTCGACCTTCCCGGCCTCCGAGATCGTCGAGGCCCAATGGGTCGCCGAGCGGCACGGGCTGGCCCGTTTCCGCACGGAACAGCCGCCATATTCGATCCTCGATCGCGGCATCGAGCGCGACGTGCTTCCCACCTGCGAGCGACATGGAATGGGAGCGATGGTCTGGAGCCCATTGTCGAAAGGCATGCTCACCGGGCGTTACCGCAAGGGGCAGAAGATGCCCGACAGCCTGCGGGTGAAATACATGCCCAGGCAAATGTCGGATGA
Source organism: Mesorhizobium sp. GW821-FHT04C10 (assembly GCF_059420305.1). Classification (NCBI taxonomy): domain Bacteria; kingdom Pseudomonadati; phylum Pseudomonadota; class Alphaproteobacteria; order Hyphomicrobiales; family Phyllobacteriaceae; genus Mesorhizobium; species Mesorhizobium sp. GW821-FHT04C10. The sequence continues at coordinate 1,714,951 of NZ_JBWKTL010000001.1, read as the reverse complement.
GCGCAGCCTGGATGCGGTCGAGCAACTCATCCCGTTGGCGAACGAGGCCGGGCTGTCGCTCACCCACATGGCGATGGCTTTCGTGATGGCTCATCGGGGCGTGACATCGGCCATTCTTGGACCGCGCACGATGCAGCATCTCGAAGATCTGCTCGCCGGCGCCGAGGTTCGCCTCGGCGACGACATTCTGGATCGGATCGATCAGATCGTCCCGCCGGGAACCGATGTCGGACTGAATGAGGCCAACTACAACCCGCCGGCGATCCTGCAAGCCGATCAGCGCCGCCGGCCTGCCGGCGAACGCGCCGCTGCATAGATCCGCAAGGTCGGAGGAGATCACCTGCCCAACAGGCACCTTCTCCCCGTGAAACGGGAGAAGGGAGAGCTTTATCCCTGCCACACGCCTTCCCGACGCAGGTCATCCATCGTGCGTGAAATGCCTTCGCGCAGGATTGCGACCATGTCGTCGATCTGCTCGCGCGTGATGATCAGCGGCGGCGACATCACGCACATATTGATCAGCGGACGCACCAGCAGGCCAAGCTCATGGCAATGGGCGTCGATGCGTTTGCCGACATCCTTGTCGAGTTGCAGCGGGTCCTTGCTTTCGCGGTCGGCGACGCATTCCACGCAGCCCATCAGCCCCACGCCGCGCACCTCGCCGACCAACGGCAGGTCTTCCAGCGTCTTCAGCTGCGCCTGGAAATAGGGGGCGACCGCCTGCGTGTGCGCAAGCACGCCTTCTTCCAGCAGGTCGAGGTTCTTCAGCGCCACGGCGCAACCGACGGGGTGGCTAGTGTAGGTCAGGCCGTGGCCGAACATCGCATCGGGATGGTTCGAGCGGCGAAGTTCTTCCAGCAGCCGTTCCGAGATGATGACGCCACCGAGCGGAAAATAACCCGAGGTGACGCCCTTGGCGAAGGTGATCATGTCGGGATCGATGCCGAACACGTCGCCCGAAGCGAAGACATGGCCAAGCCGGCCAAAGCCCGTCACCACCTCGTCGGAGACATACAGGATGTCGTTGTCGCGGCAGATCTCGCGGATGCGCCCGAGATAGCCATCGGGCGGCACGACGACGCCACCGGAGGCCTGCACCGGCTCGCCGACGAAGGCGCCTATTCTGTCGGCGCCGACACGGGCGACCGTGTCGCGGAACTGGTCGACGAGGAAATCGGTGAAGGCGGCAAGGCTCATGCCTTGCGGACGGCGGAACGGATCGGGCGAGGACAGCTTGATCACCAGCTCGTCGGCACCATCCATCCAGTCGCGGTCGCGTGGTCGGCCGTTGAGCGAGGCCGACAGGTAGGTCGAGCCGTGATAGGCGCCGCCGCGCGACAGGATCAGCTTCTTTTCCGGGCGGCCGCGCACATTGTTGTAGAACTGCATGAAGCGCAGCGCCGTCTCCACGGCCGAAGAGCCGCCGGTGGTGTAGAAGACATGGCTGAGATCGCCCGGCGCATGGCCGGCGATGCGCATGGCAAGCTCCGCCGATGGCGCGTTCATCGTGTACCAGGGCGTGTTGTAGGACAACGCCATCGCCTGGTCGTACATCACCTTGGCCAGCTCCTCGCGGCGGTGGCCGACATTGACGCACCACATGCCGGCCGGCCCGTCGATCAGCCGCTTGCCGGTGTTGTCGGTGATGTAGATGCCGTCGCCCTCACCGATCAGCGCGCGTGCTTCCGCACCGACGGAACCGGCATAAGGCCAGGGCTGGATGAGATGGCGCTTGGCCAGTTCGATGGCATCGCCGCCGCCGGGCTCGGTCGTCTCGGTCGCTCTTAGATCTCTCGCAGCCGCCATGATCGCCTCCACATCATCTCATCGATTTCTTCTCGGGCATCCAATTCAGCGTCAAATGCCGAAAATCCGGGCTTTCTTCACTTCATTTTGAATGTCCGTTCAATCAATATTGCAGAAATAGCGCTTGATTTCAATCCGCGGATACGGGCATGATGAAAGAAAGCCGGCAAGGGGAACAACAAGTCGGCGCCAGCACAATGGGATGCCGCATGGCGGAACAGTCCAGGCCAGCAACCGAAATCACGCCCGGAGCCCTGCCCCCCGGAGTCTGGCAATGACGGCGGCGGCGGAAGGGTCGCCCCCGCTGCGCATGACGCGGGCCAGACGAAATGCCCTTCTGCAGTCCGAGCCCGTACAGGGCTTTGCCCTGATCAGCCCGACCTTTCTCTACGCGCTCATCCTGCTGGTCCTGCCGATCCTGGTGGTCATCGCCCATTCCTTCTGGACACAGCATTACCTGACCATCGACCGCACCTTCACGCTGGAAAACTACCGCGTCGCGCTGACCGAACCGATATACCGGGATCTGTTGTGGCGCTCGCTCTACATCTCGCTGACGGTGAGCCTGCTCACCGTCATCCTCGCCTACCCGATCGCCTACTTCATTTCTTTCCATGGCGGCCGTCACAAGAGCCTGTGGCTGTTCCTCATCACCATCCCGTTCTGGACCAGCTATCTCCTGCGCGTCATGTCCTGGAAGGTCATCCTTGGCTACAACGGGGTCCTGAATTCCGGCCTGATGGGCCTCGGCATCATCCACGAGCCGTCGACGGCCCTGCTCTACAATTCGAGCGCCGTCATCATCACGCTTACCCACGCCTGGGCGGCCTTCGCCATCCTGCCGATCTTCGTCTCGCTGGAGAAGGTCGACCGCACGCTGGTCGAAGCGGCCACCGACCTTGGCGACGGCCCCTTGCGCTCGTTCCTGCGCGTGACCTTGCCGCTGTCGGCACCAGGCGTCATCTCGGCGGCGCTGATCGTCATGATCCCGACCGTCGGCGACTACGTCACGCCGAAGCTCGTCGGCGGCAAGGACGGCGTCATGATCGCCAATGCCATCCAGGCGCAGTTCGGCAAGGCCGCCAACTGGCCGCTGGGTGCCGCCCTTTCCGTCACCACCATGCTGATCGTCACCTTGATGGCCGGCGCCACGGTGCTGATCATCCGCGCCTTGCAGAGGCTGGCACGATGAGGGCGCGGCGTTTCCTTTCGGGCGGCTGGCTGTCCGTCTATGCGTTCCTCTACATCGTCTTCCTCTATCTGCCCGTCATCTTCCTGCCGATCTTCTCGATCAACACCGCGCCAACGCCGAAATTCCCGCTCACCGGCTTCACCCTGCAATGGTATGCGGACCTGCCGCACACGCCGGCCCTGCTCGACGCCGCCTGGAACAGCCTCAAAGTCGGTGTCTGCGCCTCGGTTCTCGCCACCGTGCTCGGCATCCTCGCCGCCCGCTCGATCACCCGCTACCGCTATCCCGGCCGCCGCACCATCAACGGCCTGATCATGGCGCCGCTGGTGCTGCCCGAGGTGATCGTCGCCATCTCCATGCTGCTGGTGATGCTGCAGCTGGGCTTGAGCCTGTCGCTATTCACCGTCGTGCTCGGCCATGTGCTGGTCTGCATCCCCTATTCGATGACGGTGCTGACCTCCGGTTTCGAAGGCTTCGACCGCAGCCTGGAGGAAGCCTCCGCCGACCTCGGCGAAAGCGCTTTCGGCACCTTCCGGCGGGTGACGCTGCCGATGGTGGCGCCGGCCATCATCTCGAGCCTGCTCGTCTGCTTCACCATCTCGCTCGACGAATTCATCATCGCCTTCTTCCTGACCGGCACCGAAGCGACGCTGCCGATCTACATCTGGGGCCAGTTGCGCTTCGCCTCGAAACTGCCAGGCGTGCTGGCGCTGGGCACGCTGCTGCTCGTGGCCTCTTTCCTGTTGATGACGATTGCCGAAATCCTGCGTCGCCGCGCGGCCAGACGCACCCAGAACGAGGGAGGCCTCTATGCCTGAACAGCCGCAGATCGAGCGCCCTCAATCCGATCGAGCCCAGTCCGATCGCGCGATGATCGAGATCCGCAACGTCACCCGCAGCTATGGATCGTTCAAGGCGCTGGACGATGCGTCCCTGACCATCCGGGAGGGCGAATTCTTCTCGCTGCTCGGGCCGTCCGGCTGCGGCAAGACCACGCTTTTGCGCATGATCGCCGGCTTCGACAACCCGACCAGCGGATCGATCGCGGTCGGCGGCCAGTCTATGGAAGGCATCCCGGCCAACCGACGGCCGACCAACATGGTGTTCCAGAGCTATGCGATCTTCCCGCATCTCAATGTCGAGCAGAACGTCGCCTATGGGCTGAAGCGGCTGAAATTACAGGGCGGCGAAGAGAAGCGCCGCGTCGAGGAGGCATTGGCGCAGGTCTCGCTGACCGGCCTTGGCAAGCGGCTGGCCACCGAACTGTCGGGCGGCCAGCGCCAGCGCGTGGCGCTTGCCCGCGCATTGGTGATGCGGCCCAAGGTGCTGCTGCTCGACGAGCCTCTGTCGGCGCTCGACAAGAAGCTGCGCGAGCAGATGCAGGTCGAACTGCGCCGCCTGCAGCAGGCCGTCGGCATCACCTTCGTGCTGGTCACCCACGACCAATACGAGGCGCTCGCCATGTCCGATCGCATCGCCGTCATGTTCGGCGGCAGGATCGCACAGGTCGCCTCGCCCAAGGAAATCTACCAGCGGCCAGTCAATCGCCAGGTCGCCGACTTCCTCGGTGGCATGAACTTCGTGAAGGCGGAGATCGTCGAGGAGAACGGCGCCTCATTGATCGTCGACACGCTGGGCTTCGGCCGCGTCAAGACCGACAAGCCGAAGGCCTTCGTGCGCAATGGCGGCGCCGCAACGCTCGGCATTAGGCCCGAGCGCCTGCGTGTTTTGTGGGACAATGCGACGGCAAAATTCGAGGTTGCCGGCAAGGTGGTCGAGCGCCACTATTTCGGTGAGATCACCCACCTGATCGTCGAGATACCCGGACTGGAAAAGCCGCTGTCGGTGACCGAAACCAACGATTTCGGCGCCGATGACATTCCCGTCGGCACCCCGATCCGCCTTGCCTACGATCCCGAGGCGCTGGTGGCGATGGGCGAGTGAAGCAGCGCCAAGATCTTGCGCGCCGCGATGCGCCCGGCGACGATCGCGCCTTCGACATAGCCGGGGAATGACGGGGACAGTTCCGAAGCGGCGAAATGTACTGGCGGCGTGCCCGCCAGAATCGTCCGCTCGGCATCCCTGGCCGTCACGTCGACAATGAGGTCGCTGTAGGCGCCGCCGCTCCAGCGATCCTGTATCCAATCGCGCGAACTGAAATCAAGGATATCGCCGGCATGCGGACCGAGCGCGTCCTGCAATCGTGCCGTCACTTCCGCACGAAGTGCCGTTTCGCCCAGCCCCCGCCAGCGCAGCGCGAGCGGTCCGCCGACGAAGACGACGAGCGCGGCATGCTGCGCATCCTTGCTGGCATCGCAGGCAAAGAGGCCCGGCAGGTCGCGCCACATCACCATGCCGCTCAAACCCTGCTCGCGCCAGAATGTCCTGGAATAGCGCACCAGGATCTTGATCACCGCGCCGCTTTCCCAGGCGCCAAGCGCCGTCGCGAGTCTCGTCGGCAAGGCCGGTGCGAAATCGAGCTTCGCGGCCGTCGCCGGCGGGAGCGCCATCAGCACGTGTCGCGCTTCGATCACGCCATTGCCCGTGACGACACGAACGCCTTGCAGACCATGCTCGATGCGCGTGACCGGTTCGCTCAGCAACACCCGATCGCCGAGATCGCCAGAAAGATCCTCGGCCAGCGACTGCATGGTCTCGCGCAGGGAATATTGCAGTTCCGGCACTTCGTTGGTGATGCGGCGGTCATTGTCGATCAGGTACCAGAGCGGCACCTTGTCCATCGGCAGGCACCACAGGCCTTCGATCATCGAGCGGAAGGCCGTCTTGGCATCGATGGGATCATGCTGCTGTTCCAGCCAGGCCGCGACACTCATGCCTTCTATGGAGGTGTCGTCCGGCTCGATGCCGTTCATGCGTTCGCGGATCGCCATCGCGCCGTGATAGGTCTGCTTGGCGTCCTTGGCCGGCATTGATGGATGGGTGATGAAATCACCCTCGACATAGGTGGCGACGAATGTCTTGCCGCGTGCCTTCGCCAGCGCCATCACTTCCGGCATGTCCTCGCACAGGAACTGGCCGCCGCTGTCGATGCGCTCGCCAAGTCCGTTGCGGACCGCCTCGACCCGTCCACCGGCACGGTCGCGCGCTTCGAGCAGCAGGAAACCTATGCCGGCCTGCTTCAACTCAAGCGCAGCCGACAGGCCGGTGAAGCCGGCACCGACGATGACGACTTCGGTTCTTTCCAGTTCGCTCGTCAATAGCCGGCCTTGATCTTCTCGAACTCGTCGACCATGCGCTTCTTCAGTTCCGGCGCGACCGGCTGCTGGAACAGCGTCTTGTCGAGGAACTTGTCAATGTCGTCGAAGCCGCGCTCGGCCAGCACCTTGTGGTCGATCGCGGCCATGCCGGCGCTGTTGCCATGGCCGTAGCCGAATGTCGTGACCATGTATTTCGAAATGTCGGGCGCGTTGACCGCGTTCAGGAAATCATAGGCCTGGTCGAGCTTGCCCGGCGCGTCCTTCATCAGCACGTAGCCGCACACCCAGGTCGACATGCCTTCCTTGGTATCGCGGTTCATGGCGACGGGAACGCCTTGCCCGTTCATCGCGATCAGTGTCTGGCCCCAGCCCCAGGCGAGGTCGACCTCATTGCCGGAAAAAGCCTGGTCGATATCGCTCGAGTCGGTCCAGTAGAGACGGATGTTCTTGTGCACCTGGCGCAGGAAATCGGACGCCTCCTTGAACTGCGCGTCGGTCATCTTGGTCCAGTCCTTCAGCCCGATGACCAGGCTCGCCAGCGCGTAGGCGTCGTCGACATTGTCGCCGATGGTGACGCGGCCCTTGAATTTCGGATCGGCCAGGATCCGCAGCGACTGCGCCTGCTCGGCCGTGACATTGTCGGTGCGGTAGAGCAATGCCGTATTGCCCCAGTCGAACGGCATGAACCAGGCCTTGCCGTCCTCGGTAGTGGCGAGGTTTTTCATCGCCATGATGCCAGGATTGAGGTTCTTCCAGCCGGCAATCCGGGAGGTGTCGAGCGGCTGCAACAGCCCTGCATCGCGCCACTTCGCCACGCTTTGCGAACAGGGATGCGCGATATCAGCCTTGAAGCCCGCCCGCATCTTCTCGAAGGCTTCATCCTCGTCGCCAAAGAAGGCGAAGGTGGGCTCGGCGCCGTGTTTGGCGGTGTAGGCCGGATGCAGCAGCGGGTCCTCGTAACCGGACCAGTCGAACACCACGAGATCGCCGCCGCCTTCCGCCCAGGCATAGACCCCGCCGGCGCCGATCATGCAGGCGGCGGCAAGTGCAAGGCGGCGTAGCATTGGCGTCATGGCGAAACTCCCCCATCGCGAAAAGCTGCAGCGAGGTTAGGAGAAATCATCTGCTTTGGCGAGGGTCGTCCGCTGCACCGAGGCGGCAGCGGACGGACCGTGGAACGAACTCAGTACCCGGCTTTGATCTTCTCGAATTCGGCGATCATCTTCAGCTTGAGGTCGGACGGCAGCGGCGACTGGAATAGGGTCTTGTCGACGAATTTCTGCACGTCGTCATAGCCCTTTTCCTTCAGGATCGCCTGGTCGACCCCGGCCATGCCCTTGGCATTGGCCTGGCCATAGCCCCAGTCCTTGACCAGCACCTTGGCGGTCTCCGGATCGTTGACGGCGTTCAGATAATCATAGGCCTTGTCGATATTGCCGGGCGCGTCCTTGAACAGCACGTAGCCGCAAACCCAGGTCGAGATGCCTTCGTTGGTGTCCTTTACGGACTTGATCGGCACGCCTGCCTTGACGGACTGCACGGTCGCATCGTTCCAGGCCCAGGCGAGGTCGACCTCACCGCCCGACAGCAACTGGACGATATCGGTGGTGTCGGTCCAGTAGGAACGGACGTTCTTGTGCACCTGGCGCAGGAAGTCGGACGCCTGCTTGAACTGGTCGTCCGTCATCGTGGTCCAGTCCCGCAGGCCGATGGCAAGGCTCGCCAGCGCATAGGCGTCGTCGACATTGTCGCCGATCGACACCCGACCCTTGAACTTCGGATCGGCGAACGCCTTCAGCGACTGCACGTCCTTGGCGTCGATCTTGGAGGAGTTGTAGGTGAGCTGCGTGTTGCCCCAATCCCACGGCATGAACCACGCCTTGCCGTCATCGGTCGTGGCGAGGTTTTTCATCGCCATGATGCCGGGATTGAGGTCCTTCCAGCCCGTGATCTTCGAGGTATCGAGCGGCTGCAGCAGCCCGGCTTCGCGCCACTTCGTCACGCTCTGTGAGCAGGGGTGACCGAGATCGGCCTTGAAGCCGGAACGGACCTTCTCGAACGCCTCGTCTTCGTCGCCGAAGAAGGCAAAGGTCGGCGAATCGCCGTTCTTCTCGACATATTTCGGGTGGAAGCTCGGGTCCTCGTAGCCGGACCAGTCGAACACGATCAGGTCCTTGTCCGCGGCGACGGCGAACGCTGCCGCCGAAGCCGCAAGCGCGCCGCCCAGCGCCAATGTCAATGTCAGGCGTCGGCTAAGTTTCTTCATGCTGTTCCATCCTCTTTTGGTCTTGCCGGTCTTGGCGGCCGGCTGTTGCTAACCGTAGTGCTTCGGGAAGGCAGCGGCCAAGAAAGCGTTAGCCGCCTGCAAGGCTGTTTCGCGCGTTGTGTCCTCGGTGCCCATCATCAGCCGCAGCCACAGCCCTTCCAGCATGGCCGACAGCGCCAGCGCCATCACCTGCGGCTCATAGGCATATGCGCCGCTCTGCTTGAGCGCCGTGCACAGATCGATGAAGACCTGCTGGTAATAATTATCGCGGGAACTGCTCAGCGCCTGATAGGTCGGCCGCGACTTGGCCTCGCCCCAAAAGGCCAGCCAGGCGGCCAGCTTGCGTTTGTTGCAGATCGAGCGGTCGAAATCGGCCCACACCAGTTGCTGCAGCTGCCGTGCCGGATCGTCGCCTGCCTTCTGCAGCGCGGCGCGCCAATGCGCCGAGTACTCGTCATACATATGCTGCAGCGTCGCGATCAGCAGCTTTTCCTTGCTCTCGAAATGGAAGTTGACGATGCCACGCGAGAGGCCGGCGCCATCGGCGACATCGGCCATCGTCGTCTCGGCGTAGCCGCGCCTGGCCAAGGAATCGATCGTTGCCTCGATCAGCTGCAATTGACGGACCTCCTTCGAAGCCTTGCGGCCGCGCTTTTCGGCGTCGCTCTTTCGCGTCGTTTCGGCGAGAACGTCCCTGGCCTCGGAAGTCTTCATGGATGTGACGGTCTCCAGCATTGCCGGCTATCCAACCGGCTTCCAACCGCGCAGATGAGTGGGACGGTGCTCGCCACTGTCAAGCACCTTCTGCATTGCCTCCCAGGTCTTGATGTTCTTGTCGACATAGGCCGCGCCGACCGCGGCCGCGGCTCGGGCGTAGAGCGGTCCCTTGAGCCGTGCGAGTTCCCCGCGCGCCACCTCCCGGTACCAGGGGTTGCGGTCCCTGACGGTGATGTCGGCAAGGCCCGCGCTTCGCATCGCCTGCGCATAGCGCGCCGGCGATGCCATGGTGAAGGACAGACCTTCCGCCGCGACATAAGCCTTCATCTCAGGCGAGGGTTCGCCGTCATGCCCAATCATCCAGTTGGAGGCGGCAAAGACGCCGCCCGGTTTCAGCACGCGAAAAATCTCGGCGAACAACGCGTCCTTGTCAGGCACATGCAGCAGCGCGTCCTTGGAGAAGACGACATCGAAGGAGCGATCGGAGAAAGGCAGCGGTCCGGGAGGCGATTGAACGAAGCTGGCGCGATTTGCGAAGCCACGCGCCGCGGCTCGCCGTCTGGCTGCTTCGATCACCGGCTGTTCGACATCGAAGCCGGTGGCGTGGGCGGCGCCGTGATGCTCGACCAGATGCAAGGTGATGCCGCCGGAGCCGCAGCCGATATCGAGGATCGTCTTGCCCTTGAGCGAAAGCCCTTCGACCACCCGGTCGACCTCATCAGGACCGCCCGGCGACAGGTAGCCCTCGCCCCACAGCGCCTCGAGGAAGCGGATCGCGGTGTCGTCATACTCCGGCTCGGCATCTGCCGTTTCGATCATCAGCCCTCGATCCCCAATCGATGATTGCCCAGTTCGAACGCCGGCAAAGCCTAGCGCATGCCCGGGAAAACGCAACATCGTTTGTTGAACATTCATTCAGAATGGCTGGACAAAACAGCCGATACCATGCCAAATTCCGCATATTCGGGAACAGATCACGCAAAAATGAACAGCGGGTCGTACAGGGCAATTCCAGGAAAAGCATGAGCGGTTTTCCGGGAAAATAGCACAGCGCTTTCCCCTGGGAATTGCGCGGAAACAAAGAGACTGGGCCACAATGAAAGCTTGGGACGCGATCGTCATCGGCGGCGGACACAACGGCCTGGTCAACGCCTGCTATCTGCAGCGCGCCGGGCTCGACGTGCTGGTGGTGGAGAAGAACGACTGGATCGGGGGTGCCGCCACCAGCCGCGAGCTGACACCCGGCTTCCTCTACTCCAACTGCTCCTATGTCTGTTCGCTGTTCCGCCCCGAAATCATGCGCGACCTCGAACTGCCGCGCTTCGGCCTGCAGGTCATTTCCTATGAGGGCGGCGCGGTGTTCACCCGCGACGGCGACTACCTCGCCAACTACCGTGACCATGATGCGCACCGGCGCGAATTCGCCCGCTTCTCGAAACGCGACGCCGAAGCCTATGATCGCTACGCCCGCGACGTGACGCGGCAGTGCCGTTTCATCCAGCCGCTCTTGATGCGCACCGCGCCCGACCCGACCAGCTTCAAGCCGCGCGACCTCGGCGAGTTGCTTTATCTCGGCAGGAAGTTTGCCGGCCTGTCGGCGGAAGAAATGGCGCTGACGCTGCGCTTCTGGACCATGTCGATCTCGGAATTCCTCGACGAGTATTTCGAGACCGATGTCATCAAGGCCAACTTCGCTTTGTCCGGCATCATCGGCACGGCGCTTGGGCCGATGTCGCCCGGCACGGCCTACGTGCTCTTGCACCACTATATGGGCGAGGTCGACGGCTCGGTCGGCGCCTGGGGCTATGCGCGCGGCGGCATGGGCGCGGTCACCAAGGCGCTGGCCGCGTCGTTCAAGGCTTCGGGCGGCACCATCCGCACCGGCGCCGAGGTCGACCATGTGCTGGTCCAACGCGGCAAAGCCAAAGGCGTGGTGCTGGCCGGTGGCGAGGAGATCTACGGCAAGCTCGTCGTCTCCAATGCCGACGTGAAGCGCACCTTCCTGAAGCTGGTCGAGGAGAAGGAACTGCCCGACATTTTCCTGCGCCGGGTCAGGAACTTCAAGATCCGCGGCTCGTCCGGCAAGGTCAACATCGCGCTCGATTCGCTGCCCGAATTCCCGGCGCTGCCGAAGGATTCGCCGGTCTATCGCGGCGACATGCATTTCACCGATTCGATGGAACGCATGGAGCGCGCCTATGACGATTGGAAGGCCGGGCGCTGGTCGGCCGATCCTTTCCTCGACATGGTGATCCCGACGACGCTCGATCCGACCATGGCGCCGCCGGGCAAGCATTTCATGAGCTGCTTCGTGCAATACGCGCCGCCCAAGGTGAACGGCCGCGAATGGACCGATGCCGATCGTGACGGCTTCGCCGAGAGCGTGATTGCGCAGATATCAGAGTATTCGCCGGGCTTCCGCGACCGCATCATCCACATGGAGGTGCGCACGCCGCGCGAGATCGAAGCCGAGGTCGGCCTCACCGAAGGCAACATTTTCCAGGGCGAACTGACCTTCGACCAGCTTCTGTTCAATCGCCCGGTGCCGGGCTACGCGCAATACCGCTCGCCGGTCGGCGGGCTCTATATGTGCGGCTCCTCTACCCATCCCGGCGGCGGCGTCATGGGCGCGCCCGGCCGCAATGCCGCCGCCGAGATCCTGCGCGATCTCGCCAAATCCACCTCGCATATGAGCCCTGCCCATGACGTCATTTGATGCACCAAAATGGGATGTGCTCGTCATCGGCGGCGGCCACAACGGTCTCGTCGCCGCCGCCACCCTGGCGAAAGCCGGCCGCAAGGTGCTCCTGCTGGAAGCGGGCAGCGAAACCGGCGGCGCGGCGCGCACCGAGGAGTTCGCGCCGGGCTTTCGCATCTCATCGATCGCGCATGTGCTGAACCGTCTGCACCCCGACGTGGTGAAGACGCTGGAGCTGGAGAAACACGGACTAAAAGTCACCCGCGCGGACGTCCTGCCGTCGGTGGCACTCTCGAAGGACGGTCCATCGTTGGTCCTGCATGGCGCCTATGGCGAAGTGCTGACCGGCACCAGTTCCTCCGAGCAATCGGCCTGGAAGGAATTGCGTGCGCAGCTGCTGCGCTATGCCGGCATCCTGAAGCCGTTCCTCTCCCGCCGCGCGCCCGATCTCGCCGGCATGTCGCTGCTCGAGACCGCTTCACTCGGCCAGACCGCGCTGGCGCTGAAAAAGCTCGGCAAGGAAGACATGCGCGACTTCCTGCGCGTGCTCTTGATGAACGTCGCCGACCTGCTCGACGAGCAGCTTGCAGACGACAGGCTGAAAGGCCTGCTCGCCTTCGATGCGACACTCGGCAGCCATCTCGGCCCGCGCTCGCCGACCTCGCTGCTCGGCCTCTACTATCGCCTCGCCGGCGAGATCGGCGGTGCGTCCGGCGCACAGATGCTGCCGCAAGGCGGTATGGGCGCCGTTGTCGCCGCCATCCGCGCGGCGGCGGAGATGGCCGGCGTCACCGTCCGGACATCGGCGCTCGTCGGAAAGATCATCGTCGAGAAAGGCCGCGCCGTCGGCGTCGCGCTCGACACCGGCGAGGAGCTGCGCGCCAGGACAGTCATCTCCGCCATCAACCCGGCGACAACTTTCCTCGACCTTGTCGGGCCGCGCGGGCTCGACACCGGCTTCGTGCGCAAGATGAAGAACATTCGGATGAAAGGCGACGCGGCGAAACTCAATCTGGCGCTCGATCGGCCGCCGCAATTCGCCGGCGTCGATGCCGCCGGCCACAAGGGCAGGCTGGTCATCGCGCCTTCGCCCGATCATGTCGAGCGCGCCTTCAATCCGTCCAAATATGGCGAATTCTCACCCTCGCCGGTGATGGAGATCACGCTGCCCAGCCTCGCCGATCCGTTGCTCGCGCCTACTGGAGCCTGTGTGCTGTCGGCAGTGGTGCAATACGCCCCCTACTCGCTGAAGGAAGGCTGGGAAACCGGCAAGCCGAGATTCCTCAAGGCAGTCATGGCGCAGCTCGAGGCTTACGCGCCCGGCATCGGCAGGAGCGTCGTCCATGCCGAGTTGCTGACGCCGGCCGATATCGAGACGCGTTACCGCATGCCGGGCGGCCACTGGCACCACGGCGAATTGCAGGCCGACCAGATGCTGATTTCGCGGCCCGTCTCCGGCTGGTCGGGCTACGACACGCCGCTTGAAGGATTGTTCCTGGCCGGTGCCGGCTCGCATCCCGGTGGCGGTGTCTCCGGCGCACCCGGCCTCAATGCCGCGCGACGCATCATTGCGATGAAGAGGTAGGTCATGGCCCAGGCAACCAGGAAGAAGCCCGTTGCAAAGACCGCCAGTGCGGTCGTTTCCGCACGCATCGCCGCGCAAGGCCATTTCCGCACGCTGCGCCTCGGCACCCCGTTGCAGCCGCGCCTCGATGCGCTGGCCAGGACTCAGGACTGGTACAACTGGGCCGGCTACCGCGCACCGCATTCGCTGTGGGACGAGGAGCTGGAATATTTCGCCATCCGCAGCCAGGCGGCGCTGTTCGACATCTCGCCGATGACCAAATACCGGATCGAGGGGCCGGATGCCGAGGCCCTTCTCGACCGCGTGACCTTGCGCGACGTGACCAAGCTGAGACCTGGCCGTGTCCACTATACCGCCTGGTGTGACGACGAAGGTTTTGTCCTCGACGACGGCACGCTGTTTCGCCTGTCGCCGACGCGCTTCCGCCTGTGTTCGCAGGAGCGGCATCTGCCCTGGTTACTGGACAGCGCCATTGGATTCGACGTCACCGTCGAGGAAGAAACCGAGGCCGTCGCCGGGCTCGCCCTGCAGGGGCCAACCTCCTTCGCCGTGCTGCGCGATGCCGGCTTCACCGGCGTCGAGAGACTGAAGATCTTCGACCTCGCCGAGTTCGCCCATGACGGCGGCACCGTCACCATCTCGCGCACCGGCTTCACCGGCGATCTCGGCTACGAGTTGTTTGTGACCGCCGACAAGGCGCTGAGCCTGTGGGATCGGCTGATGGCGGCGGGCGAACTGCGCGGCATCCGTGCCATCGGCTACACCGCGCTGAACCGCGCGCGGCTCGAGGCCGGGCTGATCGTTGCCAATGCCGACTTCACCACCGCCGAACATGCCATCCGCGCCGATCGCCTGCGCATGCCAGACGAGATCGGGCTCGGCTTCATGATCGATCCGGAGAAAGGCCACTTCAACGGCCGCCGCGCCATTCTCGAAGCGCGCGCCAAACGCAAGCTGCGCCATGTGCTGGTCGGGCTGGAGATCGAAGGCAACATCCCCGCCGAACACGCCATCGTCTACCACAAGAAAAGCCAGGAGGTTGGCCTGGTCAGCGCCGCCATGTGGTCGCCGATGGCCAAGCGCAACATCGCCATCGCCTCGCTGGCGCGGCCCTATGGTGATACCATTGTGGACGACCTCTGGGTCGAGATCTACGCCATGCGCGAGCTGCAATATCAGAAGCTGATGAAGCGGGCCAAGGTGGTGGCACGGCCGTTTATAAAACTCGACCGCCGCACCGCCAATCCGCCGGCGGATTTCTGACCATGGCCGACGAAGCGGACAAGCAGCAAGACGATGGCGAAGCCGCCGAGCAGTGGGACCTGGTCAACACGCCGCTCGGCGAAAAATGGTCCGGCCGCACGCGCTACGCCGCTGCCATGTTCTTCTACAAGCGCGACGAGATGAGCGCCGAGACACTCGAGGTCTACCGCATCTGCGCGCGGCTTGATTCTGAAGATCCGCTGCCGATCATCCGCGATCGCGGCGTCGGTAAGGATTGGCTCAAAAGGATGGGTGCTTAGGCTTTCCCATCACTCGTCATTCTAGGGCGGAGCAAGGAGCGAAGCGACGCGCGCAGACTCTAGGATGACGACGTTTGGGGTGCACCAAAGCCTCAATCTCGATCGTCCAAAATTGTCGCCTCAACCTATCGTTCGCTCAAGCATGCTCAACCAATTGCGGTAAGCGATCTTCTCGATCAGCGCCCGGCCAAAACCACGCTCGGCCAGCGCATCGATCAACTTCGGCAGGCCGGCGACGTCGCCGATGACGGCCGGGATCATGGCACCGTCGAAATCCGAGCCGAGGCCGACGCCATCCTCGCCCAGCGCCTGCAGCAGGGAATCGACATGGCGCACCATGATGTCGAGGCTGGTATCGGCATTCATGCGGCCGTCCTCGCGCAGGAATCCGGTTGCGAAGTTCAGCCCGACCATGCCGCCGGACTCGCGGATCGCGCCGAGCTGCCAGTCGGTCAGATTGCGCGAGTGGCCGCATATCGCATGCACGTTGGAATGCGTGGCGACCAGCGGCGCATCGCTGAGCCCCGCGACATCGCGAAAGCCTTTTTCGTTGAGATGCGAAAGATCGATCATGATCTTCAGCTCGTTGCAGGCCTTGACCAGCGCCTTGCCGGCATCGGTCAGGCCCGGGCCCGTGTCCGGCGAGGACGGAAAGCGGAACGGCACGCCGTGGCCAAAGGCATTTGGACGGCTCCAGACGATGCCAAGCGAACGCAGGCCGGCGGCATGCAGCACATCGAGCATGGTGAGTTCGGGATCGATCGCCTCGACGCCCTCGATGTGGAAGACTGCCGCAACCGTGCCTTGCGCCATGGCGTTGCGCACGTCGCCGGCACTGCGGCAGACGGCAAGCGCCCCGGCCCTTTCCAGCCGGAACAGGATCGAAGCCATCGCAATCGTCGAATTGAGCGCATCGGCGCGCGGCACCTCCGGCGGCAGCGGCTCGCTGTCGCTGGGCGCCAATGGCACGGCGCTTCGCCTGGCCTTCTCGACCGGGGGTGGGAAGATCGCGAACATGCCGCCGGCAAAGCCGCCGGCTTTCGCGCGCGGCAGGTCGATATGACCGCCCGACTTCCCCTCGATGAACAGCTTTTCGACGTCCGCGTTCTTGGACTGATAAAGGCGCAGCAACGTATCGTTGTGGCCGTCGAAGACGGGGACGAGGTCTGTTTCGGTCATCAGGGGATCATTCAGTTCGTTTGTCGGCACGGCGAGATATCATATCTAGGCAAGATATCCGGTCGCGGCAAATGACAAAGCCAACCGGCAGCGGGAGTTGCCCCTTTATCCCCCCGCTGCCGCCTGTCGACGAAGTGCGGCTCGCTACTGCTTCAGCACGTCGGCCCATTCCGGATGGCGGCGGAACTGGGCGTTGGCGAACGGGCAAAGCGGGATGATCTTCTTGCCCGCCGCGCGCGCATCCTCGACGGCGCGGGAGACCAGCCGAAGTCCGGCACCCTGGCCGCGAAACGCGTCCGGCACTTCCGTGTGGTCGATGATGATCTGGTGCTCGCCGATCTTGGTGAAGGTCATCTCCGCCTCGGCGCCACCGGGGCCGCGCAGGACATAGCGGCCCTTGGAGCCGCGGTCTTCCAATTCGATCTCAGGCAGTTGGTCGGGCATTTCTAAACTCCTTGAGCGACACCGGCAAAGAGCCGCCGCGCCGCTTCGATTTCATTTGGCCGAACTTCGTGCCCGCCTTCGTGCCACTCCACTGTGACATCGGCGCCGTCGGCACGCAAATAGGCCTCGAGCCGCGTCGTCAGGTTCGGCGGGCAGATCGGATCGCGCTTACCGGCGGTCAGCAGGATGTGTCGGCCGGCGAGGCTGCCCTCCACCTTCGGTTCGAACGGGATCAGCGGATGCATCAGCACCGTGGCGTCGAACAGTGCAGGCTCAGCGAACACCACGGACGCCAGTATGTTGGCGCCGTTGGAATAGCCGAGGCCCAGCACCGCCGATGGCTTTGCCGCCCCGACATGGGCTGCTTCGACATGCGCCTTGACGAACTCAGCCATCTTGCTCGTCCCTCGCGCCAGGTCGCCCATATCGTAGACGCCCTCACCGGTGCGGCGGAAGAAGCGCGCCGCGCCGTGTTCCGACACATCGCCGCGCGGCGAGATGATGGTGGCCTGGGGCACGAGATCGCGCCCCGGCGACAGAAGCTGGCTCTCGTCGCCGCCGGTGCCGTGGAAGACGAAAAGCATGGGGCCGCCCGGCGAACCGGGCAGCACCTTGTGGATGTAAGCGTCCTTGCTCATGGTCTCAGCCTTCCAGCTTCTGCAGATGCTGTTCGAGATAGGGCCTCAGATGCTGGTGCTGCGTCGGCAGCTTCAGCGCTTCGCCCAGATGCGCGGTGTCCTCGTCCCTGTCGAACCCCGGCTCGTTGGTGGCGACTTCGAACAGCACGCCGCCTGGCGTGCGGAAATAGATCGCCCAGAAGTAATCGCGATCGATCACCGGTGTCACCCCATAACCCGTATCCATCAACGCCTTGCGCACTTCGAGCTGCTTGGCGCGGTTCTCGACGGCGAAGGCGACATGGTGGACAGAGCCGGCGCCGAGGTCGGCGAAGGCCGCGGTCGGCAGCGATTCGATATCGACGACATCGGCGCCATTGCCGTTCTTCACGGCCAGCCGCCTGACATTGCCCGACTTCTCGATCTCCTCGTAGCCCATGAATTTCAAGAGCTCTTCGGTGGCGCCGCCATCCTTCAGCCGAAGCGCGACCGAATGGAAGCCACGGATCGCTTCGTCGGCCGGAATACCGCCCTTGACCCAGGGCGCACGGCTATCGGCCTTGGCCTCGACGAGCGCGAAACCGTCGCCGTCGGGGCCCGCAAATCTGAGCCGTTTCTCACCAAAGCTCTCCTCGCGGGAGACATCCGCCACGCCTTCGTCGGCGAAGCGCTTTTCCCAATAGGCGAGCGTGCCTTGCGGCACGGAGTAGACCGTGGTGCCGACTTCGCCGACGCCGCGGCGGCCCTTGCCGATGTTGGGAAACGGAAAATATGTCATCACCGAACCGGGCGTGCCGACCTCGTCGCCATAATAGAGATGGTAGACGTCGGGCGCGTCGAAATTGACTGTCTTCTTGACCCGGCGCAGGCCAAGCTTGTGGGTGAAGAAATCATTGTTCCGGCGCGCATCCCCAGCCATCGAGGTGACGTGATGGAGGCCCTTGATCTGGTCGAGCATTGTCTTGCTCCTTCCCTTGTGTTTGTGCGGCCCTCGCCGCTGTCCACGCCAATATGAGGACACCACCGCTTGCGGCAAAGGCGGCAAACGCAGAATGGACTGTGCTGTAAAAGCGAACAATCAAAAGAGATTTGTTCACCAATTAGCTAACGAGAGCGGCCTTGCGCCGTTGCCGGAAATCGTTTCCATGAACGGCGTCGAACATGCAGCGAAAGGTATCGCGAGTGACAGGAAAAGCCAGGCGCCCCAACGTTCTCCTGATCACTTGCGACCAGTGGCGCGGCGATTGCGTGTCGGCCGCCGGCCACTCCGTGGTCAAGACGCCGAATGCCGATGCACTGGCCGCGGAAGGCGTGCTGTTCAAGCGGCACTATGGCGGCGCGGCGCCCTGTTCACCGGCCCGTGCCTGCCTCTACACCGGCCTCTACCAGATGAACAACCGGGTCTGCCGCAACGGCTCGCCACTTGACGCCCGCCACGGCAACATCGCTCTGCACGCGCGCGGCCTCGGCTACGATCCGACCCTGTTCGGTTACACCGACGTGTCGCTCGATCCGCGTCTCATGAGTTCAGGCGATCCGAGGCTGAAAAGCTATGAAGGCGTACTGCCTGGATTCACGGTGCGCCAACTGCTGCCCGAGCACCAGAAGCAATGGCTGTCCTGGCTGAAGCTGCGCGGCATCGATGCCGGCGCCGGGTCTCCCGACATCCATCGTCCCGTAGACGAGGAAGGCGACGCCGACGCGGTGACCGAGGCACCGCCAATCTATTCGAAAGACCATACGCCGACGGCCTTCCTTGCCGGCGAGTTCATCCGCTGGCTCGGCGAGCAGGAGCAGGCCACGCCCTGGTTCGCGCATCTCTCCTTCATCAGCCCGCATCCACCCTTCATCGTCCCGGAGCCCTACAACACGCTATATGATCCGGCCGATGGCCCGGCGTTTCATCGCGCGGAGAGTTGGCGGGCTGAAGCTCAGAGCCATCCCTATCTCGCCTATGATCTTAGCCACCAGAAACGCGCTAAGTTCCGTCCCGGCGCGACAGGCAGGGTGCACGACTGGAGCGAGGATGACTTCCGCCGCATCCGGGCGATTTACTACGGCATGATTTCGGAGGTCGACGCACAGCTTGGCCGCATCTGGCAGGCAGTCAAGGTTTCAGGCGCCTGGGACGACACCATCATCATTCTCACCTCGGACCACGCCGAAATGATGGGCGATCATTTCATGCTGGGCAAGGGCGGCTATTTCGACGGCAGCTACCACATTCCGCTGATCATTCGCGATCCGCGACATCGCAAGGCTGCCGGCACCAGCATCGATCGCTTCACCGAAGCGGTGGACATCTTGCCCACGCTTGTGGATTTGCTTGGCGAGCCGCCCAAACCGCATCTCGACGGATGTTCGCTGAAACCATTCCTGAGCGGCGGAACCCCGGCTAGCTGGCGCGATGCCGCGCACTGGGAATTCGACTTCCGCTCGATCGCGGGCGGCGAGGCCGAAGCGCATTTCGGCATTGACTCTCGCCAGTGCAACCTGGCGGTCATCCGGACCAAGAAGTTCAAATACGTGCATTTTGGCGGCGGCTTGCCGCCGTTGCTTTTCAACATCGAGGCGGACCCGGGCGAACTGACCAACCTCGCCAACAGCCCCGCACATCTGTCCACCCGTCTGGAATTCGCCGAGCGGCTTCTCGCCTGGCGGGCCGAACATCTCGACCAGTCACTGGCGCTGGCGGAATTGACGGAAAATGGCGTGGTTGGCCATGTCAGTAAGGCAATAGGGGAATAAGGCAGTAAGGCAGTATGTTTGGATATACCAGCACCGACGCCGCACCCTACTGCCCTACTGCCCTACTGCCCTACCTCACAATCATCCGCTGCTGGTCGCGCTTCTCGGTATAGCTGCCCTTGTCATAGGCGGTTTGCGCCTGCAGCTGTTCCTTGGTGAAGGTCGTGTAGAGATACTTCTTGCCGTCCTTGTCGGTCATGAATTTGAGATTATCCAGGCCAACCGCGACCTCCTTCCCGCCGATGCCGAGGAAGCCGCCGACGTCGACGATCACGGCATCGGTCTTGTTGTCGGGCGTCAGCACGACATCGCCGATCTCGCCGACCTTGGCATCATTGGCGCCGTAGACCGTGGTGCCCTTGAGGTCGTCGGCCTTGATCTCACCAAGCGGCATCGCGGTCAGCGTGGACTTGTCGATGGCAGCCGTCTGCGTCTGGTCGGGAGCCGTCGCGGCCGGAGCCTCGGCTGTCTTGTCCGCCGGAGCGGCGGCGGGAGCCGTGGTCGTGGCCGGTGCTGTCGCCGCGGGCTCGCTGGAAGCCGTGGTTGCCGGCACCGGATCATAGGCCTTGCGGTTGAAATCCGGCTGCGCCTGCAACTCTTCCTTTGTCGTCTGCGCCACCAGCCAGCGGTCGCCGTTTTTCTCGGCCCACTGTGCCTTGCCGAAATCATAGGTGACATTCTTGGCGCCTAGGCCAAGAAACCCACCCACCCCGATAACCAGGGATTCGGCCTTGCCCTCCTTGGACAGCACGATGTCGTTAACACTGCCGATATTCTGCGCGTCGTCACCGGTGCCGTTGTAGACGGTCTCACCAATGATATTGGTGGCAAGGTTGCCGTCGGCGCGCTTCACCGGCTCAGCCGGGGTGGCATTCATGTCGACAGGTTTCTGCGCTGTATCCGTTGTCGCGGGGGCCGTGGGAGCTGTCGCATCCGTCGAAGCCGCTGGTGCCGGCGCGGGCCCATAGGGCTTGCTGTCAAATTCCGGATGCGCCGTCAGTTCTTCCTTGGTTGTCTGGGCAACCAGCCAGCGGTCGCCATTCTTCTCGGCCCACTGCAGCTTGTCGTAGTCGAAGGCGACATTTTTCGCGCCTACGCCCAGAAAGCCGCCGACGCCGATGACGACGGATTTCGCCATGCCATCCTTGTCGAAGACGACATCGCTGACCTTGCCGATGTTCTCGGCGTCGTCGCCCGTGCCGTTATAGACGGATTCGCCAATGATGTTGGTGACGATGCTGCCTTCGGCGCGCGGCACCGGAGCGGCTGCGGCCGGCTCCTGAACGGCGGGGGCGTCCGCCGGAGCCGGAGTCGTCGCGCTCTGTGCGAAGGCGCCGGTCGCGATCAGCGTTGCGAGTGCGGTCGTGGCAAAAAGGGTGCGGATCATGATAGTCTCTCCTCGTGCATGATTTCGTGCACGCCGCGCCCGATTGAACCGTCGCTGGGAAGATCGGGCGTGGCATCTCTACGGGTTCACAACGTCGTGACCATGCTGTTGTTCCGACAAAATTGGCCTGGATCCGGCGGCGAAAAAACACGGAGCGGTTGCACGGCGGCTTGAGACCATGCGCTGAATTGCATCGTTCGAATGGAACCTTTCCCGTACCGTCACGTTTCAGCCTGCGGCTGGGCTCGCCCCGGCACATTTTGGCTGACAGACGGAGCGGGGCATGAAATTTGCGGCGGTGCTGAACCGGGATGGCGGCACCTTGCGCACCACCGACCTCGCCGCCCTTTCCGAAAGGATGCGCCAGACGCTGGAGACGGCAGGCCATTCTCTCAGCATCGATGTCGTTGCCGGCAAGGACGTGGTGGAAACCCTCGACAGCGCTGCCTCGCGCCGCACCGTCGATGTCGTGCTCGCCGGCGGCGGTGACGGAACCATTTCAGCCGCGGCCGCGAGGCTGATGGGCAAGAAGAAGGCACTTGCCATATTGCCGGCCGGCACCATGAACCTGTTCGCACGCGGTCTCGGCATTCCGCAGTCGCTTGATGCCGCGCTGGAATCCTTCGCCGACGGCGAGATCATCGCGGTCGACATGGCCACGGCCAATGGCCAACCCTTCGTCCATCAGTTCTCGATTGGCATGCATGCCAAGATGGTGCAACTGCGCCAAGGCATGGAATTCGGGTCGCGCCTGGGCAAGATCGGAGCTTCGGCCAAGGCGGCGTGGGCGACGATCAAGAACCCGCCTGCGATGAACGTGACGCTCGGCATCGGGGACGCCGAGATGACGGCGCGCATAACAGGCATCGGCGTCACCAACAATCTGTTCGGCGAGGGCCACCTTCCCTATGCGGACAACCCTTCGGGCGGCGTGCTGGGCATCTACGTCACGGTGGCGCAGCAGCGTGCCGAACTGGTAAGGTTCCTCTTCAACGTGGCGCGCGGCAAATGGCGCGATAATGAACATGTCGAAATCCATCAGTCCGACCGCACTGTCCTGAAAATCCATTCCGGCAGCAGGAAGTTCCGCGCCGTCATGGATGGTGAACTGGTCCGGCTTGATCGTGAAACCACCATCGAGATCAAGCCTCGTGCGTTGAACGTCCTGGTGCCCGCCAGCATCGCCGAGGCAAAGGCCGCCTGATGCGATCCCCAACCATGACGGCCGAAAATCCGGAGCATTGTCTTGACTCCATCCCGGACGGAAAGCCGCTTCACGCTTTTCCCGCAATTGCCCTAGCCGCTCGGCGCGCTTCCCTGCTGCGTCGCCGGTGTCTTGGCCACCTCACCATAGATTTCGGCGATGCCCCAGGCAGCGATGGCCAGCAGCAGCGCGGCGATCAGGATGCGCAGGCCGTGCCAGCCCCATCGGCCCTGTCGCGCCTTGTCTTCGGGAATGATCTTGGTCATGGCCGATCCTTGTTTCGTTCTGCGCCTGTTGGCGCACTCGGCAAAACACGGTCGGGTAACGGTTCCCTGCTAGGATGGTTCCGGGAAAGCGAGCCCGTAGCGGGCCGGTGGTTTGGCAAGACGGCGAAGACCGGCATGGGCATTGGGGATTGGGGTGAATAGCAAGGCGGAAATAGGGACGAGCCTGCCGGCCGAGGTCGCGCGCTCGATAGAGGACCAAGACCGGCTGGCCGTGCTGCACGGGCTGGAGATGCTGGATACGGCGCCCGACCCGGATTTCGACCGCATCACCGGCCTTGCCGCATCCGTGATGCAGGTGCCGGTCGCCCTGGTGACGCTCGTCGATGTCGAGCGGCAATGGTTCAAGTCCTGCTTTGGGCTCGATGAGACCGAAACCTCGACCGACATCTCCTTCTGTGCCCACGCCATCGCAGCCGGCGACGATCCCATGGTGGTGACCGACGCGACCACAGACCCGCGCTTCAAGGCCAATCCGCTGGTCACCGGCAAGCACCATGTGCGTTTCTACGCTGGCGCGCCGATGCTCGTGGCAGGCGCCAGGATCGGCACGCTGTGCGTGCTCGACCGCAAGCCACATGCCTTTCCGTCACAGGCCAAGCTCGACCAGCTGAAGACGCTGGCGGGCCTTGCCGCCAGCCTGTTCACCTTGAAGGACGCGACCCGCAGCGGCGCCATCGCCGAGGCAGCACTTGCGCGCGAGGAGAAGCGGCGTGCCATCGCGCTCGAAGCGGCATCGCTGGCCAGCTGGGCATGGGATGTCCGCACGGACATCATCGAGTGCGATGTGCGATTGTCGGAATTGTTCAACCTGCCGCGTTCGACCCGGCTGCGGGCACGCGACATCCTGACCGCCATCGATCCGCGCGACGTCTATCAGACCGAAACCCGCTTTCGTGACGCCTTGACCGGCAGCGACGATTATTTCGGCGAATACCGGGTGAAGGACTTTCATCCGCCGCGCTGGGTGGCCACGCGCGGCAGCGTCATCGAGCGCGACGGCGACGGCAAGCCGACGCTGATCTTCGGCGTCAACTACGACATTTCCGAACGCAAGCTCGGCGAAGAGCGGCAGCGGCTCCTGCTGCGCGAACTCAACCATCGCGTCAAGAACACGCTGGCGACCGTCCAGGCGCTGGCGACGCAGACCGTGCGTCATGCTCGCCAGCCGAGCGAATTCCTCGACGCCTTCGGCGCCCGGCTTCAGGCATTGGGCATCGCCCACAATCTCTTGTCCGACCGCGAGTGGCGCGGCATCGGCATCCGCGAACTCGTCCAGATCGAGATCAGGCCCTTTGACACCGACGACCAGCCGCGTATCGCCATCTCCGGCGCCGACCTTTTGCTGTCGCCCGACCAGGCCGTCGGCCTCGGGCTCATCCTGCACGAACTGGCCAGCAATGCGCTGCAATATGGATCGCTGTCGGTTGCATCGGGCAAGGTTGACC
This sequence comes from Mesorhizobium sp. GW821-FHT04C10, assembly GCF_059420305.1. Lineage (NCBI taxonomy): Bacteria > Pseudomonadati > Pseudomonadota > Alphaproteobacteria > Hyphomicrobiales > Phyllobacteriaceae > Mesorhizobium > Mesorhizobium sp. GW821-FHT04C10. Next base: position 1,690,635 of record NZ_JBWKTL010000001.1, on the reverse strand, counting down.
TCGGCTGGAAGACACAAGGCAGGAAGGGCGACCGGCGCCTGGTGCTGACCTGGCGCGAAAGCGGCGGCCCTGAAGTCGCCCCGCCGCAGCGCCACGGCTTCGGCTCGATTCTCATCCGCCGCAGCCTGGCCAAGGTCATTTCAAGCGAAGTCACCCATGAATTCCGGCCCGAGGGCGTCTTCGCCGAAATATCGATGCCGCTGGAAGATCTGTCCAAGTGACGGATCCTATCGAGGATCAGAGCGGCGGCGTCATGTCTCGTGCCCCGCATCCGGATCGTCGGACTTCGTATTCTCGCGGTATATGGCATAGGCGGCGAGCGCCACGGCCGGGCCCAGAATCACGCCGAGGCCGCCCTTTCCCTTGAGCAAGGCCGGCAGCACGGCAAGTGCGGCCGTGATGCCGATCGCCTTCATGTCGGCGTTGCGCCGCCGCGCCTCGCGGCGGGCGCGGGCGCCGGACATCAAGCGATGGACGAGAAGAACGAGGCCGGCGATCACCAGGAAGCCGACACCGAAGCCAAGCGCCGCCGCGAACGATCCATAGCGGGCCGCAGCCCATATATAGGCTGCCCCGACCAGAAAGCCGAGACCGCACAAAGCCGCCAGCGCGGCAAGCGCATAGATGATGGCCGCCGTACGCGCGCGGCGTATGGCGGCCACGGTTTCACCCGAGGCGAAACCCGAAAGCAGGGATGCCAGCAGTCCCATCTGGAGCGGATCTAGCGACGCGCGAGCAGCGCGAAGAGGAAGCCGACGCCCGCGGCGATCGCCAGCGACGTCACCGGCTTTTCGCGCACGCTCGCCACCATCTGTGCCTCGATATCCCTGGCATTGCCGCGCAGGCTGTCAAAGGCCGCTTCCCCTTGGGCACGCAACTGCTCGACACCCTCGGCCGCCGCGCGGCGCGCCGTGCCGTAGCCGTGTTCGCCGGTCTTGGCCAACTGCTTGGTGAGCTTGTCGATATCGGCCTTCAACTGCTTGATGTCGGCTTCGAGGTCCGAATTCGTCCGCGCTTCGTTGGCGGTCTTTCCTGCGGCGGTTGCCATTGCTTAACTCCTTGTGATTGCTCGATTTCAAACGCGCCTTGCGTCTCAAGGTTCCGGTATCGGGACAAACTAGAGCAACTCCAGGAAAAGTGTGAAGCGGTTTTCCCGGGAAAAGCGCGTAGCACTTTCCCTTGGGAGTTGCGTCGAAAACAAAGAGATAGAGCAATTCGCTGTTTCCGTGAAACAGTGAACTGATCTAGCCGAAAACGCGCACGGACGCACCAATCACCAAACCATGGCGAGAGGGCGTGTCGTCAGATCAGTGGGCGACGGCCCTCGCCCAACCCTTCCCAACCGGCGAGCTGCTTGAGCCCTTCAGTGTCGACCACCTCGCAGCCGCCATCCCGCCAAAGGATCAGCTTGCGGTCCATCAGTTTGCGGATCGTCTTGTTGGTATGAACCAGCGACAGGCCGAGCGTATCGGCGATGTGCTGCTGCGTGATCGGAATCTGGATGGATTGCTTGCCGTTCAGCCCGACGACCTTGGCGCGGCTGGCTATGAAGGCAATCAGATAAGCGGCGCGCTCGATCGCGCTGCGGCGGCCGACGCTGAGCAGGTTCTCGTCCAGCATGCGTTCTTCGCGCGACGCGATCCAGGTGATGTCGTAGCCGAGACCCGGATGGTTGCGGTAGAGTTCGTGCAGATTGTCGCGTTCAAAAACGCAAAGCAGCATCGGCGACAAGGCCTCGACGGAATGCTGCATCTCGCCCATGACGCTGCCTTGCAGGCCGATGAGATCGCCGGGCATGAGATAGTTGAGAATTTGTCGTCGGCCGTCCGGCAACAGCTTGTAGCGGAACGCCCAGCCGGACAGTACAGTGTAGAGATGGGCGCTATGGCTCCCCTCCACGAGCACCGTGGCGCCCTTGTCGACCGCGAGCTCGCCCTTCTTGAACTTGCTGATGAAGGCCAGTTCCTGATTTTCGAACTCGCGGAAAACCGGCAACGGCCGTAAAGGACACTTCTCGCAAGGATATTGCCGGCTGGATGAAGCACGCCCGTTCTGCCCTGGCATTTCGACCCCTCTTCGAAAGCCTGCCGGTCAGCAGGCACCCTTAAACGTTTTGCCGGGATCGGAGTTCCAGGTTGAGGGCATGTCTTTTTTAAATGACAACACACCCGATTGCGATCATGACTCCCGGCGTTTCAAGGAGCCTTCACCTGTGATGCCCACATTGCTTGACGGATTGCGGATTCTTGTCCTGGAGGACGAATTCCTCATCGCCATGGATGTCGAGCAGCTTTGCCGCGACCACGGTGCGCGGGAAGTGGTGATAGCCCGAGACCTGGCCGAGGTCGACGGCGGAAAGGTCGCGATGCAGTTTGACGCGGCCATTGTCGATCTGATGCTGGGCGGCACATCGACGCTCGAATTCGCCGCCGGCTTGCGGGAAACAGGCGTCCCTTTCGTGTTTGCCTCCGGCTATTCGGATGCGGACGAGATCAAGGCGTCCTTTCCGGGGGTGAGGCTGGTCACCAAACCCTATTCAGGCGAGGATCTCGTCGAAGCGGTGGCTCGGGCCTACGGACGCGGCTCCGCGGGGTAAGATCGATACAGCTGCGTCCGAATTCGCTCTCTGAACCTTACGTCAATGCGCCGCGGTCCCCGTGACCTGAGCCGAGATCGCATCGGGACCATATTCGTCCTCGCCGGAAATCTTCAGGATCTCCTGCAGGCGCGTGCGGGCCCTGCTGACGCGGCTCTTGATCGTTCCGACCGCGCAACCGCAGATTTCGGCGGCCTCCTCATAGGAGAAGCCCGATGCGCCGATGAGAATGATGGCCTCGCGCTGGTCTTCCGGCAATTGCTCGAGAGCGCCACGAAAATCCTTGAGGTCGAGTTGGCCGTGCTGGGCGGGATGCACCGCGAGCCTCGCTGTCATGATGCCGTCGCTGTCCTGAACCTCGCGGCCGCGTTTGCGCATCTGCGAATAGAATTCATTGCGCAGGATCGTGAAAAGCCATGCCTTGAGATTGGTGCCGGGCTGGAAGCTCTCATGCTTGTCCCAGGCCTTGACCAGCGTTTCCTGGACGAGGTCGTCGGCCTTGTCGGCATTCTGCGTCAGCGACACGGCAAAGGCCCGCAAGCTCGGGATTGCCCCAAGCAGATCGGTCTTGAAGCCTTGGGAGACCGCTGCCATGCCTCAGTCCTTCTTCTGTGCGGGTTCGGTCTGTTCCAGCTGGCTGAGCAACTGGGCAAAGCGATCCGGCACATCGTCGGAGACCAGCTCGTCGTAATATTGTTTGAGTTTGCGTCCGATCTCGGAGTTCGGCCCCAGAGGGTCACCGACACCGTTCCGGCGCCTGCCCTCGGCGCCAGCCAGAATATCTTTCGTCATGTCCTTCATTTCGCCCTTATATTCCCAGCGCTAGGCCGCTCATACTCAACTCAATACAAGGCAAGCGGCACCCTCGTCTGGTTGCCCATCCCGACACCAAACGCCGTTCCCGCCTTTTCGTTCCATATCGGCCGGAACTTTTTCGGAAAACCCGCGTTGTATTAGCGGGGCTTGCAATCAGCTTGACCTGCAATCCAGGCAATCACGTCATTCTGAGGGAGACGTTTTACCATGAGTTTATCCGCCACCATCGCACCGCATCTGCCATTCCTGCGCCGCTTCTCGCGCGCTGTCTCGGGATCGCAAGAGAGCGGCGACGCGCTGGTCGCTGCGATGCTTGAAGCCATCATCGCCGACGTCGACATCTTCCCTGAGGCATCGAGCGACCGCATCGCTCTGTACAAGGTTTTCGCCAAGCTGTTCACCTCCGTCGCCATCCGCGTACCGCAGGAACAGGCGCAATCGGCGTGGGAGCAGCGCGCCGCCGCCAATCTCAATGCGATCGCGCCGCTGCCCCGCCAGGCTTTCCTGCTGGTTGCGGTCGAAGGCTTCAGCGAGGACGAGGCGGCCGAGATTCTCGACGTCGGCGACCAGCAATTCTCCGAACTGCTTGCCCAGGCAAGCAATGAAATTTCCCGCCAGGTGGCGACCGACGTGCTCATCATCGAGGACGAACCGCTGATTGCCATGGACATAGAGGAGATGGTCGAGAGCCTCGGTCATCGTGTGGTTGGAACGGCGCGCACGCATGCCGAAGCAGTGACGATGTTCGGCAAGACACGGCCGAAGATGGTGCTGGCCGACATCCAGCTCGCCGACGGCAGTTCGGGCATCGAGGCGGTCAACGAGATCCTGTCGTCAACCTCGGTGCCGGTCATCTTCATCACCGCCTTCCCCGAGCGGCTCTTGACCGGCGAGCGCCCCGAACCGGCCTTCCTGGTGACCAAGCCGTTCAATCCCGACATGGTCAAGGCGCTGATCAGCCAGGCGCTGTTCTTTGACCGCCAGGCAAAGGCCGCCGCATAGGTTCGCTGTTTCCGGCACGAATATCAAAAAATCAAAGGCCGTTCGACGCGATGCGTCGGGCGGCCTTTTGGCAGCCGAGACCGTCATTCCTGAATTTCGCTGTCGGTTCCGCCTCTAACGGTTTGCAAGCATCGTCTTTTTCGGCAAATGGTGGAACAAACCGCATCCACCCACGTTTTCCCTGCACCATTCGGAAGGAGATGAACCATGCTTTACTGGGCGCTCGTATTTCTCGTCGTGGCAATCATTGCCGGCGCGCTTGGTTTCGGCGGCATCGCCGGCACGTCCGCCGGTATAGCGCAGATCTTGTTCTTCATCTTTCTCGCCTTCCTGGTCATTTCGCTCTTGGCCGGCCTGTTCAAACGGGCCTGAGGACGAACACTTCTCCGAGCGAACACTGGAAGCCGCACCCCTCAAACGGTTTCCAGCCACCGCCGGGCGGTATCCCTTCAAGGGACATCGTCCGGCGGACCGCTTTAGAGGGGCAGGTTCTCGGGACATTTCATTTTGGAACCCATTCGACAGTGAGCCGTTCAGCCTGAGTTGGGTGGACAGATAGACCGATGCGCTCCAGGACTGCAGATAAAACGGAAGGCGCACGGAGCGATGAAGTCATCGCCTTGCATCCGGCTGAAAGTGGCATGCAGCTTGGCCGGGCCCTTCTCCACGCACTGCACAATGCAGGCATTTCCGTCCTCTATCAGGATCGCGACATGAAAACCGTATGGGCGCGCAACATGCGCGCGCCCTGGGCCTCGGACAATTCCGACGGCAACGGCATCCTGCCGATGGCGCAGGCCGACCGGATCAGCGCCGCCAAGCGCGATGTGGTTGCGACCGGCAATCCGGAGCGCCTTGAAATCAGTGTTCCAGTCGAGAATGGCGTCCGCTGGTTTCAGATTTGGGTCGATGCCGACCGGGGCGACGCCGGTGACGTGCAAGGTGTCGTCACCACCATGGTCGAGACGACCGAGCAGAAGCGGCGCGAACAGACACTGACAACGCTGCTGCGCGAGGTCAGCCATCGCTCGAAGAATCTCCTGGCGATCATCCAGAGCATCGCGAGCCAGACCGGCCGCTATTCAGATGGCATCGGCGACTTCCTGACGCGCTTTCGCGGCCGGCTGCAGTCCCTGGCCTCCTCCCAGGATCTGGTTACGTCCTCGAACTGGCGCGGTGCGGCGCTTCATGAACTGGTGACGAGCCAGGTTGGCCGCTATGGGACGAACACACCGCACAGCCTTCGCTTCCGGGGCGCCAATCCCTACCTCAATCCCAACGCCGCGCTTCATATCGGCCTGGCGATGCATGAGCTCGCCGTCAACTCGGTCAGCTACGGCGCCCTGTCCCGGCCGGATGGGTTCGTCGAAGTAACCGCCGATCTCAACACCGCCGCGACCGGTGAGGTTACACTCTCGCTGACATGGGCCGAAGCCGTCGGAGCCAATGGCGGTCGGAGGACGGAGAAGCGCTTCGGCAGCGTCGCGCTGGAGCGGGTGGTGCCGACATCCCTGGGCGGAACCGCGACCCTCGACATCGTGGATGGCCGCCTCGAATACCGCCTCGTCGTCCCACACAGCAATTTCGAGGCCCAGTGAGCGGCTTGCGGCAGCACCGATTTTAACCAGCCATTCACCATAAAAGCGGATGGTTTTTTACCCAGACACCGCCGGAACCTGTCCAGCCTTCGGACATTGTTGGCAGCAGGACTTCAGACGGTAGAGGAGGAATGTCTTGACGGTTGCCGACATCAACAGATTGGAACAGGCCGCCCGTATTTCGATGGGCGAATTTCTGGATGCCGAAGCCGCCGCGGAAACACTCCCTCATGCACGTCACGGTTTGATGAAAGGGATCGGCCTGGCGCTGGCCGCGATAATACTCCTGGCCGCTCTGTTCCAGTTGACCTGACCGAAGTCCTGCTCGCCTTCCCCTGCTCTCTCGGCTGAACGTCACTACCTTGCCCCGGTCCCAGGCTTGCTGGTGGCAGCCTCTGGCCGTGCGGAAACCCAGTTCTTCGCACCGTCATTATTTGCGCGTCCTCGTGACCTGACAGGAACTTTTTGACGATGTGCGCCGTTATTGCGGCGAGAGGACATCTCGTCATGGAACACATAGCCGCGTTGTTGCTGGTCATCGGCTGTTCGAACTCGATGGCCGATTGCCGCGAATTGCAGGTGCCCGTCAGTGTTTTCGCGACCGCCGATGAATGCACCGCTGAACGGCCATTCGCGATGGGCGACGTGCAAGGGCAGGCTCAGCATGTCGTCGCCAAATGCCTCGCGGTCGATCCCGCGCTTGAGGATGACTACGATCAAATAGTCTGGAATGTGCGCCCCGATGGCAGCCTCAATGCATCATTGGCGATTTCCAATGTGGTGATGGCATCGGCGGCGGCGCGCCCAGAAAAAGACTATCTTAGCCAACAATAAATTCGAGCAGCAAAGGCCGTCATTTCGTGCTAAATGGCTGCTGGACCCAACTAAGCTAAATGGCTGCTGGAGCCAACCAAAGTGTGGACACAAAGTGAGGAGTGACTCAATGCGGAAGATGATTATTGCGGTGGTTGCGGTTGCCGCTCTCAGCGGCTGCACCTCGACCGAGAAGGACGTGGCTGGCGGCACCTTGATTGGTGCTGGCATTGGCGGCCTGGTCGGCGGCGGCAAGGGTGCGCTGATCGGTGCGGCTGTCGGTGCCGGATCGGGCTTGCTGGTTCGCAACCTGCGCAACGGCTATTGCCAGTATCGCGACCGTCACGGCCGGATTTACACGGCCCGCTGCAACTAATTCGGCGATAGTCGAAACTTCGATCCGGAGGCCGGCCACGCCAGCCTCCGGATTTTGCACGTATGGACACATTCCATCGCTATCGGCGCGGCCATTTGGCCGTCAGCCCGCGAGCGGAATTCTTATTTCCACCTTCAAACCATCGGCCTGAAAATCGCGCTTGATCGTGCCGCGCAACTCGCGCGTGACGTTGAGGTCGATCAGCTTGGTACCGAATCCGGTCTCGGCGGGCGCCTCGACCTTTTTCTTCCCGGCCTCTCGCCAGTTCAGCGCCAGCGTCCGCTCGCGCCCCCGCCCTTCCAGCGACCAGTCCACTTTGAGCGCCCAGTCACTTCGTTGCGCATTGGCGGAATTGCCGGCTTCGCCATATTTCAGCGCATTGGTCGCCAGTTCATGGAAGGTGAGGCCAAGCGCCTGCGTCGTGGTTTCGTCGAGCAGCACCTCGGGACCCGTCAACAACCCCTCCGGCAGGTCCTTGCCGAACACCTGGCCAAGTTCGATGCGCAGGAGATCGGCCAGATCGGCCTTCTGCCAGCGCGAGCGCGTCAGCATGTCCTGGGAAGCGGCCATCGCCTGCAGCCTGGCCGAGAAGGACGCTGAAAACTCGTTGACGTCGGTCGCTCGCGAAGCTGTCTGCCGCGCGATCGCCAGCACCCTGGTGATCGAATTCTTGATGCGATGCTTCATCTCCTGCAGCATCAGGTCTTTTTCGAGCAGGCTCTTCTCGGTCGTCTCGTGCAAGCGCGATGCCGCCTCATAGGCACGCTCCTGATAGCGCGCCACCAGCGCGATGGCGCCTGCCGCCAGCAGGCCGAACAGCCCCAGCATCACCGGGATGGCGCGCGACGATGGCTGCGAGAAGGCGCTGGTCGGCCTGAACAATACCGTCCACGGCCGGCCGGCCACCGTGATCTTGCGGGTGACTAGCAGCCGATCGCCAAAGGACGAAGCCGGCGGCGTCTCCGACTGGAACAGGAGGTCGTCGCTGTTCACCGCGCCGTCATAGATTTCCGTGTTGACCGGCAATAGCGGCGCACGGCTGAGCGCGATCTGGAACAGGTCGCGGGCGCGGAAGGCCGCGTAGAGAAAGCCCGCGGTCGAGGATCGCGATGCGTTGATGACCTCGGGTGCTGTTTCGACGTTAAGCCGGACGAAGACCAGGAAGCCGGTGAAAGTCTGCGTGGCGCCGGTGCCTTGGCCCAGTTGCAGCAGCCCGCTTGCGTGCTGCTGGTCATCGGCCATCGCCTTCTCGATCGCCGCGCGCCGCACTGGTTCGCTGAACATATCGTAGCCGATGCTGGCTTGGTTGGACGGATCCATCGGCTCGAAGAGCATGATGGGCGCGCGCCAGGGCTGCGTCGTCTCCGGATAGACTGGATGGCTGGCGCCAAAATCATGCAGGATGTCGCGTTCGACCGCCGCCTCATCGCCCGTCTTGACCAGCCCGAGGAAGCCGATGCCGCGCAGGCCGGCGAAATTGGTGTCGACATCCAGCGCGTTGAAGAACGCCTTGAACTCGCTCTGGGAGATGTCGCCATTGCGGGCGTCGAACAGGGCCTGCGTCGACCGCAGCAGCGACAAATGCAGATCGATACGGCTCTCGATTCGGTTGAGTGCGTCATCGGCCGCCGCCTCGAACTTGATGCGGGCGGCTTCCTGCGTCGCGAAATAGGCGAACCCCGCCATGGTCATGCTGATCAGCGCAACGGCGATGAACGCGACAATCGGAAAAAGTTTCTTCAACGGATGATGCGGTCCATGAGCAATACCGGACCTTTATGGGCAAGTCGCCGGGCCAACACAATGGCAAGGCCAACCCATCGCGATCACTGGCACATCACGTGAGCGGCAACGGGGACGTGCGGGAGAGTCATGCCACCCCGCCGAAAGCCCTCAGGCGGCGATCTTCAGCGCGCCTGGTCCGGGAATGGCGCCAGGGGGACACTTGCCCAGGATGATCATGCCGAGCACCTCGTCTTGTGTGACGTCGGTGGTGCGTGCGGTGCCGACGACCTGTCCGTTCTTCATCACGCAGACCCGGTCGGCCAGCTCGAACACATCATGGATGTCGTGGCTGATCAGGAAGATGCCGATGCCGTCGGACTTGAGCTGCCTGACCAGTTCACCGACCTGCGCCGTCTCCTGCGGACCGAGAGCCGCCGTCGGTTCGTCCATGATCAGGATGCGGGCGTTGAACAGGATCGCGCGTGCGATCGCCACTGATTGCCGCTGTCCGCCCGACAGTTTGATCACCGGTTCCTTGAAGCGCTGGAAGCGGGGATTGAGCCGCCCCATCACCTTGCGCGCCTCGGCCTCCATGGCGACATCGTCGAGCGTGCCCCAGGCGGTCATCAGTTCGCGGCCAAGGAAAAGATTGGCGGCGGCGTCGACATTATCGGCCAAGGCGAGCGTCTGGTAGATCGTCTCGATGCCGTATTTCTTGGCGTCGCGCGGGTTGAAGATCGAAGCCTCCTCGCCATTGACGAAGATCTGTCCGGCATCGCGCTTGTAGGCGCCGGACAGGATCTTGATCAGCGTCGACTTGCCGGCGCCGTTGTGGCCGAGGAGCGCCACGACCTCGCCCGGGAAAAGATCGATCGAGGCGTCGTCGACGGCCCGGATACCGCCAAAGGCGATCGAGATGTTGCGCATGTCGACCAGCGGCGTGCCGGCGGCGGGAGCGGTTTTGTCAGCCATAGTCTTTCTCCCCCTAAACCCGCTTGCGGTAGACGGTGTCGAGCCAGACGGCGATGACCAAAACGGCGCCGACGACGATGCTCTGCAGCGGCGAGTCGACGCCGAGCAGCACCATGCCGGACTGCAGCGACTGCATCAGCAACGCTCCGAGCATGGCGCCGATGATCGTTCCCGAGCCGCCGGCCAGCGATGTGCCGCCGATGACGGCGGCGGCGATGACAAGCAGCTCGTCCAATGTGCCAAGCACGTTGGTCGACGAGTTCTGCCGGGCAGACGAGATCGCGGCGGCGATCGTGGCCAGCACGCCCATGATCATGAACACCTTCATGGTGATCCAGCGTGTGTTGATACCGGCCAGGTTGGCGGCCTCCGGGTTGCCGCCGATGGCGAAGACATAGCGGCCGAAACGGGTGCGGTTGGTGATGAAGGTCATGATCAGCCCGACGGCGATCGCCATCAGCACCGGGATGGCAATGCCGTGGGCGATGAACAGGCCACCCTCGGGTACGGTGATGTTGTTGGCGGCGGCGTATCTGTTCACGATGCCGATGGGCCAGGGATAGGAATTGGCCAGCCACACCGCGCCCATGATGACGGCGCAGGTGACGGTGCCAAGCAGCGTTTCGGCCCAGACCGGGCGCAACGGGAAGCGGAAGCGCTTGCGCTGCACCCGCCCGTTGAACAGTGCAAACACGACGGCGAGGCAGGCGACGATACCGACGATCCAGCTCCAGGTGGCGCCGATCGATCCGGCCGGGCCGCCGCCCATCAGCTGGAACGTGGCATCGAGCGGTGCCACGGTCTGGCCTGACGTGACCCACCAGGCGGCACCGCGCCAGACCAGCAGGCCGCCCAGCGTGACGATGAAGGCCGGCACTTCGAGATAGGCGATGATGAAACCCTGGAAAGCGCCGATCAGTAGCCCGAGCGCCAGCCCGATGACCAGCGCCAGAACCCATATCCACGGATTGCCGAGTTCAAGCCCGACGAACCGGACCAGGAAATGCACCTGGGCAAAGCCCATGACCATGCCGATCAGGCCCTCGGCGGAGCCGACGGACAGGTCGATATTGCGCATGACGATGACCAGCACCATGCCGCAGGCCATGATGGCAACAGCGGAGGTCTGCACCGACAGGTTCCACAGATTGCGCGGAGTGAGAAAGGTGCGGCTGTCGAAATCGAGCGGATTGACGCCCAGACGCAGACTCGAAATCACGTGCAGCCCGACCCAGATCAGCAACAGGGCACCGATCATGCCGAGCATGCGGGTGTCGATCTCGGTTGCCTTCAGGAACCGGGCGACCGCGCCAAGCTCCGACGCGCGCGCGGTGTCGACCTGCGGGTTGGACGTCGTGTCGGTCATGATTTCCTCCCACCGGCCGGCCATCCGGCACGGATGCCGGAACGCAGCCTAGAAGCTATCCGCCTGAGGCGGAAACACAAATCTTTTTGAGAAAACGCCGCGGCTTTTGGGCCGCGGCGTCATTGTCGAACAGTGCAGCGCCGTTCTAGTTGCAGGCCGCGACGCTGCCGGCGGCGACGCCCGCGCAGACCTCGTCCTTCTTGATCCAGCCGGCATCGATGACGAGATTGAGATTGTCCTTGGTGATGGCGACAGGGGTCAGGAACAGCGACTTGACGGTGTTGCCGCCAGGCGTCGTGAAATCCTTCACGCCGGCGATGTCGGTCATCTTCTTGCCGTCAGCCAGCTGCGAGGCGATCTCGGCGGCATTCTTGCCAAGTTCGCGCGCGTCCTTCCACACCGACACGGTCTGGGTGCCGAGCGCGATGCGGTTCAGCGCGGCATGATCGCCATCCTGGCCCGACACCGGCACGGTACCGGCAAGGCCTTGCGCCGTCAGCGCCGCGACGACACCGCCTGCGGTGCCGTCATTGGCGGCGACCACGGCATCGACCTTGTTGTCGTTGGCGGTCAGGAACTGTTCCATGTTCTTCTGGGCGTTGGCGGGCAGCCAGCCGTCCGTATAAGCCTCGCCGACATTCTTGATCTTGCCGCTGTCGATGGCCGCCTTGAGCACTTCCATCGAGCCCGAGAACAGGAAATCGGCGTTCGGATCGGCACCCGAGCCCTTGATGAAGACATAGTTGCCTTCCGGCTTGACCTTGAACACTGCGCCGGCCTGCAAGCGGCCGACTTCCTTGTTGTCGAAGGTCAGGTAGAAGACGTCCTTGTTCTCGATCAGGCGGTCATAGCCGACGACCGGAATGCCTTCGTCCAGTGCCTTCTGCACCGCCGGGCCGATCGCCGAGGCATCCTGCGCCAGGATGATCAGCGAGTTGGCGCCCTGCGAGATCAGGCTTTCGACATCAGTAAGCTGCTTGCCGGGATTGGACTGCGCATCGGCGGAAATGTACTTGTCGCCGGCGGCCTCGATCGCCTTCTTCATGGCGGCCTCGTCGGTCTTCCAGCGCTCTTCCTGGAAGTTCGACCACGAAACACCGATGACCTTGTCCTTCGCCTGCGCGACCGACGCAAGCGTCAGCGACATGGCGACACCCGCCAGGATGGCGGCCGTGAATCTCTTCATGATATCCTCCCTGCGCCGCGTATGGCGCGACCAAACTGACCCGAAGGCCGGCACAGAGGCTCTATTTTTTCGAGCCTCAAAAAAAATACTGATCCATCGTCGGAACGCTGTCAACATCGATTCTGATGGATCTTGAGGTGTCGTGGACTTTTTTTCGAGCCTCGCAATAAATAAATGACAGCACCAGCCGCTTCTGCCAGTATTTGCCCCAGTCACCGGCAGTGTTCGAGGGGCAGGAAGAACCACGGCGACGGGGAGGATGTGGGAAAGTATGTCGGTCGGAATCCGCCACGACGATCTGCGCCGGCGCAACCGCGCCATGGTGATTGCGGCCGTGCGCCGGGCCGGCCAACCGTCGCGCACCGAGATCGCCGCGACCACCGGCCTCAGCCATTCAACCATATCGGCGATCTCTTCCGACCTGATCGGCGAAGGCATCCTGGTCGAGGGCAAGCCGAGCGAGGCCGGTGCGCTCAAACGCGGCAGGCCACAGGTCGGCCTCGGCCTCAACCCGGAGGCCGCGGCCATCATGACTGTGGTGCTGTCGCTGAATTTCCTGTCCGTCGCCGTCATCGACTATGCCGGCCAGGTGATATCGGAGGAACAGCGCCGGCTGGACACGCTGACCATGTCGCGCGAGGCGCTGATCGGTGAATGCGTCGCCATTGTACGGCGGCGCCTCGAGGATCCCGATATCGACGTACGCAGCGTCGCCCGCATCGCGCTGGCGATCCAGGGCATCACCGACACCAAGGCCAGGGCCATGCTGTGGTCGCCGATCACGCCGCAGACCGACATCGCCTTCGCCGACATACTGGAAGCCGAGTTCGGCATCCCGGCCACCATGGAGAACGACTGCAACATGATGGCGGTGGCGCTGCGCTGGCGCGACCCCGAACGCTACCGCGACGACTTCATCGCCATCCTTTTGTCGCACGGCATCGGCATGGGCCTTGTGCTGAAGGGCGAGCTGTTCACCGGCACCCATTCGTCGGGCGGCGAGTTCGGCCACATGATCCATCGGCCAGGCGGCGCGCTCTGCCGCTGCGGGCGGCGCGGCTGCGTCGAGGCCTATGCCGGCAACTACGCCATCTGGCGCAATGCCAGGCAGCTTGGCGAGGACACCGAACCGGTCGCCGACGTCAGCGACGCGCAGATGCGGGCATTGGCGACGACGGCGCGGGAACGAGCCGGGCCCGAGCGCGAAGCCTATCGCAAGGCCGGAGAAGCACTGGGTTATGGCCTCGGCAGCCTGTTTGCGCTGATCGATCCCGCCCCCGTGGCCATGGTCGGCGTCAGCGCCGCCGCCTTCGACCTGATCGAGCCGGCATTGCGCGAGGCGATCGCCCAGACCGCCGGCGGCCAGCACTCGAAATCGATTTCGTTCGACACCGAACCGAACGAGTTGCCCCTGATCCGCGAGGGCTGCGCCATGCGCGCACTGACCTTCGTCGATCAGGAGATCTTCGCGCCGGGCGTGCAGGCAAGAGGCAGTGCCGGGAAGAGCGTTGCCTGAGCTGGCATTCGTCGTTGATGCCGTAGACCCTCGCTTACTTGGAGATTGGCCGTCGTCATCCGTGGGCGGAGCAGGAGCGAAGCTCCGTCGCGGAGACCCTGGGATCCATTCCGTGACCTATGCCACGCAGTGCAGCGGAGCAGAACTTGCGCCGTGGCAACGCTTTGAGGTCGCGGCATGGATCCTTGGGCTGCAGAGCAGCTCCAGGGGTCCGCGCCGCGTCGCTGCGCTCCTTGCTTCGCCCAAAGATGACGAGGCCATGAGCGTCTCAGCCAATTGTCAATGCGTGTGACCCGGGAGTGGACACATTCAACCTATCAACGCTTCCGCCTCAAGGCTCTAATCTTCCCTGATCGCGTAGCCTGCCCCACGGATGGTGCGGATGACGTCGGGCATGCGGCCATTGTTGACCGCCTTGCGCAGGCGGCCGACATGCACGTCCACGGTGCGCTCGTCGATATAGATCGTCTCACCCCAGACATTGTCGAGCAGTTGGCTGCGCGAGAAGACGCGGCCGGGATGGCGCATCATGAATTCCAGAAGGCGGAATTCGGTCGGCCCGAGCCGGATCTCGCTCTTCTTGCGGTAGACTCGGTGCGATTCACGGTCGAGCACGATGTCGCCGACCTTGAGCACGCTGGACAGCACTTCCGGCTTGGCGCGGCGCAGCAGCGCCTTGACGCGGGCCATGAATTCCGGCGTCGAGAACGGCTTGACCAGATAGTCGTCGGCACCGGTCGAAAGGCCGCGCACGCGGTCGCTTTCTTCACCCCGCGCGGTCAGCATGATGATCGGCAGCCGTTCGGTCTCGGGGCGCATTCTTAGCCGGCGACAGAGTTCGATGCCGGACACCGCCGGCACCATCCAGTCGAGCACCAGGAGATCGGGCACGTTTTCCTGCAGCCGGATTTCGGCTTCATCGCCGCGGGTTACCACCTCGACCTGATAACCTTCCGATTCCAGATTGTAGCGGAGGAGCACGCCGAGCGGCTCCTCGTCCTCCACCACCATGATGCGTGGTGCGATCATTGACTGGTCACCTCTAAAGCAATCCCAGGAAAAAATGTGTAGCGGTTTTCCATCCTGAATTGCGTGAAACAAAGAGATAGAGCGGGTCGGCGTTTCCGCGAAACGATGAACCGCTCCAACGCTCAAGCCGCCGGCGCCGACATCGCCGTCTCGTCCTGTTTGGGGCGGTTGGCGGGCAGTTGCGTGCCGGTCAGGACATAGTACGCGTTCTCGGCGATGTTGGTCACATGGTCGCCGATGCGTTCGAGATTCTTGGCGCAGAACAACAGATGCGTGCAAGCGGTGATGTTGCGCGGATCCTCCATCATGTAGGTCAGCAGTTCGCGGAACACCGAGGTGTACTTGACGTCGATGCGTTCGTCGTCGGCGCGCAGCTTCGCAAGCGCGGCGGCGTCGCGCGCCGCATACTCCTCGATCACGCCCTGCACCTGGATCAGCACCAGCTGCGCCATGGCGTCGATGGAATGCGACAGGTCGCGCGGCGTTGCGTTGAGACCGACGGTGCCGACGCGCTTGGCGATGTTCTTGGCAAGGTCGCCAATGCGTTCGAGGTCACCGGCCATGCGGATCGACCCGACGACATGGCGCAGATCGTCGGCCATCGGCTGGCGCTTGGCGATCAGCGTGATGGCGCGATCGTCGAGTTCGCGCTGGCGCGCATCCATGATGGCGTCGTCGGAGACTACGCGCTGTGCCAGCGCGTTGTCGGAATTCAGCAGCGCCTTGGTGGCGCCGCCGACCATCGAACCGGCGAGATCGCCCATGTCGCTGATCAGCCTGCTGATCTGTCCGAGATCCTCGTCGAAGGCTGCGACTGTATGTTCGGCCATGATCCTGGTCCTCGTATGCGTGCGATCAGCCGAAGCGGCCGGTGATGTAGTCTTGCGTGCGCTTCTCGCGAGGCGACGTGAAGATCTTCTCGGTGCGGTCGAATTCGACCAGTTCGCCAAGATACATGAAGGCGGTCTGCTTCGAGACGCGCGCCGCCTGCTGCATGTTGTGGGTGACGATGACGATCGTGTAGTCGGCCTGCAGCTCGTCGATCAGTTCCTCGATCTTGGCGGTCGACAGCGGATCAAGCGCGGAGGCCGGCTCGTCGAGCAGGATGACCTCCGGCTTCACCGCCACCGTGCGGGCGATGCACAGCCGCTGCTGCTGGCCGCCCGACAGGCTGAGGCCGCTGGCATTGAGCTTGTCCTTGACCTCGGTCCACAAAGCGGCGCGCTTCAGCGCCTGCTCGACACGACCGTCCATCTCGGCCTTGCTGATCTTCTCATAGAGCCTGACGCCGAAGGCGATGTTCTCGTAGATCGACATCGGGAACGGCGTCGGCTTCTGGAACACCATGCCGATCTTGGTGCGCAAAAGGTTGAGGTCCTGCGAGCGGTCGAGAACGTTCTGGCCGTCGAGCAGCACCTGGCCCTCGGCGGTCTGCTTGGGGTAGAGCTCGTAGATGCGGTTGAAGACGCGCAGCAGCGTCGACTTTCCGCAACCGGAAGGGCCGATGAAGGCGGTGACGCTGCGCTCGGGCAGCGATAGCGTGATATCCTTCAGCGCCTTCGATTGGCCGTAGTAGAAGTTGAGGTTCTTGACCTCGATCTTGGCCTTGGCCGCCGCCTCGGCGGCGATCGTCATGTCTGGAGACAACATCTGGCTCATTTGTCCTCTCTGCGTCCGGTCAGGCTGCGCGCAAAGATGCTGAGCGCGAGAACCGTCAATGTGATTATGAGTGCGCCGGTCCAGGCCAGCTGCTGCCATTCCTCGTAGGGACTGAGAGCGAACTGGAAGATGGTGACAGGCAGGCTGGCCATCGGCGCGTTGAGATTGCTGGACCAGAACTGGTTGTTCAGCGCCGTGAAAAGAAGGGGTGCGGTCTCGCCGGAGATGCGGGCGATGGCCAGCAATATGCCGGTGACGATGCCGGAAAGCGCCGCGCGATAGGCAACCGAACGGATGACCACCCAGCGCGGCGCGCCGATCGCGGTGCCGGCTTCGCGCAACGCGTTCGGCACCAGATTGAGCATGTCTTCGGTGGTGCGCACGACGACCGGGATGACCAGGATGGCCAGCGCGACGGCCCCCGCGATCGCCGAGAAATGCCCCATCGGTCGCACCATCAGCTCATAGACGAACAGACCGATGATGATCGATGGCGCCGACAGAAGGATGTCGTTGATGAAGCGCACCACGGTGGTGAGCTTCGAGAAGCGTCCATACTCAGCCATGTAGGTGCCTGCCAGCACGCCGATCGGCGTACCGACGATGATGCCGATGATGGTCATCACGATGCTGCCGTAGATGGCGTTGAGCAGGCCGCCGGCGTCACCGGGCGGCGGAGTCATTTCCGTGAAGACCGACAGCGAGACCCCCGACAGGCCCTTGTAGAGCAGTGCGCCGAGGATCAGCGCCAGCCAGGCGAGGCCGATGCCGGCGGCGATGACGCACAGCGTCATCATCACGCCATTCTTGCGCTTGCGGCTTTGGTGAAGCGATGTGGCTGTCGACATCGGTCAGGCTCCCGTGCGGGCATCGATGCGCATCAGCATGTAGCGTGCGATGGCAAGGATCAGGAAGGTGATAACGAACAGGATCAGGCCGAGCGCGACCAGCGAGGAGGTGTAGAGATCGCCGACGGCTTCGGTGAATTCGTTGGCGATGGTCGCCGAGATGGTCGTTGCCGGCGCGAACAGCGACGTCGAGATGCGGTGCGCGTTGCCGATGACGAAGGTCACCGCCATTGTTTCACCAAGCGCGCGGCCGAGAGCCAGCATGACGCCGCCCATGATGCCGATGCGCGTGTAGGGGATGACGACCCGGCGCGTGACCTCCCAGGTCGTGCAGCCGATCCCATAGGCCGATTCCTTCAGCACCGATGGCACCGTGTCGAACACGTCCTTGGTGATCGAGGTGATGAAAGGCAGGATCATGATGGCCAGGATCATCGCCGAGGTGAGCAGGCCGATGCCATAAGGGGGGCCGGCGAACAGGCTGTTGAGGCCCGGAATACCGTGGAACACGCTGATGATGAAAGGCTGAACGGTCGTCTGCAGGAACGGTGCCAGCACGAACAGGCCCCAGATACCATAGATGATCGAAGGGATACCGGCCAGCAATTCCACCGCCATGCCGATCGGGCGCCGAAGCGGGCGCGGGCAAAGCTCGGTGAGGAAGATGGCGATGCCGATGCCGAGCGGCACGGCGATCAGGATGGCGATTGCCGAGGTGATGATGGTGCCGTAGATCGGGGCCAGCGCACCGAACTTCTCCGTCACCGGGTTCCAGCTTTCGCTGGTCAGGAAGGAAAAGCCGAAAGTCGACAGGGCTTGCCACGAACCGGCAAATAGCGAGATCGCGACGCCGCCAAGCAGCACCAGCACCAATATCGCGGCGGCGCGGGTTGTCGCGTGGAAGATTGAGTCGGTCAGCGCGAACCGTCGAACGGTGGCATCGCGGGAACCTCTGACGGCTGGCAAGGCTTCCTGGACAGCGCTCATGTCAAGCTCGGCTCTTTCAGGGTTGAGGGAAAAGGAGCGCCACGGTCGCGGCGCTCCTTAGGAAGATGTTACTCGCCGGCGTAGACGGGCTTGCCGCCGGCCTGGATGTCGGCCTTCCACGACGCCTTGATCAGGTCGACGACGCTGTCGGGGATCGAGACATAGTCGAGCGCCTTGGCGGTTTCCTTGCCGTCCTTGTAGGCCCAGGCAAAGAACTTCAGGGCTTCGCCGGTGGTCGCGGCATCGTCCGGAGCCTTGTGGATCAGGACCCAGGTGGAGGCGGCGATCGGCCAGGTGGTGTCGCCGGGCTCGTTGGTGATGATGACGTTGAAGTTCTTGGCAGTCTTGAAGTCGGCATTCGAAGCGGCGGCGCCGAAGGATTCGAGCGACGGCTCAACGACCTTGCCGGCAGCGTTCACCAGCTTGGAGTAGGAAAGGTTGTTCTGCTTGGCATAGGCGTATTCGACGTAGCCGATGCCGCCGTCGGTCTGCTTGACGGTGTTGGCAACGCCTTCGCTGCCCTTGGCGCCGACGCCCGTCGGCCATTCGACGGCGGTGTCCGAACCAACCTTGTCCTTCCAATCGGGCGAGAGCTTCACCAGATAGTCGGTGAAGTTGAAGGTGGTGCCCGAACCGTCCGAACGATGCACGACGGCGATCGCGGTCGACGGCAGGGTGAGGGTGGGGTTCAGCGCCTTGATCGCGGCGTCGTCCCAGGTGGTGATGGCGCCGAGATAGATCTGGGCCAGCGTCTTGCCGTCGAGGACGAGCTCGCCCGGCTTGACGCCGGTGAGGTTGACGATCGGAACGATGCCGCCCATCACCATCGGGAACTGCACGAGGCCGTTCTTTTCCAGGTCGGCGTCGGACATCGGCTTGTCGGTGGCGCCGAAGGTCACGGTCTTGGCGATGACCTGCTTGATGCCGCCGCCCGAACCGATCGACTGGTAGTTGAGGCCGATGCCGGTGTCCTTCTTGTAGGTGTCGGCCCACTTGGCGAACACCGGGTAGATGAATGTCGAGCCGGCGCCGGAAAGGTCAGCTGCCATTGCTGCGGAAAGGGTGAAGGTAGACGCCGTAGCCATTGCAATAGCAACGGCCGCCGAGCGGATGAAATGTCTCATGTGGCCTGCTCCTGTTCGGAAGATGGTCTCTCGGCGCCATTCCTAACCGGCGCCCGCTGAGGCCAATAGCCTTCGATTATAACAGTCGCATGACAGTTTCGTGTCAGCCCGGTAACGCGTCACAGGCCCTGGCAAAGGCGGTGGCATCGAGCGGCTGCGGCCAGATCCGAGTTTGCTCTCGGAATCAGTGACTTGGCCCATCCGCCAGCCGGAGCCGCCGCCGGATTCGACGGGGCTTTCTCAGGGGAAGAAAATCCGGACGGGAGCGCGTTGCTCAAGGCCAGAGCGTGTCGTGGCCGGGCCATCGCCAAAAACAGGTCCGTTGGGGTAGGTTGACGCTGCTTCTTTGCCGGCGGTCGCTGCTCCCGCCCGTAACTGCAAGGGCGGAATTCGATTTTGCCATTGTCTCGGCTGGGCGCCGCCTTTGATATGGTGCGATCGCACCATAGTCATTGCACGCGGGCGCAGCGGCAAATCCGCGATTGATTCCCTTGGCTTGCATCTCACATCCCTGGAACCAGGCAACGCGATGCTATCCCGCGTTGCGCTGGACCTGGCGGCCGGCGCCGATCCAGCGCTCGACCTTCTCCAGCAGGGCCCTGGGGCTGATCGGCTTGGGCAGATAGTCGTCCATGCCCGCCTCCAGGCACCGCTCGCGATCGCCTTTGAGCGCATGCGCCGTGACGCCGACGATCGGCACATGCGTGCCGGTTTCCTGCTCCAGCCGGCGGATCGCGGCGGTCGCCTCGAGCCCGCTCATCTCCGGCATCGAGACGTCCATCAGGATCATGGATGGATTGAGCTTGCCGAAGGCGTCGAGCGCCTTGCGGCCATTGCCGACGATCTCGAAACCATAGCCGGTTTCGCCAAGGATCTGGGTGAAGACCATCTGGTTCACCTCATTGTCCTCGGCCACGAGGATGTCCAGCCTGTGTCCGCCATCGCCGGTGGCAGGCAGCCTGGGGCGAACCGGTGGCGGCTGCAATTGCGCGCGTTGTTCGGACAATGCCAGCGGCGGAGAAGCGCTGGGCCCCTCGCCTGCGAGCCGCTGGGCCGCGTGGCCATCCGTGGCGTGGCGATGGCGCTGTATGGTCGCGACGAGCGTCTCCAGGAGCACCGAGGAACGCGCCGGCTTGATCAGCTGGGCGTCGATGCCGAGATCACGGTAGCTGGTGTTGGCGAGCGACTGGTCGACCGAGGTCAGCATGATGATGGGCGTGTCGGCGAGACCTTCGGTGTTGCGCACGATGCGCGCCATTTCGGCGCCGCTCATCTCAGGCATCTGGTAGTCGAGCACGACGCAGTCCACGGGCACGCCGTAGGCGGCGGCCGCGATCAGCACCTTGAGGCCTTCGGCGCCGCTTTCGGCCGCGCAGGAATCGAACGTCCACGAGGTCATCTGCTCGGTCAGGATGGCCCGATTGACGGCATTGTCGTCAACGATCAGCACCCGTGCGCCCGTCACGTCCACCGGCATGATGCGCTGGCCGTTCTGCTGTCCGGCCCTGGGCAGCGTCACGGTGAACCAGAAGGTCGAGCCCTTGCCCTCGGCGCTCTCGACACCGATCTCGCCGCCCATCAGGTCGACCAGCCGCGAGGTGATGGCAAGGCCAAGCCCGGTGCCCTCGTGCCGCCGTGTCGAAGAGGTGTCGACCTGGCTGAATTTTTCGAACACCAGCTTCAGTTTTTCCTCGGGGATGCCGATCCCGGTGTCGGTGACCGAGATCGTCAGCCTGGTTCCGGTCGGGACCCTCTCGCCGGTCACGTCGACCAGCACATGGCCTTCATCGGTGAATTTGACCGCGTTGCCGAGCAGGTTGGTGACGATTTGCCTGATGCGGCCGACGTCGCCGATGAACAGGTTTTCGAGCCTTGGCTCGACGCGCACGATAAGCTCGAGGTCCTTTTCCTTGGCACGCGTCGACACCAGCGTCGCCACATCCTCGATCGCCTCGGCAAGGTTGAAGGGCGCCGGATCGAGCACCATCTGGCCGGCATCGATCTTGGAGAAATCCAGGATGTCGTTGATGATGGTCAAGAGCGCGTTGCCCGACTTGACGATGATGTCGGTGAACGTCTTCTGCTTCGGATCGAGATTGGACTTGGCCAAGAGTTCCGCCATGCCCAGCACACCGTTCATCGGCGTGCGGATTTCATGGCTCATATTGGCGAGGAATTCCGACTTGGCGCGGTCGGCGAGCACGGCGCGCTGGCGCGCCTCGCTGAGCTCCGCCTCGCGCATCTTCAGCTCCGTGATGTCGGTGGTCGATCCGATCAGGTAGAGCGAACCGTCCGATGCGATCATCGCGCCCTTGCGCGCGAACTGGTGGCGCACGCTGCCATCGGGGAGCGTCACGCTCTCCTCGATCTCCTGGGTTTCGCCGGTGCGCAGCACGGCCAGATCGCCGGCGACGAAGGCTTCGCCATCCGGGCCGAAGATCTCGACATCGGTCTTGCCGATCGCCTCTTGCTTGCTGAAGCCGGTGAGGTCGCACCAGCCCTTGTTGACATAGAACTGCCTGAGGTCGGAGCGCTTGGCGTAGATCGACACCGGCACATTGTCGATCAGGCTGCGGAACACCTCGTTCTCGCGCATGCTCTCTTCCAAAGCCCGCTCGCGCGCCTTGACGTCGGTGATGTCCGTGCTGGAGCCGACCAGATGCACCGATCCGTCCGTCGCCACCAGGCGGCTCTTGCGCGTCATCAATTGCCGCACCGTGCCGTCGCGATGGGTGACGGGCTCCTCGACCTCGCGCACGGCGCCGGTCGCCACTACATCGCTGTCGTCATGGCTGTAGCCTTCCGCTTCCGCGGCGCCGAACAGCTGGCGGTCGGTCCGGCCGATGACGTTTTCCTTGGCGAGGCCCGTGATCGCGCACCAGGCCTTGTTGACGAATTCGATGCTCAGGTCCTGCGCCTTGATGAAGGCCGCCACCGGCAGCTCATCCATGACGTGCCGGAACAGGTCGATCTGGCGCATGGAATCGCGCAGGGCCGCTTCGCGGCTCTTGATATCGGTGATGTCGACGCGCACGCCGATGAACGTGCCGTCATCGGTGCGCATGTCGTAGACCTGATACCAGCGTCCATCGGCATTGAGGCGCTCGTAGGAAGAATTTGGCAGCCGGTAGCGCGCCAATATGCTGTCGAGCCAGCGTTCGGGTTCGGATTCGTAAAGCCCGTCGATCCCGCTGTCGCCGCTCGAGCGGAAATAGCCGACGGAATGGCCGAATTCCAGCGCCTCGCGGAAGCTCCGGCCAGGCTGCCAGAAGGGCTTCAGCGCCGGCAGCGTATCCTGCAGCTTGTGGTTGGCGAAGACGAACTTGTCGTCGCGATCGTAGATGATCACGCCGGCCGGCAGCGATTCCAGCACGCTGGCGAGATGCTTGCGCGCATCCTGCGCCTCGGTCTCGCGCCGCTTCATATCGGAAATGTCGAAGAGGAAGCCGGCGACATAGTCGCGGCCGCTTGGCATGCGGACGCGGTTTTTCCTGACAATGCGCGAACGAGCGGCGCCTTCATCGTTGAAATTCTCTTCGACTTCATAGATTTGTCCCGTCGACAGGACTTCCCGTTCACTGCGTTCGAAGAGCGCGACCTGGGTCGGCCCAAGGAAATCGCCTCCGGGTCTGCCAAGCATGGCTTGCGGTGTCTGGCCAAACAGGTTCGCGAACGCCTCATTGACGAAGACGAACCGGAGATGATCGTCCTTGACGAAAATCGGATCCTCGACGGCGTTGATCACCGCCTCCGCGAGCCGCGCCTTTTCCAGCGCATCGGCGAGCTCGGCGTCACGCAGCTTCAGCTCGGTGATGTCGTAATAGGTCAGCAGTCGCTTGCCGCCCGACAAGGCGGTGATGGAAAACAGCATCGTCTTGCCGTCGGCATGGCGGAACTGGCGTGCCGAGACGCTGCCGGCACGGATCTCATCCAGCCGGCTGGCGAGATAGCGCTCCCATTCCGGCTGGGCGATATCGCCATAAATGCCGTTGCGCCGATTGATCTCCATCAGCAGGCTGAAGGGTGCGCCGACGGCCACATCGCCTTCCGACATCTTGGAGATGTCACGATAGGCCTTGTTGATGATCAGCGTGTCGAGCTTCGCGTCGAGAAGCACGATCCCCATGCGCATGGCGTCCATCGTCCGCTCGAGATCGGCAAGATGCCCGGCCGTGTCGCCGCCGACTGGCGGTTCCTGCCTTGGCTCCATGTCGTCGAACGCGATGTCTTCGAACGCGCTGGCCAGTGCGGTCACATTGCGGCCTATGCCGCGATAGCCGGCAAATTTTCCTTCGCCGTCGAACCGTGGGAAGCCTGAAGTTAGCACCCAGCGACAGCCGGCGCGGCCTCCCTTCAGTTCATAGACGAAGTCGCGGAAAGGCCGGTGCGCCTCCAGATCCTCCAGATGCGCCGCCGCGCTGCGCTTGCCTTTCAGGACCTGGTTCAGGAAATCGAAGCGGAACCGGCCGAGCACATCAGCCGGGTCGATACCGGTGGCCGCCTGATAGGTGGGTGAAAGCCAGGAGAATCGCAGTTCGGCGTCGGTCTCCCAGATCCAGTCCGAGCCTGCCTCGACCAGCTGGCGAAGCGCGTCGGCCGAATCCATGTCCGCGCACGCTGGCGCGTCGCCGCGATGCACCGCCTTGCCGGACCCACGCTTGCCGCGCGCACCGATTGCTTCGTCCGCTTCCGCCATGCTGTCCCCACCCCGAAAATCAAGGTCGAACCCTCCCTCCGCGGTTCGTCGGCGGAATGTGCCCGAGAAGCATTAACGATCCGCTAACCTTAACGGCGCGGCCGGCACGCTGCGCCTGCGTTATTCCGCCCGGTTGTCGGGCGCGCCCCGGCCGCGTTATAAGCCTATGCAGGGGTGTTGCTAATGTACGGACGGATAGGGCCTTTCTTGCTGGGCGTGACACTGCTTTTCGGCAGTGGCTGTTCGCGCAGCTATGACGGCACGGTCGTCATCCCGCGGCCGCTCGACGCCAGGCGCTTCTGGGAACGGCCGCCCCCGAATGTCGATTACGCGCCGCAGGTCGACAATGGCGCCTTTCCGGTGCCGCCGCAGCCGCCCGCACAATTTTCCGAACGCAGGATTTCGAAACCTGCCGTCCAGAGACGACACCAGACGAGGCTTTCACCGCCGTCTCCCGCGTCCTCTGAGCCGGAAAAACAACTGGCGTGCAGGAACGTTAGCGCACCCGGCCAGCGAGTCCGCATGGTCTGCGACTGATCCCTGGAAACACAACCCGAAGTCGCGGACAGGCCCTATAGTGATGCCGCGCCCTTCTTCGGTTCCTTTGCGCCCAGCTTGTCGAGCGCGAACCGAACCTGGCGCAAATCGTCCTGCCAACCGTCATTATCACCCATCGAGCTCTCCGATGCCGCCCGTTGCAGCCCACGTGCCTCGGATTCGATCTCACGCAACTCGGCGATCTTCTGTTCGGTGGACAGCGATTCGTCCTCGACGATTTCCTGCACCCGCATTTCCCGGAACGTGGCCATGGCGTTTCTCCTGGCTGATGTCGATCACAACGCCGTGAGCGCCCCTCCGTTCCAGCTGGCCTTGCTGCCGCGCTGGCGGCTCGCTGCAAGCTGTATCCGCGGGATGGGAAGAAAGAAGCGGTTTATTCCGCCGGGAAAAAGGCCGGGCCGACCACGCGCACCGTCCGCTTGCCGGCCTCGATCGACTGCAGTTGGGCAACACCCGGGGCTTCGGTGCCGGATTGCGGGATTGCCGCGACACCGCCGAGGTCCGGCTTCGGCTGAGGCAGGGGAATGATGGCATTGGACATGTTTGTCGGCGTCACAGTCCTTGCCCTGAGTTCGGCAACACGCTGATAATAACGTTTGACGTCGCAGGCCTTGAAATTTGCATCGTCCCGGTAGCGGAAAGCCGACGGCAGTTCGGTGTAGGATTTGCGCGTATCAAGCGCGACCATCTTTTCGGTCTCCAGACTGGCATCGCTCAACGTGTACAGATCGACGGCCGGATCATCGCAGATATAACGGCACTGATCGGCCGTTTCCTTGAGATCGCCGCTGCCGGCGAATTGCGACTTTGGCGCCGGGAAGAAATATCCGTCCGACAGGCGCACGCAAAACAGCATCGTATTGCCGGCATACGTTGCTCCACCCGCTGCGGATTGGGTCTTCGGTGCCGAACGCTGTTCCTTTGCCCCGGTGCAGCCCAGCGCCGCGAAGCGTGCTTGCAGGCCTGAAATGTCCCGGCTGGAACTGGACGCGGCCGCCATCTGGCGCTGCACCTCTGTCCGGTTTCTGGCAAGGTCGGCGCAAGCGTTGAAGAAGCCGCCCGTGGTACTCTGCGCCGTGCACCTGCGCTGCCTCTCCAGACCCTGGATTGCCGCAAGCTGGCGGCGCAGTTGCGCCAGTTCGGGGCTCACACCCCCGCCGCGGCCGCCGGAAAGCAACTGGCCTTTGATCGCGCTGCAACTATCCGCATGGGAAGACGTCGTGCCGAGTGCAAAGGCGGCCACCGTCACCAGCGCCACCATCATGAGAAGCCGGAAACGGATCATCGCGACGACACTGTCCCTGTTGCTGACGGCTTGGGAAGGCATTATTTCTACTTGGGTAATCTTCGACTAAATGAGCTATACCTAATACTTAAGAATTTCCGATCTAAACAGACTTTTATCTAGTGTAGTAGAAGGGCCCCTGTAAATTCGGTATTACATTTTTATTTCAAGATTGAGACGAACCGGAAAACAAATGCGGCCAGACCGGCGGCTGTCGACGTTGACGGGCCATGGTCTCTGGCGAACGATCAATCCGGCGTTACCGGTGCATGGCGCTGAAACCTTTGCCTGACTGCGGCGTTGATGGGCAAAGGAGAACGCAGATGTCGATCCACTTCACGGTATCGGAACTGACAAGGAACCTTTTTCATTCCCTCGGGCTGGATCACGAGCGCGCCCCACGACCGCTCAATCCCGAGCAAAATCTGTTGCTGGAATGCTATCTGGCTGGACAAATTCCGGAATCGGCCTGGAGCGACTATGTGTTCGAAACACCGGACCTGGCCCGGCATGCCGAGGTACGGCGCCTGAGCCATTGAGCCGTTGATTTTGAAGAACTGGTCTGGCGGGGTCTGAAAGCCCCGACAGTCATCTGCTGTTTGAAAGCATTCCCTCGCCCACTGACGAGGTTGCGAATCTACATGCCGCGATTTCTCGCTACCGCTCCTTCCTACTGAGAAGCCGGCGGTAACTGCTATTGCTTCGGGGAAGTCAGTTGCAACGTGAAGACGTTGCCGGCAATGCCCTGCGCCAAGGCCGGTGACAAGGTCAGGGGCGTGCAATTCTTGACGGCGGCAATGGCCGCGTCGATGAATGCCTTGCGCGCCTTGTCATCGCCGGCGACCTTCGCGGCGGTCGGCCGTGGCGGACCGATCAGCGAGCCGTCGCGCTTGAAGCTGAAGCTCAGGGTGACGATCGAATTCCCTGCGTCCGCCGGCGGCGTCCAGCACGCTTGGATCGCGGCCCCGACATCATCCATTGTGGTGAGCGTTGCGGCCCGCGATGGGAGAAGCGTCCCGGCAAGCATTCCACCGGCGATCATCAGCATTGCCGCCACGCATTTCATCGCAAACCCTCATCTCACTCCAGGCCGGCATTCCAGGCCGGATTCGCTGAAAGGGATGTTAGAGCCAACGTCGACGATGACAATATCCCGACGCGAAAAGTTGATGCTCCGGGTTTGCCGGATCACCGTCTCGCTATGTCCCGGCATGGGGCTCGGAAAAGCAAAAAGGCCGGCACGGAGCCGACCTTTCCTTTCACCGATATTGCGCCAGTACATCCGTGGTCGCGCGGCGAATTCCTGACAGTAGACAGGGCTTTGGTTAATGAATCCTTAACGTCAGGCCTTCGCCTGCGATCTCACATAGGCGATATAGCCGCGCACGTCGCCGGCCGGCTCGGCGTAGGCCTTGCCGAGCTTCTTCTCGATTGCCGCCATATATTCGGTCGCCCATTGCGGCAGCGCGTAGTCGATGACCGCCAGGAACTCGAGCGTCGCCGCCAGCCGGATGTCAGCGATCGACGGGTTCTTGCCACCGATGAACGGCTTGCCGTCCCTGAAGAAGCTATGGAAAACCTCCAGCGGCTCGGCGATCGCCGCCATCGCGGCCTTCTGCGCTTCGGACTTCTTGTCGGGATGGGCATCGCTGTGGCCGACCTCGCCGGCATATTGCGGAAACCCCAGCGCCGGATATGTGGCGCGCGCCACATAGGGGTAGAGCGTGCCGATCAGGTAGAACATGGCACTGTCGACCATCGCCCGCCTGGCCGGCGCCTTGGGGTAGAATTTCTCCAGCCCGTACTTGTTTGCCAGATACTGCATGATGGCGCAGCTTTCCCAAAGCACGCCCCTGGGCAGCCCCTTGTCCTCGATCATCGGCGTCAGATGCGCCGGATTGCGCGCCATGTAGTCGGGCGAGCGCGTGTGACCCCAGGCGTCCGTCTCGGCGGCATCGAACCCTGCCGCGCGCGCAAATACCCGCACCGTCATGTTGTTGACGCTCGGCTTCAGCATGCTGAGCTTCAGCGCCGGCTTTTTCGCTGCCTTGGCCTTCGCGATCTTCGGCGCCGGCTTTCTGGCTGCCGGTTTTGCCGTGGCTTTCGCGGCCGCCTTCGGCGCGGCCTTTGCTGCTGCCTTCACCGCCGGCTTCGCGACTGCCTTCGCGGCAGGCTTGGCGGCGGCTTTCGGCTTTGCCTTGGCAGCCGGTTTCTTCACGCTCTTGGTCGCTGTCTTCGCCATTGTTTTCCTCCCTCTGTCTTGTTGGCCGTCAGTATGGATTCTTCGGCGCCCGGTCGTCCGACAAGGTCGCGCGGGAGCTTTCGACAAGCGCCTGGATCGCGTCGGCAAGATGCACCTCGGCGATGTTGTAGTCGCCGCGCGCGATACGCAGCCTGTGTGCCTGCATCAGCACGTCGGCATGGGTGAAACCCGCCGGCGGCTCGAAGCGGTAGGAGGCGAGTTCGATCAGCAGGCCGAGCGGATCCTCGAAGTAGATCGAATCCATGAAGCCGCGATCCTTGACACCGCTGTGCTTGATGCCGCGCTCGTCGAGCCTGGCGACCGCCTGCAGGAAGGTGACGCGCGACACCGCGAAAGCGATATGATGCACGCAGCCCGGATCGGTCGGCGTGCGCCGCTTGACCGGCGTGCGGCTCTCATCGGTGAAGACGGTGATGAGCCGGCCGTCGCCTGGATCGAAATAGAGATGGCTTTCGCTGGCCTTGTCGAGGTTGGGCTGCTCGAAGATGAACGGCATGCCGAGCACGCCTTCCCAGAAATCGATCGAGGTCTGGCGCCCGGCGCCGACCAGCGTGATGTGGTGGACGCCCTGCGATTGCAGTTTCTGCATTGGCCTTCTCCCTACGGCATCGTCTGCCCGTCAGGATCTGCCTGGCACCCGGCATTCCGCGCGGCGCTTCAGCCGTGCCTCGAAATCCATGACGTGATGCTAATGCAATCGGTGACGCCGCGCCAGAAGCGGCACGTCCTATCGTTGCACGAAGGGCGAAGCCGCTCTGGCCGCAAAAACCCGCGGGATCTCTTCAAGGGATGGCGGCACGATCGCGACGCGAAAGCCGTCCGCATCGCGTGGCTGCCGAAGCAATGACTAGGCGACAGCCCTGAGCTCGGCTTCCCCAAGCATCCCAACGCCGCCACATTCGGTGCAAATGAGGGTCTTCCCCGGGCAACTGGTCTGATGCGTCCCTTGTGGGCAGCAATGCCCTTTCGATGCACTCCATCTGGAGCAATCGAAAACCTTGCCGCCGCCATGGCAACGCGGGCAAATCATCTTCAGTGACGCCATTCCAACTCTACCGACCCAAAAATCCGCACTGCCGCGGATACTACCCCCGGCACCGCAAGTAACAGAGATTGCTGCGCTTTCAAGCGCCGCGGCCTGACTTAAATTGGGTGGATTGAAGGCTTTAAGCCTTCGGGCCCTCGGAAATTTTGCCAATCCCCTGGCCAGGCGCGATCCGCGCGGATGCGTGCCCGGGTGTCGTCCAGGCCCTCTCTATTCTTCCTCTCTATTCTCAGAGCAGGATCGCCACGAAATGCGGATAGGGTTGCTTCTTTCATCTATTCGGCCGATGCGCCAACTTATCCTGAGGACCATATTGAAGGTGATCCTACGGATCACAGAGCAGTCGGAAGCCAGTCCCTTTGCGACTACTCCAAGGCCCGCCTGACTCCCGGTCGGCGGGCCTTTCCCATGCCAGGCAACCAGGACGGTCTCGGGGCGCAGGCGCGGATAGTGGCGCAGCCGGAACCGCCTCGATCAAAGATTGAAGACGTGCGAGGCGATCAGCCCGGCCAGCAGCACGCCCGCAAGGAGAGCGATGATCGAGGCGAGGAACCAGCGCAGCGTGACTCGATAGACCGGCTCGTCGTCATCGCTTGGGAGCAGCGAACGCCACAGTGCGACGAGTTGCAGAACGATGGCCAGCGCGAGAAGGAGCGTCGCCAGGATCGAGGCAATCGTCCATCCGCCATCAGCTTCGAAATTCCAGTACCGCAGGAACAGCAGCGAAAATCCGAGCAATACGGTGATCGCGGAGATCACACCTTGTCGGTAGCCGCCGGGCAAGGGAACCCTGCGTGCCTCGATTGCCTGAAAAGCCGGCTCGATGGCCTCGTCGGGATGGCCGTCCTGGCGCTTGGAAGGGTCGATCACGAAGGCAACATCGAGTTGGCAGGCCCCTGGAGGTCGGCGCAGTTTCCCTGTTCAATCCACGCGAACGAGGAAGCCTTGCCGCCGTCATCATCATCCTTGTGCCTTCTTAGCGCAAGGTGAGCAGCTTGATGCGATCGACAGTCATATCTACCCGTGCCCCTACTGCGGACAGAAAGTGGATCAGCGTGACTTGGCGAGGTATTCTGGCACGAGGCGTCGCGTCATAAGCCGTCGGCCCGCAGAAGGGGCAACGATCTCGAGTTTGGAAGATGGCGACAAAAACGAGAAAGGCCCGTCAGCCGGAGCCAGCGGGCCTCGATTCAGGCCCACGGCGATTACGTGGGCTCAGTGTCGATCGGCGGCGGACACGCCACCTGAGCCACATCGCTCGACAGCTTCTCAGGCCTGGTCAGTTCCGGCTTCTTGGAAGCGACAGCCGCTGGTCCATTAACCACTGTCATGGATAGCGTGGACCCAAAACCCAGGTTGAACGGTTGGGCTATATGGAAAATCACCAGCATAGATTTTATTGCCATATCGAGGCTGACGGATCATGGGGCGTGTGGGACTGCGTCGGCAACAAGCCAGCAAGACTGGGCGGCGGAGACCTGATCGGATGCACTGCGCAAAGAGCTGAAGTTGCGGAACAGGTCTTGACGAGTATTTACAGCGGCGGGCTCGATGCACTCGCAGTTCGGATCGCCGGGATTGTCCGCTAGCGGTGTCGCACGCACCAACGGTGCATCTGTAACGAAAAGCCCGCCACCACGGAGGCAGTGACGGGCTCTTGTTTGTCAGCTCGATCGAGGGGACGCCCGAGCTCCCGAAGAACTTCGCCGAGCGTAATCGGTTCCAACAAGCCCGTGCGTTAACCGCCGTTGGCAGGCGGTGCCGGAGCTGGCGCCGCTGGCGCAGGTGCTGCTGGCTTTGCCGGAGCCTCAACCTTGGGCGCTTCAACCTTTACGTTGATGTCCTGCCCGTTGCCTCCATGGATATTGATAACGCCCGTGAAGAACAACAAGACAACAATTGCGATGATTGCGAGAACAATGGCGACGGCAGTGCCGCCGCCCCCCGAGTTTACAACAGTTGGGCCGTCCGCCATGACTTTCCTCTCCAATTTTCCGTTTACAACGGTTGAGCAACGGCCCCCGCACATATGCGTTCCGCTGTGAGGCTAAGGTCCGGGAAGCCACCCGACTGAAGTCCTGCGCCGCAACCGGAGCCTGGCAAGCACGTTAGAATCGCACCTGGCGCAGCCCCTCGGTGGAGCGCGCAAACCCCTGTTGTGGATGTGGCTTAGTGGTGACTGTCGTGAGATTTTTGGAAGCGGGGCAACCAGCGAGTTTTGTCGAGAGAACGACAGTCCATGACGGCGAAAACCAAGCCGCGAATGACAACAATTCCCCCACTCCTGATATCTCCTCAGCCTTGGACCTCCTTTCGTCGGAAGACGATAAGATGGCGGACCTCGTCAGACGAACCGAGAGACTTGGTGTTGTCGTTATCGTAGCCATGGCAATTGGCTTGGCCGTCGTGCCAGCCCTGTGCTTTGCATTGAGCCGCGGGATATAGCGTGGATTAGTTCAACGGATGGATTGCCGACGTGGTCCATCTTCGCGTGGCCTCAGGCAACTGTGTATCGGCCCGCACTGGCCGCCAATCCACAAATCGAAGGCCCGCCGCCTCATTCGCGAAGCGACGGACCTCGTCCACCCCTACACACTTCCGATCGCAATTGCGGTGCCAATCCAACATGCCTCATTCTGGGACATGCGTCCGGCGTGGTAGCAAGCTGCGCGTCTGGCGAAGCTTGGAAATCCAGGGCGCCTCTCTGACACAATATGCTTCAAGGTGTTTATTCGCATTTTAACTAATGTAGACCATTATCATACGGACGTTCTATCGACGCGGGGGCGAAGTGGAATGACCGACCTTGCAGAAGAGGGTGAACTTCCAAGAACCTATCTGCCAGCACGCTGGCGGACGTTGGCTCTAGCGACACTGCGGTTCGTCCCACCGATCATTTCGGTGGTATGCGCCATCTTGGTTGGCTATTTCACCTACGCAACCGCCTACAGAAGACCTCCCGCCGACATCTCTGCGCTGGCAGTGTCAATATTAAAGTCCAGCGACGCTTCACCGGAAATGAGAGATTGGGCGGCGGACGCCCTAGGGCTACAGACTGACATTCCAATGCCGGCGAAATCTATCCGACCGAATTGAAGAACGGTGGAAAGCACCCGTTGAGACCTAACGCTTCGCCGCAGTCACCGGCAGGCTGTCGCCGCGGGGTGTAGCCGGCTTATCCGTCACATCTCACCGTCCTCCATTTGAATGCTTCGCGAATATTAGAACGGCGCATATATTCGCCAGTCCTCGCCCAGTGTGCCGGGACGATATTCAGTCATTTGTCGTGGGGTATTGGCACAATGTTTGAATGGGTTTCGAACTTTCTCGAGTCTCACGTTGCCAACCAGATCCAGCCTGGCATAGACGTCGCAAACATTGTTGCGGTGGCGTTCCTGTTTGCGGCCTTTGTAATTTCCTACAAAGAGTATCAGCGAGATAAAAGAAGAACCCAAGACGAAAAAGATAGGGAGATAAGAATTAATGAACTCGACAAGCAGATTAGCAGGGAATCGTCGGCCAAATCACTCTATAATGATTACCTTAAATTGTGCTTGAAGTTCCCAGATTTATCTATGGGGAAATACAGAAAAGGCGACGAGGTAGACGAGGACAGGTATGACACTTTCGTTTCTATAATGCTATCTGCCTTCGATGAGGCAATAAATTATACAGAAGGTGATTATTATTTTCAGATTTTACGCGACCAGCTATCTCGGCATGGTGAATACATCAGGCCGCTTCTGCATAGGGATGTCCCTGATGCTGACAGTTATAGGGGAATATACTCAACCAAGTTTCTTGCACTCGTCGATAGAGCGTATGACGAGACCGATGTGAATATTGAAAAATCGGCTACGACCTCGCCATCGGGCTCCTAAGGCTTGCTCGCGGCCTATCTGCGCGTAGCCGGCGCGCTCGTGGTACCGGCGCGCTCGTGGTACAAGGCTGCCGCACACCCACCCAAGGCGCTGTGACATTCAAGTTGCCGGCTTGATCCATTCTCTGTGGCTGCCGGCCTCACACCCTTGAAGAGCGCCCCCCCCCTGACGACCCTTCATTCCTTACGCATTTGTAAGGTCTGCGTCGTGTGAAAGCATGAAGATCGATTATGAAGAGTGACCTCTATTCGCGGGCCGAGAAAGGAGATTGTCGCGATGGACGGTTCCGATGTTTATGTGTTGGGCGAGCGGCCATCCGAGCAGGGCGCTTATAGCGATTACCGATCAAGCCATCAGAACGCTGGCTACGGCAACAGTTACTTGAGAACTTTCTGTTCCGGCTACTATGCTGCGTTGTGGTCGCGTATCGAACGCCCCCTCGTCGAGAGCATTCTCAAGCCTCTTGCCGGGCCGGACCGCAGCTGTCTCGACTTCGCGTGCGGCACAGGTCGCGTGACAAATGTTGCAGGCCCACTGTTTGGCGTGGTGGTTGGGGTCGATGTCTCCCAATCCATGCTTGCTTGTGCGCGGGTTCCGGGGACAGTGACGCTGGTGAAAGCCGATCTGACGGTCTCCCCGCTCCCCAGAAGATTCGACGTGGTTACGGCTTTTCGATTCTTCTTGAACGCTGAAGACACTCTTAGGAAAGACGCGCTTTTGGCTATTCATGAGCATTTGAACGAGGGCGGGTTGCTGGTTTCCAACATCCACATGAACGCATCCTCGCCAATGGGGCTGGTCTATCGCTTTCTAAACCGATGTCAGGGACGCGTCGTGCGCAATACGCTGAGCGTCCAGGCATATCGCCAGATGCTCGTTTCCAATGGCTTCGTCGTCGAACAGGTCATCGGTTACGGGTACTTGCCGCGGCCCGGATGGCTGCTACCAAGGCTTTGCGAAATGTTGGTCGGGCCCATTGAGACGATAAGCAGGAGAGCCGGTGTCCCGGAGCGCTTTGCCCAAAACTTCTTGGTGGTCGCGAGAAAACGCTAGTCGAGCCCCATAGAAGCGGACCCGGCGGGTGGCCCACTCCGCCGGCAACTCGGAGAGTTGCACATTTGGGGATACCTGTTCGGTGACAGCCACGGCTTTTCTCGGTAGGGCGAAAGCACATGTGCACACTTTCAGCCGTCAGAACTATGCCCTGATGTGGCGAGCCACGGGGCGGCACGTCTATGACTTCTACTGCAATGGCGATTGATTTCGTTGGTACGCCCAAGGGGAATCGAACCCCTGTTCCCGCCGTGAGAGGGCGGTGTCCTGACCGCTAGACGATGGGCGCGTTCAAGAACCGGCGATATAGGCTGACGGCCAGGAAAAAGCAACTGGGGTTCGGCGGCTTTACCAGATCGAATGAAAAGACGCCCGCGCTTTACCGTTTCGGCTCGATCAGGTCCCAGAGATTGCCGTGGAGATCGGCGAAAACAGCCACCGTGCCATAGGGTTCGAAACGCGGCGCCTCGCGGAATTCGACCCCCTTTTCCAGCATCGCCGCATGGTCACGGGCAAAGTCGTCGGTTTCGAGGAACAGGAAAACGCGGCCGCCGGTCTGGTTGCCGATGCTTTGCCTTTGCGCCTCGTCCGACGCCTCGGCCAGCAGCAGCCGGGCGCCATGCCCGTTGGCCGGCGCCACCGTCACCCAGCGCTTGCCGCCGCCGAGATCGACATCCTCGGTGAGCAGGAAGCCCAGCCGCCCGACATACCAGGCGATCGCCTCGTCATAGTTGGCAACGACCAGTGCCACGGTCGCGACACGGCGATGTTGGGCAAAACCCTTCATGCCTTGGGCCTGCTCGTTATTGCTGCCTGTCATTTGTTGCGAACAGCGAAACGGCCGATCAGGCGGCGCTCGCCAATGTCATAGACGAAGATCGTTCGGCCGCCGTCGGCAAGTTCGGCATCGATGGAGATGCGATTGCCGGACAGCGACTGGCTGACCACCTTGGCGCCGACCGGCAGCACGATGTCGCCGCTCAACGGCTCGCCGGCGGGCACCTGGATATCGCCGGCCGATGGCGGGTTCTCGGGAGATGCTTTGCGGGCTTTGTAGACAATCGCCGCGATCACCACCATAAGGGCCAGCAACAGCAGGCCGAGATTGATGGCCATGAAGCGGACGAGCTTGCCACGCATCTTTTCGACCTCGGGATCGAGCGGCTTTTCCTGATCTTCTTCGGCAGCGGGCCGGGCCATGGCAAAACATTCCGGAACGGTTTTTCGATGAGCGCTCATAACGAAGAGGCCCCCGAATTGATAGGGGATCAATTGACAGAGGCGGCACCCGCCGTGCTGATAGCGGGCGAGGATGCGTCGGGCCAGCGCCTCGACCAATGGCTGGCGGCCAGCCTTGGCCCTGATATGTCGCGCAGCCGCGTGCAGATGTTGATCCGGCAAGGCGCGGTCAGGGTCGACGGCAAGCCGGTTGACGAGACCAAGCGCAAGATGACACCAGGCGAACGTGTATCGGTCGCGATGCCGGAGCCGGAGCCGGCCGCGCCACAGGGCGAGGACATCGCCCTCGACGTACTCTATGAAGACGACGCACTGATCGTCATCAACAAGCCGGCGGGGCTGGTCGTGCATCCCGGCGCCGGCAACTGGACCGGCACGCTGGTCAACGCGCTGATCCATCATTGCGGCGACAGCCTTTCCGGCATCGGCGGGGTGCGCCGGCCGGGCATCGTCCATCGTCTCGACAAGGAAACCAGCGGCGTCATGGTGGTGGCCAAGACCGATCGCGCCCACAAGGCCCTGTCCGAAGCCTTCGCCGACCATGGCCGGACCGGCGATCTAGAACGCGCCTATCTGGCCCTGGTCTGGGGTATCCCGCAGAGGCCGACCGGAACGGTCGATGCACCGCTCGGCCGCGCCGCCGACCGGGTGCGCCGCGCCGTGGTGCCGGAAGGCCGCGACGACGCCCGCCATGCCGTCACCCATTTCGCCGTTCAGGAGCGTTTCGGCGAGAACCAGCAGGCATTTGCGACCGCCAGCCTGGTCGAATGCCGGCTGGAAACGGGCCGCACCCACCAGATCCGCGTCCACATGGCCCATATCGGCCACCCGGTGATCGGCGACCCTGATTATGGCCAGGCCTTCCGCACCAAGGCCAATCGGCTGCCGGAGCCCCTGAAAAGTCAGGTCAAGGCATTTTCCCGGCAAGCTTTGCATGCCTGGCTCCTTGCATTTCGCCATCCCGATACCCATCTACCGATGAGGTTCGAGGCGCCGATACCGGGGGACATGGAGGAACTCGTCGGCGGCTTTCGTAATCTCTGAACCTGCCATCAACGAGCTCGAAACCAGCCATCAAAAAACCTGACTGGCATTGTTCACTTCAACGTGACACACTGTTTCGTGTTGAACAAATGTCTGTCTTTTCTGGTTTTGTTCCTGTATAAGTTCTGATGTCGCGAGCGAGCCTTTTGGTGTTCGCGTCACATGCCCGCCGCGTTTCGGGGGCATCACTCCAATAGAGAGGGGGCGCTATCATGGCCCAGTCACTACCCAGTATCGTTTCCGGCGAAGGCGGCCTCAGCCGCTATCTGGAAGAGATCCGCCGCTTTCCCATGCTTCAGCCGCAGGAAGAGTACATGCTCGCCAAGCGTTATGCCGAGCATGAAGACACTTCCGCCGCGCACAAGCTCGTCACCAGCCATTTGAGGCTCGTCGCCAAGATCGCCATGGGCTATCGCGGCTACGGCCTGCCGATCGGCGAAGTGATCTCGGAAGGCAATGTCGGCCTGATGCAGGCCGTCAAGAAATTCGAACCCGAGCGCGGCTTCCGCCTCGCGACCTACGCCATGTGGTGGATCAAGGCCTCGATCCAGGAATACATCCTGCGCTCGTGGAGCCTGGTCAAGATGGGCACGACCGCCAACCAGAAGCGTCTGTTCTTCAACCTGCGCAAGGTGAAGGGCAAGATCCAGGCGCTGGACGACGGCGACCTCAAGCCCGACCAGATCGCCGAGATCGCCACACGGCTCAACGTTTCCGAAGCCGAAGTGGTGTCGATGAACCGCCGCCTGTCGGGCGACGCCTCGCTCAACGCGCCGATCCGGGCGACGGAAGGCGAATCCGGCGAATGGCAGGATTGGCTGGTCGACGACCACGAAAGCCAGGAAGAGATGCTGATCGAGCAGGACGAGCTGGAAAACCGGCGCGGCATGCTTTCGGGCGCTCTTGCCGTGCTTAACGAGCGCGAGCGGCGCATCTTCGAGGCCCGTCGCCTCGCCGAGGAGCCGCTGACGCTGGAAGAGCTGTCGTCCGAGTTCGACATCAGCCGCGAGCGTGTGCGCCAGATCGAGGTGCGTGCCTTCGAGAAGGTGCAGGATGCGGTCAAGGCCGCCGCCAAGCGCCAGACACAGGCCCTGCGCACCATCGAGGCCCAGCCGGCGGCTTAAAGCCCGGGTTCGGTAATGAACAGAAGGCGGCGCCAGGAAACTGGCGCCGCCTTTTTTATGCTTACTGCTGGTGGTTGGCGAAAGCGAGGGAAAAGCCAATCTCCCCCGCAAGGGCAAGGCAATCGCATATGAGTTTTTACGAAGAGGACCCCCACCCTAACCCTCCCCACAAGGGGGAGGGAACGCTGCCGCGTGCTTGTTACTCCCTCCTTGGTGTCGAAACGCAGGTAATTTGCTGAGGTCAGTGCCAACGAAAGTCCCCCTCCCCCTTGTGGGGAGGGGTTAGGGGTGGGGGTACGTGCCGGGCAGACGTTCGGGAAGTCTCATATGTGATAGCCCTACCCGCAAGGGGGAAGATCGCTGGTTCTTCAAAGCCCATCCAGCGGAAACTTCAGATACCGCCTTCCATTGGCTTCCGGCTCCGGCAGCCGGCCACCATTCATGTTGACCTGCAGCGCGTGCAGGATCAGCCGCGGCATCGGCAATGTCCGGTCGCGCGCCTCGCGCAGGGCGACGAACTCGGCCTCGTTGCGCGCTGCAACGAGATGGATGTTGGTCGCTTTCTGCGCGGCCACCGTGCTTTCCCACAACGGCTCGCGGCCACCGGCCTGATAATCATGCCCGACAAAGACGCGCGTCTCGTCGGGCAACGCCAGTATGCCCTGGATCGAGTGCCACAGCCGCGCGGCACTGCCGCCGGGAAAATCAGCCCGCGCCGTGCCGCTGTCGGGCATGAACAGCGTATCGTGAATGAAGGCGGCATCGCCGATGACGTAGGTGATCGACGCCAGCGTGTGCCCCGGCGAGAACAACACCTTGACCTGCATCGTCCCGACCCGGAAGGTTTGGCCGTCTGCGAACAGACTGTCCCACTGCGAGCCGTCGGCGGGAAAATCCGGCCAGTTGTAGACCACCTTCCACAGGTTCTGGACGTCGACGATCCTGTCGCCGATCGCCATCGGCGCTCCGGTCTTCTGTTTCAGGTAGTGCGCGGCCGAGAAATGGTCGGCATGCGGGTGTGTGTCGAGGATCCATTCGAGCTCCAGCCCGCTTTCCCCGATGAAATCGAGCAAGGCATCCGCGCTCTTCGTACCCGTCGCACCGGATTTCTCGTCGAAGTCGAGGATCGGATCAATGACGGCACACCGCTTCGTGGCAGGGTCGGCGACGACATACTGGATGGCCCCGGTCGGCTTGTCATAGAAGCCCCTGACCATTGGCCTGGCCAAAGTTACGTCCACGTCCGGCTCCCTCGACCCATCGCCGGCGGGAACGATTTTCTCCACCGGCACCCAACAGGAGCATGGTTGTCCACCCTCGCGGGCCAGTCAAGCATGACGTGGCCCGCAAAGGCGGAAAAGCCAAAAACTGTTCCGGTGCGCCTGCGTCAGGCGGATGGCTGCTTGGTCTTCCTGAGATAGGGCAGGATGGTCTCGTAGGCGCCGAAGCGCTTGATCGCATCCTCGTTGGAGACGGCGGCGGTGATGATGACGTCTTCGCCCTGCTTCCAGTTGGCCGGCGTCGCCACCTGATGCTTGGCGGTGAGCTGCATGGAATCGACCGCGCGCAGGATCTCGTCGAAGTTGCGGCCCGTGGTCATCGGATAGGTCAGTACCAGCTTGATCTTCTTGTCCGGTCCGATGACATAGACCGAGCGCACCGTGGCGTTGTCGGCGGGCGTGCGACCCTCCGAGGTTTCGCCGGCGCCGGCGGGAAGCATGTCGTAAAGCTTGGCGACCTTGAGGTCCTTGTCGCCGATCAGCGGATAGTGCACCGAATGGCCGGTCGCCGTCTTGATGTCGGCCTGCCACTTCTCGTGGCTCGCGACCGGATCGACGGAGATGCCGATGATCTTGACGTTGCGCTTCTTGAACTCGCCTTCCAGCCCCGCCATCGTGCCAAGCTCGGTCGTGCAGACCGGTGTGAAGTTCTTCGGATGGCTGAACAGGATCGCCCAGCCGTCGCCGATCCAGTCATGGAACTTGATCTCTCCTTGCGTGGTCTCGGCGGTGAAGTCCGGCGCGATGTCGTTGATACGAAGGCTCATGGCACATTTCCCCTGTAACTGATCTGGTCCGCGGTCAGCGCGACGGGCGGCAAACCATGCCGCCACCAGGCGCCCGCCCTCCGGCACAGCCGCATCTTAGCGCAAAAATCGTGACTGCAAGATAATATGAAACTCTTGTCGGCGGCGGAATGAGCATTTTCATGCTGCCGACGGCATCGGCGCAAGAGCCTTCCGGTTGCACCGGCGAGGCTTCGGCAACTCAGGCCTTGTTGATCGCCAGCGTCGCCGTGAGATCTTCCATGCGCTGCGCCAGCGCGCCGAGCGCGTTGGTCAGCACGCTGTCGCTCTTATCGGCCTTGGTCAACGCCTCGTCGCGAGTCTTGCGCAAGGTCAGCACTTCGCTTTCCATGCCCTTGACGCGTTTCTGCAGCTCCGACAGTTCGTCCATCACCATGATGCCGGCCATGACCGTCAGCCGCTGGTCGCCGATCTCGCCGAACGAGTCCTTCAGGTGTGAGACATAGCGGTCGAAGCGTTCGGCAAGGTCGATCAGATGCTCTTCCTGGCCCTCGTCGCAGGCCATGCGATACTGCTTGCCGTCGATTGAAACCGTGACCTGTGCCATGGGCCAGCTCCTATCTGTCCAACACGGCGCGGATGGTTTCCATGGCGGTCACCAGCCGTCGCGAGACTTCCTTGTTGGCGTCTTCCAGCCGTTCGGCGCGCGCTTCGGAATTGTCGAGTTCCTGCGCCAGCCGTGAGCGGTCGGCATTCATCCGCTGCACTTCGGCCTCGGCTTCCGAATAGTCGCGCTCGTGCTCCAGCTTGGCCGCGACGGCATTCTCCAGCCCTTCGATGGCCTTGCCCAGCCTGGCGATTACTTCCTTGAGCGTGCTTTCCCCGGTCATGGCTTCGTCCTGTGCCCTGCCCATCACCGAATCGTTCGCGTTCAGAACGCGTTATCTCGGAAACATTAGGCACCGGGTGAAGGCAACGTCAACAAAGCTCTCGCGACTGTCCCCCGCTAACGCTAATGTAGGCCCGCCGCCGGCATCACAAGACTGGCAAATGTGCACCCGATTTGTTGACTAAAAGCCCGCGCCTGCTATGTGTCGCGCACCCTTTTCAAGGGCTCTCCCAAGCCCCCAAACCCCCACCCTGGAGGAACCATGACGTCGCGTGAACAACATGACCGGATGGCCAATGCGATCCGTTTTCTCTCCATGGACGCTGTCGAGAAGGCGAATTCCGGCCATCCCGGCCTGCCCATGGGCTGCGCCGACATCGCCACGGTGCTGTTCACCCGCTTCCTGAAATACGATCCCAAGGCCCCGCACTGGGCCGACCGCGACCGCTTCATCCTGTCGGCAGGCCATGGTTCGATGCTGCTCTATTCGCTGCTCTACCTGACCGGCTACGAGGACATGACGATCGACCAGATCAAGCATTTCCGCCAGTTGGGCTCCAAGACCGCCGGGCATCCCGAGTACGGCCATGCCACCGGCATCGAGACGACGACCGGCCCGCTCGGCCAGGGGCTGGCCAATTCGGTCGGCTTCGCGCTTGGCGAGCGCATCATGAACGCCGCCTTCGGCAACGACCTCGTCAACCACTACACCTATGTGCTGGCCGGCGACGGCTGCCTGATGGAAGGTGTTTCCCAGGAAGCGATCGCGCTTGCCGGGCATCTGAAGCTCAACAAGCTGATCGTCTTCTGGGACAACAACAACATCTCGATCGACGGTCCGGTTTCGCTCGCCGACAACACCGACCAGGTCGCCCGCTTCCAGGCCTCGGGTTGGAATGCCAGCCATATCGACGGCACCGATCCGGAAGCGATCGCCTACGCCATCGAGGCCGCCCGCCATTCCGACAAGCCGACGATGATCGCCTGCAAGACCACCATCGGCTTCGGCGCCCCGACCAAGGCCGGCACCAACAAGGCGCACGGCTCGCCGCTCGGCGCCGACGAGATCGCCGGCGCGCGCAAGTTCTTCAACTGGGAGTCGCCGCCTTTCGAGATTCCGGCCGAGATCCTCGAGGCCTGGCGCGCAGCCGGCAAGGCCGGCGCCAAGCCGCGCACCGACTGGGAAGGCCGCCTCGCCAAGGCCGAGCCGAAGCTGAAGGCCGAGTTCGAGCGCCGCCTCGCCGGCAAGCTGCCGTCCAATTTCGACGCCGTCATTGCCGAGTACAAGAAGAAGCTTTCGGCCGACAAGCCGAAGGTCGCCACCCGCAAATCGTCCGAGATGGCGCTGGAAGTCATCAACGGCGCCGTGCCGGAAACCATCGGCGGCTCCGCCGACCTGACCGGCTCCAACAACACCAAGACC
The DNA here is from genome assembly GCF_059420305.1 of Mesorhizobium sp. GW821-FHT04C10. Classification (NCBI taxonomy): domain Bacteria; kingdom Pseudomonadati; phylum Pseudomonadota; class Alphaproteobacteria; order Hyphomicrobiales; family Phyllobacteriaceae; genus Mesorhizobium; species Mesorhizobium sp. GW821-FHT04C10. Next base: position 1,648,496 of record NZ_JBWKTL010000001.1, on the reverse strand, counting down.
AGCCAGACCAAGAACATCACGCCCGACGACTATGGCCAGCGCTATGTCCACTACGGCATCCGTGAGCACGGCATGGCGGCCGCGATCAACGGCCTGACGCTGCATGGCGGCCTCATCGCCTATGGCGGCACCTTCATGTGCTTCTCCGACTATGCCCGCCCGTCGATGCGGCTTTCCTCGCTGATGGGCATCCGCTCGATCTTCGTCATGACCCATGATTCCATTGGGCTCGGCGAAGACGGCCCGACCCATCAGCCGGTCGAGCACCTGGCGGCCCTGCGCGCCATCCCCAACCACAATGTCTTCCGCCCGGCCGATGCGGTGGAAACCGCCGAATGCTGGCAGATCGCGCTCGAATCCGAAAAGACCCCGTCGACCCTGGCGCTGACCCGTCAGAACCTGCCGACGGTGCGCACCGAGCACTCCGCCAAGAACCTGAGCAGCCAGGGCGCCTATGAACTGGCCGCGGCCAGCGGCGAGGCGGCGGTGACCATCTTCGCCACCGGCTCCGAGGTCGAGATCGCTCTTGGCGCCCGTGACCTGCTCGAGAAGCACGGCCATCCGACCCGCGTCGTCTCGGTGCCTTGCTTCGAACTGTTCGACAAGCAGAGCGACGACTACCGCAAGAAGACCATCGGCAACGCGCCGATCAAGATGGCGATCGAGGCCGGCATCCGCCAGGGCTGGGATCATCTCATCGGTTCGGACGGCATCTTCGTCGGCATGACCGGCTTCGGCGCCTCGGGCACGATCGAGCAGCTCTACCCGCATTTCGGCATCACCGCCGAGGCGGCGGCCAAGGCAGCGGAGGCCCGCCTGCACGCCAAGTAAGGCCTGTGCATGTGCCCAAGCCTTATTGCGGTTTGGGGGTGATGACTTGCACGAAACAAAAATGACCCGGCGAAACCGCGCAAAGCGATTTCGCCGGACTGGCCCAAACTAATCGATTTAAATCTGCGTCGCTGCGGCTGGATTCTTTCCGCTTGCGCCGCTATGAAGCTGCGGACCCATCGTCTGCCCTCCAGCTCCCAGGGAGAGAAAAATGACCGTCAGAGTTGCCATCAACGGATTCGGCCGCATCGGCCGCAACATCCTGCGCGCCATCCACGAATCCGGCCGCAAGGACATCGACGTCGTCGCGGTCAACGACCTCGGCCCGGTCGAGACCAACGCGCACCTGCTGCGCTACGACAGCGTGCACGGCCGCTTCCCGCATGAAGTGTCGGTGTCCGGCGACCAGATCACGGTCGGCAAGGAAAAGTTCAAGGTCACCGCCATCAAGGACCCCACGCAGCTGCCGTGGAAGGAACTCGGCGTCGACATCGCGCTCGAATGCACCGGCATCTTCACCGCCCGTGACAAGGCCGCCGCGCACCTGACCGCCGGCGCCAAGCGCGTGCTGGTCTCGGCCCCTGCCGAAGGCGCCGACCTCACCGTCGTCTATGGCATCAACCACGACAAGCTGACCAAGGACCACATCGTCATCTCGAACGCCTCCTGCACCACCAACTGCCTCGCGCCGCTAGCCGCCGTGCTGCACGAGACGGTCGGCATCGAAAAGGGCATGATGACGACGATCCACTCCTACACGGGCGATCAGCCGACGCTGGACACCATGCACAAGGATCTCTACCGCGCCCGCGCCGCGGCCCTGTCGCAGATCCCGACCTCGACCGGTGCCGCCAAGGCCATCGGCCTCGTGCTGCCCGATCTCAAGGGCAAGCTCGACGGCATCTCGATCCGCGTGCCGACCCCGAACGTCTCGGTCGTCGACTTCAAGTTCATCGCCAAGCGTCCGACCACGGTCCAGGAAATCAACGACGCGGTCATCGCCGCCTCCAATGGCAAGTTGAAGGGCATTCTCGGCGTCACTCATCACCCGAACGTGTCGATCGACTTCAACCACGATCCGCGGTCCTCGATCATGGCGCTAGACCAGACCAAGGTGATGGACGGCAACTTCGTTTCGGTGCTGTCCTGGTACGATAATGAATGGGGCTTCTCCAACCGCATGGGTGACACGGCCGTCGCCTTCGGCAAGACCATCGCCTGATCGCGGCCCCATCTTCCAGAGACTTGAAACGCCCGGCTTTGTCCGGGCGTTTTCATTTGCCGGAGCAGCGACGAAAATCGGCGGCTTCGGCCAAAAAACCACCCTGCCGCCTTGCACTGGCCATGCCTTCGCCCCACTCTCCATTGAATCGGGAAGACATTACAGCGCCGCGCGTCCTTGGACGCGCAAGGGACGCTGTAACACTTTTGATTTGCGCATGATCCTTTCCGAAATCGATCCCGATTTCGGGGGCATGCGGCAGGAATTCGAGGGGGCAAATCACGGATGGAGCATGCGATCTATCTCGTCACGCTGGTCGGCACGGCGCTCGTTGTCGCCGCCGCGTTTTCGAGCCTGATCGCCTTCCGCTTCGGAGCCCCTCTCCTCCTGCTCTTTCTCTGCATCGGGCTCGCCACCGGAACCGACGGTCTCGGCATCGAATTCGACAATGCCCGCATCGCCTATTTTGCCGGCTCACTGGCTCTCGCCGTCATCCTGTTCGATTCCGGCTTCGGCACGCCGCTCAACGCCTTGCGGCAGGCGGCGGGCCCGGCGCTCTCGCTGGCGACCTTCGGCGTGCTTCTCACCACCGGCCTTTTCGGCGCCGCAGCCTACTATCTTCTCGATTTGAGCTGGCTGGAATCCTTCCTGCTCGGGGCCGCCGTCGCTTCGACCGACGCCGCGGCGGTGTTCTTCCTGCTGCGCGCCGGCGAGATCAATCTGCGCGAACGCGTGCGCTCCACGCTCGAGGTGGAATCCGGCAGCAACGACCCGATCGCCATCTTCCTGACCATCACTCTGGTCGAGGTCATCGCCGCCCACGCCAACCCCGAAGCTGACGTCCTGGTCACCAGCCTGATCCTCGGCTTCCTCGTCAATATGGGCCTCGGCGCCATCGTCGGCGTGCTCGGTGGCCTTGCCATCGTGCGTCTCGTCGACCGGCTCAACCTCGACCACGGCCTGCTGCCGATCTTCGTGCTGACCCTGTCGCTGATGGTCTTCGCCGCCGCCGGCGCCATTGGCGGTTCGGGTTTTCTGGCGGTCTATATCGCCGGCCTCATTGCCGGCAATTCCGACATCCGCGCCGTCACCATCCTGAAGCGCTTCCAGGACGGCATGTCCTGGCTCGCGCAGATCATCATGTTCCTGATCCTTGGCCTGTTCGCGACACCCTCGCAGTTTCCGGCGATCATGGTGCCGGCGGTGCTGCTCGGCCTGTTCCTGATGTTTGTCGCAAGACCCGTCGCGGTCTGGCTCTGCCTGATTCCGTTCCGCCTGCCGCGACCCGAAGTCGCCTTCGTCTCCTGGGTCGGCCTGCGCGGCGCCGTGTCCATCCTGCTTGCCATCACGCCGCTGCTCGGCGGGCTGGAGAACGGCCGCGTCATCTTCAACACGGCGTTCATCATCGTGCTGGTGTCCCTGGTCGTTCAGGGCTGGACGGTCGGTCCGCTGGCACGCCGCCTCGGCCTCATCGTCCCGGCACGGTTGGGACCGCTGGACAAGGTCGAACTCGAACTCCCCGGCTCCGCCCATCACGAGCTTCTCGCCTATCGCGTCGCACCTGGCAGCCCTGTGGCGCGCGGCGAGCGCATTCCGCGCTGGGCACGGCCCTCGCTGGTGCTGCGCGACGGCCGCTCGATGCGCTTCCAGGACATGGGCCGGCTGGCCGCCGGCGACCAGGTCTACATCTTCGTGCCGGACCGCTATCCGCGCCTGCTCGACAAGCTGTTCGCCAGCCGCGCCGTGGTCGACCCCGAGGATGCCGATTTCTTCGGCGCCTTCGCCGTCGACCCGGCGCGCTCCGCCGCCGAGCTGGAGGCCGCCTACGCGCCGGGCCTGACCGAAGCGGAGCAGAAACAGACCGTCGGCGCGCTGGTCACGGCGCGGCTCGGCGGCCATGCCGAATATGCCGACCGAGTGCTCATCGGCTCGATCGAACTGATCGTCAGGGACGTCGACGACAAGGGCAGGATCACGGGCCTCGGTCTTTCCTTCGAGCCGACCGCACCGGTGGCGCGGGTGCCGGTGTTCCTCAGCGCCGGCGAGATGGGCGACCGTCTGAGCGCCTTTATCCGCAACTGGCGCAAGCCGATCGAGACGCAGGTGGCGGCAGAGCCCGAAGACGGCCCCGAGCCACCGGCTGAAAAGGCAACGACCGGAAGCTGACAACAGCGATCGTTTGCCCTCTCCCGTCGGCGTGGGCCGATCTTCACGGACTATGTCCCCGCCCGCCTCAAAATTTCGCACCACACCGTGGCCAAAGCCTTGCATCGGCACCGATGCGGGGTATGGTCCCGGCGATTTTCCAAGGAAAGGGACCGGCATGGCTGCCTTCAAGACACTGGACGATATCGGCAACATCAGCGGCAAGCGCGTGCTGGTGCGCGTCGACCTCAACGTTCCCGTCGCCGACGGCAAGGTCACCGACGCCACCCGCATCGAGCGCATCGCGCCGACCATCGCCGAATTGTCCGGCAAGGGCGCCAAGGTCATCCTGCTCGCGCATTTCGGCCGGCCGAAGGATGGTCCCTCGCCCGAATTCTCGCTGGAGCCGATCGCCAGGGCGACGGCCGAGGTGCTCGGCCGCCCCGTCGGCTTTGCCTCGGATTGCGTCGGCGACACGGCGGGCAGTGCGGTCGCGGCCATGAACAAGGGCGACGTGCTGCTCTTCGAAAACACCCGCTTCTACAAGGCCGAGGAAAAGAACGACCCGGCCTTCACCGAAAGGCTCGCCGCCAATGGCGACATCTTCGTCAACGACGCCTTTTCGGCGGCCCACCGCGCCCACTCCTCGACCGAAGGGCTGGCCCGTCTGTTGCCGGCCTTTGCCGGCCGCACCATGCAGGCTGAACTGGAAGCACTGGAGAAAGGCCTGGGCAAACCGGTGCGCCCGGTCGTCGCCATCGTCGGCGGCGCCAAGGTCTCGACCAAGATCGACCTGCTGATGAACCTGGTGAAGAAGGTCGACGCACTGGTGATCGGCGGCGGCATGGCCAACACCTTCCTGGCCGCGCGTGGCACCGCTGTCGGCAAGTCGCTGTGCGAGCATGACCTCGCCCCCACCGCCAAGCAGATCATGATCGAGGCGGCGGAGGCCGGCTGCGCCATCATCCTGCCCGTCGACGGCGTCGTCGCCAAGGAGTTCAAGGCGGGTGCGGCCTGCGAGACCGTTGCCATATCGGAGGTGCCGGCCGACGGCATGATCCTCGATGTCGGCGCCAAGACCGTGACGACGATCGGCGAGTGGATCGACCGTGCCGCGACGCTGGTCTGGAACGGCCCGCTCGGCGCCTTCGAGATCGCGCCGTTCGACCACGCCACGGTGGCTGCCGCCCAGCACGCGGCGGCCCGCACCAAGGCCGGCAAGCTGATCTCCGTCGCCGGTGGCGGCGATACGGTGGCGGCGCTCAACCACGCCGGTGTCGCCGACGACTTCACCTATGTCTCGACCGCCGGCGGCGCCTTCCTGGAATGGATGGAAGGCAAGCCCCTGCCCGGCGTCGACGTGCTGAAGAAGAAGGCCTAACCGCGACGACAGCGCCAAAAAAGGCGCTCGGAACTTTCAATCGATTCGAGCTTTCCGATGCCATTCCTTTGGCGGTAGACTTCCGTTAAGCGCGGAACGAACCCCTTTCAGGAGAAGCATGATGAGCGAACGTCTCGAAGACATTGCCGCCGCGATCGTGGCCAACGGCAAGGGCCTGCTGGCCGCCGATGAAAGCTCCGGCACGATCAAGAAGCGCTTCGATGTCATTGGCGTCGAATCGACCGCCGACAGCCGCCGCGACTATCGCGAGATGATGTTCCGCGCCAAGGACGCGATGACCAAGTATATTTCCGGCGTCATCCTCTATGACGAGACGATCCGCCAAAAGGCCGCCGACGGCACGCCGCTTGTCGACATCATCAAGGCGGCAGGCGCCATCCCCGGCATCAAGGTCGATGCCGGCGCCAAGCCTCTGGCCGCCTTCCCCGGCGACACCATCACCGAGGGCCTCGACGGCCTGCGCGAACGCCTTGCCGACTACTACAAGCTCGGCGCCCGCTTCGCCAAATGGCGCGCGGTGATCGACATCGACACCGCCAAGGGCGTGCCGTCGGCGACCTCTATCGGCTCCAACACCCATGCACTGGCCCGCTACGCCGCCCTTTGCCAGGAAGCCGGCATCGTGCCGATCGTCGAGCCGGAAGTGCTGATGGACGGCGCCCATTCGATCGACACGTGCTACGAGATCAGCAAGATGACTTTGCTCAAGCTCTATAACGAGCTCTACGCGGCCCGCGTCGTGCTCGAAGGCACGATCCTGAAGCCCAACATGGTGCTGTCGGGCAAGAAGTCAGGCACGGTGGACAGTCCCGAAAAGGTCGCCGAGATGACCATAAAACTTTTCCGCGAGACGGTGCCGGCTGCGGTCCCGGGCATCGCCTTCCTTTCCGGCGGCCAGGAGGACGAGGAGGCGACCGCCAACCTCAACGCCATCAACGCCATCGGCCCGCATCCGTGGAAGCTGACCTTCTCCTACGGCCGCGCGCTGCAGGCCGCCCCGCAGAAGGCCTGGAGCGGCAAGGCATCGAATGTCGCCGCCGGTCAGGCCGCCTTCACCCATCGCGCTCACATGAACTATCTGGCCGCGCTCGGAAAATGGAAGGCGAGCCTCGAACAGGCCGCCTGAACACAGTTCTCTCGTCTTCTTCGAACCCGGGCCAATGCGCCCGGGTTTTTGTTTGCGGCAGGCCCGGGCTTGGGATGGAGCCTGTCCATCCTTATCTCCCTCTCGGCGCTGGAGCATGATCCAAAAAGTGGAATCCGGTCTTCCCGGACAAACGGGAGCCGGCTTGTCCAGGGATCATGCTCAACCAACGAGCGATGTCGGTTTGCGCTCATCCCGAACGTCCTTGGGGTGCAGACAGGGAGAGATTCATGCATCGCAACAAGATCGTTTCACGCGAAGACTGGTTCCAGGCGCACAAGGCACATCTGGCCCGCGAGAAGGAACTGACCCGGCTTCGCGAGCGCATCGCGGCCGAGCGGCGTGAATTACCCTGGCTGAAGATCAGGAAGGATTATGTCTTCGAGACTGAACAGGGGCCAAAGAAACTGGCCGACCTGTTTGGCGCCAACAGCCAGCTGATCGTCTACCACTTCATGTTCGGGCCGGGCTGCAGGCATCACTGCGAGGGCTGCTCCTTCCTTGCCGATCATATAGACGGCGCCAACCAGCATCTGAGGCATCACGATGTATCCCTGGTGGTGATCTCGCGCGCGCCGCTGGCCGAGCTTCTGCCCTACAAGCGGCGCATGGGCTGGAAATTCGACTGGGTGTCGTCCTATGCTTCGGACTTCAACTTCGACATGCAGGTTTCCTTCACCGACAAGCAGATTGCGGCCGGCGACACCACCTACAATTTCGAGACCCGTCCGCGGACATCGAAGGAGCTTCCCGGTACCAGTGTTTTCTATCAGGACGAGAACGGTGACATCTTCCTCACCTTTCTGTCGCGTGCGCGCGGCGGCGAGGCGCAGATCGGCGCCTATGATTATCTCGATATGACGCCGAAAGGCCGCAATGAAAATGGCCCTTATCACGGCCTGATGGACTGGGTGCGGCTGCACGACGAATATCAGGACAAGCAGGCGGGCCAGCCGAACTGCTGCGACTGAAGGCGTTCACCTCCGCCGAAACATGCGCTAAGCCTGCCGCAAATCATTCCACGGTATCGCCATGCGTTTTCCCGCCCTTCTCACCTGGCTCGCCTTCCCCATCTATGTCTGGCAGGGATTGGGTGTGCGCCGCCGCACCTCGCGGATGCTGCCGGCGCAGGGGCCGGTCATGCATGAGATATCAGGCAAGTCACCGGCGATCTCGCTGCTGGTGCTGGGCGATTCCTCCGCCGCCTCGGTCGGCATAGGCAATTCCGAGGACGGGCTTGCCGCGCAGCTCGCCGTTCTGGTCTCGCAGCGTACCGGCCAGGCCGTGCGCTGGCGCGCCGCCGGCTTCAATTCGGCGACGTCGGGCCAAATCCGCGACCACGTCCTGCCCAATCTGTCGGCCGATCCGTGGACGCATATCGTGCTCGCCATCGGCACCAACGACACCAAGAATTTTCATTCCGTGCCGCGCTTCAAGAAGGAGTTCGGCGGCCTGCTCTACGCGCTGCGCGCCAAATGGCCGGAGGCGCGCGTGGTGTGGTCGCCGGTGCTGGAGTTCACCCGCGCTCCCGCCATGCCGACGCTGCTGGGCAAAATCCTCGAAATCCGCGCCACCGCGATGAACAGGATGGGCGAGCGGCTTTGCCTGGAGCGCGGCGCATTGCCCGCACCCCGCCTGCCGATCACCAATCCCGAGGCCGGTTTTGCCTCGGACGGCTTTCATGCCTCGGAGGCGGGTTACCGGGCCTGGGCGGAACATCTCGTCGGCATGGTCCTCGCCAGCTGACAGCCAAGAAGCCTATCTTGTCTTGGGAAGGCCTATGTCAAATGCCCGAGCACGGCCGCCAGCGAGATCGCGGCCATCGCCAGAAGCGCCAGCTTCCAGAAATCGGCGCGGCGCTTCAGCCCGGGCCAGCCGATTGGCTTGATCAGCTGGATGACCATGAAGCCGACGATGACAAGGGCGAGAAGTTTCGTCATGCCGCCTTTGACCAGCAACGCGACCGGCTGTCAAAACCTGCTTATACATCACCGGCCGAAGCCAGATGTTTCAGCGCATGCCATCAGCGGACCATGCTGGCGGGGATGCAGGATCGCGCGTTGCGCAGATCATAGATCCTTACCGTCGGCGCGACATAGCCATAGTCCCCATATGGCTTCGAAAATTGCGCCACGACATGGCCGTCGAGGCAATGGAACATGCCGGCAAGCTCATAAATCAGCGGATCCTGCGCTCTCAATCCTCCGCCGCGCAGATATCGCTGAAACTTCAACGATACGAGGTAGTCGGCCGACGAGAGATTGCGGTAGTCCTTGGTTTCCGGTGCCGGCTCTCCCATTGGAAAATCCACCACGAAACGCGTGACTCCTTGCTTTTCAAGGAAGCGCATCGCCGCAAAGCGTGTATCCGTTTCCCGGTCCAGGTTCGCGACATAGGTCATGCCGGCGTGCGCGCTGGCAACCATCGCGACAAGTCCAAGTCCGATCGCCACCGGCCTGCCTCGCGACCCGATCGACCTGGAACAGGCAATACCCGCGGCCAACAGCAGATAGACAACCACCGGCAGGATGTAACGCATGGAGCCGACGATTTTGAGTGGCGAGAGTTCGAGCAGGAAGAGCCAGATGAAGGCCCCGCCCGCGTAGGCGGCAACATATTTGTTGCGGTCGGCGATGATGGCAAAAGCGATCGCCCCAAGCGCGATCGCCACGGTCGGGCCGCTGAGGCTGGGGATCAGATGGTAACGGAAATGCGTGAGCCCGTAGCCCTCCCAGAACCATTCCCTGAGGTCGTGGCCTGTTTCAGCGTGTATCAGTTCCGAGCCAAGGCCTTTGATCACCGTTGAAAGGCCACTTCCGGCCTCGGTCAGCAGCGACACGCCAAAGATTGCCAATATGGTAAGCGCGTCAGCGGCGACGATAATGGCGGTCTGCCTGAGACCGAGCCGGCAGTAGACGATCGCCACGATGAAAAGAACGAGGCTGTTGCCGGCGCCCACATATTTCGCCGAGACGGCGAGGCCGAGCGCAAATCCGAAATAGACGAGATTGACTGAGTTAACCTGCTCCTTCAGCCGAACGAGCGCATGCAGCCCGACACACAGGGCGAAGACCAGGACAGCGTCTTCCTTGAAGTAATGCGCGTGAACCGCGATGGCTGGCGAGACCGCGAAAACGCAAGCCCACAGGAAGGCATTGATATCATCCGCGTATCGCCGCAACACGATATAGAAGAGGATACTTGCCGCAACACAGGCCAACGCGCTGACACTTCGGCCAGCCAGCAAATAGTCATGTTCGTTCGACGCGCCGGAAAGCCATCCCGCGAAGCGGGCCAATACGATCAACAATGGAGGGTGTGCGTAATTGTGGTGCTGCCCCGCGGCAAACGCCACCTTGATCGACTCGTCCGGCTGGATCCCAAAAGGGAAGTCGAGGTTGTAAAAGGCGAGCGACGCCGAGACCGCGGCCAGCACCAACATGGCCAACGCCTGGGAATCACTCCGTGTCAGGCCGGCGGCGGTGGCTGGCATGAGCGGCTGGCCGACAGTCATGGTCTCACAACGAACGAGAGGAATTTCGACAGCCGCTTTTTGCCCTGCATGGCGGCCGGCTGTCAAAGTGCTCCTCTCGTCCGTCTGTCTTGAGTTACCTCAGCGGCTTGAGGCCGGCTTCGATCGAGGCGCGCTTCGGTTCTAGGAACGGCGGCAGGGCCAGGCTTTCGCCCAGTGTCTCCAGCGGCTCATCCGCGGTGAAGCCCGGCCCATCCGTGGCGATCTCGAACAGGATGCCGTTCGGCTCGCGGAAATAGAGCGAGCGGAAGTAGTAGCGCTCGACCTCGCCGCTCGACGGCAGGCGGAATTCGCCCAGACGGGCGGTCCATTGATGCAGCGTCTCCTGGTCCGGCGCCCTGAAGGCGACGTGGTGAACAGCGCCGGCGCCTTGCCTTGCCGGCGCCAGCCCGGGCTGCACGGCGACATGAAGCTCTGCCGCCGGCCCGCCCGCGCCCATTTCGAACACGTGGACCTGGCCCTCGCCGTCCGGCGAGGCATAGTCGCGGACCTTGCGCATGTTCATCACCCTGGTCAGCACCGCCTCTGTATTGGTGATGTCGGGGACGCTGATGACGATTGGCCCGAGCCCGCGAATCTGATGCTCGGCCGGCACCGGGCTTTGCGCCCAGGGGTGGCTGCCGCCCTTCCCGCCATCGCTGATCAGCCGCAGACGCTGGCCTTCAGGATCCTCGAAATCGAGGCCGGGGTAGCCGCCGATGTCGGCAATCTCTCCTGTCACGATGTTTTCAGCGGCCAGGTGCTGCTTCCACCAGGCAAGGCTCTCCTGGCTGCCGACCCTGAGGCTGGTCCGCGCGATGCTGTGGGTGCCGCGTCGTTCGCGGCCAACCGGCCAGTCGAAGAAGGTGAGGTCGGTGCCCGGTGTTGCCTCACCGTCGGCATAGAAGAGGTGGTAGGCCGACGTATCGTCCTGGTTCACCGTCTTCTTGACCAGCCGCAGGCCCAGCACCTTCGTATAGAAGTGAAGATTGCCGGGTGCATTGGCGGTGATGGCGGTCAGATGGTGGATTCCTGTCAGTTGCAGGCTCATGGTCGTCTCCCTGTTTTTGGGGAAGAATTTTCTCCTGTCATATCAGAACTGCGGCCCCATCGCTGAAGGCCTTGTATCCCGACAGTCCGTCGCCGCGGATTGAACAATGACCCATCGATAAGCACTCATACGGTGAACAATCCTCCTCCTGCTCGCTGGCCCGAGTTTGCGGTTCGAGGATGGCCTTCCCGGATCTGTATCAGGCGGAGCTATCGCCGCGAACCCTGCCATCCTCCTGACAGACTGCTGTCAGGAGGGGTGTGCGATACTGCATTCAGTCAGAGAGAGGAGAATAGCCATGAACGGTTTCACCATTCTGCGCGGCATGCAGCACTATGTCGGCAAGGTTCGCACCATGCGCAACGAAATCCGCACGCAGCGTTTCATGAACGCACTGCCCGCGGACATCCGCAAGGATATCGGCTGGCCGGATATGTATGCGGAACGTCGCTCTCGCGGCAATTGAGGCGAATTTTTCGACGTCGATATTGGACATGGATGCGCCAATGCCCAGATATCGATGCATGTAGCCCGAAAATCGCCCCCGGCTTGGGGGCACGACATGCATGAAAATGAAGCTATGGCGCGCCGGGGATGGAGCGAGCTTATGCCCGAACAGAAGACAATCGGCTTCCTCTTCATCGAAGGTTTTGCCGACTGGGAGTATGGCTTGCTGGCGGCCTCGGCGGTTGAATGGTTCGGCGCCCGCGCCGTGTCGCTGACCCCCGAAGGCAGGCCGGTGACCGGAATCAGCGGTTTTCGGCTGACGCCTGACCGCTCGGCCGGCGTTGAAGAGAATGCCGATCTCGATGCTGTCGCCGTCATCGGTTCCGACCAGTGGGCGGGCAAGGCACCGCCGGATGTCGCCGAACTGCTGAACTCCGTTGCAACGCGCGGCGGTGTCGTCGGCGGGATCTGCGCCGGCACGCTGGCTCTGGCTCGGGCCGGCATGTTCGGACATGCCAAACATACCAGCAATGGCCGCGACTGGATCAACGGTCATGAAGCCGGCTATGCGGGCGACAACAACTACCAGGACGTGCCGCACGCGGTCGCGGACGGCAAGATCGTATCCGCGCCGGGTTCGGCGCCGGGCACCTTTGCCCTCGCCTTTCTGAAGACGCTCTATCCGGAAAGAAGCAGCGATCTCGCGCAGATGCGGACGCTGTTCGCCAGGGAATATGCTGAAGCCTCCTGACAGTATGCTGTCAGGAGGCGCGTGCGATGGTGGGACAATGCGCAAGGCCGGCCGAGAGGACGATCGATGAAAAGCTGGAACGACAGGCTGAACACGCCTGGCATCAACGGCGTGAAACCAACGCCACGCACGGTGGGAGATGTCATCGAAGGCCAGCCGATGCTGGTGCCGACCGCACGGCAGGTCGATGACTTCATCCGCTCCATTCCCGAAGGCGTCGAGATGGACGTGCGTGCGTTGCGCACGGCGCTTGCCGTCGAACACGGTGCCGAAGTGACATGCCCGGTCACCATCGGCTATCATCTGCGCACGGTTGCCGAAGCCGCCAGGGAAGACCTGGAGCGCGGCATGACGCTGAGCGACATCGCTCCCTTCTGGCGCGTGCTCGATGCCAAGACGCCGACAACGAAGAAACTGTCCTTTGGCGCGGAGTTCGTTGCCGCGCAGCGCAAGCGCGAAGGACTGAAGCCGTAATGCATGTCATTCGCAAGTGGATCCGGTCCGGGAGCCACGGCATGCATGGGAAAACCACTGGGGAAGCAAACGATGCGCCGCGCCGACAGGCTCTTTCAGATCGTGCAGCATCTGCGGGGTGGCCGTCTGGTCACCGCCCAGAAGCTCGGCACGTGGCTCGAGGTTTCCGAGCGAACGATCTACCGCGACATAGCCGACCTGCAGTCGACCGGGGTGCCGATCGACGGCGAGGCCGGTGTTGGCTACATGATGAGGGAGGGTTTCGACCTTCCGCCGCTGATGTTCACGCGTGACGAGATCGTGGCGCTGGTTGCCGGCGCGCGCATGGTGCGCGCCTTTGGCGGCGCCGCCATGGCACGCGCCGCCGACGAGGCGCTGGTCAAGATCGGCGCCGTGCTGCCCGACGCGGAGAAAGACCGCATCGCCCGCACCGAGATCCATACGCCGATGTGGGTGGTGAGCGACGCCGCCCGCGAGGCGATCGACCTGATCGAGCGCGCCGTCGAGAAGCGCCAGGTGCTGACCGTTGACTACTCGGACGAAGCCGGCCGTAGCACCGCGCGCGACATCCGGCCGCTCGGCCTGTGGTTCTGGGGCAAGGTGTGGACGCTGGTCGCCTGGTGCGAAATGCGCGACGATTTTCGAGCCTTCCGCATCGACCGCATCGCCTCGGTGGTGATCGCCGGCCGCATCTTCAAGCCGGAGCGCGGCAAGCAGCTTGCCGACTTCTACCGGGCGGTGGAGCGCAGCGAGGACTACGGCATGGCGCCGGACCGCGTGGCGCGAAGCTGAGATCCCAAGAGAAAAAAAAGCCCGCTCGAAGCGGGCTTTTTGGTCTGTCGAGACGCTCACTCGTCGTCCGCGTCCTCGTTCTTCGACTTCAGTGCCGAGAGCTTGGCGAACACGGCGTTGGCGTCGAGTTCGGCATCTTCGTCCTTCGGCTTTTCGGGAGCCGGCACCAGCCGCTCGGTCAGGGCCGCGGGCAGCAGCGTGTCGCCGACCGGCTGCGCCTGCTCGCGGCCGCGCGAGGCACGGTTGACTTCCATGTCGAGGTCGATCTGCGAGGCAAGACCCAGCGTCACCGGATCCATCGGCTGCAGATTGGCCGAGTTCCAGTGCTTGCGTTCGCGGATCTGCTCGATCGTCGACTTGGTGGTGCCGACGAGACGCGAAATCTGGGCGTCCTTGAGTTCGGGATGGTTGCGCACCAGCCACAGGATGGCGTTCGGCCGGTCCTGGCGCTTCGACAGCGGCGTGTAGCGCGGACCCTTGCGCTTGGATTCCGGCACCCGCACCTTGGGATCGGAAAGCTTCAGGCGCTGGTTCGGATCCTTCTCGGCGCGCGCGATCTCGTCGCGGGTCAGCTGGCCGGTCATGATCGGGTCCATGCCCTTGATGCCTTGCGCCGATTCGCCATCGGCGATCGCCTTGACCTCGAGCGGATGCAGCCCGCAGAACTGCGCGATCTGCTCAAAGGAGAGCGCGGTGTTGTCGACCAGCCAGACGGCGGTCGCCTTGGGCATCAGCAGCGTATTGGCCATTTTAAAAATCCTTCTCGTTCGCCCGCGTTCCCGCGCGGGCGGTGGTTTAGAGCCACCAAAATGGGAAATTCGCGGCCTGTATAACCGTTCCCTTGCTGTTTCGCAATGTTTTTGGAGGCGCGGGCGGCCTCAATACGTTCGGGAACCAGCAAGCGCATTCACTGCCAACCGCCGGCGACCTCAACCAAAGGGGCCGGCGCTTTTCAGCAGCGCCACGAGCTGGCTTTGCTGGCGTGTCCCGGTCTTGGCGAATATTCGCTCCAGATAGGTCCGGGCGGTTTTTTCCGTGATGTTGGAACCGACTGCGGCGGCCTTGAGCGCATGGCCTTGCGACAGCGCCGTGGCCAGCCGTGCTTCGGCCGGCGTCAGATCGAATAATCCCGCAAGCAGTGTCGGCGAAGGCACAAGCGAGCTGGCGCTGAGCGCCGTCGCCGCCACCAGAATGTCGGCGCCCGAAAAGATCTCATGCGCCGAACGGCGCAATGGCAACATGTGCAGAACCATCGGCCGCCGGCCCTCCACGCCTTGCACCGGTATGGAGCGGACTGTCGGCTCCATGTCGTTGCGCGCGGCGACGACAGCTTGCTGGAACAGCCGGTTGGCCTCGGGATCGGCAATGGCCAAGCCGCCAAAGGCGGTGGGCAGGAACAGGGAGGACAGGCCGTCGAACAGCGTATTGGCGAGCATCACCCGCCCTTTCAGCGACAGGACAGCCGCCGGCAGGCCCATCGCCGTCATGGCGGCAACCGTTCCTTCGGCGCGTTCAAGGCCGAGCCGCCCCGCTATCAGGCCGGCACGCGCCATGGCTGGCCGGAGACTGTCGAGCACGTCCAGGCTCTTTTGGTCGTAGTCGCCTTCGCCGAGCCGTCGTTGGAAAACGAAGATAGCCATCTCGCCGCTGGGCATCGGTATCGCGGTGCAGGCATGCGCGCCGATACCCATGGCGCGAAGCCGTTTTCGGACCGGATCGTTCTCGATCTCGTCGGGCGTGAGGAAAGCCTCAACGTCGACGAAGCTTGCCGGCTGCAGCGCACACATGCGCGAAACCGCCGCCGAGAACTGCAGCGTGTCGCTCGCCAGCAATTCGCCTTGCAGATCCTGCAGGAACGCGATCGTCTTGCCGCGCGCGGGCTGGTCGTCGCCGAACAGAAACACGGCGCCACCCACGGAGCCGGATACGGAATCGATATCCTCCAGCACATCCGGCCAGAGGTCGGGCACGAAGGCCGCCTCGTAGATCCTGTTCGTCAGGTCGTCGAGCATGGGCAAGAAGCCTTTCGGGCAAGCAACTTGCCAGACCCGAACAATCAACGCTTCAGGCCGACCGATCTTCCCCCGAGGTCAAACATGCCACGGCGGCAACCACGGTCAATAAGCAAAATGCCGAAGAGCGGTCGGCCTGAGCAGCACCATTGAACTGCCTCCTGCCGCTTGCGCAAGCCGGAGCAAGCAACGCGACGCGCGCGCTCCTGGAACCGGAAGCCAATCGCCCGGATCCCCAAAAGACAAAACCCGCTGGACTGGGTCCAGCGGGTTCGGAACCGGAGACGGGAAGCGTCTGCGACGGCTCTGCTTCTCGGCACGAGCACGGCCTTGCGGCCGGGTCGTGCTTGAAATCAGATCGCCTGGCGGGCGATCCGTTCGATGTCGGCGCGGTTGATGCCGAGATCGCTGAGCTGACGCGCGTTGAGACGGTTCAGTTCGCGCACGGTCTCGTTGTACATGCGCCAGTTACGGAAAGCGCGGATCGGGTTCATGATGGTCCTCCTGATGGGGTGTTCGTTTCGATGCTGCACAGATAGTGGTCATCGATGAGGACTTGAACGGCCGATTTTGCATAGCAATGATGCAAATGCTGCATTGCACCATTAAGCTTCTGTTCATCTCGTAGGCAGTGGGACGAAGGGCGCTGGCCCAGGACGTGTCGAGATTCAGGTCAGGCCGCGTCGAAAATGATGGTTTCCGAGAACCGGAGCGGAGCGTGCTCAGGTACGTGAGCACCGGAAGCGCAGGAAGCCATCATTTGCAGGCCGGCCTCACCTGAATATCGATACGTCCTAGCCGACGTCGAGCACGATCTTGCCGATATGTTCGCCCTCCTCCATCCGCTCATGCGCGCGCCAGGCATCCGTGAGTGGGTAGATCATGTCCATGACCGGAGCGACCTTGCGCGTGCCGAGCAGCGGCCAGACCTGCGCTTCCAGCGCAGCCGCGATCGCCGCCTTGAACTCGACAGTGCGCGGCCGCAGTGTCGAACCCGTATGGGTCAGCCGCTTGACCATGATCTTGGAAAAGTCGGCACTGGCGACAGCGCCCGCCTGCACCGCGATCTGGACGATCCGGCCCTCGACGGCGGCGGCCTCGTAGTTGCGCTGGACATAGTCGCCACCGACCATGTCGAGGATGACATTGGCGCCCTTGCCGCCCGTCGCCTCCTTGACCGCCTTGACGAAGTCCTCCTCGCGATAGTTGATCGCCCGGTCGGCGCCGAGCTTCAGGCAGGCATCGCATTTCTCCTTGGATCCGGCGGTGGTGATGACATGCGCGCCGAAGGCCGAGGCAAGCTGGATCGCCGTTGTGCCGATGCCGGACGAGCCGCCATGCACGAGCAGCGTCTCGCCTTTCTTCAAGCCGCCGCGTTCGAAGACATTGTGCCAGACCGTGAAATAGTTTTCAGGCACCGCCGCCGCTTCCGTATGGGTGAAGCCCGCGGGCAGCGGCAACACGCTGCCGGTATGAACCTTGACATATTCGGCATAACCGCCGCCGGGGGTGAGCGCGCAGACCCGTTCGCCGATGCGCCAGCGCGATACCTCGTCGCCAAGCGCGGCCACTTCGCCCGAGACCTCGAGGCCCGGCAGGTCCGATGCTCCAGGCGGTGGCGGATAGGCCCCCTTGCGCTGCTGTACGTCGGGCCGGTTGACGCCGGCGGCATGCACCTTGATCAGGATCTCGCCGGGACCAGGCTGGGGCACGTCACGGGTTTCCGGTTTCAGCACCCGTGGGCCGCCCGGCTCCGAGATCGCGATCGCTGTCATCCTTGCCGGAATTTTCTGTCCGCTCGCCATGAACTTTCCCGTCTTTCCTCGCCGCGTTCTTACCGGCTGTTTGCATCGACGCCCTTGCCCTATGTATGCTCATTGCCAAATCAGGCAAATGGCCAATCTGGTCTGGCGGAGGAGGAGCAACCATGGCGATCTTCGACGACGAACCCAAGAAAAAGGCGCGTCCGCACGAGATCGGGCAGGACCTGTCGCTGCTCTCCGTTGGCGAGCTGTCGGAGCGCATCGGCATCCTGCGCGACGAAATCGGCCGGCTGGAGGCCGAACTCAAGGCCAAGGACAACACCAAATCGGCCGCCGAGGCGCTGTTCCGCCGCGGATAGGCGACGGGCGCAACGGCCCGCCGCCGAAAAGCCCGAATGCGCCTGTCTTCAGACCTTGCGTCCCTCCCAGAGTCCAGCCGGATCAGAAAATGCTCGCATCCTACAGGCCGATCCTCTCCCTGCTTCGCGGCACTGCCTTCCTGCTGGCGGCATCGGGCCTGCATGGGCTGCTGTTGCCCTTGCGCGGCCAGGTGGAAGGGTTTTCGACAGCCTCGCTTGGCCTGATGGGCACGGCCTGGGCCGGCGGCTTCGTCACCGGCTGCTTTTTTGCACCGCGCATCGTGCGCCGCGCCGGACATGTGCGCGCGTTCGGCGCCTTTGCCGCGTCCGGTGCCATCGTGGCGCTGCTCACCGGCCTGATCATCGACGAATATGTCTGGATCCTGCTGCGCGCCTTCACCGGCTTTACCATGGCCGGCGCCTTCATGGTCATCGAAAGCTGGCTGAACGAGAAGGCCACAAACGAGAACCGCGGCACCGTCTTCGGCCTCTATATGATGGTCACCTATGCCTCGATCATGGGGGGCCAGATGATCGTCGCTGGCGGCGATGTGAAATCGGCATCGCTGTTCATGATCACCGGCATCCTGTTCTGCCTGTCGCTGATCCCGACCGCGGTTTCGACGGCCTCGCACCCCAAACCGCTGCAGGACGTCAAACTCGACGTCAAGGGGCTCTACGCCAACTCGCCGGTGTCGGCGATCGCCTGCCTGCTGATCGGCATCGCCAACGGCGCCTGGGGAACGCTTGGTGCTGTCTACGGTGCCCGCATTGGTATTTCCACCGCCGAGATCGCCTTGATGATGAGCCTTGTGGTCGTCGCCGGCGCCGCCATGCAACTGCCGGCCGGGCGCCTGTCCGACAAGACCGACCGGCGTTTCGTGCTGGCCGGTGCCGCGTTCGGCGCGGCGCTGTTCGCGCTCATGATCTTCCTGTTCGAACCGCGCTCCGGCATCTTCGTCATCGTCTTCACCGCTGCCTATGGCGCTTTCGCCTACACGCTCTATTCGATCGCCGTGGCGCACGCCAACGACCACGCCCGTGCCGAGGATTTCGTCAAGGTATCGGGCGGATTGCTGCTGCTTTACGGCTTTGGCACCATGATCGGCCCTTTGCTGGCGGCGGCGCTGATGGGCTGGATGCGCCCGGAAGGCCTGTTCCTGGCGACCGCCTTCGCGCATCTGTCGCTGGCTGGCTACACGCTGCTGCGCATCAGCCGCCGCGCTCCGGTGCCGATCGGAGATCGCGATGCCTTCAAGACGCAACCGGCCGACCGCTCGGTGACGCCGGAAGCATTGCGGCTTGATCCAAGAAGAAAAGAAGAAACAGACAGTTGAGATTTGAAAAACTTTGCCTCACAAATGAGGCATGATGTTTTCCGACGCCTTCATGGCGATCGCCGACCCCAATCGGCGCCATCTTCTGGAAGAACTTCGACGCGGTCCGAAGACCGTCAACGAATTAGCGGCCGGGTTGCCAGTGTCACGCCCAGCCGTTTCACAGCACCTGAAAGTTTTGCTCGACGCCGGACTGGTGAATGCCAAGGCCGAAGGCACGCGGCGTGTCTATACGGTAAGCAACGCGGGCTTCCTGAAACTCAACATCTGGCTTGATCAGTTCTGGGAGGCCTGATCCAGGCGCCCTCAACCTCCGACAGCGCCCCGATGATCAGGTCTGTACATGCAGGAAGGCGCCAAGCGCGTCGAGCAGTTCGCCCGTTCCATGCTCACGCGTGGCCGGCGTGTCGTGGCCATCGAGGAAGGCCCCCTGCTCCGTCATCACAAGCCGCGTGCCACCGTTTTCCGCCATGATCTCGATCGTCGCCAGTGACACCGAGACGCGGGTTTCGCCGAACAGCAGCTCATAGCTGTAGACGATGCGGCTGTCCGGCACGATGTCCTGGTAGACCGCGTTGAAGAAATGCATCTGCCCGTCGCTCGGGCAGCCGGCATTGGTCTCCCTGCCGCCGACGCGGAAGTCCATTTCGTGCCGGCTGGGCATCGGGTCGTGGGGATCGACGAACCATCGCCGCTTGGCATCAGGATCGCTGAGCGCGAAGAAGACTCTTGCAGGTGCCGCCGGATAGAAGCGCTCGACGACAAAGGTGGAATGGACGACGGATCGTTGGCTCACTGAAGCCTCCTTCATGTTTCGTCACTGGTTTCTGCGAGAAAATCGCCGAGCCGGTCCAGCCGGCGTTCCCAGACGAGGCGTCGTTCGTTGATCCAGTGCTCGGCCGCTC
The DNA here is from genome assembly GCF_059420305.1 of Mesorhizobium sp. GW821-FHT04C10. NCBI lineage: Bacteria > Pseudomonadati > Pseudomonadota > Alphaproteobacteria > Hyphomicrobiales > Phyllobacteriaceae > Mesorhizobium > Mesorhizobium sp. GW821-FHT04C10. Next base: position 1,628,350 of record NZ_JBWKTL010000001.1, on the reverse strand, counting down.
TCAGCGCCTTCGGCTCGATCTGGCAGGTGCGCACGCGCCCCAGTTTTTCCGAGCGCACCAGGCCACTGGCCTCCAGCACGTTGAGATGCTGGACGACAGCCGACAGCGACATCGCCAGCGGCTCGGCCAGTTGGCTGACCGAGGCGGGGCCACGCGACAGCCGGTCGACCATCTGCCGTCGCGCCGGATCGGCAAGCGCCTGGAACATCAGGTCGAGCTGGGCGGGATCGTGCAGCATCCCGGTCAGCCGTTATTATAGGGGAAGAACTTGAAGTAGGGCTGCGCCTCCTCGATCACCCTGGCGAAGGCAGGGCGCTGCAGCAGCCGGTCGTGATAGCGCTTCACGGCCGGATATTCGTCGCCGAACGGCTCGACCTTGTTGGCATAGAAGAGTGCTGGAGATGCCGCGCAATCGGCCAGGCTGAAGGCATCGCCCACCGCCCAGCTCCGCGACTGCATCTCCTGTTCGATGATGGCGTAAGAGGTTCGCAGCTGGCCGCGCGCCTGCTCGACACCAAACGGATCGGTCTTGTCCTGCGGACGCAACCGGTCGCCGACGATCTTCTGCATCGGCTCCTGCACATAGAAATCATAGAAGCGGTCAGCCTGGCGGACGGCCAGCGCCGGGTCGACGTCGGCGGGAACGAGTTCGACCGGCCCCGGATAATGCGCAGCCAGATATTCGACGACGATGGTCGATTCCAGCACCGTGCGGTCGCGCGCATCGTCGCGCAGCGCCGGCATCTTGCCGGTCGGCGATATCTTGAGGAAGGCGGCCCGCGATTGCTCGTCGCCGAGATCCACGATGATCGGGTTGAAGGCGGTGCCGTTCTCGTAAAGCGCGATCAGCGGCTTCCAGCAGAAGGAGGCCAGAGGATGGAAATACAGCGTCAGGGACATTCTTTGCTCGCATGTTTCTGGTTCGTCGGCGGGCGGGAGCCGGATGTCCCGTCAAGCCAACACTGAAGCATTTACTTCACTATTGTGCCAAGCCTTGCCCGTCAAGGCCGACATATCAGGTCCCCTGGTTGGACCTGATATGCATGATGATGGCGGCCGATATCGCCGGCCAGTCCTGAGGATGCAGTTCATGGCCGCCGCCGTCGACGCGAAGGAATTTCGCGCCGGCGACCGCCCGGGCCAGCGCCTCGCCATGTTCGACCGGAAAAATGGGATCGGCGGTGCCATGGATGACCAGCAGCGGGGCTTGCATCTCGTGCAGGCGGCCCTTCCACTTGGAGCCGCCCTTGAGCGAGAAATGATTGGTCGCGCTCAGGAACCCGCCGGATCGGTCGTAATCCTGTTCGATGAAGGCTCTCATCCCGGCCTCGTCGAATGGATGGGCGATGCTGGCGATCGCCCTGGTATCCCTGACCATGAAGTCGATCACCTGGCGGCGGTCCGTCCAGTCGAGGTCGGCGCCCTCGGCCGAATGCTCGATATAGGCATCGCTCATCCTTGGCAGATGCGAGGTGTCCATCCCCATCGGCGAGCTGCTGATCACGGTCAGCGATGCAACACGGGAGGGGTGCCTGAGCGTCACGAGTTGCGCGATCATGCCGCCCATCGACATGCCGGCGACATGGGCCTTGCCGATGCCATGACTGTCGAGCACACCAATCGCATCGTCCGCCATGTCGTCGAATGTGTAGGACGGCTCGCCAGGCGGATATTTGGTCGAGCGGCCGGTATCGCGATTGTCGTAGCGGATCACGTACAACCCGGCATCCGCCAACTCCCGGCAAAATGCCACCGGCCACCACAGCATCGAAGCCATCGCGCCCATGATCAGCAGCAGCGGAGGATTTTCCGGGTCGCCGAAGGTTTCGGACAGGATCACGGGACGGTCGATCGTCGACATTGTAGGTCTCCAAACTGATTGCATTTTGCAATCAGTTGCACCATAGTAAAACTGATACGATAATGCAACTGGTTTTATGGAGAGAATCGAATGAGCCTCGATCGCCGGTCCGGCTGCCCGATCAACCTGTCGCTGGAAGTGTTCGGCGACCGCTGGAGCCTGATCATCCTGCGTGACATGATTTTCGGCGGCAGGCGCCATTTTCGCGAGCTGCTCAACGGATCGATGGAACGCATTGCCTCAAACATCCTCGCCGACCGGTTGAAGCGGCTGATGGAGCTCGGCATGCTGACCAAAGCCGACGACCCCTCGCACAAGCAGAAGGCGATCTACAGCCTGACCGAGATGGCCATCACGCTGGTACCGATCCTGGCCCATCTTGGCGCCTGGGGCCGGGTCTGGCTGCCGACCAGCGAGGAACTCTCGATCCGGGCCGAGCTCCTGGAAAAGGGCGGACCGCCATTGTGGGAGAAATTCATGGACGAGTTGCGCCATGAGCATCTCGGCACGCCGCTCGATACGGCGACTGGCCCTTCTGTCCGCGCGACCCTGCAGGCTGCCTATGAAGCCGTGGTCGCGGGCAAGGCTCTCGGCACCAGCCCGGCCGCGTGACCAACTATTTTCCCCGCTAAGAGGCCGGCTCTGCTAGAAGAAGCGGAAACCACAATTCACGGGATTGGATAAGGTCTTGGTTGAGAACTCTCGGGATGCCGCCCGCGCGCGCGCCGATCTGCGCTTCAAGAAGCAGGAAGAGGCAGCAACCGTCCGCCAGAAAGCGATGGCGGAATACGCCGCGGAGAGTGATGCCCGCAAAGCCAAGACCGACAAGCTGCGGGCGCTGCGGCTCGCCAAGGAAGCCGAAGACCTCGCCAACGCGCCGGCAGTTCCTGCCAAGAAGCCTGCGCGCGCCAAGAAGAAATAGCGCGCCGCTCTCCAGTGAACCGACACTGCTCGGATACATCAGCTCGACGGCACCATCCAGACAGCCCCGGCCTTCATTCCATCGCTTCGCAAGAAGCAATTTCAAGCGAAACCGGGATTGCTTCGTGCGGCCGGTCGCCGATCATTGCCCTTTTCAAACAGGAGATTGCCGTGACCGCACTGCCGCTCGAAAAAGCCCGTCAAATCATCGATGCCGCCTTCGCCAAGGGTGCCGATCTCAAGCTCAAGCCGCTGGGTGTCTCGGTGCTTGACGCCGGTGGCCATCTGGTCGCCTTCCAGCGCCAGGACGGCGCCTCGTTCCTGCGCCCGCAAATGTCGGCGGGCAAGGCCTATGGCGCACTGGCCATCGGCATGGGCTCGCGTAAGGTCGAGGCCTTCGCCAAGGAGCGCCCCCATCTGGTCGCCGGCATTTCCGATGTGTCGGGCGGACGCGTACTGCCTGTGGTCGGCGGCGTGCTGATCCGCGACAAGGCCGGCACCATCATCGGCGCCGTCGGCATTTCCGGCGACACCTCGGACAATGACGAGGCCGCGGCCATAGCCGGTATCGAGGCCGCCGGCTTTACCGCCGACCCAGGCTGAGGGCCGGGGACCCGACGGGCGTTTCCGCCAACTGTCGGCACAAGCGCCCGTCAAACTTCCGCGCGGAAGGAGCTAGTTCAGGTTGATGTCCCGGCTTGCCGACCGCATCGACACCGCGAACCCGGCCAGCACATCGAACAGCGCGATGATCATCAGCGTGAAGAAGATGGAATGCGCCGCGCCCTTGACCAGAAGGAACTCGACCAGGAAGGCGACGAAGACCAGCGTCGACAGAAGGTGGTCCATGATCGAAGCGCCGGTCGTGCGCGCCGCCTTCACCATTTCGAGGAACAGGAAGATCAGCCCGAGCAGCACCATCAGGTCGCCAAGCGTCATCGAGAAAACTCCACCAGACATCATGCGGAACGAGAAGATCTCGCTCGCCCATGGATCGTCGCCGCCACCGAATATACCCAGCAGGCCGAGATTGTAGAGAATGAAAGGCACGATCAAAAGCGGGACGGCACCGAACATCTGGCGTCTCCATAGGGGGCACCTTCTGTAGAATGCGCCACTGGCACGCCGTCAAGATTTTTCGTGCGCCGCCGCGAACACGGTCGAAGACCGGATGCAACAACCATGTCAGCCGGCTGCCCGGCTGACATGGAGCAAACGAGAGATAAAAGGCTCAGCGCTTGAAGTAGCCGGCACGCACGGCGGCACCGATGACGTTGAGGATGATATGGCCGGCCGTCATCGAGGTGATCTCGTTGACATCGCGCGCCGGCGCGATCTCGACGATATCCATGCCGACGAGACGACCCTTGCCGACCAGCCCCTTGATCAGGTCGATCGTCTGGCGGTAGCTGATGCCGCCCGGCTGCGGGCCCTCCACCGCCGGCATGACCGCAGGGTCAAGTCCGTCGGCGTCGATGGTAAGGTAGTAGCGGCCGCCATCCGGAATGCGCTGGAGCAGCGCGGCGGTGCCGATATCCTGCCATTCGTTGGTGGTGATGATGTTGGCGCCGTAGGCGCGGGCCGCCTCCACCTCCTCGGTACGCGCACTGCCCTGGCCTCGAATGCCGACCTGGAAGATATCCTTGATATGCGCCATCTCCGAGGCCCGCCGGATGGTGCTGGAATAGCCTTCCTTGACACCGTTGACATTGTCGCGCCAGTCGAGATGGGCGTCGAGCTGCACCAGCGTGATCGGGCCTTCGCCATCGAGCGCCCGGAAGATCGGGATCGGAATGCCGTGGTCGCCGCCGATGGTGATCGGCAGTGCGCCGGCGGCGAGGATCTTGCGGATCGCCGCCTCGGCCCTGCCGTAGTGCCCGACATGATCGGCGGCATTGCCCGGCACGTCGCCGACATCGACCACCTTGATGTCCTGGCCGGCGAAGACCGGCCCGCCAATATCGAAATCATGGCGGTCGAGCGCCTGGCTGATGCGCTGCGAGGCGCGCCGTACCGCAGTCGGCGCGTTGGTCTGGTCGTTGATCAGCTCGTCGATCGTGTAGGGGTCGCCATAGGGCATGCCGATGATGGCGACATCGGCCTTCAGCGTGTCGAGATCCTCGACCAGCGGGAAGTTCAGGAATGTCTGGAAGACATCGCGCGGCGCGGCGGTGAGTTTGGACATGGGGTCTCCTCTGTGTTGAAAGGCTTTTTTGGATCAGGCGCCACGGCGGGCTGCGAGATGGGGCTGCAGCCTGTGCTCCAGGCTGCGCGAGATTGCCGCGACAAGGGCGGTCAGCCCCCAATACAGCAATGCGATGGCGGTGAAGATCTCCACCGGCGAGAAGGTGCGGCCGATGATGTTCTGGGCCATGTAGGTGAGTTCTGGCACGGTGATCGCCGACAGGATCGCCGATTCCTTGATCAATGTGATGGTGAGGTTGGTGGCCGCCGGCAGTATGTAGCCAAGCACCTGCGGCACCAGGACCTTGCGGAAGATGGTGAGGTAGCGCAGGCCCAGCGCATAGCCGGCCTCGACCTGGCCATATGAGATGGACTGGATCGCGCCTCTGATGATCTCGGCGGAATAGGCGCTGGCATAGGCCGACAGCGCACCGATCGAGACCACCACCGGCGAGAGCCGGATGCCGAACATCGGCAAGGCGTAGAACAAAAGGAAAATCTGGATCAGGAACGGGATGTTGCGGAAGATCTCGACATAGGCCGACACGATTGCCGCCGGCAGCCGTCCGCCCCTCAGCCTCACCAGCGCCAGCAAGATGCCGAGTGCGAAGCCGAATGGCAGCGACACTGCGCACATCAGCACCGTATTGCCAAAACCCTTGGCCAGGATCTGCCAGTTGTCCGCGATGACGGTGAAATCGAACGTCATGCGCGCGCGCCTTCCGCCTTGCGCTCCAGATGCCGGGTCAAAAGGCTGCAGGAAAACAGCACGATGAAATACAGCACCGCGGCGATACAGAACGCCTCGACCGGCCGGTAGGTAACGTTCATGATGTTCTGCGCGGTGCGGGTCAGCTCGACCACGGCGATCACGGACAGGATGGACGAGGCCTTCACCAGCATGGTGAACTCGTTGACCATCGGCGGGATGATGGCCCTGAACAGCTGCGGCATGATGATCTTGAACCAGGTCACCACGGGTTTCAGGCCGAGCGCCTTGGCCGCTTCATACTGGCCGGAGGGAATGCGTGTCAGCCCGGCGCGCAGGATCTCGGCGACGAAGGCCGCGCTGTTGAAGCTGAGCGCCAGCACGCCCGCCAGGAGCGGCGGCAGATCGATACCGACCAGCCCCGGCAGCACGTAATAGACGACGAAGATCTGCACGATCAGCGGCGTGCCGCGGATGAAGCTGGTGTAGAGCGCGCCGATCCAGCGAACCAGGCGCCAGCGCGACCGGCCGCAGGCCAGCAGGCCGAAGCCGATCAGCGTGCCGGCCAGGAACCCCAGCGCTGAGACGCCGAGCGTGATGCCGGCGCCGGTCAGGAATTGCGGCAGGAAGGTCAGCGTTTTTGAAAAATGGAACATTTTTCAGCTCGAACGGAGAAGCACCGTCCGGCGTCGGCGCGGGCGATAGCCGCGACAGCGCATCGCCTGCGCCACGCCAGACAAGTTCAGGGGAAACGATTCAGAGCGCGCCGGGCGGCAGATAGCCCTGGTCTGGCGTCTTCATCTCGAAGCCGAACCATTTCAGCTGCAACTCCTTCAGCTTGCCGCTGTCCTTCAGCTCGCCGATCTTGGTGTTGATGAATTCGCGCAGGTCCTTGTCCTCCGGCCGCACGACCCAGGACAGGTAGGAGAATTCGCCGATCGAGCCGACGACCTTGTAGGTGTCGGGGACGTTCTTCATCAGCACCGCCGCCGAAGGCGAGGCAATGACAATCGCATCGACCTGGCCGGAAGCGAGAGCGACATGGGTCTCGGGGAAGGAGGTGAACAGCTTCAGTTCGCCGACACCCTTGCCTCCCTTGTCCTTGAGTTCCTTGTCATAGGCTTCGATGATCGGCTGCACGGACGAGGCAAGCTGCGTTGCCACCACCATGCCGCTGATGTCTTCCGGCTTCTTGATGCGCTCCTCATCGGCGCGCACCACGATGACGTTCTCGAACGAGCCCGTCGGCCTCGTATAGGCATATTTCGCCGCCCGCTCGGCATTGATGCCGGTCGAGGTGGCCATCAGGTCGAACTTCTTCGCCAGCAGGCCCGGCAGCAGCCCCTGGAACGGCAGGTTGAGCTGGTCGAGCTTCACGCCGAGCTGGCTCACCACATAGTCGAGGATGTCCTTGTTGTAGCCGACGATCTGGCCGTCGCGGACGAACTCGAACGGCTCGAAGGCGGCCTCGGTACCGACGACGATGGTGCCGCGCTGCTTGATCTGGTCGACAAGCCCGTCAGCATGAGCGGCGGATGCTAACGACAGGAAGAGCGGCGCGGCGGCAAGCAGAGACAGGACGCGGCGGCGCGATGCGGAAAGGAACTCACCCATTGTTACCCTCTTTTTTCTTCGGTTTTGCTGCGCTGGTAGGCCCGGCCCGAGTGCTTGAACACGCGGCCGATCATGTAGCTCTCGGAATCCTTGATCCCGGGAACGTTCGCCAGTTCGCTGACCAGGAAGTCATGCAAGCTGGTCGTTGATGGCAAAGTGAGTTGGATGATGATGTCGAACGGCCCGGTCATGGCGTAGACGCTGTCGACGAACGAATATTCCGACAGTTTCCGGGCGACGCTGATGATGTGCTCGCGATCGACATCGAACCCGACAATGGCGGCGATGCCGACATCGCTGCGCAGGGGGCGCACGACCGCCTGGATGCAGATATCCGGATCCTCGAGCACGCGCGCCATTTTCCGCCGCACCGTCGCTTCGGTGACGCCGATGCGCTTGGCGATATCGACGCTCGACATCCGCCCGTCGACCTTGAGTTGGGAAAGCACCGCCTGTTCGGTGTCGTCGAGATCACTCGTGCTGACGAAATCCCACATGCAATTCCCCATTGGTGTCGATTTCCGACTATTATTTTGAAAATTACATAAGAAATCGTCAAGCACAATCCCACCCATGCCGAAAACCATCGAAGGGTGGCCTATCGATGGTCGGATGAGATCTGGAAGCTGGGCTTGGTGTTGAGGGAAGTCAGGTTGATGGACGTCAGCCAGTGAGGGTCGCGCGGCGCGCGGGCATCCGACGCGCATGGAAACAGCCCCCGTTGGAGGCAGCCTCAAGAGCATGTCGGTGTCCTGGAGTGGGCGGTGGCCCGAGCCTTCGGCTCCGATCGTCAAAATTCCGCCAAACGCAAAAAGACCGGCCAGAGGCCGGTCCTTTGTAACTCAAAACCTTCAAAAAAGCTGGTTTCAGCTTTCCTTGGGGGTCAGCACCTGGCGACCGCGATACATGCCGGTCTTCAGGTCGATATGGTGCGGGCGGCGCATTTCGCCGGAATTCTTGTCCTCGACATAGGTCGGGGCCTTGAGGGCGTCGGCCGAGCGGCGCATGCCGCGCTTGGACGGAGAGGTTTTGCGTTTCGGAACGGCCATGGATATGCTCCACTACATGGTCAAAAGCCCAGCCCGCCCTCGTGAAAGGGCCATGTCGGGGCCTAAATCTGAGAAAGTCGGGTGCCTATACACGCCTGACACTGTTTTGGCCAGCACTACAGTGAATTTTTTTGAGTCGGCTAGGCTAGGGTGTATTGAGGTTCAGGTCAGGCCGAGCCGAAAACGATGGATACCGAGGACCGGAGCGGAGCGTACTTGAAGTACGTGAGCACCGGAAGCGCAGGTGTCCGCCGTTTGCAGGCCGGCATCACCTGAACATCGATATAGCCTATTCCAGACAGCCGACATAGGCGCCTGAACGGCCGGCACGCCGCTCGATCAGATTGGCGAGCCGTCTCAAGCCCGGCCCGGGTTTTGCCGGATTGCGGGCGATCGGATTGGGCAGCGTGACGGCCAGAAGCGCCGCCTGCCGTCTGGACAGTTGTTTTGCCGGAATGCCGAAATGGTGCTGCGCCGCCGCCTCGATGCCGTAGATGCCGGGGCCCCATTCGGCGATATTGAGGTAGATCTCCATGATCCGCCGTTTCGACATCACCGCGTCGAAATAGACGGCCAGCGGCAGTTCGACGACCTTGCGCACCGAGCCCAGCGGCCTCGACCACAGGAACAGGTTCTTCACCGTCTGCATGGTGATGGTCGAGGCGCCGCGCGTCGCCTCGCCGGCCAGCGCATCGTCGACGACCCCCCTGAGTTCGCCGAGATCGACGCCGCGGTGGAAGCAGAACTGACCGTCCTCCGACATGATGACGGAATGGGCCAGCACCGGCGCGACATCGTCGATCGACACCCAGCGCCGGTCATAGCCAGAGAAGGTCGCCAGATCCTTCAGCATCAGCGTCGACACCGGATGCACGAAGGACGGCAGGTAAAGAAAGGTCAGCACTGTCGGGATCAGCGCCAGCACGGCGGCCGCGATGAGGCCGCGCCGGACCCAGCGCCTGAGACCGCGGCGGTTCACGCCGCGCGATCTCGTCGCCATGTCCAGCTTTTCGGTTTCATGATCGACGATCGGTTCCGCCAAGCCGCCCAACCCGTGCCAGAGAGATCCTTTTGAAACTCCCTCCTGTTCATCACATGACGGTGTTTTCGAGACCCGGAACGAGCGTACATTCGAGTACGCAAGCACCGGAAGCGCGGAAAACGCCTTCAGATGACCGCAGGAGGAGAGTTTCCAAACGGGCTCTTACCGCTCCGGCATAATGGCGCTTGCCTTCTTGCGCAACGTCTGAGTGTCGGCTACCGCTCCCGGCCATGACGAATGACGACGAAATGGCGTTCGAAATGGCGCTTATCCGGCGGGCAGCCGCCATCGAGGTGCTGCTGCGGCGGTTGCTCGACGATCGCCCGCTTTCGGGCGAGATCGCGCGGCCCGATCGTCTGATGGCGGCGATGCGCCATGGCGTGCTGAACGGCGGCAAGCGCCTGCGGCCGTTTCTGGTCATGGAAAGTGCCGCCCTGTTTTCGGCCGATGGCGAAGCGGCGCTGCGCGTCGCGGCGGCGCTCGAATGCGTGCACTGCTATTCGCTGATCCATGACGACCTGCCGGCGATGGACGACGATGATCTGCGCCGCGGCCAGCCGACCGTGCACAGGGCCTTCGACGAGGCGACAGCCATCCTGGCCGGCGACGCCTTGCTGACCCTGGCCTTCGACATCATCGCCAGCGAGGCGACCGTGTTGCCGGCCGAGCGGCGGGCCGCCCTGGTGCTGGCGCTTGCCCGCGCCGCCGGTGCCGGCGGCATGGTCGGCGGCCAGAAACTCGATCTCGAGGCCGAACAGGCAGCGCCCGACGAGGCCGGCATCATCCGGCTGCAGGCGATGAAAACCGGCGCGCTGATCCGCTTCGCCTGCGAGGCGGGTGCCATCATCGCCGGCGCACCGGCTGAGGATCGCGAACGGCTCGCCGAATTCGGCTCGGCGATCGGCCTCGCCTTCCAGCTTGCCGACGACCTGCTCGATTTGACGGCCGACGCCAGCCAGATGGGCAAGGCGACCGGCAAGGACGCCGCCGCCGGCAAGGCAACCCTGGTGGCGCTACATGGTGTGAACTGGGCGCGCAGCCAGTTGCATGGCCTTGTCGGCCAGGCGCACACGCTGCTCGACCCCTATGGCGACAAGGCGGCGCTGCTGAAGGAAGCCGCGACCTTCGTCGCGACGCGCAAGAGCTGACGGCAGGCCCGATATCGGCGGTGCGTGGCGAGAGGCAAATGGGAGATCAGCTTCGATGTCGTCCAATCTGTTCGATCTCAGCGGGCGCCGGGCGCTCGTAACCGGCTCGTCGCAAGGCATCGGGCTCGCTCTGGCCAAGGGCCTGGCGCAAGCCGGCGCAAGCGTGATCCTCAACGGTCGTGACGCCGCGAAACTCGGCGCGGCGGCGGCGCAGATCCCTGCGGCGGAAACGCTCGCCTTCGACGCGACCGATCATGACGCGGTCCGCTCGGCGATCGACAATTTCGAGCTGTCCGGCGGGCCGATCGACATCTTGGTCAACAATGCCGGGATGCAGTTCCGCACGCCGCTTGAAGATTTCCCCGCCGATGCGTTCGAGCGCATGCTGCAGACCAACGTCGCCAGCGTCTTCCATGTCGGTCAGGCGGTCGCACGCCACATGATCAGGCGAGGCCGCGGCAAGATCATCAACATCGCAAGTGTGCAGACAGCCCTCGCTCGCCCCGGCATCGCGCCCTACACCGCGACGAAAGGCGCGGTCGGCAACCTGACCAAGGGCATGGCGACCGACTGGGCCAAACACGGCCTGCAATGCAACGCCATCGCACCCGGCTATTTCGATACGCCGCTCAATGCGGCCCTTGTCGCCGATTCTGCCTTCAGCGCCTGGCTTGAGAAGCGCACGCCGGCCGGCCGCTGGGGCAAGGTAGAGGAACTGGTCGGGGCCTGCGTGTTCCTGGCCTCCGATGCCTCGTCCTTTGTCAACGGTCATATCCTTTATGTCGACGGCGGCATCACCGCATCGATCTGATCCGTCGCGACGCCGTATGCAAGAGCAACCGCATCGTCCGCGCGAACGAAATCTTAATGTAAATGAAGCGTAATCCCGATCGTTAAAATAATGCGTATGTGTTGGGGTTGCGCATGCCGGAATATTCTTCCTTCATCCGGTTTGTCCGGATCCGCTACCTTTCAGGACTGCTGATTTTCGCGCTGGCTTCCATGGCCATCATGATTGCGCTCGACCGTGTCAATTCCTTCCGCCATGACATCGATGCGCTGAGCAGCAACCTCGTCGTCTTCACCCGCGACCTGCGCAACGCGACCAGCTTCGCCGAGACGGCAGGGTCCGCCTGGCGCAACGAAACGCGCGATGCGCTGAGCGCTTCGGCGCGTGACCATTCCGAACGCCTGACCCGCGAGATCGACACACTGACCGCCCAGCTCGACGCGATACGTCCGCGCCTGTCGGCCAAGACCATCAACGAACTCGAAGCCTCTTCCGTCAACGGCGATCTGTTCTGGTCGCCGCGCGACATGGTGCGCAATCTCAACCTGATGTCGGTGGCGCAAAAAGCCGATGAATGGAGCTACCGGGAAATCCGCAACCAGAACGACCTGTTTGTCCAGCCGATGCTGGTGCGTGTCCGTACCGCGATGGATGACGAGCGCCATCTGGCCGACGCTTCCAGCGACCGGCTGCTGCTGTGGGCGAGCGGCCTGTTGTTCGGCGTCCTGGCCATCGTCGCCTTCTGGATCTTCCGGCCGATGGAGCAGGCGATCCGCCGCGCCTTTGCCCAATCGGCCGAATCCCTGTTCAAGGCCGAGGCCGCCGACCGTGCCAAGTCCGAATTCCTGGCCAATATGAGCCACGAGATCCGCACGCCGATGAACGGCGTGCTCGGCATGGCCGAATTGCTGGCCAAGACCGAATTGACCGCGCGCCAGAAGACCTTCACCGATGTCATCGTCAAATCGGGCAACGCGCTGCTCACCATCATCAACGACATCCTCGATTTCTCCAAGATCAATGCCGGACAGCTCACCCTGGACCCTGCCCCGTTCCGTCTCTCCGAAGCGGTCGAGGATGTGGCAACGCTGGTTTCGGCACGTGTCGCCGAAAAGAACCTAGAACTCATCGTGCGCGTCGATCCGCGCCTGCCGGCCCATGTCGTCGGCGACGCCGGGCGGTTCCGGCAGATCGTCACCAATCTGGTCGGCAATGCGGTGAAGTTCACCGAGAAGGGCCATGTGCTGATCGATGTCGGCGGCGAAACCGTCAACGATGTCGTCCACCTCAAGCTGCGCGTCGAGGATACCGGCATCGGCATCCCGGCCGAGAAACTGCAGAGCGTGTTCGAGAAATTTGCCCAGGTCGACGGGTCCTCGACCCGCCGTCACGAAGGCACCGGCCTGGGACTTGCCATCGCCGCGCGCCTCGTCGACCTGATGGCCGGCAAGATCGGCGTCGAGAGCGAGATCGGGCGCGGTTCCGTCTTCTGGTTCGCGGTGCCGCTGCCCGTGCATCACGCCGAAGCGCGCGACGCGGTCGTGCCGGTCGACGTCACCGGCGCGCGCGTCCTGGTCATCGACGACAATCCGGTCAACCGCGAGATCCTGCTCGAGCAGCTCAGAAGCTGGAGCTTCGACTGCGCGGCAGCCGAAAGCGGCGCCGTGGGGCTCGCCTTCCTCGATCGCGCCTGCCAGTTGGGTGCCAGCGTCGACTGCATCATCCTCGACTACCAGATGCCCGGCATGAACGGCGCCGATGTCGCCCGCGCCATCGCCGCCGACAGCCGGCTGTCCGCCATCCCGATCGTTATCCTGACCTCGGTCGACCAGGTCGATTTCGGCAAGATGATCATCGACTTCGGCATATCGGCGCATCTGACCAAGCCGGCGCGCTCGGCGATCCTGCTCGGCACGGTCATCTCCGTTATCCAGAAGGCCCGCTCGCAGGTCGGCAAGGCGCATTTCGTTCGCGAGCCGGTCCAGATGCCGCAGGCGGCTCCGCCTGCCTTCACGGTCATCCGTGGCCCAGCCGTGCCGGCCGTGGCAGTACCGGAATCGACGGCCACGTCGAACGGCCCGATCGACATCCTCATCGCCGAGGACAATGAGGTGAACCAGTTGGTGTTCGGCCAGATCCTCAACGGGCTTGGCCTCAGCTACCGCATCGCCGGCAACGGCCGCACGGCGGTCGAGATGTACCGGTCGCTGCATCCGAAACTGATCCTGATGGACGTCTCGATGCCCGAGATGAACGGCTACGAGGCAACCCGCGCCATCCGCGCGATCGAGGCCTCGTCGGGCGGCCACATCCCGATCGTCGGCGTCACCGCGCACGCGCTGAAGGGCGATCGCGACAAATGCATCGAGGCCGGCATGGACGACTATCTGCCGAAGCCGGTCTCGCCCGATCGCCTCGGCGCCAAGATCGGCACATGGCTCAGCGAAACGGTGGTGGCCAAGACGGCCTGATCCAGGTCACGACGCCAGGCGGGCCGCGTCAAGACGATAGCGGCGCATCCAGTCGAGGCTTGTCTCGTCGGCGAGCTTTGCGACGCCCGGCCGGATGTCGTCGGCATTCGGAGGCTGAACGCCGAGGGCCTCGCAGATGCCCAGCAACGCCGCCGCCGGATCGGCGGATAGACGCTCATAGCCAACGCGCAGCGGCGTTATGCCTTGCGCCGTGAACCAGATGTTCCAGGCCGCGTCATAGGATTCAAGTTCGGCAAGCTCCCCTTTGATCCGCTCGAAATTATATTGGGGCTCTTGCGCCGGTGCGACCCTTTCGATTTCGGTGCCGTCAGGCGCGATGTGCCAAAGACCGGTCTGCTGTGCCTTGATCAGCGAGATCGCCTGCGCGAGCTTGTTCTCCCGCGACAGATGTATGTAGAGAATGCGGCCAAAAGCTCTTTCGAAACGCGCCGTGTCCGAGGCCAGCCCTGGGAAAATCCGGTCGAGGATCGCCGAAAGTTCATCCAGGTTTTCGCGCATCAGGCGCAGGCCGAAAATCTCGGTGCCGCCCTTGCCGGCGGTGATTGCCGCATCGAGATAGGCAACATCGAATTCAAGCTCGCCCATCATGTCGCGGGCTGGCAGTTTCCACTCCTCGGCCCACTCCGACACATCCTGCCGCCGATAGAATGAGTGCGGATCGCCTGATGTCCCGGTGGATGCCAGGAGCTTGCACAGCAAAGTGCTGCCGGTTCTCGGCGTGCCGCAGATAATGTAGGCGTCGAACATCCCGTTGCCCTTGTCGTTTCACAGGCAGGGCAAACCCCCGGCCGATCCATCGCCGCCTATAGTCGAAATTGTTGCTGGATGCGACGGGCGCATTCCAGCGGGGTGAGATGGCTGGTGTCGACCTCGAGATCGTAGACTATGCCCGCGTGCACGCGCCCATATTGCCAGCGCGCCAGGCCCGGCCGCCTGTCGGCCCTCTGGGCTTCACGGGCTTCCAGGACCTCCAGCGGCGCCATGACGCCAACCCGATGGAGATCGAAGGCCGACAGCAGTTCGACATATTCAGGCATTTCGCCATTGCACAGCACATCGTCGACGATCAGGCTGTTGCCTTGCCCGGCCATGGCGGCGACGGCGTGGCGCATGCCGCGCAGGGCACGCGCTCCCGTCGGTCCGGTCCTGATCACGACCGAGGGCCGGCCGCCTTGCCGGATGGTCTCGTAGGAGAAGCCATCAGCATGGTCCTGCAAGGCATCGGGCAGCATCTCGATAAAGGTGTCCATCTGAACATGCAGGAACGGTTCGGCGGTTATTGTCTGCAACGCCCTGGCGATCGAGCTTTTGCCGGCACTGCCGACGCCATTGAGCAGGACGATCCTGGCTTTCACGTTCGATTCTCTTTCAAACATCGAGCCGGCTTCAGCCCCTAACGGTTGCGCACCACCACGCAGGCCCCGCCGACGCTCTGCAGTTTCTGGCAAATGACATTGGCGGCGGCGCGGTCGTCGATTCCGATCCTGACCGCGTAGATGCCGCGCCGCCCAATCGGCGTGCGCACCCGGCTCACCACCGGATCATGACCGGCAAGCAGGGCCGGAAACCGGCTCCTCACCCGCAGCCACTGGCTGATTGCGGCACTGCGGCGGAAATTGCCGGCCACCTGGACGCCCCATGGTTTAACGTTGATCGAGGCCATCGCCACGGTCTGGGACATGATCACCGGCAGCTTGCGGCAGGCAACGGCAAAATCCGTCTTGGCGTCGAGCGGCGCGACCTGTCCGGCATAGGCGGGGTCGGTGAACTTGTCGACCGGCTCGCCCATGATGTCGAAGACATAGCTCTCGGTCTCCATCGGCAGGAAACCGCCCGAACCCAGCCAGCGCGACACCCGGCTTTCGCCGGCATTGTAGGCGGCGGCCGCCAGGCCAAGATTGCCGTAGCTGGTCTTCATTTCGGCGAGATACTTCGCTGAGGCAGGGATCGCCTGGTTGATGTCGAAGGAATTTTCGAGCCCTCGCATCTTGGCGGTGCCCGGCATGAACTGAGCGATGCCCTCGGCGCCGACGGGGCTGACGGCGTTGGGATCGAAACGGCTTTCCTTCCAGATCAGCCGGGCGAAGAAATCCCGGGGCAGGCCGTTCTGGTCGGCATGGGCCTGGATCAAATTGCAGACCTTGTCGATCAGCCGCTGCTTGGCCGATTGCGGCGGATCGGCCTGGGCAAGCGTCGACCAGGCCACACTGCACAGGACAATCAGCGCCGCCCTGGGGAAACGCCGCATCTGGCCTACTCTGCCGCGGCCTTGCCGCTGCGACCGAACCGTTGCTCGATGTAGTCGGCGACCATTTTCTCGAAATCCGCTGCGATCGCCGGCCCCCGGAGCGTCGCCGCCTTCTTGCCGTCGACGAAGACAGGCGCCGTCGGCGTCTCGCCGGTGCCGGGCAGCGAAATGCCGATATCGGCATGCTTGGATTCGCCAGGGCCGTTGACGATGCAACCCATCACCGCGACCTTGAGGTTCTCGACACCGGGATATTTTTCGCGCCACACCGGCATGTTCTTGCGCAGATCCGCCTGGATGTTCTGGGCGAGTTCCTGGAACACGGTGGATGTCGTGCGGCCGCAGCCAGGGCAAGCGGCGACGATCGGCACGAACTGCCGGAAGCCCATCGTCTGCAGCAATTCCTGCGATACCTGCACCTCGCGCGTGCGGTCGCCATTCGGCTCGGGCGTCAGCGAGATGCGGATGGTGTCGCCAATGCCTTGCTGCAGGAGGATACCCATCGCCGCCGACGAGGCGACGATGCCTTTCGAACCCATGCCGGCCTCGGTGAGGCCGAGATGCAGCGCATGGTTGGAGCGGGTGGCGAGTTCGGTATAGACGGCGATCAGGTCCTGTACGCCGCTGACCTTGGCGGACAGGATGATCTTGTCGCGGCCAAGGCCGATCTCTTCGGCCATCTCGGCCGACAGGATAGCCGACTGCACGATCGCCTCGCGCGTCACCTCCTGCGCCGTCAGCGGAAAACCCTTGTCCTGGTTGTCATCCATCAGCCGGGTCAGGAGCTCCTGGTCGAGAGAGCCCCAATTGACGCCGATGCGCACCGGCTTGTCGTGCTTGATCGCCATCTCGACGATATCGGTGAACTGGCGGTCCTTCTTGTCCTTGAAGCCGACATTGCCCGGATTGATGCGGTATTTGGCCAGTGCCTCGGCGCAGGCCGGGTGATCGGCGAGCAATTTGTGGCCGATATAGTGGAAGTCGCCGACCAGCGGCACATTGACGCCGAGCCGCTGAAGCCGCTCATGAATGCGCGGCACGGCGGCGGCGCTCTCATCGCGGTCGACGGTGATGCGCACGATCTCGGAGCCGGCGCGGTGCAGTGCGGCAACCTGCGCGACCGTCTGGTCGATATCGGCGGTGTCGGTGTTGGTCATCGACTGCACGACAACCGGGGCACCGCCGCCGACGACCACGCCGCCGACATCGACGCCGACCGAGGTGCGGCGAGGGAAGGGAAAGGAAAAATATCCGGTCATGCCGGCAGCCTTTTGTCTCTGGAGCGCCAAGCGTCCACTTCGACGCACAAGCACACCCCGGGGCCGAAGCGCAAGAGTCCGGCATGAGGTGGAGGAGCAAAGATGGCTTGTCAATGGCGACAGGTCGCCACTGGCCCCGAAATGACCCGCAAGCAGTTCCCCGGTGCCGAAGTTTTGACGGCCGCTCGCTTGCGAATGGCATACCTTGGCCGCTAGCGGAAAACACCCATCACTTCGTCATCCACGGGCGGAGCAAGGAGCGAAGCGACGCGGCGCAGACCCGAGGATCCATGCCGCGACCTCAAAGCGTTGCCACGGTTCGGAATCTTGCTCCGCTGCACTCTACGGTCAAGGTCACGGAATGGATCCTCGGGTCTCCGCGACGGAGCTTCGCTCCTGCTCCGCCCGTGGATGACGAAATTCAGGAGGCTTCGGCCAATCTCAAATGTTTACGGTGATCCACCGAAAGGAAGCGATGGGCGCTTGTGACAGCCGAAGCGGAGACTTTTTAGAATGAAAGTTCAGCTAGGTCTTGTTGCTGAAAATCAAAACCGACCAGCACCGGCGGCGGCTGCCGCCGGCAAGGAAGACCGCATAGTGGCGGCTATGTCAGTCGGGCATCAATGCGTGGTCGGTTGCGCTTTCAATTTCTCAATCGCATCCTTGAGTGCCAGCTTGCGTCGCTTGAGATTCACGATTTCGAGGTCGTCCACCGACGGGTGGTTCATCGCGTCATCGATCTCGCGTTCGATGTCGCCGTGTTTCCGCTGCAACTCGTCAAGATGGGAAGCAAGAGACATGATTGGTTCTCCCTTTCATGGTTTCCTCGATTGCTGCCGCCAAAAGGCGCGTCCACCGCAGGTCGCTTCTGTGACGGCACAATGACACTTTGCCACCTTCCGACTGCGATGTCGAATGCTGCGTGGTAGCATTCCACGGCAATGTGAAATGTGATATGGGCTGCGCGCCGGTGGCAGAAATTGCCGCCCCCGCCCAATCAGGCCCAGTTTTTTGGGCGCCGCAGACGTGCAGACGGTAGAGAATGTCCGATCAGGAACAGGCCGATATTCGCCTCGAATTTTCCCGGCTGAAGCAGGAACACGCCGATTTCGACGCGGCGATCAACGCGATGATCGCCACCAATTGCGACCCGCTGCAGATCCAGCGCATGAAAAAGAAGAAGCTGGCGCTGAAAGACCGGCTGATGAAGCTGGAAGACAAGATCATTCCCGACATCATCGCTTGAAACCGAACCGGGCCCTTGGTCTTCTGGCTTTGAGAAGCTCGATCCGCCGGTTCGCCGTCATCACCCGCATATTCGGGCATCGTGATCTTGTCCGCAACCTCCATGCAAGTCCAATAGACGATTCATACCCTTGCATCACTATCCAGCTATCGTCAGCCACTCCCACTCACACACCAGCCCCATTGATTTGTACACGAAATCATTGCGTAGCCTGCTAACTTTTGACTACTGTGAGGCAGCTTTACCAGTAGAAGGCTACAGTTGTGATCGACCTGAGGTTTTCTCAATCTTACTCTTCGATAGTTAGTTTTCCGGACATCGATATCCCAGATTTTACCCTTATAACTGGCCCAAATGGGGTGGGTAAAACCCATTTGCTTCAGGCAATTTACCAGGGCAACATCGTAACAAGCCTAGCACCAAGTCAAAATCAGAATACTCCCGATCAGATACGGCTTCTCGACTGGACAAATATGACTCCGCAGGACAGCGGACCTTTTAATAGCGACATTCTTAGGAATGAACGGCAAAATCTATTTAATATATTCAGGAATATGAAGGGAAATCCGAGGTACATAGACCCTGCCAGAGCAGTAATACGCCAATTTGGAATTGATGGTGATTTGCTCAACGATCCTACTAGAATTCTGAAGATCACCGAAAAAACGTTAGTGTCCTTGCTGGGAGACAAACAAAAGGCACAGGCGCTAAGATCTGAAGTTGGGGAAGCATTAGCTACATTCGAAACCGCAGCACTAAATGACTTAGACCCAGGCCAGCGATCTCAGCTACAAGCAACGTCAACCTTGGCTAGGAAGCCAATTTTTGCTCTAGACGAGAAGGATATACTTTCATCGTCGGTACCCGCGTGGGGACAAAGTGACATCTTTCAGCATTCTTTTGCCCGTCTTTTTGTAGCCTACCGCGACATTAAATTGGCAAACCTATTTGCGGAATACAGGGCATCTAAAGGAGAAAATGTAGAGTTTATCGCAGGTGAAGATTTTTTTCAAATATACGGCTCTCCACCGTGGGAATTCGTTAATGATTCTCTTTTGTCAGCCGGAATTGACTTTGAGATCAATAGACCTATTGAAAACGATTACTTACCATTCCACCCGATGCTAACGAAACGATCAAGCGGCATAGCAGTCCCATTTGCAGCTCTTTCGTCTGGAGAGAAGGTGATAATGTCCTTTGCCTTTTGTGTTTATTACGCGAATGACAAGAGGCAGATAGCTAAACGCCCAAAGCTACTACTACTGGACGAAATCGATGCGCCTCTCCATCCGTCGATGTCTAGAAGCGTAGTTAACACTATAACAAAAATCCTAGTAGAATCATTTAAAATCAAAGTTATAGCCGCCACGCACTCACCTTCTACGGTGGCGTTAGCACCCGAGGAAAGCATATATACTATGAGGCCTGGTGAGGCCGGCCTCCATAAAAGCTCAAAGGCAGCAGCTCTTAACATTCTCACCATCGGTGTTCCAACGCTGGCGATCACCTATGATGGTAGAAGGCAAGTTTTT
Organism: Mesorhizobium sp. GW821-FHT04C10; assembly: GCF_059420305.1. Taxonomy (NCBI): domain Bacteria; kingdom Pseudomonadati; phylum Pseudomonadota; class Alphaproteobacteria; order Hyphomicrobiales; family Phyllobacteriaceae; genus Mesorhizobium; species Mesorhizobium sp. GW821-FHT04C10. Next base: position 1,608,255 of record NZ_JBWKTL010000001.1, on the reverse strand, counting down.
GTTGAGAGTCCTATTGATGCTAAGATCTACGATGCGCTCTATAAACTTTTGAAACCAAAGATAGCCTCTGAGCGTTCGCTGGAGTTCGTGGCCACAGGAACTCGGACGCCGGGCAAGGGGGACATAAATACCGGGTGCGATATAGTGAAGCGGCTAGTCGCAGAGCTATCAAACGCTGGCAATGTATCCGTCTTCGGTCTTTTGGATTGGGATGGAAGGCATGACCCCAGCGAAAGGATCGCTGTAGTCGGGCACCGGTCGCGAAATGGACTCGAAAACATCATCTTGGATCCGCTCCTTCTAGGACTCGCGATATGCCGGGGATTTCCGGGCTTGAAGCACGAAATCGATGTGCCCAGCCGAATGAGTTACTTCGAGTTGGCGGTAGCCGAGACCCCATTATTACAGGGAATGGTAGACGCAGTTACAAAGAAAGTCCTCGGATCTGATCCAAATATGACCGAGGGGGCGAATTATGTTGGCGGACTTAGTCTGAGGGTTGATTCCCGATATTTCACGACCGACGACCACAATTTGGAGGAAATGGTTCTGGCAGCGTTTCCTTTCTTACAATCGATCTCGAGAAATCACGGCGGTAAGTTGATGGAGCATATCGTCTCGAATGTGCTCGCAGATAATCCCGGCTTGATGCCCATGCAAGTTAAGCAGGTGATTGAGGATTTGCTGGAACGTCCAGCCCACCATTAGGTGTCCTTACCGTCATGGCTGCGGATGACATTTTAGCAGCCTATCCGGCTATAGAGAGCCGGCCGGCCCGCTCGCGCAGCAGGCCGATGAGACTGCCGGTCCGCTCGTCGGTCGTATCGATCGGAACCACCAGGCACATCGTCGCCTCGACCTTGCCCGGCGCTGAAAAGACCGGCACGGCAAGACATTTGGTGTAGGCGTCGACGAGCCCCGAGGTGACGCAGTAGCCGGTGACGCGCGCCTTGGCGATGTCGGCGATGAAATCATCGAGCCGCAGCTTGCGGCCATCGGGCAGCACGAGATCGTCCTGCGACACCATGTCCTCGATCGCGGCCCGCTCCAGCCCCGCCAGCAGCAGCCGGCCCGAAGCGGTCCAGGGCAGCGGTATCTGCAGGCCGGTGGCGGAACTGATGCGGAACGGCCTGGTGCCGGGGCTGGAGTGGACGATGGTGTAGCGGCCGCTCTGCAGCATGCACAGTTCCGAGGTCTCCCCGGTCTCGCGCGACAGATGGTCGACCTCCTGGCGCCCCCGCCGCAACAGGTCGTTGCCGCGCACATAGTCCATTCCATAGAGATAGAGCTTCTTGCCGAAATAGACGCGGTTGCCGTCGCCGGCCATTTCCAGCAGGCCTGCGTCGACCAGCGAGCGCACCAGCGTATAAGTCGTCGAGCGCGGCGCATTCACCCCCTTGGCAAGGTCGCCGATGCCGATTGCGCGCTGCGTCGTGTGCAGGAAGTCCAGGATCTCGAGCACCCGGTTGAGACCCTTTTCGCGGGAAGCCGTCGTCTTTTCATCGGCCGAAACGGCCAAGGCATTGCCATCTTGCATTGTCGATTCCTGGTGCTAGTATCTGTCTTGTACAGGATACATGCGTCTCTTGTAAGAGACAATCTTCTCATGATCACTGTCGCGTGTATTGCCTGTGCATAGGGGAACACAACACGAAAGGAGGTCGCCGTGAACGACACATCCGGAAGACGTGATTTTCTGAAATTGGGAATGGCTGGACTGGCCACCGCCGGCGTGCTGGCAACCGTCGATGCCCAGAAGGCCGCCGCTCAGGCCGCATCCGACAGCCTGCTGCGCACCGTGCTCGACCGCGGCAAGTTGATCGTCGGCACCGGCAGCACCAACGCGCCCTGGCATTTCGAGAACGATGCCGGCGAACTGGTCGGCATGGACATCACCATGGGCCGCATCCTGGCCAAGGGCCTTTTCGACGATCCGACCAAGGTCGAGTTCGTCATGCAGGATCCGGCGCAGCGTATCCCCAACGTCACCACCAACAAGGTCGACATCACCATCCAGTTCATGACGATGACGGCGCAGCGTTCGCAGCTGATCAACTTCACCCGGCCGTACTATGTCGAAGGCGTTGCCCTGCTGACGCTTCCCACCGCCGAGAACAAGACCTTCGACAAGCTGCTTGCCGGCGGTTCGGCGACGCGCATCTCCATCCTGCAGAATGTCGACGCCGAAAGCTCCGTCCACTACGCTCTGCCGCAGGCACAGGTGCTGCAGATCGACACCCAGGCCAACGTTCTGCAGGCGCTGGAATCCAAGCGCGCCGACGCTGCCGCCGTCGATCTGTCCACCGTGCGCTGGCTCGCCTCACGCAATCCGGACAAATATTTCGACGCCGGCAAGAGCTGGTATTCGATGCTCTACGGCGCCGCGCTTCGGCAAGGCGACCTCGACTGGCTGACCTTCGTCAACCAGACCTTCACCATTGCCATGTTCGGCCATGAATCGGCGCTCTATGACGCCGCCTTCAAGGACTATTTCGGCCAGGAGCCGCCGGCGCGCCACCCCGGCTTCCCGGTCATCTGATCCCGGATTGCGGAAGGGCCGCGTTCCAGCCCTTCCGCAACCTATCCGACGCCCTTCACACCAAGGCGGACGCATGGGCTACGCCCTCAATTTCAATCTGATCTGGCGGCATTTCGACAAGCTGTGGGGCGGTCTGCTGCTCAGCCTCGAGCTTGCCGTCATCTCGATCGCCATCGGCGTCGTCATCGGGCTGGTACTGGCGGTCTGGTACGTCTCGGCCGGGCGCGTGGTGCGGGCGATCATCGCCGCCTATGTCGAATTCATCCGCAACGTGCCGCTGATCCTGCTGGTCTACCTTGTCTTCTACGGCCTGCCGACCGTGGTCGACCTGGCCTACAGCGCGCCGACCTCGTTTGTCCTGACACTCTCGGTCTATAGCGGCGCCTACCTGGTCGAGGTGTTTCGCTCGGGCCTGGAGGCTGTCCCGCGCGGCCAGCTCGATGCCGGCAAGGCGATCGGCCTGACACCATGGCAAAGGCTCATCCATGTGCGCCTGCCGACCATGCTGCGCATCACGCTGCCGGCGCTGTCCAACACCTTCATCTCGCTGTTCAAGGACACGTCGATCGCCTCGGTCATCTCGGTGCCCGAGCTCACCTTCGGCGCCCAGTGGATCAACTTCAACACCTTCCGCATCGTCGAGGTCTATCTGGTGACGACGGCGATGTATCTGGTGACCGGCTACGCATTGCTTTTTGCGCTCAGGCTCGTCGAGCGCCGGTTCAGGGCGGCGCGCTGACATGCTGAGCCAGATCCTATACGCCCTCCCTTTCCTCGCCAAAGGCTTCGCGCTGACCCTTTGGGTATCGCTTCTGGTCGTGGTCCTGTCGCTCATCGCCGGCGTCCTGCTGGGTGTCGCCCTGGTCTATGGTCCCGTCCCGTTGCGCTGGGCGGTGCGCATCTTCTCGGACACCATCCGTGGCATTCCGATCCTGGTGCTGATGTTCTTCGTCTATTACGGCCTGCCCGCCATCGGACTTCATCTGCCGTCGTTCTGGGCGGCGGTGCTGGCGCTGACCCTGTTCAAGACGGCGCAGGTCATCGAATATCTCAGGGGCGCGGTCGCCTCGATTCCCAAGGGACAGTCCGAGGCCGCAATGGCGATCGGGCTGACCTTCCGCCAGCGGCTGACCTACGTCATCTTCCCGCAGGCCTTCAGGCGCTTCCTGCCGCCATGGATCAACGGCGTCACCGACGCGGTCAAGGGCAGCGCGCTGGTCTCGCTGCTCGGCATCACCGATTTGATGCAGGCCATCAACCAGGTCATCGGCCGCACCTATGAGGCGATGCCGCTCTATATCCTCGGCGCGCTCATCTACTTCTCCGTCAACTACGCGCTTTCGCTCGCCAGCCGGCGGCTTGAGCGGCGCTTTGCCTTCATTCGGGAATAGCACGATGTCCGACACCACAAGCGCCAATCCGGCACTGCTAGAAGTGCGCGATGTGTCAAAGGCTTTCGGCGCCGTCAAGGTGCTGCGTTCCGTCAGCCTTCAGGTGAAGCGTGGCGAGGTGGTCACCGTCATCGGACCTTCCGGCAGCGGCAAGACCACGCTGCTGCGCTGCGTCAATTTCCTCGAAAGCTACGATAGCGGCTCGATCCGCATCGACGGCAAGGAGGTCGGCTATCTCTCAGCCGGAACGCGCCAGCGCCGCAGCGAGCGCGACTTGGCCGCCATGCGTGCCGAGACCGGCATGGTCTTCCAGAGCTTCAACCTGTTCCCGCACCTGACGGCGGCCGGCAACATCATGCTGGGCTTGACCAAGGTGCGGGGGAAGAGCCAGGCCGAAGCGCGCCAGGCCGCCGAACACTGGCTCGGCCGCGTCGGCCTCGCCCACAAGGCCGACAGCCTGCCGGCGGAGCTTTCCGGCGGCCAGCAGCAGCGCGTCGGCATCGCGCGCGCCGTGGCGATGGAGCCGAAGATCCTTTTGCTCGACGAGATCACCTCGGCGCTCGATCCCGAACTGGTCGGCGAGGTGCTGGCCGTGGTGCGCAGCCTTGCCGAGGACGGCATGACGATGCTGATGGTGACGCACGAAATGGCCTTTGCCCGCGACGCCTCGAGCCGCATCGTCTTCATGGCCGATGGCGGCGTCAGCGCCGTCGGCCCGCCCAAGGAAATCCTCGCGGCGGAGACCACCAACGAGCGCCTCCGCACTTTCCTGGCGCGCTTCCGCGCCTCGCATTTCTGACATCGGACGGCTGACGCCGTCTCATTTTTGAATATCGGATGGCTGAAGCCAACCAAGGGAGCCTTCTTCCATGACGCCTTACATCCGGCTCGCCGAACTTGGCCTGACGCTGCCCGAGCCGCCAACCCCGATCGCCAACTTCGTCACCCATGCCGAGAGCGGGCGGCTGATCTTCCTGTCCGGCCAGGGACCGCTGCGCGCCGACGGCACGCTCTGCACCGGCAAGGTCGGCGAGGATGTGACCGTCGAGCAGGCCTATGAGCATGCGCGCCTGACCGGGCTCAATCTGCTCGCCGTCATGCACGCCGCCGCCGGCGATCTCGGCCGCATCGTGCGCGTCGTCAAGCTGCTCGGCTTCGTCAACGCGACGCCGACCTTCAGCGACCACCCCAAGGTGGTGAATGGCTGTTCCGACCTGTTCGCCGATGTCTTTGACAAGATCGGCGGCCATGCCCGCTCGGCCATCGGCGTCGGCTCGCTGCCCGGAAACATCACTGTCGAAATCGAAGCGGTCGTCGAGATCGCCGCCTGATCTGCCACCCACAGGATCCGCTCACATGAAAACCACTTCCTCCACCGGCTCCAACACCACCATCCGCGAACGGCTGGGCTTGAGGCCAATCATCAATGTCTCGGGCACCATGACCGCGCTCGGCGCATCGATCATCGTCCCGGAAGCGATCCGCGCCATGGCCGAAATGGCCTCGCAATGGGTGGAGATGGACGATCTGCAGCGTGCCGCGAGCACCGTCGTCGCGCGCCTCACCGGCGGCGAGGCAGGCTTCATCACCGCCTGCTGTGCCAGCGGCATCACCATGGCGATCGCCGGCGCGATGACCGGAACCAGCCTGCTCGCCATCGAGCGCCTGCCCGATGATACCGGCGACCTCAAGTCGGAGGTCGTTATCCAGCTTGGCCACATCGTCAACTACGGCGCGCCGATCGACCAGTCGGTCCGCGTCGCCGGCGCCAGGGTAGTACCCGCCGGCACGGTCAGCGTGACGCAGGACTATCATGTGCGCGAAGCGATCAACGAGCGCACGGCGGCGGGCCTCTATGTCGTCGCCCACCACACCGTGCAGTACGGCATGCTGTCGCTGGAGGAATTCTGCGAGATCTGCCACGCCAAGGGCGTGCCGGTGATCGTCGATGCCGCGTCCGAATACGATCTGCGCGGCTTTCTGGCGCGCGGCGCCGACGTCGTCATCTACAGCGGCCACAAATTCCTGAGCGGGCCGACCAGCGGCATCGTCACCGGCCGCAAGGATCTGGTGCGGGCGGCCTATCTGCAGAACCGCGGCGTGGCGCGGGCCATGAAGGTCGGCAAGGAAAGCATCGCCGGCACCATGGCCGCGCTGGAGGCCTGGGAGACGCGCGATCACGACGGCATCCGCCAGCGCGAGGAGGCCGCACTCAATCTCTGGAAGGCCGCTTTGCAGGGGATACCAGGCATCTTTGCCAAGATCATTCCGGACCCGACAGCCAATCCGCTGGACCGGCTGCAGATCTTCGTATCGCCCGAGAGCCGCTTTACCGCCGCCGGGCTCACCTCGGCGCTTGCCTCGGGCTCGCCCCCGATCATTGTGCGCAACCACGAGATCGAGCGCGGCCATTTCTTCCTCGACCCCTGCAATCTGCATCCCGGCGAGGCGGAGATCGTCGGCGACCGCCTGCGCGCCATATTGACCGCGAAGGACCGTCCCGCCGATGCGATGAAGACTGCCCGCAAGGATTCGTCCGGCGTCCTGCGCTGGCCGGATTGAGCGGCAAGCCGACCAGCAATCGCGAAATGCACCGGCCGATCACGCGACTGTGATCAGCCGGATTTGCACGCGGCGGGAATAAACCGGCGCCGCGACAAGTCTCCTCGTTATACGCCACTGCTGGCGTTGAGGAGATCGGCATGCCGCATCATTGCCAGGACAGCGAATATGGTTGCGGCGTCAGCTGTCACCATGTGCTGGCGAGCAAGATCGTCACCAGTCCCTCCTTCAGGACGCTTGACACTGGTGACACAGATGAATTCACTTTCACCACAGCAGGCGGCGTTGCCTGCTTCCGCGGGTTTCGCCCGCGCAGGCAGGGCAAGATTGCCGTCGCTCTCTGAAAGCGCACGGCCTGTTCCTCCCGGAGTATCGGATCATGGTGCTGCTTTGAGCGAGAGGGCGCAGGCACAACGCTTCAACGAGGTGGTGCTGCCACATCTCGGCGATGCGCTGGCGCTCGCCCGCTGGCTGACCGGCAATGCCGCCGACGCCGAGGATGTCGTGCAGGACGCCTGCATCAAGGCGCATGCCGGCATATCAGGTTACGCTGGCGGCAACGCCCGCGCCTGGCTGCTGACCATCGTGCGCAACACCTCCTACACCTGGATGTCGCGCAACCGGCCGCGCGCCATGATGGCCGTCGGCGATCTCGGCGATCTCGACGACATGGCCGCGGCACACGGCAGCAGCCTGCCGGACGAGGATGGCCCGGAGGCGAGCCTGATCGCCAGGGCCGATACGGCGGCACTCGAGGCCGCGATCGCCGCCTTGCCGCAGCCATTTCGCGAAACGCTGGTGCTGCGCGATATCAACGGCCTCAGCTACCGCGAAATATCGGCCATGCTTGCCGTGCCGATCGGCACGGTCATGTCCAGGCTGGCGCGTGCCCGCGGTCTGCTGGCGTCTGAACTGGGGAGAGCGTCATGACGCACGACGACGGACTGCCCAACGATCCCGAAGGCATCAGGCTGATGATCCACGCTCTGGTAGATGGCGAACTCGATGCGGCCGCGGCACTGGCCGTGGAACGGCGCATCGCTGCCGACCCCACGCTTGCCGCCGAGCATGCCCGCATTGTCGCCTTGCAGGGCGCCGTCAGCCGCTTGCCGCGTCCCGATGTCAGCGACGCCTTTCGCGCCCGCATCGCGGCGATCGGCATGGCCGGCACCGAGCAACAGGCGCCGGCCGAGGTGGCGCAGCCGCAGCGGGGCGCGCCGTCGGCATTGCCGGGATTGATTGCAGGCGCCGGCGGCGGCCAGAGACGGGAAGCCGGGACACGTCCCTCCCTGGCGCGCCCATCGCCAAGAGCGCGCCGCTTCGGCTCGTTCGACTGGCGCGCCATGGCGGCGTCGATCATGATCAGCGCGGTGCTCGCCAGCGGGGCGACGCAATGGGTGATGCAGAGTGGCGTCGATGACGGCTTTGCCGCCGCGGTCGCCAGCGGCCATCGCCGCAGCCTGCTTGCGGCGAGCCCGATCGACATCGTTTCGTCCGACCGCCATACGGTCAAGCCGTGGCTCGACGCCCGCATCGGCGTCTCGCCGCCGGCGCCGGACCTTGCCCAGGACGGCTACGCGCTGATCGGCGGCCGGGTCGAGGTGATATCGGGCAGGCCGGTGCCGGCCCTGGTCTACCGCCACCGCGAGCACCTGATCACGCTGGTCGCCGAACCGCAGCAGGGCGGCAAGGCCACCCAGCCCGACGACCTTTCTTCGGGCGGCTTCTCAATGGTGCAATGGAGCGACGGCGCCTTCTCCTATTGGGCGATCTCCGACATGGAACGGCCCGAGCTCGACGACTTCGTCGCCCGCTTCCGCAAGGCGGCGGTTTGACCCGGATTGTGGCCGTCGGCATCTGGCCGATGGCCTGAAATCCTTGCGGCCCCGCGCGAATTCCGCTAAGGCGCGCCTTTGTCGCCGGGGAGCAATAGCTTGAACGACCAACGCGCCGACGTCGCCATCATCATGGGCAGCCAGTCCGACTGGGCGACGATGCGCCAGGCAGCCGAAACGCTGGAGGCGCTGGGCGTTCCGCACAAACGGCTGATCATATCAGCCCATCGCACGCCCGACCGGCTCTATGAATTCGCCAAGGGTGCCAAGGCCGCCGGCTACAAGGTGATCATCGCCGGCGCCGGGGGTGCGGCGCACCTGCCCGGCATGACGGCGGCGATGACGCCATTGCCGGTATTCGGCGTGCCGGTGGAATCGAAGGCGCTGTCGGGGCAGGATTCGCTGCTCTCGATCGTGCAGATGCCGGCCGGCATCCCCGTCGGCACGCTGGCCATCGGCAAGGCCGGTGCGGCCAATGCGGCCCTCCTGGCCGCCGCAGTGCTGGCCCTGAACGACGACAAGCTCGCCCAGCGGCTCGACGCCTGGCGCGCCTCGCAGACCGCCAAGGTCGCCGCTGAACCGACGGATACGCCGTGAGCCTGCCCGCCGGATCGACCATCGGCATCATCGGCGGCGGCCAGCTTGGCCGCATGCTGGCAATGGCCGCCGCCCGCCTCGGCTACCGCACCATCGTGCTGGAGCCGCAGCCGGATTGCCCGGCCGCCCAGGTCGCCAACCGGCAGATAACAGCCGCCTATGACGATCCGGCCGCCCTTGCCGAACTGGCGGCCGCGAGTGCCGTTATTACCTACGAGTTCGAGAACGTGCCGGTCGCCGCGGCAGAAGCGCTTGCCGCCAAGGTGCCTGTCCATCCGCCGGCGCGCGCGCTTGACGTGGCGCAGGATCGGGTGAACGAAAAGACATTCCTCAACGGCATCGGCATCGCCACCGCCGATTTTCGTCCGGTCGACACCGACGACGAGCTGACGGTGGCGCTGAAGACATTCGGCGGCAGCGGCATCCTGAAGACGCGTCGCATGGGCTACGACGGCAAGGGCCAGCGCGTCTTCCGCAACATGGAAACGGGCGGCTTCGCCGGCACCTGCGAGGCGATGGGCAATGTACCGCTGATCCTGGAAAGCTTCGTGCCGTTCGAGCGCGAAATCTCCGTGATCGCGGCACGGGGGCTGGACGGAGCGGTCGTCGCTTATGACCCGGCCGAGAATGTGCATCGCAACGGCATTCTCCACACCTCGACCTTGCCCGCCGCCATCACACCACAGACGGCGGCAGCGGCGCGTGCGGCAGCATCGAGGATATTGTCCGCGCTCGACTATGTCGGCGTCATCGGCGTCGAGTTCTTCGTGCTGGCCGACGGTTCGCTGCTGGCCAACGAGATTGCGCCGCGCGTCCACAATTCCGGCCACTGGACAGAGGCCGCCTGCGTCGTTTCGCAGTTCGAGCAGCACATCCGTGCCGTTGCAGGACTGCCGCTCGGCAGCCCGGACCGCCATTCCGATTGCGTGATGGAAAACCTGATCGGCGACGACGTGCTGCGCGTGCCGGTCCTGCTCGCCGAGCCCGATCTGATGCTGCATCTCTACGGCAAGGCCGAGGCGCGGCCCGGCCGCAAGATGGGCCACTTCACCCGCATCAGCCGGCACGGCTAGAGCAAACAATGAGGTAAAAGCGGTTCGGCGTTTCCGTGAAACGGTGAACCGTTCTATCGCGGACGCAGGTTACTGCACCTCGTCGCCTTCAACCTCGTCGGAACTGGCGCAGCCCGCATCGCCTTCCTCGCAATTGGCCGAGGCGGCGAGCTGCTTGACGCGGTCGTTGGTCAGCCTGGTCAGGCATTGCGAAACCTCCATCGCGTGGATGGAACCGCCCGTGCTGGCGGCGGTGGTATGCGCGCACTCGGCGTCGCGGAAGGCGATCCAGGCGCGCTGCGCCGCCTGCAACAATCTCTTGCCATCGGCATCATCCGAGCCGATCAGGTTCTGGTAGGCCGCGTTGAGCTTGGCGTCGGCGGCCTGGTAATCCGCTCCGGCACAGATGTTCATCATCTGCTGGCTGTCGTCGGAGCGGTCGCATTCCTGTGCGCGAGCAACCGACGCTCCCGCCAACAAGACAAGGCAGGCGGACAGGAATGTTCGGCGCATGATGGTCCCCAAATCACTTGCGATACAGCGCATCATCCCAGTGCGCCCGGAGCCGTGCAATGCCGCCGGGACGACATGGCGGATATTTGATGATATCAGGACGCGGCGCACGCTTGCGGTTGACACGGACAAGGGTCCTCGTTTATGAGCCACCCACCGTTCAAAAGGCGCGTCTTCTGGCGCGCCTTAAAATTTCGACCCGGCACCGGGTCCACACCGACAGGCAAGACCATGAAGATCAAGAATTCGCTCAAGGCGCTGAAGGCGCGTCACCGCGACAACCAGTTGGTTCGCCGCAAGGGCCGCGTTTACATCATCAACAAGACCGCCCCGCGCTACAAGGCGCGCCAGGGTTGAGTTTTCGGCCGGAGGCTTTTGCCTCCGCCCCTTGATGCTTGTCGGCCCGCCGACCTTCTCACGCTAAAATCACTTTGATGTTCCGCCGCCCGGGACTAGGATCGGGCGATGCGGATTCTTTTTGCATTTTTGACAGCTCTGCTTGTTTCCGGCGCCATGAGCTTGCCGGCCAGAGCCGCCGACGATCAGCCGGCAGTGCCAGCCACCCCGGATGCTCCGGCCCCGCCGATGACCAAACAGGCCCGGCTGGACAAGCTGTTCTCCGACCTCAAGCGCGAACGCAACGAAAAGGCGGCCGAACGCATCGCCGGCAACATCTGGAACGAATGGTCCCAGTCCGGCAGCGCCTCGATCGACCTGATGATGCTGTGGTCGCAAAAAGCGATGGACAACCAGAAATTCGACGTCGCGCTCGATTTCCTCGACCAGGTTGTAACCATGCAGCCGACCTATGCCGAGGGCTGGAACCGGCGCGCCACGGTGCATTTCATGATGAAGAACTACGGCAAGTCGATGTCGGACATAGACCGCACGCTGCAGCTCGAGCCGCGCCATTTCGGCGCGCTGTCGGGTCTGGCGCAGATCATGGCGCTGACCGGCCACAAGCAGTCGGCGCTCGAGGCCTGGCAGAAGGTGCTGGCCATCTATCCGATGATGCGCAGCGCCCAGGACCAGGTCGCCACCCTTTCGGAAGAGCTTGCCGGCGAAGGAATTTGACCCCTCAAGGGAGTAAGGCAATAGGGCAGTAAGCAGTAGGGGATAGATTCCACTGCGGAACACACGACCCTACTGCCCGTTCCCCCCAGAACTTATCCCCCTCCACCTCCGTATCTCCCCGCATGAACCTGATCTACGCCGCGGTCGCCTTTCTCCTCGCACTCGTCCTTGCCCTGGTCGGCGTTACCCGCGTCGGCTCATGGCTGATCGAGCGCCGCAACCAGCCGATCGGCGAATTTGCCGACATCAACGGCGCCCGCATCCACTATGTCCACATCCCCGCCCCCTCCAAGGCGGACCTGCCGCCAATCGTCTTCATCCACGGTGCCAGCGCCAATCTGAGGGATCAGATGCTGCCGCTGAGGCCTGGGCTCGAAGGCCGCGCCGAGATGCTGTTCTTCGACCGGCCGGGTCATGGCTGGTCCGGGCGCGGCCCCGGCAACAATGAAAATCCGTCGGCGCAGGCCGCCACCATTGCCGCGCTGATGGACCGTCTCGGCATCAGGAAGGCAATCATCGTCGGCCATTCCTTCGGCGGCGTGGTCACGGCCGCTTTCGGCCGCGAGCATGCCGACAAGACGCTTGGCCTCGTCTTCCTGGCGCCGGCGACGCATCCCTGGCCGGGCGGCGCGACGTCCTGGTACTACGACCTGACCACCATTCCGGTGATCGGCCGGTTGTTCTCCGAGACGCTGACCTACCCGGCCGGAACACTGCAGATGGCGGACGCCACGACCTGCGTGTTCGCGCCCAACAAGGTGCCGGACAATTATCTCGGCATGGCCGCGATCCCGCTGGTGTTGCGGCCATCGGCCTTTCGCGCCAATGCCACCGACGTTGCCGGCCTCTACAGCTACGCGCTTGGTGCCGCGCCGCACTATAACGAGATCACGGCGCCGACCGTGGTCATTTCGGGCGACCACGACAAGGTCGTCTACGCCCACATCCATTCCGTCGGCCTGGTACGCGACATAGCTGGCGCCGAACTCGTCTGGGTGCACAATCTCGGCCACAAGCCGGACTGGATCACCCCCGACCTCGTCGTCGGTGCCATCGAGAAGGTCGCCGGCAAGGATATCGATCTGGAGGCGATAGCCAGGACAGCGGAAGCGCGGATTGCCGGCGACGCCTATGGCGCCGGCAAATGTGCCGACCTCAAGGAGCCTCAGGCCGAGCTCGCTCCGACCTGATATTTAGCCGACAGGGAGCTACGTTGCGCCCTACGCTAGATGACCAGCAGCGGTGTCTTGCCCGGAACGCGCTCGTAAAGATCCATGACATCCTGGTTGAACATGCGCACGCAGCCTGATGACGCTGACTTGCCGATGGACTTCCAGTCCGGCGATCCATGAATCCGATAGAGCGTGTCGACGCCGTCCTTGAAGATGTACAGCGCACGTGACCCCAATGGGTTGCTGATACCGGGCTGCATGCCCTGGCGCCATTTTTCCAGCTTCGGATCCCTGCTGATCATTGCCGAAGGCGGCGTCCAGGTCGGCCATTTGCGTTTCCACTGGACGATCGCGCGGCCTTTCCAGGAATAACCCTGGCGCCCCAAGCCCACGCCATAGCGCATGGCCTTGCCGTCCCCGAGCACCCAGTAAAGGTGCTTGTCTGTCGTGTTGACCACGATCGTGCCGGGCTTTTCTCCAGTCGGATCGTCGACGATCTGCCGCAGGAACCGGCCGTCGACCTTGCTGAAGGGAATCGCCGGCAGCGAATGGCCGCCATCTTCGACCGCGCTGTACATGCTGGCGTAATCGGGCGACGCCGGGGCAGCGGCTTCAGGCGCTGCATCTTCAATCGGCGCCTTTTCTGGTGCCGTCCCGAGCGGCGGCGGATTGAGAGGAGCTGCCATGCCGATCGACTGTCTGGGCATTTGGGCACAGGCCGAGATGGCCGAAACGCCAACAAGCGACAGCCCGGTCAGAAGCGACCGGCGCGAAACAAGAGATGACATTCACTATACTTTCAAAATGATGGGAAGGCCGACGGCGAGGGGCGACCGTTGATGCCGCCTCACCCGTGCCTTGTAGAGGCGATCGCGGCGACCCTGTGTCGAGACAAAGGCCGGGATCATTGTCCGTGCATTCGTTGCATTATGGCCACAGCGACCTCGGCACAAAATCGCGCGGGATGCTGCGTCGGGAAATCAGCAAATTACCGGCTGCTTTGCACGTCCGAGCCGACATAGGCGATGCGCAGCATGTTGGTCGAGCCGGGCGTCCTCAGCGGCACACCGGCCGTGATGATGACGCGGTCGCCGGGCTTGCCGAACTCTTCTTCCAGCGCAATGCGGCAGGCGCGGTTGACCATGTCGTCGAGATCGGTGGCGTCGGGAGAGACCACGCAATGCGTGCCCCACAAAAGCGACAGCCGCCGCGCGGTGTTGAGGATCGGCGACAGCGCGATGATCGGCACCTGGGGCCGCTCACGGGCGGCACGCAGGCCGGTGGTGCCGGACGCGGTGTAGGTGATGATGGCCGACAGTTTCAGCGTTTCAGCGATTTCACGGGCGGCCAGCGAAATGGCGTCGGCGCCGGTCGCTTCCGGCTCGGAGCGCTGCGCGTTGATGATGCCGGCATAGGTCGGATCGGTTTCGACCTTGGTGGCGATGCGGTTCATCATCGCCACAGCCTCGACCGGATAGGCACCCGCCGCCGATTCCGCCGACAGCATGATGGCGTCGGCGCCCTCGAACACGGCGATCGAAACATCCGACACTTCGGCGCGGGTCGGCACCGGTGCGGTGATCATCGATTCCAGCATCTGCGTGGCGACCACCACCGGCTTTCCGGCGCGGCGCGCGGCGCGCGTGATCTGCTTCTGGATGCCGGGCACGGCTTCGAGCGGCATCTCGACGCCCAGATCGCCGCGGGCGACCATCAGCGCGTCGGACAATTCGATGATCTCGGCCAGCCGGGCAACGGCCTGCGGCTTTTCGATCTTGGCCATGATCAGCGCCCGGCCGCGCGCGATCTTGCGCGCTTCGGCCAGATCCTCGGGACGCTGCACGAAGGACAGCGCGATCCAGTCGACGCCCGTGGCGAGCACCGCGTCGAGGTCCTTGCGATCCTTCTCGGTCAGCGCGCCGACCGGCAGGTCGGTGTCGGGCAGGCTGACGCCCTTCTTGTCGGAAATCGTGGTGCCGGCGACGACGGTGCAGACGATCGACTTGCCGTCGCTTTTCACCGCCTTCAGCTCGAGCTTGCCGTCATCGATCAAAAGACGGTGACCGGCCTCGACCGAACTCAGGATTTCCGGATGCGGCAGGTAGACCCTGGTCGACGTCCCGGGCTCGGGATTGTCGTCGAGCGTGAAGGTCTGGCCCGGTGTCAGCACTTCCTTGCCATTGGCGAACTTGCCGACGCGCAGCTTGGGGCCTTGCAGGTCGGCGAGGATACCGATCGGCCGGCCCACCTGCTCCTCGACGGCCCGGATGCGTCCGACCAGCGTGCGCATCAGCTCGTGATCTGTATGGCTCATATTGATGCGGAACACATCGGCGCCCGCTTCGAACAGCTTCTTCAGCATCTCCTCGGAGGAGGAGGCCGGACCGATTGTGGCTAGGATCTTGACCTTGCGGCTGCGTCTCATTGACTGTTGGTTCCCGGGGCGGCTGGAGCGCCTCCCGTTGCGGGCTCATCGGTCAGCTGGACCATCCAGCTTGCCTGTTCGCCCGTGTCATATTCCTGAAATCCGGCGCGCTGGAAGCCCCGGGCGACGCAGTCGTTTACGCCGGCGATCTTGAACTCTTTTTCAGCCACGCACATGTTGATCGGGCCGTCCCAGCGTCCACCGCGCTCGGCGTCTTCTGCATAAAGATAGTAAAACCTTGATGACAGCGGCCCTTCGATCAACGTCTTGCAGCTCGATCCTTCAATGTGCCACCAGCCTTCGGTGATCCAGCCGGCCTTGGCGCGATAGCCGATGCCGACACCGACCAGGTTCTGCGTGGCGTTGCAGACGCGGAAATCGGCGCGCGCCGGCGAGGCCATGACCATCGCCGACACTCCAACGGTCAGGATCAGGAGCGGCATGGCAAAGGCAGAGCGCATGCGCTGCCTGCCGGCGGAACCCATCCCAATACCCCTCAAGAACCACATCAGCATCTCTCTGCGCCCCTTTTCGGAAAAGTCCGGGCGCATGTCAACGCGCCGTTTTGACCAATTCCAATCGATTTAGGAAGGCTCCCGGCGCACTATCCGTCGCCCCTTGCCAGATTTCAGCGGAAACCTTGGCCAAACAACGGCATTGCGCACGCGTCGTCTTCGTGGAATGACGATAGCACCCTCCCCGGAAGCCAGCGAACAGACCATTTCCCGCCAATGACCCGATCCACAGTTTTCGCGCCTTTCGATATCGTCGAGGGCGACCGCAAGCGAGGCATCGTGCTTTTGGCCGATCATGCCCGCCGCGACCTACCCGAGGACTATGGCAGCCTTGGCCTGCCGGCGGCGGAATTCGACCGTCACATCGCCTACGATATCGGCGTCGAAGCGGTGACGCGCGAACTTGCGGCCTTGCTCGGCGTGCCTGCCCTGATCGCCAGCTTTTCACGGCTCTTGATCGACGCCAATCGCGGCGAGGACGATCCGACGCTCATTCGCCAGCTCTATGACGGCACTGTCGTGCCGGGAAACTATCCGCTCACACCCGAGGAGCGCGAAAGGCGGCTCGACCGCTTCTACCGGCCCTATCACGACGCCGTCGGCGCCATGATCGCTTCGGTCGCGCAGGCTTCCGGCCAGGCGCCCTTCATCTTCTCGGTGCATTCCTTCACCCCGGTCATGCAGGGCAGGCAGAGGCCGTGGCATGTCGGCATCCTCTGGGATCGGGACGACCGGGTGGCGCGGCCGCTGATCGACATGCTTGCCGAAGACAAGAACCTCGTCGTCGGGGACAATGAGCCCTATGACGGCGCGCTGCGTGGCGACACCATGTTCAAGCATGCCATCGTCAATGGCTATGCCCACGCACTGATCGAGATCCGCCAGGACCTGATTTCAGACCAGAAGGGCGCGATCGCGTGGGCCGGGCGTCTGGCGCCGATCGTTGACGCCATCGACCGCCGTCCCGATATACATGTCGTGAAAATGTTCGGCTCGCGCACCGGGCCGCTTTGACGGAGGTTTCGATGACCAAACTCAGCGACGAGCAGAAGCGCGACTTCGAGGCCGCTGCCTTTCGCCGGCTGGTCGAGCATCTCAGAGAACGCAACGACGTGCAGAACATCGACCTGATGAACCTCGCCGGCTTCTGCCGCAACTGCCTCTCGAACTGGTATCGCGAGGCCGCCAATGCCGACGGCGTCGACCTCACCAAGGACCAATCGCGCGAGATCGTCTACGGCATGCCTTATGCCGAGTGGCAGGCGCTCAACCAGACCGAGGCGTCGGACGCCAAGAAAGCCGAATTCGAGGCCAGGCGGCCGAAGGATCATTAGCGTGCCCGATACGGCGAGCGGCCTCCGGCCACTCGCTTCCGGCGCCTGTGTAGACCAAACCTCCGCGGCTTCGTCATCCTAGGGCGGAGCAAGGAGCGAAGCGACGCGGCGCAGACCCTAGGATTGTTTGAGAAGGATCGGGTAGTCTGGCGGCCGGGACTGCGGCCCATCACAACCGGCAGTCCCGGCGGCAGGCGACCGTCCCTGGGATCGGGCAACACCCGACGTCATCATGGTCCCTGCCGTCTTTGTCCGCCATCGCTTGGAGAGTTGATTGGCCGCTGGCTCGCGCCACGCCCGCAAACAATCCGAAGCCTGACAAGGATACCACCAGCATGGCCTTCTTGCATCAACAACCGAAACTGTGCCTCGGCCTCGATATCGCCAAGGACACCATCACCGCCGCCGATGGCACCACCACCCATGTCATCGACAACCAGCGACGCACGATCCGCGCCTTCCTCAAGAGCCACAAGCAGGCAGACCTTGTGGTCTGTGAACCGACCGGTGGCCATGAAGGCCTGCTGCTCGAAGAGTGCCTGCGTGCCGGCATCGCCTGCCATCGCGCCGACACGCTCAAGGTCAAGAGCTTCATCCGCTCCTACGGCACCCACGGGAAGAGCGATGCCATCGATGCCGCGATGTTGAGGGCCTACGGCCGCGAACGCTGGGAAAAGCTGACCCTTTGGCAGGCTCCGGACCCCGACGAGACCCGCTTGCGCGCCTTGGTGCGCCGCCGCCAGGAGCTCATCGCCATCAAGATCGCCGAGAAGAACCGCGCCAAGGCACCTAGTGCTCGAGACCTCGCCGCCTCCTTCGAGGCCGTGATCAAAGTCGTCGAGCGTCAGATCCAGGCGATCGATGCAGCCATGCGCGAGCTGATCGCCAACAGCAGCGCCCTCAAGCATCGAGCCGCCATCTGCACGGCCATGGACAGTCTCGGCCCAATCGTGGCCGCCAAGCTGCTGGCCATCTTGCCCGAACTCGGCACCATGACACGTCGAAAGGCTGCCGCGCTTGCAGGGCTCGCGCCTCATCCAAACGACAGCGGACAAAAGCAAGGCTACCGCAAAATCCGTGGCGGACGACCGGAGATCAGGAGCATGCTCTACATGCCCGCATTGCACGCCGCTGCCGGAAGGGGCGAGTTCGCAACCTTCTACAAACACCTCATCGCCAACGGCAAAAAGCCAATGGTGGCCATCGCTGCAGTCATGCGAAAGATCGTCGTCACCCTAAACGCCAGGCTCAGAGACGCCACCATTCCTCAGAGTTGATGACGAAGGGAAGAGCGTTTCGGCTCATCTCCGAGGTGTCAGCCCGCCATCAGCGATGCCGGTCCCATTTCGCCCTTTGGTCCAAGCATTCCCTGCGGACGGCGCTTGACTGCGAATTGAATCGATCTAATTTGCCGCGCAAAGCCATTTTCTGACCGGATTCGCCCTATGAACGCGCCGAACGCCATGCAGACTGCCATTCGCGGGCGATGGGCCGTGGCCGCCATTTTCCTTGCCAATGGCTTCCTGACCGGCAGCTGGGCGCCGCAGATTCCGGTGTTCCTGACCCGGCTGGACATTTCGAAATTCACGCTCGGCCTGCTGATCCTTCTGTTCGGTGCGGGCGCGGTCACCGCCATGACCTTGTGCGGCCACCTGATCTCGAAACATGGCTCGCGCACCGTGCTGCGCTGGTTCGGCCTTTGCGGCAGTCTCGGTTTGCTGCTGGTGGCGCTGGCGCCCGACGTGCCACTGGCGGCCATCGCCATGTTCATTTTCGGCGGCTCGATCGGCGGCATGGATGTCGCCATGAATGCCAATGCGGTGGTGGTGGAGCGAAAAATGTCCCGCGCCATCATGTCGTCCTCGCACGGCTTCTGGAGCCTCGGCGGTTTCGCCGGCGGCGGCCTCGGCGGCTTTGCCATCCAGCACTATGGCCACCTCGCCCATGCCGCTGTGGTGACCGCGCTTGCCTTCGCGGCGATCGCCATGGCGGTCGGCTATCTCGTTGCCGAGGACAGACCACAAGCGGCCGAGCATCATAAATTCACGCTGCCGGCAAACCCGCTGGTCTACCTGATCGGCCTGATGGCCCTGCTGACAATGATCTCCGAGGGCGCGGTGCTCGATTGGGCGGCTCTGTATCTCAGACAGGAACTCGGCGCCGACCTTGCCGTCGCCGGTCTTGCCTATGCCGCCTTTTCCGGCGTCATGGCGATCATGCGCTTCTTCGGCGATGGCGTGCGCAACCGCTTCGGCGCGGTGACGACGCTGCGCGGCTCGGCTGGCGTCGCCGCCGCCGGCATGCTGATCGCCGGCCTGTCGCCCTCACCCTGGCTCGCCATCGCGGCCTTCGCACTGTGCGGCTTCGGCATCGCCAATATGGTGCCGATCATCTTTTCGGCCGGCGGCAACCAGGAAGGCATGTCATCGGGCACCGGCATGAGCGTCGTCACCACCATGGGCTATTCCGGCATTCTGGTGGCGCCGTCTGCGATCGGCTTCGTCGCCGAGCATTCCAGTTTCGGGCCGATCTTCGTCGCCATGTCGGTGCTGCTGATCGTCGTCTTGCTGATGGCGGGCCTCGCTCACCGCGCCGAATTCGCCCCCGACACGGCACCCGCCGAATAGCGTTTGAGTTCCTCGTGGAGAAAGTCCGCCACGCGGCGGATGCGCACGCTGCCGCGCACATCGCGATGCATGGCCAGCCACACCGGCAGGCCAGGCAGCGGCAGGCCGGGAAGCACCTTCTCCACCAGCGGATCACGCTCGGCCAGCGGCTCCTGGCCAAGGCCAATGCCGTTTCCCGCCCGCACTGCTTCCCACAGCACGATCTGGTTGTCGGCCCTGAAGCGGAAGCTGCCGCGGGTGACCGGGATGCCATGCTGGACGAAGCCCCTGATGATCTCATCGCTTCGGTCGAAGCCGATCAGGGCGTGATTGACGAGATCGGCCGGCCCCGCTGGGCGGCCGCGCCGATCGAGATAGGAAATGGCCGCGCAGGCGCAGAGCGGGATATCGCAGACCTTGCGCGCCACCAGTTCGTTCTGCGCCGGCTTGACCATGCGGATGGCGATGTCGGCGTCCCTACGCAGCAGGTTCTCGACCTGGTTCGAGGCAACGATCTCGACCTCGATGCCGGGTTCCTCGATGCCGAGCCGCGCCATCATGTCGGGCAGCACATAGGCCGCCACCACTTCGCTGGCGGCGATGCGCACCGTGCCTTCGATCGCCTCGACCGAGCCCAACGCCAATAGCGAAAAAGCACTCGCCTGCTCGCTGACCGCCTTGCCGCGTTCGAACAGCGTGGCGCCGGCTTCTGTCAGCGCGTAGCCGCTCCGACCACGCCGGAACAGCGTGACGCCGAGCGCCTGCTCCAACTCCCCGATGTGACGGCCCAGCGTCGGCTGGCTGGCCGACAGTTTTCGCGCGGCGGCCGACAGGCTGCCGGTTTCCGCGACCGTAACGAAGCTCTTGATAAGGTTCCAATCAATATCTTCCATTCAATAATGAATATCAAAACTGCATCTATGGTCAATTTCAATTCATCCATGAGGCAATCATATTCGCCCTGCAAACACCGATACGGACTGCAAACACCAACCAGGAGAATTCAAATGACCAAGATCGCACTCACCGCCGCCGCCCTCCTCATCGCCGCCGGCACTGCTTTTGCCGGCAGCGACAAGTTCGGCTCGAACGATACCAAACAGCCCGCCACCACCAGCGCCGACAGCATGATCACCACGTCCATCGAGAAGTCCGGGACCGCCGATCAGCAACCGGTCATCCAGGGCGCCGACCGCAACCTGTTCGGCAACCGCTGAAGGGTGGTTCTCGAACGATCCTGAAAGCGGCGGGCTCGTCCCGTCGCTTCGGAACAAACCTGTCGCTTCAGAGCAAACAAGGAGACAAACAATGACCAAGATCGCAATTCTCGGCGCCAATGGCCGGCTCGGCCGCGTGGTTGCCAAAGCCTTCATCGACGCCGGCTTCGACGTCCGCACCGTCACCCGCACCGGCAAGGTGCCGGCCGAACTCGAAGGCGCCACGGCGGTTGCCGGCGATGCGCTGGACCGCCAATCGCTGATCCGCGCCACCGAAGGCGTCGATATCATCTTCAATGGCCTCAACCCGATCTACACCGACTGGGGCAAATGCCTGCCGATGGCCGAAAACGTCATGGCCGCCTGCCATGCCAACAGCGCGCTGCATCTGTTCCCCGGCACCGTCTACAATTACGGCTCGCCTATGCCGGCGGTGATCACGGAAGACACGCCGTTCCACCCGACGACCGAGAAGGGCCGCATCCGCTGCGCCATGGAGGATCTGTTCCGCCGCGAGGCCGAGTCTGGCCGGGTGCGCACCATTGTGCTGCGCGCCGGCGATTTCTTCGGCGGCACCGGCAGCGGCTCATGGTTCGACCTGGTTGTCGCCGCCAAGATCATCAAGGGCGTCTACACCGCGCCTGGTCCCGCCGACCTCGTGCATGAATGGGCCTATCTGCCGGACTTCGCTGTCGGCTTCGTGGCGCTGGCCAGGAACCTCGACAAGCTCGGCTCCTACGAGGCGCTGAATTTTCCCGGCCACGCGGTCACCGATCTTGAGATCAAGGCCGCTGCCGAGAAGGCGCTCGGCCGGTCGCTCAAGATGACCTCGATGCCCTGGTGGGTACTGCGCGCCGGCAGCCCGTTCGTGGCGATGTGGCGCGAGATCGTCTCGATGTCCTATCTGCGCTTCGAACGGCACCAACTGGTCTCGACGCGGCTGGAAGGCATCATCGGCGAAATCCCGCATACGCCACTCGATCAGGCGATCGCTCAAGCCCTCGAGGATATCGGCATCGCCACTGTGAAGGGCACGTCGAAAGCGGCCTGAGGCAGTCGGCGGGCCATGCCCGCCCTTCTCTTTCCGCTGAAAGGCGTCTCGACGAACCGAAAAGGCTGCTCAGAGCCGCCCCATCAGCAGCAACACCAGAACCACCACCAGCACCACGCCGATAATGCCCGACGGCCCATAGCCCCAGGAGCGCGAGTGCGGCCAGGCCGGCACCGCGCCGATGAGGACAAGGATCAGGACGACGATGACAAGAGTGCTGATCGGCATGAGATATTCCCCGCTCTGCGTTGTTCCCGAGACAACGCTTCGCATTGCTCGTGGAGGGAAAATGCAAAAGGCCGCCCGGTTGTTCCGGGCGGCCTTTGCCGGTCAGATCAGGAAACCTGCCTACTCGGCGGCTTTCGGGAAGGCGATCGCGGGTTCCGCGCCGGCATCCGCAGTCGGCGCGTCCGACGAAATCTCGCCCTTGCCGCGCCGGAACAGCCGGCTGAATAGGCCGCGCCGCGCGCCGGGCTTGACCTTGGCGCGGGTGAACACCATCAGCATCGACGGCGTCACCACCAGCGTCAGCACCGTGGCGAAGGACAGGCCGAAGACGATCGCCGACGACAGCGAAATCCACCACTGCGTCGAAGGCGCGTTGATCGTCGTCTCGTGATGGAAGATTTCCAGGCCAAGGCCGAAAGCGATCGGCAACACGCCGAGGATGGCCGACACCGCCGTCAGCACCACCGGTCGCGCGCGCTCGCGGCAGGTCTGCAGCACGGCGTCCATCTTGTCCCAGCCTTCTTCACGCAGCCGGTCATAGGTGTCGATCAGCACGATGTTGTTGTTCACCACCACGCCGGCAAGCGCGATGACGCCGATGCCCGACATGACGATACCGAATGTCTCGCCTGTTATCAGCAGCCCGAGGAACACGCCGATCGTCGCCATGACCACGCAGGACAGCACCAGCCAGACGCTGGTGAACTTGTTGAACTGCGCCAGCAGCACCAGGAAGATCAGGAAGATCGCGGCACCGAAGGCCTTGCTGAGGAAGGCGCTGGCTTCCGCGCTGTCCTCGTTCGAGCCGGCCAGCTTCCAGCGGATGCCGCTGCCGAGGTTCATGTCGGTGACGGCCTGGGTCACCTCCTGCTGAACGGCGGCGACCTGGGCGCCGGCGGCGACGTTGGCCTGCACCACCACGGTGCGGGCGCCGTCGATGCGGTTGAGGATGCCGACGCTGGGCTTTGCCTTGCGGACGACGAAGTTCGAGATCGGCACCGAACCTTGCGCGGTCTGCACCCTGAGCTCGTCGAGCGTCGACAGCGTGCGCCGGTCCTCCGGCAGACGCAGCCGGATGTCGACCGCCTTGTCGGCGCCGGCAGGCCGGTATTCCGACAGCTTCAAACCGTTGGTGACGAGCTGCACCACCGTTCCAACCGAGGTCGGACTGATGCCGTATTGGGCAGCCTTGGCGCGGTCGACCTCGAGAGCCCAGTCGACGCCGGGTGGCGGCAGGCCATCGGAAATGTCGATGACGCCGGGCACCTTGGCGATCCGCGCCGCCACCGCCCGCGCCTTGCCGTCAAGGCCGGCCGGGTCGATGGCCGAAAGCCTGATCTGGATCGGCTTGCCGGTCGGCGGGCCGGCTTCCGGCACGCGAACCTCGACGTCGACACCCGGGATGCCGGCCATGACGCCGCGCAGATCGTTCAGGATCTGGTTCGCCGATTTGCGTTCGCGCCAGTCGATGAATTCGTACTGGATGACGCCGACCACATCTTCCGGGACGTCCTGGCCGCCGCCCTGCGTCTTGCCGACGCGGGTGTAGACCGATTTGATGCCGGGCCAGCCAAGCAGCCTGTTTTCGGCGATCTTGGTCGCCGTATCCATTTCGGCCAGCGAAAGATTGCCGCGGGCATGCACGTAGAGCAGGCCGTAATCCGGTTCGACACTCGGGAAGAACTCGACGCCGGCGCCATACTTCGAATAACCGACGAAGATGCCGGCCAGCAGGACCACGGTGAGCACCATCACGGTGATGGGGAAGCGCACCGCTTGCTTGACGACAGCCATGTACCAGCCATCGCGATTGTCATCCGCGTGATGTTCCGGCGCCTTGGCAAAGATCGCTCCCAGCGTCGGAGCAAAGACCAGCGCATAGAGCATCGACGCCGACAGCGTGACGATCAGCGTGATCGGCATGTATTTCATGAAGTCGCCGATGATGCCCGGCCAGAACAGCAATGGCGAGAAGGCGGCGATGCGTGTCATCGTCGCCGCGATGACGGGACCGGCCATGCGCTTGGCGGCGAGAGCGAAGGCTTCCTGCTTCGGCATGCCTTCGCTCATCCGCCGTTCGGCGAATTCGGTGACGATGATGGCATCGTCGACCAGCATGCCGACGGCCAGGATGAGGCTGAACAGCACGATCATGTTGATCGTGTAGCCCATCATCGCGAGCAGCAGGATGCCGATCAGGAAGGACGACGGGATGGCCAGGCCAATGAGCAGCGAGGCCCGGCCGGACAGCGCATAGAGGATGACGATGAACACCAGGATGACGGCGATCATCACGTGGTTCTGCAGGTCCCCCAGCAGCTGATTGACGAAGACCGACTTGTCCTGCGTGTAGGTGACGTGCATCCCCTCGGGCATCGTCTTGACGAAGGCGTCGGACACCGCCCTCACCTTGGTGAGCGTGTCGATCAGATTGGCGCCGATGCGCTTCTTCACCTCTATGGCGATGGCCGGCTTGCCGTTGAGGCGCGTGATCGTGTCGGCATCGGCGAAGGTCGAACGGATCGTCGCGATATCCTTGGCCTGCACCACCGCATTGGGACCGGCGACCACCGGCAGCGCCGCCACATCCTCGGGCGTCTCGATCAGCGAGGGCACCTTGACGGCGTATTTGCCCTGCGACCCTTCGATGTTGCCGGCTGCGACCAGGCTGTTGGAGGCGCCCACCGCCCCGATCAGCTGCTCGAGTTGCAAGCCGTAGGACGATAGTTTCATCGGATCGATGACGACTTCGACGAGATCGTCGCGTGAGCCCTGCAGCGAGCCTTCCAGAACGCCGGGCACCTCTTCGATGCGGTCGCGCAACTCGCGTGCGGCCGCCGCCAGAACACGCTCGGGCAATTCGCCCGACAGCGTGACGACGAGCACCGGAAATTCGGAGATGTTGACTTCGGTGACCACCGGTTCCTCGGCCGCCTGCGGCAGGTCGGCCTTGCCGTCCTGCACCTTGGAGCGTGTGTCCTGCAGCGCCGTCGCCAGATTGGTCTGCGGCTGGAACTCGACCAGCACGTAGCCGCCGCCCTGGAAGGCGGCCGAGCGCATTTCCTTGAGACCCTTCAGGCTTTTCAGCTTGCTTTCCATCGGCCGCAACAGGAGGCGCTCGGAATCCTCCGGCGAAATACCTTGATAGATCAGGCTGACATACATCATCGGAATCGGAACGTCGGGTTCCGCTTCCTTCGGCGTCGACTGATAGGCGACCCAGCCTGCGATCAGCAGGAAGACCAGGACCGAGATGGTCAGGCGGGCATTGTTGATTGCGAGTCTGACGATATCCATGACTTATGCCTGCGGTTGCTTTCGGAAGTGGCGAACGGACGTCTGTCGCCGGAAGGTCCGGCGTCGTCGCCCCCGCGCTACTGCGTGCCGGCGGTGGCTTCGCCGATCAGCTTGTTGATGGTCGCCTGGTCGGCCTCGACCGGATTGACCTCATCGCCTTCCTTCACCAGTTCCTGGCCGGCAACGATGATGCGCGCATCGGCCGGGATTCCGCCAAGCACCAGACCGGTCGGCGTGTCGTCGACCAGGTCGATCGGGAAGAACGCCACCTTGTTGTCCTTGCCGACGGCGCGGATGCCCAGATCGCCCTTGTCGCCCAGCGTCACCACCGAGCGCGGCAGCAGAACCGCATCGGTCGGCAACGCGCTGAGCTGGATTTCCGCCGTCATGCCGGCCGGTACGGAGCCGTCGGCATTGGGGATGGCGACCTCGACACGGAAGGTGCGGGTCGCCGACGAGGCGTCGCGGCTGATATAGCGCACGGTGCCTTCGACGGTTTGGCCGCTGACCAGCCGCACTTTGGCCTTGTCACCGATCTTGAGATAGCCGAGGTCGCGCTCGCTGATCTCGCCGCGGGCGATCACCGGATCGAGCTTGAGGATGGTCGCCACCTCGCTGCCCTGCATGACGGAGCTGCCGAGTTCCACCGGCACCCGGTCGATAACGCCGTCGAACGGCGCCTTCACTTCGTTGCGGTCGAGTTCGGCCTGCGCGGTATCCAGTTGGGACTGCGCCTGGGTCAGGTTGGAGCGGGCGGTGTCGAGCTGCAGCTTGGGCAAATTGCCGGTCTTGGCCAGCCGCTCCGCGGCATCGAGCTCGGCCTTGCGCTGCGCCAGCAACTGCTTGGCGTTGTCGACATTGGAGATCTTCTCTTCCGCCGCCAGCATCAGCACCAGATCACCCGTCTTGACGTGCTGGCCCTGGCTGACCGGCAGCTTGTCGATGACGCCGCCGACACGGGTTGCCAGCACCGCGCGCTTGTCGGCCTCGGTCAGGCCTGAAATGCGGATGGCACGCGCATAGGTCTTGCGCGGCGGCGTCACCACCGCGACGGTGCGCAACGGCGCTTTCGGTTCGGCTTCCGCCGTCTTCGGCTTGCCCGCGTCTGGTGCCTTGCCCTGCTCGACTTCGGCCGCCTTTGCCTTGTTCGCCGCGACGCTTCCGACCGACGAGAATTCGCCTGTCGCCATCCAGGCCGCGAAGCCGATGAGCACAACAATGGCTGCAAGCTTGTGAAACCTGATTCTAGGCATCGTCGTTTTTTCCGTTGCGGGTTCGGCCAGCGCCGCGCCTTCATGACGCGGGCGCGTCGCCGATATGGGTGCGCGCCTGACCGTGTTCAAATTGCCGTGATCGGCGAGGGCGCTTCTACATCAAAGTTGCACCGCAATATAGTCCGAAAGTTGCAGCAGCATTGCGTGACGGGACAAGGCGTGGCCGCCGCGAAACTGTTGTTGATCCGCTAAAATACCAGTTCAGCGGACTTGGCAGTCGGCTCACAACCTCTCCCTCATGACCAACCCCGAACGGCCGGTCTGCCATTGCCGACAGGCAACGCGGCGCCCCCTCAACTAACGCCGCCGCCATGCGCAGATTCCTGAATCTGGACGCGAATTTAGACCGACGAGCCAAATCGCTTTCGGTAGGTGAACAACACTACCCCCGCCCCACGGCGCTTGTTCAATGCATTGGAATTGCTCGCCAATTGGCGGAGAAAGCCAATCAGGCCGGGATCGCCTGAGGCCGGTTTCGTTGCCACGGAACCTGGCATCGGCAACCTCGATGTGCCCTGTTCGGGAACATCTGGGATCGGTTGAACCTATCGGCTCGCGACCGGACAACGGGCGTGGTGCGACCGCGGAAATCCGAACGATCTTCCGTACCATTCGCTGGAGCGGCGTCTGTCGTTCGGCTCGTCGGTTCGGCAACACCGCGCTGCATCTTCGGCACGTGGGTGGCAGCAGGCGTCAGCATGATGAAGCATCCTTCACACGCGAAGGTTGTCGCAGTGCCGGATCGCCCTATCCGTTATTCCGATTTTCGAAAAACCTCACTGATGGTCTTGATCGATCCGGCATCCTTCACGCGATAGCCTGGCAGTTGCGAAATGGCGGCATGGAACTCCTCGCCGCGCATGATCGACAGCACCCGCTGGACGGCTTCCACTTCGAGGATCTGCTTCTTGCAGACGAAGAAATAATCCTCGGTCAGCACCCGTACGAAATCGAGCCCGAACTGCCGCGCGGCGGCCTCCACACCGAAGGCCACGTCAGCCAGGTCGCTGGCGACATAGGCGGCAACCGCGGCATGGGTGAATTCGGAATGCTCGTAGCCATTGATGCGCATCCCATCCAGCCCGTGCTGCGCCAGCAATTGCTCGAACAGCAGCCTGGTTCCTGAATCCGGATCGCGGTTGACGAAGCGGATCGACGGATCGAGCAACCGTTCCAGCGAGGTGATGCCAAGCGGATTGCCGCGTCGGACCATAAGGCCCATTTCGCGCGTCACGAAACTGATGACGCGATGGATGCTGGGCGTCAGCCAGCCCTTGCTGGCGGCGATCGCGCGTTTACGCAACTCGCCCTGCGGCAGGTGCAGGCCGGCCAGATCGCAGCCATCATGGGCAAGCGAGGCCAGGGAACTCTGGTTGCTGACATAGCGGAAGTCGACGCCGATATCGGGCTCGCGGCTAAGGATCTCGCGCAGCTTTGGCACCGCGAAGCCATGACTCGCATGAACTCGCAGGATCAGCGGGCCGTGCGGCAACATCTGGTTGATCTCGGTCTCCAGTTCCTGCGACAGGTTCTGCAGCAACGGACGAAGGCGGGCTTCCAGCCTTTGGCCGGCCCAGACCAGCTTGTCGCCGAACGGCGTCAGGCTGGTGCCGCTGCCTTGCTTGCGCACCACCAGCGGCATGTTGAAGAAAGCGGACCATTTCTCGATTAGGTTCCAGGCGTGCCGATACGAGATATGCGCCTTGTCGGCCGCCGACGTGATCTTTCCCGTCGCGCGTATTTCGGCGAGGAAGTCCAGCATGATTTGCAGCGACTGCGCATCCTCGCGCCGCCTGAAGCGCCATACCGGATCGATTTCGATCTGGATCATATAATCCGCCTCCTCCAGGAGCTTGCAGTAGATCAGAGATATGAACTCACAATCATATCTACAATCGCTACGAGATAGGAACCGTCCTTCATATCTTTGCCTGTGATGATAGGCAATAAATATCATATTCCCAGTGATTTAGCTGAGATGTAGGTTCCGTTGCGACAGAGCAGGTCGTGGCCTCACCGGCCACATATGCAATCAAGTTCATATATTGGGAGAAATGCCGCATGCTCACCCGAGCTTCCGACCAGACGCACAATCTCCTCATTGACGGACGCCGCGTGGCGGCATTGTCCGGTCGTACCTTCGAGACGCTGAACCCCGCCACCGGGGAAGTCATCGCCAAGGTCGCCGAGGCGGGCGTGGACGATATCGATGCCGCCGTACGCTCAGCCCGCGCCGCCTTCGAAGGTCCATGGAAGCGCATGCGCGCCGCCGATCGCGGCCTGCTGATGCTGAAGCTCGCGGACCTCATCCGGCGCGACGAGGACGAGTTGGTCGATCTGGAGAGCCTCGATTCCGGCAAGCCGGTCTCGGCCATCCGCCGTCAGGACCTGCCGGCGGTGCTCGATACGCTGACCTACTATGCAGGCATGGCCGACAAGATAAATGGTCAGGTCATTCCCGCCCGTACCGATGCCTTGACCTACACGGTGCGCGAGCCGCTCGGCGTCGTCGCCGCGATCATTCCCTGGAACTTCCCGCTGATGATCGGCATGTGGAAGATCGCGCCTGCGCTCGCCTGCGGCTGCACCGTGGTGCTGAAGCCCGCCGAGGTGACGCCGCTGACGGCGCTCAAGATCGGCGAGCTGGCGCTCGAAGCCGGCTTCCCCGCAGGTGTCCTCAACGTCGTTCCGGGCTTCGGCAAAATCGCCGGCCAGGCCCTCGTTGATCATCCCGACGTCGACAAGATCACCTTCACCGGCTCGCCGGTCGTCGGCCGCCAGATCCTGCAAGGCGCTTCGGGCAATCTCAAGCGCGTGACGCTGGAACTCGGCGGCAAGTCCGCCAACATCATCTTCCCTGACGCCGACCTCGACGCCGCGGTCAAGGCCGCCGGCTCCGGTATCTTCTTCAACACCGGCCAGGTTTGCTCGGCCGGTTCGCGCATCCTGGCGCATGAATCCATCTATGACGAGGTCGTCCAGCGGCTGGCCGCTCGCGCCGAATCCACCCGCATCGGCAATCCGCAAGAGACCTCGACGGCGATGGGTCCGCTGGTCTCCGAAGTTCAGATGAAGCGCGTGCTGGACTATATCGAGATCGGCCGCAACGAAGGCGCCTCGCTGGTGACCGGCGGCAGCCGCCACGGCGATGTCGGCTATTTCGTCAAGCCGACGGTGTTCGCCAATGTCGGGCACCAGATGCGGATTTCTCAGGAAGAGATTTTCGGCCCGGTCGCGACAGTCATCAAATTCACCGATGAGGCTGACGCCCTGCGTCTCGCCAACGGCACCGTCTACAGCCTGGCGGCCGGCGTCTGGAGCAGCGACATCGGCCGTGTGCATCGCTTCGCGAGGGAACTGAAGGCCGGCACGGTCTGGGTCAACACCTACGGCCCGACCGATATCCGCTTGCCCTGGGGCGGCTCGCGCGATTCCGGTTTCGGCCGCGAACATGGCGACGCGGCCATCGAGAATTTCACCGAGCAGAAGGTCGTATGGATCCAGACCGGCAAGTGATCCTCCGGCCGACCTGAAGCCTCACGTTTCGAACCGACATCCACCTTCGCGACCGCTGGGCTGCGAGGGTTCACCCGAACTTTGTCCAACGCATAAGGAAAACCATCATGCGCATTGCAATCATCGGACAGCAGGCCTTCGGCAAAAGCGTGCTCGAGGCCTTCCTGGCGCGCGGCGACGACATCGCAGGCGTTTTTTGCGCCCCGGAAAAACCCGGCTCCAGGCCCGATCCGCTGCGCCTTGCAGCGGAAGAGCATGGACTGAAGCTGTTCCAGCTGCCAAGCCTCAAGGGCGAAGCGGCCGAGACCGCGTTGCGCGAGCTCGACGTCGAGCTCGCGGTCATGGCTTACGTTTTGCAGTTCGCCCCGCAGACCTTCGTCAACATTCCGAAGCACGGCACCATCCAGTATCATCCTTCGCTGCTGCCTAAGTACCGTGGCCCGAGCTCGATCAACTGGCCGCTGATCAAGGGCGACGGCCAGACCGGCCTGACCATCTTCCGGCCGACCGATGGCCTCGATGAAGGTCCGATCCTGCTGCAGGTGACGGTTGGCATCGGTCCCGAGGACACACTGGGAACGGTCTATTTCGACCGGCTCTTTCCGCTCGGCGTTCAGGCCATGCTCGATGCCTCCGATCTCGTCGTCTCGGGACGGCACCAGGAAATCCCCCAGGACGAATCCCAGGCGAGCTATGAGGGCTGGTGCAAGGACGCCGAGGCGAAAATCAATTGGAACAGCCATATCGACACCATCCACAATCTCATTCGCGGCTGCGATCCCGCACCGGGCGCCTGGACCACGGTGGATGGCGAAAAGATCCGCCTGTTCGAAGTCAGGAAGCACTCAGCGCGCAAGTTCGCCGATGTGGTGGGCAAGCCCGGCGAGATCAGCTGGGTCGGCGAAAAGAGCCTGCAGGTCACCGTCCAGGGCGGTAATCTGGAAATCTCTAGGGTGCGCACCGAGGCCGGGGCAAAGATGTCCGGCGCCGAGCTCGCGAAGTCGAAAGGCCTGCTCGCCGGTTCGAAACTGGGCACCGACGCCCCCGCTGCCAAGCCTGTATCGCCCGCCAAGGTCGAGAAGGACGTCGCCGACGCTTGATCGCCGGCGCTATCAAAAACAGCGAGCGCCGGCGAGTTCAGGCCCGGCGGCGCTCGGCCTCCGGGTTCTTGCGCACGGCGAGGAATTCCTTGACCCGACGGCCTGG
Source organism: Mesorhizobium sp. GW821-FHT04C10 (assembly GCF_059420305.1). Classification (NCBI taxonomy): domain Bacteria; kingdom Pseudomonadati; phylum Pseudomonadota; class Alphaproteobacteria; order Hyphomicrobiales; family Phyllobacteriaceae; genus Mesorhizobium; species Mesorhizobium sp. GW821-FHT04C10. Next base: position 1,576,851 of record NZ_JBWKTL010000001.1, on the reverse strand, counting down.
TGCGGGACCGCGCACCGGCTTGAAGCCGTCATCGAGTTCACCGGAGAGGTCGAGCGTGGCATGGCTGCCGACGGCGTCGTAATTCTCCTCCAGCCAGTCGCTGGCAGCGGTGCGGCCAAGATCTCTGAGATAGGTCAGGAACGCCCATTCGGCATTGACCTTCGATGACGCCGACAAGTCCTTGAACGCCTCGTCGGCATCGATGCGGTGCATGCGGATGTCGCGGTATTCGCCATGCGGCAGGCGGCCGGCGGCGATCAATTCCTTGACGAAGGCGATCGAGCGGAATTCGCGCAACAGCCCCGCATTGAAGGTGATCTCGTCGATACGGTTCTGGATCTCGTTGGCGCTCCTCGGTGTTCCCTCGCGCACCACGGGGTTGATCTGCACGAGGAGCACATCCTCGGTCGCCGCTGTCTTGAAGAACGGATAGAGCGCCGGATTTCCGCCATAGCCGCCGTCCCAATAAGGTACGCCCTTGATCTCGACGGCACGGAACAATTGCGGCAGGCATGCCGAGGCCATCACCGTGTCGAGGTCGATCTCGCCGTCGGAAAAGACCCGCAATTGCCCGGTCTCGACATTGGTGGCGGAGATGAACAGTTCCATGGACTTGCAGGCGCGGACATTCTCGAAGTCGATCTCCTGCGCGACCACGTCACGCAGCGGATTGAGGCCAAGCGGGTTGGCGACATAGGGCGAGAACACCCGCGACATCGTATCGAAGAAGACATAGCCTGGCGTATTCTCGATCGACCAGTTGCCCCATGCGACGTCCCACGGCATGCGCTGGACCGGGCTGAACCGGCCCTTCGCCGCGACGGCGTGCCAGAAATCATCGAGCTTCCTGCGCGCGCCCTCGACCCCACCGCGGACAAAACCGTCGGCCAGCGCCACCGCGTTCATGGCGCCGGCGCTGGTACCGGAAACGGCCGATATTTCCAGCCTGCCGTCCTCCAGCAGGCGGTCGAGCACACCCCAGGAAAAGGCGCCGTGCGAGCCGCCTCCCTGAAGGGCGATGTTGATCTTCTTCTTGTCCTCCGCCTTGCCGTTCTTCGTCATGGCGTTCCTGTCATCCTGATGCGTCAGCCTGCCCCTACGTCAATGGAGAGAGCTGCTGCTGTCGCTCTATGTTGCAGTGCAGCATATAAGGATGGACCATGGCAAGACACGAACACGGTCGCGTGATCACATGAAATTTCGCTCATGCAGAAAGCCCCTCCGCTTCGACGCGGAGAGGCCGTGCCTTGATGGGTTAGGCGACGAGGTCCGGCACCGGGCCGACATAGCGCGATTGCGGACGGATCAGCCGCCCGGTTGTCTGCTGCTCCCGTGCATGCGCGATCCAGCCGGCAACACGGCCCGCGGCGAAGACATTGCTGAAAGCCCGCGGTGGGAAACCCGCCGCTTCCAGCACCAGCGCGGTATAGAACTCGACATTGGTCTGCAGCGCGCGCTGCGGTTTGGCGATCCGCAGCACTTCGAGCGCGGTTTGCTCGACCGTTTCCGCGAAGGCCAGCCGGCGGCCGGTTTCGCCTTTGCCACCAAGCTGCCGCACCACGGCCTTGAGCACATCGGCACGCGGATCGCGCACGCGGTAGATGCGGTGGCCGAAACCCATGATGCGCTTGCCATGGGCGATCTCGTCGCGCAGCCAGCCGGCCGCGTCGCCATGCGCCTCGATCGCATCCAGCATCTCGATCACCGGTCCGGGCGCGCCGCCATGCAGCGGCCCCTTGAGCGCGCCGAGCCCGGCCAGCACCGACGAGGTCAGGCCGGCCAGTGTCGAGGCGACGACACGGGTGGCGAAGGTCGAGGCATTGAGTCCATGGTCGCAGACGGTCACCAGATAGGTGTCGAGCGCTTTTGCCAATGCCGGCGATACCGCGACGCCATTGAGCATGCTCAGCATGTCGGCGGCATGATCGGCCTTGCCGTCCGGCGCGACCGGCTGCTCGCCGCGCTGCAGGCGCAGCAAAGCCGGCGTCAGCACGGCGGGCGCCGCGATCAGCCGCAAGGCGTCCGCCAGCGTCTCGCCATCCGGCAGCAACGCCATGCCGGCGCGCATGGCGCTGTAGATTTCGAGCGGCGCCAGCAAGGGTAGCGAAGGCAGGAGGCGCTCGAACACCTCGACGCGGGCCCCGCCCAGTCTCGCCGCCAGTTCGGCATCACCAGGCAGATCGTCGAAGAAACCATCCAGCAGCAGGCGCACCACTTGCGGGTAACTCCATCGTCCGGCCAGTTCCGGCAGCGAATAGCCACGGATCGTCAACCGGCCGCCCAGACCATCCACATCGGACAGCACGGTTTCGGCCGCCACCACATCATCGAGCCCATTCGCCATAACCTTGTCTCCTTGAAGCTTTTCCATGTGGGAGATAAGGGTAGGCCGGATCACCATCAATCTTGATCAATAGAATCAATATCAGGGCTCGCCATGTCCGAATGGTTGTCGCGGGAAGAGGCGCTGGAAAGGCTGCGGGTGAGGCCGCAGACGCTCTACGCCTATGTCAGCCGCGGTCGCATCGGCATGCGCCCGGACCGTGCCGACCCGCGCCGCAGCGAATATCGCGCTGACGACATCGCCGCGCTGGCAACGCGAAGGGCGCGCGGGCGCAGCCCCTCTGCCATCGCCGAAAGCGCTATCGCCTGGGGCGAACCGTCGATCGCAACGGCGATCTCGACCGTCTGGCACGGGCAACTCATCTATCGGGGCCGGGACGCCGTTGCGCTGTCCGACCATGCGACGCTGGAAGAAACCGCCGCCGTGCTTTGGGCCCTGCCCGAACCGGTCCGCTTCGAGGCGCCGTCGCCGGATGCGCCGCGCCAGTTCGGCCGAGGCCCGGCCTTCGCGCAACTTGCCTTGCTTGCCGGCCAGGCGCGGCCTTCGCTTGGACGCAGCGCCGCCTCGCTGTGCGTCGACGCGGCGCGCGCGATCGGCGCGCTGGCCGGCGCTCTCGGCGCCGAGGCAGGGCCGGAGCCGGTGCATCGACGACTGGCGCAGGGATGGTCGGTCGGCGATGACGGCGCGGAAGCGATCCGGCGCGCCCTCGTGCTGCTCGCCGATCACGAACTCAACGCATCGACCTTCGCGGCTCGCGTCGCCGCCTCCACGGGAGCCTCACCCGCCGCTTGCCTGCTGGCGGGGCTGACGACGCTGTCCGGCCCGCGGCACGGTGGCGCCGGCGAGGCGGTGATGCACCTCGCCGAAGATGCGGCACGGCACGGCGCCGATGCAACGGTTCGGCGCTGGCTCGGCCATGACCGGCCATTGCCGGGTTTCGGCCATCAGCTCTACCCCGAAGGCGATCCCCGGGCCACGGCGCTTCTGGCGTCCGTCGGCAACACCGACGAGACATTGCGGTCGCTGGAAAGCGCCGCCATTGCCGCGACCGGCGCTCCAGCGAATATCGATTTTGCCCTCGCCGTGCTGACGCGCAGCCTGGGCTTGCCGCGCGATGCGCCGTTCCACCTGTTCGCGCTCGGACGCAGCGTCGGCTGGGCCGCCCATATGGTCGAACAGATCGTAAGCGGCAGCATCATCCGTCCGCGCGGACGCTATGAGGGATTGCTGCCCTGACAGCGGTGATGTCGTCAGCCTGGGTTGGCACTGGTTCCGAACCTCGCCCGGTAAGCGGCGGGCGTCGTTGCGAATTGCTGGCGGAAATGATGCCGCAACGTCGCCGCCGCGCCAAATCCGGCGGTCTCGGCAATCCGCTCGATCGGCATGGCGGTGTCCTCCAGCAATGTCCGCGCCCGCGATAGCCGCTCCGAAAGAAGCCAGCGCGCCGGCGTGACCCCGGTTGCGGCCGCGAACCGGCGCAAGAATGTCCGCTCGCTCATTCCGGCCAGGTCGGCGAGGGTGGCAATGGGATAGTCGGCGGAAATATCCGCACGCATCCTGTCGATCAACGGTCCGAGCCGGCTGCGTTCATGAGGCTCGGGAACCGAGCTCTCGACATATTGCGCTTGGCCGCCGTCGCGATGCGGCGGCACGACCAGCCGTCGCGCCACCATGTTGGCGGCCTTGGTGCCGAAGTCGCGCCTAACCAGATGCAGGCACAGGTCGATGCCTGCCGCGCTGCCGGCCGATGTCAGGACATTCCCCTCATCGATGTACAAAACGTCAGGAACCACCGTGATATCGGGATACATCTCCCTCAGTTTCTCGCTGTAGCGCCAATGCGTGGTCGCCTTCTTGCCCGACAGCAGGCCGGCCGCGGCGAGCACGAAGACGCCCGAGCAGATGGACAGGATGCGTGCGCCCCGCTCATTGGCCGCCCGAAGCGCCTCGATCAGCAAGGGCGGCACCGGACACTCCACACCGCGCCATCCCGGCACGATCACCGTGCCGGCCTCGCCGATCAGATCGGGCCCGCCATCGGCGACGATGCGCACGCCGCCCATCGCGCGCATTTCGCCGGCATCTATGCCGGCGACGGCAAACCGATACCAATCCGCGCCCATCTCCGGCCTGGGCAAGGCGAACATCTCGGCCGCCACGCCGAACTCGAACGTGCACAGCCCGTCATAGGCGACGGCAACGACCAGCGGATTGGCAAGAGGCAGATTTGGCATGATCTTGACGATATATGGCAAAGCTGCCAGCTGCAATCGCCTGGCCCGGTGCGCTACTTCGGTTCCATCAAAAGTGATGGAGACCAGTTCCATCTGAGATGGAGACCCTTGATGAGCCTCGTGACAGACATTACGGCGGCATCGCCGGAGATTGCGCGCGACCATTTCCTGCGTCGGCTTTCGGTCGAGACCGACTGCTCCGACGTTGCAGCAGCCCTGCGCGCCGGTGAGCCGGACTTTGTCCTTCTGCATGTGGTCGGTTCGCCTGATGCCTATGAGCGCCGCCATGTGCCTGGCGCGCTGCACCTGCCGCACCGCGAGATCTCGGCCGAGCGAATGGCGGAATGGCAGGCAGGCACGCTGTTCGTCGTCTATTGCGCCGGGCCGCATTGCAATGGCGCGGATCAGGCAGCCTTCAAACTGGCCAGCCTCGGCCTGCCGGTCAAGATCATGATCGGTGGTATGACAGGCTGGCAGGATGAAGAACTTCCTTTCGCCTCGGGCAAGGCGCCTGGCACGCTGAGGTCATGACCCCAACTCCGAGCCCGGCGCGCAAAGCGGTCGTCCGTCCGTTCGAGCGGCGGGATGTCGGCGCGGTGCTCGTCCTTATGCGGGCGCTCGCCGTCTTCGAGGGCTATGACGACAAATTCCGCGTCACCGAGGCCGACATCGTCGACCATGGGCTGGGGCCATCGCCCCGCTTCGGCGTGTTCGTTGCGGAAGTCGATGGCGCAATCGTCGGCATCGCCGTCCACTATCTCATCCCCTGGACCTACGATCTGAAGCCAGTCGTGGTGCTGAAGGAACTCTACGTGGCTGAGGCTGCGCGCGGCATGTCGGTCGGCCACGCCCTTGTGGAACGGCTCCGAGACCATGCCACCAGCATCGGCGCATCCGCCATCAAGTGGACGGTGCTGCACTCCAACATGCCGGCCAAGGCTTTTTATCGCTCGCTTGACGGGCGGGCCGACGACATCTGGGAATTGTGGAAGCTGACCATCGACGGATAAGGCACGGCCGGTTGGGCTGCGCCCGACCGGCTGCCGGCCTACGACATCGTATCGAGCTTGCGCTGCATGGCCGCGATCTGATCCTTCAGCTGCTGCAGATCGTCGGACTTCTCTGCCGGCGCGTCCTTCCTGGCCGGCTCGGCAGGGGCTGCGGCCGGCGCCGAGCCCGGGGGTGGAAAAGGCGTGAACAGCCGCATCGCGTTCTGGAACATCTCCATGTTGCGGCGTGTCTGTTCTTCCAGCGCCTTGATCGGCGTCGCCATCTTCATCACATCCAGCGGCGACTTGCCGATCGCGCCCTTCATCTGCTCGCGAAAGCGCTCCTGCTCCTTGGAGAAGGCGATCATCGACTGTTCGAGGAAGCTCGGCACGATCATCTGCATCTGGTCGCCATAGAAGGCGATCAGCTGGCGCAGGAACGGGATCGGCAGCATGTTCTGCCCGTCCTTGTTCTCCAGCTCGAAGATGATCTGGGTCAGCACCGGATGCGTGATGTCGTCGCCGGTCTTGGCGTCCTGGACGGTGAACTCCTCGCCCTTCTTGACCATCTCGGCCAGATCCTCGAGCGTCACATAGGTGCTCGTCCCCGTATTATAGAGGCGGCGATTGGCGTATTTCTTGATAATGATCGGGTCGTCTTTTGCGGCCATCTGCATCCTCCCCGGACACCGGCGCGCCTGAGTAAGCGGCCGGTAACGATTGCGCCCTTTTTGAGGATATGCGCAAAAGCCTCATAATTCCAAGCAGTTTGTGCAGTGCGGGATCATATAATGCTGCATAGCAGGCAAAATATGCTGCGCAGCAGCGGCCAGCCCGAAGACATGGCGGCGCGTGACCTGCTTGGCGTGCATGGGCGCCATGCCGATTTCCGGTTTGACTTGGGGTTGGGAAAGGGCAAGAAAAGTCCTCAACGACAGAACAACATCCTTGAAGTCTGGAGAAGAAAATGTCCGATTCCATCGTCATCGCCAGCGCCGCGCGCACGGCCGTCGGCTCCTTCAACGGCGCGTTCGCCGCCACGCCGGCACATGAGCTCGGCGCCGTCGTCATCAGGGAACTTTTGTCGCGCGCCGGGGTCGAAGCGGCAGAGGTCGACGAGGTCATCCTCGGCCAGGTGCTGACCGCGGCCCAGGGCCAGAACCCGGCCCGCCAGGCCTCGATCATTGCCGGCCTGCCCAAGGAGACCACCGCCTGGGGCCTCAACCAGGTTTGCGGTTCGGGCCTGCGCGCCATTGCACTCGGCATGCAGCAGATCGCCACCGGTGACGCCAAGGTGATCATCGCCGGCGGCCAGGAATCGATGTCGCTGTCGCCGCACGCGCAGCATCTGCGTGCCGGCGTCAAGATGGGCGACTACAAGATGATCGACACCATGATCAAGGACGGGCTTTGGGATGCCTTCAACGGCTATCACATGGGCAACACCGCCGAAAACGTCGCCCGCCAGTTCCAGATCACCCGTGACGACCAGGACCAGTTCGCGCTGGCCTCGCAGAACAAGGCCGAGGCGGCGCAGAAGGCGGGCAAGTTCAAGGACGAGATCGTCGCCTTCACCATCAAGGGCAAGAAGGGCGACACCATTGTCGACCAGGACGAATACATCCGCCATGGCGCGACGCTGGACGCCATGACCAAGCTGAAGCCGGCCTTCGACAAGGACGGCACCGTGACCGCCGCCAACGCCTCCGGCATCAATGACGGTGCCGCCGGCGCGCTGCTGATGAGCGAAGCGGAAGCCGCAAGGCGCGGCATCACCCCGCTGGCGCGCATCGCGTCCTGGGCAACCGCCGGCGTCGATCCGGCGATCATGGGCACCGGCCCCATTCCCGCCTCGCGCAAGGCTTTGGAAAAGGCCGGCTGGTCGGTTGGCGATCTCGACCTTGTCGAAGCCAACGAGGCTTTCGCCGCGCAGGCCTGTGCGGTCAACAAGGACATGGGCTGGGATCCCTCGATCGTCAACGTCAATGGCGGCGCCATCGCCATCGGTCACCCGATCGGCGCCTCGGGCGCCCGCATCTTCAACACGCTGGTCTACGAGATGCGTCGTCGCGGCGCCAAGAAGGGCCTCGCCACCCTGTGCATCGGCGGCGGCATGGGCGTCGCCCTGTGCGTGGAAGCCCTCTGAAGAAATACTGAACGGGCGGCGCAGGCCGCCCGTTTCATATCCAGTGCCTGCCAAGCCCGACAACAGGGCGATATCAAAAAGGGGAAATGCATGACCAAGGTTGCAATCGTCACGGGCGGATCGCGCGGCATCGGCGCGGCGATCTCGATCGCCTTGAAGAACGCCGGCTATTCGGTCGCGGCCAACTATGCCGGCAACGACGAGGCGGCAGCGAAATTCAAGGCCGAGACCGGCATTCCGGTCTACAAATGGTCGGTCGCCGACTATGACGCTTGCGCCGCCGGCATCAGCCGAGTCGAGGCCGACCTCGGCCCGGTCTCGGTGCTGGTCAACAATGCCGGCATCACCCGCGACGCCATGTTCCACAAATTGACCCGTGAGCAGTGGAAAGAGGTCATCGACACCAATCTTTCCGGCGTCTTCAACATGACACACCCGCTGTGGGGCGGCATGCGCGACCGCAAGTTCGGCCGCGTCATAACCATCTCCTCGATCAACGGCCAGAAGGGCCAGGCCGGCCAGGTCAACTATTCCGCCGCCAAGGCCGGCGACATCGGCTTCACCAAGGCCCTTGCCCAAGAAGGTGCCCGCGCCGGCATCACCGTCAACGTCATCTGTCCCGGCTACATCGCCACCGAGATGGTCAAGGCAATCGATGAGAAGGTGCTCAACGAGCGCATCCTGCCGCAGATCCCGGTCGGCCGCCTCGGCGAACCGGAAGAGATCGCGCGCTGCGTCGTCTTCCTTGCTTCCGAGGATGCCGGCTTCATCACCGGCTCGACCCTCACCGCCAATGGCGGCCAATACTTCGCCTGACGTCCAACGGCTTCAGACTGTAACGAACGGACCGGAAAACCCGGTCCGTTTCCGTTGAAGCCTTGGAGGCGAAAGAGTCCCCGCCGCGGCGCAATGCCCCAATCCGGCACGCAAGGGTTAATGGCGGCAGCGCCGCCTGTGCGAAACCCTGTGGTCAAGCCTGTGGATTGTCGGTGGATAAGCTGTTCACAACACAAGATATTGGGGGAACAAAAAGGGAAAATGCCGTCGGCGCTGTTTTGTCGCCGATTCGTTCCGGCTTTGAGCGCAAGTTAACGTTAATAGGCCGGAATCGCCCGCAGTTCCTTAACACCAAATTCAGAAAGATTAACAATTTCATAATCTTGAGTGATGGGCATCGTGCCGCCGGCGTCGTTTCCCGGCAAAGCTTAACGGCTGAACTCGCCTAGCATAAAACGGGCCAGTTCAGGGATTCAGCATGTGGTGAGAGTCACGGTCACGAAATCCACATATAGCCGTGAACAAAAGCTGAATCTGGTCGAGTCACCGATTCGTCGCCGATTCGTTCCAGACTCGTTCCATCAGTTAAGCGACAGCCAATTTAGCGCTGGACAAAGAGGCCTTCGAACCGCCCACGGAACATTCCGCTTTCGCTTCGCGCCCGAAATCCCTATGTGTCGCCTGTCATACGCGCCAGTTGAGGCACGCTCCCGACAATGAGAGGCCAGAAAGCCTTATTTCCGAGCCGATGAACATCCAGCCGAAACATACCGAGCCGCTGATCCTGTCGGGCCGCGACGTGACCGCCGTGCTTGGTCCGACCAACACCGGCAAGACCCACCTCGCCATCGAGCGCATGGTGGCGCATGAAACCGGTGTCATCGGGCTGCCGCTCAGGTTGCTGGCGCGGGAAGTCTACACGCGCGTCTGCGAAAAGGTCGGCGCCCATAAAGTCGCGCTGATCACTGGCGAGGAGAAGATCCAGCCGCCAGGCGCCAGATATTCGGTCTGCACGGTCGAGGCCATGCCGCGCGAGACCGACGCCGCCTTCGTCGCCATCGACGAGGTGCAGCTCGCCGGCGACCTTGAGCGCGGCCACATCTTCACCGACCGCATCCTGCATCTTCGCGGCCGCCAGGAAACACTGCTGCTCGGTGCCGCCACCATGCATGGCATCCTGCAGCGCTTGCTGAAGGGCGTTTCGGTGGTGACGCGGCCAAGGCTGTCGCATCTTGCCTATGCGGGCTCGAAGAAGCTGACGCGCCTGCCGCGCCGCACCGCCATCGTCGCCTTCTCCGCCGACGAGGTCTACGCCATCGCCGAGCTGATCCGCCGCCAGCAAGGTGGTGCCGCCGTCGTTCTCGGCGCGCTCTCGCCGCGCACCCGTAACGCCCAGGTGGCATTGTTCCAATCGGGTGATGTCGACTATCTCGTCGCCACCGATGCCATCGGCATGGGCCTCAACCTCGATCTCGACCATGTCGCCTTCGCCCAGAACCGTAAGTTCGACGGCTACCAGTACCGCAACCTGACGGCGGCCGAGCTCGGCCAGATCGCCGGCCGCGCCGGCCGGCATCTGCGCGACGGCACTTTCGGCGTCACCGGCCAGGTCGATCCGCTCGACGAGGAACTGGTCAAGAAGATCGAAGGTCATGACTTCGATCCGGTGAAGGTGCTGCAGTGGCGCACCGCTCATTTCGACTTCGCCAGCCTCGATGCGCTGAAGCGCTCGATCGAGACCAACGCTCCGGTGGAGGGCCTGACGCGGGCGCTGCCGGCTGTCGACGCGCAGGCGCTCGAATATCTTTCCCGCGACGAGGAGATCCGCGCGCTGGCGACCGACGCCAAACGCGTGGCGCTGTTGTGGGAAGCCTGCGCGCTGCCCGACTACCGCAAGATCGCCCCGGCGCAACATGCCGACCTCATCGCGTCGATCTATATGGACCTCGCCAAGCGAGGCCATGTCGACGAGAATTACATGGCCGAGCAGGTGCGCCGCGCCGACACCACCGAGGGCGACATCGACACGCTGTCGCACCGCATTGCCCAGATCCGCACCTGGACATTCGTGTCGAACCGGCCCGGCTGGCTGGCCGATCAGGCACACTGGCAGGAAAAGACGCGCGAAATCGAAGACAGATTGTCGGATGCGCTGCATGAGCGGTTGACGAAACGCTTCGTAGACCGCAGGACTTCCGTCCTCATGCGGCGCCTTAGAGAAAATACCATGCCTGAAGCCGAAATTAGCCCTACCGGAACCGTCCTTGTCGAAGGCCATCATGTCGGCGAGTTGCAAGGGTTCCGCTTCACCGCCGACCAGACCGCCGGCGGCGAAGACGCCAAGGCCGTGCGCACCGCCGCGCAAAAGGCGCTGGCCGCCGAGTTCGAGGCGCGCGCCGACCGTTTTGGCGCCTGCGCCAATGGCGACCTGGCACTTGGCTCGGACGGCACGCTGCGTTGGATCGGCGCGCCGATCGGCACGCTGGTCTCCGGCGAGGACGCGCTGAAGCCGCGCCTCGTGCTGCTGGCCGACGAACAGCTGACCGGCCCGGCGCGCGACAAGGTCGCCGCGCGCGCCGAACGTTTCGTCAATTTCCAGATCGAGTCGCTGCTCAAGCCACTGGTCGACCTGAAGAACGCCGACCAGATTTCCGGCATCGGCCGTGGTATCGCCTTCCAGCTGGTCGAGAATTTCGGCCTCATCAACCGCCGCGACATCGCCGAGGAGATGAAGTCGCTCGACCAGGAAGGTCGCGCCGCGCTTCGCCGGCTTGGCGTGCGCTTCGGCGCCTACCATGTCTTCGTCCCGGCGCTAATCAAGCCGGCACCCGCCGGACTGATGACCTTGCTGTGGGCGCTGAAGAATGACGGCAAGGACAAGCCCGGCTTTGGCGACGTGGTCCACGCGCTGGCGTCCGGCCGCACCTCGGTGGTCATCGATCCGGCCTTCGACAAGGCCTTCTACAAGCTCGCCGGCTACCGCAATCTCGGCCGCCGCGCCGTGCGCATCGACATTCTGGAGCGGCTGGCCGACCTGATACGTCCGGCGACCAACTGGAAGCCTGGCCTCGGCCAGCGTCCGGACGGCGCCTATGACGGCCAGTCCTTCATGGTGACGCCGCCAATGATGTCGATCCTCGGCGCCACCGCCGACGACATGGAAGAGATCCTCAAGGGCCTGGGCTATCGCGCCGAGCCGAAGCCGGCGGCGGAGGTCAAGGCACGGCTCGAGGCGCAGGACACCGCCGCGCGGGAAGCCGCCGCGGCCAAGCTCGCTGCGGAAGAAGCCGCGCGCGCCGAGCAGGCCAGGACGGCCGAAGCCGCCGCAACGGACGCCGCCGCGGAAGCGGCGGTCGAGGGTTCGGAACCTATTGCCGAAACCGCTATCGAAGCTCCGGCCGAAGCCGTTGCGGAAGCGGCGGCGGAGCCTGTCGCGGAAGAGCCTATCGAAGCTCCGACTGAAGCCTCGGAAGAGCCCGCTACGGAGGCTGCCGCCGAAGCGGCTACTGAACCAGAAGCCGAGCCAGAAGCGGAAGCCGTCGCTGACATCACTGCCACCGAAAGCGCCGACGCCCTTACCTCCCCCTCGATGGGGGAGGTCGCGGCGCGAAGCGACGCGGGTGGGGGTGATGGCGCCGACGATGCAGGCAGTGCTGACGAAGCCAGCGCGACAATTGACACAGCTGACGGTATCGCCGCTCCCCCCACCCCGGCGCTACGCGCCGACCCTGCGCCCGAGGGGGAGAGTGAAGTGGCCGAAGCGCCCAAGCCTATCCTGCTGTGGCGCCAGGGCCGTTTCGAGCAGCGCCCCCGCCATCACGAAGGCCGCAACAATCGCCAGCGCAACGGACAGGCGCGCGGCCGCGGCAACGCACCGGCCGAGGCCGGCGCCGCTCAAGCGACCGGCGCACCGGGAGAACGCCCCGCCAATGAAGGGCGGCGTGACGGCGCCGGCAAGCCACGCTTCGACCGGTCGAAGTTCAAGCCCAAGCCGCAGGGTGAAGGTGAACAGCGCCGTGACGGTCGGCCTCAGGGCGAGCGTCCCGAGCGCCGTGAAGGCCGCCCCGACTGGAAGGGTGGCCGGCCCGAGGGCAAGGGTGGCCCCGATCGCGGCAAGGGGGGCGCAAAGCCGGCCTTCCAAGCGAAGCCGCGCGAGGAACGCCCGGTGCGCTTCGATCCGGACTCGCCCTTCGCCAAGCTCGCCGCCTTGCGCGACCAGCTGAAGAAGTAGGCTCGGTAGGGTTCGATGGTTGCCGAAGGCCGCCAGCGCATCGACAAATGGCTGTTCTTCTCGCGCGCGGTCAAATCGCGCTCGCTGGCGGCGAAGCTCGTCGTCGCCGGGCGCGTGCGCATCAATCGCGACAAAGCAGCGCAGGCCTCCGATCTGATCAAGCCGGGCGACGTGCTGACCATCACGCTGGACCGGCGCATTTTCGTCTGGAAGGTGCTCGGCGCCGGCGTCCGGCGCGGCCCGGCGGAGGAAGCCCGCACCCTTTATGAGGACATGTCACCGCCGCCCGCACCGAAGGGTGAGGCCCTTCCCGATGCGATTCCGGGGCTGCGCGAGGCCGGCAGCGGCCGCCCAACCAAGAGAGAACGCCGACAGACCGACCACTTGCTTGGCGAAGAGTGACCCCGTCGCTCAACACCGCATGGCGGCTTTACGGCAATGACACGGCCTGGGGCGAAACCGAACCCGGCAAACAAGACCCTCCCGAGGACATGACAGGCTTGCGCCGTGCCCGCCGTCTGGAATTCCATTCCGGAAACGACGATGCCGCCGCGCATGGCCGCCCTTGCAAGCGACGGACAAAGGCGTTACCTCACGGAAAAAGCCCAACAAAACTGGCCCATTAAAGCTGGGGCGTCCCGGAGCCGACCGATGACCTATGTCGTGACCGACAATTGCATCAAATGCAAATACATGGACTGCATCGAGGTCTGTCCGGTCGACTGTTTCTACGAAGGTGAGAACATGCTCGTCATTCATCCCGACGAGTGCATCGACTGCGGCGTCTGCGAGCCCGAATGTCCCGCCGATGCGATCAAGCCGGACACCGAGCCAGGCCTCGACAAATGGCTGCAGATCAACACCGAATATGCCGAGAAATGGCCCAACATCACCGCCAAGAAGGAGCCTCCGGCAGACGCCAAGACCTTCGACGGCGAGGCCGGCAAGTTCGAGAAATACTTCTCGGCCGAGCCCGGTGAAGGCGATTGACAATGCGGCCGTAAAGGTCGGTATTACGCAGCGTAAGAGACATGTCGCATAAACCGCCTTGACAGGCGGCGCGAAGCTGTGGCCTTCGCGAACGCAGCAAAACCTTGATTCTTCCGACTTTTTGTGTTACATCAGCGAAACATGCCGGTGACACAACGTCGATTTATGGCGCAGACGCCCCAAATCACTGAAAGGTGAAAATCCCATTCCGGACCAGAGCGATCTGGGCCAGGCGGTCGCAATTCGTGCGGTTTGCCGGTCCCGGCCTTTCCGGTGGGGTTCATCTGTTGTGCGGCTAACGGTCGGTGACCCCGATCGCACGAGTTCAGCCGGCACCGCCGCCGGCCCACAACAAGGAGTTCAGGGCGTAATGGCAACGATCACCCCGCAGAAGAAGTCCACCGGAGCGCGTCACGGTTTCAAGACTGGTGAGTACATCGTCTACCCGGCGCACGGCGTCGGCCAAATCGTGTCGATCGACGAGCAGGAAGTGGCGGGTCACAAGCTGGAACTGTTCGTCATCGACTTCCAGAAGGACAAGATGCGCCTGAAGGTGCCGGTCGCCAAGGCGACCTCCATCGGCATGCGCAAGCTGTCGGAAGAGGATTATGTCGAGCGCGCGCTCAAGGTCGTTCAGGGCCGCGCCCGCGTCAAGCGCACCATGTGGTCGCGTCGCGCCCAGGAATATGATGCCAAGATCAATTCGGGTGACCTGATCTCGATCTCGGAAGTCGTGCGCGACCTCTACCGCGCCGACAACCAGCCGGAGCAGTCCTATTCCGAACGCCAGCTCTATGAGGCCGCGCTCGACCGCATGGCCCGCGAGATCGCGGCCGTCAACCGCATGTCGGAAACCGAAGCCGTGCGTCTGATCGAGGTGAACCTCAACAAGGGCCCTAAGCGCGGTGCCAAGGCTGACAATGAGGAAGCCGAGCAGGAAGAAGCAGCCTGAGGCTCCTTGGCCTTCGAATTTGAAAAACCCGGCCTCGCGCCGGGTTTTTTTGTTTTTTGACCTACACTCCCCACAAGGGGGTAGGACTCAGCCGCCGCCTTCCCTCTCCGCCTCCTGCTTCAGCGTCGCGATGAACCGCTTGGTCCGTTCGCGCTCGGGGTTGCCGAACAGCACCGCGGACGGCCCCTTCTCGACGATGACGCCGGCATCGAGGAACACCGCCTCCTGGGCGATCTTGGAGGCAAGCCGCAGGTCATGCGTCGCCATCACCATGGTCGTGCCTTCGCTGGCGAGCTTGCCGAGCACGTCGACCACCTCTTGCGCCAATTCAGGATCAAGCGCCGATGTCGGCTCATCGCACAGCAGCACCTTCGGCGATGGCGCCAAAGCGCGGGCAATCGCCACGCGCTGCTGCTGGCCGCCCGACAGCGTCGCCGGCCAGGCGTCGGCCTTGTGCGCCATCCCGACCTTTTCCAGCAAGGCGAGCGCCCGCTCGCGGGCCTTCTCGGGCGACCATTTCAGCACCGTGACCAGGCCTTCCATGACATTCTCGATCGCGGTGCGATGCGGGAACAACTGGAAATTCTGGAACACCATGCCGGTCTGCAGACGCAACCGCCTGATGTCGCTCGCCGGCACCTTGACGCCCGGACGGAACTCGAGCGTCTCGTCACCTATGCGCACCGTGCCCGAAGTCGGGATTTCCAGCAGGTTGATGCAGCGCAACAGCGTGCTCTTGCCGCCGCCCGAAGGGCCGACCAGCGCGGTGACGCTGCCTTCCGCAATGGCGACGGTCACGCCCTTCAGCACCAGATTGTCGCCGAAGCGCTTTTCGATATTGGTGAGGCCGATCATGAGCGCGCCTCCAAGAAGCCGCCATAGCGGTTGAGCCGCTCCTCCAGCCGCGTCTGCAAGGCCGACAGCACCGAGCTCATCGCCAGATAGAGGATCGCCGCCTCGACATAGAGGATCAGCGGTTCATAGCTGGTGGCGACGATGCGCTGCGCCGCCTGGAACATCTCCGGCACGGTGATGGCGGCAGCCAGCGACGTGTCCTTGACCAGCGAGATGAAGGTGTTGGAAAGCGGCGGCACCGCGACGCGCCCGGCTTGCGGCAGGATGGTGCGCCGCATCGCCTGGCTCCAGGTCATGCCGATCGAATATGCGGCTTCCCACTGGCCTTTCGGCACGGAGCCGATTGCCGCGCGGATGATCTCCGACGTGTAGGCGCCGATGTTGAGCGTGAAGCCGATCAACGCTGCCGTGAAGGCGTCTAGCAGGATACCGACCGACGGCAGGCCGTAGAAGATCAGGAACAGCTGCACCAGGAGCGGCGTGCCGCGGAAGATCCAGACATAGAAGCGCACGACCGCGACCAGCGGCCTTGGTCCGAACAGCCGGCCAAGTGCCGCACCGAGGCCAACCGTCAGGCCGAGGACGAACGACAACAGCGTCAACGGCACGGTGAAGATGAGAGCGGCCCAGAGCAGCGAAGGCAGCGACTCCAGCATCAGTTGCAGCCAATGCGGCACGAAAGACCCCCAGAATGATCGCGGCGGCGTTATCGAAATGCGAATGCAGGCGCCATATCACGACAAAAGCGGCGGGCCGTCAAAGACGGCTCGCCGCTGGCATGTTGCACGGCCGAAAACCGACCCCGATAATCAACTACTTCGAAACGTCCTGGCCGAAATAGGTGTCGGCGATCTTCTTGTAGGTGCCGTCGGCCTTGATGTCGGCCAGCGCCTTGTTGATGGCCGCGACCAGTTCGGGATCGCCCTTGCGCACGATGACGCCAGAGTAGTCGGCGTTTTCTTCCTGCGCGGCGATCTTCACATTGGCGTCTGGCTTGTGCTTCTTGAAGTCGAGGAACGACAGGCTGTCATTGATGGTGGCGTCGGCACGGCCGGTCAAGAGAAGCTGGATCGACTGGTCGAAGCCGTCGGTACCGACCAGTTCGGCGCCGTTGCTCTCGGCCAGCTTGCCGAAATTCGAAGTCAGCGACTGCGCCGACTTCTTGCCCTTGAGGTCGGCGAAAGTCTTGATGTCGGTGTTGTCGCCGCGCACGATCAGCACCGCCTTGGAAGCGATGTAGGGATCGGAGAAATCATACTTGGCCTTGCGCGCGTCGGTGATGCCGACTTCGTTGATGACGGCGTCATAACGGCTGACGTCTAGACCGGCGATCAGCCCATCCCACTTGCCTTCGAGGAACTCGACCTTGACGCCCAGCTTGTCGGCGATCGCCTTGGCGATCTCGACGTCGAAGCCGACCAGCGCGCCCGAACCGTCATGATAGGTGAAGGGTGCGTAGGTGCCTTCCGTGCCGACCTTGATGACGCCGGCCTGCTTGATCTGATCGAGATTGGCGCCCGCATGGCCTGAGGTGACAGCCAGAGCCTGCAGCGTTCCGGCGACGATAAGCGACTTGAGCCATTTCATCTTTTTGTGATCCCGTCCTTGGCCTGAAACCCGGCCTGTTGTGAGGGTTGGAAAATGACAGATGCAGACAGAAAGAATAAGGAATCAGATTTCAAAAACAAAGAATTTCCGAAACCCCATTCTCAAAAAAGGATTGTTAGCAGCGTTCGAAGCGTCCGGGCGACGGTTCAAAAATCGCCTGGACAGCATCACTCGCCCGCCCGCGCCGGCGGAACCTTTCTCGCGCATGGCAGTTTTGGCTGTTCTAGGGCGCGACGCCGCGATTTCAACCGGTGCCCTGCCAAGTTCGCAAGTCATCTCGCCTGAACCAGGGAGCACCTCATGATGGAAGACATGGCAGGACGGATCATGGTCCGCGCGGCGATGAAGGCTCCCTATCTCGAACGGGACGAGGAACACCGGCTGGCCTTGCTCTGGAAGGAAGACAACGACCAGAACGCGCTGCACTGCATCACCGTCGCCCACATGCGGCTGGTCATTTCCATGGCCTCGAAATTCCGCCACTACGGCCTGCCGCTTGGCGACCTGATACAGGAAGGCCATGTCGGCCTGCTCGAGGCCGCCGCCCGCTTCGAGCCGGAGCGCGAAGTGCGGTTTTCGACCTATGCGACGTGGTGGATCCGCGCCTCGATGCAGGACTACATCCTGCGCAACTGGTCGATTGTACGCGGCGGCACCAGCTCGGCGCAAAAGGCCCTGTTCTTCAACCTGCGGCGCCTGCGCGCCAGGCTCGCGAACGGCACGGAACCGCTCTCCAACACAACTCTGTACCGCGAAGTTTCGGTCGCGCTTGGCGTTTCCGAGGCGGATGTGGCGATGATGGATTCGCGGCTGTCGGCACCCGACTCCTCGCTCAACGTGCCGCTTGCCGACGATTCAGGCGGCACCGAGCGCATGGACTTCCTGGTCTCGGACGATCCCCTGCCCGACGAGATCGTTGGCGACAAGATCGACGTCGCGCGCCGGTCGCTCTGGCTGCGTGAGGCACTTCGCGCGCTCAACGCACGCGAACTGAGGATCATCGAGGAGCGCCGGCTGAACGACGAGGGCGCCACGCTCGAGGCGCTTGGCGAGACGCTTGGCATTTCCAAGGAACGCGTCCGCCAGATCGAGGCGCGCGCCATGGAAAAGCTCAAGGTCGCGCTGGTGAAGCAGAATCCGGAGTTTCTGGCGACAGCTGCCTGACCGCTCAAAAGCACAGGATCAAGAGCGCGTTGAAAACTCGCTCCGCTGAGGCGAATGGCGTGGATTTCAAGAACCGGAGCGGAGTGGTAAGTCCATGAGCACCGGAAGCATAGAAAATCGCGGCAGGCGTGCAGCGAAGTGAGTTTGCAGCGTGCTCTTACTTGTCGGTGACGATCTTGACCTTGTCACCGGCCGAAACCGCGGCCCCCGGCGACAGCGCATTGAGCACCCGGAACAGGTCGAGCTTGCGGTCGACGCCGACCATCTGCGCGGCGAGCGTGCCCATGGTCTGGCCCGGCTGCACTGTGAGCACGCGGATATGCAGCGGTTTCAAGGCCGCCTTCTCCGCGGCGCTCAGGATACGGAATGAGCCGCTGACCGAACGCGCGACAGAATCCAGCGAGGTGCTGGCCGAGGGTGCCGCGGTCAGCAGCCGGTAGACCTGGCCGCCGGCGCGGATCACCGCGATGTCGAACTGCCAGCCTTCGGCGCCGGCATGCGCGGTCGCCGCCTCGTTGCCGTTGATGGTTTCCTGCTTGACCGTGCTGTCGTCGAGGCCAGCCACCCAGCCGCTTCTGATATAGTCGGTCAAGGCGCGGTTCTTGTCGATCGAAACGCCGTCGAAGCGGATCGCGATGTCGCCCGGCCCGGTCGCCGTCACCGCCGCTGCCGAATTGTCGATGATGAAACCGTCCGGCACCGTGAACGACACGCCAAGCCCCGGATGCAGGAAGGTCTCGCCGCGCACATAGCCTTCTTCCGGCGTATCGCCGTAGAGCAGGCCATCTATGCCGGCGAGGAAGGAATCGCGGTCGCGCGTGCCGAAGCCGGGTGCGCCGAACTGGCGGGCATGGCGCTGCGCCAGGTCGATGCGCTGCGGCGTGTTGGGATGCGTGGCCAGGAAGTCGAGGCTGGCATCGGTGGCACCGCTGATCGACCGGAAATCGGTATAGGCCGACATCGACTGCAGGAAGCGGCCGGCGGCATAGGGATCGTAGCCGGCTTCGCCGATCGACTTGATGCCGATGGCGTCGGCCTCCAGCTCCTGGTTGCGCGAGAACTGCGCCAGCCTGAGCTTGCCGCGGATCAGTGCCGCCTTGGCGGTCGGGCTGTCACCCAGCACATCCGAGACCACCTTGGTCGCCAGGCCTTCCTCGGCCTCGAGTTGCTGGCGCTGCAGGCCGTGGTTGGCGGTGACGTGACCCATCTCATGCGCGATGACGGCGGCGAGCTCGGACGAATCGTTGGCCAGCGCCAGCAGCCCGCGCGTGATGTAGAGATAGCCGCCCGGCAGCGCGAAGGCGTTGACGTTGGGTGAGTTGAGGATGGTAATGCGATAGGTCTGGGTCGGGTTCGCCGACACAACGGTCAGGTTACCGACCACCTTGGCGACCATGCGCTCCAGCTTGGGATCGGAATACTCGCCGCCATAGGTGGCCAGGATGCGCGGATGCTGCGCCTTGGCGAGTTCCGCGAGTTTGTTGTTGGCGGCGACATTGTCGACCGTGATCGGCCTGTCGGACGGCTGGAAGCCGGATTCCTGGACCTCCGGAGGCGTGAACATCTGGCAGCTTGCAAGCGCCACGGCAAAGCCGGCCAGCGCCAGAAAGCGCGCCAGTGGATTCATTCGCAGCTTGTCAACGCCGATCGCCAGAACGGCTTCCTTTCAGGTCCCGGCGCATGACCACGAAAATCGGGGGCGATCTTCGGAACATGTCATGCGCAAAAAACAAACTTCTACAGCATCCGTCGCGCGTCCCTCGGGGCGTGCGGCGGATGCTGTAGGCAAATCACGGCTTGTGCCGGACCAGTAGGGCGGACCTAGCCACACTACTTCTGCCATGGCAAGCAAGCGCCCCATCGCCTGAGGCCGGTTTGACCGTAAATTATGTCCGCTTCCGGGCAATATCTCGTGATACGGCATTCCCGGCACTGGCACCGATATAGCGCCGGAAGGCGTCGGGACCAGCCCCGGCAAAGAAATCGTCCGCGCTGCCGGTGGCCGCCACGGTGCCATTGTCCAGAAACACCACATTCTGGCTGATTCGGCGGGCGTCCTCCGGCTGGTGCGTGACGAACAGCACCGTCATGCCGCGCTCCGCATGCACGCCGGCGACCAGATCGAGCATGTCGTCGCGCAGGGCTGGCCCGAGCGAAGCGAAGGGTTCGTCGAGCAGAAGCACCGGGCGATCGCGCACCAGCACGCGGGCCAGGGCAACACGCTGGCGCTCGCCGCCGGAGAGTTCGCGCGGCAAGCGTTTTTCCTTGCCGCCAAGGCCTGTGCGGGCAAGCGCCCCGGCGATATCAGCGCGGTCCGCTTCGGTCAGCCGCAGCGATGGCGAGCGCCCGAGCCCGACATTCTGCTCGACGGAAAGATGGGCGAAAAGGTTGTTTTCCTGGAACACCATCGACACTGGCCATTCGGCCGGCGGCGCGGCGCCGACATCGGCCCCGCCGATCAGCACGCGGCCGGACAATGGCGTCTCGAACCCGGCGACGAGGTTGAGCAGCGTCGACTTGCCTGAACCGCTCGGCCCCATGATGGCGGTGATTTCCGCCGCGGCAAACGCGACATCGAAGACGAGCGGGGCCTCGCCATAGCTGAACGAAACCTTGTCCAGCCGCACCGGAACGCCCTTCCTGTCCATCGCCCCATCAGACATTGCCGACCTTTTCCCTGCCGAGCCAATCCGCGGCCAGCACCAATGCGAGGCAGACGAAGCCAAGCAACAGCGCCAGGCCGGCGGCGTCCTCGGTGCGGTAGCTGCCCATGCGCGCCAGGAGAAGGTAGGGCAAGGTCTGCACGGAATCACTGCCGAACAGCGCGATCACGCCGAGATCGCCGAGCGACAGCGCCATGGCGAAAGCAAAAGCGGTGGCGAGCGGGCGCCGCAGTGATGGCCAGTCGACCAGCCATAGCCTCGCCCAGCCGGCAATACCAAGCTGTGCGCAGAGCCGTTCGTGACGCTCGCTCGCCGCGTCATAGGCGGGACGGACGGCGCGCAGCGCGAACGGCATCGCCATGACAGCATTGACGGTGACAACCATCACCGGGGCGATGGCGAAGACATCGCCCGCATGGCGCAGCAACAGGAACCAGCCGGCGCCGATGACGATGGGCGGCACGACCAGGACGAACCCCGCGCCGGTGTCGGTTGCATGCTCAAGCAATGTCCTTGGCCCGGCACGGCGGCCCAGCGCCAGCGCTCGCCGCGCCATGGTGAGCGCCAGCGACAGCATCACCGAAAGCAGCGCCGACAGGAAGGCGAGCGCGGCGCTGGTCAGCGTTGCTTGCCGGACGGTGGCCTCGCCGGCGAGCCGGCCGAGATCGGCGCCCAAACCGGCCACCACGGTCGCGGCCATCGGCCCGACAACGAACAGCAGCGCCAACACGATGAGCACGGCGTTGAGCGACGCCTCGGTCCCGTTGACGGAGAGATAGCGGCGCGGCGCGACCGGCAGGTTGGTGTCGCCGACGACATTGGCGCCAAGCCGCGTCAGCGCCAGCACCACGATGAACGTCAAGGCGATCTGCAGCAATGTCAGGGCGACCGCGCGCGCGGGATCGAAATCGAAGCGCAGCGCCTGATAGATGCCGACCTCCAGCGTCGTGGCGGCCGGCCCGCCGCCGAGTGTCAGCACGATGGTGAAGGAGGTGATGCAGAGCATGAAGACCAGCCCGGCGACGCCGGGCAGAGCGGCGCGCAGCGTCGGCCATTCGATCAGCCGGAACGCCGGCCGCGCGCCCATGCCGAGCTGGCTCGCCAGCCGCCACTGGTCGGCGGGAATGGTCTGCAGCGACTCGAGCAACAGTCGCACGCTGAGCGGTAGATTGAAAAAGACATGGGCGACGAGAATGCCGGACAGGCCGTAAATGCCAGGCCAGCCCCTGCCGCCAATCGCGCTGAACAGCCCGGCGAAGTAGCCGGCGCGACCGTAGAGCGCCAGGATGCCGAGCGCCGCGACGATCGCCGGCAGCGCCAGCGGCACGGCAAAGAGCTGCAGGATGACGGCGCGGCCAAAGAAGCGCGGATGCCGCGACAGGGCGCGCGCAACAAAGAGTGCCGGAATAACCGAAAGCAGCGTCGAAAGGATTGCCTGCCAGAGCGTGAAGCGGACAACGCGAAGGAGATAGGGATCGAAGGCCGCCCAGGCGCCCGAGAAATCATGGGCGCCTTCGATGAGCAAGCCGGCAAACGCGCCACCGATCAGCAGCGTGATCGCGGCGAGCGCGGCAATGCCGGCGGTGATGCGGGAGTCAGCGCGTTGCACGCCGGATCGCCCAGAAGGCCTCTAGCGAGCGTAGCGTTCCTTCGCGCTCCCCTCTGTCCTGCCGGACATCTCCCCCACGAGGGGGGAGATTGGCAGTTTCCGCGCCTCGCTCATACCCGCCGCGTTGGCGATTGGCGAAATCACCGATAGCATCCGATCTCCCCCCTTGTGGGGGAGATGTCCGGTAGGACAGAGGGGGGCGCCGTAGAGCAATCATCTTTCGATCATACGGCCAATCTATTTGCTCATCACCGCCAGCCATTCATCGACCCAGGCCTTGCGGTTGGCCGCGACCTCTTCCGGGCTGAACAGCAAGGTCTTGGTCGGCTTGACAAGCTTGTCGAAGGCCGGTTTGAGCGGCTTGTCGGTCTTGCCGGCCGGGAACATCCAGTTGGTCTCGGGGATCGCGTCCTGGAATTTCGGTCCGGTCATGAAGGCGATGAACTTTGCCGCCAGCGGGTTCTTGGCGCCGGTCGTGGTGATGCCGGCGACCTCGATCTGCAGGTATTCGCCCTCTTCAAAGGAAGCCGCCTGGTAACGCTGCGTGTTCTCGGCGACCATGTGGTAGGCCGGTGACGTCGTGTAGGACAGTACCATCGGCGCTTCGCCCTTGGTGAACAGGCCATAGGCCTCGCTCCAGCCGGGCGTCACGGTCAGCACCTTGGCCTTGAGCTTGGCCCAGGCCTCCGGCGCCTTGTCGCCATAGACCGACTTCACCCACAGCAACAGGCCGAGGCCCGGCGTCGAGGTGCGCGGATCCTGGATGACGATCTTGTCGTCGGCGCTGCCTTCGATCAGGTCCTTCAAGCTCTTCGGTGGCGTCTTCAGCTTTTCGGTATCGTAGACGACAGCGAAATAGCCGTAGTCGAACGGAACGAAAGTATCGTCGCTCCAGCCGCCCGGCACATTGACGTCGTTCACCGCGCCATGCGGCGCGAACAACCCGCTGGCCTTGGCATCGGCGGTGAGATTGGTGTCGAGGCCGAGCACGATGTCGGCCTTGGTCGATGCGCCTTCGAGCTTGACGCGGTTGAGCAGCGCCACGCCATCGGCAACCGAGACGAACTCGACATCGCAGCCGCATTCGGCCTCGAATTCCTTCTTCACCACGGGACCTGGACCCCAGTCGGCGGTAAAGCTCTCATAGGTGTAGACGGTGAGCTTGTCCTTGGCCAAGGCCGGCCCCGACAGCGCAAAAACCATGGCTGAGACAAGAGAGTATAAAAGCGTGCGCATCGGCGCCTCCTTCGTTCGCGTGACAAGGAATTGAGGCGCCGGACTGTCCGAAACGTCTAATCCCTCCGCCGGTACAAACCGGATCAGGTTCAGCGGGTTGGCGAGACTGCCTCTCAGCCGGTCCGCGAAAGATCGCAGCCGGCACCCCGTTAGAGCGTTTCGACACATAGGCCCGGCCGAGGAACCACGCAAGTGGGAGTTTGCCGCCTTCCGTTTCCGCTGCCGGGCTGGTACAGGCCACCGGATATGAGCACATTCACCATCCTGCTTGGCGGCGATCTCATCCGCACGCCCCGGCTCGACCGCCAGGTCGAGGGCTCGCGCGTGATCGCCGCCGACGCCGGCATCGGCCATGCCAGGCTGCTCGGCCTTGTGCCGGAACTGTGGGTGGGTGATTTCGATTCGGTGCCGGCCGACCTGCCCGCCGACCTCGCCGCGGTGCCACGCCAGACCTTCCCGGCGGAAAAAGACAAGACCGACGGGGAACTGGCGATCGCGGCAGCCCTTGAGCGCGGAGCGACCCGCCTTGTGTTGGCGGGCGCGTTCGGCGGCAAGCGCGCCGACCATGCCTTCCTGCATCTGGCGCTCGCCCTGCGCCTGGCCGAGGCCGGAACGGAGGTGCTGCTGACCAGCGGTGCCCAGGAAGGTGTCCCGCTGCTGTTGGGAACGGCCGGGTTCGACTATGCCGACGGCACGCTGTTTTCGATCCTCGGCTTTTCCGAACTTGCCGGCCTGACCGTTGCCGGTGCCAAATGGCCGCTGAATCAGGTCGAGGTGGCCTTCGGCTCATCACTGACCATCTCCAACGAGGTCAAGTTCGACAAGACCGGGGGCCGCCTCGAAATCGCGCTCGGCCATGGCCGCGCGCTGCTGCTCGCCCATCCCTATCCTTTGCCCGAAAGCTGACATGGCCCCGCCTCTTCTCAATCTCGACGGGATAAAACTGACCTTCGGCGGTACGCCGCTGCTCGACGGCGCCGCCTTGACCGCTTCGGCCGGCGACAAGATCGCGCTGGTCGGCCGCAATGGCTCCGGCAAGTCGACGCTGCTCAAGATCGCCGCCGGCCTGATCGAGCCGCAGGACGGCGAAGTCTTCCGCCAACCCTCGGCGACGGTCCGCTACCTCCCGCAGATGCCCGACATGGAGGGCTTCGCCACCGTTCGCGGCTATGTCGAGGCGGGCCTCGGGCCTGCCGACGATCCCTATCGCGCCTCCTATCTGATGGAGCATCTTGGCTTGTCGGGCGAAGAGCGGCCGGGCGACCTCTCGGGTGGCGAGGCCAGGCGCGCCGCCCTGGCCCGCGTCATGGCGCCGGAACCCGACATTCTGCTACTTGATGAGCCGACCAACCATCTTGACCTGTCCGTCATCGAATGGCTCGAAGAAGAGCTTGTCCGCACCTCTTCGGCGCTCATCGTCATCTCGCACGACCGCCGCTTCCTCGAACGCGTGTCGCGCGCCACTGTCTGGCTCGACCGTGGCCAGACCCGCAGGCTGGACAAGGGTTTTGGCCATTTCGAGGAATGGCGTGACCTGGTGCTGGAAGAGGAAGAGCGCGAGCAGCACAAGCTCGGCCGCCAGATCGTGCGCGAGGAGCATTGGCTGCGCTATGGCGTGACGGCGCGGCGCAAGCGCAACATGCGCCGCCTCGGCGAGCTGCAGACCATGCGCCAGCGCTTCCGCGGCCATCGTGGCGCCGAAGGCAGCGCCACCATGGTGGCGAGCGATGCCGCCGAATCCGGCAAGCTGGTGATCGAAGCAAAGAACATCGAGAAGAGCTTTGGCGATCTCACCGTGGTCAAGGGCTTCTCGACCCGCATCCAGCGTGGCGACCGCGTCGGCCTTGTCGGGCCGAACGGCGCCGGCAAGACGACGTTGTTGAAGATGCTGACCGGCGAATTGGCGCCGGATGCCGGCTCGGTGCGGCTCGGCACCAATCTGGAAATCGCCACGCTCGACCAGAAGCGCGAGGCGGTCGACCCGCAGGAAACGCTGGCGCAGTATCTGACCGACGGGCGCGGCGAAAACCTCGTCATCAATGGCGAGCAGCGCCATGTCGTCTCCTACATGAAGGATTTTCTGTTCAAGCCGGAGCAGGCGCGCACGCCGGTGCGCGAACTGTCCGGCGGCGAGCGGGCGCGGCTGATCCTGGCGCGCGTGCTGGCGCGGCCGGCAAACCTGCTGGTGCTCGATGAGCCGACCAACGATCTCGACATGGAGACGCTGGAACTGCTGCAGGAACTTGTCGCTGGTTTTGCCGGCACCGTCATCCTGGTCAGCCACGACCGTGATTTTCTCGACCGCACCGTGACCAGCGTCATCGCGCCGGACGGCGGCGGCCGCTGGGTCGAATATGCCGGCGGCTATTCCGACATGCTGGCGCAGCGCGGCGGCACCAGGCTCGACGACCGCAAGGCCCGCGCCAAGGCGGAAGCCGCAGATATGCCGGCGGCAGGCAAGAGCGAACCGGCGGCCCCAAAAGGGCCCGCGAAAAAACTGTCGTTCAAGCAGAAATTCGCCCTGGAATCGCTGCCGAAGAAGATCGAGGCGGTGACCGCATCGATCTCGCGGCTGGAGAACAACATCGCCGACCCGGCCTATTACGAGCGCGATCCAGCCTCGTTCCAGAAGACCATCGCCGCCCTCGACAAGGAACGCGCGACTCTGGCCGCGCTCGAGGAAGAATGGCTGGAGCTGGAGATGCTGCGCGAGGAGATGGAGGGGTAGTTGGTGCCTGCGAGGTTATGCGTCTATGTTGGACGCATGGAGGGCAACCCCATGCTTCAATCGAAACGCAAACTTCAGCGAAAATCCGTCAAGATATCGATCAGCTTGCAGCTGCTCGAAGGCGCCAAGGGATTAGGCATCTCCCGTGCCGCGGAGACCGGTATCGCCAAGGTGATTGCAGCGGAAAAGACGCGCCGATGGCAGGAAGAGCACAAGCAAGCCATCGAAGGCTGGAACGATTATGTCAGGCGCAACGGACTGCCCTTAGCCAAGTATCGGCCGTTTTGACCCCGTGACTATAGCCATACTGCTCTTGAAACGGCCGCCCGTCGTCAGCCCGCCGTCTTCGCCTGCCAGGCCTTGATCGCCTCGTCGAACACCTTTTCTCCGGGGATGCCTTTTTCCATCGTCAGCAGCGCCCGCCGGCCGGTCTTGTAGACCACCGGTACGTCGATCCAGTCCTGGCCGCGCAACAGGGTCATGTTGGCGTCCTCGTCGGCCTTGGTGTCGTTGAGCGCGACGAGGAAGAAGCCGTCGGCGATCTTGGCCGGAATGCCGATCAGCGGGCTGCCGGCATCCTGTTCGGAGCTTTTCATGGCGACGCGCAGGATGTTGTCGACACCGCCGCCTTCGAAACCGTCGGGCGTCAGGAAGATCATCTCGATGATATGGCTGGCCGGCAGCGTCTGGTCGGTGTTGCGGCGGATGGTCATGCGCAACTGGATGTCCTTGCCGGGGATGGTCGCCTCGGCACGGATCGCCGGCTCCGGCGGCAGGTCGCCACCTGGCGATTCCTGCACCAGCGACCAGACGATGCTGCCGGGCTCGGCCGACCCCTGCGCCGTGCTGGTGCGCTCCTCATAGAAGATCGCCTTCTGGCCGACCGGTACCGAGGCTTCCGTCGCCGGAGCGGCCGCCGGTGCCGCAGGCGTGGCGCCCGCCGGCGCTGGCGGCGGCGTGGCGGCGGCATCGGCCGGCGCCGCGGGTGCGGTTCCGTTGGCCGGCGGTGTCGCGGGCGCGGCACCCGGCGCAGGCGTGGTCGCGGCAGGCGCGGCCGCGGCGGGTGCCGCTGCGGCCGGTGCGCCGGTGACTGGTGGCGGAGCCGTCGGGGCGTTGGTCGCCGAAGGTGGCGTCGTCAGCGCCGCGACGGATTCACCCTCGCCTATGCCGCTTTGCCCGCCGGCCGGGCCGGGATCGGTTTCGCCGCCTTCAGGCGTCAGGCGTTGCGTGAATTTGGTTCCTTCGGCGCCGGCTGCCGGCGCCGGTGGCGTCGCCGCCGCGTCGGTAGACGGCTTGGCCGGCGCCGGTTTCACCAGCTCGGTCTTGGCAACAACCTTGCCGCCGTCCAGGCCCAGCATCCTGCTGAAGGCATCCTTGTTCAGCCAGATGCCATAGCCGCCGCCGGCAACGACCAGCAAGGCGGCAACAGCGGCGATCAGCCCGCCATAGCTGCGCTTGCGTTCGGCTGGGCGCAGGCGCCGGAATGTATCGGCCGCCTCCGGCTCTTCGTCATTCGGGAAGACATCGGCCCGGTCATCGTCCTGGTCCGCATCCATGCCCGGCAAGGCATGGTCGGCAAGGTTCGGAGGTGCCGGTTGCACCGGCGTGGGCTTCTGCCAGCTCGGCTCGGCCTTGGCGGCGGGCGGTGGCGCCGGCCGGTAAGGTTCCGGTTTGGCGGCTGGCGGCGCCGGCCACACCGGCTCCGCCTTCACCGGCTGGCGCGTGTGGCTCGGCTGGTTCTTGTTGCGGTCGATGGAGGAAAAGATGTGCTCCAGCTCGGCGAGCGGGTCTGTTTCCGGCACGCTCTTGGCATAATCCCGCTCGACGACCGCGATAGCGTCTTCCAGCGAGCGCTTCTGCGTGTTTATGGCTTCGGCGGCCGGCGGCGGCGAATATTCCGCAAGCTTCTTGGCCAGCATGGTTCGAACGCTGTCATAGATGCGCGTACGCTTCTCGGGCGTCTCGTCGCCGTGCTTGTCGAGCGCCTTTTTCAGAATAGCAACGAAATCTGCCATGCTTCAGTCGACCTGTATTTTGCTTCCGCGCCGGCCCCCGCAAATCAGCCGCGATGCCCGGAAAGGCTCAGAAACTAGTCTTGAAACGGATCGGTCACAAGTATCGTGTCATCCCGTTCCGGGCTGGTGGAGAGGAGTGCTACCGGCGCGCCGATCAACTCCTCGATGTAGCGGACATATTTGACCGCCTGGGCCGGCAGGTCGTTCCAGCTGCGCGCGCCGGCAGTGGTGCCTTTCCACCCCTCCAGCGTCTCGTAGACCGGCTCGACACGGGCCTGCGCGCCCTGGCTCGCCGGCAAATAGTCGATCGTCTCGCCGTCGAGACGGTAGCCGGTGCAGACCTTGATCTCGTCCAGCCCGTCGAGCACGTCGAGCTTGGTCAGCGCGATGCCCTTGATGCCGTTGACGGCGACAGCCTGGCGCACCAGCACCGCGTCGAACCAGCCGCAGCGGCGCTTGCGCCCGGTGACGACGCCGAACTCATGGCCGCGCGTGCCGAGGAATTCGCCGATCTCGTTCTTCTGTTCGGTCGGAAACGGACCTTCGCCAACGCGCGTCGTGTAGGCCTTGGTGATGCCGAGCACATAGCCGATGGCGCCCGGACCGACACCGGAGCCGGCAGCGGCCTGCCCGGCCACCGTGTTGGACGAGGTGACGAAGGGATAGGTGCCGTGATCGATATCGAGCAGCGTGCCTTGCGCGCCCTCGAACAGGATGCGCTCGCCGGCGCGGCGCTTGTCGTCGAGGATTTTCCAGACACGGTCCATATAGGGCAGGATCTCATCCGCGACCGACGTCAACTCCGTCATGATCGCGTCATGCGTGACTTCCGCGTGGCCAAGCCCGCGGCGCAGCGCATTGTGATGCGTCAGCAACCTGTCGACCTTCAGGGGAAGCGTTTCCAAATCCGCCAGATCCATCACCCGCACCGCGCGCCGACCCACCTTGTCCTCATAGGCCGGACCGATACCCCGGCGGGTCGTGCCAATCTTCGTTCCGGAATTTGAGGCGGCGTCCTCACGGAATCCGTCCAGCTCCCGATGCACCGACAGGATAAGCGCTGTGTTTTCGGCTATTTTCAGGCGATCCGGCGCCACTTCGACGCCCTGCGCCTTGAGTTTCGCCACTTCGGCCACGAAAGCATGCGGGTCGAAGACCACGCCATTGCCGATGATGGACAGCTTGCCCTGCCGCACGACACCGGACGGCAACAGCGACAGCTTGTAGACCTTGCCGTCGACGACCAGCGTGTGGCCGGCATTATGGCCCCCCTGGAAACGCACCACCACATCGGCGCGCTCCGACAGCCAGTCGACGATCTTGCCCTTGCCTTCGTCACCCCATTGCGAGCCGACGACCACCACATTGGCCATGTTTCTTTTCCCTTGAGATGCCGCCGAGCGGCCTGGATATGGTTCGAAACGACAGGCCTCTATAGCGTCAAGACCTCGCGAGTGCGACCTTTCTTTGCCGCCGAAAATGCCCTGAAGCACAACAATTTTCGGCTTTGACATCATTTACTTGGGCTCGCCGGGGCAATAGGCCGGCAAACACCCCGGCGCGCCCGCCGCGGCCGGAATCCAGCGATGCATCGAAGCGCCTACATATTCCTGCTGCTCACCACCTTGCTGTGGGGAGGCAATTCGGTGGCCGGCAAGCTGGCGGTCGACCATGTCTCGCCGATGACGTTGGTCTTCCTGCGCTGGGTTCTGGCAGTCGCGATCCTGCTGCCGATCGGCTGGCGCACGATCCAGCAGGATTGGCCGGTGGTGCGCCGGCACTGGTTCGTGCTGGCGGCACTTGGGGCCAGCGGCTTCACCCTGTTCAACACCATCTTCTATACGGCGCTCAACTACACGACGGCCATCAACGTCTCGATCGAGCAGGCGGCGATGCCGGTCCTGATCATCGTCGCCAACTTCATCTTCTTCCGCCTGCGTGTGAGTTGGGCGCAGATTGCCGGCGTCGTGCTGACGATCGCCGGCGTGATCCTGACCGCCTGCCATGGCGACCCGCGCCGGCTGCTGACGCTGGAGCTCAATTTCGGCGACGCCATCATGCTGGTCGCGGTCGTCCTCTACAGCGGCTATACGGTCGGCTTGCGGCTGAAACCGGTGATGCGCTGGCAGAGCCTGATGCTGTCCCTGGCAGTCGCCGCGCTCATCACCTCGCTGCCCTTCTTCCTGTGGGAGGTCGCCGCCGGCAAGGCCATCGCGCCCGACGCGCGCGGCTGGACCGTGATCGTCTATACCGCGATCGGCGCTTCGGTCATTTCGCAGGTAACCTACATCAGGGGCAACGAGTTGATCGGCGCCAACCGCGCCGGCCTGTTCATCAACCTGGTGCCGATCTTCGGCACGCTGCTTTCGGTGCTGATCGTCGGCGAGACGTTCCAGCTTTACCAAGCACTGGCGCTGGTCCTCGTGCTGGGCGGCATCGCGCTTGCCGAATACAGCGGGCGCAAGATGGCTATGATCACGCCGTCAAGGCGCGCCGAACAGCAAGAAGGCGCGACATAGGCCGCACCTTCCGATCTCTAGAGCAATTCCAGGAAAAGTGTGAACCGGTTTTCCCGGGACAAGCGCGTAGCGCTTGCCCTTGGGAATTGCGTAAAAACAAATAGTTAGAGCGGTTCTGCGATTCCGTCAAACGCTGAACCGCTCTAGCAAAGGCCGGGGTCAGATCCCGCCCACGTCGAACTGCAGCCGCTTGGCCGAGTCGATCGACTTGTGCGCCCGCACCTGCTCCAGCACATTTTCCGGGAACGGCGCATCGAGATAGAGCAGCGCGATGGCGTCGCCGCCCGGCCGGTTACGGCCAAGCTGGAAGTTGGCGATATTGACGCCATTCTCGCCACACACCGTGCCGAGCAGGCCGATGATGCCCGGCGCGTCGGCATTGGTCGTGTAGAGCATGTGCTGGCCAACCTCGGCGTCGAGGTTGATACCCTTGATCTGGATGAAGCGCGGCTTGCCGTCGGAGAAGCAGGTGCCGGCGATCGAGCGCGTCATGTGCTCGGTCTTGACGGTGAGCTTGATGTAGCCGTCGAATACGCCCGACTTGTCCCGCTTGACCTCGGCGACGATGGTGCCGCGCTCCTTCACCATGATCGGCGCCGAAACCATGTTGACGTCGGCGACCTGCGGCCGGATCAACCCGGCAAGGGCGGCACTGATCAGCGCGCGCGTGTTCATCGTCGCGGTCGAGCCGTCGAACAGGATCTCGACCTCCTTGATCGGATCCTCGGTGACCTGGCCGACAAAGGCGCCGAGCACTTCGGCGAGCTTGACGAACGGCTTCAGCCGCGGCGCTTCTTCCGCCGTGATCGACGGCATGTTGATGGCATTGGAGACGGCGCCCTTGATCAGGTAGTCCGACATCTGTTCGGCGACCTGCAGCGCGACGTTCTCCTGCGCTTCCGCCGTCGAGGCCCCGAGATGCGGCGTCACCACCACATTCTCCATGCCGAACAGCTCGTTTTGCTCGGCCGGCTCGACCTCGAACACGTCGATGCCGGCGCCAGCCACCTTGCCGCTCTTCAGCGCCGCGATCAGATCGGCCTCGACGACCAGTCCGCCGCGGGCGCAATTGATGATGCGCACGCCGTTCTTCATCTTGGCGATTGCCCCGGCATCGATGATGTTGCGCGTCTTGTCGGTCAGCGGCGTGTGCAACGTGATGAAGTCCGCGCGCGCGAACAGCTCGTCGAGCTCGACCTTGTCGACGCCGAGCTCCTCGGCGCGCTTGTCCGAGAGGAACGGGTCGAAGGCAACGACATGCATCTTCAGGCCGACGCCGCGCGTGGCGACGATCGAACCGATGTTGCCGCAGCCGATGACGCCCAGCGTCTTGCCGGTGATCTCGACGCCCATGAAGCGGTTCTTCTCCCACTTGCCGGCATGGGTCGAGGCGTTGGCTTCCGGGATCTGGCGGGCGAGCGCGAAGATCATCGCCACGGCGTGCTCGGCCGTCGTGATCGAATTGCCGAAGGGCGTGTTCATCACGATGATACCCTTGCGGCTCGCCGCCGGGATATCGACATTGTCGACGCCGATGCCGGCGCGTCCGATGACCTTGAGCCTGGTGGCGGCGTTGATCAGCTTTTCGGTGACCTTGGTCGCCGAGCGGATGGCGAGGCCGTCATACTGGCCGATCACCTCAAGCAGCTTTTCCTTGTCCTTGCCGAGATCGGGCAGATAGTCGACCTCGACGCCGCGATCCTTGAAGATCTGCACGGCGGTGGGAGAGAGTTTGTCAGAGACGAGAACACGGGGCGCCATCGCGACCTCCTTGAAAAATGGGATTGATCCGGGAATGGGCGGCCCGCAGGCCGCCACGGAAAATCTCAGGCAGCCGCTTTCAGCGACGCCTTCTGTGCCGCGAAGGCCCAGTCGAGCCAGGGCAGCAGCGCCTTGAGATCGGAAGTCTCGACGGTCGCGCCACACCAGATGCGAAGGCCAGGAGGCGCGTCGCGGTAGGAGCCGATGTCGTAGGCGACCCCTTCCTTGTCGAGCATCGAGACAAGACCCTTGGCGAAAGCCGCCTGTCCGTCGGCGTCGAGCGCCGCGATATCCGGATCGGTGAAGGACAGGCAGACAGAAGTATTCGACCGTGTCCCCGGCAGGGCGGCAAGATGGCCCAGCCAGGAGGATTTATCGACAAAGCCATCGAGCACGGCAGCATTGGCATCCGCCCGGGCGACCAGCGCATCGAGGCCGCCGATCGACTTCGCCCAGAGGAGTGCGTCGAGATAGTCCTCGACACACAGCATCGACGGCGTGTTGATGGTCTCGCCCTTGAAGATGCCTTCGATCAGCTTGCCACCCGAGGTCAGGCGGAAGATTTTCGGCAGCGGCCATGAGGGCTTGTAGCTCTCCAGCCGCGCAACGGCACGTGGCGACAGGATCAGCATGCCATGCGCACCCTCGCCGCCCAGCACCTTCTGCCAGGAGAAGGTGACGACATCGAGTTTTTCGAAATCGAGCCTCTGCGCGAAGGCGGCCGAAGTCGCGTCGCAAATGGTCAGGCCCTTGCGATCGGCTGGAATGAAATCGCCATTCGGCACGCGCACGCCCGACGTCGTGCCGTTCCAGGTGAAGACCACGTCGCGGTCGAAGTCGATCTTGGTGAGATCCGGCAATTCGCCATAGCCGGCCTCGAGCTTGCGCACGTCGGGCAGCTTCAACTGCTTGACCACGTCGGTGACCCAGCCGGAACCAAAGCTTTCCCAGGCGACCATGTCGACGCCGCGCTCGCCGAGCAGCGACCACAGTGCCATCTCGACCGCACCGGTGTCCGACGCCGGCACGATGCCGATGCGGTAGTCCGCCGGGACCTGGAGGATTTCGCGCGTCAGCTCGATCGCCTGTTCGAGCTTGGCCTTGCCGATCTTGGCGCGATGGGAACGGCCGAGCGCGGCATTTTTGAGCGCCTCGACCGACCAGCCGGGACGTTTTGCGCAGGGACCTGAGGAGAAATTGGGGTTTGCCGGACGGAGTCCGGGCTTCGTATGCGTCGTCATCGTGGTCTATCCTTCCAGATAGTGGCCCCTCGTTGGGGAGGGGTGGCCCACGGACGGCGATATGCGTTCAGGCTTCGGGCGTCAAGAGGAAAGTTTTTGTCGCTGCCGAGATACCGGCGATCCGCGATCAGCATTGTGTGATTTCAAACGCAAACGGCGGACCACAGGGATCCGCCGCCAAGGTGCTGGTTTGTCCCAGGCCTACCAGAGATCGTAGCGCAGCCCGACCTTGACCTGGTGATTGCTGATCCCCTTTTTGATCGGAAAGGAGGTCAGGCTTTCGGCCGTCACATATTCGGCATTCGGGGCGGAGAAATACTGGTAGCCCAGATCGACGGAAACGTTCTTCGTCACCTGGTAGGCAAGGCCCGCATTCAGCGTGTAGGCGAGGGAGTATTGTGTCGCATTGTCCTGCAGGCTGAAACTGTTGGCGGGCACATTGTTGTCCGTGTAAGTCGCCGAAAGCTTCCGCGAACTGCGGACAAAGCCGACGCCGGCGCCAACATAAGGCGTGATTCCGACATAGGTGCCGAGATCGACATAGCCGTTGAGTATCCCCGAGAAGGCATAGTTCTTCAGCGATCCCGCCCCCTGGGTCGGCAATGTCGGCAGTGCCACGACCGCTGAATCGTCATAGCCGAAGCTGGCCTTGTTACCCGGCAAGTAGCCGAAGTTAACATCGGCGCGGAGGTAATCGTTGAAGTGATATCCGAAGCCGACGCTCGCAAAATATGCGTCTTCGCTCTCGCTGAAGTTTTCGTTGTTGATCGCCGACGGGAAGGTGAAATCCCCATTTTTGAAGCTTTTCTGCACCAGGTACGAGACATCGCCGCGCAGATACCAGCCCGAGCCGACCTCGACCGGCACATAGTCGGGCGCTTGGTCGACATAGATGGGCGGATCATAGTCGGCGGCCAATGCTGGCGTCAGCGGCAAAAGGCCTAGTCCAGCAAGCGCCAGCACAATACGCGATGTGAGTGTCATGGTCCCCGACTCCCGGATTTGGCGACGCTTGCAATCACAGCGGCAGCCATCGTTTCAAGGAGCATTGTTAACCATAGTGGTTAAGTCACGGTTAAGGCTAACAGAGCGTTAGCGAATTCATTCTCGCTAATGCATGACACTCTGAATTGTCTTGCCTGCCTGGGCACTTCATTGGCGGCAGCTCAAACGAAAACCGCCCGGCAAGGCCGGGCGGTTCGCGTGTATTCGCGGCAGTGGATTTTTTACTTGGTGTAGATCGGCTCAGGTTCGGGCTGGTAGGCCACCACCGGTGCCGCGCACCCATTGTTACCGCCGAACTGATAGCGCAGGCCGCCGCGCACCTCGTGGGTGTTGAAGCCGTGGTCGAAGCCCGGCCCGGCGCTGCTCGTATCAAATTCGAACATGCGGCCGCCCTGAATATGGGAGAAGCGATAGCCGGCATCGAGGATGACCTTGTCGGTCAGGCAGTAGGAGGCACCGGCCATGACCGCGTAGGCAAAGCGCCAGCTGGATGTTCCCGGGTTGGTCTCGGCGGTGTTCGGATCGTAGACGGTATCCCACTTGACACGCGCGCCACCGATACCGGCACCGACATAAGGCGTGATGCCGTGCCAGGTGCCGATATCGACATAGGCATTGGCGAGCAGCAACAGGGCGCTCATCTTCGACACTTCGGTCGAGGTCGTGGTGAGATCCGATGTTCCGCCGTTGAAGTTGGACTTGAACCAATAATCAGCGGTCAGGTCGGTGCGGAAGCGTTCGTTGATCTTGTAGCCGACGCCGGCACCGAGCGAGAAGCCGCCCTTGAGCTTGCCATAGTCGAAGGACTTGCTGCCGGCGACCCCGACAGGAGGTCCGCACGGGCAAGGCTCGGCTCCGTAAGTGATGTAGTCGATGTCACCCACTTTCGACTTGTGATAGTCGATGTCGCCACGGATATACCAGCCGCCGACATCGACCGGTTGCTCGTAGACAGGCGGTGGCGCTTCTTCGACCTGCGGCTCTGGCAGGTCGGCCGCGAGAACTGGCCAGGCCAGGCCCGCGAACAGCAACGCGAACAGAGCCTTTCTTGCTGTATTGAACATGCTTGTCACCCCTAGGAACCCTCGGAACGCGGTCGCGTCCGAAATGAGATTGGCTTTCAAGCGTGGATAATGAATTGCAAAGGTTAAAACGCGTTTAACCCTGTTGATTAACCACGAATCGCTAAAATCCAAGGGATTCAGGGGCTAATTTCGACAAATGGAGGCCGACACTCCGGCCAACAAAAAAGCCCGCCGGAAGGGCGGGCCTGGTTGCAATCGAAGCGGCTATGACGCCCTGCGGGCGCGCCGGAAATCAGGCGGCGCTGCGGGTTTCCGATATGACTTCGACTATGTCGTTGACGACGGCCTCGACCAGTTGCGGATCGTCGCCCTCGGCCATGACCCGGATCAGCGGCTCGGTGCCGGACGGACGGATGACCAGCCGCCCGGCCTTGCCGAGACGGTTGCGCGCATCCTCGATCGCGGCCTTGACCGGGGCTTCCTCGAGCGGCTTACCGCCGGCGATACGAACGTTCTTCAGGAGTTGCGGCACCGGCTCGAACTTCTTCGACAGCTCGCTGACCGGGCGTCCCTGGCGCTTGATGCAGGCCAGCACCTGCAGCGCCGATACCAGGCCATCGCCGGTGGTCGAGAAATCCGACAGCACGATGTGGCCTGACTGTTCGCCGCCGACATTGAGCCCATGCGCGCGCATATGTTCCACGACATAGCGGTCGCCGACCTTGGTGCGGTGCAGTTGCAGCTTCATGTCGCCGAGGAAGCGTTCGAGGCCGAGATTGGACATCACCGTCGACACGACGCCGCCGCCGGCAAGCCGTCCGCTCTGGTGCCAGGACTCGGCGATCAGCGCCATGATCTGGTCGCCATCGACGATCGCGCCATTCTCGTCGACGATGACGACACGGTCGGCATCGCCATCGAGCGCGATGCCGATATCGGCGCGCACTTCATGCACCTTCTTCTGCAGGCCGGCCGGATGGGTCGAGCCGCATTCCTTGTTGATGTTGAAGCCGTTGGGCTCGACGTTGATGGCCACGACTTCGGCGCCAAGCTCCCACAGCGCCTCGGGCGCCACCTTGTAGGCCGCGCCATTGGCGCAATCGACGACGATCCGGAGACCCGAAAGCGACATCGAGCGCGGCAAGGTGCGCTTGGCGAATTCAATGTAGCGGTCATGCACGCCGTCGACGCGCTTGGCCCGGCCAAGCCCGTCAGAATCGGCGAGTGAGAGTTCGATATCCTTGTCGAGCATGCTCTCGATGCGCTCTTCGATCTCGTCGGAGAGCTTGTAGCCGTCTGGCCCGAACAGCTTGATGCCGTTGTCGTAATAGGGGTTGTGCGATGCCGAGATCATGACACCGATATCGGCGCGCAGCGAACGCACCAGCATCGCGACAGCTGGCGTGGGAATCGGGCCGAGCAGGAACACATCCATGCCGGCGGCGCAAAGACCGGCCACCATGGCATTCTCGATCATGTAGCCGGAAAGCCTGGTGTCCTTGCCGAGAACGACACGATGGCGGTGGCTGCCGCGCTGGAACGAAAGGCCGGCAGCCATGCCGACACGCATGGCGATTTCAGCGGTCATCGGAAACTTGTTGGCGCGTCCGCGAATGCCGTCCGTGCCGAAGTAATTCCCTGCCATGCTAGTTAGATTCCCTGACGGTTCTTTGCCGGCGTCTCATGCCACAATTGGAAGGTCCGCCATGATCACATTGTGTGATTATATGTTACCAATCCTTAGAAAATCCTTGTTGTGCACTGCACGCAACAACGCCCCAGCATAACATGATGGCACTGTAACACTGCAACATACCAGTTCTGCGAGCTATTCGGCGCAGGTGCACGCGGAAAATCTTGTTTTCAACCCGGCAAGGGGCAATGATTTCATCACCTTATCGGGAGGATCGAGCCTCCAGCGATATATACCTCACTTAGCATCTGGCGCAACCGATCGTTGAGCGTTATTGATTCGCAGGGACGTATATAATGGGCTGCAGCAACGGAGAAACGCTATGCTCATCCACCGACTTGCCACTCTGACCGGCCTCGCCGTAGCGACGTTGTTCCTGGCTGCGCCAGCCAACGCGCTGACGATGGCCGAGTGCAGCACGAAATATAACGCGGCCAAGGACGCGGGGACACTTGCTGGCGCGACCTGGAACCAGTTCCGCAAGGCGCAGTGCGGCACCGACGCGGCTGCCACCACGGACACCAAGCCGGCCGACACGAAGAAGGCCGCCGAGACCAAGCCGGCCAAGGCCGCCAAGGCAGCGGCGGCTGACGACAGTGCCGCCAAAGGCCTGACAGCCAAGGAATGCAGCGCCAAGTACCAGGCGGCCAAGGCCGCCGGCACGCTGAACGGCCAGAAGTGGAACGACTTCCGCAAGAGCCAGTGCGCCGCCGGCGCATCCG
This sequence comes from Mesorhizobium sp. GW821-FHT04C10, assembly GCF_059420305.1. Lineage (NCBI taxonomy): Bacteria > Pseudomonadati > Pseudomonadota > Alphaproteobacteria > Hyphomicrobiales > Phyllobacteriaceae > Mesorhizobium > Mesorhizobium sp. GW821-FHT04C10. The sequence continues at coordinate 1,538,344 of NZ_JBWKTL010000001.1, read as the reverse complement.
CCGCCGCCGACACCACCAAGCCGGCAACCACCAAGGCCGCCGCGGCTGCCGCCGACGGCAAGGGCCTGACCATGGCCGAGTGCAGCGCCAAGTATCAGGCTGCGAAGACCGGGAACACGCTGAAGGGCCAGAAATGGAACGACTTCCGCAAGGCCGAATGCGGCGCCACCGCCTCGGATGACGACAGCGTGCCCGCTCCGAGCGAGGCAAGCTACACCAAGGAACCGGCAAAGCCGACGACGGTTGCCCCCAAGGGCGTCACCTTCCCGTCCGCGATCTCGGCAAAATATGCCAGCGAAACCCCCGGAAAGGGCCGCATGCATACCTGCCTCGACCAGTACTATGTCCTCAAGGATGCCAACGCGCTTGGCGGCCTGAAGTGGATCCAGAAGGGCGGCGGCTTCTACAGCCTTTGCAATGCCAAGCTGAAGGGCTGATCGACAGCTGCATCTGAAGAACAAAGCCCGCGAGCCGCAAGGTTCGCGGGCTTTTTGTTGCGTTGAAAAGCTCAATGGTCCTGCTTCCGCTACCGCGAAAGTCTTGGACCGATAGCGTGGTAGCCCACCCCCGGCAGCCGGGTGCGGGACGTCTTCTGGGTGAGGCATAAGATTCTGGTTGAACATATGCAGAACAAAAAGTATACAAAAGATGTTCAATCTGTACTCGATATGGAGGGTTTGATGTCTGGCTTGAAATTGACGGCGCTGGCTGCAGCGACTTTTATTGCCTGGGGCGCCATTCCGGGAAACGCAATGACGATGAAGGAATGCGGCGAGACCTATCGGACCGCCAAGGAAAGCGGTGCCCTGAACGGCATGGACTGGAACGCTTTCCGCAAGGATAAATGCGCAGCGTCCACTACGGGAAGTGCCGAGGCGAACACGGCCAAAGCGACACAACAGCCGAAGAAGGAAGCCAGCTCGGCGACCGCACCCACCGTAGCGCCGGCTGGCGTGACGTTCCCAACCACGCTCGCGGCCGAATTTCAGGCCGAAAAACCCGCCAAGGCGCGAATGAAGACCTGCCTTCAAGGCTATCATAGCAACAAGGATGCCGGAACGTTGAGCGGCCTGAAGTGGATCCAGAAGGGTGGCGGCTATTACAGCCTGTGCAATGCCAAGCTGAAGACCTGATCGCCTAGATATCCGAGGAAAGAGAGCCCGCGCATCGTGAGATGCGCGGGCTTTTTGTTGGGTGCTTCAGAAGGGGAGTGCCGTCGGGGACGCTGCCAATCTCCTCCCTGTGGGGGAGATGTCCGGCAGGACAGAGGGGGGCGCGAAGGAACTCGACGCTTGTAAAGTGACGGTCGCTTTATCTGACGAAAGTGGGGGGGGGGAGCGGCTCGGCGAAGCCGAATAGGAGCGGGCACCGAGCCCGCTTTGTCGCTTTCGGCAAGGGCGAGTAACAAGAACTTGGCAATCCTGGCGGGACAGCGCCCCTCTCTGCCCTGCCGGGCATCTCCCCCACGAGGGGGAGATTGGCCGTCGCGCCGGCTTTCGCCAATCACCAACGTGAAAGCCGTCAACTCTCCGGCGTACCAAACAAAAACGCCGCGGACCAAGCCGCGGCGTTTCTCGATCAGTCTGTCTCGGCCAATCTCAGCTCGACGGCTGCGGCTCCATGCCGCCTTCGGGCTCGGGGCCCTTCTTGCGGCGGCCACCGGACTTCGGCACGGCCGAGCCACGGCTGGGCGGCGTGTCGTCGCCGAGGTCGCGCGCGGGCTTTTCGCCGGCGATCAACTGCTTGATCTCGTCGCCCGACAGGGTTTCGTATTCGAGCAGGCCCTGCGCCAGTGCGATCCATTCCTTCTTCTTCTTGGTCAGGATGGACTTCGCCGTCGAATAGGCCTCGTCGATCAGGCGGCGCACTTCGGCATCGATGATCTGCGCGGTCTCTTCCGAAATGTTCTGCGTACGCGCCACCGAATGGCCGAGGAACACCTCTTCCTGATTGTCGCCATAGGCGACATGGCCGAGCTTGTCGGAGAAGCCCCAGCGCGTGACCATGGCGCGCGCAAGCTTGGTCGCCTGCTCGATGTCCGAGGACGCGCCCGAGGTGATGTTCTCCTTGCCGAACTTGAACTCCTCGGCGACGCGGCCGCCCATCATGATGGCGAGACGCGAGATCATGTACTTGTAGCTCATCGAATAGCGGTCGCCTTCCGGCAACTGCATGACCATGCCGAGCGCACGGCCACGCGGGATGATCGTGGCCTTGTGCAGCGGGTCGGCCGACGGCACGTTGAGCGCCAGGATGGCGTGGCCGGCTTCGTGATAGGCTGTCAGCTCCTTCTCGGCCTGGGTCATGGCCGACGAGCGGCGCTCGGCACCCATCATGATCTTGTCCTTGGCGTCCTCGAACTCGGCCATGGTGACGAGGCGCTTGTTGCGCCGCGCCGCCATCAGCGCGGATTCGTTGACCAGGTTCATCAGGTCGGCACCGGAGAAGCCCGGCGTGCCGCGCGCGACGACCTTGAGGTCGACATTGGGCGCCAGCGGCACGTTGCGCACATGCACCTTGAGGATCTTCTCGCGGCCGACGATGTCGGGGTTCGGCACCACCACCTGGCGGTCGAAACGGCCCGGTCTGAGCAGCGCCGGATCGAGCACGTCGGGACGGTTGGTGGCGGCGATCAGGATGATGCTTTCGTTGGATTCGAAACCATCCATCTCGACCAGCAGCTGGTTCAGCGTCTGCTCGCGCTCATCATTGCCGCCGCCGAGACCGGCGCCGCGATGGCGGCCGACGGCATCGATTTCGTCGATGAAGATGATGCAAGGCGCATTCTTCTTGGCCTGGTCGAACATGTCGCGGACACGGCTGGCGCCGACGCCGACGAACATCTCGACGAAGTCCGAACCGGAAATGGTGAAGAACGGCACGTTGGCTTCGCCGGCGACCGAGCGGGCGAGCAGCGTCTTGCCGGTGCCCGGAGGGCCGACCAGCAGCACGCCGCGCGGGATCTTGCCGCCGAGGCGCTGGAACTTCTGCGGATCGCGCAGGAACTCGACGATCTCTTCCAGGTCTTCCTTGGCTTCATCGACGCCGGCAACATCCTGGAAGGTGACACGGCCATGCGCCTCCGTCAGAAGCTTGGCCTTCGACTTCCCGAAACCCATGGCACGACCGGAGCCGGACTGCATCTGGCGCATGAAGAATATCCAGACGCCGAGGATCAGGATCATCGGCAGCCACGAGATCAGGTAGCCGAACAGCGAATTGGAGCCGTCGGTCTCGGGCCGCGCGTTGATGGTGACGTTCTTGTCCTGCAGCCGCGACACCAGCTGGGGATCGCCGGGCGAATAGGTCTGGAAGCCGCTGGAATTGTCGGTGTAGGTGCCGGTGATGCGGGCGCCCGCAATGGTCACCGTCTTGACCCGGCCGGCCGCGACGTCCTGCAGGAACTGCGAATAAGGCACATCGCTCGAAGCCCCACGCGTCTGCGGCGTCTGGAACAGATTGAAGAGAGCGATGAGCAGGACCGCTATGATCGCCCAGAGCGCGAGGTTGCGATAATTCGGATTCATCAATTGTCCCGTTGGTGTCCGCGGACGGACAGCATCATGAGAGGAAACTTGGGCCTAACATAGGGAGAGCGCCTCCCCTTGCCAAGCAGAACAGCACGTCTGGGTTAAGCTTTCGACCACCATCAGCCGGCACTGTGGCCGCTGAAAGGCGGGGCGGGAAGCGATGGCGCGCCGATCAGTTCGGCGACGGCCCGCGCCGGCGCCAGATCGAAAGACGGCAGGAAGCGGGCAAAAGGTGCAACGACCGGCCGCACCGCGAACCCTTGGCGGACCGGTTCGTCGCCTCGCGGTCCAGCGTTTTCAACGGCTTGCCGCAACGTCGGTTCAGCAGCACACGCGGCGCGCATCAGGCTTTGCGGTGTCTCTCCCTTGCCGATTGCCAGCCGTCTCGTCGCCGCGCTCCCCAACGGCGCGATCAACAATGCGCCGGAGCTGTCGTCCAATGTGATGTGGCGGCGACCATCCCAGATGGTGTTGTCGATGGCCGCGGCGATGGGCGGCAAACCCCTTGCCTCGCGCCGCAGGAAGATGCCGGCGCGCCGGAAATCGACCACGGTCCGCGACAATGTGGCGCAAAGGGATCCGGCCTTCAGCCGGTTGAACAGCGCCTCGCTGCGCGCCTGGTCCGGAAGAAAGGCGACGCCTCCGGCGGTGGCCAGCAAGATACGCAACGCATAGACGGCCGCCCGGTCGATGCCGGCCGAAAGCAGGCGCGGATCGAGGCGGATAAGGCCGATGGCGGGCTGGCCGGCGAAACGATGGATCAGATCGGCGGCGCTTTCGCCTAGCTGCCGGCGTTCGACAGCCGCCTGGTTGGCCAGTGCCAGCGCATCGTCCATACGCCGAAAACTCTCGGCGGCGAGCGAGGCACGCATTCGCGGCCGCTCGAAGGCCTCGTCGATGTTGGACGGATCCTCGGCCCAGCCGACATGTTCACGCCGAAGGTAATCGCGAAGCGCCGAGCGCCGCGTGCCCAGGAGCGGGCGAACGATCCATTCGCGCCAGTCATAGAGAGTGGCCGGTGCCATGCCGGCAAGCCCACGGCCGGCCATTTCGGCAAACTCCCGGGGCTCATCCCGCGCCTGCCGCATCAGCACCGTCTCGGCCTGGTCGTCGGCGGTATGGCCAGTCACAATCAGGCCGATGCCATGCGCGCGCGCCGCCTCCGCAAGCAGCCGATAGCGCGCTTCCCGCGCCGCCGCCGGCAGGCCGGCCGATGGTTTGCTTCCAGCCCAGACCATGGTGCGGTGGGCAATGCCGCGCCCGGCGCACAGCTTCGCCACGGCTTGCGCCTCGGCCGCCGAACCGTGCCGGAGGCCATGGTCGACCGTCACGGCCAGCAGCCGCACGGAGGGCGCGGTTCGGTCGAGATGCTGTTTGAGAAGGAGGAGCAGGGCGGTCGAGTCGCCGCCGCCGGACACGGCCGCAACGGCGCCGTGGGTAAAATCGATATGCGAAAAAAGTCTGGTCGAAAGATCAGGCTCGGTCTCGAGCATCAACGCGTGTCGCCCAAAAGTGGTCCCGGTTTCGGGAATAGGACATGCGGGAGAAAAATCAGCAAGCAGCCAGGGCCTTCTCCTGCTTGACCCGTTCCTTGAGCGCATTGGAGATATCGGGGTAGCGCTTGCCGACCTCGCTGAAGGTGGCGCAGGCGACGTCGTGCTGCTTGAGGCCGACCAGCGACACGCCGAGCTTCAAAAGCATGTCGGGCGCCTTCTTGGCCTTGGGGTAGTCCTTGCTGGCGGCGAGGAAGACCTCGGCCGCGTCGCGGTATTTCTGCTGGCCAAGCAGCGATTCACCCAGCCAATAATGCGCATCCGCCGTCTTCGCATCGCGGGGGAAGCGGGAAATATGATCGCGAAAACCCTGTTCGGCGGTGCTGTAGTCGCCCGACAGGATGAACTGGTACGAATTGCGGTAGAGTTCTTCCGGGTCGTTGGTGGAAGGCAGTGCGGCAACCACCGTGCCGCCGGACTTGCCGGCCTTGGCCGGTGCGCCGGTGGCCGGGGCGGTGTCTTGCGCCGGGGCGGTTGCCTGGGTGCTGCCGCCGGCATCGATCACGTTGCCGTTTTTGTCGACGGTGATGGAACCAAAGGTCTTTTCCGGCGCTCCCGTGCCCGGGATCACCTTGCCAGGGTCGCCATCGGGTGATTCGACGATGACGTCCTCGACCGTCTTGCCGCCCGAGGACTGATCGCCGCCGGGCGCGGCGCCGGCATCGGCCGGCGCCTGCGTTGCCGGGGCCGACGCCACGTTGGTGTTGGTGTCGGTGGTCGCGTCGGACTTCTTCTTCGGCGCCGCCGGTGTCTGCCCACCCTGCGAGCCGCCTTCCAGCTGCTGGAAGCGGAACTCGTTGTCCTCCTGCTGCTTTCGGATCTGCTCCTGCATCTGCAGGACCTGGAAATTGAGTTCCTCGATCTTGCCGTTCATCTGCCGCAGTTGGTCTTCCAGGCTGGTGACGGCGGTGCCATCGGACTGCGCCATCCGAACCTGATCCGGTTTCTTCTTTTCCCCGAAAAGCTTGGGCAATTCGATGCTGGGCAGATGGAAGGAAAAGCCGCTGTCGGTTGATTGCCCTGTGCTGCTCGCCCCCACGCCGCTCGCCAGAGCGGTGAAGCCTGATAGGAGCAGCGCCGCAAGCGTGCCGCTCAGAACCGATCTCAAATGCATGTGCCTCTCGCCGTGTGTCGTTAGTCTGTTCGCGCCTTCCAACCAGAGTGGGACCAGCCAAGCGCCCTCGGCTCATAGCAGGGCGCGAGACTTCGGCCAAATTTTGTTTCAGGCATCCGGATATGAAAAAGGCGGCCCGAAGGCCGCCTTTCGCAAAGCTGTGTTGTATTTTTGTCGCTCGACTGTGGCGCGTTCTTGCAACGCGCCGGTCGGCTGTATCCGACTTAGGAACCAGCGCCGCTGAGCGTGGTGACGGCGCGGCGGTTCTGCGACCAGCAGGAGATGTCGTCGCAGACCGCGACCGGACGTTCCTTGCCGTAGGAGATGGTCTTCAGGCGGCTGGAGGCGACGCCCTTGGAAACCAGGAAGTCGCGGGCGGCGGCGGCGCGGCGGGCACCAAGCGCCAGATTGTATTCGCGCGTGCCGCGTTCGTCGGCGTGACCTTCGACGACGATGGCATACTGCTTGTATTGGTTCAGCCACTGCGCCTGGCGGGCAAGCGTCTGCTGTGCGTCAGCCCGGATCGAGGTCGAGTCCGTATCGAAGAAGATGCGGTCACCGATGTTGACGGTAAAGTCCTGTGCCGAGCCAGGTGTTGCGGCACCCGCGCCGTTGAGGCCAAGGTCAGCAGCGTTGTTCGGGGTCTTCTTGGAGGCGCAACCGGTGATGGCGAGCATCGCCACCAGCGCGATCATGACCGGGTTTGTGGTAAGTGCTGCGATACGGCCCATGCCGCCTCTCCTTCGTATTGCGAGTGATCGTATTCGAGTGATTTCGTTGATCACCCAGTAACCACGTTTGGGTTAACCGGCATTCAAGAAACACGGTTAAAAATTGGTTTAGCTGCCCGTCCGCAACCTGTTTGATCCGGGCCACAGTTGGCGCGGACCCTAGGCGGAAATGCGGCCAAAACATGAAAGAAAGAGGGAATTGAGGAACTGAAGAACTGAGGAATTGAAGAAAGGGTTCAGGTCAGCCTCTCTCTAAGGCTCACGAGCATCCCATGGATTTGGGCATAGGATTGTCGCCAAGTGTCGAGTTGGGACGGCGTGATGTATTGAAGATCGCACGCGTAGGATAGCCACGTCTCCACTTCGCTGCATGACCCGATCGCCATCGAAACGAAACGAGCAAATTCAGCTTTGGAGTGGCTTTGTTTGGCAAATCCTTCAGCCAGATTGGCGCAGATCGCCTTGCTCGAGCGGCGCAACTGATCGGCCAGTGCGTATTGCTCAATTTTCGGAAAGCCAAGAGTGGCTCGATGCACCTCAAGAGAAGCTGAGTAAGCGCGCTTGTAGACTTCCAAGTCTCGTGCGCGCTCGACGAAGCGCCCCGGCTTCTCCATTCCTCAGTTCCTCAGTTCCTCAGTTCCTACTCAAGCAGCGGCGACCAGGCCGGGTCGGACGCGAAGTTCGCGGTCGGGATAGGCTGTTCGTTGCGGCCGGTAAGATCGACCGAAACCAGTTTCGGTCCGCCATTGGCGTCGCGGAAGAACATCAAGACGCGGCCATTCGGCGCCCAGGTCGGCCCTTCCTGCTGGAAGCCGGACGACAGGATGCGCTCGCCCGAACCGTCGGTCTTCATGACGCCGATCTGGAACTCGCCGCCGGTCTGCTTGGTGAAGGCGATGAGATCGCCGCGCGGCGACCACACCGGCGTCGAGTAGACGCCATCGCCGAAGGAGATGCGGGTCTGGCCCGAGCCATCGGCACCCATCACATAGATCTGCGCGCGACCGCCACGGTCGGAGGTGAACACCACCTTGCTGCCGTCGGGCGAATAGGAGGGTGAGGTGTCGATGGCGGTCGAGTTGGTCAGCCGCGTCGTCGAGCGGCTGCGCAGGTCCATGGCGAAGATGTTGGAATTGCCGTCGTCGCGCAGCAGGCTCATGATCACCTTCTGGCCGTCGGGCGAGAAGCGCGGCGCAAACGTCATGCCGGGGAAATTGCCGACCAGTTCGCGCTGCCCGGTCTCGATCTGCAGGAGATAGACGCGAGGCTGGCCGCTTTCGTAGGACATATAGGTGATTTCCTGCCGGTTCGGCGAGAAACGCGGCGTCAGCACGATCGACTTGCCATCCGAGAGATAGCGGACGTTGGCGCCGTCCTGGTCCATGATGGCGAGGCGCTTCTTGCGCGCGTTCTTGGCGCCGGATTCGTCGATGAACACCACACGCGTGTCGAAATAGCCCTTCTCGCCGGTCAGCCGCTCGTAGATGGCGTCGGCGATGATGTGGGCGACGCGGCGCTGGTTGGCGTCATTGGCGAAGAACTGCTCGCCCGCCATCTGCTGGCCGGCGAAAGTGTCCCAAAGCCGGTACTGGGCGCGAATACGGCCGTCGGCTTCCTTGCTGACGCTGCCGGTGACCAGCGCCTGCGCGTTGATCACCTTCCAGTCATCGAAGCGGGGGGCGGCATCCGGGTTGGTGATCTTCTCGATGAAGGCGCTCTTGTCGATCGGCGCGAACAGGCCGGAACGCTTCAGGTCGGCGGTGACGATCTGGGAGATCTGGGCGCCAAGCGCATCGCCGCCCTGGAAATCGGTGATCGCGATCGGCAGCGGCTCGACATTGCCCTTGTTGACGTTGAGCTCGACGAGCGCCAGCGCCGGCAGCGTGCCGGCTGCCGTCATGCCGATGGCCATGGCTGCTATCATCAGGAGCGGCTTGAGGATTGATTTCATGTCTTCTCGCTTCTCATACTGATTTTTTCGGATGTCAGGGCCTAAAGGCCCAGCATCTCCCTTGGATCGAACGTGACGCGGATGTCGTTCCAGATGTCTTGCTTGCCGGCGGGAACCTGCAGGCCGGCCACGTCGCATTTCTGAACCGCGCGAACCGCGCTTTCATCGAACTGCCGGTTGCCGCTCGACTTCTCGACCGATGGGCGACCGTCAAGCTTGCCGGAGTTGTCCAGGGTGAAGCGCACGACGACGACGAAATTCTCCGAGCCTTCCAGCCCGACCGGCAATGTCCAGCAACCACCCAACTGGCTTTCCAGGGCGCCTTGCTCCGACTTCGACAGCTTCTGGCCCTGATCCTTGTCGCCGCCGAGCGAGGCCTGCTGCGTCGAGCGCTTGGCGCCGCCGCCGGATGGCTTCTGCTTGTCGAGCAGGGCGGAGATCTCGTTGGCATTGAACTGCTTGTCGTCGGATTTCGGTTTCGACGAGGCTTCCTTGACCGGCTTGTCGGCATTCTTGCGATCTGGCGCCTTGGCGCTTTCAGCCGGTGCCGGCTGCGGCTTCGGCCGCGCTTCCGGCGCCGGCGCCGAGCTCGGCAATTGCGTCTCTTCGGTGGGCGGATCCTTGGCTATGGCCTCGGCGACGGCATCCGGCTTGACCACGGGTGTCGGGTCGATGGCGGCGGTCTTGTCCTGCGGCGGCGGGGTCGGTGCCGGCTTGGCCGGCGTCGGCTTGGGCTCCGTCTGCTTGACCGGCTCGGGCTTCACATCTTCCTTGGGCTGCGGCGCAGGCGCCACTTCCGTCGCCGGAGTGGGTTTGGGCTTTTCCTGTGGCTTCGGCACGTCCTCGGTCTTCGGGATTTCCTTCGGCGTCGGCGCGGGCGGCGGAGCCGAGGTCGTGTCGACGGGCTTCGGCTTGGCCTCCGGCGTTATCGGCTTGTCGGTGTCGACGCTGTTCTCGCCAACCTTCTGGGCTGCAGGCACGATGTCGGGACGCTGCGTCGGCAGCGGCGCCGGCTTTTCATGCATCACGGCCTTCTTGTCGCCCTGCAAGGTCTGCGCAATGGCTTCCATCGGCACGATGTCGACCGCGACCGACTCGACGTCGGCGGACGGCAGCGCGGCCGGCGCCGACAGGGTGAACAGGCCGAAGGCCAGCACCGCCGTATGCAGTATCACCGATGTGGTGAGGCCGGTCTTCATCTTGCGTCTATTGATCCTGTTCCTGCAGCGAAACCAGGCCGATATTCTTGTAGCCGGCAGCCGAAATACGGGCCATCACCTTCATCGCCGTGCCATAGTCGGTGGCCTTGTCGCCACGGATGAAGATGCGTTCCTCGTAGCCGGTCTTGGAGATCGCCTGCAGCTTGGCCACCAGTTCCTCGATCGGGATCTCGGTTTCCTGGAGATAGATCTGGCCGGCGGCATTGATCGAGACGGTGATCGGCTGCGTGTCGGCATTCATGGCCTTGGCCTGTGTGTCGGGCAGGTCGATCGGCACGCCGACCGTGAGCATCGGCGCCGCGACCATGAAGATGATCAGAAGCACCAGCATGACGTCCACCATCGGCGTGACGTTGATCTCCGACATCAGCCCATGGTGACGGCCGCGCCGCCTGTGGCCGCGCCCGCCGCGTCCCGACATGCCTACGGACATACCCATCAGTTACTCCTCAGGCCTTCGGCGCGACTTTTTCATCGATTTGGCGCGAGAGTATGGCGGAGAACTCGTCGGAGAACCCTTCCATGCGCACCGCGAGCTTGCTCGCGTCGGATGACAGCTTGTTGTAGGCGATGACGGCGGGGATAGCGGCGAGCAGGCCGATCGCCGTCGCCAGCAGCGCCTCGGCGATGCCGGGCGCAACCACCGCAAGGCTGGTGTTCTTGGAGCCGGCAATGGCCTGGAACGAGGTCATGATGCCGATGACGGTACCGAACAGGCCGATGAAGGGGGCGGCCGAACCGGTGGTGGCGAGGAAGCCGAGGCGGCCCTCCAGCTTCTCCATCTCGCGGGTCAGTGCCAGGTCCATCGCCTTGTCGATGCGGGTCTGCAGGCCGAGCGGCGTCTTGGCACCCTTCTCGAAGCTCTTCTTCCACTCGCGCATGGCGGCGACGAAAATGGCGCCCATGCCTGACGTCTTGCGATCGGCGAGCGTGCGGTAGAGCTCCTCCAGCGACTGCCCGGACCAGAAGACCTGCTCGAAGCGGTTCAGCGCCAGCCGCATGCGGCCATAGGCAACCAGCTTGTCGATGATGATCGCCCAGGTCCAGACCGAGGCGCAAAGCAGGCCGATCATGACCAGCTTGACCACCCAGCTGGCCTGCATGAACAGCGCCCAAATCGACAATTGCGCGCCCGGATCGGCGAGTGCGATATTTTCCATCGTTACGTCCTTAAGATTTTCCGGGCGAAGCTGGCGGCTGGCCCATGGCATCCCTTGTGGTCGGTTCGCACGCAGCTACCGGACACCCCAAACCGTGCCGTTGTCGGCCTTTTCAGGGCAAATATTGGTGAAAGGAAGGCGCCGGATTGCGCCAATCTTCACCAATCTCTTCATGAACCGTTATGGTTAAGGATGGGTTAGTGAATAAGGCGCGGCGCATTGCCGCGCCCAGCGGCGCAGCCGACGCACTTCCACAGGCTAGTCCGTTTCGTCCACGTGGGTGGGATAATCCTGCCCGCCACAGAGGACACGCAGGATGAGAACCTGCTCTTCGTGAACCCGGAACAGGATCGACGCGCGCCGTTCAAAGCAGACGACGCGGATTCCGGGTCCGATGGCGTCGCGAACGATGCCACGTTCCGGGAACGTGGACAGCGCCATGCACGCCGCCTCGATACGGTCGATATAGCCACCGGCACGCGCGGCACCGCTTTCCTTTTCGATGTAGTTGTAAATGGCAAAGATGTCGGAGCGCGCCGAGGGTCTGAAAACGACCCTATGCGTCACGCTTGGCAACCTTCATGCGGTCTGCATGGTGCTCGCGCAATGCCTTGAACACATCCTCGGCCGGGATATCCGGGCGCGGATCGTCGAGAGCTTCCTGCACCTTGGCTCGCATGATGGCGGTGATGACCTGCTCCTCGCGGTCAAGGGCGCGAAGCGCGGCACGCATGACTTCGCTCGCGGACTCGTACGCTCCCGACGCCAGGCGGGCGTCGAGGCTGCTCTGCTGGCGTCCGAGCGTCACGCTTATGGGTTTGCTGGTTCTCATGGCGAATGTCTTCCTTGTGTTACCCTTGTAGCACAATGTGTGACACTGTCATACTATTCAATCAGCCGAAGCATGAGACCTGGGCATGAAGGCCGCGACCCATTCCTTGGGAAAGCGCCGCGGTCGGCCATTCTCGCCGATGATCGCCGCCTCGACCCTGGCTTCGACCAGCACCTCGTCGCCGCGCTTGAGCTGCTGCGCCATGAAGATGCGCGCGCCGGAAATGGTGTCGGTGCGGGTGTCGACGGTCAGGATGTCGTCGATGCGGGCGGGGATGCGGAAGTCGATCTCCATGCGGCGCACCACCCAGACGATCTTCTCGCCATGCTTGCCGTCGGCGAGTTCCGTGTGATGCACGCCGGTGAGCCTGAGATAATCGGAGCGGCCCCGCTCGAGGAATTCGAGATAGCGCGCATGATAGACGACGCCCGAGAAATCGGTGTCGGCATAATAGACCCGCGCCATCAGCCGGTGGCCGAACGCCGTCAGCGCGCCGGAAAGGCCGGCCAGCAGCGTCGCCGATTCACCATGATCGCCCATTGCGCTTCCTTTTTCAGTCGCGGCGAGGCACCAGTTTTGCGCGTGACCTCGGACAAACGGTTTCCGTTTGTCCAGAGACCATGCTCCAGAAAGAAATGGAACAGGAAGACGGTTCAACCAAACGTCATCCTGATCTGACATCGGATGGCACTGTTGACGGCTATGATCAAGAGTTTGATGGCGGCGCTGCTGGTGCTGGCGGCCTTGGCGGTGCCCGGCCAGGCCGCGACCTTCTCGATGAAGCGCGGCCTTAATCTCGACCAGTGGGTCACCTGGCCGGGCGAGGATCAGTGGAGTGAGGCCAAGGCCATACTGCCCTATCCGGAATGGCGCAAATTCCTTCAGGAGGACGATCTCAAGGCGCTCAAGGAGGCGGGCTTCGATTTCCTGCGCATGCCGGTCGACCCGTCGCCTTTCCTGTCCGACCAGACAACGGCGCTGCGCGACGACCTCTATGCCAGCGTGCTGGACTCGGTGCGCATGATCAATCGCGCCGGCCTCAAGGTGATCGTCGACATGCACCTGATCCCGGCCGGCGGCAGCCGCAAGATAGGCATGGCCGAGGTGATGGACGATCCGCGGACCTTCGACAGCTACGTCGATATGATACGCAAGATGGGCCGCACCTTGGCCGGGGAGGATCCTGAAAAGGTTGCCTTCGAGTTGATGAACGAACCGATCGTCGATTGCGACAGCGACGGCACCAGCCTGTGGCCGGACCGCCAACGGAAACTGTTCGCCGCGGCGCGATCGTCGGCGATGAAGCTAACCCTGGTGCTGACCGGCGCCTGCTACTCCGCCGCCTCGTCCCTGGAGAAGGTCGATCCGACGGCGATTCCCGACGACAACGTCATCTGGACCTTCCATTCCTATGATCCATTCCTGCTCACCCATCAGGGTGCGACCTGGGCCGGCGACTTCATCCCCTATGTGACCGGCCTGCCCTATCCGCTGACGTCAGTGCCCAAGGCGCAGCTCGACGTGACGCTCGACACCATTCGCGCCCGGATCAAGGCCGAGGCGCCGTGGACACGGCAAAGCGGCCTGCTTGCCTATCTCGACGAGCAGGTCGCCAGCATGGACAGTCCCGCCAAGCTGCTTGGCCTGATGGACGCGCCCTTCAACAAGGTCGAGGCGTGGGCCAAGGCCAACGGCATCAAGCCGGAAAACATCACGATGGGCGAGTTCGGCATGATCCGCCAGGAATACGGCAATGCCTATGTGATGCCGGCCGAATACCGCGCCGCCTATGTCAAGGACATGATCGCGCGCGCCGAGGCGCATGGCTTCTCATGGTCGGTGTGGAGTTATGGCGGCGCCTTCGGCATCGTCGACGCCTTCAACGGCGACAAGGCCGAGCCGGACGTGATGGATGTGATCCGGTCGCTTCACTAAAGGTGTGAAACGGTTTCCCTTGGGAATTGCGTCAAAACAAAGAGCTGTATTCAAATCAACCGAGGTCGATCTGCAGGATTTCCGGCCTCATGCCGAAACGCACCGGCAGGATGCTGAAGCCGAGCCCGCCCGAGACGATCAGATTGCGGTCGTTCTCGACGACGTGGCCATAGGCATAGCGATTGCCGAAACGCGACGGCACGACGGGCGAATAGCCGAACAGCCGCACCTGCCCGCCATGGGTATGGCCCGACAGGGTCAGCGAAACGCGCCATGGCACGGTCGGAAAAATATCAGGCTCATGGGCGAGCAGGATGATCGGCGCGCCGTCACCGACCTTGGCCAGCGTGCCGTCGAGATCGTCGAGCCCCTTGCACGGGTCACCCCTCCTGGCCGGCAACAGCGCCAGCTGGTCGGCCAGGCCGGCGATCCAGACGCCATGGCCATCCTTCTCGAGGCGCACGGCATCGTTCTCCAGCACCGGGATGCCGACCTTCTCCAGGGCCTTGCGTGCTATGATCGGGCCGGCTCCGGCGCGCTGTGCGAAGCCATCGCTCCACCAATCGTGATTGCCAAGGATCGACAGCACCCCGAGCGGCGCCTTGAGGCCCGACAGCGCGGATGCCCATTGCGACGGCGTAACCGGCCCCGTCACCAGCGGCATGCCCGCAATATAGTCGCCAAGCAGCACGATCAGGTCGGGCTGCAAAGCGTTCGCATCGTCGACGAGCGAGGCAATTCGTTCCTGCGTCATCCATGGCCGGCAGGCATGGATGTCGGCAAATGCCACAACCCGTAGCTTCAGGCCATCAGGCCAGTGCGGCGGCGTCAGCGCGTAGCGCTTCACATGCGCCAGCAGCATCGGCTCGATGCCGACCGCATAGGCGCCAAGCGCGACAGCCGTCAGGAAAGACCCGCCGATGAAGCGCAGGAACCCGCGTCTGCTTATCATTCCGTGGCTCCGGCACATGGATCGCGGCGGCATGCCGCGAGACAGTGCCGATAAAATCCACGATTGCGCCGGCAAATCGGCAAAGGCGAGCAGATTTTGCGCATTCACGCATGCTTGATCACTGGTCCGGGAACCAGTGCCCGATCGCCTGCGTCCCTACTCTTCCTGGAACAGGTTGATCTGCTGCTGCGCCAGGTCCTTCGGCGCGTCGAGGCCGAGATGGCGCCAGGCATTGGCCGTCAGCATGCGGCCGCGCGGCGTGCGCTGGATAAAGCCCTGCTGGATCAGATAGGGCTCGATGATGTCCTCGATGGCGTCGCGCGGCTCCGACAGGCCGGCCGCGATCGTCTCGATGCCGACCGGCCCGCCGCCGAAATTGCGTGCGATCATGGAGAGGTAGCGGCGGTCGAGCGCGTCGAGGCCGAGCGCGTCGACTTCCAGCCGTGTCAGCGCCTCGTCGGCGATCAGGCGATCGACGTGACCATCACCGGCGACCGAGGCGAAATCGCGCACGCGGCGCAACAGCCGGCCGGCGATGCGGGGCGTGCCGCGCGCGCGCCGCGCAATCTCAAGCGCGCCATCGTCGCCGAGCGGCATCTGCAGGATGCGGGCGCCGCGCCGCACGATCTGCTCCAGCTCTTCGACCGTGTAGAAGTTGAGCCGCACCGGAATGCCGAACCGGTCGCGCAGCGGATTGGTGAGCAGGCCAAGCCGGGTGGTGGCGGCGACCAGGGTGAAACGGGCAAGGTCGATCTTGACCGAACGCGCCGCCGGGCCCTCGCCGATGATCAGGTCGAGCTGGAAATCCTCCATCGCCGGATAGAGGATTTCCTCCACCGCCGGGTTCAGCCGGTGGATCTCGTCGATGAACAGCACGTCGCCTTCCTCGAGATTGGTAAGCAGCGCGGCAAGATCGCCGGCCTTGGCGATGACCGGACCGGAGGTCGAGCGGAAATTGACGCCGAGTTCGCGCGCCATGATCTGTGCCAGCGTCGTCTTGCCCAGCCCCGGCGGCCCGACGAACAACACATGGTCAAGCGCCTCGTTGCGGCCCTTGGCGGCCTCGATGAAGACTTTGAGATTGGCCCGCACCGCCGCCTGGCCGACAAAGTCGGCAAGTGTTTGCGGCCGCAAGGTCTGGTCGGCATCCTCGCCGCGTTTTTCCGGAGCAATGAGACGAGGCGACAGGCTCATGCTGCCTTCCTCGCATAAGGCAGAGGACCGGACAAGCGAGCCCTCACCGCGCCAGTTCCTTCAGCCCGAAGCGAATCAGCTTCGAGGCGTCCGCGTCCTCGCCCGCCGTCTTCAGCGCCGCGGCAACCGCATTGGCAGCGGTGTCGCGCGAGTAGCCGAGATTGACCAGTGCCGAAACCGCGTCGGTGATCGGCGCGGCTGCCACGCCTTCGCCGAGCTCCTGCTTCAGGCCGATGGTCCCGGAGGCCGAACCCGCATAGGCCGGCGCCTTGTTCTTCAATTCGGTGACGATGCGCTCGGCCACCTTCTTGCCGACGCCTGGGGCGCGGGAAACCATGGCGATGTCGCGCAGCGCGATCGCATTGGCGAGGTCGGCCGGCGCCAAAGTCGACAGGATGGCCAGCGCCACCTTGGCTCCTACGCCCTGCACATTGCTCATCAAAAGCCGGAACCATTCGCGCTCCAGCGCCGACTGGAAGCCGTAAAGCCGGATCATGTCCTCGCGCACATAGGTCTCGATGAACAGCACCACCGCCTCGCCGGGCGAAGGCAGCGCGGCCAGCGTGCGCGCCGAGCAATAGGCGACGTAGCCGACGCCATGCACATCGACGATGCAATGATCCTCATCGATCTCGTCCAGCGTGCCCTTGAGCTTGCCGATCATTTCCAACAGCCTCTCATGACGCAAGCGCCATCCGATAGGCGGCGCTCTGCCGGTGATGCGCGTGGCAAATCGCGATGGCCAGCGCGTCGGCGGCATGTTCGGTATCGAAGGTCGCCTTCGGCAGCAGCACCTTCACCATCATGTGGATCTGCTTCTTGTCGCCATGGCCGACACCGATCACCGCCTTCTTGACAGCATTGGGCGCGTATTCGGCGACGACGAGGCCGGCCCGTGCCGGCACCAGCATGGCGATGCCGCGCGCCTGGCCGAGCTTCAGCGTCGCCACGGCATCCTTGTTGACGAAGGTCTGTTCGACGGCCGCCTCATGCGGCATTGCCGCATGCAGGACTTCGGCGAGTCCGTCATGCAATTGGCAGAGCCGCGTCGCCAGCGCCGCCTTGTCCTCGGAGCGCACGGTGCCCGAGGCGACGAAGCGCAACGAATTGCCGAGGCTCTCGACGATGCCCCAGCCGGTGCGCCTGAGCCCCGGATCGATGCCAATGATGCGAATCGCGTCCCCCATACGGTAACTTTACCCCCTGGGCGGACAGCGATGCCAGCGAAATGTGAACAAACCGGAAACAGCAACCTGTCGAGCCGGAAATTTCCGAAGTCGCCTAGTTGCGGGCGAACGCCGTATTGAGCAGGCTGATCTGATCCGAAACCGGATTGGGCCGGCGGCTCAATGGCTGCATGTCGACCACGGCGCCGTCGCCGTAGATTTCGTCATCCATGCGGCGCACCAGTGCCTGCAGGCGAAGCGAGCGGTTGACGAGGTCGAGGAAATCCTCGGGCAGTTCGGCCCAGCCGGCGGCTTCGTCATGCGCGGAAGCGGTATCGAGGCGCACCTTGGACTTTTCCGATGCGACCTGGTCCCGGGTCATTTCGCCCGAATTGGCCGCGCGCTGCAAAAGCAGCCAGGAGGCAACCTGCATCAGCCTGGTGGTCAGCCGCATCGATTCGGCCGCGTAGAGCGTGGCCGCCAGCCGCGACAGTTTCTTGGCCTCGGCGCGGCCCTTGCCATCGAGATATTCGGCCGCCTGTTCGACCAGCCCCATGCCTTCCTGGTAAAGCGGTTTGAAGGAGTGCGAAAAAACCCGGCGTTCCGCCAACTTCACGGTTTTCGCACTGCCCTTCGAAGGCTCGTTCATTGATACGCCCCTGCACTTGCGACCGGCCGATTCGGTTCACTGCCGATACACCCGGCACCCTATATAACTGAAGCTTGAAAATGCGCTTCGCCGGGGGTGAAGGCAAGCACATGTTTAACAGAAGGTTAACAGCCATCCGCCGCGCGGGGTGCCGCCGGAATGCGGACAAAAAAAGAGCCGCGGATAAGGCGGCTCTCAGGAGTTTAACAGGGAGGCGTCAAACAAAGTGGCTCCAACCACTCGGTAAGAATCCAGATCACTGGATGCACATAGTAAACGCCTGTAAAGCTTAATGAACCTTTAACGGCCCCGAAGTTTTTTGATCGAACACCCCATTCCTGTGCCGTAACGGCACAGGCCGAAAGTCAGTTTCCCGCTCTGCTCAGGCCTTCTTCCAGACCACCGGCAGGGAGATGAAGGCAAACAGAAGCATGCCTGCATAGAAGCCGATCGAAGCGATCCCCAGCAGCGGTTCGATTGCCGGGTTGCCGGCAAGCAGGATGTAGAGGCCGATCATGAGCCCGATCCCGCTGATTGCCGTCAGCCAGAAGTGAACGACAGCGATCATCTTTTGCCCGACAGCCGGAAACAGATGATAGAAGAAGGCAAAGACCGCCGACATCAGCCAGCCGGCCACCATCGTATGGGCATGGGTTGGCATCTGGCCGTGGTCTTCGCTGATGGCCATGTGAATGCCGAGCGCCATGCCGAACAGCGAATAGATGACGGCCAGCGTAAAGAAATTCCGTGCTACCCCTTGCATGCTTGTCCCCTCGAATTGCCTTTTCCCGTTTTCGGGAATGGGTTGATCGTCAGGCGATTTCTGTCGCCACCGGGCTTCCGGCTCGGCGCACTAGCATCGGCAAATGTTTCTGGACGATGTCGCGCCGCCCCCTTCCCGCACTTCTCACGATAGCAGAAAATGCAGCCGCGCATCGGTGGATGTTGAGAACCGGCGCAAGCCGAAAACCGCCGAAACAAAGGCTGTTTTTTCGCGACATCGTTCCGAAACAGGCGCCACGCTAAACGCCCGCTCCTCTGACGGCTGGCGCATCTCCGCTCCGCCGCAAAACCACCAGAAATGCCCAGGAGCAACCAATGGACTGGTATTCGATCGTCAAATTTCTCCACATCGTCTCGGCCATTTTGTGGGTCGGAGGCGGCTTCGTGCTGTTCCTGCTCGGCGTGCTTGCCGAGCGCGCCGGCAACATCGCGGACAAGCTTCAGGCGATGCGCGCCAGCGGGCAGTTGGGCGGGTGTTTCTTCGCGCCGATGTCGATGCTCACCCTGATCTTCGGCCTCATCATGTGCGGCTTCTGGGTCGGCTTCTCCGACCTGTGGATCGTCATCGGCCTGGTCGGCTACGCCACGACCTTCTCGATCGGCATGTTCATCTTCAAGCCAACCGGCGAGCGCATGGGCGCGATGATCGCCAAGGAGGGCGTCACGCCGGCTGTGCTTGCCATTGGTCAGCGCATGATGAGCGCGGCGCGCTTCGACTATGCGGTGATGCTGGTGATCGTCGCCGACATGGTGCTCAAGCCGACCACGCATGACATCGGCATCCTCGCCGGCATGGCGCTGGTCATCGCGGTGGGCGCCACGCTGGCCCTTGGCGGCAACCGTCGCCTCGTGCCCAGCGCCGCCTGATCCCTCTGACGGTGAGCGGCTGGGCAACCGCCTCGCCCGCTACATCAGGCCGGCAAGGCCGTCCCACAGCAGCTTGACCGCCACGACGGCCACGGTCGCGTAGGTGAAGGGATAAAAGATCTCCGGCCGCATGCGCCGCACCAGCCAGGCGCCGGCGATGGTCGACAGCGGCGCCAGCGGCATCAGCACGGCGGACGCCGTCAGATTGGCGGTGTCGAACTGGCCGAGCGCGAAATAGGGGATGAGCTTCAACGCATTGGTCGCGGCAAAGAAGATCGCGGCCGTGCCCGACAGCACCTTGGGGTCGAGGCGGATCGGCAGCGCATAAACCTGGAAAGGCGGGCCACCGACATGGGCGACGAAGCTGGTGAAACCAGCGACCGTGCCCCAGATCGCGGCGGCCACGCGGTTGGGTTCGGCGGCGTGGTCAGAGCCATGGCGGAACTGCAGATAAAGCCAGCGCAGCACGAAGATGATGGCGACGGCGCCGACGATGAGCCGCACCGCCTCCTCGGTGACAAGTGCGGCCGTCAGCCAGCCGAGGCCGATGCCGATGACGGCGCCCGGCATCATGTCGACCAGCATCTTGCGGTCGTAAACGCCCCACCATGTCCACACCGAGACAATGTCCATCAGGCACAGGATCGGCAGCAGGATGGCGGCCGCCTGCACAGGCGGTATGGTCAGCGCCATCAGCGGCACGCCGACGAAACCGACAGCGCCGCCGAAACCGCCCTTGGACAGGCCGACCAGAATGACCGCCGGAACGGCAGCCGCGTAGAACCACGGATCGAGAAGCAGGCCTGACATGGGAGGGGACTGGTCTGGAGGGAAGTGCGTCACCGCCTGAATAGCCCAGAATTCTGAACGGAGCGACAGCAAATCCAGGCAGGGCGCGTCTGGCCAATGACGCCCTTGTCCTTTCGACTATCCTATCGACGCGCCGAGACCAGCAGGAACATCGGCCGCTCGAGTTCTTCAGCCAGTTCGGGCTTGGCCGCGACCTGCGCATCCGTGGGACGGAATTCCTCGACATGCCCGATCGTGAAGCCGGACTTGATCAGCGCGTTGAGCGTCGTGCCGATGGTGCGGTGGTGTTTCACCACGCCCTTGGCCAGCCAGTCTGTTTTGCGCGGACCTTCCACCAGATAGCGATCGACAGGCCATGTCCGGCGGCCTTCGGCATCGACCACCCAGCCCGGCCTGGTCGGGGACATGTAGATCGGATGTTCGGTGGAGAAGACGAAATGCCCGCCGGGCGACAGGGCCTGATGCACCGTCCTGAACAGGCGCGCGACATCCTCGACATAGTGCAGGGCAAGCGAGCTGTAGGCGAGATCGAATCCGCCCGCCGGCAGGCTGAGATGGTCGAGGTCGGCCCGCTGATAGGTGATGCCCGTGTCCGGGCCGGCGGCTCTTGCCCGGGCCAGCATCTTTTCCGACAAGTCCAGCCCAAGGACGTGGCTCGCTCCATTGTCATGCGCCCAGCGGCAGAACCAGCCGAAACCGCAGCCGAGGTCGACGATCCGCAAGCCGCCGACTTCAGGGAGCATCGCGCGTAGCGCCGGCCATTCGGCGGCACCGTCCAGGCCTTCGATCGACCGGCCGAGCTGGCTGTAGCCCGCGAAGAACTCCGGCTGGTCGTAGATATTTTGCGCCATGTTTTCTTCCTCGTCTCTCAACCAATCCTCTGGCGGAAGATCGACATCTGGGGGACAGGCCGCGCATTTCCACCCCGGCCTTGCGGGGTCAAGACGATCAGGCCGGCGCCCCGAGCGGCGGCGGCCGCCGCCGGATCGGCTGCGCCTTGATGATGGCGGTGCTGGTCTCGGCCTTGTCGGCAATGCGGTCGAGAATGCCGTCGAGGTCGCCGATCGAGCGCACGAACAGACGGGCGACGAAACAGTCGTCGCCCGTCACCTTGTCGCATTCCGCGAACTCGGCAATCTCCTCGATCAATTTCTGGACGATGTGCAGCTTGCCCGGCAAAGGCTTGATGCGCACGATCGCCTGCAGCGTATAGCCGAGCGCCAGGGGATCGATCTCGACGGTGAACGCCCGGATGACGCCGCGCTCCTCGAGCCGCCGGAGCCGCTCCGAAACACTCGGCGACGACAGTCCGACCTGGGCGGCCAACTCCTTCAGCGAGGTCCGTGCATCCCTCACCAGGATTTCGAGGAGATTTCGGTCGAGATCGTCCAGCATTTCTGATTTCTCACAGATTCGCAGCAGTAGCCTAATATAATTAGGTCATCCTTGAATATGACCTTTTCCGCAAGATGGAAAGCCGACACCTCGCATGAGAATATGACGCCTCAACAGGTCAGAGGCTGATCATGAACGATACGGTACGCGGCACGGTCGAGATGTCGGCCGCAATGGCGATCCTGGGCACGATCGGATGGTTCGTCATCATGTCCGGCCAACCGATCATGGACGTCGTGTTCTGGCGCTGCGCGTTCGGCGCGGCGACACTGCTTGTCATCTGCACTTCGCTCGGCTTGCTGCGCGACAAGCTGCCCCTGCGCGTCATCGGCCTGGCCGCGCTTGGCGGCGCGGCCATCGTCATCAACTGGGTTCTGCTCTTTAGCGCTTTCTCGCGCGCGTCGATCTCGATCGCCACCGCTGTCTACAACACCCAGCCCTTCATGCTGGTCGGCTTCGGCGCGCTCTTCTTCGCCGAACGGCTGACGCTGACCAAGCTGACCTGGCTGATAATAGCCTTCGCCGGCATGGTGCTGATCGTCGAGGCCACCCCTGACGCCGGCGATGTCGGCACCAACTATTTTGCCGGCATCCTGATGGCACTGGCCGCGGCCTTCTTCTGGGCCGTCGCGGCCATCGTCACCAAGAAGCTCAAGGGCACGCCGCCGCATCTGATCGCGCTGATCCAGGTCTGCGTCGGCGTCGTCATGCTGGCCCCCTTCGCTGATCTTTCGCATCTTCCCGCCGACCCGTGGAGCTGGGCCATGCTGGCGACGCTCGGCATCGTCCACACCGGCCTGATGTACATCCTGATGTATGGTGCCATCCAGAAGCTGCCGACGCATCTGCAGGCATCGCTGTCTTTCATATATCCGGTCGTCGCCATCCTGGTCGACGTCACCGCCTTCGGCCACCGGCTGCATCTGAGCCAGGTCGTTGGCGCCGCCGCCATCCTGATCGCCGCGGCCGGCATGAATCTCGGCTGGTCCTTGTGGAAGCCGAAACCGTCCGTCACGAGCCCCCAGCCGATCGAGTAGGGTCCGCCCGCCGGCACCCCGCCGGCAAAAATCGCCATCCCGGCTGCCCGCCTGTTCAAAGCGGGCAGTTTGCTCTATGCCGCAATCCAACCATCTTCGCCCGGCATAGGCGAAACCCGGGATCGAAGAACCATGAACGACGCCACACCCCCAAATCGTTGCCGCATCGTGCTGATCGCGCCGCCCGGCGTGCCGGCCGCCCGCATCGCCAACGCATTCGACGGCGGCGACGTCGCCTCGCTGATCCTGCCCGAGAACGGCATGGACGAGGCCTCCTTCCAGGCTTTTGCCGAGCAGATCGTGCCGACGGCCCAGGCCGCGGGCGTGGCCGTGATCATCGCCGGCGACACCCGCATCGCGGGCCGTGTCCAGGCCGATGGCATCCATGTCGAGGCGTCCAAGGCCGAACTCGCCGAAACGATCGAACATTTCCAGGCGAAGATGATGGTCGGCGCCGGCGGCGCCAAGAAGCGGGACGACGCACTCGAACTCGGTGAGGTCAGGCCGGACTACATCTTCTTCGGCCGCTTCGGCTACGACAACAAGCCGGAGCCGCATCCGCGCAATCTGTCACTGGGCGAGTGGTGGGCGCAAATGATCCAGATCCCCTGCATCGTCATGGCCGGATCCGATCTGGCTTCCGTCGAGGAAGTGGCCGCCACCGGTGCCGAGTTCGTCGCGCTGTCGAGCGCGGTGTTCGCCGATGGCGTCGATCCGCAAGCGGCAATAGGCCGGGCCAATGCGCTGCTCGACGAAACCGCGCCGCGCTTCGAGGACTGATGTGGCTCCGGTGAGGCTTCCCCTTCAGGCCTTGCTTGCAGCGGTCATGATCCAGGCCGCCGCCGCCGAAACGATTCCCTTGCCGCAGCCCAAGCCCGAAGTCGGCGTGCACACCGACAAGCCGATCGAAAAGCAGCTGCCGCAACCCGCCACCACGGCGGAGCCGTCGCCGCTGCCCTCGGCCGACAGCATCAATCCCGACCGCTTCGGGGCCAAGCCGGCGGACGCGGCCTACGGCGCCTTCCAGCGCGGGCTCTACAAGACGGCCTACAACCTTGCGCTGGTCCGCGCGAAAAATGGCGACCCGGCGGCGCAGACATTGGTGGCCGAGATCCTGTCGCGCGGGTTGGGCGTACCGCTCAATACAGCCGAGGCCGCCAAATGGTACGCCGCCGCCGCCGAACAGGGCGTGCCGGAATCACAGTTCCAGTACGCGCTGATGCTGCTCGACGGCCGCTACGTCAAGAAGGACACGAAAGAGGCCTATGCCCTGATGCAGGCCGCGGCCGAAGCCGGCAACCAGCTGGCGCAGTTCAATTTCGCGCAGATGCTGGTCCAGCAGGATCCCGGTGACGCCGGCCTGGCCAAAGCGGTCTCCTATTATGAGCGCGCCGCCGCGACCGGCCTCCCCGACGCGCAGTACGCCATGTCCCAGATCTACGCCAATGGCGTCGGCGGCAAGCCGCGCGACGATGCGCAGGCAAGGCGCTTCCTGGCGCAGGCCGCACGGCAGAACTATGACACCGCGCAGATCGATCTCGCCGCCTGGATGATCGAGGGGCGCGGCGGCGCCCGTGACCTGAAATCGGCTTTCGGCTGGACGAAGCAGGCCGCCGAGGGCGGCAATGTCGCCGCCCAGAACCGCCTGGCGAAACTCTATATGCAAGGCATCGGCACCGACCCGGACCTCGTGCTCGCCGGCGCCTGGTACATCGTCGCCCGCCGCGCCGGTCTCATCGACCCCGACATGGACGACTTCCTGCAAGGGCTGAGCGACGACCAGACCAAGCAGGCCCTGCAGAAGGCAAACCGCCTGCCGTGATGGCGCTCGTGCAATCGCCCGGCGCCGGCCCATTGCTGACCGCTCCCTTGCCTCTCCGGACGATTTGTGGTCTTGGGAGCCCCTAAATCGCTTGTCCCAGCGAAAATCTCATTCCGGATCCCATCATCATGGCCAAGATCAATGGCAACGAAATCCGTCCCGGCTACGTCATCGAGCACGATGGCGGCCTGTGGGTGGCGGTCAGGACCAACACCGTCAAGCCCGGCAAGGGTGGCGCCTACAACCAGGTCGAACTGAAGAACCTGATCAACGGCACCAAGCTCAACGAGCGCTTCCGCTCGGCCGAGACGGTCGAACAGATCCGCCTCGACCTGAAGGATTTTTCCTTCCTCTACGAGCAGGACGACGCGCTGGTGTTCATGGACACCCAGAGCTACGAACAGCTCGAACTGAACAAGGATTTCGTCGGCGACCGCGCCGCCTTCCTGCAGGACGGCATGATGGTGACGGTCCAGCTCTATGAGGAGAGGCCGATCGGCATCTCGCTACCCGACTATGTGACCTTGACCATCACCGAGGCCGATCCGGTGGTGAAGGGCCAGACGGCGGCATCCTCGTACAAGCCGGCGGTGCTGGAGAACGGCATTCGCGTTCTGGTGCCGCCCTTCATCGGCGCTGGCGAACGCATCATCGTCGACACCAACGAAATCACTTACGTGCGCCGCGCCGACTAGAGCATGATCCCGAAAAGTTGCAGACTTTTCGGACAAGATCATGCGTGCAAAGACAAGCAGATGAAGCGGGGTCGCGATCCAATTTGAGTTGATCCGCCCCAGGCTTTTGGAGTTTCAACGATATGGCACGCTCAGCCCTTCTCAACGTCATGGTCCAGGCCGCAATGAAGGCCGGCCGCTCGCTGTCGCGCGACTTCGGCGAAGTCCAGAACCTGCAGGTCTCGATGAAGGGTCCGGGCGACTATGTCAGCCAGGCCGACCGCAAGGCCGAGGACATCGTCTTCGCCGAATTGTCGAAGGCGCGCCCGGGCTACGGCTTCCTGATGGAAGAGCGCGGCGCGGTCGCCGGCGACGACAGCCAGCACCGCTGGATCGTCGATCCGCTCGACGGCACCACCAATTTCCTGCACGGCATTCCGCTTTTCGCCGTCTCGATCGCGCTGGAGCGTCAGGGCCAGATCGTTGCCGGCGTGATCTACAATCCGGCCATGGACGAGCTCTATACGACCGAGCGCGGCGGCGGCGCCTTCCTGAACGACCGCCGCCTGCGCGTCGCCGGCCGCACCAAGCTCGTCGACGCCGTCATCGGTTGCGGCGTGCCGCATCTGGGGCGCGGCCAACACGGCAATTTCCTGATCGAGTTGCGCCACGTCATGGCCGAGGTTTCCGGCATCAGGCGCCTTGGCTCGGCCTCGCTCGACCTTGCCTATGTCGCCGCCGGCCGCATGGACGGCTTCTGGGAAATCGGCCTGTCGGCCTGGGACATCGCCGCCGGCCTGCTGTTGATCCGCGAAGCCGGCGGTTTCGTCTCGGACATGGATGGCGGGCAGGACATGCTGGACAACGGCTCCGTCGTCGCCGGCAACGAGGTCATCCAGCGCGCGTTGCTGAAGACGGTGAAAAAGCCCCTCGCACCCCGCTGAAGCCTTCCGCCGCGCTGAACAGCCGCAGTCGCAAAACCGCCATCTAAGCTTGAAATACTGTCCGGCGGTTGCCCAGATATGGGGTGACGCAGGACGATCGATGGCTGACACACCGCCGCAACTCGAAATCCCCTTTGTCGGGCGCTGGCATTACTCGCGCGCGGAGATGATCGCCGACGGCATTGTCCATGCTGTCGGCATCGTGCTGGCGATCGCGGCCGGCTCGGCGCTGCTGGCGCTGGCGGCGTTTCGGGTCGGACCCGGCGAGTACGTCGCCGCCGCCTTCTATGTCGTTTCGCTGCTCACCGTGCTCTCGGTGTCGCTGGCCTACAATCTGTGGCCGGTATCGTCACCGGCCAAATGGGTTTTGCGGCGCTTCGATCACGCCGCGATCTATCTTCTCATCGCCGCCACCTACACGCCTTTTCTGGCCCAGCTCGACGGCTCGCCGCTGGCCCACTGGATGATCGCGCTGGTCTGGATCGCGGCGACGACAGGCATCGCCATCAAGGTGTTCTTTCCCGGCCGTTTCGACCGGCTGGCGATCGTCTTCTATCTCGCCATCGGCTGGAGCGGGATCGTCCTGGTCAAGCCACTCGTCGCGACACTGCCGACGACCTCGATCGTGCTCATCGTCGCCGGTGGCGTCGTCTATTCCTGCGGCGTCATCTTCTTCGCCTGGAAGGGGCTGCGTTTCCACAACGCGCTGTGGCACGGCTTCGTCGTCACTGGAGCGGGCCTGCATCTGGCGGCCATGGTCGACTGCCTGGTGATTAACCGCTTCTGATCCGCTCGCGGCAATATTGCCAAGCGCCATTCAATTTGGTCACAATTCCGTTTAGAGTCGCCAACTACGTGATCGGCGGCGCTGGACCAATTCCAGGGAAAGTGTGAGCGGTTTCCCGTTCGGAATTGCGTAAAGGCAAATAGAGCATCGGAAACGGGGCACGGATGGCTTTTCTCAGATCCTTCGGCATGGGCAGGCGCTCCGACGTACTGATCTACGATCCGCATAAACTGTCGAGTCCGCAGGTGTTCCTGCTGACCATGGTCATCTTCCTGGCCATCGTCGCCTTCATTGCCGCCATCCTGACCCGCCAGATCTCGACGGCTTTCGTCACCAATCCCGGCCTCAACGGCCTGATCATCGGCGTGCTGGTGGTCGGCATCCTGCTCGCCTTCGCCCAGGTCGGAAGGCTGTTTCGCGAGGTGCGCTGGGTCAACTCCTTCCGCGCCGGCTCGGAAACCATCGAACCGGTGCTGCTGGCGCCGATGAAAGCCATGATCGGCCGTTCCTCGACCATGGCCTTCTCAACCTCTTCGATGCGCACAATGCTGGATTCCATCGCCACGCGCCTCGACGAAAGCCGCGACACCTCGCGCTACCTTGTCGGCCTGCTGGTGTTCCTCGGCCTGCTCGGCACCTTCTGGGGCTTGTTGAACACGATCGGTTCGATTCGCGAGACCATCGAGTCGCTCGACCCCGGCACGGGTGATGCCGCCGCGGTGCTCGATTCCCTGAAGCAGGGCCTGTCGGCGCCGTTGGCCGGCATGGGCACGGCCTTCTCATCCTCGCTGTTCGGCCTGTCCGGTTCGCTGGTGCTTGGCTTCCTCGATTTGCAGGCGGGCCGCGCCCAGACGCGCTTCTACACCGAGCTTGAGAACTGGCTGTCCTCGGTCACTGATCTCTCTTCCGACATCGTCGTCTCCGATCCGGCCAAGTCCGAACCGTCGGACGAAATCCGACTGTTGTCGGAGCGGCTGCGCAGCATGCAGGAGAATGGCGGCGGCTCCAATCCTCGTGTCGCCACCGCCATGGCCAATCTCGCCGACGGCATTTCCGGCCTGGTCAAGAACATGCGCTCCGAGCAGCAGATCATGCGCGACTGGGTCGAGGCCCAGTCCGATGAACAGAAGGCGATGCGCAACACGCTGGAAAAGATCGCCGACGCCCTGAAGAAGCCCGGGGTGCACTGACATGGCGCTTGCCAGGGGCCGGCGTACCGATCGCCGCATCGACTACTGGCCGGGCTTTGTCGACGCTTTGTCGACGCTGCTGCTCGCCATCATGTTCCTGCTCACCGTTTTCGTGTTGGCGCAGTTCCTGCTCGGCCGCGAAATCTCCGGCAAGGACACGGTGCTCAATCGCCTCAACTCGCAGATCAACGAACTGACCCAGCTTCTGGCCCTGGAGCGCTCGACGGCGCAGGACAAGGAGGATTCACTCGCCAACCTGCAGGCATCGCTGTCGGCGGCGGAGGCGGAGAAGAGCCGGCTCGAGCAATTGCTGGCGCAAGGTGCCGGCGCCGGCGACGCGGCCAACCAGCGTGCCGCGGAACTGGGCGGCGAACTCGACAGCCAGCGCCAGATCAGCCAGCAGGCACTGAGCCAGGTGGAGATCCTCAACCAGCAGATCGCCGCACTTCGCAAGCAGATCGGAGCACTCGAGGACGCGCTCAACGTTTCGGAGGCCCGCGACCGCGATTCCAACACCAAGATCGCCGATCTCGGCCGCCGCCTCAACGTCGCCCTGGCGCAGCGCGTGCAGGAATTGAACCGCTACCGCTCCGACTTCTTCGGACGCCTGCGCGAGATCCTCGCCGACCGCGAGAACATCCGCATTGTCGGCGACCGTTTTGTCTTCCAGTCGGAAGTGCTGTTCCCAACCGGCTCCGAGGTCATCAACGATGCCGGCAAGGTCGAGATGAAGAAGCTCGCCGACGCCATCATCGAGTTGCAGAAGGAGATTCCACCGGAGATCAACTGGGTGCTGCGTGTCGATGGCCACACCGACAACAAGCCGCTCTCCGGCACCGGCCGCTACCGCGACAATTGGGAGCTGTCGACGGCGCGTTCGACTTCGGTGGTCAAGTTCCTGATCGAGAACGGCGTGCCGGCCAACCGGCTGGTCGCCGCCGGCTTTGGCGAGTTCCAGCCGCTCGACCCCGCCGATACCGACGAGGCGCGCAACAAGAACCGCCGCATTGAACTGAAGCTCACCGAACGGTGATCCATCATCACGCGATGTCACGCGAATTTGTTCGACGGCTCAACTCTAGGGCGCAGACGGGCGCCGGCAAGGCCTGAAAAGATTATCTTTTTTTAATTACACTTCCCGCCGGAGCGCTCCTAGCCTGCCGCCCAGGGCCGAGAACCGCCGGCGATGCCTCCCATCGCGACGCGACGGAACCCGACGGCCCGCGGCTGGAAGGTAGACGAAAGAACCGCTGCCTTCCTCTTCTGGAGGAGACGCGACGATGCGCTCTTTTAACCCCACGCTCAGAACTGCAGCATTGACCGCATTCTTTATCGCCATTCCGCTCGCCGGCGCCTATGCCGCGGGCCATCACAAGGGCGCTCTCGACGCGACGGACCCGACAGACATGACCGGCCCGCGTGTCGAGGCTCTCATGCAACAGGTTCAGGGTGTCCACCAAGGCATCGTCGACGCCAGGCAGGCCAACAACATTACCCCGGCCGTGGCGGAGCGCCTGGAAATGCGCACCGCCCGCATCAACCAGGCAGCCGAGAAGATAGCCGCGTCGGATCACGGCAGGATACCGGTCGCGCAATATCATGAACTGCTGCGCCGTCTCGACAATGTCGACCAGCGGCTGAGGGTCGACACCGGCAGCGGCTTCCTGATGGGCGATGGTTCCGACGGCGGAAACTATCCGAACGGCTGAGGCCTCGGGAACGGTCCAAGAGGAAGGGACCACCTGGCGCCTTCGGGACCCCAATCCCGCGGGCGTCCTTTTTTCCTCGCTGGCCCAGTCTACCAACCAACCAAGCCTGCCTACCAACCGAGCCAGAGCGCGACCAGGGCGACCACCGCCGGCACGGTCTGGATGAACAGGATCTTGCGGCCGACCGTTGCCGCGCCATAGAGGCCGGCGATGGCCACGCACAACAGGAAGAAGACCTTGACCTGAAAACCGGCGGCGCCGAGGTAAAGCCCCCAGATCAGGCCGGCGGCGAGAAATCCGTTGTAGAGGCCCTGATTGGCGGCCAGCACCTTCGAGGCCTTGGCGAATTCCGGCGTCAGGCGGAATGTCTTGTGCCCGCGCGGCGTGTCCCAAAGCACCATCTCGAGATAGACGATGTAGACATGGATCAAGGCCACCAGCCCGACCAGGATGTTGCCGACCATTTGCTCCCCCTGCACGCGTCGCCCGCAGCATTTCATGTGTGGCATCGCCTGCGCAAGGTGCATCTGCTGGGAGGTATCTGAGGGTTGCCAACGCTTTTGCGTTGGTGTCTTTTCGCGCCGTCCTCAATCACGGAAGTCGCCATGTCCTTTCAGAAACTCGACGACCTCGGCCACAAGCTCGAAGCGCTTGAGCATGCACTGGCCATCCTCGGCGCTGACGAAGCGACGCATATGGCCGTCGGCGGCGGCGAGAAGCGTGCCGAGGCGATGGCGGCATTGGCCGGCATGTACCACACCAGGGCGACCGCACCGGAGATATCGGACTGGATCGCCGCCGCCGAAGCCGAGGCGCTCGACGACGAGCAGCGCGCGGCGCTCGGCGAACTGCGGCGGCAATACACCAACCTGACCTGCCTGCCTGTCGAATTCGTTGAACGCCAGACGACGGCGCGCATGCGTTGCGAGCAGCTGTGGCGCGACCTGCGCGCCAAGAACGATTGGGCCGGTTTCCAGCCGGCGCTCGAGGGTGTGGTGGCGCTGGTGCGCGAAGAGGCGGCTCTGCGCTCCGACGTGCTGGGCCTCGCCCCCTACGATGCGCTGATGGAGCAATTCGATCCCGGCAACCGCACCGCGGACATCACCCCGGTCTTCGCCGACCTGAAAGCCTTCCTCAAGGGATTCGTGCCGGAGGCACTGGCGATCCAGGAGGCGCGGCTGCGCAAGCATCCGCTGAAGCCGCTTTCGGGTACCTATGCGATCGACAAGCAGCGCGAACTCGGCCTTGCCATGATGGCAGCGGTCGGTTTCGACCTGACGCACGGCTCGCTGTCGGTGTCGCACCATCCCTTCTGCGGCGGCGTGCCCAGCGACGTGCGCATCACCACCCGCTACAAGACGTCCGATTTCCTGTCGGCGCTGATGGGTGTGCTGCACGAGACCGGCCACGCGCTCTATGAACAGAACCTGCCGAAGGCATGGTCGCACTGGCCGCTGGGCAAGGCGCGCGGCATGGCCGTGCATGAAAGCCAGAGCCTGTTCGTCGAAAAGCAGGTCGGCCGCAATCCCGCCTTCTGGAGCTGGGCGCTGCCGGTGGTGGAAAAGCATCTCGGCGAGGCCTGGTCGCTCGACGATCTCCTGCCGCACGTGCATCGCGTCGAGCGCGGCCTGATCCGCGTCGACGCCGACGAGGTGACCTATCCCCTGCATGTCATCCTGCGCTACGAGCTGGAGCAGGAGCTGGTCTCGGGCAGGCTGGAGGTGGCTGATCTCCCCGAAGCGTGGGACGCCAAAATGCGCGACTATCTCGGCCTTTCCACCATAGACAATCCGGCCGACGGGCCGATGCAGGACGTGCATTGGCCGGGCGCCGCCTTCGGCTACTTCCCGTCCTACACGCTGGGCGCGATGATGGCGGCGCAGCAATGGGCCGCGCTGACCAGGGAACACCCTTCCGCCGACGACGACCTGGCGAAAGGGAATTTCGCTGCCATCAACGACTGGCGCCGCGAGAAGATATGGTCGCAGGGGTCGCGCTGGTCGACACCGGGCCTGCTCGAGCGCGCCACCGGCGAAAAGCTCAATGCCGTGTATTTCGTCAATCACCTGAAGCAGCGCTACGGCGGATGAAATCGGCCATCGTGCCATCCGGATTCGGCAGACGGTAACAGCCCGCCGTAACCTACTCCGCCGCGCCCCTGAAGGCGCTGGCGCCGGTCTCGAACTGCAGCTTGGCCAGCCTGGCATAAATGCCGCCCTTGGCCACCAGGCTCTGATGCGTGCCTTCCTCGACGATGCGGCCGCCATCCATGACCAGGATCCTGTCGGCCTTCAGCACCGTTGCCAGCCGGTGGGCGATGACGATGGTGGTGCGGCCCTGCATCAGCCGCTCCAGCGCCGTCTGCACCAGCGTCTCGCTTTCGGCGTCGAGCGCCGACGTCGCTTCGTCGAGCAGCAGGATCGGTGCGTCGCGCAGGATGGCGCGGGCGATCGCCACGCGTTGGCGCTGGCCGCCGGACAGCGTCACGCCGCGCTCGCCGACCTGGCTGTCATAGCCGTTCTCGAGCTTCAGGATGAATTCGTCTGCCAGCGCGTCCTTCGCGGCCGCCTCGATCTCGGCATTGCCCGCACCCGGCCGGCCGAAGCCGATATTGTCTCGCGCGCTCGCCGCGAAGATGGTGACGTCCTGCGGCACGATGGCGATGCGCTCGCGAACAGCGACTGGATCGGCCTCGCGCACGTCGACGCCGTCGATCAGGATCTTGCCGGTTTCGGGATCGTAGAAACGCAGGATCAGCGAAAACACCGTGCTCTTGCCGGCCCCCGAAGGACCGACGATGGCCACCGTCTCGCCGGGCATGACCTGAAAACTCAAGCCGTGGACGGCGGCGCGGTCGGGCCTTGCCGGATAGGAGAAGGAGACGTCGTCGAAGACGATCGCGCCCTTGGCAACCGACGGCAACGGCTTCGGATCGGCCGGCGCCTGGATCGCCGGCTTCTCGGCGAGGATCTCGGTCAGCCGTTCGGCCGCACCAGCAGCCTGGGCAAGTTCGCCCCAGACTTCCGACAGCGCGCCGAGCGCACCGGCGGCGAACACCGAATAGAGCAGGAACTGGCCAAGCGTGCCTGGTGACAGATTGCCGTCGAGCACATCGCGCGAGCCGAACCACAGCACCGCCACGACAGACGAGAAGATGGTGAAAATGGCAAAGAAGGTGAGGAAGGAGCGTGCGAAGATCGAAGCGCGTGCAGCCTCGAAGGCAGCCTCCACCGCGCCCGAAAACCGCCCGGTGACCAGCTTCTCATTGGTGAAGGCCTGCAGCGTGCGCACCGCGCCGATCTGCTCGCTGGCATAGGCTGTCGCCTCGGCAAGCGTGTCCTGCGCCTGCCTTGACTTGCGCCGCACCGAGCGGCCGAAGGCGACCAGGGGCAGCACGATGATGGGAATGGCTGCGATGACTAGGCCGGACAGTTTCGGGCTGGTGATGACCATCATTCCCACCGCGCCGAGGCCGAGGATGACGTTGCGCAACGCGACCGAGGCCGTGGCGCCGACCGCCGATTTGACCTGCGTGGTATCGGCGGCGAGCCGCGAGACGATCTCGCCCGACTGCGCTGTGTCGAAGAAGGCAGGCGACAGCGTCGTCACATGGGCAAAGACATCGCGCCTGATATTGGCGACGACGCGTTCACCCAGCGTGATGACGAAATAATAGCGGCAGGCCGATGCCGCCGCCAGCATGGCGGCCATCGCCACCAGCGCGGCAAAGTATTCGGCGATGAAGGTGGTGCTGGATGACGAAAAACCGTGGTCGATCATGCGCCGTACGGCCAGCGGCAGCGCCAATGTCGTTGCCGCCGCGATGGCCAGCGAGATGAGGGCGCCGACGACCAGCGTGCGATATTGCGTGATATAGGGGAACAGGCGTCTGAGCGGCTTGAGCGAGCGTCGGCGCTCGTCTGCGCTGCTTGATTGCGCCATCTCGGTGTTTCCTCTAGCCGCTTCAGCTCTAGGCGTCGCAATATGCGCTTGCCGCGGCCTTGTGATTCAATTCCGCCTGATGTATAGGCTCGCCGACCGTTTTAGAAGCCGTGGCTCCTCAATAGCTGCGGCTTCGAGTTTTAAAAAGAGGCGCATCGACGCAGGCTCATGCCCGTCAGCCGCGCCGGCAAGCCAGGAACCGAGCCATGAAGAGCGCTATCCATCCCGACTACCACACCATCAAGGTCGTCATGACCGACGGCACCGAGTACACGACCCGTTCGACCTGGGGCAAGGAAGGCGATACGATGAACCTCGATATCGACCCGACCACCCACCCGGCCTGGACCGGCGGCCAGCAGACCCTGCTCGACCGCGGCGGCCGCCTGTCGAAGTTCAAGAAGCGCTTCGAAGGTTTCGGCCTCTAAGCCAAACAAGGCTTGCAGATCAAAACCCGCCCTTGTGGCGGGTTTTTTGTTGCTACCGACGTAGATCGCCTAGGGCTGACGCTTGGCCCACCTCCCCCTTGTGGGGAGGTCGGACCGAAGGTCCGGGTGGGGGTCTGCGCCGCCCCCACCCCGCTGCTTCGCAGCGACCCTCCCCACGAGGGGGAGGGTGAGAGAGCATCCTACCCGGCCAGCAGTTCCCTGAGCGCCATGCGCTTGTAGGCGGCGACCAGCCTGTCGCCCTCCTGCCGCTCGACCGAGATGGCCAGCCGCACCGCCGCCTCGCCCATTTGCCAGACCAGAAACGCCGTGGTTTCCAGGGCGACAGGGTCGGCGTCTGGACGCAATTGCTTCAGCACCGCGACGAGGAACTCCGCATTGGCCCGGCTGTCGGCGAGTTCGAGTTGGCGCAGCGCCTTGTCGGCCTGCGTGCCCGACCAGATGTCGCGCATCACCGGCTCTGCCAGGAACAGCCCGTAATAGATATCGACCAGGTCCGAGAAAGCCCGCCGCAGCCCTTCGGCATCGCCGACATTGGCGAGTGCCGCTGAAATGCAGGCCTGGCTCTCGGCCGTGTAGCGCTCGGCCAGCGCCCAGATGATCGCCCGCTTGTCGGGAAAGAACTGGTAGAGCGAGCCGATCGACACCCCTGCCCGCTCCGCCACCTCGCCCATGCGCATGGCGTCGCTGCCTTGCTCGGTGATCAGCGCCGAGGCCGCGGCCAGCATGCGCTCCACCCGCTCGCGGCTGCGCTGCTGGCTTGGCGCCCGCCGTGGCGAAGCCATCTGCTCGTTGGCCGGCGTGCCTTCCATGGACTGTCTCCAATAACGCATTCGGCACAATCGCCGGGGAAATGGCTTGACTCGCAAAATACGAGGGTTTATCACGTTTTGCAAATGTGAGGATTACTCATGTTTTGAAACGAAGGAAAACCACCATGACCGACACCAAACCAATCCTGATCCTCGGCGGCACCGGCAAGACCGGCCGCCGTCTTGCTGAACGGCTTACGGCGCGCGGCATTCCGGTACGGATCGGCTCCCGTTCCGGCACGCCGCGCTTCGACTGGGAAGCTCCGGCAAGCTGGACTCCCGCACTCGAGGGCGTCAGCGCGGTCTACATCAGCTATTATCCCGACATTGCCGTGCCGGGTGCCGCCGAAGTGATCGGTGCCTTCACCCGCCTTGCCGTGGAGCATGGCGTTCGCCGGCTGGTGCTGTTGTCGGGCCGCGGCGAAACGGAAGCCCAGCGCGCCGAAGAGATGCTGAAGGCTTCCGGGGCTGATTGGACGATCCTGCGCTGCGCCTGGTTCTCGCAGAATTTCAGCGAAGGCTTTCTCGTCGAGCCGCTGCTGGCAGGCGAGGTGGCACTGCCGGTCGGACCTGTCGGCGAACCCTTTGTCGATGTCGACGACATCGCCGACGCCGCCGAAGCGGTGCTGACCCAGCCCGGTCATATCGGCCAGCTCTATGAGCTCACGGGGCCGCGGCTTTTGAGCTTCGCAGACGCGGTCACCGAAATTGCCAAGGCGGCGGGACGCGACATCCGCTTTGTCAGAATTTCGCACGACGAGTTCACCACCGCTGTCGCCTCGCATGAACTGCCACCCGAATTCGTCTGGCTGCTCGATGAACTGTTCACCCAAGTGCTCGACGGCCGCAACGAGTCGCTCACCGACGGTATCCAGCGCGTGCTCGGCCGCGCGCCGAAAGACTTTTCCGTCTACGCAACCGAAACCGCCGCTAGCCTGGTCTGGAGCAACTGAGATGATCAAGCTTCTTCCCGCCCTCACCATCATTGCCGCGATCGGCTCGGGCCTCGTCGCCGGCGTGTTCTTCGCCTTTTCCAATTTCGTCATGGCAGCACTTGCCCGGCTGCCTGTCCCGCAAGGCATCGCGGCGATGAATTCGATCAACATCACGGTGATCACGCCGACTTTCATGACGGCGCTTTTCGGTACCGGCCTGCTCTGTCTGGTGCTTATCGCCGCCGCCATCATGGGCTGGGCCCAGTCCGGCTCGTACTGGCTATTCGCCGGCGCGGTGATCTACGTGATCGGCAACCCGATCGTGACCATGGTCTTCAACGTGCCGCTCAACGATGCGCTTGCCGCCGTCGACCCGGCCAGCAGCAACGGCGCCGCCGTGTGGGCGAACCATCTGAGCCAATGGGTGATGTGGAACCACATCCGCACCATCACCGCCATCGTGGCGATGGCCTGCTTTATCTTCGCATTGCTCTGAACGAGACGCTTACGAAACACACTCGGACCCCGTCTCAGGCGGGGTCTTTTTGCGCATGTCCCTTCGACGTGTGGCCCTTGCGATCGGAATGACCGAGATCGCGATCCGGGTCGATCACGTCGCGCACCAGCTGCTTGAGCTTTGCCGCATCCGGAAAACCGCCATCGCGCTTGCGGTCCCAGACCAGCACGTCGTTGCAGGAGACGGTGAAGACGCCGCCTGTGCCGGGCACCAGCGTCACCTCGCCGAGATCGGTGCCGAAGGTGGAGAGCAGCTCCTGCGCCATCCAGCCGGCGCGCAGCAGCCACTGGCACTGCGTGCAATAGGTGATGCGGATGGCGGGCAACGCTGTCATTTTACCACTACGGTCGTTCTTGCCAGCCGGTCGTAGATGGGATCGTGCCTTCTCGCAAGTGAGACCATGATCCAGATCGCCCAGGCCGCGCACGCAACACCGGCAATGATCATCAGCAGCAAGTAGGATCGTGAAGTCATCAGTGCTTCGAGCTGAGCGGGGTCTCTGACCAGCACGACAGTGCCAACCCCGAGCATCAGTATCGGAACAAGGCCCCCATAGGTGGCGACCTGGCGCAACAGGGCCCGACCGAAGGGAACGCCTATACTGCCGGGATTCTCCCTGTCGACAACCCTGATCCCTGTCGCGCGCTTGCCAAACGTCCCTCCGGTCTTCCACTCCATGCAAGCCATGTACGCAAGCAGTGCCAGGATGGCGATCCAGGTTACATCGAAGACGCCATAGATCGGCCTGCCGTCCGCATCAAGCCAGTATTCCCGAAAGAAGCTGGTCTTGGAATGGCCTTCTACGGTCGTCTTCGCGACGACTAGCTTGCGCTCGGTGACAAGGCCGAGGAGGGACGACCGGCAATCCTCGATCGAATTAAAGCCTTCCGGCGGCGCCGGCTGGAGGCCCTCCGGAAGCACATCAAGTGAATTGCAAACAGTGGTCTTGAAGCCAAAGCTTCCCTGGATCTGGCCGTTGGTCAGGCCAAATAGAACGGCAACGACCACTTGCAGCGGAATGAGCACCAAGGCTGCATCACATAACAACGCTCCAAAACGCCGCCAAAAGCCGGCACGAGGGCGCGCCAAAATGCTGTCCCGAGGCATCTCGGCCCTGGTTCCACCAATTGTCATCGCTTCCCCCCAGTCAAACCGGGGCGATGCTGGACAATTCAAACAGGGTTTTCAATCGCGCAAGGCGACAATATTTCGAAACTCACGCCGCGCTGAGCTTGGCCAAGGTCTCGTCGTCGACCTCGAAATTGGCGTAGACGCTTTGCACGTCGTCGTCGTCCTCGAGCGTGGCGACCAGCTTCATCAGCGACTGTGCCCGTTCCTCATCGACCGGGACGTTGGTCTGCGGCCGCCAGATCAGCTTCACCGATTCCGCCTCGCCGAGCGCGGTTTCCAGCGCCTTCGACACCTCGCCGAGATTCTCGAAGGCGCAATAGATCGTGTGGCCTTCCTCGTCGGATTCGACATCGTCGGCGCCGGCTTCGATCGCCGCTTCCATGACCTTGTCGGCGCTGCCGGCCGATGCCGGATAGTAGATCTCGCCGACACGGTCCCACATGAAGGATACCGAGCCGGTTTCGCCCATCGCGCCGCCGGCCTTGGTGAAGGCGGCGCGCACATTCGACGCCGAGCGGTTGCGGTTGTCGGTCAAGGCCTCGACGATGACGGCGACGCCACCTGGGCCATAGCCTTCATAGCGCACAGCCTCGTAGTTCTCGGCATCGCCCATCGAGGCCTTGTTGATGGCGCGCTGGATATTGTCCTTCGGCATCGACACGGCCTTGGCGTTCTGGATCGCCAGCCGCAGGCGTGGATTCATCGATGGATCAGGCGTGCCGCTCTTGGCGGCAACGGTTATTTCGCGTGCCAGCTTGGAAAACATTTTCGAGCGCACCGCGTCCTGACGGCCCTTGCGGTGCATGATGTTCTTGAACTGCGAATGGCCAGCCATGGCACCCCTGTCGTCTTCTCGGCTAGAGCATCCTGCAGCCAGGTGGATCACCTTGCCCTTCGCAAAAATGCTCGAATTCAAAATTTCAGAGCGTCCCAGGTGCAACCCACGGAAGCACGGCGTTCTCTGTCGGAATGGCCGGCTTATAGATAAATCGGCTCAATTCGTCCAGCGCGCCGTGTTGCGGCGATCCCCTGCAACGCCTTATGCCTCCAGATCGGACTTCAGCCGGTCGATGATGCTGAGTGCATGGCCGGCATACTGGCTGATCCAGCGATCATGGATCTGCTTGATCGGCAGGGAATTGAGATGGTTCCAGCGTTCGCGTCCGTCACGGCGCGCAACGATCAGCCCGGCCTCCTCCAGCACCTTGAGATGCAGCATGACGGTGCAGCGGTCGATGTCGGGGAAGGCATCGCACAGCATGCCGGTGGTCTTCGGCTCGTCCTTCAGCTGATCCAGCATTTCGCGCCGGCGCGGATGCGCCAGCGCCTTGAAAACATTGTCATCTTGCGATCGGCTTGACATGTTATGTTTATATAACATATCCTTGAGCCGATCAAGCAAGGAGCTGTGGATATGTCCCTTGGATTCCGGGTTTCAGGACGCATTGGCAGGCCGGTCGCCGAAGTCTTCGACGCTGTCGTCAATCCGAAGAAGCTGAGCGGCTATTTCACCACCATCGGCGGCGCCAGCGCGCCGCTGGAAACCGGCATTGGCGTCGTCTGGTGGGGCAAGGTGCCAGTCGAGGTCGACGAGGTGGTCAAGGACAGCCGCATCGTGCTGCGCTGGGACGCCACCGATGCCGACGGCAAGCCGGCCCACAAGACCCGCATCGAGATGAATTTCGAACCGCTGGACGATGGCGGCACCTTCGTCACCATTGCCGAGAGCGGCTGGCAGGAAGGCGCGGTCGGCTTGAAGAAATCCTACCTCAACTGCGAGGGCTGGTCGCAGATGCTGGCCTGCATGAAGGCCTATGTCGAATACGGCATCAATCTGCGTGACGGCTACTACCGCAGCGAGATGAAGGGCGAACCCGCCAACGAGACCAATGTTTAAGCAACGGAGCCAGCAATGACTGCAAAAATCAGCGGAGGCATCAACATCGCCATGAAGGTGCCGCCGCACCAGTACCAGGCAACAATCGCCTTCTACCGCGACGTCATCGGCCTGAAGCCGTTTACCGCCAAGACACCGGCCATCGGCTTCGAGCTCGGTCCAAACCGGCTGTGGATCGATGAAGCGCCAATGTCGAGTCAGGCCGAGGTCTGGCTGGAACTGTTCACCAGTGACTTTTCAGTCGCCGCCGCCCAGCTCGCCGAGGCCGGTGTCGTGCGGTGCGATGCCATCGAGCCCCTGGGCGAGGGCTTTCGTGGCGGCTGGATCACCAATCCTGCCAACATCGTTCACATGGTTCGCGAACCCGACGCCTGGTAAGCGCAAGGCCCACGGCGGACCAGCCTCAATGCCCGTCGCCGGATTTCGCTTTCCTGCGCCGCCGTGCCAGCATGTTGAGCCCCTCGACCAGCGCCGAGAAACCCATCGCCGCGTAGATGTAGCCCTTCGGCACATGGTAGCCCATGCCGTCGGCGATCAGCGTCATGCCGATCATCAACAGGAAGCCCAGCGCCAGCATGACGATGCTGGGGTTCCTGGCGATGAAGTTGGCAAGCGGCCCCGCCGCCAGCATCATCACGGTGACGGCCACGATCACCGCGATGTACATGATGGCGATCTCGTCGGTCATGCCGACGGCGGTGATGATGGAATCGATCGAGAAGACCAGGTCGAGCAGTAGGATCTGGAAGATCGCGCCGGCCAGCGAGATCTTGAGCGTCTCGCCCAGCATCGTGTCCTGATGGTCGTCCGGATCGACGGTATGATGGATTTCCTTCGTCGCCTTCCACACCAGGAACAGGCCGCCGGCAATCAGGATCAGGTCGCGCCAGGAGAAGCCATGGTCGAATGCCGTGAACACCGGCGTCGTCAGCTGGACGATGACCGAAATGGTGGCCAGCAGCACCAGCCGCATGACCAGTGCCGCCGAGATGCCGAGCCGGCGGGCGCGGGCCCGTTGCGCCTCAGGCAGCTTGTTGGTCAGGATCGAGATGAAGATCAGATTGTCGATGCCGAGCACGATCTCCAGCACCACCAGCGTCAGCAACGCGACCCAGGCCGTTGGGTCGGATACAAAGTGAAAATGCGGCGCCAGGAACTCAATGAGCTGCATGGAGGTCGTCCCCTCTACGATCTAGAGCAGTGTCGCCGGCAGTTAGGTACTACAAACCTCTATATCAATGTCACGACCAGAAAGACGGAGCCGTTTCTTCAAGTCTCGGCCCGCGACGAAACGGCGCGATCTTTTCGGTCAGGCCCGTGCGGTCGGAAATAGTCACGCCAACACCGCACAATGTTGCAGGTCCAGTCGCAGCCTCGAAGCGGCCTTTCGGCACTTTCGACAGGAACCGGTTGAGCGGCTCCTCCTTGTCCATGCCGAGCGAGGAATCATAATCGCCGCACATGCCGGCGTCGGAA
This sequence comes from Mesorhizobium sp. GW821-FHT04C10, assembly GCF_059420305.1. Taxonomy (NCBI): domain Bacteria; kingdom Pseudomonadati; phylum Pseudomonadota; class Alphaproteobacteria; order Hyphomicrobiales; family Phyllobacteriaceae; genus Mesorhizobium; species Mesorhizobium sp. GW821-FHT04C10. Next base: position 1,497,183 of record NZ_JBWKTL010000001.1, on the reverse strand, counting down.
ATGTAACCCGTGCCGCCGTTGAGGATCTGATGATCGCCGGTCGGCTGGTGGGTATGGGTGCCGACGACGAGGCTGGCGCGGCCGTCGACGAAATGCGCGAAGCACATCTTCTCCGAGGTCGCTTCGGCGTGGAAGTCGATGACCACCGCATCGGCCTGCTCGCCGAGCGGACAGGCGGCCAGCTCGCGCTCACCAGCCTGGAACGGATCGTCGAGCTCCGGATGCATGAACACCCGGCCCATGATGTTGGCGACCAGGACCCTGGCCCCGCTCCTGGCGATATAAACGCCCGATCCGCGCCCGGGCGTGCCCCTGGGAAAATTGGAGGGGCGAAGGAAGCGCTCCTCGCGCGGCGCGAAGGCGAGCGCGTCGCGCTGGTCCCAGACATGGTTGCCCGTGGTCACGACGTCGGCGCCCGCCGCGATCGTCTCGCGAAAGATCTCCTCGGTGATGCCGAAACCGCCGGCGGCGTTCTCGCCATTGACGATGACGAAGTCGAGTTTGAAATCCGAGATCAGGCCAGGCAGTTGTTCCCACACCGCCGTGCGTCCCGTCTTTCCAACCATGTCTCCGAGGAAGAGAAGTCTCATATGATCCCGCACCGAAAGTCAGCGAAGCAAAAGCTGCATGACTCCAGCGAAAAGATCATGCCTCCATTATCTACAATTTCGGCGTGAAGCGGCGCAACCCGTTCTCTGTGAGTATTTCCGGGATGACGACGTCGTGGGGTTCATCCGGAACCTGCGGAACTTCCTGGCAGTCGAAGGCGATGCCGATCAGCCGGGGTGCATGCCCCTTGTCGACGAGCTTCGCGATGGCGCGGTCGTAATAGCCGGCGCCATAGCCGATGCGGTGACCGCGCGCATCGAACGCGGCGAGCGGCACCAGCATTACCTCGGGATCAAGCACCTCGGCCTCTTCATGGGGCCCAACCGTGCCGAAGCCCATGTCCACCATCGGCGCCCCGCGAACCAGCTCGCGAAAGACGATCGTGGTCTTGTCGAGAATGGCCGGCAGGCAAAGTCTCGCGCCCTTTTCGCGCAGGGCGAACATCAACGGCCTGACGTCGACCTCCGAACGCATCGGCCAGAAGCCGGATACGATCTGGCCGGGCTCGATAGCGAGATGATCGCGCGCCGTCTCGGCCATTTCGAGCGCTGCCTCGACCCGCCAGAATTCATCGAGCGCATCACGGCGTCCAAGCGCTTCGCGCCGCAGCTGTTTTTTCAGGTCTTTGAGAGATGTCATGCGCGGACGATAGAAAAGGCCGGATAGGGATGGCGTTTTAGGAGCGACGTTTTCTACCGCACCATCCACCGGAATGCATGGGCGCATGCAAGAGGTGACGATCCACGCGACCGGTGGAGAGAGCGATCCCGGGAACCTACAAAGTAGGTGGGCGCCGTGTGAGAAAACCCACGGGTCTTCCCAGGGACAGCTCCCTAAGGATCGTTAAGGCCCCGGGGAAAATGTTCTCCTGCCGGGAAGCGCAGACCGTCTCCCCCAATATAGGCCGATGGTCCCCCGAGCGCCAGAGAGTTGCCATTCTTTCCGTGCCGGGCTCGCGACGTCGCATCGCCGCCCCACTCTTGCGCCGGCCGGGCCGCCTCCTTACGGTCGCCCGGAATGAATGAAGGAGCAAAAATGCGTTTCGAAGGCACGGCGGCCTATGTCGCCGACAAGGACCTGATGGTGGCCGTCAACGCGGCGATCGCGCTGGAACGGCCCCTGCTGGTCAAGGGCGAGCCCGGCACCGGCAAGACCGAGCTTGCGCGCCAGGTGGCGGCGGCCCTCGGCCTCGAGCTCATCGAATGGCACGTCAAATCGACGACGCGGGCGCAGCAAGGTCTTTACGAGTACGACGCCGTGTCGCGGCTGCGCGACAGCCAGCTCGGCGATGCCAGGTTCAACGACATCAAGAACTACATCAAGCGCGGCAAGTTGTGGGAGGCGTTCGCGGCCGGCAAGAAGGTCGTGCTTTTGATCGACGAGATCGACAAGGCCGACATCGAATTCCCCAACGACCTCCTGCAGGAACTCGATCGCATGGAGTTCTTCGTCTACGAGACCGGCGAGACCATACGCGCCGCCGTGCGCCCCATCGTCATCATCACCTCCAACAACGAGAAGGAGCTGCCGGACGCTTTCCTGCGCCGCTGCTTCTTCCACTACATCCGTTTTCCCGACGTCGACACGCTGCACAGAATTGTCGACGTCCACTATCCCGGCATCAAGCAGAACCTGGTGCGGGCGGCCCTCACCCAGTTCTACGAAATCCGTGACGTACCCGGGCTGAAGAAGAAGCCTTCGACCTCCGAGGCGCTCGACTGGATCCGCCTGCTGGTCGCCGACGACATCGCGCCCGAGGATCTGCGCGCCGACCCCAAGAACGCGCTGCCCAAGCTGCACGGCGCCCTGCTGAAGAACGAACAGGACGTCCATCTGTTCGAGCGGCTGGCCTTCATGGCGCGGCGGCAGCAATAGGCAGGCAGCGATAGCGCTTTCCCCTTCTGTGGACCGTTGCTGCCGGCAAGATAGGAAGGCAGCTTCGGCCAGAACCCTTCGGAGGAATGAAATGTCTGAGATTATCGTCCGCCCGCTCGCGCAGTCCGACCACGCTGACTGGAAACGTCTGTGGACCGACTACCTCACCTTCTACGAAACCAAGCTGCCGGAAGAGGTCTACGCCGTCACCTGGAAACGGCTGTTCACGGAAGGCGAGTTCGAGCCGAAGGGCTTTATCGCCACGCTCGACGGCAAGGCGGTCGGCCTCACCCACTATCTCTACCATCGCTCAGGCTGGTCGGAGAAAAACAACTGCTATCTGCAGGACCTGTTCGCCGACCCGGACGTGCGCGGCAAGGGCATCGGCGCGGCGCTTATCAAGGCAGTGAAGGACACGGCGGAAAAAATCGGCGTCAAGAATGTCTACTGGATGACGCACGAAACCAACACCACCGCGCGCAAGCTCTACGACCATGTCGCGCGCAGGACCGGCTTCATCGAGTACGATCTGCTATAGATAGAAGATGTTCATCCCCTTCTTCCTCGAACTGAAGGCAGCACGCGTTCCCGTTTCGCTGCGGGAATATCTGTCGCTGCTGGAAGGATTGGAAGCCGGGCTGGTCGACTATGACGTCGAGGGTTTTTATTACCTTGCCCGCGCCGCCTTGGTGAAGGACGAGCGCCACATCGACCGCTTCGACCAGGTGTTCGCCCATGTCTTCAAGGGCATCGAGGCGCTGGGCGGACCGGATGCGGTCGACGTCGCCAACATCCCCGAGGAATGGCTGCGCCGGCTGGCCGAAAAACACCTGACCGAGGAAGAGAAAAGGCTGGTCGAGGCGCTGGGCGGGTTCGAGAAGCTGATGGAGACGCTGAAGCAAAGGCTCGAGGAGCAGAAGGGCCGCCATCAGGGCGGCTCGAAATGGATCGGCACCGGCGGCACCTCACCCTTCGGCGCCTATGGCTATAATCCCGAGGGCGTGCGCATCGGCCAGCACGAAAGCCGCAACCGCCGCGCGGTGAAGGTGTGGGACAAGCGCGAGTTCCGCAATTTCGACGATGCCGTCGAACTCGGCACCCGCAACATCAAGATCGCGCTGAAGCGGCTGCGCCGCTGGGTGCGCGAGGGCGCCGAGGAGGAGTTCGACCTGCCTGGCACCATCCACGCCACCGCCGAGCACGGCTATCTCGACGTGCAGACGCGACCCGAGCGGCGCAATGCCGTGAAACTGCTGATGTTCTTCGATGTCGGCGGCTCGATGGACGACCATATCAAGAGCGTGGAGGAGCTGTTTTCGGCGGCACGAGCCGAATTCCGCCAGCTCGAATATTTCTATTTCCACAACTGCCTCTACGAAGGCGTGTGGAAGGACAACCGGCGCCGCCATGCCGAGGTGATTTCGACCTTCGACCTCCTCCACAAATACGGCCCGGACTACAAGGTGATCGTCGTCGGCGACGCCTCGATGAGCCCTTATGAAATCGCCCACCCCGGCGGTTCGGTCGAGCACTGGAACCCGGAGGCCGGAGCCGTCTGGCTCGGCCGCGTGCTGCAGCAATGGCCGAACGCGGTATGGCTCAATCCGGAAAACCAGAAGAACTGGGGCTATACCCATTCGATCGCGATGATCCGCGACATCTTCGGCGGCCGCATGTTCCCGCTGACGCTGGCCGGGCTTGAAGCCGCCACGAAGCAGCTTTCTCGGAAACATTGATCTTGTCGAAGGTCCGCCGCTGGGCGAACCTGTAACAAATGCCTATGTTCATGCGAATATGAGTTGCAACCAATAACGAGCCGCCAAGGCTGAGGAGATCAAATGGACACCCACACCTACCCCGTCACCCGCACCGATGCCGAATGGCGTGCCCGGCTGACGCCGGAGCAGTATGCGGTCATGCGCGGCCACGGCACCGAGCGACCGGGAAGCTGCGCCCTGCTCTATGAGAAGCGCGCCGGCACCTTTTCCTGCGTCGGCTGCGACCAGCCGCTGTTCGAATCCAAGCTGAAGTTCGAGAGCGGCACCGGCTGGCCGAGCTTCAACGATCCGGTGCCGGGTTCGGTCGAGAACACCATCGACCGCAGCTACGGCATGGTCCGCACTGAATGCCACTGTGCTCGCTGCGGCAGCCATCTCGGCCATGTCTTCGAGGACGGCCCGCCGCCGACCGGCCTGCGCTACTGCATCAACGGCGTGGCGCTGACATTCGCGCCGGCGGCCTGAACGATATCCTGCAGCTTTCGGCAAAGGGCGGCTTCAGCCGCCCTTTTTCGTATGCGCTCAACTGAATCTCGCCTCAGACGACAACTGACGCGATCAGCCAGAGCGCCGAGCCCAGCATCATCAACAATGCCTTGGCGCCTGATGTCTCGGCCGTCCGCCAGACCGCGATGGTGAGAAAGATGTTGTAGGGCACCGGTGCGAAATGCACCGCCAGCACGAGACCGAGCGGCATCTTCAGCCCAAGCAGGATCAGCGCTGCCGCGGACGATGCGATGCTGATCCCCGTCCCGACCAGCAGCATGTCGCGCCAGAACAGCCGATCGATCGGCGCCAAGCCAAGCCAACGCGAGCGAAAGAAGGACCTGACGCCTTCCCGGGACACCGGCGCCTACCCCTGCCCGAGCACTTCGGTGACCGCGCGCTCGACACGCGAGCATTCGGTCACCAGCCAGTCGGTCATCGCCGGCCAGTTATCCTCGGCAAAGCAATTGACCCGCCACATCGAATTGATGCCGAGGCCCTCGCAGCTTTGTTCCGGCCGGAGCTTGAGCCGGTCCTCTATCTCTGGCTGGAACGGCTTCAGGCGCGACCAGCTTTGCGTCGCGCCGAACTTCTCGTTGCGGCCGAAGAAGACGCCGACATGGTTCTGCGCCGGCGCGACATACATGGAGATGACCAGGGCGAAGTCAGGCAACCCGCGCTGCCAGAACCAGGGTCCGCGCCGTGCCAGCCGGGCTCTTTCTTCCGGATGCCGCTCAGCGAACAGCGTCCAGAAACCGCGATGGCGGAATTCCGAGGCGCGACGGCCGCCGAAGTCGAATTCGCTCATGGTTCAAACCGTATCTCCCGCAACCGTATCGGGCACCGGGCGGTCAAAGCAATTCCAGGAAAGGTGTGAACGCTTTCCCCTGGGAATTGCGTCAACAAAGAGATAGGGCAGTTCGCCGTTTGCGTGAAACGGAGAACGCTCTGGTCCTACTCCATGCCGAGCGCGGCCATGTACAGGTCGAGGATCGCGTCCTCTTCCTGGCGTTCGGCCTGGTCCTTCTTGCGCAGACGGATGATGGTGCGTATCGCCTTGGTGTCGAAGCCGGTGCCCTTGGCCTCGGCGAACACTTCCTTGATGTCGTCGGCGATCGTCTTCTTTTCTTCCTCGAGCCGCTCGATGCGCTCGATGAGGGCACGCAGCTGGCCGGCGGCAACAGTCTGGCTGGTCTCGGTGATATCGTCGGCCATGTTCTTCTCCAAGGATTGTTTCTGCGCCGCGACTCGCAAAGTTGCCGGCAGCGAATTTCAGCGGTTCGATGCCCGACCGGGCGCGGCGGGTCAAGCCGTTATCGAACAGCTCGCCAAGGGCTGCCGACAGAAGCCGACAGCCTGCCCGCGCTTTCGCGCGCTTTCAGTTGAAGGCGATCAGCAGATCCTTGGCATCGATCTGGTCGCCGGCCTTGACCAGCACCTCGGCGACGGTACCGTCGCGCTCTGCATGCAGAGCCGTCTCCATCTTCATGGCTTCGATGGAGAGCAGCACGTCACCCGCCTTCACCGCCTGGCCGGTCGTGACGGAAAGGGCGGAGACCACGCCCGGCATCGGCGCGCCGACATGTGCCTCGTTGCCCGGCTCGGCCTTGCGGCGGGCCTTGGCGGCGGAAGCGCCATGCGCCCGGTCAGGCACCTTCACGCGACGCGGCTGGCCGTTGAGTTCGAAGAACACGGTGACCATGCCCTTCTCGTCGACATCGCCGATGGCGAGGCAACGCACGACCAGCGTCTTGCCTTTCTCGATGTCGATGAAGATCTCGTCTTCGGACTTCATGCCGTAGAAATAGGTCGGCGTCGGCAGGACGCTGACCGGGCCGTAGGTCTCTTGCGCACTGGCAAAGTCGGTGAACACCTTCGGATACATCAGCCATGAGGCGAACTCGTATTCCGAGAGTTTGCGCTCGAGCTTCTCCTCGATTTCCTTGCGGTTGGCCTTGAGGTCGGCCGGCTTGAGCAGCGATCCGGGCCGCGCCGTGATCGGCTTGTCGCCCTTCAGCGCCTTCTTCTGCAGCGCCGCCGGCCAGCCGCCCGGCGACTGGCCGAGATCGCCGCGCAGCATCGAGACGACCGAGTCCGGGAAGGCGATGTCCCTGGCCGGATTCTCGACATCGGCGACAGTCAGGTCCTGGCTCACCATCATCAGCGCCATGTCGCCGACGACCTTGGACGACGGCGTCACCTTGACGATGTCGCCGAACATCAGGTTGACGTCATGATAGGTCTGCGCCACCTCGTGCCAGCGCGTCTCCAGTCCGAGCGAACGCGCCTGTTCCTTGAGGTTGGTGAACTGTCCGCCCGGCATTTCGTGCAGGTAGACTTCCGAAGCCGGCCCTTTCAGGTCGCTTTCGAAAGCGGCGTACTGGTTGCGCACCGCTTCCCAATAGAACGAGATCTTGCGGATCCATTGCGGGTCGAGGCCCGGGTCACGTTCGGTGCCCTTCAGCGCCTCGACGATCGACCCCAGGCAAGGCTGCGATGTGTTGCCGGAGAAAGCATCCATCGCCGCGTCGATGGCGTCGACGCCGCTCTCCACCGCCGCCAGCACGGTCGCCGCCGACAGGCCCGACGTGTCATGGGTGTGGAAATGGATCGGCAGGTCGGTCGCCTCGCGCAGCGCCTTGAACAGCACGCGCGCCGCCGCCGGCTTCAGCAGCCCGGCCATGTCCTTGACGGCGATGATGTGGGCGCCGGCGGCCTGCAGTTCGCTCGCCAGCCCGACATAATATTTCAGATCGTACTTGGCCCGCGCCGGGTCGAGAATATCGCCGGTGTAGCACATCGCCGCTTCGATCAGCTTGCCCTCGGCGCCGACGGCGTCCATGGCGACGCGCATGTTCTCGACCCAATTCAGGCAATCGAAGACGCGGAACAGATCGATACCGCCGCTCGCCGCCTGCTTGACGAAATGCTGCACGACATTGTCGGGATAGTTGGTGTAGCCGACGCCGTTGGCGCCACGCAGCAGCATCTGCAGCAGCAAATTGGGGGCCGCCTCGCGCACCAGCGAGAGCCGCTCCCACGGATCCTCGGTGAGGAAGCGCATGGCGACGTCGAAGGTGGCACCGCCCCAGCATTCGAGCGACAGAAGCTGCGGCAGGGCGCGTGCATAGGTACCGGCAATGCCGGCGATGTCGTGTGTGCGCACGCGCGTGGCCAGCAGCGACTGGTGGCCGTCACGCATCGTCGTGTCGGTGACCAGCACCTCTTTCTGTTCGCGCATCCAGGCGGCGAATTTCTCCGGCCCGAGCACGTCGAGCTTCTGCTTGCTGCCGCCGGGCACATTGCCGTTGAGGTAGGGCACGACGGGTGCTGCCGCATCGGCCTTTGGCATCGGTCGGCCGCGCGTCTCGGGATGGCCATTGACGCTGACATCGGCCAGGTAGTTGAGCAGCTTGGTCGCGCGGTCCTGGCGCTTGACCTGTTGGAACAGTTCCGGCGTCGTGTCGATGAACTTGGTCGTATAGGAATTGTCCGCGAAGCTCGGGTGGTTGATGATCGCTTCGAGGAAGGTGAGGTTGGTGGCGACGCCGCGGATGCGGAACTCGCGCAGCGCGCGGTTCATGCGGGCAATCGTCTCGGCCGGTGTTGGCGCCCACGCCGTCACCTTTTCCAGCAGCGGATCGTAGAAGCGGGTGATGACCGCGCCTGAATAGGCGGTGCCGCCATCGAGGCGGATGCCGAAGCCGGTGGCGCCGCGATAGGCGGTGATGCGGCCATAGTCCGGAATGAAATTGTGCTCGGGATCCTCGGTGGTGATGCGGCACTGCAAGGCATGGCCATTCAGCCTGATGTCCCTCTGCGCCGGCACGCCCGATTGCGGTGTGCCGATGGCGAAACCGTCGAGGATGTGGATCTGCGCCTTGACGATGTCGATGCCGGTCACCTGCTCGGTGACGGTATGCTCGACCTGGATGCGCGGATTGACCTCGATGAAATAGAATTTTCCGGTATCGGCATCCTGCAGGAACTCGACCGTGCCGGCACCGATATAACTGGTTTCGCGCGCTATCTTCAGCGCATGGCCGCAAAGCTCCTCGCGCTGCGACATTTCGAGATAGGGAGCGGGCGCCCGTTCGACGACCTTCTGGTTGCGGCGCTGGATCGAGCAGTCGCGCTCGAACAAGTGCACGACATTGCCGTGCGTATCGCCAAGCACCTGCACCTCGACATGGCGGGCGCGTTCGATCAGCTTTTCGAGATAGACCTCGTCCTTGCCGAAGGCGGCCTTGGCCTCGCGCTTGCCTTCCGTGACTTCGCGGGCCAGATCTGCCTCGGACCTGATAGCGCGCATGCCGCGTCCACCGCCGCCCCACGAGGCCTTCAGCATCACCGGATAGCCGATCTCCTTGGCCAGTGTCTTGACCGCTTCCATATCGTCCGGCAACGGATCCGTGGCTGGGATCACCGGCACGCCGACCTCGATGGCGAGGTTGCGCGCCGCGACCTTGTTGCCAAGGCGGCGCATCGTGTCCGGCTTCGGGCCGATGAAGGTGATGCCGGCTTGCGCGCAGGCTTCGGCGAATTCGGGGCTTTCGGACAGCAGCCCGTAGCCCGGATGGATGGCATCGGCGCCTGAAAGCCTGGCGACGCGGATCACTTCCTCGATCGACAGATAACTCTCGATCGGCCCCATGTCCTTGTTGAGATGCGGGCCTCGCCCGACCTGGTAGCTTTCGTCGGCCTTGAAGCGGTGCAGCGAATATTTGTCTTCCTCGGCCCAGATCGCCACGGTTTTGAGGCCCAGTTCGTTGGCCGCGCGAAAGACGCGGATGGCGATTTCTGACCGGTTGGCGACGAGGATCTTCGTGATTGCCAAGGACTGGGCTCCAGCAGCGGAAGGGACGGGAAATCGGTGCAATGATTAGCGTGAAAATGCTGCAGTGCAAACAAAATCAATACTGCTTTAAACCGATTTAAATCAATTATCCGGCCAACACTCGCATGCCTTGACCCGAACCGGCGGAACAAGGGCGACAATTCCAATCCTGGATGCGCTCTTGCCCGGCCAGGAAGAAGGTCATCGGCCGCCGCGGAGCGCCAAAGAAAATGCCCGGCGCAACGCGCCGGGCATCATGGATATCAGACTGCTGGAGCAGCTTATTTCGGGAACCAGGAATACTTTCCGTCGTCCTTCTTCTTCCACTCGTACATGATGTAGCCCGGCAGCTTCGGGTCGCCCTTGGCGTCATAGGCAAGATCGCCCAGAACGGTCGGGTACGGTCCGTTTTCATGCAGTGCCTTGGCAACAGCCTGCGGATCGTTCGACTTGGCGTTGGTGGCCGCCTCGGCGATCGCCTGCACGGCGGCATAGGCGTAGAGCGTGTAGGCCTCGGGCTCGAAGCCCTGCGCGCGGAACTTCTCGACGAGTTCCTTGTTGGCAGGGATCAGGCGCGGGTCGGGACCGAACGTGTTGAGCGTGCCGGCGACAGCGTCGCCCGCGATCGCGGCAAGTTCGTCGGTGACGATGCCGTCACCCGACATCAGCGTTGCCTTGAGGCCCTGGTCCGCCGACTGGCGGATGATCAGGCCGGCTTCGGTGTGCAGGCCGCCCCAGTAGATCAGGGTGACGCCGGCTTCCTTCATCTTGGCGATCAGCGCCGAGAAGTCCTTGTCGCCGACATTGACGCCTTCATACATCACTTCCGTGACGCCGGCGGCATTCATCGCCTTCTTGGTTTCATCGGCAAGGCCCTGGCCGTAAGGCGTCTTGTCGTGCACGACGGCGACCTTGGCATCCTTGAAATTCGCGGCGATATAGGCGCCGGCGATGCCGCCCTGCTGGTCGTCGCGTCCGCAGGTACGGAACACGTTCCACAGGCCACGCTCGGTGAACTTCGGATTGGTCGCGGCCGGCGTGACTTCGACGATGTTGTTTTCAGCGTAGACTTCCGAGGCCGGGATCGACACGCCCGAGTTGAAGTGGCCGACCACGAACTTGACGCCGTCGCCGACGAACTTGTTGGCGACCGAGATGCCCTGCTTCGGATCGGAGACGTCGTCGCCGACTTCGAGCTTGATCTGCTCGCCGTTGATGCCGCCCTTGGCATTGATCTCGGCGACGGCCGCCTCGGCGCCCTTCTGCAGCTGTGCGCCGAACGCCGCGTTCGGGCCGGTGATCGGGCCGGCGACGCCGAACATTACATCAGCCCACGCGTTGCCGCCGAACGCGACGAGCGCGGTCAGGGCCACGGCGGACAAAAGTGACTTTTTCATTTAAACGCTCCCATTAACGGAGTGGGCGTGGATGAAGCTTTCATGCGATGCCCACCCTTATCGCAGAAAGCATAGTTTGCCGATTTTCAGGCACTTGTCACGCCGATTCATCCCTGACGCGGCGTTAATGATGAGCCTCAACCTTTGGGTTTCCAGCTCAAGATTGAAGCTCTTTCGTAGAGCCAATTATACTGTGTGACCATCTGGTTGGTTCGTGTGTATTGATAGCCGACGAAGCCCAGTATCATCAGTACGATGGTGTCGACGATATAGTAATGCAGCGAGAACATCGTGCCGTTGAACAGCGCATGGTGGATGAAGCGGATGCCGATGCCGAGCCCGATCAGATAAGCGAACAGCTGGATGAAGCTGCGCCATGTCTGGGCGCTGGCCTTGCCGGTCATCCAGGCTGCCCAGCCGCCGAGCAGGCAGGTGACGAAGAAGAACTGCCAGATTGACGGTTCTTCGTAGAGAATGCCTTGCATGGTGAGGACTCCTGAACTCAGTGATGTCCGCCTTCGAGATAGGCGGCGCGCACTTCCGGATTGGCGAGCAGTTCCTTGCCGGTGCCGCTCATCGTCACATTGCCGTTGACCATGACATAGCCGCGCGTGGCGAGCTTCAGCGCGCCGAAGGCGTTCTGCTCGACCAGGAACACGGTCAGCCCTTGCGTGCGGTTCAATTCGCGGATGGCATCGAAGATCTGCTTGACGATCAGCGGCGCCAGCCCCAGCGACGGCTCGTCGAGCAGAAGCAGTTTCGGCCGCGCCATCAGCGCGCGTCCGATCGACAGCATTTGCTGCTCGCCGCCCGACAGCGTGCCGCCGCGCTGGGCGATGCGCTCCTTCAGCCGCGGGAACAGCGTGAACACCTTCTCGACGTCCTCGTCATAGTGCTTGAGGTTGTCGAGGCTGGCGCCCATCTGCAGGTTTTCCATCACCGTCATGCGCGGGAAGATGCGCCGACCTTCGGGTGATTGCGCTATGCGCATGCGCGCGATTTCGTGCGTCGGCAATTGGGTGATGTCGGTGCCGGCGAAGGTGATGGTGCCCGTGCGGGCGCGCGGAGCCCCGAAGATGGTCATCATCAGCGTCGACTTGCCGGCGCCGTTGGCGCCGATCAGCGCCACGATCTCGCCCTCGTTGACGGAGACATCGACGCCGTTCAGCGCCCGGATGTTGCCGTAGTAGGTCTCAACGCCCTTGATATCGAGCAGCCTTGTCCCGGCCATTATTTGCCCCCTCCACGCTTGCTCGACACAGGTTTGGCCGCAGCCTTCCCCGAAGCCGCACTTGCGGTCTTCCCCGAAGCCGCACTTGCGGTCTTCGATGCCGCACTGGCACTCTTTGCCGAAGCATGGCTGGTCGCCACCTTGCCCGCGTCGACACGGCGCGAGAATTCCGTATCCTTGCCCTGACCGAGCAGCTTGGCCTGCTTGACCCACTCCTCGCGCGCGATCCGCCCGTCGAAGGCGAGATAGGCTTCGGCCGCCTCGACATCGGCCTTCTTCCAGGCGCCGATCTGGTCGAAGTGGAAGATGCCGTGTTCGTTGAGCTTCTTCTCGTTGACCGTGCCGATGCCCTTGATGCGGGTCAGATTGTCCGCCTTGCCGCCACGAGGGGCGGCGAGGCGGTTCGAAATGCCTTCGGCCTTTGCCGCGGGCGCCTTGGTGGCGGTTTTCTTCGGTGCGGCCTTCGCCGCTCCGACGTTCGCGGCCGGCCTTGATGGTGTCCCGACGGGTTTGCTCGCCACGGTGGCCGCGCGGGCATCGACCTGCGCCGCTTTCGAGGCGCCCTTCGACACAGTAACGCGCTCCCCATCGCTGTGTCCGACGGTGTCGGTCACCGGCCCTGCCAGGTAGGACGACGATGTCCCCGGGCCATGCGCGGCATCCGGCCCGATGTCGAGCTGTTCGATGACGTCCTCATCGCCGACCTCGGTCAGCACGGTCTCGACCTCCTCGTCGTCGACGCCGAGATAGGCGGCGATGACGCGCGGATCGGTGCGCACCGACTGCGGATTGCCGTCGGAGATCTTGCGGCCGTATTCCAGCACCACGACGTGGTCGGAAATCTGCATGACCACCGACATGTCGTGCTCGATCAGGAGGATCGAGGTGCCGGTCGTATGCTTGATGTCCATCAAGAGTTCGTTGAGTGCCGCCGATTCCTTCGGATTGAGGCCGGCCGCCGGCTCGTCGAGGCACAGAAGCTCGGGCCCGGTGCACATGGCACGCGCGATCTCGAGACGCCGCTGCGCGCCATAGGGCAGGTCGCCGGCCGGATCGTCGGCCCGGTCGACGAGATCGGCCTTCTCGAGCCAGTGCCTGGCCAGGTCCACCGATTCGGCCGAGGCCTTGCGGTAGCCGCTGAAGCCGAACAGGCCCAGGATCGTATAGCCCGATGCCTTCATCAGCTTGTTGTGCTGGGCGACCAAAAGGTTCTCCAGCAGCGTCATGCCCGAGAACAGGCGGATGTTCTGGAAGGTACGCGCCACCTTGGCGCGCGCCGGGATCTCATGGTTGGGCAACCGTTCGAGCAGATAGCTCGAACCGTCGGCACGGTTGAGCGTGATCATGCCTTCCGACGGCTTGTAGAAGCCGGTGATGCAGTTGAACACGGTGGTCTTGCCGGCGCCGTTGGGGCCGATCAGCGCCGTGATCTCGCCGCGCCTGGCGGTGAAGGACAGGTCGCCGATGGCGACCAGGCCGCCGAACTTCATCGACAGATGATCGACCTGCAGGATGGATTCTTTCATTTGCGTGGTCGCATTCATCAGCCGTGGCCCTCCTTGGTGAAGGAGCTTGAGACAGCTCTTCGCTCCTTGAGGAAGGCGGTTGGTTCACGACTGCCGACGAAACCGCGCGGCTTCCACAGCATGACGATGACCATGGCCATGCCGAACAGAAGCATGCGGTAGAGTTCCGGCGTGAAATCAGGCCCGAAGACCTGCTTGAGGAAGTCGAGTTCGCGCAGCGCCTCGGTGCCCCCGATCATCACCATCGCGGCGACCGCGATGCCGACCAGCGACCCCATGCCGCCGAGCACGACGATGGCCAGGATGATGGCCGATTCCAGGAAAACGAAGGATTCGGGGCTGACGAAACCCTGCCGCGCGGCGAAGAACGAGCCGGCGAACCCGCCGAACATGGCGCCGGTGGCAAACGCCGTCAGCTTGGTCGTCGTCGTGTTGATGCCGAGCGAGCGGCAGGCGATCTCGTCCTCCCGCAGCGCTTCCCATGCACGGCCGACTGGCATGCGCCGCAGCCGGATCGTGACGAAGGCGGTGAGCAGCGCCAGCCCCAGGATCAGGTAGTAGAGGAAGATCTTGTAGTAGGCGCTCGATGTCGCGAGGTGCAGAACCTTGGCAATGTAGTTGGGGTCTGAAACGTTGAAGGTCATCAGGCCGAAGAAGGTGACTTTCGGAATGCCGGAGATGCCGGCCGAGCCGTTGGTCACGTCGCGCCAGTTGATCAGCACCAGGCGGATGATCTCACCGAAGGCGAGCGTCACGATCGCCAGGTAGTCGCCGCGCAGGCGCAGCACGGGGAAGCCGAGCAGCACCCCCCACAGCGCCGCCATGGCGCCCGCCGCCGGCAGCAGGATCCAGAAAGACAGGCCGAAATGGGTGGCGAGAAGCGCGTAGGCGTAGGCGCCGACCGCGTAGAAGGCGACGTAGCCGAGGTCGAGCAGGCCGGCGAGGCCGACGACGATGTTCAGTCCCCAGGCCAGCATCACATAGATCAGGATCTGGATGCCGAAATTGTCGACCCATTTCAGCGAGCCCTGCAGCCCGGTGGCGACAGACCACGACATGAGCGACAGCACGACGACGACAAGAATCGGATAGAGCACCAGCGCGGCAATGCCGAGCTTGGTGAAGTTGGCATGGATGAAGCCACGGAAATAGTAGATCACGCAGGCCAGCGCATAGATCACCGCCAGGGCGCGCAGGAATTGCAGGTAGCCGGCCGGTTCCGCTCCCACCCATCCGGCGAGCGAGCTGTTGAACACGAACAACAGCACCGCCGCGACAATGGCCCCGATGAAGGCCGGCAGCGTGAAGAAACGTGACGCCACGCTGGCCGGCAACAGGCCGGTGGCTACGTTGGCGACCTTCTGGTTGGCCATGAAGGGTTGGCCGTAGGCGACGTAGAGGAAGCGTCCGACCGCGGTCGCGATGACCACGGCGGCGAGCAGGCCCCAGCGCTGCACGACGACCAGTTCATTGGACATGTTCTGGTCGGTTCTGAGCCCGATGAACAGCACGAACAGGCCAAGCGCGATGGCGCCGGCATAGAAGGCCTCGCGCAATGCGCGCGAAAAGGGGTTGGCGACGGTGTCGCGGTCGGGAGAAACGGTCACGGCCATGGTCTCAGACCTTTTCGACTTCTGGCCGGCCCAATATGCCGGAAGGCAGGAAGATCAGCACGATGGCCAGGATCGAGAATGCCGCCACGTCCTTGTAGTCGATCGAGAAATAGGCCGACCACATGCTCTCGATGAAGCCGATCAGCAGCCCGCCGAGCACGGCACCGGGAAGCGAGCCGATGCCGCCAAGCACCGCCGCGGTGAACGCCTTCACCCCTGGGACGAAGCCGTCGGAGAAGGCGATGACGCCGTAATACATCAGGAACAGCGTGCCGGCGACGGCGGCAAGGGCCGCGCCCATGATGAAGGTGATCGAGATGGTGCGGTCGACATCGATGCCGAGCAGCGCGGCCATCTTGCGGTCCTGCTCGCAGGCGCGCTGGGCGCGGCCAAGCGAGGTCCTGTTGACCAGGTACCAGAACAGCGCCAGAAGCAGCGCCGTGACGACGACGATGATAATCTGCTTGAGCGACACGCTGACGCCGTTGATGTTGTAGACCTGGCTGACCATCGGCGGGATCGGCTTGTTGCGCGGGCCTTGCGTGACCTGGACGAAGTTCGACAGCGCGATCGACATGCCGATGGCGGTGATCAGCGGCGCCAGCCGGAACGAACCGCGCAGCGGCCTGTAGGCCACCTTCTCGATCGTCCAGTTATAAAGGCTGGTGAGCAGCATCGCCACGATCATCATGACCAGCAGCGCGATGACCACGGGCACGGAGTAAAACAGCGCGCCGAGGATGAGGAAGACGATCAGCGCCGTGAAGGCGCCCACCATGAAAATGTCGCCATGGGCGAAGTTGATCATGCCGATGATGCCGTAGACCATCGTGTAGCCGATCGCGATCAGCCCATAGATCGATCCCAGCGTCAGCCCGTTGATAAGCTGCTGGACAAAGTACTGCATGTGTACATGGCTCCCCTGGAATGTCGCCCATGCAGACGCATCCCTTTTCGTATTTCCCCTAGTCGTAAAGTTTCGAGCCCGGATTGCAACGTGATTTTTTTGATCGCCCCGCGTGTTTCCGATTCACGTCGTTCCGACCGCCCATTCTTTGCACCCGACCCTGGACTATCGCGGACCCTATCATTGGCATAACGCAATGTCCTTGATGATTCAGACGTATAATGCGCTCCGTTTCGAAGAAACTGCCGTCAAAATTAGGTGATGGGACGAATCGTTGCGTTCCTGGCAGGGTTCATTCTTTTGCCGCATACCTTTCCGCAAGGGCAGGATTCCTCCTACTTGACAACAAAACCATGCGCGAACGGATCGCGGTCATCGATGAAGATCGTGTTCAGTCCGGTCATCCGTGCCCAGCCTCCGATGGAGGGAATGATCGCCGGCTTGCCAGCCACGGTGACCTCCTTTTCGACCTTGCCCTTGAACAGCGAACCGATGATCGATTCATGCACGAAGGTATCGCCGGCCTTCAGCTTGCCCTTGGCATGAAGCTGCGCCATGCGCGCCGAGGTGCCGGTGCCGCACGGTGAACGGTCGATCGCCTTGTCGCCGTAGAAGACGGCATTGCGGGCATCGGCCCCTTCCACCGTCGGCTCGCCCGTCCACAGCATGTGCGAGAGCCGGTTGATGCCGGGGTTTTCCGGATGCACGAAGGTGTATTTCTCGTTGAGCCGCTGCCGCACCACCGGGCTCCATGCGATAAGGTCGCCGGCCGAATAATCCGCCATGTCGCGAAAATTCTTCTGCGGCTCCACGATGGCGTAGAAATTGCCGCCATAGGCGACATCGACGGTGATCTCGCCGAGCCCGGGACATTCGACCGTCAGGCCTTCGGCATGGAGGAACGACGGTACGTTGGTGATGCGCACCTCTTCGACATATTCGCCGACCTGTTTGTATTCGGCGATGACCAGGCCGGCTGGCGTGTCGAGCCTCAGCACACCTGGCGTCTTCGGCTTGATCAGCCCGTGTTCGATCGCCATTGTCACCGTGCCTATGGTGCCGTGGCCGCACATCGGCAGGCAGCCGGAGGTTTCGATGAACAGGATCGCGATGTCGCAATCCTCGCGCGTCGGCGGATAGAGGATCGAACCCGACATCACGTCATGGCCGCGCGGCTCGAACATCAGGCCGGTACGGATCCAGTCATACTCGGCGAGGAAGTGCGCGCGCCTTTCCATCATGGTCGAGCCGGCAAGCAGCGGGCCGCCGCCGGCGACCAGCCGCACCGGATTGCCGCAAGTGTGGCCGTCGATGCAGAAGAAGGATTTCTTGGCCATGTCGCTCCTCGAAAATCAAAACCGTTGTGGGCTGAAAGGGGCCAGATCAACCGGCGGAGTCTGCCCCAGGACGAGTTCCCGGATCAACCGCCCGGTCGCCGCCGCCTGGGTCAGGCCGAGATGGCCATGGCCGAAAGCATAGACAACCGACCGGCTTCCCGGCGCCTTGCCGATGACAGGCACCGAATCCGGCAGTGAGGGCCGGAACCCCATCCATTCGCGGCCGCCGGACGGGTCGAGCCCCGGCAGGAATTGCTGCGCCTTCCGCAACAGCGCTTTCGACCGGTTGAAATTGGGCGGCCGCTCGATACCGCCGAGTTCCACCGCACCGCCGACGCGCAGGCCGGTTTCGAGCGGCGTGATGACGAAGCCATGGCCTGAGAAGATCAGTTGCCGCCTCACGTCGAAGGCGCTCCGCGGCAAGGTCGTATTGTAGCCGCGCTCGGTCTCCAGCGGGATGCGGTCGCCGAGCTGCCGCGCCAAGAGATGCGACCAGGCGCCGGCCGCGACCACGAGCTGCCTGGCTTGCCGGCTCGTGCCGTCGGCCAGTGTCAGCGTCGCGCCATTCTGGTCCGTCGCCACCCGGTCGATGCGGGCCATTTCAAAGCGGGCACCCTTGGCCTCGGCGTAAGCCCATATCGCCTTGCCGAGCAGCTTGGGATCGGCGACCGTCTTCCAGCCCGGCACGAAGGTGCCCTTGATGAAGCGCGGTGAAAGGCCCGGCTGCAGATCCGCCAGACTTTCGCCCTCGACATGGCGGAAGCCGATGCCGAAACGTTCGCGCGCCGCCCAGCCCGGCAACGAGGCGCGGAACTCGGCTTCGCTTTCATAGAATTCGAGCGAGCCATCCTCGCGCAGCATGCCCCTTGTACCGGAACGATCGAGCAGGCCCATCCATTCCGCTTCGGCAAGCTTCATCATGCCGGCCTGGGCGGCGAGGCTGGCCTCGTATTTCGCCGGTGCGCCGGCGCGCCAGAAGCGGATCAGCCAGGGCAGCAGCTTGGGCAGGTAGGCGGGTGGAATGCTGAGTGGGCCGAGCGGATCGGCCAGCCATTTCGGCAGATTCTTGATCATGCCCTTGTGCGCCAGCGGCAGCACGTCGGAGAAGGCAAAGGCGGCGGCATTGCCGGAACTCGTTTCCTCACAGATGCCGGTGCGGTCGAAGACCGTTACGTTTCGCCCTGCCTCGGCAAGGAAGGCCGCCGCGCAGATGCCGATGATGCCGCCGCCGATGATGGCGATGTCTTCCGCTTCCCCCCGGTCCCGGGGAGAAGGTGCCCAAAGGGCTGATGAGGGGCGGCGCCCCCCGTCTGGAGATTTGGAATTTCCCTGCACGTCGATGCTGCCTCTCCCCTGACCGCGACCATCTTCTCCCGGTGAACAGGGAGAAGAAAGCCCTCAGAACTGCGGCAGCTTCGGACGAACCGCCAGAGCGTCCTTGACGATCTTCTCGACCGCCTTGCGGCGATCGCCCGACAGGGGCTGGCGCGGCATGCGCACACGGTCATTGGTGTTGATGGCGAAGACTTCCGCGAGCTTGATGTTCTGCACCAGATAGGTCGAGACGTCGAGGTCGAGCAGCGGCCGGAACCAGCGGTAGATGGCGAGTGCCTCCTCGCGGCGGCCCTGCTTCATCAGCTGATAGATGGCGACGGTCTCGCGCGGGAAGGCGGTGACCAGGCCGGCCACCCAGCCGATGGCGCCGACCGACAGCGCCTCGAAAGCCAGATTGTCGACACCGGTGAACAGGTCGTAGCGGCTGCCCAGGCGATTGATGATCTCGGTCGAGCGGCGGATGTCGTCGGAGGATTCCTTGATGGCGACGAAGCGCTTGTCCGATGCCAGCTCCTCCATCTGATCGACGGTGACGTCGACACGGTAGGCAAGCCGGTTGGAATAGATCATGACCGGCAGGTCGCCGGCTTCGGCGACGGCGCGCAGCGCCGCGACCGTCTCTTCCGCGTTGGTGTGGTAGATCGGGCTCGGCACCACCATGAGGCCGTTGGCGCCTTCCTTGGCGGCGCGCTTGGCAATGCTGGCCGCCTCGCGGGTGCCCGCCTCGTTGACCGTCAGCAGCACCGGCTTCTTGCCGGCGACTTTCTGCGCGGTCTTCAGTACCTCGATCTTCTCGTCATGCGACAGCATCGGCCCTTCGCCGAGCGAGCCGCAGACTATGATGCCGTCGCAGCCGGCCTCCATCTGCAGGTTGAAGCAGCGCTCCATCTCGGCGTGATCGAGCCGATCGTCGGCGGTGAACTTGGTCGTGACTGCAGGGAAAACTCCGGTCCACATAGCTATCTCTCCATCTGATATATCAGTCGTATATCTATTAAGAAAGCCGCTGTCAATGCGGAATCTGTTATGATATATTCTAGATATATCAGGAGACCGCCTTTGATATCCATCGAACCAGGATCGGCATCCGAGCCGGCCGCGACCAAGGCCTACCGCGTGCTCGAGCACATGATCGTCACGCTCGAGCTGGCGCCGGCGAGCTTTGTCACCGAGGGCGCGCTCATCGAAAGGCTGGCGCTCGGCCGCACGCCCGTGCGCGAGGCGATCCAGCGACTGGCTTGGGAAGGGCTGCTCGACGTCAGGCCACGCGCCGGCATCGCGATCGCGCCGCTGCATCCCGGCGACTGGCTGCGCGTTCTCGACGCCCGGCGCGGCGTCGAGGTGGTGCTTGCCCGCTCGGCCGCCCGCTTCGTCACCCGCGAGGCCGCCGACCTGTTTCACGAGGCGGCGCTGGCCATGCAGAAGGCGGTCATCTCAGGCAATGTGCTTGCCTTCATCCAGGCCGACAAGGCGCTCGACGAAGCCCTGGCGCTGGCCGCCGACAACCCGTTCGCCGCCCGGCTGGCAGCGCCGCTGCAGACCCACAGTCGCCGCTTCTGGTTCCGCTACAAGGCCGATACGGGCCTGGCCGAGTCAGCCGAGCATCACGTCGCGCTGATCCGCTCGATCCTGGACGGCGACGAGGAGGCCGCGGCCAAGGATGCCAAGCGGCTGATGGCGCTGCTGCGCGGTCATGCCGAGACGGCGGCGACGCGCTGAACGGGCGATCAGATCCCTTGCGCGGCGGCGATGGCGGTGTTCTCCCATCCATCACCGGTCGCGAAGATGCAGCTTCGGCCCTTCACATCGGTCACCAGCATGGACCAGGTCCCGCTCGCCGAAACATAGATCTCGACAACGGCGGCTTGGCCGACAACACCGTAGCCGATCTGCTTCTGTTGAAAGGCCTGCGCCAGTCCCGCGACGATGTCGCTGTGGCCGCCGCAGATAAACTGCGCCTGCGCCGATAGCGTCGACAGCGCCAGCGCGGCGCCGATTACAGCTATCCTGATCCATCGAAACGAAAATTTGTGTGCCATTTGGCACCTCCTTCGCCTTGGCGTTCCGGCAAAGGGAGGCACTGGGGCAGCCTCAATACACCGGAACGCTCCAGGCCGGGTTCGACGTCTTCATCACGTCACTCCTTCTGGTTTCCGGTCTGTCGTCAGGGAACTTTATCATTCCCTGGAATCGATATGGTGAGGTCCCGATCCGAAAACAAGCGTCATTTCTGAGCTCGCGGCGCAATGCAGACGACGACCCCCGTCAAGCTTCCTCGGGGTCGCGGAGTGCCGCCCATTTCAACAAGGCGTCGAGGGCCGGGCACAGGGCCTGGCCCCAATCGGTCAGGCAGTACTCGACCTTGGGCGGCACCTGGTGATGCACGATACGGCGCACGATGCCGTCGCTCTCCATCTGCCGCAGCTGCTGGATCAGCATTTTCTGCGAGATCGCCGGGATCGCCCGTTCGAGGTCGGAAAAGCGCAGCACCTTGCCGCCGAACAGGTGAAACAGGATCACCAGCTTCCAGCGGCCCTCGAGGATACGCAGCACATTCTCGACGCCGCTCGCCGCCGACAACGGCGTCAGTGTCTCGGACTTGCTCTCAGGGCCAACCTTACTTTCAGGCCCGACCTTGCTTTCCGTCCCAACCTTACTTTCGGGCCCAGGCTTACTTTCAGGTAAGTACCTTACTTTTTCGTCGGTTCTTGTCATTTCACCAGCATATCTCATTTTAGAAGCCGGACAAGCGCCGCCGGCCTCCGCCGGCGGCGGCAACCCGCACCGGAGACGACACCATGACCGAAAACCTTCCGCGGCCGCTGGCCAACTATTTCGCCGCCAAGAACAGGCATGACATCGACGCCATGCTGGCGCCCTTCGCGTCGGACGCCACGGTCAAGGACGAAGGCAAAACCCATCGGGGTCCGGCCGCCATCCGCGGCTGGATGGAGGAGACGACACGCAAATACCGGGTGACCGTCGAGGTCGCCGACGCGACGGTCCATGGCGATGCATGGCGGATCGCCGGCATCGTGTCAGGGAATTTCCCCGGCAGCCCTGCGACGCTCCACTACGTCTTCACGCTGGCCGGCGACCGGATCGCGCGGCTGGAGATCGGCGCATGACCATCGTCCAGAAATTTGCGTTCGACGACCGGGAATTTGCCGGCAAGCGCGTTCTGGTCACCGGCGGCACCAAGGGCGCCGGCGAAGCCATCGTGCGCAGGCTTTCGGCGGCAGGCGCGATCGTTCTCACCACTGCCCGTTCAGCGACCGAAGCATCATCGCAAGAGCTGTTCGTGCAGGCCGATGTGAGCACTTTGGCGGGTACCGAGACAGTAGCCGCGGCCATAATGAAGCAGCTTGGTGGCATCGACATCGTCGTACACAGCGTCGGCGGTTCGAAAAGCCCCGGCGGCGGATTTGCCGAACTGACCGATCAGCTCTGGCAGGACGAACTCAGCCTCAATCTGCTGGCGGCGGTGCGGCTCGATCGCTTGCTGATTCCCGGCATGATCGAGCAAGGCGCAGGCGTGATCATCCACATATCGTCGATCCAGCGCCGCCTGCCGCTGCACGAATCCACCATCGCCTATGCGGCGGCCAAGGCAGCCCTTTCAACCTACAGCAAGGCGCTGTCCAAGGAACTTGGCCCGAAGGGCATCCGGGTCAACAGCGTGGCGCCGGGCTGGATCCACACCAGCGCATCGGAAGCCATGGTGAAGCGGCTGGCATCCCACTCGGGCTCGGATGAGGCAACCGCCCGCCAGGGCATCATGGATGCGCTGGGCGGCATCCCGATCGGCCGGCCGGCATGGCCGCAAGAGGTCGCGGAACTTGTGGCATTTCTTGTCTCGGACCGCGCTTCGGCAATCCACGGCGCCGAATACGTCATCGACGGCGGCACGATTCCAACGGTGTGACGTCATGCAAAGGAAAAGGGCGCGACAAAAGCCGCGCCCTGATCGTGAAACAGATATCGGACTTAGTTCATCGTCGGGATGACGAATTCCGCACCGTCCTTGATGCCCGCCGCGCGCCCCGCAGCCGAAGGCGAGGACGCGCAAACGAAAAACCGTCCGGCTAGTTCATCGTCGGGATGACGAACTCCGCACCGTCCTTGATGCCCGCCGCGCGCCCCGCAGCCGAAGGCGAGGACGCGCAAACGAAAAACCGTCCGGCTAGTTCATCGTCGGGATGACGAACTCGGCACCGTCCTTGATGCCGGACGGCCAGCGCGAGGTCACCGTCTTGGTCTTGGTGTAGAAACGGAAGGCATCGGCACCATGCTGATTGAGGTCGCCGAAGGAAGACGCCTTCCAGCCGCCGAACGTGTAATAGGCGATCGGCACCGGGATCGGCACGTTGACGCCGACCATGCCGACCTGGACACGGCTTGCGAAGTCACGCGCGGCGTCGCCGTCGCGGGTGAAGATGGCGACGCCATTGCCCATTTCGTGGTCGTTGGCGAGCTTGATCGCGCTCTCATAGGTCGGGGCGCGCACCACCGAGAGCACCGGCCCGAAGATCTCTTCCTTGTAGATGCGCATGTCTGCCGTGACGTTGTCGAACAGGCAGCCGCCCATATAGTAGCCGTTCTCGTAGCCCTGCATCTTGAAGCCGCGGCCGTCGACGACCAGCTTGGCGCCTTCCTTGACGCCGGTGTCGACATAACCCTTCACGCGCTCCAGCGCCTGCGCCGTCACCAGCGGGCCGAAATCCGCGGCCGAATCCGTCGACGGGCCGACCTTCAGGCTCTCGACACGCGGAACCAGCTTCTCCATCAGCCGGTTGGCGGTGTCGTTGCCGACCGGAACCGCCACCGAGATCGCCATGCAGCGTTCGCCGGCCGAGCCGTAGCCGGCGCCGATCAGCGCGTCGACGGTCTGGTCCATGTCGGCGTCGGGCATGATGATCATGTGATTCTTGGCGCCGCCGAAGCACTGCACGCGCTTGCCGGCGGCCGTGCCGCGCGAATAGATGTAGTGGGCGATCGGCGTCGAGCCGACGAAGCCGACGGCCTTGATGTCGGGATCGTCGAGGATGGCATCGACGACTTCCTTGTCGCCATTGACGACGTTGAGGATGCCTGCCGGCAGGCCGGCCTCGAGGAACAATTCGGCGATGCGGATCGGCACGCCCGGGTCACGCTCGGACGGCTTCAGGATGAAGGCATTGCCGCATGCAATCGCAGGCGCGATCTTCCACAGCGGGATCATCGCCGGGAAGTTGAACGGCGTGATGCCGGCGACGACGCCGAGCGGCTGGCGCATCGAGTAGACATCGATGCCGGGGCCGGCGCCGTCGGTGAACTCGCCCTTCATCATATGCGGCGCGCCGATGCAGACCTCCACCACTTCGAGGCCGCGCTGGATGTCGCCCTTGGCGTCGGCGATCGTCTTGCCGTGCTCGCGCGCCAGTATGTCGGCCAGTTCGTCATAGTCGCGGGCGACCAGTTCGAGGAATTTCATCAGCACGCGCACGCGGCGCTGCGGGTTGGTGGCGGCCCATTTCGGCTGCGCCGCCTTGGCATTCTCGACCGCCGCGCGCAGTTCCGCCTGCGAGGCCAGCGCCACCGTGCCGCGCACGGAACCGTCCATCGGCTGCATGACATCCTGCTTGCGGCCGCTGGTGCCGGCGACACGCTTGCCGCCGATGAAATGACCGTATTCGATCATGATTTCTCTCCCTGGGTTTGTGATGCTGCATTGTCCGCCTTTGCGGGGTCGAAGGCAACGCGAGGGAGAACGCAACCGTTGTGCGAAAATTAGATATCGATTGACGAGCGCGCATCAATTCTCGCAAATAGCGGCCACAACATATCTCCTGGGGGATTCCCATGAACTGGGACGACGTCCGCATCTTTCTCGCCGTCGCCCGCGCCGGTCAGATCCTTGGCGCCGCCAGGCGGCTGGAGCTCAACCACGCCACCGTGTCGCGCCGCATCGCCGCGCTCGAAGACGCGCTGCGTACGAAACTCTTTCGCCGGCTGACCACCGGCAGCGAACTGACGCCCGCCGGCGAGCGCTTCCTCGATATTGCCGAGCGCATGGAGGGCGACATGATCGCCGCGCGTTCGACCATTGCCGGCGAGGACGACGTTTCGGGCACGGTGCGCATCGGAGCACCCGATGGCTTCGGCGTCGCCTTCCTGGCCAGGCGTCTCGGCGAACTGACCGCACTGCATCGCGAGCTGACGATCCAGCTCGTGCCGGTGCCGCGCTCCTTCTCCCTGTCCCGGCGCGAGGCCGATATCGCCATCACCGTCGAGCGGCCGACGGAAGGCCGGCTGGTGGCCGGAAAGCTGGTCGACTATTCGCTCGGCCTGTTTGCGTCGCGGACCTATGCCGATGCCAATGGTCTGCCCAAGACCGCCGCCGAACTCGGCCAGCACACGCTCATCGGTTATGTTCCGGATCTTATCGTCAGCCCATCGCTCGACTACGCGGCCGAGTTCAGCACCGACTGGCGCACCAGCTTCGCCATTTCCTCCGCGCTCGGCCAGGCCGAAGCGGTGCGCTCGGGCGCCGGCATCGGCATCCTGCACACCTTCGTCGCGCGTTCGATGCCGGAACTGGTGGCCGTCGATGTGGTAGCGCCCATCCGCCGCGCCTACTGGCTGGTCTATCACGAATCGGTCAGGCCGCTGCGCCGCATCCAGATTGTCGCCAGCTTCATCACCAAGGCGGTTGAGCGGGAAAGAAGCCTCTTCCTGTGAAACAATTCCAAGGAAAGCGTGAAACAGTTTTCCCGGGAAAAGCGCGCAGCGCTTTCCCTGGGGAATTGCGTCAAATCAGAAATCCGCAGCGGCTCGGCGTTTCCCTGAAACGATGAACGCCGTGGAAGCGCCGTCAGGGGCCATCGAGAATGAATGAGCCCGCCACCCGTTCGGCCTCATCAGCCAGCGGTGCCCATTTCTGCTTGGTTTGCTCGACCGTGTCGCCTGTGAGCCCACACGTCACGAGGCCGAAGCGCATACCGCGGATCGAAAGCACGACCTTGGCATAGCCAGGGAAACCGGCGTTGCCGTCGTCGATCCGGAAATCCATGTCGGCCATGCGTGCCGGATAGCCATCCGGGAACCGTATCAACTTGTCGCTGCTGAAAACGGCAGAGGCGAAGGCGGCTCCGACCATCTCCTGCCAGGCTTCCACTGACCAGTCCGTTTCCATGAATGCCTTGGGATCGGCCGGCGAACCGGACGCCTGCGGGTCGTAGCGGCCGACCGATACCCGGCAGGTAAGGCCCTGGTCGCCGGACTTTACCTTCAGCCGCATCGTCTCGCCGGAAGGCGGCTCGTTGGTCCATTCCTCCGGAAAGGTCAGCGAGAACCCGTTGTCGTGGTCATGGACGGTCTTGTCGGCGGCATTGGCCGCCGAGGCGCAGAACAGCAACGCGACAGCCATGGCCGGAAAGCCGATACGCATCACTGGTGCTCGCTGGATACCATGACGAGATTTGTGCCCTGACAAAGGCAGCTATGCCGCCGCGACGATAACACGGCAAGGTGAAACACGCCGCCTTTTCCTTGCCATAAAACCGACCAGTGTGGCATCAGGCATGCGGTCGTCGGCCACGAGGCAGGGCCACCGGGTGGGGAAAATCGTTCAGAAAGCTGGCGCGGATAAAAATGCGAGCCGTTCTTGCCATCCTGCCGCTGCTTTTGGTTTCCGCATGCGCCAATCCGTGGGCGAAGGTGCCGGAAGCCGAATTGCCCAAACCGATCCGCTACGCCATGGCCCGCCCCTCGCCTTTCGTCATCGGCAATTACTGCGGCCCCGGCACCCGCACCGGCGATCTGTCGGCCCGGCCGGTCGACCGCCTCGATGCGGTGTGCCAGACCCATGACGCCTGCTACATCGCCCGCCACAATCATTGTGACTGCGACGGCGCGCTTGTCGCCTCGGCCAGGGCAATCCGCGATGACAAGACGGCGCCGCGAAAAATGCGAGGCGAGGCGGAACTGCTGATCGCCACTTTCGCCATCCCGGTCTGCAAGGTTTTTCCGCAAGGCTTCATGCCGCCGCGCGACCCGGCGCAGTTGAGCGCCATGAAGGCCGGAGCCACCGGGTGAACCGCCGCGCATCCGCCATCCCTGCCGTGTTCGGACTGGTGCTCATCGCCCTTGCCGGCTGCGCCGGCGCAAGCCGCGATGCCTGCGACCTCCTGCCTGGCCAGCAGGCCTGCACACGGCCCTCGCTGTCGGCCAGCACGCCCGGGCCGCAGGTGGCAGCGTCGCAGTATTTCGGCGATGCCGGCACCAACGACTATGAAAGACGGTTCCTGGCACTGCTCGCCCACAACCAGCTTGGCGCCATGGATCGGGCCAACGGCACCGGCCCTTTCGGGCGCGACCGCCGCGATGTCCAAAATCGCGACTTCCAGGCGACCTATTCGACGCTGCAGCAACTGGCCGGACCGGTCGCCAAGGCGCATCTGCCCCCAGCCGGTGGCGGCAGCGGCGAAGGCCAATTCGCCGGACGCTGGCGGGTCTCGCGGCAGACGCTCTACATCGATGCGGCCGCGCGCGCCTCGGCACCCAAGACTTTCGATTTCTCCGGCCTGCAGGCACGCAGCACCGAGATCGTCGTGCGCCAGGCCGGCAGGCAGCCTGCCGACATCGAGGGCACCTGCGACGGCGCATTGGCGATCCGGGCCGCCGGAGCGTCCCGTACCATCGCCGCCGGCACGACATTCCGCTTTCGCCTGTCGGGCGAGGACGATGCGGTCAGCCTGTTTCCCGGCGACAGCCTGAGCCGCTGCACGGCGAGGATCCGTTCCAGCCTTGACCCGGCAGGCGCTCCGCTCGCCATCCGGCGCGAAGAGACCGCCGATCCGGCACTCGCCAGCTTCGACAGCCGCTACCAGCGTTGCCCGGTTCCCGACGGCGCCGGCCTCGATGCGCTTGAGCGCGCCTTCTATGCCAGCCGCTGGCTGTCGCAGACCTGCGCCATGCCGATCGGCGCGCCCAGGCTGCTGCGCAAGTCGCGCGAGGGCTTCAACGCCAAGGTCGAGGCGCTGATGGGCGCGCCGCTGTCCGATTCGGCAATAGACAAGGGTGACCCGGAACTGCCGCTCGATTTCTCCAGGGCGCCAAGGCTGAAGCTGATCTATCTGTCCTCGCTGGAATTCAAGGCGGACTTTTCCGGCCGCATCATCGAACGGCTGATCCGCCATCATGCGGCCCTTGGCACCAAGGTGCGCATCATGGTCACCGATGTGCTGGAACGCGACAAGGACGACGCCATGCTGCACCGGCTGGCGGCCGAGTTCCCCAATGTCCAGCTACAGGAATACCGCTGGCGCGCCGATCGTGGCGCGCCGATCGACGAGCAGATATCGCAACTGCACAAGACCCATCATATCAAGATGCTGGCGACGCTGGCGCAGGACCCCGCGCGCTCGCGCGTCATCATCGGCGGCCGCAACATCCATGACGGCTTCCTGTTCCACCAGCCGATCGATCTGTCGCGCTATCCGGACCTGCAGCAATACGGCAAGACCGACGGCTTTTCGCTGAACTACTATTCGAACTGGAGCGACTTCGACATCGAGTTCGCCGACAGGCCGACGGTCGAGACGCTCGCCGCGCATCTGTCGACGATATGGCTGCGCGACGCCGACACCAACCTGGCGCGCCCCTTCTCCATCCCGGTTCGCGCCGATGGCCGCCCCTTGGGAAACGCCCGGCACTTCATTTCCGTGCCCTACGAGGACGACCATGCGCTGGAAGGCTATTTCGTCGAGCTGGTCGACGCCGCCCAGCACCATATCCAGATCGTCAATCCCTATCTCAATCTGACGCCGAGCCTCGCCCAGGCCTTTGACCGGGCGCTCGCCCGCGGCGTCAAGATCGACATTGTCGGCCGCATCGATCTCAAGGGCGATATCGGCGGCAAGTTCCTCACCGCGCTCAACAAGCTGTTCGTCGAGAAATATGGCGACCGCATCGACATCCGCGAGTTCAAGGCGCCGGACGTGGTGCTGCATTCCAAGATCATGATGATCGACGAAAGGCTGGTCGCCATCTCCTCGGTCAACCTCAACAACCGCAGTTTCTTCCACGATTCAGAGAACGGCATGATGGTGCTGGATCCCGCCTTCTATGTCAGGATGAAGCCCATATATGACGACTATCTCGCCCACTCGAACCCGGTTTCCACCGAGGTGACGATCCCCTGGGCCTACCGGTTGCTGTTCGATGAGACCTGGGTCAGGCAGGCGTTCTGATGCAATTCCAGAAAAAGTGTGAAGCGGTTTTCCGTCCGGAATTGCATCCACCCAAGAGATGTCGCCCAAAAGTGGCTTGGGACAACGACATGCCGAAGGAAGCCCGCCCCTATTTCAGGTAGCGTTCCTGCGCCAGGGCACGGGCGTCGATGTCGGGCACCCGGTTCGACATGATGTCGGCAAGCACCTTGGCCGAGCCGCAGGCCATGGTCCAGCCGAGCGTGCCATGGCCGGTGTTGAGAAAGAGATTGGAAAGCTCGGTGCGGCCGATCAGCGGTGGCCCATCCGGCGTCATCGGTCGCAGGCCGCACCAGAAGGTCGCCTCGCGCATGGCGCCGGCGCCTGGAAAGAGATCGCCGACCGAATGTTCGAGGGTGCGGCGCCGCGATTCATGCAGCCTGAGGTCGAAGCCGGAGATCTCGGCCGTGCCGCCGACGCGGATGCGGTCGCCCAGCCGGGTGATCGCCACCTTGTAGGTTTCGTCCATCACCGTCGACACCGGTGCGAGGGCCGCATCCTTGATCGGCACGGTGATCGAATAGCCCTTGACCGGATAGACCGGGATCGACCGCTTCATGCGGCGCATGAAGCCCGCCGAGTAGCTGCCCAGCGCCATCACATAGGCGTCGGAGGCCTTGAAACCCTTGCTCGTGCTGAGGTTGGCGATGCGGTTACGGCTGCGGATGACGCGGTATATCGTCGTGTCGTACTCGAACTTCACGCCCCGCGCCACGCAGAGTTCCGTCAATTTGTCGGTGAACATCTTGCAGTCGCCGGTCTCGTCGTGCGGCAGCCGCAGCCCTCCGACGAATTTCTCGCGCACGCCGGCCAGCGCCGGTTCCGCCGCGATGCAGCCGGCCGGGTCGAGGATCTCGTAGGGCACGCCATATTTCTTCAGCACATCGACATCGCCAGCGGTGCCATCAAGCTGCTTTTGCGTGCGGAACAGTTGCAGCGTGCCCTGGGTCCGCTCGTCGTAAGTGATGCCGGTCGCCTCGCGCAGCGCCTTCAGCGTGTCGCGGCTGTATTCGGCCAGCGGCACCATGCGCGACTTGTTGACCGCATAGCGCTCCGCCGTGCAGTTGCGCAGCATCTTGACCAGCCATGTCCACATATGCGGATCGAAAGCCGGCCGGACTACCAGCGGACCATGCTTCATCAACAGCCATTTGATTGCCTTGAGCGGAATGCCGGGCCCAGCCCAGGGTGAGGCATAGCCGGGCGAAATCTCGCCGGCATTGGCAAAGCTGGTTTCCAGTGCCGAGCCTTTCTGGCGATCGATCACCGTCACCTCATGGCCGGCCTCGGCGAGATAGTAGGCCGTGGTCACCCCGATGACGCCACTGCCCAACACCATGATCTTCATCGTTCACTCCTTGCGCGCCGCACGTCCCCAGGACGCCGTGGTCGCGACCGCATTTCTCGATTTGCGCATGATCCCAGGTGAAAATCGATGCCGATTTTCCAGAACCATGCGCTGTGGCCCATTCACGCCGCCGAGGGACCGGGGTCGTCGTCTTCTGTCTGCCGCATTCGGGCCGTCTCGCCAAGAGGCCGCCAGTCGGCTTCGGCGCTATAGACGAGAGTGAGCCCGTGCGGTCGCCGTCCTTCGGCCCGGTCTTTCTGCCTGACCGCGCGTCGGGCAGCCTCCGGCTGGTAAAGCACGGCCTTGATCAGGACCGACTCCCGCCGGCCATCGGCGTGTTCGATCGAAGCCGTTTGGCCCTGCGTCATGCCAAGCATGCAGAGACCGCGCCTGGTTGCCACCGACAGGCTCGAGCCGACCGGCCCGCGCACCTCGTTCTGCACCAGGGTGCGCGTCTCGGCGTGACCGGCATCGATGCTGAACACCACCCTGCTGTTCAGCGTAACGATATCGGGGCCGACCGAATCGATCGGGACGACATCGGCGCTTGAAAGCTTGTGTTCGAGCATGTGCACGATCGGATCCGCGAATGCCCGCCGGCGTTCCAGCATGACTTCGAGGACGGCGAAGTCCTTCGTCGTCAGGCAGCAATTCGTGCTCGTCATCACCGCCTCCACGATCAGCGCCGCTGCTGGCCGGAGGCCGGCAAGTCGACGGCTTCGATGGTCACCGACAGTTCCCGGCCGCCACGACTGCTCCAGCATACCGCCTGCCCGATCGCCGCTCCGATGAGCGCCGTTCCCATCGGCGTCAGCACCGAAATCCTGTTTTCGGCAATGTCGGCTTCGCCGGGATAGACCAGCATGATGCGCTGGGTATCGCCTCCCTCGGCGCGGACCGTCACGATCGAACCCATGCGCACCACGCCGGGCGGCATCGCCGCCGCGTCCGTGATGACGGCCCGGTCCATTTCCGAAAGCAGTTCCTCGGCCGTCTCGGGGGCACGGTCGAGCGAGGCTCTCGCCAGGCCGGTCAACCTGTCATGGTCGGTGTCGCTGATCAGTATCTGGCTGCTTGGGCGCAGTCTTGTTGCATGTTGCATGGCAAACCTCATGGATCGGCGCGTCGAACGAATGCGCGCTTGCCGCCGCACTGGCGGCGCTACGAAAAGCCGCCAGCGGCAAAAGGCTGGACGGCTTGATGGTGATTTTGGATGTATGGATGCCCCGGTACGGACGGACGCCAAAAGGCGGCCGCGCCGGGGCTACGATCCCGCGATCGGGCAGACCCTGAACAAGGTTCTGATGTAAGCGAGGTTGCTCATGCCCCGAACCTTGCCGACAGGCGCCCGCTTGTCAAGCGTGGCCAAACCGCTCAACCGCCGACATAGTGCCGATGAAAGCGGGGACCAAGACTGGCAAGGATTTCATAGCCGATGGTGCCGGCATGGCCGGCGGCATCGTCGACGCTCTGCGAAGGACCCAGCAGCTCGACGAGATCACCCTCGCGCAGTCTGCCGGGCGGCAGGGCGGAAATGTCGAGAATGATCGAATCCATCGACACGCGCCCAAGGAAAGGCAGGCGTATGCCTTCGAACCAGGCTGCCGAAGCGGAACGTCGCAGCCAGCCATCCGCATAGCCGAACGAAATCGTCGCCAGGCTCAACGGACCGTCCGCGTAGTAGGTGTGACCATAGCCGATACCGGTGCCTTTTTCGACCCGGCGCGTCTGCGCCACCTTGGCCCGCAGCCGCACCACGGGCAGCATTGGATTGGGCGCGCCTGGCGTCGGGTTGATGCCGTAGAGCGCCGCCCCCGGCCGGGCGAGACCATAGTGATAGCGCTGACCAAGAAAGATGCCGGAGGAGTTGGCAAGCGAAGCAGGCACCTCGGGCAGCATGGCCCGCAGCCGCTCGAAAGCCAGCCGCTGCTCTTCGTTGGCCGGATGGCGCGGTTCGTCGGCGCAAGCCAGATGGCTCATCACATATCTGACGTCGATTCCATCGAGCGCGCTGGTATCCTTTGCGAGCGCCTCGACCTCGGCTGGCGCCATGCCAAGCCGTGACATGCCGCTGTCGACCTGGATGGCGGCCGGGAGCCGGCGCCTGGCATCACGCGCAGCCACGCTCCAGGCTTTCAGCTGCGCACCGCTGTTGATCACCGCGCACAGTCCGGCCGCCACCGCTTCCGGCTCGGAACCCGGCGGCAGTCCATTCAGCACGTAGATTTCCGGTTCGCTCCCAACCACCTCGCGCAGCGCGATGCCTTCGGCCAGCAGCGCGACGAAGAAGATGTCGCAGCCTTCCTTCATCAAGGCCGATGCCACCCGCGCGGCGCCGAGACCATAGGCGTCGGCCTTGGCCACGCCGGCGCAGCGCACGCCGCCCAGCCTTGTCTTCAGTCGCCGGTAGTTTTCGCGGATCGCATCGAGATCAATGGTCAGGATTGCTCCGGCCGCCGCTTCACTTATGGCAACAACGTCCTCGGGCAGCAATTTTATGGGGGCGTCGTTCATGGCGACCCTCCTTGTGGCGCATAAGCATCAATAGGACCGCTGGGCCGGCGCGGCAACTGCGGCCCTTCGAACCACGGCCGCCACCCGTCCAGCTATGGCACGAGGTGCCGGAACGCCGCCACCACGTCTTCATAGACCTTGCGCTTGAACGGCACGATCAGGTCGGGCAGGTCCCGCATCGGCCGCCACGACCATTTGTCGAATTCGGCGGTGTGGCCGCCCGGCGGCGGATTGATCTGGATCTCGCTGACATCGCCATGGAAGCGGAAGGCGAACCATTTCTGCGTCTGGCCGCGATAGCGCCCTTTGAAGGCGATGCCGACCAGGTGGTCCGGCAGATCATAATTGATCCATCCCGGGGCCTCGGCGAGCAGCGAGACGCCGCGCATGCCGGTTTCCTCATAGAGCTCCCGCTCCGCTGCCTGCAGCGGCTCCTCGCCCTTGTCGATGCCGCCTTGAGGCATCTGCCAGAGCTGCGTCGTGCCGGCAAACTCGCTGTCGGGCTCAGCGATGCGATGCCCGACCCAGACCAGGCCCTCGCCATTGAGGATCATCAGCCCGACACAGGGACGATAGGGTAGCGTTTCGCGGTCGACCTTTTTCGTCTTCGCCATTATCT
Organism: Mesorhizobium sp. GW821-FHT04C10; assembly: GCF_059420305.1. Classification (NCBI taxonomy): domain Bacteria; kingdom Pseudomonadati; phylum Pseudomonadota; class Alphaproteobacteria; order Hyphomicrobiales; family Phyllobacteriaceae; genus Mesorhizobium; species Mesorhizobium sp. GW821-FHT04C10. The sequence continues at coordinate 1,463,521 of NZ_JBWKTL010000001.1, read as the reverse complement.
GTGCTCCGAGGGGTTCGCGGCCAAGCGTGGCTAGCCTTTTTGCGGGTCTATCGCCACCGCTGAAATCGGCACGATCTCGATGCCGCGCTTCTTGGCCTCGGCAATCCAGGACGAAACGGTGTCGACGGTCAGGTCGAAGGCCGAGCCGATGCCGACGGCGGTGCCCTTGGCCCGCGCGGTGGCTTCGAGACTGTCCAGCTTCTTCAGGATGGCGCCGCGATCCTGCACCGCGTCGATCGCGGTGTCGCCGGCGACGAAGGGCACGCCGTCCTTCAGCGCGAGGTCGGGAGCCAGGCTGCGCGCCGACGAGCCATCGTCGACATAGGCAAGCCCCCTTTTGCCGAGTTCGGCCATGAACGGCTCCATTGCCGTCGAGTCAGCGGAAAAGCGGGCGCCCATATAGTTCATGACACCGGTATAGTTCGTCGTCCGCGACAGCGCCCAGTGCAGGTTCTTCAGGTTCTCCTCGGCGCTCGCCGCCACCGTCAGCGTGTTGCGCCCGGGATTGACGTTGGGATAGTCGAACGGTTCGAGCGGCACCTGCATGACGATCTCGTGGCCGCTCTGTCGGGCGGCCTGCATCCAGCGGCCGATGCTGTTGCCCTGCGGCGCGAAGGCCAGAGTCACTTCCGGCGGCAGCTTGGCGATCGCCGCCTGGGTGCCGGTCTGCGACACGGCAAGCCCGCCGATGACGATCGCCACCCGCGCCCCGCGCGCCCCGGACCATGGCCGCGCATAGACATCGAACGGCCGCCTTCCATCGGTGGAGCGTATCGGCAAGGGTCCGCTATCGCTGGCTTCGATCAGCGCCTTGTCGGGAAGATGCGCGATCTTCAGGTTCTGCCCGATGCTCGAAGGGTCGCGAATGACGATGGCTGCCTGCGGAGGACCATCGCCCTCCTCCTTCTGCACATGGATGATCTGCGGCCCACCGGTCTTGGCTGGCGTTTCAACCTTTGGCGCCGCGACCGGGGCCAAGGCGGATGGCGCGGCGGCGGGCTCGGCCGCCGTCACTTTCGGTGTCGAAACGGCGACCTCTTGCGGCTTGCGAAACGGCTTTTCCCGCAGCGCGATCGCGGCCGAAACGCCGACCACCGCCAGCACGACAAGGCTCGCCGCGACAATGCCCGCGTTGACCTTGCCGGCGGCGCGCGGCGCCCGGACGGTCTGTCCAAGCGGGCGTTCGATGTCCTTGCCGATATCAGCCAAGCCCTATCCCCGGAGCGCACGGTGCCGAAGGCGACCCCTTCGGCAGGACATGCGCAAATTCATCAACCCCGGCGCACCCCTGGCGCCATATCTGGAGGCCTCGCCTTGCCCCGAATCAAACTGCCGGAACCTTTCGGCCCCGGCAGCATCGCATTGCTTGGTTCAGGCGGCCAGACCGTTGCTGGCCGTGAATTTTACTGGTTGAGCACGGCCTTTTCCGGATTGGGCGGGAAGGCCGGATCGGTCTTCTCGCCGCGCAGCAGCTGCTCGGCGAAGATCAGCTGCAGATCGTCCTTCGGATCCGGCGGCACATAGGCCGCCGAGCCCGAGCCGGTCGAGCTCTCGTCGGCACCCTTGATATGGCCCTTGAGGTCGGACTCGCCGCGCGTCAGGTCCCTGCCCTGCAGTTCCGGCGGTAGAGGCTGGTCGACCTTGATGTCGGGCGTGATGCCCTTGCCCTGGATCGACTTGCCCGATGGCGTGTAATAGAGCGCCGTCGTCAGCCGGAGCGCGCCATTCTCGCCGAGCGGAATGATGGTCTGCACCGAACCCTTGCCGAAGGACTGCGTGCCGACCACGGTGACGCGGCGCAGATCCTGCAGCGCGCCGGCAACGATTTCGGAAGCGCTGGCCGAGCCGCCATTGACGAGCACGATCATCGGCTTGCCGTTGATGTCGTCGGTCTGCTTCGGCTTGGCGTCGAAGCGGGTGACGTCCTTGGGATCGCGACCCCGCGTCGAGACGATCTCGCCGCGCTTCAGGAAGGCGTCGGACACGCTCACCGCCTGGTCGAGCAGACCACCCGGATTGAGGCGCAGGTCGAGCACATAGCCCTTCAGCTTGTCGTCCGGCACCTGCTTCTTGATCGTGTCGATGGCGTTCTCGAGGTCGTCATAGGTCTTTTCGGTGAAGGAGGTGATCTTCATGTAGCCGATGTCGTTCTCGACCCGGAACTTGACCGCCTTGACCTTGATGATGTCGCGCACCACCGTCAGCTCGATCGGCTTGTCGGCGCCCTGGCGCAGGATGGTGAGCTTGATCGGCGTGTTGACCAGGCCGCGCATCTTCTCGACCGCGTCGTTGAGCGTCAGGCCGCGGACTTCTTCGCCGTCGATCTTGGCGATGTAGTCACCGGCCAGCACGCCGGCCTTGGCGGCAGGCGTGTCGTCGATCGGCGTGATCACCTTGACCAGGTCGTTCTCCATGGTGACCTCGATGCCGAGGCCGCCGAACTCGCCCTTGGTTTGCACACGCATATCCTGCGCCTGTTCGGCGTTCATGTAGGAAGAGTGCGGATCGAGCGAGGAAAGCATGCCGTTGATGGCGTTCTCGACCAGCGACTTGTCGTCGGGCGGCGTGACATATTGCGCCCGCACCCGCTCGAAGATGTCGCCGAAGATCGCCAGCTGCTTGTAGGTCTCCGATCCCGCAGCGTTCGCCGACGAGCCAGGAGCACCATAGACAAGGCTCATGGCGGACGCGCCCATCAGCGCACCGGCAAACAGAAGCGACAGTTTCCGCATCATTTCACGTCCTTCCAGAAAAACGGTCCGCCCACCATGGGGCCGGATCGACGGGTTTTCCATCCTTGCGGAACTCGACATAGAGTTCCGGCGTGGCATTTACATTCTTCGAAACCGAGGTGCTTGCCACCCGGGCCTCTCCCATCGCGCCGACCGGCTCTCCTGCGAGCACCGACTGGCCAGTCACGACGCTGATTCTGCTCATCCCCGCCAGAACGACATGATAACCGTCGCCGGCATTGAGGATCAAGAGTTGACCATAGGAGCGAAACGGCCCCGCATAAAGCACATTCCCATCCGCCGGCGCGGTAACGATGGCTCCCGATTGTGTCGCAAGCATGTCGCCAAGCATCACTGCGCCGTTACCGTCATCGGCGCCGAAACGGCGCTTGATGCGGCCGGTGACCGGCAGCGCGATCTGCCCCTGCAGCGCCGAGAACGGGGCCGTCGCGGTGAGCCGGTTGCCTTCGGGGACAGGGATTGCCGCCAGCGATGCCGTTGTGTCGCCGCCCGTCTTATCGTCACCCGCCTGGCCCGCGGCGGCCGCCTTGGCGGCATCAGCGGCCTTGCGGGTCTTGTCGGCCTGCGCTTCGAGCGAGGCGATCAGGTCCTTCAGGCTGGAGGCCTTGGCCGCCAGTTGCTCTGAACGCTGCTGTTCGGCCGCCATTTGCGCCTGCGTATCGGCCTCGAGCTTCTGCTTGGCTTCGAGCAGCATGCCGAGCCGCTTCTTTTCCGCCGCCTGCTCGCCGACCGCTTCCGTCAGCCGCGCCCGTTCGGCCTCGATCGAGGCCGTCACCCGGGTCTGTTCCTTGAGGTCGGCCAGCAGGCTGTCAGTCTGCTGGCGCAATTCCGGCACCACGGCGCCGAGCAGGATGGCGCTGCGCACCGACGACAGCGCGTCCTCCGGCTTGACCAGGATCGCCGGCGGCGGGTTGAGTCCCATGCGCTGCAACGCGCCCAGCACTTCGGCCAGCACGTCGCGCCGCGCCACAAGCGAGGCGCGGATCTTCTGTTGCTGGCCCTTCAGCCCCTCCAGCTTGGCGCCGATATCCTCGATATCCTGGCCAAGCTTCTGCTCGGTCATCGCCGACTGGATCAGCGCGGCGGTGATGGAGGCATGGTCCTTCTTGACCGCGGCGATATCGGCGGCGAGCTTGGCCAGCCGTTCCGACGACAGCGTTATTTCCTTGGAAACCTGCTCGTACTCGGCGCGGCTCTGGTCCGGATCGGGCGCCATGTCGAGCGTGTTTTCGGCCCGCGCCGCGTGGAACGACAAAAGGATAGCCATCGCCGCGACGCCGCAACGCGCGCGCCCGAAGCGCCCGGTTGATGAGCCCCTTGTTAAGCCCGGTGTCGATTTCCAGCCTTCAGACATTCCCGGTCGATTCTATCCGCGGCTTCGTTAACGAACCATCAACCATGTTAACGCCTGTCGCCCAAAACCGCTCGGTTGTCCCGGGATAGCGGCATGCACATGGAAAAATAGTCTCCCAGCCCGATCTCGCGCGGGATTGGGGCGGAATTCGGTGCGATCCGGGAGCTTTCAGGATCGGTGATAGGGGTGGCCGGACAGGATCGTCGCCACCCTGTAGAGCTGCTCCCCCACCATCACGCGCACCAGCTGATGCGGCCAGGTCAGCGCACCGAACGACAGCACCAGATCGGCTTGGCCGCGCAGCGACGGGTCGTGACCATCGGCGCCGCCTATGGCGAGCACCACCGCCTTGCGCCCGCCATCGCGTAACTGTCCGATGCGATCGGCGAAATCCTGCGAGGAAAGGCTCTTGCCGCGTTCATCGAGCAGGACAAGGGCCGTGCCCGGCTGCAATTGCGCCTGCAGCCTGGAGTTCTCGTCGCGCTGGCGTTCGCTGGCGCTTTGCGCGCGGCCCTCGGCAATCTCGGTGACCCCGGAGAATTCGAGCCCGACCGCGGGCCCGCTCTTGGCGAAGCGCTCGAAATAGCGGTCGGCCAATTCCCTCTCGGGGCCGGCTTTCATTCGGCCCACGGCATGAACTGAAATCTTCATCCCGCCTCTATAAGCCGTTAATGCATGTCACCCAAAGGCGAAATCCGACGTCCGGGCAACGACACAAAGCAGCTTAGTGAAGGGTCTCTTCCTCGAGATCCGGCGCCTGCCACATCTTTTCGAGATTGTAGAATTCGCGGACTTCGGGGCGGAAGACGTGGACGATGATATCGCCCGAATCGATCAGGACCCAGTCGGCGCCGGAGAGCCCCTCGACGCGCGCCGTGCCGAGGCCGGCATCCTTGAGCGCCTTGAGGAGATGGTCGGCGACAGCCGAGACATGACGGTGCGATCGGCCCGACGCGACAACCATATAGTCGCCGAGGCTCGATTTCCCCTGAATGTCGATTGAGACAATATTTTCGGCCTTGGAGTCTTCCAGACTGGCAAGGACTGTCTTGATGGCGCGGGACACGGCGTCGTCTACGCTTATCCCGGCCGGCGAAGGCATGATATCGGCCTTCTTCCGCAGTGCTGTTCTCAGTGTATTTCCTTTCGCAGCAAGAACAACCAAATCACCCCCAAAAGCAGGTGACACCACTTAGATAGGCAGAGTTCCCTGACAGTTTCAAGACGCAGCCCCGACTCACGCGAACTCACCGATTGCCCGCTTGTTCCATGCGGCACGCAAAAAAGATCGGAACCCAGGCGTCCCGCAGCGGTTATCGGCTGACCGACCAACCGGAATCCCGCCATGCCGATCGACCCGCAAGACACCCTTCTCACCGTCCAGGCTGGCCTCGCGCAGCTCAGCACGCTGATCGTCTCCTATTCCTTCTCCGCCATCGGAGCCGTCATTCTGCTGGTGGTCGGCTACATCGTCGCCGGCCTCGCCGAGCGTTCGATCTTTGCAGGCCTGGGTCATATCCACGGTTTCGATGCGACGTTGCGGCATTTCTTTTCCAAGATCGTCCGCTACGCCATCCTGATCCTCGTCGTCATCATGGTGCTCGGCCAGTTCGGCGTGCAGACCGCCTCGATCATCGCCGCCATCGGCGCCATCGGCCTCGCCATCGGGCTGGCGCTGCAAGGTACGCTGCAGAACATCGCCGCCGGCATCATGCTCCTGGCGCTGCGGCCGTTCCGCATCGGCGAATCCGTCGAGGTCGGTTCTATTGCCGGTTCGGTCGAGGAAATCGGCCTGTTCGCCACCAGGCTCAGGACCGCCGACGGCCTCTACATCCTGGCGCCCAATTCGACGCTGTGGAACCAGCCGGTGCGCAATTTCTCGCGCAATGGCGTGCGCCGCGCCGACATCAGCCTGAGCATCGGCTCGTGGAACGATATCGACGGCGCCCAGAAGACATTGCTCGCCATTGCCGGCGCCGAGAAACGCATCCGTCGCGAACCGGCGCCGATCGCCTTCGTGGCCAGCCTCGGCGACACGACCGTTTCGCTCACCTTGCGCTACTGGACCTCGGCGGCCGACTATTTCTCCACGAACATCGACATGACGAAACGCGCCAAGCAGGCTTTCGACAGCGAGGGCATCTCCATTCCGCTGCCGCCACCGGAAGCGCCGGCGCCCGAAGCTCGCAAGCAATAGGGCAATTCAGCCCGGACCGTGTGCGAAAGGACCTCAGTCCCTGGCCCGGTCTTGCGGCTCGTCGGTGGCGAAGGCGAGTTCGACGGGCAAGGGCGCTTGTGCCGACATCGGCGTGAAACTGCCCGTGGCGGCCGCAGGGACCGGCCGCGCCGCTATCACCCGCCACAGCACGAACAAGCAAAACAGCGCGGCGATGATGATTCCGACATAGATGAACGTCGCGGTGCCGAAAACCACCGAAAGTGCCGTGACGATGCCCGGGACGACGAAGCCGGCCAGCGACCAGGCAAACAGCATCGAACTCGACAGGGCAAGAAGCTCATCCTTCCTGGCGCGGTCGGCGGCATGCGCGCTTGAGAGGGAGTAGATCGATTCCGCCGCACCGTCCCAGACCAGGTAGATCACCACCAGGACCATCAGCGCACCGCCGTCGAACACGATCGCGAGCACGCTGGCCACGATCGCCAGCATGGCAGTGCCAGCCAGCACGAAGCGCCGATCCGTGCGGTCCGAAATCCAGCCAAGGGGGATCTGCAGGATCAGCGTTCCAACGGGCATCGCCGACAGAAGCAGCGCGACATCACCTTGCGTGTAGCCCTTGGCGGTGGCGTGTATGGGCGCAAAGCCCGAGATGATCATCGACAAGCCGCCGACCGCCAGCATACCGGCGACCCCAACCGGCGAAATGCGCCATGCTTGCCGCAACGCGACCGAAGCCGCCTGCGGCGCTGGCGGCTGGGCAAGGCGGGTCATGCCGACGGGCAGGATCGACAAGGCCGTAAACGTGATGCCGATCAGAGAGGCCGCGGCGGTGTGGATGTCGACAATTGCAAGTGTCGCATAGCCTACACCCAACCCGGCAACATAGGAGACGTAGAACACCGCCATGACGCGCCCACGTATGGCATTGGGCAGCGCGTAATTGAGCCAGCTCTGCGCGACGATGAACAGACCGCATATGGCAAAGCCGTAGAGGGCGCGCGCGCCGATCCACAGCAGGGGATGCGGCCCGGCGCCGATCGCGACATTGGAAAGCGCGATCAGCGCTGAAAGCACCATGAAGGCGCGGGCATGGCCGACCCTGCGCACCAGTGGTCCGGTGAGGATGCATCCGGCGAGGCCGCCGGCCGACAGGCCGGTGACGATCAGCCCGGCCCAGATCGGATCGAAACCCTCGACGCCGAGCCGAACCGGGATGTAAGCGAACATCAGGCCGTTGCCGATGGCGATCAGCGCCATCGACATGATTACGCTTGCAATCGCGATCAGCGGCGTGGGCGCACTGCTATGCTCGCGGTCGGTTTCGGTGCGGTTTTCATCGAGAATCGGCATGTCCGCTCAGGATTGCCTGGGAAACCCTGCCAAGGGAGCAATAAAAGCGACATGACAGCGGCGGCGGCCGCGGTAGAGAGAAAACACATCAAGCGTTGGTTGCGAGCAGCCTTCACGGTGCTTGAACCGACGCTTTGCCGGCCAACCTCCTGCGCAACATGTCGATTGGGTATCGAGGCGTACCTTACGGCACGGCTGCGATCAAAAGGAACATGACGAATATTCCAAGGTGGATCGCACCGTGCAGCGTGGTCGTTCGGCCCGTGCCGAGCGTGAGAGTGCTCACGAACAAAGTGAGTATCAGCAGAACCATGGAAGACGGCTCAAGCCCTAGCGTCAGTGGTCGTGCGGTCAATACCGCCAGGGCGGCGACCACCGGGATCGTCATACCTATGCTCGCCAGGGCGGAACCGAGGACCAGGTTGACGCTGTTCTGGAGGCGGTTGAGAAGCGCGGCGCGGACGGATGCAATTCCTTCCGGGAGGAGCACGACGGCCGCGATGACGACACCAACAACTGCATGGGGCAAACCGGCGGCTTCGACCGCGTCGTCCAGCGGATGCGAAAGCACCTTTGCGAGCAGAATGACCAAAAGAAGCGACAGCGGCAGCAGCACGATGCTGGCCACGGTTTCCCTGGAGGATGGAACGCGGTGCGGATGGTCGTTGCCGTCGGATTCGGCTGACGCCACCTCCATGAAATAGTCTCGGTGCTTGATGGTTTGTACAAAAACGAAGATGGCGTAGAGCGCCAGGCATACGATCCCCACACCCATGACCTGTACGGTCGAGAACTGCAGGCTCGCGCCGGCCTTTACGAAAGCCGGAAGGATGAAAACAATCGTTGTGAGTGTACCGAGCACGCCGAGCGCCGCCGAGGTCGCATTGACCTGGAATGCCTGCTCGTGATGTCTGCGCGCCCCGAGCACCAGAGATAGGCCGATCACGCCGTTGAGTACGATCATGATCGCGGAAAACACCGTGTCTCGAGCGACCATCTCGCTGCCGTTCGCGCCGGAAAGCATTATGGACACAATGAGCCCGACTTCGAGGACGGTCACCGCGACCGCGAGGATGATGGAGCCCATCGGCTCACCAACCTTCAGCGCCAGCATCTCCGCGTGATGCACGGCTGCAAAGACGCATGTCCCCAGTGCAATCGCCGCAAGGGCTAGTACCGGCACGGATTCAGGCAGGATGTGCGCAAAAATCAGCCCAGCCAGCGCCGCCGCGATTGCTGGGGCCGCTATCGACCAGAGCGGAATCTTGTCGGCATTGTTGGTGCTCATGATCGACAGGCACGGCCTTCGGACAATCCATCGGACTGGATCGCACTCATCGGGGACCCGACATCGTCATCGGTTGGGCACAGATCATCAGAATCGCCAAGTCGCCCCCAGCACCGGTCCGGACAATCGGGAATCGAAGACGTGACCGCCGGACTCGTAGTCGACACTGAGCACCTTGTAGCCGCCCGAGACGGAAAGATGGTCGTTTATGATGTAGTTGGCGGTTGCCAGCACCTGCCAGGTGGTTTTGGACCCGACGTCGAAGCCGCCGACATCCGCCTGAACCTGCGCCGAAAGTTTGTCCGTCATCCTGAGAAAGGCGCGCGCGCCAACGACCGGATCAGCCCATCCAAAGCTTTCCTTGTAGCTGCCCGACAGCCCTGCCGCCTGCACGGTCACCCGGTTGGAGATATGCCAGAAGCGGACACCGCCCAGCGCATCCAGGGTGAAGGCTGGACTGTCATAGACCCGATAGCCGGCCTGCAGCGTCGATGTGAATTCCTTGGTGTCCACGCTGCCGCTGATGCTGGGGATTTGCGGCAATGGCGGGGGCAGGGGCGGAAGCGGACCAGTTGCTTTCTCGTCTGTCGTGTCGACATACATGGCGTCGGCCGAGAAGACGAAACGGTCGTAGCGCCCCCATACATTGATGAAGCCGCCAATGTTCAAATCATTCATGACGTCCGAGAATGATTTGTCGACACCAATGGTCGGGGCCCTGCGGAAAGGCGATATGTCGCCGCTGATGCCCGCCGCCCAGAGATAGGGCGTGACCTGCAGGGCCCAGTTCTTTTCGCCATCCGCGGTCGTGTCGGCGCTTCCCGCAAGCACGTCGGCCGCCCTTGCTTCCATGGAAACGAAGGCGGAGACGGCAAGCATGCCTATCCCAAGGATTGCTCTCAAGATCATCCCCCCAGCGTGTTCTTGTGGATGTGCCCATCCTTCATGATGAGCTTCAACGTCCGATCCGGATTTGCGATGAGGGAAATGTCCTCGAGCGGATTGCCGTCGACGATGAGCACGTCGGCATAGGCGCCCGGTTCGATGTGTCCGAGTTTTCCAGGATACGGATTGCGTGGGCCGGAAAGGCCGGCAAGCTCGGCATTGCCGCTGGTCAGCAGCCGCAACACATCGACATTTTCATACCACCGGCTGAACTTGGCGAGTTGCTTTCCCTGTGTCGAGGTGCCTTTCGGGTTGAACAGGATATCAGTGCCCAGGGCCATCTTGATTTTGTATTTGCGCCCGAGCTCGACGGCCCGCGCCGTACCTTCGGCGATTGTCTGCTGCTGCGCACGCTGTTCCGGCAAGGCGTAGGTGTTGGCATCCTCGTCGGCAAGGAAGGGCTGGATGCTCCACCATGCGTCCGCACCGGCTATGCGTTTGGCGGTCTCCTCGTCGGCGAGTTGGCCATGCTCGATCGACTTCACACCGCTGGCGATCGCACGCTGCACGGCCGCGGGCGTATAGGCGTGGATGCACACATAGGTGCCCCAGTCTGCCGCCGCGGATACGGCAGCCTTCATCTCGGCTTCGGTGTATTGCACAGCATCGATCGGGTCGTAGGGCGAGGCGACGCCTCCTCCGCCCATGATCTTGATCTGGCTCGCCCCCAGCATGAGCTGCTCGCGTACACGGCGCAGCACTTCCGCCTCGCCATCGGCGATCTCGGCGATGCCAGCCTGTTCCGCCAGGCTTGCATTGCTTTGCGGCGTGCGCGGCAAATCCGTGCGCATGCGGAAGTCGCCATGCCCCGAAGTTTGCGAGATCATGGCGCCGGAAGGATAGATGCGGGGACCCACCAATCGACCTTCATCGATGGCGCGCTTCAATGCGAATGACGGACCACCGACATCACGAACCGTCGTGAAGCCGCGCAACACTGTCCGCTCGGCCTCTTGCGCGGCGACGAGATGAACATACGGGACGTCGGCCGTCATGGCCGCGACCTGCGAGATACCGGCAAGCAAGGCATGCCAGTGGGCATCTATCATGCCCGGCATCAGCGTGCCGCCCGCGCAGTCGATCACCTCGGCATCGGCAACCGTTTCGCTGGCGCCAGGCAGTGCCTTGATCGTCTTCCCGTCGATAAGGACAGACTTGCCTTCGATGAGCTTGCTTGCCTGGCCGTCGAAAATCCTGGCATTGCTGAGCAGGATCGGCTTACCCGCGGCCTGCGCGAAGGATGGAGATGCAAGGCCGAGCGCCGAAGCACCGAACATCCCGGCGATGCCGGAAAGAACAGAGCGGCGTGAAATGTCCTTGCTCACTCGATCGAAGAGGTTGAGTGCGAGCGGACTATGACAAGGGCAGTCCAACCCGTGCGCCAAGCCCCCATACCTGTTGCCGAAACTAATTCTCACGACAACCTCCCCGCCGAAAAGAGGTAAAAATTGATGTAGGCAACGCTCGCACGCGATCAACTGTATCGCCGACGAACTCGTCTTTGATGACAGAGGCACGGTAGCCCGTCAATATAAGCTTGCGATAGCAGCGAACACTGCCGGATCGCTCACTTACTGTTGAGCGCTGTCGGTGATGCTGGACCAATTACCGCTTTGCCATCTTCCGGATCGCACTCGACGACAGCGACGAGCGCGGGCCGTGGATGAAGGTCCAGGCCGGCGCCTTCATGCGGGCGAGTAGCGGCGCGTCGCCTTCATCGATGCGGGCGTAGTCGAAGGTCTTGGCGACGACCGACGACAGGAACGACAGCGTCGCGCCCGGCCGGTCGATGACCGCGATCGGGAAAGTCAGTACGATTTCGCGCCAGCGCTGCCAGCGGTGGAAGTCGCGCAAACTGTCCGCGCCCATGATCCAGACGAAGTCGACGCCGGGATTGCGCGCCTTGACCAAGGCCAGCGTGTCGGCGGTATAGCGCACATGATGCGCCGCCTCGAAGGCGGTTACCTTGATTTTCGGGTTCTTGGCGATCCGCTCCGACAGCTGCAGGCGCTCGGCCAGCGGCGCCAGCTCGCGCGTGCTCTTCAACGGATTGCCCGGCGTGACCATCCACCATAACTGGTCGAGCGCCAGGCGCCTGAGCGCAATCTCGGCGACCAGCGCGTGTCCGGCATGCGGCGGGTTGAACGAGCCGCCGAACAGGCCGACGGCCAGGCCTTTTTCGGCATGCGGCATTTTCAGGTAGGCGGAGGGGGCGGTGTGTTCGGGTTGCGAAAGCATGGTGCTAGGCGCCCCCCTCTGTCCTGCCGGACATCTCCCCCTCAAGGGGGGAGATTGGCAGCTTTATCGCAGGAGCAGTTCTTGCAACTTCCGTGACTGGCGAAACCGGAAATAACAGCCGATCTCCCCCCTTGAGGGGGAGATGCCCGGTAGGGCAGTGGGGGGTCCGCGCGCGCAACGCCTCAGGCTCTAGCAACGCGCTTCAAGGCCTCACCTGTCCCGACCCGCGCACGCGGTATTTGAAGGAGGTCAGTTGCTCGACGCCGACCGGCCCGCGCGCATGCATCTTGCCGGTGGCGATGCCGATCTCGGCGCCCATGCCGAACTCGCCGCCATCGGCGAACTGCGTCGAGGCATTGTGCAGCAGGATTGCCGAGTCGATCTCGTTGAAGAACCGTTCGACGGCTCGCGCATCCTCGGCGATGATCGCCTCGGTGTGATGCGAGGAAAAGGTCTCGATATGCTCGATGGCACCACCGATGCCGTCGACCAGCTTCACCGCGATGATGGCGTCGAGATATTCCGTCACCCAATCGGCATCGGTCGCCGGCTTGGCGTCGAAAAACACCTTCAACACCTCGGCATCGGCATGGATTTCGCAGCCGGCGGCGCGGAGCGCGTCGAGGATCGGCACCAGATGGGTTGATACCACCGCGCGGTCGACCAGCAGCGTCTCGGCCGCGCCACAGACGCCGGTGCGCCGCATCTTGGCGTTGACGGCGATCTTCACCGCCATGTCGAGATCGGCGGAGCGGTCGATGTAGAGATGGCAGATGCCTTCGAGATGGGCAAAGACCGGCACGCGCGCCTCGCTCTGCACGCGCCCGACAAGGCTTTTGCCGCCGCGCGGGATGATGACGTCGAGCGTACCGCCAAGCCCCTTGAGCATCTCCCCGACAGCGGCGCGGTCGGTTGTCGGCACCAGCTGGATGGCGTCTTGAGGCAGGCCGGCGGCCTTCAGGCCTTCGACCAGGCAGGCATGGATGGCGGCGGACGAATTGAGCGAATCCGAGCCGCCGCGCAGGATCACCGGATTGCCGGCCTTGAGGCAGAGCGCGCCGGCATCGGCCGTAACGTTCGGCCGGCTTTCATAGATGACGCCGACGACGCCGAGCGGCGTGCGCACGCGCTCGATATGCAGGCCGTTCGGCCGGTCCCACTCGGCGATGACGTCGCCGACCGGATCGCGCAACGCGGCGATCTCGCGGATACCATCCGCCATGGCGCGGATGCGCGCCGGATTGAGCTTCAGCCGATCCATGAAGGATGCGGAGAGCCCCGATTCCTCGCCATTCGAAATGTCGATGGCGTTGGCGTCGAGAATGTCCTGTTCACGCGCAACGATCGCGTCCGCCATGGCAAGCAGCGCGGCATTCTTGGCGGCGGTGGTCGCGATGGCCAGCGGTCGGGCGGCAGCGCGGGCTCGGCGGCCGATATCGGCCATCAGCGCCACGGTATCATCCCCGGATTTTTCATGCAGCTTCAGCATGGCTCATCCTCCGCTTATGTCGCCACCGGCCCGTACTTGTTCATCAGAATGACTAACCACGAGGTCGTCGCGGTGGATCATCGCCGAACGCGCTTCGTAACCGAGCACGGTTTCGATCTCGGCCGTCTTCAGGCCAGCGATCCTTACGGCATCGGCGGCATCATAGGCAACCAGGCCGCGCGCGATCTCGCGGCCCTCGGGCGACAGGATCGCCACCGTGTCGCCGCGCGAGAAATTGCCGCTGACCAGCTTGACGCCGGCGGGCAGCAGCGATTTGCCCGATGTGAGCGCGCCGACGGCGCCGGCATCGACCGTGAGCCGGCCGGCCGGCTCGAGCTGGCCGGCGATCCAGGTCTTGTAGCCCTTGACCGGATTGGCGCTCGGTCGGAAGAAGGTCGCCCGCTCGCCGCGCTCGATCGCCATCAGCGGCGACAGCCGCGTGCCCGAAGTGATGATCATGGCGGTGCCGGCGGCGGTGGCGATCTTGCCGGCATCGAGCTTGGTGCGCATGCCGCCGCGCGACAGCTCGGACGCGGCCGCTCCCGCCATCGCCTCGATGTCAGGCGTGATGCGGTCGACCACCGGAATGAATTTGGCCTGGGGATCGCGCGCCGGCGGTGCGGTGTAGAGGCCGTCTATATCCGAGAGCAGCACCAGCAGGTCCGCGCCCATCATTGTCGCCACCCGCGCGGCCAGCCGGTCATTGTCGCCATAGCGGATTTCGGACGTGGCGACCGTATCGTTCTCGTTGATGACCGGCACCGCCTTCATCTTGAGCAGCGTCGAGATCGTCGCCCGCGCATTGAGATAACGCCGGCGTTCCTCGGTGTCGCCAAGGGTCAAGAGAATCTGGCCCGACCTCAGGCTGCCCTTGCCGAGCGCATCCGACCAGGCGCCGGCGAGCGCGATCTGGCCGACGGCGGCAGCCGCCTGGCTCTCCTCGAGCTTCAGCGCGCGCTTGCCAAGGCCAAGGATGGTGCGGCCAAGCGCGATGGCACCGGACGACACGACCAGGATTTCGGCGCCGCCCTCGGCGAGCACGGCGATGTCGTCGGCGAGCGAAGCCAGCCAGTCGCGCTTCAGGCCGCTTGCGCGGTCGACCAGCAACGCCGAGCCGATCTTGACGGTGATGCGCCGGTATTTTTTCAGCGACTGCATGGCACTACTTTTCCCAGCGCGTCTCGACCACGGGCGCGGCCTCCGCGCGCGCCTCGGCAATCACCGTCATCAGCGCCCGCAGCACCGCCTCGACACCTTCGCCGGTGACGGCGGACAGAAGCATCGGCGCGCGGCCGGCGGCGCGCTTCAGCGAGGCGACCTTCTTCTTGCGCCCGTCCGCATCGAGCGTGTCGACCTGGCTGAGCGCCAGGATCTCGACCTTGTCGGTCAGCCCCTGGCCATAGGCTTCCAATTCGGCGCGCACGGTCTTGTAGGCCTTGCCCGGATTTTCCTCCTGGGCCGAGACCAGATGTAAGAGCACGCGCGTGCGCTCGACATGGCCGAGGAAACGGTCGCCGATGCCGACGCCCTCATGCGCGCCTTCGATGAGGCCGGGAATATCGGCGATGACGAATTCGCGCGCGTCGATGCGCGCGACGCCCAGACCGGGATGCAGCGTCGTGAAGGGATAATCGGCGATCTTCGGCTTGGCCGCGGTGACGGCCGCGAGAAATGTCGACTTGCCGGCATTGGGCAGCCCGACCAGCCCGGCATCGGCGATCAGCTTCAGCCGCAGCCAGATGTTGAGCTCCTCGCCCGGCAGGCCGGGATTGGCGCGGCGCGGCGCCTGGTTGGTCGAGGTCTTGAAATGCTGGTTGCCGAAGCCGCCATTGCCGCCCTTGGCAAGCAGGAAGCGCTGGCCGACCACGGTCAGGTCGCAGATCAGCGTCTCATTGTCTTCCCCGAACACCTGGGTTCCGGCCGGCACTTTCAGCGTGACGTCGGCGCCCTTGGCGCCGGTCATGTTGCGGCCCATGCCGTGGACGCCGGTCTTGGCCTTGAAATGCTGCTGGTAGCGGTAGTCGATCAGCGTGTTCAGCCCGTCGACCGCTTCCAGCCAGACATCGCCGCCACGGCCGCCATCGCCGCCGTCCGGCCCGCCGAACTCGATGAACTTCTCGCGCCGGAACGACACGGAACCGGCGCCCCCGTCACCGGAGCGGACATAGACCTTGGCTTGATCGAGAAATTTCATGGGATTGCAGTTTCTTTTATTGGCCTTGCGGCATTGCTCTAAACCTTGGGCCTTGCTCTAAACCAAGGCGCGGCGAAGGGCGAGGCCGTTTTGTGACAATGGCCGCGTGGGGTCGGCCGGAGAGATGTCGGTATGAAGCTTGTAACCTACAACATCCAGTACGGCATCGGTCTTGATGGGCACTACGATGTCGCGCGTATTGCCGACGCGGTACGCGGCGCCGACGTGATCGCGCTGCAGGAGGTCACTCGCAACAATCCCAGGAACGGCAGCCGCGACATGGTCGCCGAGATCGGCGAGGCGCTGCCCGACTATTTCGCCGTCTATGGCAGCAATTTCGAGGCCAATATCGGTTCGCGCATCGAAAACGGCCGCGCCATCACCACGACCTTCCAGCTCGGCAATATGGTGCTGTCCAAGACGCCCATTCATCTGTCGCGCAACCTGCTTTTGCCGCGCAGCCGCAGCTTCGAGATGATGAACTTCCAGCGCGGCGCGCTGGAGGCGCTGATCGAGACGTCGCTTGGTTTCATCCGTTTCTATTCCATCCATCTCGATCATCGCAGCCCCGTGGAACGCGCAAGCCAGATCCAGTTCCTGCGCCGGCGCCTGTTGAACTACGCGCTCGAAGGCGGCGCGCTGTCCGGCGTCGCCGAGATCGGCCTGCCGGAACTGCCGCATCCCGAGGCCTTTGTGGCCATGGGCGATTTCAACATGCTGGCCGCCTCGCCCGAATATGTCGAACTCGCCGGCCGGCCGGATCATGAATTCGGCATGCCGCTGACCGCCGACTTCGCCGTCGATGCCGCCGTGCGCCTTGATGTCGCCGGCGAGGATCTCGTCAGCCGGGTCGACCCCAAGGACCCTGCCAATGCCAGCCGCCACAAGCGCATCGACTATGTCTTCACCAGCGCCTCGCTTGCCCGGTCGCTGAAGCGTCTGTGGGTCGACCGGAAAGCAACGGGTTCGGACCACCTGCCCGTGTGGGTCGAACTGGACTGACGAGTCTTCATCCGGCTGCGTTTTCGCGTTCGACGATCGCCATCATGATCGTATCGCCATATTGCCCGTCGATACAGATAGCGTCGCGCTGCACACCCTCCCTGACAAACCCGACCTTGTCATAAAGAGCGATGGCGCGGGCATTGTCGGCGTGTACGGACAGCTCGACGCGGACAAAGCCCGTCTTGCGTGCCTGCGCCAAGGTGGCATTGATAAGCCGCAATCCGAGCCCACGCCCGCGATGGGAGGCAACAATTCCCATTCCGAGGCTGCCACGATGGGCATGGATGAGCCGGTCATGGCGGGTGATGTCGCACCAACCGACGACCTCGCCACGAATGACGGCCACGAACCCCGGATCGCCTTTCGCGATACGGTCCAATGCGAATCGGCGGGTTTGATCCAGCGGTGGCGCCTCGAGGAAGGACAGGTACTTCCGCTCGCGCGCAACGAGATCAAGCGCACGATGAAAGCTTTCGATGTCACCCGGCGTTATCGGCGCGATCGTTTCGATACCGTTGCTGTCATCGACCATTGGCTCGACCGCGCCATCCCTCAAAAGTGCACCCAGTTGCGCAGGCTCGTCCACGTCTTGCGGTCCAGCCTGTAGCGCTCGACCGGCACCTGGCCCGCGACGATCGAGTTCAGCATGCCCTGGCCGGCATACTGGAAACCGCACTTGTGGATCACCCGTCGCGAGGCCGGATTGATGACCCGCGTCGAGGCATGCAGCACCTGGATCGAGGTCTTCTGGAAGGCGAGGTCGACCAGCGCGTGGGCGGCTTCGGTCGCATAGCCCCGCTTCCAGTAGGGTTCGCCGATCCAGTAGCCGAGTTCCAACCCGCGATCGGTGGTGTTCAAGCCCGCGCAGCCGACGAAAGTGTCGGTGCCGGCCAGCGTCAGGGCATAGGCGATGCCGGCCCGGCGCGACCTGGTCATGGCGAGGAAGGCGCGCGCCTCGTCCTCGCCATAGGGATGCGGCATGCGCGCCAGCATCTCGGCGACATGACGGTTGTCGGCAAGCTCGACCAGTTGCGCGATGTCCTCTTCGCGCGGCGCCCGCATCACCAGCCGTTCGGTGACCAGCACCGGGCAGTCTATCGCGTAACTTTCGTCTTCACTGTCTTCCGCTTCGGCAACCATTTGAACGTCCTCCAGGCACAAGAAAAAGGGAGATGGAAACCCATCTCCCCTGATCCTTTTCCTGGTTTTGCCAGACACCGGTTCCCGAGATGGGCGCCGGTGTTCTAGTGCGGAACCGGCTACTCCGCGGCTTTGGTAATCGGGTTGACCGATACGTAGGTTCGGCCGTTGGCTTTTTTGTTGAACGTCACGGCGCCGGATTCGAGCGCAAAAAGGGTATGATCCGTGCCCATGCCGACATTGACGCCGGGATGCCAGGTGGTGCCGCGTTGACGAATGATGATGTTGCCCGGGATGACGGCTTCGCCGCCGAACTTCTTCACGCCCAGACGCTTGGAATGCGAGTCGCGACCGTTGCGCGACGAGCCGCCAGCTTTCTTGTGTGCCATCTAACTAACTCCGTTGCGCCGCAAGGCGCCTAAAAGGCCTTATGAACGCGTTCGCGTTCCGTTTCAAGTCCGATCCGGCTGATGTTTCGCCGGAAAAATTACTTCTTGGCCAGTTCCTTGGCCTGCTCGCGCCAGTCCTTGATCTGGTCGGCGCTGAACGGCATGTGCTCGTCGATCTTGGCGACATCCTTGTCGGTCAGCTTGGCCAGCTGCGCGAAGGTGATGATGCCCTGCTCGTTGAGATCCTTGGCGGCGACCGGGCCGATGCCCTTGATCACGGTCAGGTCGTCCGGCTCGCCCTTCGGCGCCTTGAACAGCGGCGCGGCGACGGTCTCGACCGTCACTTCTGCCTTGGGGGCGGATTCCTTCTTCGCCTTGGCTTCCTTCGGCGCGGCCTCGGCGGCCACTTCGGCCTTGGCTTCCGCCTTCACGGCCGCCTTCTTGGTCGGCTTGGCGCCACCCAGCAGGATCTCGGAGATCCGCACGGTGGTCAAAAGCTGGCGATGGCCGATCTTGCGGCGCGAATTCTGGCGGCGGCGCTTCTTGAAGGCGATGACCGTGCGGTTCTTGCCCTGCTCGACGACTTCGGCGGTAACCAGGGCGCCGTCGACGAACGGCGCGCCGAACGTGACATTTTCGCCCTCGCCATGCGCGAGCACGTGGCCGATCTCGACGATATCGCCGACATTGGCTTCGACTTTTTCGATCTTCAGGAGATCGTTGGCGGCGACGCGATACTGCTTGCCGCCCGTTTTAATGACTGCGAACATTTTTTGCCTTTCGCTGTTCGGTCGGCCTTGATGAACCGCGTCTGGCGGTTCGGCCGTCTTTTTGTCAGTCTGCGGGTTCAAAAAACAAGCGGCGCGGAAGAACCCTCCACGCCGATTGCGCGCTGTCCCTAACCGAAGGTTGAGCGGGAGTCAAGGCAACACCCGTTGCCAGGACTGCTATTGTCCGGCCGACCCGGCCGGCCAGCGATCCTTTGCGGCAAGCCCTGTGGCGCGCTGGAGAAATCGGTGGTGGCCGCGATGACCGTCAAGATCGCCATGCCCTGCCGGGCCAATGCGCGGCGAATGCCGCCGGTAAATCCCATGCTTGTCCGGCAAGCCAAATATCGGTGGATTTGGCCTTGTAACCTGCCCGTTCAGCCGTTATCTAGTGCGCCGCGCCGGCAACGGCCGACCATGACCGCGGAGAGGTGGCAGAGTGGTCGAATGCACCGCACTCGAAATGCGGCATGGGTGCAAGCCCATCGGGGGTTCGAATCCCTCCCTCTCCGCCATCGATTTCCCATAACAGTGTGATTCACAACGATTTTTCGGGACCGGCAGTTCTCTTTTGGTACATTTTTTGGTACAAAGAGATCATGCGAAAGGCTGCGATTCAGGGCTTCACGGCTCGCTATCTCTATATCCGTGGCGACGGCAATTATGTGTATCGCCGGCCCATCCCTCCCGGCTATCGAATTCTGGCCAACGGGAAGCGAGAGTTCAAGGAGTCTCTCAGGACCAGGAAGCACACAGATGCGATCGCCCGGTATGGCGAGACGAACGGCAAATACGAAGCCATCTTCGATCAGCTTAAAAAGGGCATCGCCCTTAACGATCAGCAGAAACCGAGTCTAGACCAGCTCAAGGCATGGGCGAGTCCCACAAGATCGCCTACAAGTCGGTGGATGCCCATATTGCTCAGCCGGACGACCGGGACATGGCCGTACGCCTCGACGGCGCTGCGGGATATGGCTGTTCTCTGGCAGCTCCCACTCTGCGACATGGCCGATAACGCTTTGCCGAAAGAAGGTCCGTCAGACCGGCGTGAGATGCGCTATCCTCCCGGCAGGCCAGCTATAACCTTTAGCGGTGAAAGCCCGGCGTGCTTCCACTTTGATGAGGAGCTTGTCGGCCTTGTGTGGCCCCTGCAATGCCAATTCCTTGTATCGCTTTGACCAGCGTTGAAACCCACCGCCATAGTTCTCCTCGCCGCCTTCGGAGTACCACGACGATTCTTCGACATAGATTTGATGGCCTTCCATACGGCCAAGCCAGAACTCTTGCTTGGCCGGATCGTACATCCACATGCCCCGCTTGCCGTTGAGACCGTGAACCCATCGCTCAAACGGTCGCGGAGAGTAGCGTTTTAAAAACCAGCCACCGTGTCTGGGTTCGCTGCCCTTCCACACCGAGTCTCTAAGGAACGGTATCCAAATTTGGGCAATACCTGCACGTGCATACGATGAGGCTCGGGCCTCGATTTGGTTCAAGTCGATGGGTGTGTGTTGTAGCTCGAACGCAATTTGCATCTCCTTTGGCGACCATGCCATAACATCGGCACGACGATCACCGGGCAGTGTCTTGACGACGAACTCGACTTCTGCCTTCAGGCCGCGACCGACAAGTGCGGCCTGCACCAAAGCCTTCGCCTCGAGGTGCGCCCGCGTCTCGCCCGCTGCCCATGTACAATCTGTCGGCGGTTTGTGCGCATAGTGATCGATGACAATTCGGCCCTGTTTCAGGATCACAACGTTTTCACACTTCGGGCACCGATACTCAGGACCTCGCTTCGCCACTGAGGCATCAGTCCTCATGCCGTTTAGGCTAGCTACCAGCATCCGAAACGGTCCTTAGCCGACCCGAAAATGGGCCTGTCTCACATGAGGTTGATGTTCCGATGTACGCGAGGGGTGAGCAGACATTGCGGTAATGAACGTCGAGGGCGATTCCAAGTATTGCTCCAGCCTGCCTTCGCGCATCAGAGAAACGAACAAGGCGCATGACTTCGCCTGACAGTTTACTGATTTGCTGGGGTTAAACTCGATGTCAGTAAAACCTTCATACCGCATCTCACCGTCCACTCGGTTTTTCAGCCAAATACGGTGCGGAAAGATCGCAGTGAGATAGAGCCAGTCATAGAACACGGTCGTCGGCTTCAGTGGAAAGTCAAATCCGTCGAACCGGAAGCCCGTAAGCGAGCCGGAGCCGCGAAGACGGGGGTCGCGTTTCGCCTCCCTTGGCTCGACATCATAAAGGTCGACATACGGACCACCATGCTCGAAAACTTTGCTCCCTTGAAAGGCGTTCTCCAGCGGCATATCCCCCACATTGGTCATTACACGAAGATGAAAGGCGCTCAGATGACGCCCGGCCACTTCGTCTGATTTACTCGAAACCTCTAAGAGAGGTTCGTATCCAGCCTTTTTGGCGGCGTCGTGCAGCGACCGTATGTTTTTCTTCTTCTGGACCTCCGCAAAGCCGCCCGCCCATGGAATTTCGAAATCGACCCGCCTGACGTAGCCATCTTCCTCGGTTGTTGGGATGAAGATCGGTCTTTCTGCCATGTTAGATGTTCCTTATGTAGGCAAGCGGGATCACATGCGGGACAAGTACCTCATACTTTTCCGCCTGTGACAGACGCGCCCGGATCGCCGGATCCTTCCAATCTGTCCGAGTATACAGAATTTCGAAGTCGATGAGAGCTTCGGCTTCCCCGATGGCGACGGATTCGACACCAGCCTTGTTCGCCACGTCATTGGTAAATCGAACACCGTCGAACTGCATTACCGAGGGGTGGATTTGGAGGAAGATGGTATCTGTGATTCTCTCTTCCTGACGCGCAACGAATTCCATGGGATGGGTACTGCGAAAGCAGAGGTGAACGTAATTGCCCATTCCCTTGATAGCGTCTGCGTCCCGGCTCCACTCGTTGCCGCCTGGTGCAGGCACTTTGACCTTCTTTTGGTCAAGCTGTGATAGAGGATAGAGACCTCCCATTTCCTGGATGAGCGGAAGGTTACGCCGATCTGTGAAATGATAGAGTAGTGGCACCTTCTCTAGTTTATCGATGGTCATGTTTCCCCCCTGCTCAATTTCAACGATCTGGATAGCCAGACGGTGCAGCGAAGTCTAGCTGTGCAGAGTCTGCAAGTAAAAAGCCGAATTTTCCTTGGGCGGGTGACAGCCTCCAGGACTAGCCGCCGTGCGGTCGAATGGTTGACAAGCGCCTGGATGTTCAGTTCGACGCAGAGGAAGATTCATCGGTCTGCTACGGTGGACCGGCTACAGGAGGAGCCTGGACACCTCTTGCAGGATTGAGAAGGGTGGCGACAGGGATAAGTTCAAGCAGATCGACTGGTGAATATGCAGGTCGTCGCCCGTTGATTGTTGGGCGGCATTCCTCCAGCCGAAGCTAGTAAAGCCATAGCTCCTGCACCGAGATTGACCCCAAAGCGGTAGCTTCAGTATTGAGCATGCGTGACAAAATCAGCCATTGTGGTCGGTATAAAGAGTCAATCAGACAGCCGATCTGCTGGCTTTTGGAGAAGTTGTGAATGATAAAAGCCCCTCTTTCACCAATGCTCGTTCAATACCTTGTCGGCTTGTGCTGCCTGAAATGGCATCCTGATGCTGTCAATGTAACAATAGGTGACATGGTTCTCGATCCGGCAGCTGGAAAACAGCGAGACGTCGATGTCACGGTTACAATATCAGAATCTGGGAATATTACGCATGCCTTCAAGGGATATGAAGTAAAGCATGAGAAGGAAGCGCTTGATGTCGCTGATGTTGAGCAGTTGTGCCTTAAGCTTCTGGATATGCCGTCGGTGACCCATAAGGCGATTGTCTCAGCATCGGGCTTCACTTCAAGTGCCCGATCCAAGGCCTTGCAACACGGAATCATTCTTTATCAACTTCGCCCATGGACACGACCACTGCAGGAACAATTCCCAGCTCTTGAGATGGAAGGCACTGTGGAAGAGCGTTTTCCAATGAGCCAAATTCTGCTCTGTTGGATTGATGAAAAGTTCGACATGGTAGCACCCGAGGCGGGTGGACCGTTCACTGTGGCAGCTGATGCTAAGCTGTTCGACAAATCAGGCTACAGACACCCGAAATACAAAACGTTCGATAATTATCGTAACGAATTGCTTCTCCGTTCTACAGAAATACTTTTTCGATTGGAGCCGGCAGTTAATATTTCACGTACATTTCCAGTTCCGCTCACCGCTCCCAGCGGAGATGTACCTGCTGGGCCAGCATGGCCACACACGCATAGCCTTGATGTGCGCGGTGATGATGTACATTTAGAAACTGGGAAAGGCCTCTGTCAAATTAATTTGATGACGATTAATGGACATCTGCGGTGGCAGCGAGCCAACAACTCACTCTACTATGTTATGGAGCAAATTTCAAATGGGGAAGCTTTTGCGGGCTCGTTGATATCTGCGGGCAAACGAGAGGGGCAAATGACTGCTCTCGTTTTCTCACCAAAGACACGGGACATCGGCATTCATTTTGTTTGTTTGGAAGATAAACATTTGAATTCCATCCGTGGGCTCTCGCTTGAGCGGCCCGGCGTGGCGGCGGATTCATAAGCGATCACAGTAGCACGCCTCTCAAGCCTCCAACGACTCGAAGACAGCTCCGGCTCTGTGAAGTGAGGGGCAGAGTGCCAGTTAAGGTTAGTACATTTTTTGGTACAAACTTTTTTGCCACATTTAAAATTATATAATTAATTCATACACTTAAAACGATTCATCCGCACGGTGATTTCCTCCCTCTCCGCCAATCCATTCACGCCGGCCGATCCGGCCCGGCGGCACAGTCTGCCCAACCCCCGTCGGTGGCGTATCCGGGCAATGCTTATCCTGCCGATACGGCTCGGCCGACGGCATCGTCAGGCACCGGCACCAAAGACAATCGCCTGCCGTCCTTCGGCGGTTCCCGTTTTCAACCGGCCCAGCGCGCTGGTCACGTCCGCGAGCGTGACGCGCTCGACCTGAGCCTCGAACGGCAGCGCCTCGTGCAATTGCATCAGTTCACGCATCTGCGCGCGCGTGCCCACGCTGGTGCCGGTTATCCAGACACCGGTGGCGGTGAGCCATTCCTGGCTGAGGGGTACCGGTTGCGAGACCATGGCCGCGGCGATGATCCTGCCGCGCGGACGGATGGCCGCGGTCATCGCATCCCAGCTCGCCGGTGTCGGCGCAAAATTGATGCAGACATGGGCACGCAGCTTCGCCGGCCAATCACCGGCCAGACGAGGCGAGGCAAGAAGCGTGTGTTCGGCGCCAAGTGAAGCCGCGAGGCGGAGCTTGGCCTCATCCGTGTCAACGGCGATGACCACAGCACCTAGCCGCCGGGCGATCTGGATCGCATACAGGCCCAGGCCGCCGCAGCCGAATACAGCACAGACCTCGCCGGCAACGATCCCTGCCCGCTTCAGCGCCCCGAAAGCGGTCAGGCCCGCGCACATCAACGGCGCCAGCATGGCTGCATCGCCTCGGTCCGGCACGCGCGCGGCGAAACGCGCATCGGCCACGACATATTCGGCAAAAGTGCCCGCGACATCGAAGCCATGGGCGCGCTGGTGCTGGCAGAAGGATTCCATGCCGGCGTGGCATTCATCGCAGCAGCCGCAGGTGTCATGCAGCCAGGCGACGCCCGCCCGCTCGCCAACCCGCCAGCCCGTGACGCCGGCGCCCGTCCGCACCACCCTGCCTATGCCCTCATGGCCAAGAATCGCCGCCGCTTGCCCCGAAGCCGGCCGCAGATGCCCTTGCCACACATGTACATCGGTATGGCATATGCCGCTGGCCTCCAGACGGACCAGTATTTCTCCGGGACCCGGTTCCGGCCGCGGCACGCTGATGATGCGCAACGGCTGGCCGGCGTGTTCCAGCACGGCTGCAAGCATGCTTTGCGTCATCTAAAGGCCGAGAGCGCTTTTCACGGCCGCCGAGGCTGGCTGGCCGTCAAGGGTCGAAACGCCGTCCAGCCATTTGGTGAGCTTGTCCGGATTGCGCTTGATCATCTCGCGTGCGGCTTCGTCGGCGGATTTGCTCTCCCCCAGGATCATCCGCATGCCATGGTTCTCGTAGTCAAGATCGAATGCCAGATTGGCGAACAGCCTGGCCGCGTTGGGGCATTCCGCCGAGAATCCCTTGCGAGCGATGGTGCGCACCGTGGCGCCGCCGAAATTCGGTCCAAACTCGACGTCCCCGCCCGACAAATAGCTTATCTTGTAGTCGAGATTCATCGGATGTGGTTCCCAGCCAAGGAAGACGACCCAGCCCTTGTCCGCCACGGAATTCGAGACCTGCGTCAGCATTGCTGCCTCGCTGGATTCGATAATCTGCCAATCGCCCAGCCCGTGCCGGTTGGCGGCCACCATGTCGAGCAGCGGCTTGTTCGAGCCTGCCTCGATTCCGTAGATCTTGCGGCCGAACTTGTCGGCATGGGAAGCAAGATCGTCGAAGCTTTTGATCCCCTGGTCCGCGACATATTGCGGTACGGCCAGCGTGTATTTGGCACCCTCCAGGTTCACGCCCAGCACTTCGACCGACCCCTCGTCGAAGTAGGACTTGTATTCCTCGTCCTGCACCGGCCTCCAATTGCCCAGGAAGACATCCATGTCGTTCTCCTTCAGCGCTGAATAGGCGACTCCCAGGCCGAGCAAGGTTTGAGAGGCGTCATATCCCAAGGCGTCGAGGATGACCTCGGCGGTGGTGTTGGTCAGGGCGATGTCGGTCCAGCCCAGATCCGCCATGCGGACCTTCCGACATTGTGACGCGTCGGCGGCCATGACCGGCGAGGCGACGAGTGCTGAAAGCAAGGCCAGAACGAGTGTCGTGCGCATTGTGGCTCCCCATTTTTCTTCGTGAGACGAATTGCCCGCCAACGCTATGGCCTCTGCATTATATGTCAATATAGAATCTTGTATAAGCGTACAAAAATCTTCTTTGCTAGAAAGAGCAATGGCGACTCAGGGCAAGCGAACGAAAATCGAGGACATACGGCGCGTCGAGCTGATTGCCGCCGCCCGCCGCGTATTCCTCGAGCATGGGTTGCAAGGCATGACCTCCGCCCGCATATGCCGCGAAGCCGGCATGTCGCCGGGCATCCTTGCCTATTATTTCAAGGGCAAGGACGAGGTTCTGTTCGGCATGGTGCGCTACAACAATCGCCTGCTGATGGAAGACGTCATAGCGCGCCTGGGGGCTGCGCGGACCGGTTGGGCACGGTTGGAAGCGATCGTTGAAGGAAACTTTCCCGCCTCGGCGTTCACCCGCCCCATCGCCAATGCGTGGCTGTCAGTCTGCGCCGAGACGGGCGTAAATCCGCAATATGCGCGGCTCCAGCGGCTGTTTTACCGCCGATTGCGCTCAAACCTGGCTTCGGTGTTTGCAGGGATGTTCGATGCGACACGCCTTCGCGAGGCGAGTTTTGTCATCGCTGCCCTGATCGATGGACTTTGGCTGCGCAAGGCAGCCGCCGACGATGTCGGGCGCGACGAAGCCATAACGCTGGTGTTCAGAGCGATCCGGTCCCTGCTGAGCAATGGGGAGGAGCAGCAGTTGCGCCACCCTACGGGTTGAAGGGCACATAGCTCCCACCCTCTCCGCCATTTTCATCCGTCTCTTGTCACACTGCGGATGCCGGGGTTCCGCGCACGGTCACGCCGGGCTGGACGCTGCGGGTGACCACCGAGGCGGCGCCCACCGTCGCGCCGGCACCAATTTCCACACCGGGCATCAATTGGACGGCGCTGCCGATACGGGCACCCTGCCGAACGATAACGGGACCGTCAGGTGTCCTCCCGTTGGGACTGAACGTGGTGGCGAGCGCGACGACGTAGGGCCCGATGGCGCAGTCGCTTTCGATAGTGGTCCCTGCCGGAAATCCGCAAAACCCCTGAATTCTCGTGTTTTCTCCGATGACGCACTTGCTCCCCACCGTACAGGAGAAACCAACGCTGGTTCTTTCCCCGAGACGCGCGCCTTCGCGGATCAGGGTATGGTCACCGATATAGGCGTCGGGGCCGGTTATCGCCCCGGAGCAGACGATGGCGTAGGCGCCAACAATGGTTCTCTCGCCTATATCGGTCGGCTGCTGAACTGTTGGCTGGGCAACCGAACCGGGATTGGAATGGCTTGGCCTGCCTATTATGGCGCCATGCTCGATACGGGCCCCGCGGCCCAATCGTGTTCCGGGATAGAGGACGACATAGGCGCCTATGGAGACGTCGTCCGCGATTTGAACATCGTCCGCGCACATAAGGTAGGGCGCGCGATCGGACTTCTTCAACTCGTTCATTCTGTCGGCCTTCGATAGTGCTTGCGTATCAGGCGCTTTATCTTCGCAATGACGACGCGACGATTGATCTGGGACATGTGGATTTTCACGCCCGGTTCATCCCAGGTGTTTTCGGACAACTGGCCCTGATCAGCCTTGAGGTCCCGGTCGACTTTCGCCGCCATCCGGCGCCGAAATTCGTTTCGCTCTTCGCCTGCTGTCGGGATGTTGAGCTCCCTCGTCAGTTGCTCGATCGTGCGGCGGTATTGTTCGTTCTCGCCGCGAAGCCGGCTAACTTCATCCTCGGCCCTTTTGGCGCGCTCGGCCACCGGTCCAAATGTTATCCGGGCGGACAGCAGCTTGGATTCAGACCTCCAGTTC
This sequence comes from Mesorhizobium sp. GW821-FHT04C10, assembly GCF_059420305.1. NCBI lineage: Bacteria > Pseudomonadati > Pseudomonadota > Alphaproteobacteria > Hyphomicrobiales > Phyllobacteriaceae > Mesorhizobium > Mesorhizobium sp. GW821-FHT04C10. Next base: position 1,435,748 of record NZ_JBWKTL010000001.1, on the reverse strand, counting down.
GACGCCACCAATCTCGAGAGCTCAAGCTTCGGCGTGGTCCGGCTTGCCGTCGGCTTTGCCAGATCCGAACACAGATCGATCATCTGCTGGGCATGGATTCGAGCATGGTGATGCATCATGACCAGTTTCCGATTCGCCATTCCCATGAGGGGATCATAGGCACCTAGATCGGTGACCAATTGTGCGGGCTCAAAGGGGCGCGACAAAGCGAGCCCCGCGAACGCGTCGGCCTCCATCGCCTCATAGACCTGTGGGGTTACCCAGCCATCCATCCCAAAGACGTCGTACACATAGGCAGGGCGACCGCAGGACATGGCATCCAGGATCGCCCGGGCCTTCCCCACGACGATATCGGCCTCGGCGATGGCTTGGACGATGTCGGCGGAATTGGTGCCGGCAGGGCTGCCGACCTGCATGAACTCGACCCCGGCGCCACTCCACGCGTCGACCAGGAAGCGCTTTGCTTCGCCTTGCAGATAATTCCCCAGCAAAAGCGCTTTCTTCGGCTGTTTGCGGGCTGCGCCGCGGGGTGCCAGCCTGTCCACGTCGATCGGTTGGCGAAAGCGAACAATCCGGTGCTTCGTGGCCAGGGCGCGAAGCCGATCTTCAAATCGCTCGCTCATGACAACAACCGCGCCGACCACGCCAGGAACAGCCGGAGGCGTCTGCAATTCGAAAAGCGGACTGTGGCAGATAAAAGCGTGAGGAACCTCTGGCCACCTGGCCGACATCTCATAGGCGACAACGCCGTCCTGGCTGAGCACGACATCGGGCGTTGGCAGCTCGAGATCCGTTGCAATCCTGATCGCGCGATCCCTGGCCACCTGAGCCATCTTCCCAGGTGCCTTCACATAGATCGTGATGTCGTGGCCAAGCTTCAGGAACTGTTCGGCAATCGTTATTGCATAGGTCTCGCTGCCGCCGACATCATCGAACTGATAGGTTCCTAGAACTATTCTCACAGATGGATCCTGGCACAATTTCTCGGCAGCGAGCGAAGCCAGTCGGCACTGCAGCCCGCCGGCAAACGATCTCACGACCATGGCAATTCGAGTCGGCGAGGGAGGATATATCCGTGATCGTCATATCAGCCCCCTTTCAAAGCCAGCATGACGTATTTTGGCAAAGCATGTCAAAACCGGAGTCGTCTCCGCGCCGTGAGCCGTGACCGCTATTCCCTGGCCAATGCCGGCGGAATGCGACACAAAACGCGGCAGGCGGAACAAATGAGGACGCTGCACCTTGCGGAACATCGATTTCAGCTCCTGGCAGAGCCTGCTTGCCACCCTTATCGGCCTGGCGCTGTTCACGCTGATCAGCATCGGCATTCGCTTGCTGATGATGTTCACCATTCAGCAGCGCCGCGAACGCACGAACCGCCAGATCAACGAGCGGCTGCGTACCTTGATTGCCGCCTACAAGACGCTTGGCGGATCGTTCACCGGCAACCTCGCTGTCGATCCAGCCCATCTGCGCGACTTTCGCGAGCGGCCTGCCGTCGAAAGCGACACGGCCGTCGACCTCGGTGGCGAACGCATCTCGGGATCGGAACGGGGGCGACGCATCCGCGACGCGGTCGAGGCATGCCTGTCGGACATACTGCTGCTCGGCACCGAAGAGCAGGTCCGGCTGGCCGAGCACGCGATCCGGGAGATGGTGGCCGGGCGTCCCGTGCACACGCACGACCTAGTGGTTTCGCTACGCAATTTCATTCGCGAGGCCCTCGACCTGGCCCCGATCCCGGCCGACCTCACGATCCCGCAACAAGGTCCGGCAAGGCCATCGGCCTCGACCGCGCGCGGCAAGAACGAGCGTGGCAATGACACGTCAGGCGGCGGTGGGAAAGGTGGCGGCGGTGGCATGGGCGGTGGCGGCATGGGCGGCGGCTCCGGCGGTGGTGGCGGCATCGCAACCGACGATCCGTCCGATGACCATCCCGCTTCGGGCCACCGCCCCTAAGAGCCGCCGTTCAAGCGCCGCGCCGCGCGAGGCGGGCGCGCTCACTGCGCCGTAGCGCGATCGATGGTCACCGTTGCGGAGGTTCCGGCAACCAGCCTTGCCTTGGTCGCCGCGTCGCTGTCGAGCACGATATGCACGGGAACGCGCTGCGCGAGCCGCACCCAGGTGAAGGTCGGATTGATGTCCGCCAGCAGCGTGCCCGAGCTGCGTTCGCGGTCCGCGATTCCCGCGGCGATGCTTGCGACATGGCCGGACAGGGCGTTTGGCCATCCCATCAGCCTGATGGATGCCTTGGCGCCGATCCCTATGCGCGGAAGTTTCGTCTCCTCGAAATAACCCTCGATGCGCATCGTGTCGGTGTCGACGAGCGCCATGGTGGCCGTGCCGGGGGCGACATAGTCTCCCGGGCGAAGGCTGAGATTGGTGATGATGCCATTCACCGGCGCCCGGACTTCGGAACGGTCCAGATTGAGCTGCGCCAGGTCGCGCGACGCGCTGGCCTGCAGGCTTTCCGATTCCGCCTCGGCCACCGTCGACCGCGCTTCCTCGATCTGCTGGATGCTGACCGCCGAAGCGGTCAGGCGCTGAAGGCGGTCGAGATTTCTCTTGGCCTGGTCGAGCGTTGCCTGCTTCCCCTCCACCATAGCCTGCGCCTGCGTGAGCGCCACGGCGAAGCGCTGGCGGTCGACCTGGAAAAGAGCATCGCCCTTCTTCACCGCCTGATTGTCCTTGACCATGACCTCGGCCACCAAGCCCGACACGTCAGGTGTGACGCCGACGACGTCGGCGCGGACATGCGCATCACGCGTCCATGGGGCATTCATGTTGTCGTCCCACAGCTTCCAGGCGACGGCGCCAGCGACGGCAACGACGGTAGCGGTGACGAGGATCCTGCCGGTAAGGCGCAGAAAGCGGTACTTCATGACAACAGCCGATTTGAAAGCGAGGACAACGCCCCGAGGATAAGGATGTAGAGCGCGAAATTGAAGAGCGCCCTGTGCCAGACGAAGGAATAGAGCCCCGTCCACGACAGCACTTGCCAGACCATCCGCGCCACGACGAAGGCCGCCAGCATCAGGACAAGAAGACCCGGCAGATAGACGCCGGCTATGCTGATATCGCTTTGCATGATCGATCTACTCCGCCACCAGCAGCATGGGCTCCGGCATTGTCGAATAGATCGGTGGCGCGGCGTTCCGGTACAGCGCCCGTCGCACCCCGACCAGCGCGTCCGCCGACCGCCGCGCCGGCGTGGCCTGACGGCCCGCGACCGTGGCGAGGGCGCGATCGATGCGCGCCAGCAGCCGCGGCGGCGCGGTGACGGCAGCGCCGAGGCGCAGACGCTCCTTGAACAACTCGGCGACGGCCGACAGGACGGTGCCGACCTCGCGCCTCTCGTCGGGCGTGAGACGGTTGCGCATCCGCTGCAGTTCCACGATGTTCAGGCCGAGCCTGATTTCCGCATAGCCATCAATCGTCGACAGCGCCTTGTTCTCCGTCCCCGCGAGCCTGGGCACGAGCTGGCCGAGACGATCGAGCATGCGGCCGGCGAGCCGGCGCTGGTCCTCGACGCGGTCGCCGGCGGCGAGTTGGGCAAGATCCGACCAGCCGGCATGCACCAGTCGCCGGGCTGCGATCTCTCCGCCGAACGGCCGCAGCACCAGTGTCCACACCAGCGCGAAGCCCACACCCGCCAGGGCGGCGAGACCGCCACCGGCGAACGAAACGAAATCTGCGGAAAACCGGTCGCTGAGGGCGATGAAGGATGCGGTGTTCACGGTGAGCAGCATCGCCAGCATGCTGAGCTGAGGCCTGGGAATGAGCGTGCCGAGCACGAGGAAAGGCGGCGCCAGCACGAGAACCAGCAAGGGGAAGCTTTGAACCATCGGCAGGATGGCGAACTGGTAGAGGGCGGTGACCGCCAGGCTGAGCGTGCACCAGACGAACATCGACAGGAGAAGCGGCGCCGGCCGATCGGCGGCGGCGAAAAACGAACTGCCGACCGCCACCATGAGCACGAAGCCGGCGCCTTCCGCCCAGCCCGAATAAATCCACAGAGCACTGGCCGCCAGCACGGCGAGGATCACGGAACCGGCATAGAAGAATAACATGCCGTAGTCGTGATGGCGGGTGCGCGAGAAGGTGCGGCGACGGCGGAAGGCGAGCCTCTCGCCCCGGGAATCGCCTGTCGCAATCTGCTTTTTCAGCACCAGGCAGTCGTGCCAAGCGTCGACGATCTCCCTCAGCCTGGCCAAGGCGCTGTCAAGGATGAGGCTGTCCCAATCAACCGCGTGCGCGGGCGGCCGCAAATCGGCGATACGGGATCGGAATAGAACGGCGCGGTCCGGACCGTCCACCGCCTGGAGCCAGGTTCCGACATCACCGAGCAGGGTGAAGAACTCCTCGTGGATCGCCCGGTCCTGCGACTTCAGGCCATGGATGCGGTCATCGAGCGACGACAGCAGCGGAAGCAGCAACATCAGCCGTCCGCGCAGTTGTCGCGCCTGTCGCGTGACGCCGCGCGTATGGGCATCGTATCCGAGCTGGCTGATAAGGATGTCGAGCCCTGAAATGTCCGATGCCAGCTTCTGCCGGGCCTGCAAGGTTACCCCAAGCGCGCCCTCGCCGCGCAAGATCTCGCCCGCCCATGCCGCGGCATCGCCAAGCCAGTTGGAAATGCGCGAGGACAAGAGCGAAGACAGCCCGATCGGGAACAGCAATTGCGCGACCACGCTGGCGCAAACGATGCCGAGGATGATCTCCTGGCTCCGGGCCGAGGCGATATCGAAGATCGTCTGGGGCGCATCGACCGCCGGCAGCGCGATCAGCGGAAGCGAATAGCCGGCCAGCATGAAGACATAGCTGCGCGGCGTCCGGTCCAGCATCGAAATATAAAGCAGCCCGCCAGTCCACAACGCCACGACCATGCTCAACAGCAGAGGCGAGTTGACGAACATCGGCAAGAAAAGGACGGACGCCGACGCGCCGATCAGTGTGCCGAGCGCGCGATAGAGCCCCTTGGAGGAGGTCGCGCCGGCAAGCGGATTGGCCACGACGTAGACGGCGGCCATGGCCCAGTAAGGGCGCGGCAGGTCGAACGACAGCGCGATATAGAGCGCCAGCATCGAGGCGATGAACGCCTTGATCGAAAACAGCCAGTCTTGCCAGGAAGGGAGCGTCATTGTGCTTCAGCTCTTTGGCCCGCTCCTCCCAGGCGGGGTCCGGAAAGCTCCTTGAACCTAATTGTTGATGTCGACATCCTTCGTCTCATTCCCGATCAACAAGGAGATCAGGGTGAGCACCGCCATGGCCGACAGATAAACGCCGACCCAGAAAGGTCCGCCTCCGAAGCTCCAGAGGGCTACCGCGATGAATGGCGCCACGGCCGCGCCGAGGATCGAGGATACATTGTAGGAGATGCCCGAGCCGGTGTAGCGAACATTGGCTGGAAACAGCTCGGGCAGCAGCGCCCCCATCGGGCCAAAGGTCATGCCCATCAGGCTGAAGCCGATGATGAGCCATGCCATGACGCCAACGGTACCGGCATGAAGCATCGGCACCCACAGCAGGCCGAAAACCGCGATCGCCAGGGTGATCCAGATCAGCGTGCGGCGGCGGCCCCAGCGGTCGGCCCACGGGCCGGAAACCATGGTGAAGACGCCGAAGAAGACAACGCCGATGATCATCATCAGCACGAAGGTCGTGTAGCTGTAGCCCAGACCCGGCACCGCCGCCGAGGGCGCCGCGCGGCCATAGCTCAACGAAAACGTCGTCATCAGGTAGAACAGCACATAGGTGGCAAGCATGTAGAACGTGCCGAGTACGAGCTCTTTCGAATGCGTCCTGACCGCCGAAGCCAGCGGGAGCTTTCTGACCTGGCCCGTGCGCACCGTATTGTCGAATGCGGCGCTCTCGACCAGGTTGAGCCGGACCCACAGACCGATGGCCACCATGACCACCGAAAACAGGAACGGGATGCGCCACCCCCACGAAAGGAACGCCATCGACGGCCGCGAGGGGTCGTCCGAGGGCATCGCGGCGGCAATGATCAGGAACAGGCCGTTGGCGATAATGAAGCCGATCGGCGCGCCGAGCTGCGGGAAAGTGCCGTAGACCGCGCGCTTTCCCTTCGGCGCGTTCTCCGTCGCCACCAGTGCGGCACCGCTCCACTCTCCGCCGAGCGCAAAACCCTGAGCGAGGCGCAACACCACCAGCAGGGCCGGCGCCAGCCATCCGGCGCTCGAATAGGTTGGGAGCAGGCCGATCAGGAATGTCGCCAGCCCCATGGTGAGCAGCGCGCCAACCAGCGTGATCTTGCGGCCGCGCCGGTCGCCCAGATGGCCGAAGAAGATCGCGCCGAGCGGGCGCGCAATCATCGCCGCGCCGAACACGGCAAAGGAAGCGAGCAGCGCCGTCGTGTCGTTGCCGGCCGGGAAGAACAGGTGAGGAAACACCAGCACGGCAGCCGTGGCGTAGACATAGAAGTCGTAGAATTCGATCGTGGTGCCTATCAGGCTCGCCAGGATAACGCGCGAACGCGGATTTGCGGGAGTGGAAGCTGAGGGCACTGCGCTGAAAGCAACGGACATCGGAAAACACCTAAAAGGGCCGGCGAACGCCGATCCCTCACGCTGAGAACGGACACCTGGCGGACAGATGGAAGGATCGGCTTCGCCATCTCGCTGGTATCAATTGCATTCAAATAGATTGTATGCGAACGATTGGCAATGGAAAATGAACGATCCAGAAGCCGCGAAACGATCGGCCAGGTGATAACCAATGTTGCGCGCCTTTGGCGTCGCACCGCCAACGAGCGATTGGATCGTTACGGACTTTCACATGCCGTGGCCATGCCGCTGCTGGCATTGTGGCAACTGGGCGGTGAGGCTCGCCAGGGAGCGGTCGCGGAACAGGCCGGCCTCGAAGGGCCTTCGCTGGTGCGTCTCGTCGATCTCCTGGTGGCCGAAGGCCTGATCACAAGGCGTGAGGATCCCAGCGACCGCAGGGCCAAGATACTGTCCTTGACCAAGGACGGTGAGGCGCGGATGAGTTCGATCAACACGGTGCTGGCTGAGCTCCGCCACGAACTGGTCTCTCTCATTGGCGACGACGAGCTCGAGACCGCCTCGGCGGTGCTGCGGCAAATCCAGGCCGAACTCGCCACCAGGCTCGGGAGCTGAATTGCAAACCCTTGCCGATACCGGCGTGAACGCCTTGCCGGCACCTTCCGGCTGCGTGCACTTGCCGCCAGGCGGATCGTCTTTCCAGGTCCCGGCGAGTGAATCTGCCCCGTAAGCTGCCGGCCGGCGCGCCGCCGGAAGCCGTCAGCGTCACGCCGCTGACAGATGCGCCGCGATCGCGCCCAGGAATATCTCGCCGAATTCCTTGAGCTTCGCCCCTCCCACTCCGTTCACTTCCGCGAACGCGTCGAGGTCGCGCGGGCAGCGCTCGGCCATGTCGATCAGCGTGCGGTCGGAGAACACCACATAGGCCGGCACCTGGCGTTCCCGGGCAAGACGCAAGCGCAGGGATTTGAGCATGGCCAGCAGCGAAGCATCGATGCCTTCGGCACCCGCGACCTCGGCCGCTCGCATCTTGCGCAAGGCGCGGCCGCGCACCTCGACGCGATAGTGGAACGGGACCTCGCCACGGCCGAGCGCGCGACCCTTATCGGCGATGGCGAGGCCACCATGACCACTCGGATCCGGCTCCAGGAAACCGCCGGCGACGAGCTGCCGGATCAGCGACTGCCAGAAATCCTTCTTGTGCGCCACGCCGCCGCCGAAGCTGGCCAGCCTCTCATGGCCCCTGGCCAGCACCTTTTCGGTCTCATGGCCGAGCAGGATGTCGATGACATGGGCAGCGCCGAAGCGCTCGCCGCTCTGGGCGACGGCCGCCAGGATGATGCGAGCCTCGGCAGCGCCATCGGCGCGCGGCACCTGGTCGAGGCAGTTGTCGCAATTGCCGCAAGGCTCGGCTTCCTCGCCGAAATAGCCGAGCAGCACCTGACGCCGGCACTGCGCCGTCTCGCAATAGCCGATCAGCGTGTCGAGCCGGCGATGCGCGCGCTTCTTGTGCTCGGTGGACGCGTCCTCGTCGTCGATGAACAGCCGTCGCATGCGGATATCGCCAAGGCCGTAAAGCATGTGCGCCTCGGCCTTGCGCCCATCACGGCCGGCGCGGCCGATCTCCTGGTAATACGCCTCCAGGCTGCCCGGCATGTCGGTGTGGAAGACATAGGCGACATCCGGCTTGTCGATGCCCATGCCGAAGGCAATGGTCGCCACCATGACGACGCCGGAGAGCGTCATGAAAGCGTTTTGATTGGCCTCGCGCGCCTCCTTGCTCATGCCGGCATGATAGGCGAGCGCGGTGACGCCATTCTTCTCGAGGAAGGCCGCCATCTCCTCCGTCTTCTTGCGCGACAGGCAGTAGACGATGCCGCTCTTGCCGGCGTGACGCTCGATGAAACGCAGCAATTGTCGTTTGCTGTCCTGCTTGGATTCGATCGCCAGCTTGATGTTGGGCCGGTCGAAACCCAGCACCAGCGTTTCGACCCGCTCGGCGAACAGCCGCGCCTCGATGTCGCTGCGCGTGCTCTCGTCCGCCGTCGCCGTCACCGCGATGATCGGCACGTTGGGGAAGATGTGCCGCAGCCGCGACAGGTCCTCATACTCGGGCCGAAACGCCGGTCCCCATTGCGAGATGCAATGCGCCTCGTCGATGGCGATCAGGCTGACGTCGAGCCTCGATAGCGCCTCGAGCATGCGCTCGGTCATCAGCCGCTCCGGCGCCAGATAGAGCAGCCGCGTCTGGCCGGACGCCACGCGGCGCCAGGCCGCGACATTGGCTTCGCGGTCGAGCGAGGAATTGATCGTATCGGCGCCAACACCCGCCAGCCGCAAGGCGGCGACCTGATCCTGCATCAGCGCCACCAGTGGCGAAATGACGAGGGTGAGCCCGCCCATGACCAGCGCCGGTACCTGGTAGCAAAGCGATTTGCCCGCACCTGTCGGCATGACGGCAAGCACATGGCGCCCGCCGAGCAGCGCATCCATGACATCGGCCTGGCCGGGGCGGAAATCGTCGAAACCGAACACGTCCTTCAGCACGCGCCGCTTGCGATCCTCGGCCAGGATGCCGGTTGCCTGCGTCATTCAGCCGATTCCGTCGTCAATATGCCGGCCGAATTGTCATAGCCGAACTCCCGGCAGAAGCTGTCCACGCGCTCGAGAAACGACGGCGGCAGGCCGCGCAGATAGGTCCTGAACGCTTCATTGCGCTCCCATTTTCTCAGCGAGGTGGACCTGATGGGATTGTTTGCATCGCGACTGAAGAGCGTAGCCGGCGCCAAGCCGAAGGATCGGGCAATCCTCGCCTGCACGATGTCCGGTTCGGCGATCAGGTCCTCATAGCGCAAATAGGTGATGTCTCTCTCCGGCTGGACCTGTCGCAGCCGCATCAAACCATCATACTCAGCCTCCCAACGCTCCATGGTCACGTGAAAGGGCCGCAGATCAACGGTCTCCGGGTGAGAGCTGGTCAGCACGTCGAAAGGATGCCGCACGCAATAGATCAGGCCGACCGAGGCGGGCAAATCCTCGAGATCCCTATAGCTCACGAAAGTGCGTTTTACGACCAGGTTGGCTTGGTAGCGATCCAGTTCGATCAGTGTCTGGTAAGGCGCTTCGCTGGGATGGACATAGATATCCTCGAAACAGCCCATCAGATCGAGGCTGAGCGTGGTGCCGCTGCGCGCGCAGCCGGCGATGAAAATTCTATTTTGGGATCTTATTGCCGAAGGCAGCATTGGCACTTTCTGTCGAAGGTGCCAGAAAAGCCGCCTTGCAAGGCGGCGTAACGCCGCGATCGGCTTTCGGGGCGCCGCGGCTGACACCTCGGAAAAGCCAAGCTCGGCCAGGGCGATTCCGCTTTCTCCGGCGACCGCATAGAGCAGCCAGGTCTGATTATCCTGCTCAAAAATGGCCGGATCGCGTAGCGCGTTTTCCCTACCCTGGGCCAGACCGATCCGACTGGGGCGGATCGGCAAGTCGGCCCCTTCGAACTCCGTCTGCGGCCGCAACACTTCGCTGTCGCCTCGAACGGTCCAGTCCCGCCAATCCTCGGCGAGATCGATTGTGCCGTAAAGGATCCGTTCCGGCGCGTCGCCCCGACGCGTGTAATAGACGCGCAGCCAGCGGCCGGATTTCTGCAGTGCGACATGCCGCGGGGCGAGGTCCTGCCGCATGGCAGGCAGCACGACCGGACCGCGTTCGAAATCCGAAATGCCGTTTCTCGATCGGTAGACGGTGATCGTTCCCGTTCCAAGCAAACCGTACCACCAGCCATCGTAACGGAAGATGCGCGCGTAGAACGGCCCGAGCGGCTCGGAAAGCGGAGTGAAACGAAGCCCGTCGACGGATGTCGCGGCGAAGGTAATCTGGCCTTCGCCGGATTCTGCCGGGCCATGAAAATACATCACGAAATGGCGCAGCTTCTGGTCGATGTGAACATCGGGCGAGGCGATATGCCCGACGATGAATGGACATTGATCGAGAGACAGCACACCGCCGGGGTGGATGCGCCAAGGCCCATGCAGCGAATCGGAGTAGGCGAGGCGGATATAGGTCCCCGTGTGGTCGGCGAAGTAGAGATAGTAGGCACCAAGCCGACCGGGCACCCAGTCAGGCATGCTGATAAGCGACGGCCCGTTGATGTTGACCCCGTCATCGCCGGGCAGCATGTCCGGCGTAATGACGGGTCCGTGTCGCATGGCGGTGACACGAATTTGCGGAATCATGCGCCACGCGCCCTTGTCGGAGATTTCAGCTTGCCGCATTCGATACAACGGCATGGATGCAAACGGAAGGTCAAACAGCCATGTGAGCCTCGCCTATCCTTGCGGCATGTGCTCCTGGCTGGATTCAGGCTGGCCCTGATGTAAGCTGGGCAGGAGCAAGGAGCGCGCGCAATGCTGCAGGTGAGACAGGACGTTCTCGGCGAGCGGTTCGGCTTGCAGCGCGCCGCTTTCGAGAAACAGCCCTTCCCGGACCTGGGCGTGCGGAAGGATCGCCTGAAGCGCCTGCTGGCGCTGACCGAGCGGCACGAAGCCGACATTTGCGCCGCGATCAACGCTGATTTCGGCAGCCGCTCGACTCACGAGACCCGCCTCGCCGAATTGTTTGTCGTGCGTGCCGGCATCCGTCACGCGCTGTCTCACCTGAAAGGCTGGATGCGGGAGCGTCGCGTCGCCACCACCTTGCCGTTCCTGCCGGGCAAGAATCGCCTCGTGCCGCAGCCGCTCGGCGTCGTTGGCATCGTCTCGCCATGGAACTACCCCTTCCAGCTCGCCGTCGCGCCGGTCACGGCAGCGCTTGCCGCCGGCAATCGCGTGCTGGTCAAGCCGTCCGAACTGACGCCGGCTTTCTCGGAGTTGTTGGCCAGATTGGCCGCCGAGCATTTTTCGCCCGACGAGTTGAGCGTCATCACCGGCGATGCCGAGATGGGCAAGGCCTTCGTGTCGATGCCGTTCGATCATCTGCTGTTCACCGGTTCGACCACGGTCGGCCGCCAGGTCGCGATCGCCGCTGCCGCCAACCTGACCCCGGTCACGCTCGAGCTCGGTGGCAAGTCGCCGGCGATCTTCGATCCCTCCTGCGATCTCGATGCGGCAACAGCCAGCATTGCCTATGGCAAGCTGCTCAATGCCGGACAGACCTGCATCGCGCCGGACTATCTGCTGGTGCCCAAGGGGCAGGCAGGCACGGTCACGGCCAAGCTCGCAGCCACGGTGGCGCGGCTCTACCCCACGCTGCGCGACAATCCCGACTACACCGCCATCATCAGCGACCGGCACTTCCAGCGCCTGCGCGCCATGATCGCGGAAGCCCGCGATGCCGGCGCTACCATCACCGAAATCAACCCGGCCGGCGAAGACCTCGGCACGACAAGCCGGAAATTCGTGCCGACCCTGGTCAGCAATGCCGGCCCGGACCTGCGGCTGATGCGCGAGGAGATTTTCGGCCCGGTGCTGCCCATCGTCGAATACGCCACGGTCGACGAGGCGATCAGCCATGTGAACCAGGCCGATCGGCCGCTGGCGCTCTATTGGTTCGGCAATGACAGCGCCAACCGCCAGCGCATCCTGCGCGAGACCGTCGCCGGCGGTGTCACCGTCGACGACTGCATGCTGCATCTGGTGCAGGAGAACCAGCCCTTCGGCGGCGTCGGCGCCAGCGGCATGGGCGCCTATCACGGCGAATGGGGCTTCCGCACCTTCAGTAACGAGAAGCCGGTTTTCCTGCAGTCGCGGCTGAGCGCCGGCGCCCTGCTGCGCCCGCCCTATGGCAAGACGTTCGAGCGGCTTTTCGGCCTGCTCAGGCATATCACCTGACCAATCTCGCCGCTTCCATGACGGATTGGTAGGGCGAACGGCGGCAATACCAGCCAACACGGCCCTATTATTACGTTTGACGCATATTCCCTCTGGATTCAGCCGGGATTTGCTGTCTTTCTGCAAAGTCGTTTCCGAAACTTGTCTCCCTCTCCAAATCACACCTGACGGACTCGCCTGGTCATGGATTTGCCCGCGCCGCTGTTGATTTTTTATGTCCGCAACGACGCCCTCGGAGATGGGTTGCTGAGGATACCAGCCTTGCGGGCGGCAAGAACGGCCTTCCCACAAAGCCATATTGTCTATGGCTGCCAGGGCAAGTCTTCGCTCACGGGCATGTTGCGCAAGCATGCCGCTCCTCTCGTCGACGACTTCAGGATGAAGCCGCTCTCCGACATTCTCGCTGAATTCGCACAGCCGGGCAGACAGAAGACGGTCGTCGACTTCCGCACAGGCGTCCCCGGACTGATGGTGACCGGATTGCAGCTTCTCGGCCGCGGTGTTCACTACGAGCCCAATTTTGCCGGCTATCTCCTGTCGCTGCGCCGGGGCACCAGATGGACCTTGCGGCCCGAACACAATGCCTGGCGCTATCACCGGCTGATCGAGCGCCTCGCCGGCCGGCACCTGCCATTCGACCACAGGCTCGATGTTCCGCACTCCGCCCGGACCATGGCGCGCCGGCTCGTCGGCGCGGACAACCGTCCGCTGGTCCTGCTTGGCGGCAACGCCAGGAGCAACAAGTTCATGAGCGAGGACCAGATATCAGCCATTTCAGGCAATCTCATCGATGCCGGCTACCACGTGCTGTATCTGGTGACACCCGGTGACGGACCGACGCCGCAGGCCCTGGTAGCCAGGGAGAGCCGTCTCTCGGTGGTTGGTCCGGAACTTGGGCTCGATGTCGAGGCGTTCGGCGACCTCCTGCTGGCGCTTGGCGAGATGGCTGCCGCCTATGTCGGCATGGAAGGCGGCCTTGGACACCTGTTCGCCACCGTCATGACGCCGACGGTGATCGTCAACAACGGCGCCAATCTGGAGCGGTGGCGGCCGCTGTCGAACATGGTCGAGGTGGTGACGGCGCCGAGACGCGGACGAAGGGCTAACGTCGCCGATGCACCGGTCGAAGCCATTCTCGAGGCCACGCATCGCTTGCTTGCCGCCAGCCGTCGCGACCACCCGGCGCCGGCATTAAGTTTATCTTCACTATGATCCGGCAGGTTTCCAATCCTGCGGTGATGTTCTTGAGTACCGCGGCGCCACTGGCGCCCAGGCAACAAACCCGCGCCTTGTCCGAGGCGCGGGTTCCCTATCGAGGAACCGTTTGGCCGGCAACGCCAGGCTGCCGCCCACGATGTGACCTTCCATCATCGGCTGTCCAGCGGCGCGTGGATCAGCGATCCTCCTCCGGCGGCGAAACACGTGTCATCCGCCGACGGCCGACCGGCTGCTCGGGCACGGCCAAGCTTTGCCGGACAATGCGCGGCGCATGCGCCGCAGCCTCCACGGCGGGCAGCAGCCCGGCCGGTTGAAATCGTGCAGCCCAGGGCTGCCGCATGGCGGTCGTGCATGGTTCTGATTCCCTGTCGAATTCGTTACGCTCGAACGCGAACTGCCTCCGAGAGCGTCTCCGGTGCGAATTTCAGGCAGCGAGCCCAAGTCTGCTGGAGAGGTCGCAGAAATCCTCATGCGACAGATGTGGCCGCGCCGCGAACTCGATGACGGCGGCGAACGCCTCGGCAGGCGCCGAGACCTTCATGCCTCCCAGAAGCGCGGCACGCTCGCTGCGGTTCATGGCGGGAATCATCAGGCGCATGAAGGCGAGGTTCTTTTCCGGCGTGAGCGACCCGATGATCGCCATTTCGATGCCTTGCAGTTCGGCATCCGTGAAGTTCGCCCAAAGTTGCGGCGCGGTTACCGTCTCCTCCTCATGCATATGTTCGAGATCGTGTCCGACAAAGACCGTGAAAGCGATGTAGAGCCGGCGACCAAGGCTGGCTCGGGCATCAAGGGGTGCCTCCTCGATCGCCCGGATCATGTCCTCGAGTTCGGCAAAGGCAAGCCGATGATCGTCGTGCTGGTGCTCGAGGCGATCGGTCGAAGCCTGCACGCGCGCTTCGAGTGGCTGGTGGATATACCGGTCCTCATGGGCAAGATGGCTGGCTCCAAGCATAAGGATCGTACGAAGGTCGGCCAGCAATGGTGCGGTCGCCGCGACATCGTCGAAATCCGCGCCGCCCAGGCGCGCAAGCAATTCGCATTGGGCCTTGCGAAGACCTTTGTGGATCAGGCCATAAAGATCATAGCGGCCATTGAGGTCTGGTATTCTTGCATGTGTCATTGAAGGTCTCCCGTCTGTGCGGCGTCCCGATTGTCACGATGACTGATCGCGCCGGCTTCGCGAGGCCTTCTATTCAAGGGCTGAAGAACATGCTTCCTAAATGCTTCCTAAGCGAGCATGCCTGTTCCTAAAACTTTCCTATCCGATTAGACTGTTTGCACGTAGGCAATGGGGCGGCCTTGATCAGCAAGGAAATAGACGACCTGCTCGCAGGTCCGGTGATGATACTCGTATCCACACGCAATGCCGCGTTTCGCCCAGCCATCGGCCGCGGCACCGGCGCCGCGCATATCGCGAGCCTCGGATGCATCGACGTGCTCGTATCGCGGACCCAATGGCCCGAAGTTGTCGAGAACGCCGCCTTGGGTGCGCCGGTGGCGGTCACCATGGTACGCCCGCACGACTATCGCGCCTTCCAGGTCAAGGGCAGCATCCTGGCGGTGTCACCGGCCGACGATGCCGACAGGGCGAGAGCGCAAAACTATATTTCCGAGATGCTGGTGGTGATGGAGGCGCTTGGCGTGACCCCGCATCAACTCTCTCATACCCTCGTCGACAGTGATCTGCTTCGCATCCGTTTTCAGCCCACCGATGTCTTTTCGCAGTCACCCGGCCCCGGTGCGGGCGAGAGGCTCCGGACGAACTCGCCATGATCTCCCTCAGCGACATCCGCGACAGTTTTGAAGGTGTCATTCCATCGGTGATCGCGACCAGCGATGGCGATGGCATACCCAACATCTCGTACCTGTCTCATGTCTATTACGTCGATGAGAGCCATGTCGCGCTTTCGAACCAGTTCTTTTCCAAGACGGCCGCCAATGTCCGCGCCAGCGGCGTTGCCACGCTGATGGTTGTCGATGGACGAAGCGGCGTCCATCACATGCTCGATCTGGAATTCCTGCATGCGCTCGATCATGGCGAACTGTTCGAACGCATAAAGTCACATCTTTCGGTGATGAGTGCGCAACAGGGAATGGCGGGGGTCATGAAACTGCGCTCCGCCGACCTGTACTTCGTGCGCGATTGCCGCGCGGTGGTCGGCGTCGTCCCGCCTGAACATCGCAATCCGGCCCCCGCGACAACGAACCACCTGCCCAAGGCCGCGCTTCTTGCCGCCGCCATCGGCTCGGAAGCCGATGCCGATGTGATGCTGGACAAGGCCCTGGCCGGACTTGAGAGCAGCTTCGACTATCGGCATGCGATGGTTTTGGTGCCCGACGAGACCGCTCAGCGGCTAAGCACTCTGGCGAGTCGCGGATACAGCAGCCTTGGTGTCGGCGCGGAGATCGCGTTTGGTGAAGGCGTGATCGGCATCGCGGCCGCTACGCGCCAGCCGGTTCGTATCTGTGACCTGCGGCGTTCCCAACGCTATGCCTCAGCCATACTTTCGGCGTCTGACCGCACACGCCATATCCCACTTCCCGGACTTGCCGGTCCGCGCAGCCAGATGGCGGTGCCAATGCTTGCCCAGGGAAAATTGCGAGGCGTGCTGTTTATCGAGTCCGAGGCCAGTTTCGCTTTCGGCCATCAGGATGAAGACGCCCTGATGCTGGTCGCGAGCCAATTGGCCGCGGGATTGCGGCTTGCCGAACTGGAAGGTGGCCACCAGGCCAATGCCTTCGCGAAGTCGACGCAAGGCGGATATGCCTCGGATCAAGCCGGAGCACCCTCGTTCAAGATAAGATACTTCGCTTTCGACGACAGTGTCTTTATCGATGACGACTATCTGATCAAAGGCGTCCCTGGGCGGCTCCTGATCCACCTCGTCCGCACCTTCCTCGCCACGGGACGCCGCGACTTCTCCAATCGCGAGATCAGGCGGGACGCAACGCTCCGGCTGCCTGATATCAAGGACAATCTTGAAACCAGGCTCATCCTTCTGCGTCGGCGCCTTGACGAGAAAAGCGCACCGATCCGGCTGCTGCGGCCCGAGCGTGGGCATATCAGGCTGGACCTTGCCGGCGTGCCGCTGCTGGAAGCCGAGGCGTGATCCTTCCCGGTTAGCGCCCTCAGGCGAGGAAGTCAGCCCTGTGCGGCGCAAAGCTGTCGACCAGCCGCCCCGCTTCGAGCGCCTTGACGCCATGCACGAGGCCGGATGGCACGATGAAACTGCCACCGGCCTCAAGGATCTCCGTCAGCCCGTCGATGGTCACCTCGAAGCGACCCTCGGCGACGTAACTTGACTGGACATGCGGATGCGAATGCAGCGCACCGACACCGCCCTTGTCGAAGCCGAACTCCACCAGCATCAATTCATCGGTGGAGAGGAGAACGCGCCGCCTGTTGCCGTCGGGCGTCGGCGTCCAGGGTGCCTCGCCGGCATGGGCGAATATCTTCGTCATCGTCATCTCCTTGCCGTGAGTGGCCGGCCAACGCCGACCAGGCACGTTCCGTCAGAGCCGATAGGCTTTCTTGGCAAGCGTATAGGCCAATTCCCCGGCGAGTTCATGCGCCTCTTCCTCGCGTAGCCGGTGCTCGGCGACGAGCCGCGCCAGGAATGCGCAGTCGACCCGCCGCGCCACATCGTGACGGGCCGGGATCGAGGGAAAGGCGCGGGTGTCGTCGTTGAAGCCGACAGTGTTGTAGAAGCCTGCCGTCTCCGTGGTCATCTCGCGAAGCCTGCGCATGCCTTCCGGACTGTCGTGGAACCACCAGGCCGGACCGAGCCTGAGCGCCGGGTAGACGCCGGCCAGCGGCGCCAGCTCGCGCGCATAGCTGCTTTCGTCAAGCGTGAAGACAACCACGGTAAGATCACGCTCCAGCCCGACGCAGTCGAGAAGCGGCTTCAGCGCCGTCACATAGTCCGTCCGTGTCGGGATATCGAAGCCCTTGTCGC
Organism: Mesorhizobium sp. GW821-FHT04C10; assembly: GCF_059420305.1. Taxonomy (NCBI): domain Bacteria; kingdom Pseudomonadati; phylum Pseudomonadota; class Alphaproteobacteria; order Hyphomicrobiales; family Phyllobacteriaceae; genus Mesorhizobium; species Mesorhizobium sp. GW821-FHT04C10. The sequence goes on along the minus strand of NZ_JBWKTL010000001.1, from coordinate 1,418,219 downwards.
GGCCGAACCTCTGGAAGACAGAAGCCGAATGGTTGCGCTGGGAGCCTGGATGGATCTGCAGCACCAGCCCGTCATCCCTGCTCATCTTGGCCATCTCGGTCAGCATCTGGGCGCGAAACAGCTTTCGCTCGCGCTCGTCATCCGAGCCACGGCGAATGCGGTTGAACAGCTCCTCGGCCGCCGCATCGGAAAGGTTGGCGGTCTCGGCTGTCGGATGGCCGTGATCGGACGAAGTCGCGCCGAAGCCTTTGAAGAAGGCGCGCCGCTGGCGATGCGCGTCGAGATAGCCGGCCCAACTGCCGGTGTCGCAGCCGGTGATCTCGCCCAACCGGTCGAGATTGGCCGCAAACCCTTCGAAATCGGGATCGACAACCGAATCCGGCCGGTAGGCGGTGACGACACGGCCCGCCCAGCCGCTGTCGCGGATCATCTGGTGCCATTTGAGGTCGTCGAGCGCGCCTTCCGTCGTGGCGATCACCTCGATGTTGAAGCGCTCGAACAGAGCGCGCGGACGGAAATTCTCCCACTGCAGCACCGTCGCGATCGTGTCGTAATGGCGGTCGGCGGTCTCGGCGCTCAGCGGCTCTTCGATGCCGAACAGATGCGCCAGCACATGGTCGAACCACAGCCGGGTCGGCGTGCCCCGGAACAGGTAATAGTGCTCGGCAAAGCGCCGCCAGATCGTCCTGCCGTCGGTCTCGACCGGAGCGCCGTCCAGGGTCGCCACGCCGAGATCCTCCAGCCGCACGCCCTGGCTGAACAGCATGCGGAAGATGTAGTGGTCGGGCACGATGAGCAATTGTGCCGGATCCGGGAACGGCTCGTTCAGCGCATACCAGCGCGGATCGGTGTGACCGTGCGGGCTGACGATGGGCAGGTTCTTGACGCCGGCATAGAGGTCGCGGGCAAGCGAGCGCGAATGCGCTTCAGGCGGAAAAAGCAGGTCCGGATCGATCAGCGCGACCATGGGAAAGCAGCTCCTTCCAGTTGGGTATCGGTACGTTCGGACTAAAGCGATGTCAACGTGCCCCGGCAAAGCGGCATCCTTGCGGCAGGCGGACGTAGGTGTTACGCCGCCTCTCATCCGCCGCGTCCCCAAAGACCTCAGCCCCGGTATCGTGATGACCAGAAGCCATCTGTCCAACGCAACACTGCAACGGCTGCCCGCAGCCGCCGGAATCCCCGCATATGACCGCGGCCGCGTTGCTCCCGGCATCGTGCATCTCGGCGTCGGTGCCTTCCACCGAGCCCATCAGGCCGCCTATGTCGACGATTGCCTGGCGGCGGGCGAAACGGACTGGAGCATCATCGGCGTCTCCTTGCGCAGCACCGACACGCGCGACGCGCTGGCGCCGCAGGACGGGCTCTACACGCTGGCGGTTCGCAGCAGCGGTGAGGAGGAGCTGCGCGTCATCGGCTCGATCCAGTCGATGCTTGTGGCGCCGGAAGATCCGGCTGCGGTACTGGCCGCGCTGATCGATCCGCGCACCCGCATCGTCACGCTGACAATCACCGAGAAGGCCTATCTCAGGGCCGCGGGCGGCGGGCTGGACGCCGCTCACCCCGACATCGCCCACGATCTGGCCAATCCGCGAATGCCGAAGACGGCGCATGGTTTTCTCGCCGAGGCGCTTGCTCAACGACTGGCAGCCGGCACCCCGCCCTTCACCGTGCTCTGCTGCGACAACCTGCCTGCCAATGGCGCCACCTTGCATCGGCTGCTGACCGAATTCGCCGCGCTGCGCGATGCCAAGCTTGCCACAGCGGACGGTACCGGTCTCTTCGACCATATCGCAGGCCAGGTCGCGTTTCCGTCGAGCATGGTCGACCGGATCGTGCCGGCAACGACCGACGCCGACCGGGCACGCGTCGCTGGCGAACTCGGTGTCGACGATGCCTGGCCCGTCATGACCGAGCCATTCCGCCAATGGGTGATCGAGGACAATTTTTCCGCCGGCCGGCCGGCCTGGGAAAAGTTCGGCGTCACCATGGTCGGCGATGTCGGCCCCTTCGAGGACATGAAGCTCAGGCTTCTCAACGGTGCGCATTCGGGCATTGCCTATCTCGGCCTGCTCAGCGGCCACGCCACGGTCGACCGGGCTTTTGCCGATCCGGCGATCCGGCAATTTGTCGACGGGCTCTGGGCCGAAGCCATCCCGACATTGCCGGAGGATGCCGGGCTCGACACGACAACCTACACAGCCGAGCTTGCCGAGCGTTTTTCCAACACCGCGCTCGCCCATCGCACGGCGCAGATCGCCAATGACGGCAGCCAGAAACTGCCGCAGCGCATCATCGCGTCCGCCATCGAGTGCCTCGAAGCAGGTACCGAGTTCGTGCATCTCACGCTGGTGGTGGCGGCCTGGATCGCCGCCTGTGCCGCGCGCGGCAAAACCTTGCCCGAAAACCATTTCACCGATCCGCTCGACGCGGCACTGACGGCGCTTTTGGATCAGCAGCTACCGGCGAACGAAACCGTGACAGCAGTGTTCGACCTGGCCGGCTTTGCCGGAGATCACGCCGAGCGCCAGACGCTGATCGAACTCACGGCCGTGCATCTGGTGCACCTGCGACGCGATGGTCCAAGATTGGCCTTCGCTGCCTTGGGGATTTAAACAAAAAAGCGAGGCAAGGCCCCGCTTTTTATCAACTCATCTGGTGCGAACTTCAGGCCGGCAGAAGCGCGCCTTCCAGCGTGGTGAGCTGGCTGAGGAACTGCTCGGCCTTGCTGCGCGCCTGGTCGTCCTTGGCGTCGGTGGCATCTTCCTTGGCTTCCTGGATACGGCGAGCGAGATCGGCCCGGTCGACATCCTTCACCGCCACAGCCGATTCCGCCAGCAGCGTGCAGCCCGCCGGAACGATGTCGGCGAAACCGCCGAACACGACATAGCGTTCTTCACCGCCCGAGGCGGTCTTCACCGTGACGACACCCGGCTTGATCGTGGTCATGACCGGCGCGTGATGCGCCATCACGGTCATCTCGCCTTCGGCGCCGGGAATGACGACGGATTCGACCTCGGCGGAAACCAGCAGGCGCTCCGGCGAGACCAGTTCGAATTTGAAAGCTTCAGCCATGTCAATTTAGTGAGTAGGGAATAGTGAGTAGGGAAGTAGGGAGAAAGGGCAATTGCCCCGGTCACCCGCCTGCCATTCACTACTGACTACTGACTACTCCCTATTCCCTTGATTAAGCCGCTTCAGCCGCCAGGCGCTGTGCCTTCTCGACCGCTTCCTCGATGCCGCCGACCATGTAGAAGGCGGCCTCCGGCAGATGATCGTAGTCGCCGTTGCAGAGGCCCTTGAAGCCCTTGATGGTGTCGGCGAGATCGACGAGCTTGCCTGGCGCGCCGGTGAACACTTCGGCGACGAAGAAGGGCTGCGACAGGAAGCGCTCGATCTTGCGGGCGCGGGCCACCGTCTGCTTGTCCTCTTCCGACAGCTCGTCCATGCCCAGGATGGCGATGATGTCCTGCAGCGACTTGTAGCGCTGGAGGATCGACTGCACCTGACGGGCAACGGCATAGTGCTCGTCGCCGACAACCAGCGGGTCGAGCATGCGCGAGGTCGAGTCCAGCGGATCGACCGCCGGATAGATGCCCTTCTCGGCGATGGCGCGGTTCAGCGTCGTCGTCGCGTCAAGGTGGGCAAACGAGGTCGCCGGCGCAGGATCGGTCAAGTCGTCGGCCGGCACGTAAATGGCCTGCACCGAGGTGATCGAGCCCTTGGTAGTGGTGGTGATGCGTTCCTGCAGCGCGCCCATGTCGGTGGCGAGCGTCGGCTGATAGCCGACGGCCGACGGGATACGGCCGAGCAGAGCCGACACTTCCGAACCCGCCTGCGTGAAGCGGAAGATGTTGTCGACGAAGAACAGCACGTCCTGGCCCTGGTCGCGGAAATATTCCGCGACCGTCAGGCCGGTCAGGCCGACGCGGGCGCGCGCGCCCGGCGGCTCGTTCATCTGGCCGTACACCAGGGCCGCCTTCGAGCCCTCGCCGCCGCCCTTCTTGTTGACGCCGGATTCGATGAACTCGTGATAGAGATCGTTGCCTTCGCGGGTGCGCTCGCCGACGCCGGCGAACACCGAATAGCCGCCATGCGCCTTGGCGATGTTGTTGATCAGTTCCTGGATCAGCACGGTCTTGCCGACGCCGGCGCCGCCGAACAGGCCGATCTTGCCGCCCTTGGCGTAAGGTGCCAGCAGGTCGAGCACCTTGATGCCGGTGATCAGGATCTGCGCTTCCGTCGACTGCTCGACATAGGCCGGGGCCGGCTGGTGGATCGACCGCATCTCGGTCGCGTCGACCGGGCCTTCTTCGTCGACCGGCTCGCCGATGACATTGATGATGCGGCCGAGCATGCCCGGGCCGACCGGCACGGAGATCGGGCCGCCGGTGTCTCGCACTTCCTGGCCGCGCACCAGGCCTTCGGTGGAGTCCATGGCGATGCAGCGCACGGTGTTCTCGCCCAGATGCTGGGCAACTTCGAGCACGAGGCGGTTACCGACGTTCGTGGTCTCGATCGCGTTCAAGATCGGCGGCAGGTGATCGCCGAACTGCACGTCGACGACGGCGCCGATGACCTGGCGGACCTTGCCGACAACGCCGGTTGCCTTGGTGGCAACGGCCGAGGTCTTGGCCGCGGCGGCCTTGGCGGGCGCTGCCGCCGTCTTGGCTGGAGCTGCCTTGGCGGCTGCTGCCGGAGCCTTGGCCGCCTTCGCGGGGGCTGCGGTCTTCGCGGCTGCGGCCTTGGGGGCTGCCGTCTTGGGGGTCGCTGCTTTCGCCATCGTCTTTACCCTTTTCGTCCTTTGTTTCTTACGCGGTCCGGTCGCGGGCAGATTGACCCGCGAACCGCGCCTAGAGCGCCTCGGCGCCCGAAATGATTTCGATCAGTTCCTTGGTGATCTGCGCCTGCCGCTGGCGGTTGTAGGTGATCGACAGCTTGTTGATCATCTCGCCGGCGTTGCGCGTCGCATTGTCCATGGCGCTCATCTTGGCGCCCATCTCGCCGGCCGCGTTTTCGAGCAGCGCCCGGAAAACCTGCACGGAGATGTTGCGCGGGATGAGGTCGGAGAGGATTTCACCCGGCTCCGGCTCGTACTCGTAGACGGCGCTGGCGCCATCCGCCGCAGCGGCCGGAGCCGAAGCGACGCCGGCCGGAATGATCTGCTGCGCGGTCGGAACCTGGCTGATCACCGACTTGAACTGCGAATAGAACAGCGTGCAGACGTCGAAGGCACCCTCGCTGAAGAGGTGGATGACCTTCTTGGCGATCGCGTCGGCATTGACGAAGCCGAGCGTCTTGACCTCGCGCAGGTCGACACGATCGAGGATCATCGCTGCATAGTCGCGGCGCAGTATGTCGAAGCCCTTCTTGCCGACGCAGATGATCTTGACCTGCTTGCCGTCGGCCAGAAGCCGGCGGATATGGTCGCGGGCGTGACGGGCGATCTGGGAATTGAAGCCGCCGCACAGGCCGCGCTCGGCGGTGCAGACGACGAGCAGATGCACGTCGTCCTTGCCGGTTCCGGTCATCAGCGCCGGGGCATCGCCGCCACCGCCGATCGCCTGGGTGATGTTGGCCAGCACGGAACCCATGCGCTCCGAATAGGGGCGCGCCGCTTCCGCGGCCTCTTGCGCACGGCGCAGCTTCGCCGCGGCGACCATCTGCATCGCCTTGGTGATTTTCTGCGTCGCCTTGACCGAGGCGATACGGTTACGAAGGTCTTTTAATGAAGGCATGCTTCAAACCTGATCCCGTCTTGTCGCTTCGCTCAGGCGAAGGTCTTGGCGAAAGCGTCGATCTCTGCCTTCAGCTTGGCGCGCAGATCGTCCGACAGCGCCTTTTCCTTGCGGATGGCGTCGAGAACGTCCTTGCCGGCCGCACGCATGTGGCTGAGCAGGCCATGCTCGAACTTGCCGACCTGGTTGACCGGCAGCTTGTCGAGATAGCCGTTGACACCGGCGAAGATCACCGCGACCTGCTCTTCCGTCTTCAGCGGCGAGAACTGCGGCTGCTTCAGAAGTTCGGTCAGGCGCGATCCGCGGTTGAGCAGACGCTGCGTGGCGGCATCGAGGTCCGAGCCGAACTGCGCGAAGGCCGCCATTTCGCGGTACTGCGCGAGCTCGCCCTTGATCGAGCCGGCAACCTGCTTCATCGCCTTGATCTGCGCGGCCGAGCCCACGCGGCTGACCGACAGACCGACGTTCACCGCAGGACGGATGCCCTGGAAGAACAGGTTGGTTTCGAGGAAGATCTGGCCGTCGGTGATCGAGATCACGTTGGTCGGGATATATGCCGACACGTCGTTGGCCTGCGTCTCGATGACCGGCAGCGCGGTCAGCGAACCACCGCCCAGATCGTCATTGAGCTTGGCGGCGCGCTCGAGCAAGCGCGAGTGCAGGTAGAAGACGTCGCCCGGATAGGCTTCGCGGCCCGGCGGGCGGCGCAGGAGCAGCGACATCTGGCGATAGGCGACGGCCTGCTTCGACAGATCGTCGTAGCTGATCAGCGCATGCATGCCGTTGTCGCGGAAATATTCGCCCATCGTGGCGCCGGCGAACGGCGCCAGGAACTGCATCGGCGCCGGATCGGACGCGGTGGCGGCGACGATGATCGAATATTCGAGCGCGCCGCGCTCTTCCAGCACCTTGACGAACTGCGCGACGGTCGAACGCTTCTGGCCGACGGCGACGTAGACGCAGTAGAGCTTTTCCTTCTCGGGACCGTTGTCGTGCACCGACTTCTGGTTGAGCATCGTGTCGAGAATGATGGCGGTCTTGCCGGTCTGGCGATCGCCGATGACGAGCTCGCGCTGGCCACGGCCGACCGGGATCAGCGCGTCGATGGCCTTGAGGCCGGTCGACATCGGCTCGTTCACCGATTTGCGCGGAATGATGCCGGGCGCCTTGACGTCGACGCGCTTGCGCTCGATCGCCTTGATCGGGCCCTTGCCGTCGATCGGATTGCCGAGCGCGTCGACGACGCGGCCGAGCAGGCCCGGACCGACCGGAACGTCGACGATGGCGCCGGTCCGCTTGACGATGTCGCCTTCCTTGATGTCGCGGTCGGCGCCGAAGATGACGACGCCGACATTGTCGGCTTCGAGGTTGAGCGCCATGCCGCGGATGCCGCCGGGGAATTCGACCATTTCGCCGGCCTGGACATTGTCGAGGCCGTAGACGCGGGCGATACCGTCACCGACGGACAGCACCTGTCCAACTTCGGAGACCTCGGCCTCCTTGCCGAAATTCTTGATCTGGTCTTTCAGAATTGCGGAAATTTCCGCGGCGCGGATGTCCATCAGCCGACCTCTTTCAGTGCAAGCTTGAGCGAATTGAGTTTGGTTTTGAGCGACGTATCGATCTGGCGCGAGCCCATCTTGACCACCAGCCCGCCGAGCAGCGACGGATCGACGGTGACGGAGATGGCCACGTCCTTGCCGGCAACACCTTTCAGCGCCGCCTTGAGTTCGGTCTGCTGGGCGGCCGTCAGCTCGTGAGCCGACGTCACTTCGGCAGCGGTCTCGCCACGGTGTTCGGCAGCGATCTGGCGGAACGCCTTGATCATGCCGGGCACCGCGAACAGCCGGCGGTTGCGGGCGACGACGCGCAGGAAATTGCCGGCGAGGCTGGTGATCCCGGCCTTGTCGGCGATCGCCGCGATAGCCTTGGCCTGGTCCTCGCTGGAGAACACCGGGCTGTTGATCAGCCGGGTCAGGTCGGCGCTGCCCGCGAGCATCGCCTCGAAACTGTTGAGGTCGGCCTCGACCTTGGCCACGGAATTTGCCTGCAGGGCGAGTTCGAACAGCGAACCCGCATAGCGTTCTGCGACACCTGAGATTGGCGATGACGATTGAGCCACGGACCGTCTTTTCTCTTGTCTGACAGGCCGCAGATTGTTGGCGCGAGCAAAAACTCTGGCTAAATCTTTGACCTTACTGCATTTTTTCAAGCACGGAGGCGCGGCTTCCGCTATCCCCGGCCGAAAGTCGATTGCCGTCTAGCACAGGCATTTTAAGACCGCAATGCGTCGTTCCGCATGCTTTTCAGGCACTATTGTCGCATCCAGCGAAAGACTCGGGTCTCGCGCGCCGGAATACGCTTGGATTCAGGGCACAAAGCCGAAGGCAAAGGCAAGCGGCAACGCCGCCAGGACCAATTCCACCACAATGGAAACCCAATTGAAAGGTGTGTTGGCGCCGTCGGACATCATCGACAGCAGCCGGCCGAAGGCGGTGAACAGCCAGGAGAAGCCGAGCGCCATGTAAATCAGCGGCTGCGCCAGAAGGATACAGCACAGGCCGACGCCAAGATAAAAGCCCGACATCCTGCCGCGTCCCTCGGCGATCGCCGCCGCCTTCTCGGGCTTGGCCTGCAGGCGCAGGATGCGAAAGGCCAGGCCCGGCGCCAGGAAAAACAGAAGACCGAGCAGCACGGTGAAGACGGCACTCGACCAGGCCAGCCATTCGCCCTGGCTCGTCGGCCATGGAAGCGCAAAATCCATTTTGTCCCCTCGAAATGCCTGTTTTGAAATTGCGGACATTCTACCGGAGGAAAAACGCCGCGCCAGATGGCTCCGGGCACTTTAGGACAAGCGCATCAACCGAGAGCGAATTCCACGGCCGCCTCGGCATGGATGCGCGTCGTATCAAAGACCGGAATGTCGAAATCGCGCTGGCCGATCAGCATGGTGATCTCGGTGCAGCCCATGATCAGGCTGTCGGCGGCCTCTTCACGGCGCAGACGCTCGGCCTCTTCCATATAGGCAGCCTTCGATGCGTCGCTGACAATGCCCTGGCAGAGCTCGTCATAGATGACGCGATGCACCATGTCGCGCCCCGCGGCATCGGGCACCACGGGTGACAGGCCGTATTTGTCGGCGAGCCTGCCCTTGTAGAAATCCTGCTCCATGGTGAACCGCGTCGCCAACAATGCCGGGCGCTGCATGCCGGCGCGCTTGATCGCCACGGCGGTAGCGTCGGCGATGTGGATCAGCGGTATGGATACGGACGCCTGCACCTGGTCTGCCAGCTTGTGCATGGTGTTGGTACACAAAAGCAGGCCTTTCGCGCCGCCCGCCTCGAGCTTGCGCGCGGCTTCGACCAGAAGCATGCCGGCACCGTCCCAATCGCCATGATGCTGCCGCTCGGCGATCTCGGCGAAGTCGAACGACCAGAGCAGAAGCCTAGCCGAGTGCAACCCGCCAAGCCGCTCGCGCACGATCTCGTTGAGCAGGCGATAGTAGATGGCGGTCGATTCCCAACTCATGCCGCCCAGAAGGCCAAGGGTTTTCATGATGGGTTGTTCCTTTGCACGTGCAATTCCTATATTATGACTACATGAGACCACACAAGGAGGTTTGCCGTGAAAACAATGCAGGTTCGGGAGGCCAAGGCAGGGTTCTCGGCGCTGGTCGAGGCTGCGGAGAGCGGCGAGCCCACCATTATCACAAAGCACGGCAAGCCGGCAGCGGCCGTCGTTTCGGTCGAGGACTTACGAAAGCTTTATCCAGCCAAGCGTCGAAACTTCGGAGAGTTTCTTCTGACCTATCCGGGAGGGATCGAGCTTGAAAGGAACGAGTCACCGTCGCGGGACATCGATCTTTGAGCGGCTATCTTCTCGACACGTCCATTTTGTCCGCGTTCGCGCCCGGCAGGCCGCCGCTTGCGAAAGAGGTCGCCAATTGGGTCGTAACGCAAGGTGAGAAGCAAACGCTCTTCATACCGGTAATTGCGATCACCGAAATCGAGAAAGGCATACGCAAGCTCGATCGTACTGGCGCCAAGAACCGAGTGGATAGTCTCACTGTCTGGCTGAATGACACTATCGAAGGATTCGCAGATCAAATTCTAGGGGTCAATGCCGATATAGCGCGAAGAGCGGGCCGAATGGAGGAAGCGGCCTCTGCGAAAGGGAAGAATCCGGGCCTGGCTGACATACTGATCGCCGCTACGGCAGCAGTTAACGGACTTACCGTGATCACGGCAAACGTCAGGCATTTTGAAGCGCTTGACGTTTGGTGCTGGAATATATTGCAAGACCCGCCAGGCCTCGACTAGTCGATCCCATTTTACAAAAAGCTCTGCGGATCGATGTCGACCTGCACCCGGACCGAACCACGCTGTTTGGGCCCATTGGCCAGCATGGCGCGGATAAAGCCTTGCATGTCTGCGCGCCGTTCGCCCTGGATCAGCAGGCGGAAGCGATGGCGGCCGCCGAGCAACGACAGAGGCGCTTCGGCCGGCCCCAGCACGAACAGGTCCGACGCCTCCGGCGCGGCGCGGCGCAGCCCGCGTGCATGGCCTTCGGCTTCGGCTCGCGTCACCGCGCTGATGATGACGCCGGCCAGCCGGCCGAAGGGCGGCAAGGCCGCCCGCTCGCGCTCTGCGATCTCGCGCTCGTAAAAAGCCTCGGCGTCGCCGGAGACGATCGCCCGCATCACCGGATGGTCCGGCTGGAAGGTCTGCAACAGGCCGAGGCTCTTCTTGCCGGTGCGCCCGGCGCGGCCGGTCACCTGGCTGAGCAGCTGGAAGGTGCGCTCGGCGGCGCGCGGATCGCCATTGGCGAGACCGAGATCGGCGTCGACGACGCCGACCAGCGTCATGTTGGGGAAGTTGTGGCCCTTGGCGACGAGTTGCGTGCCTATGACGATGTCGGCCTCGCCATCGGCGATCGCCTCCAGTTCCAGCCGCAACCGCCGCACGCCGCCCATCAGGTCAGATGACAAGACGATGGTGCGCGCGTCGGGGAAATGCGTGACGACCTCCTCGGCGATGCGCTCGACGCCCGGCCCGCAGGCGACCAGATGGTCGAGCGTGCCGCATTCCGGGCAGGCTTCGGGGCGGCGCTCATTGTGCCCGCAATGATGGCAGACCAGTTGGCCGCGAAAACGATGCTCGACCAGCCACGCCGAGCAGACCGGGCAGCCGAAGCGGTGGCCGCAGACCCGGCACAGTGTCAGCGGCGCATAGCCGCGCCGGTTGAGGAACAGCAGCGACTGTTCCTTCCTCTCCAGCGTCCGGCGCATATGGTCGATCAGCACCGGCGACAGGAAGCCGCCGCGCGCCGGCGGCGCGCGCCGCATGTCGATCGACTTCAACTGCGGCAGCGCCGCTTCGGCGAAGCGGGCGGAGAGTATGGCTCTGTTGTATTTGCCTTGGCTCGCATTGACCCGGCTCTCGACCGATGGCGTCGCCGATGCCAGCACGATCGGGAAGCCGCCAATATGGCCGCGCACCACGGCCATGTCGCGGGCGTTGTAGAAGACGCGGTCTTCCTGCTTGTAGGCCGGGTCGTGCTCCTCGTCGACCACGATCAGGCCAAGTTCCTTGAATGGCAGGAACAAAGCCGACCGGGCGCCGGCAACGACGCGCACCGTGCCTTCCGCCACTTGCCGCCAGACTTTTTCACGCATCCTGGGCGGCAGGTCGGAATGCCATTCGCCCGGCTTGGCGCCGAAGCGCTGCTGGAAGCGCTCGAGAAAAGCGTGGGTCAGCGCGATCTCCGGCAAAAGGATCAGCACCTGCTTGCCCTGGTCGAGCGCCGCCGCCACCGCCTCGAAATAAACCTCCGTCTTGCCCGAACCGGTGACGCCGTCGAGCAGCGCGACATTGAAGGTGCCGGCCGCGACATTGGCGCGCAGCATCGATGCTGCGTCGCTCTGGTCCGGCATCAGCTCCGGCACGGCATAGCTTGGGTCGGGAGCGGCCACCACAGGACGCGGCGGGATCATCACCGTCTCGAACACGCCTTGCGCCTTCAGCCCCTCGATCACCGTCGACGACACGCCGGCCGCATGCGCCAGGCCGGATCGCGTCCAAGCGAGCCCGCCTTCGGCAATCTCCAGCACGCGCGCCCGCGCATCCGTCATCCGGTCGGGAACGAGGAGCGTTCGCTGTAGTCCCTCGATCCAGGGTTCCGGGTCGAAGGCCTCCGGCGCGCGCAGCAGCATGCGTGCCACCATGCCCGGCGCCGACAGCGTGTATTGCGCTACCCAGTCGACGAAGCGGCGCATGGCGCGGTCGATCGGCGGGCAGTCGAAAACCTGTTCGATCGGGCGCAGCTTTTTCGCGTCGATGTTCTCGACCGTGCCGTCCCAGACGATGCCGGCGACCTGGCGCGGTCCGAGCGGCACGCGCACGATCGACCCCGGCACCACGCGCATGCCGGCCGGCACGGCATAGGTGTAAGGGCGTTCGGCGGGCATCGGCACCAGCACCGGTGCGGCTGCGACAAAGGGCGAATCTTCGATCATGAGGCGTGACCTTGCCCCGACTTTGGTCTAGATCAAAGAGCAACGCTGAACGTGCCTTCCCAAGCACGACGAAATCGTCAGGAGACCGCCATGAAATTTTTTGTCGATACCGCCGACATCAAGGATATCCGTGAGCTCAACGATCTGGGGCTGCTCGACGGAGTCACCACCAACCCATCGCTGATCCTGAAATCCGGCGGCAAGATCGCCGACGTCACCAAACAGATCTGCGACATCGTCGAAGGCCCGGTTTCAGCCGAAGTGGTGGCGACCGAATACAAGAACATGATGGCGGAAGCCGAGGTGCTGGCCAAGATCGCGCCGAATGTCTGCATCAAGGTGCCGCTGACGCTGGACGGCCTGAAGGCCTGCAAGACGATCCGCACCCAGATGAACCGCATGGTCAACGTCACGCTGTGCTTCTCGGCGAACCAGGCGCTGCTCGCCGCCAAGGCCGGCGCCTCGTTCATCTCGCCCTTCGTCGGCCGCATCGACGACACCGGTTCGGACGGCATGGAGCTGATCCAGGAGATCCGGCAGATCTATGACAATTATGATTTCCAGACCGAGATCCTGACCGCATCGGTGCGCACGGTAAACCACGTCAAGCAGGCGGCCCTGATCGGCGCCGATGTCGTCACCGCGCCGCCGGCGACGCTGAAGGCGCTGGTCAACCATCCGCTGACCGACAAGGGCCTCGCCACCTTCCTCGCCGACTGGGCCAAGACCGGCCAGAAGATCGGCTGAGATCGCACCGCTTCCATGAAAAAAGGCCGGGCAACCGGCCTTTTTTGTTTTCGGGAGAACGGCGCCGAAGGCTGCCGATCACTCCGAGCCGTCGTCGTCGGGCGCGGCCGCCGGCGGGCGCCGCCCCATGGTGATCTCGCGCTTGCCGACGTGGTTCGGCGCGCCGACCAATCCCTCTTTCTCCATGCGTTCGACCAGGGAAGCGGCGCGGTTGTAACCGATGCCGAGCCGGCGCTGGATGTAGGACGTCGAACACTTCTTGTCGCGCAACACCACCTTGACCGCTTCGTCATAGCTGGAATCGCCGTCCTCGGCGGCGATCGACCCCTTGTCGAAGACCGCGCCCTGGTCGTCTTCGACCTCTTCCTCGTCCTCGTCGGCGGTCACGGTTTCCAGATATTCCGGGCGGCCCTGCGCCTTCAGGTGCGCCACGACATGCTCGACCTCCGCGTCCGACACAAACGGGCCGTGCACGCGGGCGATGCGCCCGCCACCCATCATGTGCAGCATGTCGCCCTGGCCAAGCAGCTGCTCGGCGCCCTGCTCGCCCAAAATGGTGCGGCTGTCGATCTTCGACGTGACCTGGAAGGAGATGCGGGTCGGGAAATTGGCCTTGATCGTGCCGGTGATGACATCGACCGAGGGGCGTTGCGTCGCCATGATCAGGTGGATGCCGGCCGCGCGCGCCATCTGCGCCAGGCGCTGGATGGCGCCTTCGATCTCCTTGCCGGCGACCATCATCAGGTCGGCCATCTCGTCGACGATGACGACGATGTAGGGCATCGGCGCAAGGTCGATTTCCTGCTGCTCGAAGAGCGGCGCGCCGGTGCCCTTTTCGAAGCCGGCCTGCACCGTCATGACGACCGCCTCACCCTTGTCGCGGGCCTGGGCGGCGCGCTCATTGTAGCCGTCGATGTTGCGCACGCCGAGCCGCGCCATCTTGCGATAGCGGTCCTCCATCTCGCGCACCGCCCATTTGAGCGCGGTGACCGCCTTCTTGGGATCGGTGACGACGGGCGTCAGAAGATGCGGGATGCCGTCATAGACGGAGAGCTCGAGCATCTTGGGATCGACCATGATCAGCCGGCATTCTTCCGGCTTCAGCCGGTAGAGCAGCGACAGGATCATCGTGTTGATGGCAACCGATTTGCCCGAGCCGGTGGTGCCGGCAACGAGCAGATGCGGCATCTTCGCCAGTTCGGCGATGACGGGCTCGCCGCCGATCGTCTTGCCGAGGCAAAGCGCCAGCTTGCAGCTGGTCTTGCGGAAACCCTGCGATTCGATCAGCTCGCGGAAATAGACCGTCTCGCGCGTCTCGTTCGGCAGCTCGATGCCGATGACGTTGCGGCCGGGCACGACGGCGACGCGCGCCGAAATCGCCGACATGGAGCGGGCAATGTCGTCGGCAAGACCGATGACGCGGGACGATTTGACGCCCGGCGCCGGCTCGAACTCATAGAGCGTCACGACCGGCCCCGGGCGAACGTGGATGATTTCTCCCTTGACGCCGAAATCCTCCAGCACGCTTTCCAGGAGATCGGCATTCTGCTCGAGCCGCTCCTGCGACATGTAGAAGCCCTGCCCTTCCGGCGGCTGCTGCAGCAGCTCTTCGGAGGGGAGTTCATATGCCTCGCCTGTCGTGGCCGGCACGATCTTGCCGACCCTGGGCAGCGTCGCGGATGCGCGCATGGCTGGAGCCTGCACGGTCTCCTCCGCGCTTTGCGCGACCTGGACCTGAACGGCGTTGCTCGTCGCGGCAGCGGGAACCGCGACCGCTGTCCGGGCATCCTTCGGCGCATTGCTCGCGGCTTCGTTCGAATTGGCCGGACGGACATCCGGCAAGGCGGGTGGGGCTTGCAGGCCTGGAAGGCACTCGATGACCCGAAACAACGCTGTCGGGTCGGCCGTCGGCGTGGCACGGATATCTACTCGTGGCGGCACGACCGGCGCGGCTGGCCGCGGAGCCGAGACCGCCCGTGGCGCCGGCAACGGGCTCTCGATCATGTAGGGCGCCATGAGTTCGAAGAAGACGTGATCCGACAGATAGGGCCAGCGTGCATTTCCGCGGCCTTGTGTTCTGACCGGTGATGCAACCTCGCGGGCAGACGCTGCCGGCGTGGATGCACGTGCTGTTGCCGCCGTCCTGGAGCCCGCCGGCGCAACAGTCCGCGCCCTCTCGCCGGCATGCCCTGGCTGGGCGGATACAGGGGCAGGGGCAGGCTGCCTTTCATGCGTCACGGCCCTGTTGCCTGCGAGAGGCCGGGCGGCTTCCAGAGCGGGGTTTTTCATTGGCGATGGCGAGGACGAGCCTGCCTGGAGTGCCGCAGCCGGATGGGCGATTGCCTGCTGTACTGGCGGCGTCAGTGGCTCACTTTCCTCGGCAGCAACCTGCTCGCGCCGCGTATTGTTTGTGCTGGCGTCATAGTCCGGCGTGCGCGTGAACCGCACATTGGGCGCCAGGAAGAAATAATCCTGCCAGGCGGGGCTTTCATTGCTACCAAGATTAAGGGGCGGCTGGGAATTGCCGGCCTTGGCTGCGCCGGTCCGCTGGCTATCCGCCTTGTCGCTCCTGCCGCTGAAACGCTCTGCTCCGGGGTCATCGGGCGAGGCTGCCTTCAATGAATTGACCCGGGGAAAACGCTTGGATTCCATTCTCAAGACTCACTCTGAAACGTCTGCTGAGCAATAGGGAGCGAGTGGTTAACAGTTGCTTCCCGTCAGCGCAGCTAAAGCGACTGAAACGTATCTTTCGCGACGATATGGAGTGATCGGTCATGCCCGCGTCGGGCTAAAAAGCGCGCTGGAAATAGGCGTCTTCGTAAAAAACGAAGAGCGGCGTTAGCTGGCCGCCTTGCCGTGCCGGACCAGATCCTGGGCGATGGAAAGTTGCAGGGCCTCGGCCAGTTCGCGCGCGGCGCGATTTTCGGCGTCGATCTGCGCCCGATACGATGCGAATTCCTGACGCGGCCTGTCGAAGGAGGAGGTGATCGCGCGCTTGCCGACCGTGATGACGACGCCGGTTTTCGCATCGGTCAGCGTATAGCTGGCGGTAAGCGTCACCGAACCGGCAGTCGGCTCGTCCTGATCGGTTCCGACCTGCACGAGGGCGGAGGATTCAACGGCTTCGGTCACGCTGAGATCAAGTGAGTAAAGCGGCGATGCCGGTTCGCCGGCACCGCGCCCAAAGCCGAAGATCAGGTTGTTGCGTACCTGCTGGGCATAACGCGTCTTGACCGGCTTGATGGCGATCGACGCCAGTTCGGCATTGGCGCTCGAACCCGTCGTCAACGGCGCGCTGGAATAGAGCGGCCGTACCGTGCAGGCTGAAACCAGCGCGAGCGAGCCGACAAGGCCGGCAAGCGCCACACGGCGCAGCAACCGGCTCAGCTCTGTCTTTTCCCGATCAGGCAACGACATTGACGATCCTCTGCGGCACGATGATCACCTTGCGCGGAGCCTTACCTTCAAGTGCTTTCTGCACGAAGTCGAGAGCCAATACCGCTTTTTCGACCGCACCTTGGTCCGCGTCGCGGGCAATTGTCAAATCCCCCCGCTTCTTGCCGTTGACCTGCACCGGATAGGTGACTTCGTTGTCGACGACCAGCGCCGGATCGAAGACCGGCCACGGCCGTTCGGCGACCAGTTCGGTGCCGCCGAGCGTCTCCCAGCACTCTTCGGCCAGATGCGGCATCACCGGCGCGATCAGATGCACCAGGATTTCCACGGCCTGGCGGCAGGCGCCTTGCAGTGCCGGATCGGCCTTGCCTTCGGCCACCTCGTTGAGTGGTGTGGTCAGCACGTTGGCCAGTTCATAGATGCGGGCGATGGCGCGGTTGAAGGCGAGCTTCTCGATGTCCTCGCCGACTGCCTTGAGGATCTTGTGCGCGGCTTTCGAGACCGCTCCCGCCTCGCCGGCGCCAGCCGCGGCAGGCTTGACGCCCGCCAGCGTCTCGGCCGCTGTCGACACCAGGCGCCAGATGCGCTGCATGAAGCGATGCGCGCCGGCGGCGCCATCGTCGGTCCATTCGACGTCACGCTCGGGCGGCGAATCCGACAGCATGAACCAGCGCGCCGTGTCGGCGCCGTAGCCGTCGGTGATGTCTTCCGGGCTCACCGTGTTCTTCTTCGACTTCGACATCTTCTCCAGCGGGCCAATGGTGACCGCCTCGCCGGTGGCTATGTCGATGGCGCGGCGCTTGCCGTCGACTTCCTCCAGCCGCACCTCGGTCGGTGCCAGCCAACGGCCATTCGATGCCGAACCGACCCGGTAGGTCTCGTGCACCACCATGCCTTGCGTGAAGAGGCCCTTGAACGGCTCGGCCAGATCGACATGGCCGGTCTCGCGCATGGCGCGGGTGAAGAAGCGCGAATAGAGCAGGTGCAGGATCGCGTGCTCGATGCCGCCAATATACTGGTCGACCGGCAGCCATTCGTTCGCCGCCTTGGGATCGGTCGGCTCATGCGCCCAGGGCGCGGTGAAGCGGGCGAAATACCAGGACGAATCGACGAACGTGTCCATCGTGTCGGTCTCGCGGCGCGCGTCCTTGCCGCATTGCGGGCACTTCACGTGCCGCCAGGTCGGATGCCGGTCGAGCGGATTGCCCGGCCGGTCGAAATCGACGTCGTCGGGCAGCTTGACCGGCAGGTCGGCCTTGGGAACCGGCACCACGCCGCAATCCTCGCAATGGATCATCGGGATCGGGCAGCCCCAATAGCGCTGGCGCGAAATGCCCCAGTCGCGCAGGCGGAAATTGACCTTGCGCTCGGCCATCGGCCGGTTGCCGATCGTCTTCTGTTCCAGGAGCCTGGCCACTTCGTCAAAAGCCTGGGTCGGCTTCATCCCGTCGAGGAAGCGCGAATTGATCATCGCGCCGTCGTCGCCATAGGCCACGTCGATGATCTGGAAAGTCGCCTGATTCTCGCCTTCCGGCATCACCACCGGCACCACCGTCAGGCCGTATTTGTTGGCGAAATCGAGGTCGCGCTGGTCATGCGCCGGGCAGCCGAAGATGGCGCCGGTGCCGTATTCCATCAAAACGAAATTGGCCACGTAGACGGGCAGCGTCCAGCTGTCGTCGAAGGGATGGACGACGCGGATGCCGGTGTCGAACCCCTTCTTCTCCGCCGTCTCCAGCGCCGCCACCGAAGTGCCCATATGGCGGACCTCCTCGATGAACTTCGCCAGCGCCGGATTGGTCTCGGCGGCTTTCTTGGCCAGCGGGTGGTCGGCGGCGATGGCCATGAAGGAGGCGCCGAAAATAGTGTCGGGCCGCGTCGTGTAGACTTCCAGCTCATGCTCGCCGGCAATGTCCGAGGCGAGCGGCCAGCGGATCAGCAGGCCTTCCGAACGGCCGATCCAGTTCTGCTGCATCAGCTTCACTTTTTCGGGCCATTCGTCGAGCCCATCGAGCGAATCCAGCAGGTCCTGCGCGAAATCCGTGATCTTGAAGAACCACTGCGTCAGCTCGCGCTGTTCGACCAGCGCGCCGGAGCGCCAGCCGCGCCCGTCGATGACCTGCTCGTTGGCGAGCACGGTCATGTCCTCCGGGTCCCAATTGACCTTGGAGGATTTGCGCGTCACCAGTCCCTTCTCGACGAAATCCAAGAACAGCATCTGCTGGCGGTGGTAGTAGTCGACGTCGCAGGTGGCGAATTCGCGTACCCAGTCCAGCGACAGGCCCATGACCTTGAGCTGCTCGCGCATGGTGGCGATGTTCTGGTAGGTCCATTCCTTGGGATGGACCTTGTTCTGCATCGCCGCGTTCTCGGCCGGCATGCCGAAGGCGTCCCAGCCCATCGGATGCAGCACGTTGAATCCCTTGGCCCGCTTGTAGCGCGCCACCACGTCACCCATCGTGTAATTGCGGGTGTGGCCGATATGGATGCGCCCCGATGGATAGGGGAACATTTCCAGCACGTAGTATTTAGGCTTCGGGTCGTCATTGTGCGCTTCGAAAAGCTTCTTGGTGGCCCAGGCCTTCTGCCATTTGGGCTCTGACGCGCGCGGATTGTATCGTTCGGTTGCCATGGGACGTTTTTCACTTAAAAGCATGCGCGAACCGCGGGCGACTGGCTCGGCGGTTCAGGGAATGTGGTCCGGGTGTTCACCATGGTTTGGCAAACCCGTCAACCATATGGGCATCGCGGCGGCTAAAAACGCGGGTCAAAACAGCGGGATTTGCATATGGGTGACACCGTTCAGCAGTTTTTCGCGGTCAAGGCGAAGATCGCCGCCGCCGAGCAGGAGGCCGCTCGCCAGGCCGGTGCCGTGACGCTGGTCGCGGTTTCCAAGACCTTTGACGCCGCCGACATCCAGCCGGTGATCGAGGCCGGCCAGCGGGTCTTCGGCGAGAATCGCGTCCAGGAAGCGCAAGGCAAATGGCCGGATCTGAAGCTGGCATTCCCCGACATCGAACTGCACCTGATCGGTCCGCTGCAATCGAACAAGGCGAAAGAGGCGGTGGCGCTGTTCGACGTCATCGAGACGGTCGACCGCGAGAAGATCGCCGCCGAACTCGCCAAGGAGATGGCCCGGCAGGGCCGCGCGCCGAAACTCTATGTCCAGGTCAACACCGGCTCCGAGCCGCAGAAGGCCGGTATCGAACCGCGCGATGCCGTGGCCTTCGTAACCCGCTGCCGCGATGTCCACGGCCTCGCCATCGAAGGCCTGATGTGCATCCCCCCGGCAGACGAAAATCCCGGCCCGCATTTCGCGCTGCTGGAGAAGCTTGGGCGCGAGGCCGGAGTCGAAAGGCTATCCATGGGCATGTCCGGCGACTACGAAACGGCCATCGCCTTCGGCGCCACCAGCGTCAGGGTCGGCTCGGCGATTTTTGGTAGCCGTTAGCCCCCAAGCGCCAACACGGCATTCCTTGCCGCATCATCGGGCGAATGTTATATCTAGCCAAGCTAGCTAGGAGGCATTCAATGAACTGGCACCTTCAGGACGCAAAGAACAATTTCTCCAAGGTGGTTCAGCGTGCGCGCAGCGAGGGACCGCAGACGGTGACGTTGCGCGGCGAGCGCGCCGCAGTGGTGCTTTCCGCCGAGGATTACGACCGCCTGGCCGGAAAGAAGAAGTCGTTGGCCGAATATCTTTTGACTGGTCCGGTTTGGGACGATGATTTCGCCGAAGAGGTCAACCGCCGCTCGGAGACGATGATCCGGGACGTCGATCTCTGATGTATCTGCTCGACACCAACATCGTTTCGGATGTGCAGAGGCGACTACCCAAGCCAACCGAATGGCTGGCTTCGGTGGATCCGACCTCGGTCAGCCTCAGCGTCATCACGCTTGGAGAGATCGAACGTGGGATCATCAAGCTACGCAAGGTCGACTCCGAAAAGGCAACACGCCTCGACCTGTGGCTGCGGGAGCTTCGGCGCGACAATGCCGATCGTATTCTCGCCGTCACGCAAGATGTCGCGTTAACCTGGGGCCGCATCACCGCCGGCCGTACAAGAGGCAGCGCCGATACCCTCATCGCGGCTACCGCTCTTGTCCATGATCTCATTCTTGTGACGCGCAATGTTGCCGACTTCGACGATACAGGCGTAACGGTGTTCAATCCCTGGGACGCCTAACCCAGTTCGTTTTCGCCTCGTGGGCATCTCACCTCCGCTCATGCCTACAGCGTTGGGCCAATCCAGAAGCGTCATTACGCCAACACTAGAAACGAAACGTACCGTTCCTATTTGTTTTGCGTCATCACATTTCTCCTGGAGCCTTCGCCATGCGTTACAACCAGCTTGGAAATACGGGGATGTTCGTCTCCGAACTCTGTCTCGGCACCATGACCTTCGGCGCCGCAGGCCAGAATGCCCAATGGGGCCTGATCGCCAGCCTCGACCAGAAGGGCGTCAACGAGATCGTCGGCCGCTCGATCGCCGCCGGCGTCAACTTCTTCGACACGGCCGACGTCTATTCCTTCGGTGAATCCGAGCGCCTGCTCGGCCAGTCCCTGCGGGACCTCGGCATTCCCAGATCGAGCGTGGTGATCGCCACCAAGGTCCATGGCACCATGGGCAACGGACCGAACGATCGCGGCTCCTCGCGGGGTCACATCATGGATTCGGTCGATGCCAGCCTCGAACGGTTGCAGCTCGACCATATCGATCTCTATCAGCTGCACGGTACCGACGCGGTGACCCCGATCGACGAAACGCTGCGGGCGCTCGACGATCTCGTTGCCAGCGGCAAGGTCCGGTATGTCGGCGTTTCCAACTGGCAGGCCTGGCGCATCGCCAAGGCGCTCGGCATCGCCGACCGCAAGGGTTTTGCTCGTTTCGAGACCATACAGTCCTATTATTCGATCGCCGGTCGCGATCTCGAGCGTGAGATCGTGCCGCTCATCAATGAGGAGAAACTCGGCTTGATGGTGTGGTCGCCCATGGCCGGCGGCCTGCTGTCGGGCAAATACGGCCCCGGTGCGCCCGGCAATGGCGAAGGCCGACGTGCGTCCTTCAACTTCCCGCCGGTCAACGAGGACCGTGCTTGGGCGGCCGTCGGCGTCATGCGCGAGATCGCCAAGAAGCACGATGTCAGCGTTGCCACGGTGGCGCTCGGCTATGTCCTGGCCAAGCCTTTCGTGATGAGCGTCATCATCGGCGCCAGCCGTATGGACCAGCTCGAACAGAACCTTGCCGCGGCTGAAGTGAAGCTCGACGCGGACGATCTCGCCAAGCTCGACGAAGTCAGCGCGCTGCCGTCCGAATATCCCGGCTGGATGTTGGAGCGGCAAGGCGCCGGCCGGCGCCCGGCGCCGTTCGTACCCAAGGCATAAGCAGCCGGCACAGACATTTCGGGAGCCGGCCGGCTCCCGAAAACCGTTCAGCCCAGCCGCACGCTCTCGGCCAGAAAATCGAGAAACGCCCTTACCCGTGCCGGCAGATGCCGGCCCTGGCCGACATAGACAGCGTGCGTCGCCTCCTCGTCGCCCGGGTTGAAATCCTCCAGCAGCGGCACCAGCCGCCCGGCGGCGATATCGGCCGCCACATGCCAGCGCGCCAGCCTGGAAATGCCTGCCCCGGCCAGCGTCATCAGCCGCATTGCCTCGCCGTCGCTGACCTGGGCGTTGCCGGTGATCGGGATCATGACGGCATTGCCCTGCGCGTCGAGGAACGGCCAGCCGTCAATGTGCCTGACGAAGCCGAAGCCCATCCGGTTGTGTGTGTCGAGATCGGCCGGCGTCAGCGGCGTGCCGTGCGGCTCGAGGTAGGAAGGGGCCGCAACGACGACCACCGGGCTCTGCCCGAGCTTGCGCGCCACCAGCCGTGACTCGCCAAGCGGCCCGGCCCGGATCGCCACATCGGCACGTTCGGCCATCAGGTCGATGACACTGTCGGTCAGCACCAGATCGACCGAGATTTCGGGGTAGCGTTCGAGGAAGCGCGGCAGCAGCGGGATCAGCCGGTGCACCCCGAACGGCACGTAGGTGTTGACGCGCAGCCGCCCGCGCGGCGCGGCGCCCGCGGCCGCCTCGCGCTCGGCCGCCGCCATGTCGGCGAGGATGCGCAGCCCGCTTTCATAGAACGCCGCCCCTTCCGGCGTCAGCAGCAGCTTGCGCGTCGAGCGGCTGACCAGCCGCGCGCCGAGCCGGGTTTCCAGCCGCGCGATCAGCTTGCTGACGGCCGACGGCGTCATGCGCAACGCGCGCGCCGCGGCGGAAAAGCTGCCCGCCTCCACGACGCGCACGAAGACTTCGATCTCGCCGGAACGGTTTATGTCGGGTCTGGCCATCTGTGAATCTATTTCACAGAAAATATGCCTTGATCAAGTCTGGTTCACAGCACCTGGCAACACGATCTTCCCGGTCGGGGCGCGGATTGGACAAAGGCGCTCATCGCCTTAACGGCCGTCTTTCAAAGTGGGAACCGCCATGCCTCTTGCTCTTTACGCCCTCGCCGCCGGTGCCTTCGGCATCGGCGTTACCGAATTCGTCATCATGGGCCTGCTGCTCGACGTCAGCAAGGATTTCGGCGTCTCGATCTCGGCTGCCGGGCAGCTCATTTCGGGCTATGCGCTCGGCGTCGTCATCGGCGCGCCGCTGCTCACCATCGCCACCGGCAACTGGCCGCGCAAGACCGTGCTTCTGGCGCTGATGGCGATCTTCACGCTGGGCAATCTCGCCTGTGCGCTGGCGCCCGACTATTGGACCCTGATGGGGGCACGGGTCATCACTGCCTTTGCCCACGGCACCTTCTTCGGCGTCGGCTCGGTGGTCGCCACCGGCCTGGTCGCGCCCAACAGGAAGGCCTCGGCGATCGCGCTGATGTTCACCGGGCTCACCATCGCCAACATCCTTGGCGTGCCTTTCGGCACCTGGCTTGGCCAGGCCTTCGGCTGGCGTGCGACCTTCTGGGCGGTCACCGCGGTCGGCCTGGCGGCCTTCGCCGTCATCCTGGCCCTGGTGCCGCGCAGCCAGGCCGCGCCCGAGAAGAGCGACCTGCGCGCCGATCTCGCCGTGCTGCGCCGCACGCCGGTCCTGCTCGGGCTTGCCACCACCGTGCTCGGCTATGCCGGCGTCTTCGCCGTCTTCACCTACATCGCGCCGCTGTTGACGCAGATCAGCGGCTTCAAGGAAGCCGCCGTGTCGCCGATCCTGCTCGTCTTCGGCGGCGGCCTCATCGCCGGCAACCTGGTCGGCGGCAAGGTCGCCGACCGCTGGCTGGTGCCGGCGGTGCTGGGCAGTCTCATCGTGCTGGCCCTTGTGCTCGCGACCATGAGCTTCGCCATCCACAGCCAGGTCATGGCCGTCATCTATGTCGGCCTGCTTGGCGCAGCCGCCTTCGCCACGGTGGCGCCGTTGCAGATGTGGGTTCTGGAAAAGGCGCAAGGCGCCGGCCAGAGCCTCGCCTCGTCCTTCAACATCGCCGCCTTCAATCTCGGCAATGCCGCCGGCGCCTGGCTTGGCGGCGCGGTCATCGCCCATGGCCTCGGACTGGGTTCGCTCACCTGGGTCGCCGCCTTGCTGCCGGTCGCGGCACTCGCCGTGGCTGGGCTGGCCCTGCGCCTCGATCGCACCAACGCGCTCGGCGGGCCTGTCTCCGTCCGGTCCTGACGCTCGTCGGCGGACCGGATTGCCTTTCCTCTTTCCAAACCACCAGGAGCAGAAAATGGATTATCGACGTCTCGGCGCATCGGGCCTGAAAGTGCCCGCACTCTCATTCGGCGCGGGAACCTTCGGCGGCTCCGGCCCGCTGTTCGGCGCCTGGGGCAACAGCGACGCCAGGGAAGCGCGGCGGCTGGTCGACATCTGCCTGGAAGCCGGCGTCAATCTGTTCGACACGGCGGACGTCTATTCGAACGGCGCCTCGGAACAGGTGCTGGGCGAAGCGATCAAGGGCCGCCGCGACGCCGTGCTGATCTCGACCAAGACCTCGCTGCCGGTGGGTGACGGGCCGGCCGACTACGGCTCGTCGCGTTCGCGGCTGATCAAGGCCACGGACGCCGCGCTGAAGCGCCTCGGCACCGACTACATCGACCTGTTGCAGCTGCATGCCTTCGATGCCGGCACGCCGATCGAGGAGGTGCTGTCGACGCTCGACGAACTCGTGCGCGCCGGCAAGCTGCGCTATGTCGGCGTCTCCAACTTCTCCGGCTGGCAAGTGATGAAGTCGCTGGCTGAGGCCGATAAGCACGGCTATCCCCGCTACGCCGCGCATCAGGTCTACTACTCCCTGGTCGGCCGCGACTATGAGTGGGAACTGATGCCGCTCGGCCTCGACCAGGGCGTCGGCGCACTGGTCTGGAGCCCGCTCGGCTGGGGCCGGCTGACCGGCAAGATCCGCCGTGGCCAGAAGCTGCCTGAAAAAAGCCGGCTGCATGACACGGCCGATTTCGGTCCGCCGGTCGAGGACGAACATCTCTACCGGGTGATGGATGCGCTGGACGCGGTGGCGCAGGAAACCGGCAAGACCGTACCGCAGATCGCCATCAACTGGCTGCTCCAGCGCCCGACCGTGTCGTCGGTGATCATCGGCGCCCGCAACGAGGAGCAACTGCGCCAGAACCTGGGAGCAGTCGGCTGGTCGCTGACGCCGGATCAGGTGAAGAAACTCGACGCGGCAAGTGAAGTCACCGCGCCCTACCCGTATTTCCCCTATCGCCGCCAGGAAGCCTTCGCCCGGCTCAACCCACCAGCGGTGTGATATCTCCTGCCTGGGTCGCGTTGTACGCGACCCAGGACCCGGAACGCCCTATCCCCAGATCGGCCAGAGTGCCGCGTGGCCGCTGCCGATCAGGCGATGACGACCAAGCAGACGATCCACAATGCCGGATATTCCCAGCCGCCGCCCGCATTGGTGAACCAGAAACCGTTCTTGCCGTGGACGAGTACGATCGTGCCCAGCATCAGCGGAATGAGCAGGATGGCTGCCAGCCGCGTGGCGACGCCGAAGATCAGGCCAAGCCCGCCGGCCGTTTCGGCGGCGATGGCGATCAAGCCGAAATAGCCGGGCACGCCGAGCGACTGGAAATAATCGGTTGTGCCTTTCGGCGTGAAAACGGCGTATTTCAGATAGGCATGGGCAAGAAACAGGCCGCCGACGCTGACCCGAAGCAGCAGCGCGGCATAGTCGAAAGCGGTCATGTCCGTTCTCCCGATCGCGGACGCCGCCTTGGGGCACTCTGCCTTGCCGCGCCGCACGTGAAGAATAGACGACCGCCACTTTGCTGTCGCCGCACGAGAATGGAAACAGACCGTCTGCGGTCGCGCTCAGTGCAGCACGAATTCGCCGTCCACCTTGCGCCACTCATTCGGCGCGATAAGTTTCTGGTGCGTGTAGACGACCGAGTGCAGCGGCCCGTCGAGCTTTGCCCTCCAGAATTCAATGAAGCGGATCAATACCGGAAACTGCGGCGCCAAGTCGTAGTCCTGCCAGATGAAGCTCTGCAGCAGATGCGGGTGGTCGGGAAAGTGATAGAGAATCTTGGCCGTGGTCAGGCCATAGCCTTTGAGCATCAGGTCCATTTCGGAATGGTCGCGCATGGCGGTCCCCAGGGTGAGTCTCCTTTCCTCCCAACGTCAGATTGTGCGCGCCGTTGCTTAACTGTCTATTGATTTTTCCTGATCGAAACAGGTTTTTCGACGCGAAAACATACAGTTAGCAGCGAGCCGGTTCGAGTGCTGACAGCGTGTACAAGGCTCCCTGCGGCATCCCGCCGCGCGAATCCAACGTCTAATATTGCCGTTGCGGCGGAACTGGTAATAATGCCGCCGAATTCGCGGCTGCGTCGCCGCGATCCCGCCGGCGTTTCAAGCCGGCGGATTGGTTCGGGAGGAAAATCAGGAATGTCCGAGGTTCATGTCCATCGCGTCCAGCCGGCGTGGAAGAAGAATGCGCTGATCGACAATGACACCTACCTGAAATGGTACGCCGACAGCATCAAGAACCCAGACAAATTCTGGGGCAAGCACGGCAAGCGCATCGACTGGTTCAAACCCTTCAGCAAGGTCAAGAACACCTCCTTCGACGGCAAGGTCTCGATCAAGTGGTTCGAGGACGGGCTGACCAACGTCTCGTACAATTGCATCGACCGCCACCTGAAGAAGCGCGGCGACCAGACCGCCATCATCTGGGAAGGCGACAACCCCTACGACGACAAGAAGATCACCTACAACGAGCTTTACGAACATGTCTGCCGGCTCGCCAATGTGATGAAGAAGCACGGCGTCAAGAAAGGCGACCGCGTCACCATCTACATGCCGATGATCCCGGAAGCCGCCTATGCGATGCTGGCCTGCACGCGCATCGGCGCCATCCATTCGATCGTCTTCGGCGGCTTCTCGCCGGATGCGCTGGCCGGCCGCATCGTCGACTGCGAATCGACCTTCGTCATCACCGCCGACGAGGGCTTGCGCGGCGGCAAGCCGATCCCGCTGAAGGAGAACACCGACAAGGCGATCGACATTGCCGCCAGGCACCATGTGATGGTGAAGAACGTTGTCGTCGTGCGCCGCACCGGCGGCAAGATCGGCTGGGCGCCTGGCCGTGATGTCTGGTACCACGACGAAGTCGCGTCGGTGAAGGCCGAGTGCAAGCCCGAGAAGATGAAGGCGGAGGATCCGCTGTTCATCCTCTACACGTCCGGCTCGACTGGAAAGCCGAAGGGCGTGCTGCACACCACCGCCGGCTATCTCGTCTACGTGTCGATGACGCACCAGTATGTCTTCGACTACCATGATGGCGACATCTACTGGTGCACCGCCGATGTCGGCTGGGTCACCGGCCACAGCTACATCGTCTATGGCCCGCTCGCCAACGGCGCCACCACGCTGATGTTCGAAGGCGTGCCCAACTACCCGTCGCAGTCGCGCTTCTGGGAAGTCATCGACAAGCACAAGGTCAACATCTTCTACACCGCGCCGACGGCGCTGCGCGCTCTGATGGGGGCCGGCAACGACCCGGTGAAGAAGACCTCGCGCAAATCGCTGCGCGTACTCGGTTCGGTCGGCGAGCCGATCAATCCGGAAGCCTGGGAATGGTATTTCAACGTCGTCGGCAACGCCAAGGTGCCGATCGTCGACACCTGGTGGCAGACCGAGACCGGCGGCATCCTGATCACTCCGCTGCCCGGCGCCACCGACCTCAAGCCAGGCTCGGCGACAAGGCCCTTCTTCGGCGTCAAGCCGCAGCTGGTCGACGGCGAAGGCAAGGTGCTGGAAGGAGCCGCGGACGGCAATCTCTGCATCACCGATTCCTGGCCGGGCCAGATGCGTACCGTCTATGGCGATCACGACCGCTTCGTGCAGACCTATTTCTCGACCTACAAGGGCAAGTACTTCACCGGCGACGGCTGCCGCCGCGACGCCGATGGCTACTACTGGATCACCGGCCGCGTCGACGACGTCATCAACGTTTCCGGCCACCGCATGGGCACGGCCGAAGTCGAATCGGCGCTGGTCAGCCATGAGAAGGTCTCCGAGGCCGCCGTCGTCGGCTACCCGCACGACATCAAGGGCCAGGGCATCTACAGCTACGTTACCTTGATGAAAGGGGAAGAGCCGACCGAGGACCTGCGCAAGGAACTTATCGCCCATGTCCGCAAGGAGATCGGCGCCATCGCCTCGCCCGACAAGATCCAGTTCGCGCCGGGCCTGCCCAAGACCCGATCCGGCAAGATCATGCGCCGCATCCTGCGCAAGATCGCCGAGGACGATTTTGCCGCGCTTGGCGACACCTCGACGCTGGCCGACCCGGCGGTCGTCGACGACCTCGTCGCCAACCGGCAGAACAAGAAGGGCTGATGCGGGAAGACGCGGCATTGGGCTCTGTCAGCCAACTCTGGCGCTATCCGGCCAGTTCGCTCGCCGGCGAGCGCCGGGACGCCATCCTGGTCGGGCCAGCGGGCATGGCGGGCGACCGCATGTTCGGCCTCGTCGACACCTCGGACAACGAGATTGCCCGGCCCGACCGCGAGGCGAAATGGCACAAGGTGCCGCGCATCCGCACCCGGCTGGCCAATGATCGCGACCTGGAGGTCGCCGTCCCTGGCGGCGACTGGCTGGCCGCGCCAGGCACCGAATGCGACCGCGCCGTATCGGCCTATCTCGGCTTCGCCGCCTCGATCCGGCCGTTCGGCCGGGAGAATGCACCACCCGCCTATGCCGGTCCGGTGACGCAGGCGCGCTATACCAAGGCGCCGATCCACCTCTTGACCACGGCTTCGCTTGCGCGGCTGAAGGCGCTGCATCCGGATGGGGCGGCCGACCCGCGCCGCTTCCGCCCCAACATCGTTGTCGACATGGCGGCGATGGAAGGCTCGTTTCCCGAAACGGAATGGATCGGCCGCAAGCTCGCGATCGGCGACCTGCTCCTGACGATTTCCGAACCATGCCGCCGCTGCGGCTTCACCATCATCGCCCAGGACGGCTTCGACAATGATCCGGCGATCCTGCGCAACCTGGTCCGCCACAACGCCCACAATCTCGGTGTCTACTGCACGGTGGATCGGCCGGCCGGCATCAAGGTCGGCGACACGATGCGTTTCCTGTAACTACCGATACAGATCCGCTCGCGTCGGCGGCAGGCCGCTCGGTCCCCGCGCGCGCTTGGTGACGACAGTCTGGAAGATTTGCGCCGAGCCGCGATCGAAAGTGATCGAACAGCCGGTCAGGTAAAGCAGCCATAGCCGCGCCTTGGGCTCGCCGACCTCGGCGATCGCTTCGTCGAAACGGGCATGCAGGCGCTCCGCCCACAGCCTGCAGGTGCGGGCATAGTGCTCGCGCAGATTCTCGACATCGGCGATGAGGAAACCATGTGCCTCGAGATTGCCTGTTGTCATGCCGATCGTGTCGACCTCGCCGCCGGGGAAGATGTATTTGATCAGCGCCTTGTATTCCGCGCCCTTGCGCAGCGTCTTCCGCGTGCCGCCCTTGCCGCGGCGTGTGATGGCGTGGTGCAGGTAGATGCCGCCCGGCTTCAGCAGCCGGTGGACGGTCGAGAAATAAGTGGCGTGGTTGGCGAGACCGACGGCCTCGAACATGCCGATCGACGAGATCTTGTCATAGCTGCCGTCGAGTTCGGTATAGGACTTGATGTCGATGGTGATCTTGTCCTCCAGCCCTTCGGCGCGGATACGTTCGCGCGCCAGCCGGGTCTGTTCCTCGGACAGCGAGACGCCATGGCCGATGGCGCCATAGTGCTTGGCGGCATGGATCAGCATCGCACCCCAGCCGCATCCGATGTCGAGCAGACGGTCGCCCGGCTTCAGTCTGAGCTTGCGGCAGATATGGTCGAGTTTGTCCTTCTGAGCCTGGTCGATCCCATTGGCGAAATCGGTGAAATAAGCGCAGGTGTAGACCATGCGCTCGTCGAGGAAGAGCCGGTAGAAGGCGTTCGAAATATCGTAGTGATGTTCGATCGCCTGCTTGTTGGAACCGCTGACGAAGGGATTGCGGCCGGCTAGGTCGGCCCGTCTCGTCATTTGTCGTCGCGA
The DNA here is from genome assembly GCF_059420305.1 of Mesorhizobium sp. GW821-FHT04C10. NCBI lineage: Bacteria > Pseudomonadati > Pseudomonadota > Alphaproteobacteria > Hyphomicrobiales > Phyllobacteriaceae > Mesorhizobium > Mesorhizobium sp. GW821-FHT04C10. The sequence continues at coordinate 1,388,282 of NZ_JBWKTL010000001.1, read as the reverse complement.
GAACAGGACTGCCGGCAGGTCGCGCAGGATCGCCAGCTTCGGCAATGCCTTCAACCTCAGCTTTCCTTGTGACGGCAAGGCATAGAGATCGAACAGCGACCCGCCCTCGACGTCGATCGTCCGGGAAATCCACATCTCCAGCAGCGTCGAGAAATTTGGCCGGCGGGCCAACTGCCAGACAATATCCTGATCGTTGATGGCAAGCACCGGTCCCCCGGCGGGACCGATCCGTTCCCCGGTCCATAGCCGGACGGCAAAGCCCGGCTTCAGGGCCTCGATTACCGTTCGAACGATGCGCGCGGCTCTTTCGGTGGCGTCCATGCTCGTTCCCCCAGCGGCCCGATTGCGCAATCTTGTCTGTTTGGGACGTGGATCGCAAGCCGAAGCACGCGGATCTGCCCTGGGCGGGATTTTCCGGCAGACGGCTTTTTCAGCATGGCACCTTGTCATTTGCTGCAACGCACCCCATCATGAGCATGTGTTCAACAAATCGAAAGGAGGTGATCCGATGTCGAGTGATTTCGTTTTCCAGAACGTGGCCTCAGCGGATTGCACTTTCGGGAAGCAGTCTTCCCGTTAAGGCGCGAGATGCGCGGCAGGTAACCCGAAGGGGTTGCCGCCACAGGCCGCGCCATGGACGGAAACACGGAAGGCCGCCGGCTTCGAAGGAAGCGGCGGCCTTTTCCTTTTTGCGGATTACTGGGTCAGTGCGACCTTTTCGGTGTTGCGGATGATTTCCTGGAAGGCGGCGTCCAATTCCACTCCGGTGGACACCTCGAAATAATGCCTGTCCGCGGCGGAAGCGTCCTTCGACGAACAGCCCTTCAGCACCGCCTTTGCCTGGTCCCGCTCGGTTGGCGACATGTCCTTGTCGTTCAGATCGAAGCCGATGGTGAAAATCTCGATGCCATCATTTTTCATGTTGCCGCAGAGGGCTTCGGCGTTACCGCGGGCAAGGTTGCCCTGGCCGTTGTAGCTTCCCCCGGCTCCGGCGAAGGCGGTATTGAACTGGCCATCGGTCATCAGGATCGCGACCTTGGCAATCTTCTTCGCATTGGTATCCGAGGCGCCGTTGCCGAGACCGGCATTCTTGATCGCAGCCCGCCATTGCGGCGACAGCATATAATAGGTCCACTGGATGGCGATCGCGCCGGCCGTGTAACCATCGGCCCGGAAGGCAGCGATCGAATCAAGCAATGCGCCGGAATCAGCCGTCAGCGGGATCACTTCCGCGTCAGGGCATCTGTTCATGCTCCCGCCACCCAGATGATCATCCCGGTTGACCAGCGCATAGTAGTTCTTGCCGGTCTTGTCGGTGCGAACCGTGTCCGGGCCATCGGCACTCAAATCCGCATTGCCGTTCTTGTCCTTCCTCTCCGTCGCGCAATTGTCGGTCCTTGGCATTGCCGCGCCAACAATGGATTTGTAGTCGCCGAAGGCCGGCAACGTCGTCTTGCCCGTCTTTGCGACGAGAAGCGAACTGCCGGCCACCGGCGGCAGATCAGAGCTCGCCTGCTTCTCGGCGTAGACGTTTTCCGCCAGCTTGCCGACGTTCACGCCGGATGCGTAAGGCACAATCGCGACGCGGATGCGGGGGTTCTTCGGGTCCTGGTTCTGGAGCATCGTCTGGACGGCGTTTTTCGCCGCTGCTTTCAGATCGCCGATCTTGTCGACGTTGCCTCGTTTCGCCATCGATCCCGTGATGTCGAGCATCATGGCGACCTCGACCTGCTTGTCCGAATAGAGTGCTGTGGTGGAAGCGACGACGCGCCGCATGTCACTGATGCCGAACAACGGAAAATAGAGGCTGACATCGACATGCACATCCGCCTGCACGGTTCTGGCCGTCGGGTTGACGGTGAGCCTGTCCAGCACGACCTGGTCGGCCTTCAGGATGCCGGCCGTGCTGTTGGCGTCGAGAAAGGCTTGCACTGCCTTGTCGGCGTCGGCTTCCTTGATGGCGCCGGTCGTCAGGTCGCGCGCCGTCGACGTCACCGCGGCGTCGACCACGCCCTGCAGGCTCGATCTTGCATTGTAGAGCTGCGCGACGTTGACCGAGAAGCCGGCGGCCAGCGCGAGGACCGAGGCAGCAAAGCCGAACAGGACCGTGAAATTTCCACCCCTATGTCTGGCGAACCCGCCGACCGCGTGGACAAGACCCCCGTAATTTCGCATCCAACAACCTCCGCATGCCTCGGCCTCGTCGCCGCGATGAGGGCAATGCAGGATTCCAGCCGGACGGCGCCCGTTGTGCACCGGAGCGGAGGCGCCGATCTCAACATTTTGTTTTCATTGGATTTCGATCTTTGCCAAGGTGAACGATCGGTAAACAGGAACGCGCGACTTCGGTGTGTTTACGAACCGCTTACCATGCCCGGATCGAAGCAATCACGCAGTGGTCGACGCCGTCCTGTTGCGGCACAGGCCTTCTGTGCCGAAGCGGATCACTGTCCCGAAATTGCGGGACAGAAATGCTGCGGCAGAGAACCAGGGTGCCTTGAGATTTTAAGGTCAGGCCGTTTGCAGGCCGGCAGAATATCGATGCGCCTCAAGCCAGCATCTGTGCGCTCACTGTCCTGTCGATGCCGTGATGGGGCGGATTGAACAGCTTGCCTTCCTGTTCGTAGGTCCACACCTTGAAAAGGGCGAGCCGGTGCGGGCCGAAGCTGTGCAGCAAGGGCACATCGGTGGCGTCGCGGCCGCGCGCGATGACGACGCGCCCGGTTCTGGGCCGGTTATGGCGTGGATCGAACGTGTACCACTTGCCGTCGAGGAACACCTCCATCCAGGCCGAGAAATCCATCGGCGCCGGATCGATCGGCACGCCGATATCCCCGAGATAGCCGTTCACGTAACGCGCCGGAATGTTCATGCAGCGGCAAAGCGTGATCGCCAGATGGGCGAAGTCACGGCAGACCCCGACCCGTTCCTCATGCGCCTGCGCCGCCGTGCGGGTCGAACGCGCATAGCCATAGCCGAACGACAGCCGGTTGTGGACATAGTCGACGATCGCCTGCACCCGCGCCCAGCCGGACGGAAGATGACCGAACAATTGCCAGGCGAGGTTGCTGAGGTGATCTGTCTCGCAGTAGCGGCTGCCGAGGAGATAACCCAGCACCTCGTCAGGCAACTCGGCCACCGGCACTTCCCTGGCCAGCGTGTTGACCTCGTCCGTCTCGCCGCTGTCCTCGACGACCGCGTCATAGAGGATGCGAAACGTACCGGCAGGCGCGGTGAAGCGGCGGCAGCCATTGCCATGCAGGTCGTGATAGAGCCTGGTCGGCACAGCAGGCGAGGTCAGCACGCGCGTCTGCCGCTTGATGTCGGCCTGTCTGTCCTTGTGGATCTCCAGCAGCGAAATCACAGGAGTGGCCTCGGTGCATTCAATAGCGATTTCGTAGCCGAGCCGGATCAGCATCGCACGTCCCCTTCGATCGTCATGGAAAGCAGATGCCGTTGAAACGTCGCAATGTGGCGGTGGTTCCCTGGACCGCCCCAAAATACGCCTCGCGCCTTTCCATGTCGGTGGCTTGACGTTACGGTTGGTCCTTCCCTCGACACGCTCCCCCGGACTTCAAGGAAAATCATGTTTTCTGGCAGAAAATTCGCCGCCTTCCTCTTCGACATGGACGGCACCCTCGTCAATTCCATCGCCTCGGCGGAGCGGGTGTGGAGCGATTGGGCACGCCGCCATGGTCTTGACGTCGCCGCCTTCCTGCCGACCATCCATGGCGTGCGGGCGATCGAGACCATCACGAACCTTGCCCTTCCAGGCGTCGATCCGGCGCATGAGGCCAACCTGCTGCTGAAGGCCGAGGCCGACGATCTGGATGGCATTGTCCAGATCCCCGGCGCCGTGGCGTTTCTCAATGCGTTGCCAAGCGCAAGCTGGGCGATCGTAACCTCGGCGCCACGTTCCTTGGCGCTGGCGCGCATGAAGGCCGCCGGCATTCCGGTTCCCGCCGTCCTCGTCGCCGCGGAAGACGTTTCCCGCGGCAAGCCGGCGCCCGACTGCTTCCGGCTGGGAGCGGAACGGCTCGGCGTCGATGCGCGCGACTGCCTTGTGTTCGAGGATGCTCCGGCCGGCATCTCGGCGGCCGAGGCCGCGCAAGCCGCGGTCATGGTGATCAGCGCCACACACGCGCATCCGTTGCCGACGCACCATGCAGCCATCGCTGGCTACGACGATGTCGGCATCACCATCGACGAGCGCGGTTGGCTGGCGCTTGAGCGGCAGCGCAACGCTGCCTAAGCAAGACTGGCCAGGGTGTGTTGGGATTCAAGTCAGGCCGAGCCGAAAATGGTGGCTTCCGAGAACCGGAGCGGAGCGTACTTTTGGGTACGTGAGCACTGTTCTACTGCGACGCAGTAGAACGGGGAAGCGCAGGAAGCCACCGTTTGCAGGTCGGCCTCACCTGAATATCAACGCACCCTAGAAGTCGCTGGTCAGGCCTTTGACCTCCCAGTCGCCATAGCGGCCGGGTTCCTTGCCGCCACGGCCGCCGAGTTCCTTCGGCAGGGCGGCTTCTTTCTCGCGATATTCGGTGCGCCGGGCCTCGGCCTCGGCCAGCGCCCGCCGTGCGGCCGGCGTCAGCTCCTTCGGCAAGGCGTCGCCGTCGGTTTCGGCGGGCGTTTTACTGGTTTCGTCGGTCATGCGATATTCCCCGCGGATTGAAACAGCGGCAGCTCTTTCCCATCATATAGCCATGAAACCGAGACTATCGACCTCTTTTTGCCACCACCACGACAGGAGCAGACGATGAACACTCTCCGCACCGCCATGCTTCTTGCCGCGATGACGGCGCTGTTCATGGGCGTCGGTTTCCTGATCGGCGGTTCGGGCGGGATGATGATCGCGCTGCTGATCGCCGCCGGCACCAATCTGTTCAGCTACTGGAACGCCGACAAGATGGTGCTGTCGATGAACCATGCCGTCGAGGTCGACGAGAAGAACGCACCGGAATATTACGCCATCGTCCAGGCGCTGGCCAAGCAGGCCGGGCTGCCGATGCCGAAAACCTATCTGATCGACAATCCGCAGCCGAACGCCTTCGCCACCGGCCGCAACCCGCAGAACGCGGCGGTCGCCGTTTCCACCGGCCTGTTGCAGCGGTTGAGCCATGAGGAGGTCGCGGCGGTCATGGCGCACGAGCTCGCCCATGTCCAGCACCGCGACACGCTGACCATGACCATCGTCGCCACCTTTGCCGGCGCCATCTCGATGCTGGGCAATTTCGCGTTTTTCCTCGGCGGCAATCGCGACAACAACAACCCGTTCGGCTTTGTCGGTGTGCTGGCGGCGATGATCGTGGCGCCCTTCGCCGCCATGATCGTGCAGATGGCGGTCAGCCGCACACGCGAATACGAGGCCGACCGGCGCGGCGCCGAAATCTGTGGACACCCGCTCTGGCTGGCATCCGCGCTTGACAAGATCGCCCGCGGCGCCGAACGCATTCCCAACCCCGATGCGGAGCGCAATCCGGCGATGGCGCATCTCTTCATCATCAATCCCCTGCATGGCGAGCGCATGGACAATCTGTTCTCCACCCACCCGAGCACCGAGAACCGCATCGCCGCGTTGCAGGAGATGGCGCGCGGGATGGGCGACGGCGCGGCACGCACCACCCAACGCCAGGCGCCGGTTCCATCGCAGGCCGACGAGCAGCAGTCGGCCGGCCCCTGGGGCAAGCCGACCGCTGCCGAACCGCCGGCTGAACCGGCCAAGCCGAAACCCAATCCATGGGGTCGCAACCCGACCGGGCCCAAAGGCCGGTGGTCGTGAGCGTGGCAGGCAGAACACCTCGACGCACAGGCTCAGGCGATCAGGACCACAAGGACGGCGGTGAATTCGTCGCCGGTCTGGCCGCCCGCAAGGCAGCGGCTCGGCTGCTTGCCGCCGTCATCGACGCAAGGACGCCGCTCGACGGCTTGACCGACCACGAAAACGGCCATCCGCAATACAGGGCGCTCGACCTGCGTGACCGTGGCCTGGTGCGCGCCATCCTGGTCACCGCGCTGCGCTATCGCATGACCATCACCGGGCTGCTGGCAAAGCGCCTGGAAAAGCCGCTGCCGCCCAATGCCACCGCTTTGTCGCACATACTGCATGTGGCGGCGGCGCAGATCCTGTTCCTCGACATTCCCGACAGCGCCGCCGTCGACCTCGCGGTCACCCACGCCAAGTCCGATCCGCGCACGCAGCGTTTTTCCGGCCTGGTCAATGGCGTGCTGCGCACGCTGGCTCGAGCCAAGGAAACCGAACTGCCGGCCGCCCTTGCCGCCACCGACGAAGCGCCGAAATGGTTTTCAGACCGGCTGCAGGCCGCCTATGGCGCGGACAAGACCCGACAGATCCTGGCGGCGCATCGCCATGAGGCACCGGTCGATTTCTCGGTCAAGGCCGATCCCGAGCTGTGGGCCGAAAGGCTTGGTGGTACCGTGCTGCCGACCGGCACGGTGCGCGTGGAAAATCTTGTCGGCGCGGTCACCGACCTGCCGGGCTTCGCCGAAGGCGCCTGGTGGGTACAGGATGCGGCGGCCAGTCTGCCGGCAAAACTGTTCGGCGATGCCAGGGGATTGCGTGTGGCCGATCTCTGCGCGGCGCCCGGCGGCAAGACCGCCCAGCTGATCCTGGCCGGCGCCAGGGTCACCGCCGTCGACACCTCGAAGAACCGGCTGGCGCGGCTGGCGCAGAATCTCGACCGCCTCGGCCTCTCGGCCGACATCGTCCAGGCCGACCTGCTAGAATACGAGCCCGCGGAGCTGTTCGACGCCGTGCTTCTCGACGCGCCCTGCTCGTCGACCGGCACGGTACGCCGCCACCCCGACGTGCCGTGGACCAAGACCATGGCCGATGTCGAAAAGCTCGCCGACCTGCAACGCAGGCTGCTCACCCGCGCCGTCACCCTGGTCAAGCCCGGTGGCAGGATCGTCTTTTCCAACTGTTCGCTCGACCCGCTCGAAGGCGAGGATCTTTATCGCGCTTTCCTCAAGCAATCGCCTGATGTCGTCGACGATCCGCTGCATCCGGGCGAGATCGCCAGCATCGATTCGTTCCTGACGAAACAAGGCACGCTGCGCACCACGCCAGCCGATCTCGATCTCGGCGCGCCGGAGCGTTCCGGCCTGGACGGTTTCTTCGCCGCCCGCATGCGGCGCGCCGGCTGAATATGTAAGCATCCGGATTTGCTGACTTTTTTAGGGAGGGGATGGGACAAAACCCGGTGAAACGGACCCGGTCCCAGGAATTCGCCTTCGCACGAGTCGTTCAATCATGTAAACTTGGTGCCGGGGTAGAGGACGACCAGGAGGGCTTTTGGCACTTGCTGCCGGCAACACGACGCGTCTGTGGACGCTGGTAGCGAAGGAGTTCTGGCGCAAAACGCGCCGGCGCCTGCGTGCCGGCCCGATTTATCGCTGGCGCTATTCCGGTCGCACGCCCGAACGCGTCCTGATCGCACCACCAGACCTGCGCCTCGCCGATCCGCAGATCGCGCTTGAGATCTATTACGGCCGTTATCCCTTGTCGGGGCATCTGGTCGAAACCGGCGGCAAATCCCCTTTCCAGATCAACGTGCCCAACCGCGGCTGGCAGAAGACGCTGCATGGGTTTCGCTGGCTGCGCCACATGCGCGCCGCCGGTACCGAGCTTGCCGCCGCCAATGCGCGTGCCCTGGTGTCCGACTGGATCGCCATGCATGGCAACAACATTGCCGGTGTCGCCTGGGAGCCTGGCACGACGGCCAAGCGCATCATCGCCTGGCTGCAGCATTCCTCCGTCGTGCTGCAGGGAGCCGAATTTCCCTTCTACCGCGCTTTCCTGAAATCGCTGGCCGTCCAGATCCGCTATCTCAGGTCGATGGCGCGCGAAATGCCCGACGGCAAGGACCGGCTTCGTGCCCGCATCGCGCTAGCCTTCGCCGCTCTTTCGCTGCCGGCGCCGGCTTCGGCGCTACGCGGCGCAACCCGCAACCTCGCCGAGGAGCTCAACCGCCAGATCCTCGCCGATGGCGGCCATATCTCGCGCAATCCGATGGCGGTGCTGGAAATCCTCGCCGACCTTTTGCCGCTGCGCCAGACCTACGCCAACCAGGCCGAGACCCCGCCGCAGGCGCTGATCGGCGCCATCGACCGCATGCTGCCGGCGCTGCGCTTCTTCCGCCACCAGGATGGCAGCCTCGCGCGCTTCAACGGCATGGGCGCCACCATCCATGACCGCATCGCCACCATCCTGCGTCATGACGACACCGCCGGCGCACCCCTGCTGCACGCGCCGCATTCGGGCTATGAGCGGCTGTCGATGGGCGGCGTCACGGTCATTGCCGACACCGGCCTGCCGCCGCCGGTCGACGTCTCCAACGCCGCGCATGCAGGCTGCCTCGCCTTCGAACTGTCGTCCGGCCGCCAGCATTATATCGTCAATGCCGGCATCGACACCTATGGCGCCGCCGAATTCCGGCCGCTGGCGCGCGCCACCGCCGCGCACTCGACCGCCACCATCAACGACACCTCATCGGCTCGCTTCAGCCATTCGCTGCGGGTCAACGACCTGCTCGGTTCGCCGCTGATCGGCGGCCCGCAGCATGTGCAGTGCAAGCGCATCGACCAGAAGGGCGTCCAGGGCTTCATCGCTCGCCATGACGGCTATATCCAGCGGTTCGGCTTCCTGCATGAGCGCGAGCTGAAGCTGTCGACGGACGGCAATGTGCTGGCCGGCAGGGACCGGTTCCAGCGGCCCGGCAATGCCTCGATCCGCAACAATGGCCGCGACTTCATCACCGTGCGCTTCCACGTCCATCCCGACATCAACCTGCTGCAGGACGAGCACGACCGCCTGGTGCTGACCGCCGACCAGGCCGACAGCTGGGTATTCACGTCAGGCGAAGTGGTGCCGGAGGTCGAGGAATCGATCTATTTCGCCGGTCTTGGCGGCCCGCGCCGCAGCCGGCAGATCGTGCTTGCCTTCAAGGCCTCCGAGGTGTCCGAAGTCCACTGGCAGCTGACGCGCACCAGCATCGCCGGCTATCCGGAAAACAATTGATCTTGCCGGCCACCGCTGGAGCATGACGCCGAAAAGTGTGCAGCGCTGGCTTGCCGCTTGATTTCCTGATGTCATGTGCTACGGCGCGGGCTTGCCCCTCCAGCCGTGAAAGGCCGCCAGCCCATGGCCGTCGCCGCCAAGAACATTCCCGCCCCGGATCTCGTCCCCGTGCGCCGTGCCTTGCTCTCGGTTTTCGACAAGACCGGCCTCATCGACTTCGCCAGGGCCTTGGCCGCGGCCGGTGTCGAGCTGGTCTCGACCGGCGGCACGGCCAAGGCGATCGCGGAAGCCGGCATGGCGGTGCGCGACGTCTCCGAGCTCACCGGTTTTCCCGAGATCATGGACGGCCGCGTCAAGACCTTGCATCCGTCGGTGCATGGCGCCCTGCTTGGCGTGCGCGACGACCCGGAGCATGCCATGGCGATGCGCAAATATGGCATCGAGCCGATCGACCTCGTCGTCTCCAATCTCTATCCGTTCGAGGAAGTCCGCCGCTCCGGCGCCGACTATGCGGCGATCGTCGAGAACATCGACATTGGCGGCCCGGCGATGATCCGCGCCTCGGCCAAGAACCACGCCTATGTTGCCATCGTCACCGATCCCGGCGATTACGCTTCGGTGCTGAACGCGCTGGAGATGAACATCGGCTCGCTGTCGCTGGATTTTCGCAAGAAGCTGGCGGCCAAGGCCTTTGCCCGCACCGCCAGCTATGACGCGGCGATTTCCGGCTGGTTCGCCGAGGCGCTGGAGATCGAGCATCCGACCTGGCGCGCCTTCGGCGGCAGGCTGGCCGAGGTGATGCGCTACGGCGAAAACCCGCACCAGGGCGCCGGCTTCTATGTCAATGGCGACAAGCGTCCGGGCGTCGCCACGGCACGACAGCTGCAGGGCAAGCAGCTGTCCTACAACAACATCAACGACACCGACGCCGCCTTCGAACTCACCGGCGAGTTCGACCCTGCCCGCTCCGCCGCTGTCGCCATCATCAAGCACGCCAACCCCTGCGGCGTCGCCGAGGGCACGTCGCTGAAGGCAGCCTATGCCAAGGCGCTTGCCTGCGATCCGGTCTCTGCCTTCGGCGGCATCGTCGCCGTGAACCGCACCCTCGACGCCGAGGCGGCGGAGGAAATCGTGAAAACCTTCACCGAAGTGATCATCGCGCCCGACGCCACCGAAGAAGCGGCGGCAATCGTCGCGGCGAAGAAGAACCTTCGCCTCCTGGTCACCGGCGGTCTGCCCGACCCGCGCTCGCCCGGCACGACGGTCAAGTCCGTCTCCGGCGGCCTGCTCGTTCAGGGCCGGGACAATGCCGTGGTCGACGACCTCGAGCTGAAGGTGGTGACGAAGCGGGCACCGACGCCGGCTGAGATGGCCGATCTCAAATTCGCCTTCCGCGTCGCCAAGCACGTCAAGTCGAACGCCATCGTCTATGCCAAGGACGGCGCCACCGTCGGCATCGGCGCCGGCCAGATGAGCCGGGTCGATTCCTCCCGCATCGCCGCCCGCAAGGCGCTCGACGCGGCCGAGGCGGCAGGCATGGCCGAACCGCTGACCAAGGGCTCGGTGGTCGCCTCCGACGCGTTCTTCCCCTTCGCCGACGGCCTGCTCTCGGCGATCGAAGCCGGCGCTACGGCGGTGATCCAGCCCGGTGGCTCGATGCGCGATGACGACGTCATCGCCGCGGCCGATGAACATGGCATCGCCATGGTGTTCACCGGGGTCAGGCATTTCAGGCACTGAGCGCTTCTTCCTTCCCCCTTTTGGGGAAGGGGAAGTGGAGCTATTCCGCCGGCTGGTCCGCCGGGTACGGCGTGCGAACCAGTATCGCCATGCCGATGCCGAGGAACAGGATGATCACGGCCATGCCAAGCCGCGCCGAGTCGCTCAGCGCGGTGATGGTCGCCACCATGAACGGCGCCAGGAAACTGGTCGCACGTCCGGCGAGCGCATAGATGCCGAAATAGCGCCCGGATTCCGCCGCCGTGACGCTGCGCGCCATGTAGGAACGCGACGACGCCTGCACCGGACCGAAGGCCAGCCCGATCAGCAGGCCGTACATGATGTAGGCCTTTTCGGCGGCCGTGCCAAACAGGCCACCTGAGTCGGTGGTCGGGAGTTGGATCAGGCCGAGCAAGGTGAAGCCCGGACCGGTCGAGACGACACCGATGGTGGCGACGGACAGCATGACCAGCGAGATCATCACCACTGCCTTGGAGCCGAGCGCGGTGTCGAGCCGGGCGGCGATCCAGCAGCCGAAGATGGCGACGACATTGAGGATGATGCCGAACATGCCGATCTCGGTGATCGACCAGTGGAACATGCCCGCCGCGAAGGTGCCGCCAAGCGCCAGCAGCGCGTTGACGCCATCCTGGTAGATCATGCGGGCGACGAGGAAGCGGAAGATGCCGCCGCGCTTGCGCACCTCGGCCAGCGTCGATTTCAGCTCCGACAGGCCCTCGCGCACCGCCGGCCCGATCGGAATGCCCTTGATGGCATCCGGCGTGAAGAAGAACATCGGCAGGATGAACAGGAAATACCAGCCGGCCGAAAGCGGCCCGGTGGCGCGCGCATCCTCGCCCAGCTTCGGGTCGAGCCCGAACAGCGGGTTGATGCCGATGATCGTCTTGCCGGTCTCCGGCGAGCCGGCGAGACAGGTGACGACGAAGATCAGCGCGATCATGCCGCCGAGATAGCCGAGACCCCAGGCCGTGTTGGAGATGCGGCCGATCTCGCTCTTCGGCACCAGCCGCGGCATCATCGAATCGTTGAACACGGTGGAGAATTCCGCCGCCACCGATGCCAGCGAGAACAGCGCCACGATCAGGAACAGGTTCGAGCCCGGCGCGGCGAACCAGAGCAAGGTGAGACTGGTGATCTTGATCGCCGCGAAAAACCCGATCCACGGCTTGCGCGGACCGGTCTGGTCGGCGATCGAGCCGAGGATTGGCGACAATATTGCGATGACCAGCCCGGCGGCGGCTATGCCGTAACCCCATACAGCCTGGCCGGTGGTGGGATCGCCCGCCATGCGCGAAACGAAATAGGGGCCGAAGATGAAGGTGGTGACGACCGTGAAGAACGGCTGCGCCGCCCAGTCGAAGAACATCCATCCCCAGATGCCGCGCCCGGACGCACGCTGCACTGCTACCTCGGCCATATCCCCTCCACTCGCCTACGCTTCGTTGGCGGTTCGCGCCATGTCTGCATGTTTTCCGATGGTCATGCAAACACAAGCGTCGCAGGCGCCAACCCTTACCTCCCCCTTGTGGGGAGGTCCGACCGAAGGTCTGGGTGGGGGTCTGGCGCCGCCACCCCCGCTGCTTCGCAGCGACCCTCCCGCTAGGCGAAAGGTAAGCCTCACATCCCCGTCAGGTCGCTCATCAGCCCTGACGCCACCGACAGCCGCGACACGGTGATGTCGCCGCCTTCGGTCAGCGCCTGCAGCCGCTCGCGGATACGCGCCACGCGCTCGCCGCCGGCTTCCAGCCAGGCCGCGACCGCATCGGCCGCCTTGGCATGGCCGGTGAGTGCCGCAACCGCAATGCCGCGACGCGCCGCACCAATCGTGTCGGTGGCTCGCGAAAGCGCCAGCTGATCATAGTAGTCCGAAGGCGTGATCGAGCGCGCGGCGTCCTCGACGCGCGGAATGCGGAAGGCATCGCTCACCGCAAAGAACGCCCTTGCCGCGGCGACGATGTCGGCATTTGCCATCCGCGCGGTCAGTGCGATGTCGGGGATGAGTTCCGCCACCTCGCTCAGCGCCAGCTGTTCGGCCAGCCGCTCAGGCGCGCCGGCCTTGAACAGCCCGTGCCGTTTCTCCTCGATGCGTTCGCGCGAAAACGCCGGCAGCAGCGAAACGAGCTTCGGCTCCAGCGCCTTGCGCGCCTCCTGCAGTTCCGCGATGCGCTGGCCAAGGGGTGCCGTGCCGGTATCGTTCTTGAGATACCAGCCGCTGGTCACGTAGATCAGCCGGCTCACCATCTGGTAGAGATCGAGCTGGACCTGGCCGTCGATCTGGTTGTCGAGCGCGTCGATCTCGCGATAGAGCGCCGGCAGCGCAAAGCCGTCACGCACCAAGGCGAAGGTGCGCACCACGTCGGCGGCGGTGCGCCCCGTGGCCTCCTGCAGCCGGTTGACGAAGGAAGGGCCGCCGCGATTGACGAGGTCGTTGGCGACGACGCGGGCGATGATTTCGCGGCGCAGTCGGTGGCCATGGATCTCGGCGGCGTATTTCTTCGCCATCCGGTCCGGGAAATAGCCCATCAGATCGCGGTCGAAATGCCCGTCGTCGGGCACGTCGCTGGCAACGATGTCGGAAAACAGCACGATCTTGGCATAGGCGAGCAGCACGCCGAGCTCGGCCCTGGTCAGCGGCTCGCCGCGTGCTTCGCGCTCGGCAAGGGCCGCCGGTGACGGCAGTGTTTCCACGGCACGGTCGAGCAGGCCGCGCGCTTCGAGCGCCGACATGAACCGGGCCTGATGCGCGATGTCGGCGAGGCCGCGCTTGCGGGCGATCGAAAGCGCCAGCGTCTGCTGATAGTTGTTGGACAGCACCAGCCCGCCGACCTCGTCGGTCATCTCGGCCAGCAGCTTGTTGCGTGCAGGGCGCGTCAGCGATCCCTTGCGCATGGCCGACGCCAGCGCGATCTTGATGTTGACCTCGACGTCGGAGCAATTGACGCCGCCCGAATTGTCGATGGCGTCGGAATTGCAGCGGCCGCCATTCATGCCGAATTCGATGCGCGCCCGCTGCGTGACGCCGAGATTGGCGCCCTCCCCGATCACCTTGGCACGCACGTCGAGCGCCGTGATGCGGATGGCGTCATTGGCGCGGTCGCCGACCTCGGCGTTGGTTTCGGTGGATGCCCTCAAGTAAGTGCCGATGCCGCCGAACCACAGAAGATCGACCGGCGCCTTGAGGATGGCGGTCATGATCTCGACCGGCGTGGCGGTCGTCTTGCCGAGGCCGATTGCCGCCGAGGCCGCGGCCGGCAAGGTGATCGACTTCTGATTGCGCGAGACGATGATGCCGCCTTCCGACAGCTTGCTCTTGTCATAGTCCTGCCAGCTCGAACGCGGCAGCGCGAACATGCGCTCGCGCTCGGCCATCGAGGCCGCCATGTCCGGATCGGGATCGATGAAGATATCGCGATGATCGAAGGCTGCGATCAGCCTGGTTTTCGGCGACAGAAGCATGCCGTTGCCGAACACGTCGCCCGACATGTCGCCGACACCGACGGCGGTGAACGGCGAGGTCTGGATGTCGCGGTTCATCTCGCGGAAATGCCGCTTGACCGCTTCCCAGGCGCCCTTGGCGGTGATGCCCATCTTCTTGTGGTCATAGCCCGCCGAGCCGCCGGAGGCGAAGGCATCGTCGAGCCAGAAGCCATGCTTCTCGGAGATGGCATTGGCGGTGTCGGAGAAGGTCGCCGTGCCCTTGTCGGCGGCGACGACGAAATAGGGATCGTCCTGGTCGCGCCTGATGACGCCGGCCGGCGGAATGACACCCTCCAGTCCGATATTGTCGGTGATCGACAGCAGGCTGGAGACGAAATTCTTGTAGGCGGAGGTGCCCGCCTCGAAGATCGCGTCGCGGCTGCCGCCGACTGGAAGGCGCTTGGGGAAGAAACCGCCCTTGGCGCCGACCGGCACGATCACGGCGTTCTTGACCTGTTGCGCCTTGACCAGGCCGAGCACCTCGGTGCGGTAGTCCTGGGCACGGTCCGACCAGCGCAAGCCGCCACGCGCCACCGGGCCGAAGCGCAGATGCAGGCCCTCGACCTCGGAACCATAGACGAAGATCTCGCGCCACGGCCGTGGCGCCGGTAGCCCTTCGACCGCCTGCGACTCGAGCTTGATCGCCAGCGACTGGCCTTTCTGCTTCGTATCGGTAACGAAATGGTTGGTGCGCAGCGAGGCTTCGATCAGGTTGAGGTAGCGGCGTATGATGGTGTCGTCATCGATGTTGGGCACATCCTCCAGCGCATCCTTGATCTTGGCCTTGAGATGCTTTGCCGCCACCACCCCATCGCCCTCGGCCGTGGGGCCAAGCCGGGCGATGAACAGCGCGTGCAGGCCACGCGCGATCTGGGGATAACGGTTGAGGGCGGCAGCGATGAAGTCCTGGCTTTGCGGAATGCCGACCTGCTGCAGATAGCGGCCATAGGCGCGCAGGATGGTGATTTCGCCGGACCACAGGCCGGCCGTCTGGGCGAGGCCGTTATAGCCGTCATTGTCGACATCGCCGCGCCACACCGACAGGAACGCGTCCTCGAACAGCGCGCCGCCATCGGCAAGGTCGATCGGCTTGCCATAGCTGTTCTCCAGCTCCATGTCGTGGATGAAGACCATGCCGGGCTGATCTCTATTGATCATGCCGGACTGGTCGTCGCCGACCTCGAAGGTGCGCTCGCTGATGACGCGGAAGCCGATGTTTTCCAGCACCGGCACACGCCGCGACAGCGCCACCGGGCTGCCATGGTGATAAATCTTCAGCGCCGCCTGATGCGGCTTCTGCTCGGCATGGCGGTAGTAGTCGATGGCGATCGGATTATCGGCGCTGATCCTGGCGATGCGCCCGGCATCGACCAGCGCCACCGCCGCGCTGAAGGAGTCGCGATAACTTTCCGGCAGCCTTGCGGCGATGGCCTTCAACGCCTGGTCGCCGCCATCGGCGTCCGCCGCGTCGGAAAGGGCATCCTCCCAGGTGCGCACGATGTCGCGGATCGCCGCCTCGATCGTCGCCTGCTCGACTTTCGGCGTCTTGCCGCCGGAGCGGCCGATGATGAAGTGCACGCGCGCCAGCCCGCCTTCCGGGAAGGCCGGGTAATAGGCTGACAGCCGGCCCTCGAACACGGTCTTGAGGTAAGCGCCGATCTTCTCGCGCACGACGCTGTCGTAGCGGTCGCGCGGTACGAAGACGAGAATCGAGACGAAGCGGTCGAACTGGTCGGCGCGCACCAGCGCCCGAACGCGCGGCCGCTCGATCAGCCCCAGAATGGCCGCGGCGTGCTTGCGCAGGATCGGCACCGGCACCTGGAACAGTTCGTCGCGCGGATAGCTTTCCAGCACGTTGATCAGCGCCTTGCCCGAGTGGTCATGCCGGTCGAAACCGGACTTGGCGATGATGGTCTCGGCCTTTGACCTGAGATACGGGATCTTCATCACCGACCGCGTGTAGGCGGTCGAGGTGAACAGGCCGACGATGCGCAGTTCACCCGACAACACGCCCTTGGCGGTGTAGGTCTTGACGCCGATGTAATCGAGATAGATGCGCCGGTGCACGGAAGACTTAGCATTGGCCTTGGTGACGATCAGCGGCTCCGGCCCATGCAGGAAGGCGCGAATCTCGGGCGTTGTCGTCACCGCTTCGGTGCCGCGCCTCAGCACCAGCACATCGGGATCGCTAAGGATACCGAGGCCGGGCTTGTCGGCGCGCTCCAGATTGCCGCTTTCCTCGCCGCCGGTGTATTTGAACTCACGCATGCCGAGGAAGGTGAAATTGTCGTCGCGCAGCCATTCCAGGAAGGCGATCGCCTCCGCCACGCTCTTCTTGTCGAGCGGCACCGCGGAATAGCGGAACTCGGAGATCGCCTGATCGAGCCGGGCCAGCATCGGCTTCCAGTCGTTGACGGCGGCGTGAACCTGGCCAAGCATCTTGCGCAGCCGCTCGGTCAAGGCGTTTGCCGCGTCCGCGGTCAGCCGCGGGATATGGACGTGGATGACGCTCAGCCGGTCGTGATTGCCGTCGTCCTTGGCGAAATTGCCGTCGCCCAGGATTTCCTCGACACCGCGCTTGCCGTGGCGCACGGTGATGACCGGGTGGGTGACCAATGTCGGCTCACCCGATGTCTCGGTAACCTCACCGAGGATGGAATCGAACAGGAACGGCATGTTGTCGTTGACGACGGTGATGACCGTCACCGGGCGGCCTTCGCGAGCGACGCCCGAATCGGTCTCGACGGCAACGACGCACGCGCCCTTCTTGTGCCTGGCGACCGCCTCGCCGGCGAGGTCGGCGGCACGTTCGAGGTCCGCCACGTCATAGGCGGCGATGTCTTCGGCCGGCGCGCGGGCGAGGAGGTAATCGGCGAGCCGGGCTGGCCTTTCCTCGGTCTTTGTTGCTGATGTGAGTTTTTTCTTCGGCTTCGCTGCGGATTTCACGCTGGCCATGACGCTATTCCCTCCCGTCGAATGCTTTTACGACTATCGTAGCAGATGACCGCTGTTTGGCGACAAAGGTTTGACGGCTTGCCGAGAATTATCCGAATTCGGCGGCAAGGCGGCGCCCGAAGAGGAGAAAATGACCATGACCGGCAAAATCACCGCGCTTGATCTCGATTCAGGGGAACTGAGCGAACCGACAAAGGCCTATTTCGCCAAATGCGAGGAGAAGCTCGGCCTGGTTCCGAACGTGCTCAAGGCCTACGCCTTCGACGACAAGAAGCTGCGCGCCTTCACCGACATGTACAACGATCTGATGCTGGGTGATTCGGGCCTGTCGAACCTGGAGCGCGAGATGATCGCGGTCGCGGTCTCCTCGATCAACCATTGCTATTACTGCCTGACCGCGCATGGCGCGGCGGTGCGCCAGTTGTCCGGGGACCCTGCGCTCGGAGAAATGATGGTGATGAATTTCCGCGCCGCCGCTCTGTCGCCGAGGCAGGCCGCCATGCTCGAATTCGCGGTCAAGCTGACCGAGGAGCCCGCCAAGATCGTCGAGGCCGACCGGGTCGCGCTTCGGAAGGCCGGCTTCAGCGACCGCGACATCTGGGACATCGCCTCGACTTCAGCCTTCTTCAACATGTCGAACCGCGTGGCTGCTGCGATCGACATGCGGCCGAACGACGAATACCACGCCATGGCACGGTGAGGCTCCAACCTCGCCTTACATTAGGCATTCCTCATTCTCGTTGCTTGTTTGCCGGTTTGGTCCGATGATCGGCAGGCGGCATGACCGCATGCCGGTTCGATGCCGCTCATCAAGGGAGGAGAACATGGCGAAGTTTCTCTATGTCTATCACGGCTCCGGAAAGATGCCGACGAGCGAAGCCGAGCGAAAGGCGATGACTGACGCCTGGACAGGCTGGTTTGGAAAGCTTGGTTCGGCTGTTGTCGACCCGGGCAATCCGGTCGGCATGTCGAAGACCGTCATGCCCGGCGGCAAGATAGAGAACAACGGCGGCAGCAACCCAACCGGCGGCTACTCGATCATCGAGGCCAGGGATATCGACGATGCCGCCGAGAAGGCCAAGGGCTGCCCGATGCTGGCCATGCCGAACTGCAACGTCGAGATCGCACCCATCATCAATATGATGGGCTGACGCCTCGCCTCAGGACCGCGCAGCGATCGCCGCGGCGGCGCCGGCCATCGTCGTGGCGCTGATCCGGTTGGCGATCTTCATGGCGCGCTTGCTTTTCAGGAGCTTGCGCGCCTGAGAGGCGGCAAGCACCCAGGCGAGATCGATCGCGATCAGCACCACCGCCATGGTCGCCGTCAGCTCGACCCAGCCGACAATGCTGACCGAAGCCAGGTCGATGATGGTCGGCAGCAGCGCCAGGTAGAACATCATGATCTTGGGGTTGCCGAGCGTTACCGCCATGCCCGCGAAAAACAGCTTCGCCGGCGAATCTTCGCGCGGCATCTCGCCCTCTTTCGCGTCGACAGGCGCCGTCCACATCTTCCAGGCAAGGTAAGCGAGATAGGCGACACCGGCCCATTTCACCACGACAAAAGCGAAGTGGAAGGTCTGTGCCACCACGGCCAGCCCGAACACCGCCAGCGACAGCCAGATGCCCTCGCCGATCCACATGGCGAGCAGGAACGGGAACACGTCGCGAAAGCCCTTCGAGATGACGCGCGCCACGAGTGCGGCGATCGACGGGCCGGGTGAGCCGGCGGCAACGAACAAGGCGGCGGCGAAAATCAGCAGCGAGGTGAGGTGCATGGCGGAGCCTTCCAGCGTTGGAGGGTGAAAGATATCCGATCGGTGGTGGTTTGGCACCCTGCCACCCATCGTGAGATTCGCCCTCAAGAGACGTCGGCGCCGCCCCTCATCTGGCTGCCGCCATCTTCTCCCCGTTCACGGGGAGAAATGCCCGGCAGGGCAATGAGAGGCAGCGCTGACGTCCGCAGCAACTGATTGACTCCTGTCATGCATCAGTTGCTCTGCCGGCCGCCGAAGCCCTTGCCCATCCGCCGCCTTGTCGCTAGAAGACCCGCCGCGAAAACAATTTCGAGCTTCACTTTGCCTCAGTAATCGCCGGTCTCGCCAACTCCCCTGATCACACCTGCAGGGCGCCGCATCAGCGGTGTCTGCTCATTTTCATGTGTTCCTCAGGCGGCGGTTCGAGACCGGTTTGGCACTGCTGAACCGCTGTCGCGTGCTTGTCGCCCGTGACACCTGACTTCCGACCATAGCTAGCTCTCGCCACGCCGTGCCCGCATGGGCATCTCGACATTGCCAGCCTGAAGAACTTCCGCACTGGAAGGTTTTTCGGCTTGTCTCAACATCTTGTCATTCACTGGGCGATCACGCCTGCAATCGCCCCTCAACCCCTGATCAACTGCAATCGCTGCGGCGGTGTGAAGGCCTATCGCTGCAGCGGCAAATTCCGCGTCAACGCCAACGGCAAGCGCATCGATGTCTGGCTGATCTATCGCTGCGTCGATTGCGACAATTCCTGGAATTTCGGCATTTTCGAGCGCTGCAATCGCCGCGACATCGAACCCGCGCTGCTGCAGGCACTCGAAAGCAACGACCTGGGGCTTGCGCGGCGCCATGCCTTCGATGTCGTCGCCCTGCGCAACCAGGTTGGGCGTGTCGAGGAGTTTGCCGATGTTTCGGTGCGCAAGCGGTTGCTCGGCGGTACCAGGGAAAGCGCGGCGACCCTGGAACTGCGGCTCGGGCTGGAAATGCCGATATCGCTCCGGCTCGATCGTCTGCTTGCCAATGAACTCGGCATCTCGCGCTCGAAACTTCAGGCGCTGGAGGAGCGGCGTCTGCTGGTCGTCGATCCGGACGGAGCCAAAGCCTTGCGCAAGCCGGCCCGCCAGGGAATGACGATCCGCCTCGACCTGACCGGCGAGCCGGACCACGAAGCGATCATCAGGGCGGCCGGCGGATGAACGAGAGAGGGGCGGAGCACGTGATGCTCCGCCCCTCTCAGAAATCGTCCGAAGAAGAAATTACGCCGCGCCGACCGCCTTGGCCGACTTCTCGAAACGCTTGCGTTCGTTCGGATCGAGATAGAGCTTGCGCAGGCGGATGGTCTTCGGCGTCACCTCGACCAGTTCGTCGTCCTGGATCCAGGCCAGCGCGCGTTCCAGCGTCATGCGGATCGGCGGGGTGAGCTTGACCGCCTCATCCTTGCCGGCGGCGCGGATGTTGGTCAGCTTCTTGCCCTTCAGCACGTTCACTTCGAGGTCGTTGTCGCGGGAATGGATGCCGATGATCATGCCCTGATAGACCTTGACCCCCGGGTCGATGACCATCGGGCCGCGGTCTTCCAGGTTCCACATGGCGTAGGCGACCGATTCGCCCTGCTCGTTGGAGATCAGCACGCCGTTGGTGCGGCCCGGCAGTTCGCCCTTGTAGGGCTCGTAGGCATGGAAAAGCCGGTTCATCACGGCGGTGCCGCGCGTATCGGTCAACAGTTCCGACTGGTAGCCGATCAGACCGCGCGTCGGCGCGTGGAACACGATGCGCTGGCGATTGCCGCCGGACGGGCGCAACTCGACCATCTCGGCCTTGCGCTCCGACATCTTCTGAACGACGACGCCGGCATGCTCCTCGTCGACGTCGATGACGACTTCCTCGACCGGCTCCAGCAATTCGCCGTTCTCGCCCTTCTGCATGACGACGCGCGGACGCGACACGGCGATCTCGAAGCCTTCGCGGCGCATGGTCTCGATCAGCACGGCGAGCTGCAATTCGCCACGGCCGGAGACGAAGAACGAATCCTTGTCGGGCGATTCCTCGATCTTGAGCGCGACATTGCCTTCGGCCTCGCGCAGCAGGCGGTCGCGGATGACGCGGCTGGTCACCTTGTCGCCTTCGGTGCCGGCGAGCGGGCTGTCATTGACGAGGAACGACATGGTCACGGTCGGCGGATCGATCGGCTGCGCATGCAGCGCCTCGCTCACCGCCAGGTCGCAGAACGTGTCGGCGACGGTACCCTTCGACAGGCCGGCGATGGCGACGATGTCGCCCGCCTGGGCTTCGTCGATCGGCTGGCGCTCAAGGCCGCGGAAAGCCAGGATCTTCGAGATGCGGCCGGTTTCGATCTGGGTGCCGTCATGGTGCAGCACCTTGACCGCCTGGTTGGCCTTCAGCGTGCCGGATTCAATGCGGCCGGTGATGATGCGGCCGAGGAAGGGGTTGGCTTCCAGGATGGTGCCGATCATGCGGAACGGGCCGGGATGAACGGTCGGCGCCGGCACATGCTTGACGATGAGGTCGAACAGCGGCGCCAGCTGCTGGTCCTTCGGGCCTTCCGGATTTTCCGAAACCCAGCCGTCACGGCCCGAACCATAGAGGATCGGGAAGTCGAGCTGCTCGTCGGTGGCGTCGAGCGCGGCGAAGAGGTCGAACACCTCGTTGACCACCTCGACATGACGCGCGTCCGGGCGGTCGATCTTGTTGATGACGACGATCGGCTTCAGCCCGACCTTCAGTGCCTTGCCGACGACGAACTTGGTCTGCGGCATCGGGCCCTCGGCGGCGTCGACCAGCACGATGGCCGAATCCACCATCGACAGGATGCGCTCGACCTCGCCGCCGAAATCGGCGTGGCCGGGGGTGTCGACGATGTTGATGCGGGTGTCCTTCCAGTCGACCGAGGTCGCCTTGGCCAGGATGGTGATGCCGCGTTCCTTTTCGAGGTCGTTGGAATCCATGGCGCGCTCGGCGACGCGCTGATTGTCGCGGAAGGAACCGGACTGCTTCAAAAGCTGGTCGACCAGGGTTGTCTTTCCATGGTCGACGTGCGCGATAATCGCGATATTACGGAGTTTCATGTTCTGGTCTCGGGAGCGTTGCAGGCAGCAGGCCAAAGGCGCCGCCTCTTTCGGTTGCGCGGCTCATACAGGGTTTTTCGCATTTGCGAAAGAGGACGCGCGACACCAAATACTCATCAAATCTTAAGCATCTGCGTGTGAGATGATTTTGTTAACCAAGGCGGGAACCTTTTCAGGACCCGGACAGTTCGACCATCATGACCGATAAACTCAATCGTTTTTGGCCGCTCATCGCATCCGCGGCCTTTGCCATGCTGCTGGCGGCCAATGCCGCGCAGTCGGCCGCGACGCTGAAGGAGGCACGGCCGGCCCTGCCGTCCAATGCGCCGGCCGAACAGGTCTTCGCCGACGCACCCGATGGCGTCGATCCGGTGGTGACCGGCCCGGTCACCGCCGCCTTCAAGCAGCGCCAAGCCGCCGCCAACTGCGACAGCGCGGTGTGGCCGAACATTCCGATGGTCTGCTACCCGGATTAGGATCCCATCACGGAACTAGCGGGGTCGAAGCTGCCAATCTCCCTCGTTGAGGGGGAGATGGCCGGCAGGCCAGAGGTGGTCGGTTCGACCGGGCTCAACTCATTCTCGCAGGCGCAGGACGTCAGCGCTTCACGCGAGGTCCCCCTCTGTCGCCCTTCGGCGACATCTCCCCCTCGATGGGGGAGATCACAAGGCCTCACCACGTCAAGCGGCTTGCGGTTCCGGGTCGAACGCTGGCCGGCTGGTGTTGATCAGCAGCGAGATACAGGCCGCCGCGATGGCCGTCATGCCTGCGATGAGGAAGGCCAGCTCGTAATTGCCCTGCAGCTCGCGCATGGTGCCGCCAAAGGCGGCCGCGGCCGCGGCGCCAACCTGGTGTCCGGCAACGATCCAGCCGAACACGATCGGGCCGCTGCGGTCGCCGAACGCCTCGTTGGCGAGCCGCAGTGTCGGCGGCACGGTTGCGATCCAATCGAGGCCGTAGAGCACGGCGAAAATGATCAGGCTGGTGGCCGAGAAGCCGGAATAGGGCAGGTAGATCAGCGACAGGCCACGGATGGCATAGTAGACACCGAGCAGCTTGCGCGGGTCGAAGCGGTCGGTGAGCCAGCCCGACAGCGTCGTGCCGATCAGGTCGAAAATGCCCATCATCGACAACAGGCCGGCGGCCTGCACCTCGCCGATGCCCATATCACCGCAGAAGGCGATCAGATGCGTTCCGACCAGCCCGTTGGTGGTGAAGCCGCAGACGAAGAAGGTGGCGAACAGGTACCAGAACACCCTTGTGCCGGCGGCGCGGCGCAGCGTGTTCAGCGTATGCGCCAGGAAATTGCCTTGCGATGCGGGCGAGACTGGCGGCACGTCATCGGCCTCGGCGCCATAGCGAACCATGCCGATCGAGGCCGGGCGCTCCGGCACCAGCAGCCAGACCAGCGGCAGAAGACAGGCGGTGGCGATCGCGACCGCGATGGCGACCGGCTTCCAGCCTCCCGATTGCGCCAGCGAGGCAAGCAGCGGCAGGAACACCAGCAGGCCGGTGGCACTTGAGGCCGACATCAAGCCCATGACCAGGCCGCGATTGGTCTTGAACCAGCGGTTGACGATGGTGGCGCCGAGCACGCTGGCGACAGCGCCGGAGCCGATACCCGAGAAGACGCCCCAGGTGATGAACAGATGCCAGGGCTCGGTCATCAGCAGGCTGAGCGCCGTCGAGCCCGACATCACCACCAGCGACGCGATCAGCGTGCGGCGCATCCCGATCCGCTCCATCAGCGCGGCGGCGAACGGACCGGTCAGGCCATAGAGCAGGATGCCGACGCCGGCGGCCAGCGAGATAACGTCGCGCCGCCAGCCAAAACTGTTTTCCAGCGGCAGCATCATGACGGCGGGCGCGGACCGCAGGCCGGCCGCGATCAGCAGGCAGAGGAAGATGACACCGACCACGACGAAAGCGTAGCGCTGGCCAAATGGACGGGATTGGGCTATCATGTTACTGACCGGTACGTTGCTAGAAGGGAGCATGTATACGTACCGATCGGTAACACTGTCAATCGAGTCCCATGATGCCAACCGACAAAAATATTGAACTGACCATCAGCGACGGTCATGCACCGGCGCCGCCGAAGGCCGCCAAGAAGATCCTCGACGTGGCATATGACCTGTTCTACCGGCGCGGCATCAGGGCGATCGGCGTCGACGAGATCGTCAGGCGCGCCGGCGTCACCAAGCCCAGCCTCTATCGCAGTTTCCCGTCCAAGGACGAATTGGCCGCTTCCTATCTCAGGCGGTACGACCTCGAGTTCTGGGGGCGTTTCGACGAGGCGGTCAACGCCCATCCGGGCGATCCGCGGGCGCAGATCCGCGCCTTCCTGACCCGCATCGGCAAACGCACGCAGATGCCGGAATATCGCGGCTGCGGCATGACCAATGCGGCGGTCGAATATCCCGAGCGCGGCCATCCGGCGCGCGTGGTGAGTGAAGACAACAAGCAGGAACTGCGCCGCCGCCTGCGCGCCATGGCCGCGGCGATGGGCGCCGGCGACGCCGATACGCTGGGCGACGGGCTGCTGCTCTTGATCGAGGGCGCCTATATCAGCGGCCAGCTGTTCGGGCTCGGCGGCCCCGCGCAGTCGGTTACCCGCAACGCCGATCTGCTGATCGAAGCGAGCTTGAACAAATAGCGATTGCCGGTACGCTGCTCCGGCCCGAACCGGAGGTGTCCGTCATGCGTGCCGTTCTGATCCCGCTTGCCCTCGCCGGTCTCTGCCAGGCAGCCCATGCCGGCGACATTTCCAGCGCCTACACCGACCTCGACTGGAAGAAGGACTGCGTGACTTACGCGCAGGCTGGTGAAGGCGATGGCGACTGGGCCGATCTCGCCTGCTCCGGCTACCGCGGCTATCCCGTGCTGATCGCCTATGACGACGCCCGCGAATCGCTGTTTTACGGTTTTCCGCCGGGCGGCGACATGACGTCCGCCTGGGAGAGTTTTTCAGGCTTCAATTCATCCGGAGCCAAGGTCGAATGGCGCATCGAAACCAATGGCGACAAGGCCGTGCCCTTCGCGGTCATCCACCGCCGCACGATCAGCAATGGCGAGGACGAGAACAAGTCGATCGAGGTGCTGCTCGTCGCCAAGGTCGGCCAGATGGATGCGCGGGAAAGCTGCGCGGTCGGCCTTGTCCTGGCCACCGGTAACCCGCAAGCCAACGATCAGGCGCGAAAACTCGCCGACGAGAAGGCGCGCACCTTTGCCTGCGGCAAGGACCGGCACACCGCCATTGGCAATGTGCCTGCCTTTGGGCGGGTCGATAACTGAGGACGTTGGACGTTCGCTGAAGCACCGCGCCTTCGTCATCCACGGGCGAAGCAAGGAGCGAAGCGACGCGGCGCAGACCCGAGGATCCATGCCGCGACCTCAACAACAGCCGCAACGATGCAGAATTTTGCACCGCCGAGCCCTTTGGCCAGCGTCACGGCATGGATACTAGGGTCTCCGCGACGCCGCTTCGCGGCTGCTCCGCCCTAGTATGACGAAGCTGAGGGGCTTCGTCACAAGAGTCAGCAGAATCCCAGTGTCGCCTACTTGCTCTTCTTCGCCCGTTCGATCGCCTCGACGATCATCTTCTTGGCATATTTGGAATCGTGCCAGCCTTCGATCTTGACCCATTTGCCGGGCTCGAGATCCTTGTAGTGCTCGAAGAAGTGCTGCACCTGCTGGCGCGTGATGTCGGGCAGATGCGTGTACTCGGTGACGTTCTCGTAGCGCAGTGTCAGCTTCGGCGACGGCACGGCGATGACCTTTTCGTCCTGGCCGGCATTGTCTTCCATCACCAGCACGCCGATCGGCCTGACATTGATGACGCAGCCCGGTACCAGCGCGCGGGTGTTACAGACCAGCACGTCGATCGGATCGCCGTCACCCGACAGCGTGTGCGGCACGAAGCCGTAATTGCCGGGGTAGCGCATCGAGGTGTGCAGGAAGCGGTCGACGAACAATGTGCCGGCCTCCTTGTCCATCTCATACTTGATCGGCTCGCCGCCGATCGGCACTTCGATGATGACGTTGATGTCCTCAGGCGGATTCTTTCCGATGGCTATGGCTTCAATGCGCATGGCTTTGTCCCTCTCTCGATTGGGAGGAGATAGCGGGCGGCGCGGAATGGTGCAATGCGGCGAATGGTGCTCACGACGGTCAGGCGGGACGCGCCGGCATCCGGCACGTTCAATCATCGGCACAAGATGTTTCAGCGCCGTGATTTGGCGTGGGATACGAACCGCGCACCGGCTTGGCTTGCCGCAATCGCCCCTGGGCGGTCACTCCCAGACGAAAGCGACCTTCTTCAACGCCTTCTGCTCGAAGATTTCGACACCCTCGGCGATATCGCGGCCGCCGGCTCCGGCATAGAAAGCCAACGCGTTCTGGTTATCTTCCAGCGCCCACACCACCATGCCTTTCAGGCCATGGTCGGCAAGACGCGCCCTGGCTGCCGCGAACAGGCGACGGCCGAGACCGATGCCCTGATATTCCGGGCGCAGGTACAACTCGTAGATTTCGCCTTGCTGCTTGAGCTCCCGCGCGCGGTTCTTGCCGATCGTCGCGTAGCCGGCGATCGTACCGCCGATTTCGACCACCAGAACGGTGGCGGCGCGACGAATCGCATTCGCCCACCAGTCGGCGCCGCGGCGGTTGATCATCGATGTCAGCGTGCGGTGTGGAATAATGCCGGAATAGGCGCCGCGCCAGGCTTCCAGATGCACCTCGGCGATGGCGCCTGCATCGCGCGGGTCGGCTTTCCGGATGTCGATCGTCAGCGTATTCATGATTTGTTAACCATAAACCCGCATCGCCCGATTGCAAGAGTCCGGGCGGCCCGTCGATCGCTTTCTCACAACCGATGCCGACACCGCTGCCGTCGGGCAACGCCCGTCCGCAAACAGGCCGGATCGGCAAGGTGGCGCTTGCAGGCAGGCTTTTCAGATTTCGACCAGATGGTCGTCCAGCTCGTTGGTATCGCCCGGGGTGACCGGGAAATGTTCGGCCAGCACCGCCCCCACCTGCTCGATCGCCTTGACGAAACCGTCGGCAAGCCGGTCGTCGCCGGCGTGCGCCGTGAGGTCGCGCACCACCCCGTCCCAGACATGCTGGCCGACCTTGGCGTCGATACCCGAATCGGCGACCACCTCGGCATAGCGCTCGGCGATCGAGACGAAGATCAGCACGCCGGTGCGCGCCGCGGTGCGATGGACGTTGCGGGCAAGGAACTGCTTGATCGCATTGGCGTGCGCCGCCTGATAGCGCAGCCGCCGTGGCACCATGTGGATGCGCAGGCCGGGCAACCCCCACAACAGGGCCAGCACGCAGGCCAGCGCCAAGAGCTGGGCGATGACGAAATGCGGCAGGCGGATGGTGAGCCACCATGCCTCCAGCCCGTAGGCCACGGCAAGGCTGACGACCAGCATGCCAAGCGTCGCCATCAGGGCGGCGGGGGCGAAATAGCCGTCGCTGGCATGCGCCACGACGCAGTAGATCTCGCCATCGGTCTTGGCCTCGGCGGCGCGGATCGCATCGGCGATGCGCTCATGATCCTGCGGGCTGATCGGTCGTGTTGCCATTGTCTCACCAGCTTCCTGAAGAACCGCCACCACCGGACGAGCCACCGCCGCCCGAAAACCCGCCGCCGCTGCTCGACCCGGACGACCAGCCACTGCTGGAGCTTCCCGACGACCAGCCGCCGCCCGACGATCCCGTTGTCCAGCCGCTGGAGCCCGACGACGATCCGCTTGACCCCCGGCCGTAACGAAACGTCATACCCAGCCATCTATACACGCCCGGCGACAGTTTCGTGCCGAACATCGGCGGCAGGAATGCCATCGCCAGGCCGCCGAAGAACATCGTCGCCCACAGGATCAGGAACACCGCGACGATGGGATCGATGGAGGTGCTGCTGTCGGCGGGATTGCGCTTACCGCGCGCTTCCAGCTCCTCCGGATTGCCTTCCAGCACCATGACCATGTCGTCCACGGCCTTGGAGATGCCACCCGAGAAGTCGCCGGCGCGGAACGCCGGCACCATGTCGTTTTCGATGATCAGCTTGGTGTGCAGGTCGGTCAGCGTGCCTTCCAGCCCGTAGCCGACCTCGATGCGCATCTTGTGATCGTTCGGCGCGACCAGCAGCAGGACGCCGTTGTTCTCCTTGGCCTGGCCGAGCTTCCAGAAGCGGAAGAGCCGGTTGGCGTAAGGTTCGATCTCCTCGCCGTCCAGGCTTGGAATGGTGGCGACGACGATCTGGTCGGAACCCTTTGTCTCGAAGTCGGCGAGTTTTTGCGTCAGCGCCGCCTTGGTCGAGGCATCGATGATGCCGGCATTGTCGACAACGCGGCCCGTGAGCGCCGGCAGTTCGGCGGCGAAAACCGCGAAGCAGGACAGCAGCAACGCCAGAGCCGTCAGGACAGCGTGGATCGCCGGACTAATGAAACCAGGCCTCGGCGTGCTGACGGTGTGTGTCGTCATGCCGTCACCAGCTTCCCGAGGAGCCACCACCGCCGGACGAACCGCCGCCGCCGGAAAAGCCGCCACCGCCGCCACCCGAAGACCAGCCGCCGCCTGAGCTCCCCGAGGACCAGCCGCCCCCGGATGAGGAACGCCGTCCGGGCTCGAAGGTCATGCCAAGCCAGCGATAGCGGCCTGGCCCGAGCTTCTGGCCAAAGATCGGCGGCAGGATGGAGGCGGCGATACTGCCGAAGAAGATGATCGCCCAGATGCTGATGAAGATGGCGAAGAACAGGTCGTCGGAATTGAACGGCGCCTCCTGGTTGCGCTTGCCGCGCGCTTCCAGCTCCTCCGGATTGCCTTCCAGCACCATGACCATGTCGTCCACGGCCTTGGAGATGCCACCCGAGAAGTCGCCGGCGCGGAACGCCGGCACCATGTCGTTTTCGATGATCAGCTTGGTGTGCAGGTCGGTCAGCGTGCCTTCCAGCCCGTAGCCGACCTCGATGCGCATCTTGCGATCGTTCGGCGCGACCAGCAGCAGGACGCCGTTGTTCTCCTTGGCCTGGCCGAGCTTCCAGAAGCGGAAGAGCCGGTTGGCGTAGGGTTCGATCTCCTCGCCGTCGAGGCTGGGAATGGTTGCGACGACGATCTGGTCGGAACCCTTTGTCTCGAAGTCGGCGAGTTTTTGCGTCAGCGCCGCCTTGGTCGAGGCATCGATGATGCCCGCATTGTCGACGACGCGGCCCGTGAGCGCCGGCAGATCCGCTGCGAAGGCGGCTAGGGGGAGAAAAAGGAGGCTGGCAAGAAGGCCAAGAAGGGTGAGGTAAGCGCGAGGCACCCCCCTCTGTCCTGCCGGACATCTCCCCCTCAAGGGGGGAGATGGGCGACTTCGCTGCCGGCTCTCACTTTGAGAGGTCAAAAATTGGCGAGGGCCTTGACCACGGCTAATCTCCCCCCTTGAGGGGGAGATGTCCGGCAGGACAGAGGGGGGTGTTTGCACGCCAGCGGTCCGTCTTGTGGCAAAGAGACGCTCAGCCGATTTCGCGAAATTACCCGCCCTGCTTCGTGCCGAAATCGACCTTCGGCGGCTGCATCTTGTCTTCGTCGACGGTGAAATTGGCGAAGGGCTCGTTGCCGCGGAACCAGAAGGTGGCCCAGAGCACGGACGGGAAGGTCTTCAGCGTCAGATTATAGTCCCTGACCGCCTGGATGTAGTCGCGCCGCGCCACCGCGATGCGGTTTTCCGTCCCTTCGAGCTGTGCCTGCAGCGCCAGGAAATTCTGGTTGGCCTTGAGGTCGGGGTAGGCTTCCGACACCGCGATCAGCCGCGACAGCGCGCTGGTCAGCCCTGCCTGGGCATCCTGGAATTTCTTGAGCGCCTCGGGATCCTTCAGCGTTTCCGGCGTCACCGTAATCTGCGTCGCCTTGGCGCGGGCCTCTACGACAGCGTCGAGCGTGTCTTTTTCATGCGAGGCATAGCCTTTGACCGTCTCGACCAGATTGGGGATGAGATCGGCGCGGCGCTGGTACTGGTTCAGCACCTCGCTCCAAGCCGCCTTGGCATTCTCCTCCGCCGTCGGGATCGTGTTGTAGCCGCAGCCGGCAAGCAGCGGCAGCACGATTGCCATCATCAGGAAGGCGGGCAGCGTGCGGAATGTCGATGGTCGGGCAAGGCGCTGGGCAAGCATGATGGGGTCCCTCGGTAGAAGTTGCATGCGAAGCATTACCACAATCAGCGCGCAAGAAAACGGCCTCGACCTCCTGAGCCGGCCCGGCAATGTATCGCCCTGCCGCAAGGCCCTGTGATTGGCCGCGCGAACGCGATAAGGTCCCGGCAAAACGGGACATCATCATGGCGGAACGCCCCGACAGCGACAGGGAATCGCGCCGTATCCTAGAGCGCGTTGCGCAGGAAACCGACCCGGCCGGCGCCTCCTTCGTGGCGCGGACGACGAAAGGCATGCGCGACCACGTCGCCGCCGCCGACGCCGACCGCACGGACCCGATCGAAGTCTGGGGCACGCGCATTGGCAGGATACTCGGCCTGCTTCTGGCGCTGGGCCTGATGGTCTGGCTCGTGCTTTTCCTCACCCGGGGCAGCTAGGAATCACAAAACAATGAGCGCCGAAAAACCCGACGCGCCGCGTGCGGTCATCGTCATTTCCAGCCATGTCGCACGCGGTTCGGTCGGCAACCGTGCCGCCGTCTTCGCCTTGGAGACCCTCGGCTTTCCGGTCTGGGCGGTGCCGACGGTCATCCTGCCCTGGCATCCCGGCCACGGGCGGGCGACGCGCATCGTGCCGCCACTCGACCAGTTCAAGGCACTGATGGCTGATCTTGAGCGCGCGCCATGGCTGGGCGAGGTCGGCGCGGTGCTGTCGGGCTATCTCGGCGAGGCCGGCCAGGCCGAGGCCGTCGCTTCGCTGGTCGCCGCGGTGAAGGCCAGGACGCCTGGCGCCGTCTATATCTGCGATCCGGTGATGGGTGATTCCGGCGGTCTCTATGTGCCGGAGCCCACCGCTGTCGCGCTGCGCGACCGGCTGATGCCGATCGCCAACATTGCCACGCCCAATCGCTATGAACTCGAATGGATGGCCGGCGTTCCCTTGCCCGATCTGAAATCGGTGATTTCGGCGGCGCTCCATGCCGGTCCGTCGACCATGCTGGTCACCTCGGCACAGTCGATGATGACGGGTGGCACCGGCAATCTGCTGCTCGACGGCACCCAGGCCCTCCTTGCCGAGCACCGCCTGATCGACAAGCCGCCGAACGGCCTGGGCGACCTGACGGCGGCCGTCTACCTTGCCCGCATCCTCTCCGGCCAGCCGCCGATCAAGGCGCTGCAATCGACCACGGCGGCGGTCTATGAGATCCTGGCACGCACCGCCAAGCGGGGCGGCGACGAACTGCAGCTCGAAACCGACGCGCAGAGCCTGTCGCACCCGATGGCCATGGTGCAGCTGCGTCACCTCACGCATCCGGGGCGGGACCGTCGGGCGTGACTTCGACCGAGGTCGTGATCGTCGGCGCCGATGGCTGCAAGGCCGGCTGGATCGCCGTGCGGCTCGAGCCCGATTCAACACCTCGTAACGCCGGTTCGACACCTGGTAACCCCGGTTCGGCGCCCCAGGTCGAGGTGTTCGCCAGCTTCGCCGCATTGCTCGAGGCAAGCCCGGACAATGCGGTTGTCGCCGTCGACATGCCGATCGGCCTGCCCGAATTTTCCAGCAAAGGCGGGCGCGGACCGGAAGCGCTGGTCAGGCCACTGCTCGGGGCACGCCAGTCCAGCGTCTTTTCGATCCCGTCCCGCGCCGCGCTCTATGCCGACACGAGCGAATTCACCACCGTCGAAGCCTGGTACGCCGCGCATCGCAAGGCAAGCGAGGTGGCCAGGGCCACATCCGACCCGCCGCGCGGCGTTTCCATCCAGGCCTTCGGCATCTTTTCGAAAATCCGCGAGATCGATACTTTGCTGATCGCGCGGCCGGATCTGCGCGGCCGCGTCTTCGAATCGCATCCGGAAGTCGCCTTCTGCCGCCTGAACGGCAATCAGGCCATGCAATTGCCGAAGAAGATCAAGGGCAGCGTCAACCCGGCCGGCATGGCGGAGCGCAAGGCGCTGCTGTGCCGGCACGGTTATGAGATGGGCTTTCTCGACCAGCCGCCGCCGCGCGGAGCGGCCGCGGACGATTTCCTCGACGCGGCTGTCATGATGCTGATCGCCGGCCGCATTGCCAGCGGCAGCGCGAAGCCATTTCCCAACCCGCCGCTCGCTGACGGTTTTGGCATACCGTTCGCCATCTGGGCTTGAATATCGACACACGCTCTGCTTTGGCGCATGGCATTTATGCCCAGCCCCCACAATTCTGCATTGCTCGCGACGGGCTTTTGCCGTTAGAGCCTTTCTCGACCGCAACGAGCTGCCGCCTCCAACTGGAAAGGCCTTAGCCGCCCATGCCTCATCTTCCTGACCACCTCCTCGCCGGCTACCGCAATTTCATGAATGGCCGCTACCTCACCGAGAGCGGGCGCTATCGTGAACTCGCCCGGGAGGGGCAAGCCCCCGAGACGATGATCGTCGCCTGCTGCGATTCCCGTTCGGCCCCTGAAGCGATCTTCGACGCCGGGCCGGGCGAACTCTTCGTGCTGCGCAATGTCGGCAATCTGGTGCCGCCCTACGAGCCGGATGGCGAGTTCCACTCGACCTCGGCCGCGCTCGAATTCGCGGTACAGAGCCTCAAGGTCAAGAATATCGTCGTCATGGGACATGGCCGCTGCGGCGGCATCCGCGCCGCGCTCGACCCCAATTCGGCACCGCTGTCCCCCGGCGACTTCATCGGCAAGTGGATGAGCCTGATCGCGCCAGCTGCCGAGACCGTCTCCTCCAGCACCTTCATGACGGCAACGGAGCGCCAGACAGCACTTGAGCGCATCTCGATCCGCTATTCCATCGCCAACCTCAGGACCTTTCCTTGCGTCTCGATCCTCGAGGGCAAGGGCCGGCTGTCGCTGCACGGGGCCTGGTTCGACATTTCGACCGGCGAGCTCTGGGTGATGAACAAGGACACCGGCGATTTCGAGCGGCCGGTGCTGGAATGAACGGGGCGGTGCGCCAGGCGATGAACGTCCGTTCGGTCGTTTTCACGGCGGCCGCACTGCTGATAGCGATTATCGCCGCCCGCGCCGATGACGGCGCCATCATCAGCCGCTGGTATGCGGCGCTGCTGGTCGCCGACCGTACCGAACTCGCCGACCTGCTTGCCGACGATGTCCGCATCACGCTCGACGACCTCGGCATCGTTCAAAGCAAGCAGGAGTTCATCGCCTCGCTCGACGAATGGAAAGGCGCGGTAGCGGGTGCCGCGATCCGCCACCGGATCGAGAAGAGCGAGGGCGGTGTCACCACGGTGATCGCCTGCTACGACTTCCCCAACAATGACATGCTGATGCAGGAAACCTTCGCGGTGACAGACAACCGCATCACCGCCAGTTCGCAAGCGGCAATCGCCGAAAACTGCGAAGGCTATTGAGGCGGATCGGCCAACTGCCATATTGCGGCCCCGCGGGCCGCGCCCTACATCGGTGACACCCTCCTCCTTGATGCCAGCGAAAGACCGTCCATGTCCTCCACGAAAGCCGTCGACCTCGCCGCCCATCCGCTGACCGCGTGGCAGGGCCCGCTCGGCCTGCCAGACTTTGCCCATATCGGCGACGGTGATTTTTCCCCGGTCTTCGACGCGGCACTGAAGGCGCATGAGGCCGAGATCGACGCGATCGCCGCCAACAAGGATGCACCGACCATCGAGAACACGCTTGAAGCGCTGGAGCTGGGCGGCGAGGCGCTCGATCACGTCTCGTCGATCTTCTGGTGCCGGGCCGGCGCCTACACCAACGATACGATCCAGGCGCTGGAGCGCGATATCTCGCCAAAAATGTCCAGGCATTTCTCGGCGATCTCGATGAACGAGAAACTTTTCGCCCGCATCGACGATCTCTACCAGCGCCGCGAGAACCTCGGGCTCGACGCCGAGACCTTGCGGGTACTGGAGAAGACCTGGAAGGGGTTTGTCCGCTCCGGCGCCAAGCTCGATGCCGAGGGCAAGAAGCGGCTGGCCCGGATCAATGAGGAACTGTCCTCGCTCGGCACGACGTTCGGCCAGAACGTGCTGGCCGACGAGCGCGATTGGGTGCTGTTCCTCGACGAGGCCGATCTTGCCGGCCTGCCGGATTTCCTGAAAAGTTCGATGGCCGAGGCGGCCGAGATGCGCGGCCAGAAGGGCCGCTACGCCGTCACTTTGTCGCGCTCGATCTACGAGCCGTTCACGACCTTCTCGGAACGCCGCGACCTGCGCGAGATCGCCTTCCGCGCCTTCACCATGCGCGGCCAGAATGGCGGCGCCAGCGACAACACATCCGTGGTGCGCGACATGCTGAAGCTGCGCGCCGAAAAGGCGAAACTGCTCGGCTACGCCTCCTTCGCCGCACTGAAGCTCGACGACACCATGGCCAAGACGCCGAAGGCGGTGCACGCGCTGCTCGATCCGGTGTGGGAAAAGGCGCTGGAAAAGGCCGCCGCCGACCAGAAGGAACTGGAACGCCTGGCGGCGGAAGCCGGCAGCAATGAAAAATTCGCCGCCTGGGACTGGCGTTTCTACCAGGAGAAGCTGCGGGCGGAAAAATTCGCTTTCGACGAGGCGGAACTGAAGCCCTATCTCCAGCTCGACCGGGTCATCGACGCCTGCTTCGACGTGGCGACAAAGTTGTTCGGCATCACCTTCGAGGAGAAGAAGGGCATTGCCGCCTGGCATCCCGATGCACGCGTCTTCGTGGTGAAGAATGCCGATGGCAGCGAGCGCGGCCTGTTCCTCGCCGACTATTTCGCACGGCCCTCGAAGCGGTCAGGCGCCTGGATGAGCGCGCTGAAGTCCGGCTATCATCTTGGCCAAGGCTCGAAGCCGGTGATCTACAATGTCATGAACTTCGCCAAGCCGCCGGCCGGCGAGCCGGCACTGCTGTCGGTCGACGAGGCGAAGACGCTGTTCCATGAATTCGGCCATGCGCTGCACGGCATGCTGACCGACGTCACCTGGCCGTCGGTATCAGGCACTTCGGTCAGCCGCGATTTCGTCGAGCTGCCTTCGCAGCTCTACGAGCACTGGCTGACGGTGCCGGCGGTGCTGGAGAAGCACGCCCTGCATGTCAAGACAGGCAAGCCGATGCCGAAGGCGCTGCTCGACAAGATGCTGGCCACCCGCACTTTCGGCGCCGGCTTCGCCACGGTCGAATTCACGTCTTCCGCCTTGATGGACATGGCCTATCACGCTCGGCCCGATGCCCCGGCGGAGCCGCTTCGTTTCGAAGCCGAAACGCTCGACAGGCTTGACATGCCCGACACCATCGCCATGCGCCACCGCACCCCGCATTTCGGTCATGTCTTCTCGGGCGACGGCTACTCGGCCGGCTACTATTCCTACATGTGGTCGGAAGTGCTGGACGCCGATGCCTTCGCCGCCTTTGAGGAGACCGGCGATCCCTTCAACCCGGCCCTGGCCGAGCGGCTGAGAAAGAACATCTACGCCGCCGGCGGTTCCAAGGATCCGGAAGAGCTGTACACGGCGTTTCGCGGCAAGATGCCGTCGCCGGAAGCGATGATGGTGAAGCGGGGGCTGGTGTAGCCCGGCCTCTTCCTTCTCCCCTTGCGGGAGAAGGTGGATCGGCGCGCAGCGCCGAGACGGATGAGGGGTGTTCCAGGGAACGCCGACGTCTCACTCCGCTGGAACACCCCTCATCCGTCGCCTGCGGCGACACCTTCTCCCGCAAGGGGAGAAGGGGGAGCCTACTCCTTCCACGGATCCTTCACCCTCGGCCAGACCGGCCGTGTCAGCTTCCTGTAATCCGTCACCGCAGGATTGCTCGGATAGGAACTCGGCGCCGAGACATAGATGATCTCGGCGGCGATCGGTTCGAAGCCGGCATAGAAATGGTTGGTCGACTTGATCAGCAGCATATCCTTGGCCAGCGGATCGACGCCGATGTTGGAGAAGATGTCCGGCTCGAAAGTCTGCGTGCGGTTGGTGTTGAGGATGATGTCGACCTCGGTGCCTTCGATGCGGACCAAAGCGGCCGGCCCAAGTGTCACCCGGCTTGGCCCGAAACTCTGCCACCCCTCGTTAACGGCTTTCAGCACCTTGACGCGCGCGTCGATCGGCTCGCCGGCCTGCGGGCCGGCCTTGCCGCCGAAGCGCAGGTCGATGACGGCGCCTTCGCCCGCCGCCAGGCAAAAAGTCACGGCGATCGGATCCCAGATCGTCGCCACGCCAAACTTGTCCAGGCCACGCGCCAGCATCTGGCGCAACACGAAGGTGCCGTCGCCGGGAACGCCGCCGCCGGGATTGTCCCAGATGTCGGCGATGACCACGGGCTTGCCGGGATTCCCGGCACGTACGGCCAGCGCCCGGTCGATGCCGCCGGCGGTATCAAGCATCGTCATCGCCGTATTTTCGCGCACGGCATAGAGTTCGCTCCCGAGCTGCTGCGCCAGCGCATCGCCCCTGGCCTTGTCATTGTCGGTGACGACGAGGATGCGCGTACCCATTTCCGGCACGTCGGCGGCCATGAAGCCGTGGATGACCGACACCGACAGCACGCCGTCCTTGCCGTGCATCGCCTTGATGCGGTCGACGAAGGAGCGCATCGGCTCGCGGCTGGTCGGCAGCACCTGGATCATGCGGCAGTCGAAGGTCGAAATCACCGGCTTGATCTCGCCGCGTGCGGCAGCCAGGCCAAGCTCGACGACATGTTCGCCGCGTTCATAGAAGTCGGTGTGCGGGAATTCGAGGAAGTAGGCCATGATATCGGAGGCCGCCACGCGCTTTGGCGTCAAATGGCTATGCGGATCGAACTCGGAGGCGATCACCACCTTGGGTCCGACAATTGCCCGCACGCGCTCAAGCAGGTCGCCTTCGCAATCGTCATAGCCTTGCGCCACCATGGCGCCATGCAGGCCGAGGATGACCGCGTCGACCGGCAGTGCCGCCTCGAGCTGCCCGAGAATCTCGTCGCGCAGCGCCTCGAAGGTCTGCCGCTGCACCAGGCCGCCGGGCTCGGCCCAGGTGGCGGTGCCTTCGATCACGGTCAGTCCTTCGGCGGCCGCGCGCCGGCGCAAGGCCACGATCGGCGAGGAGCACAATGTCGGCGTCTCCGGATGCTTGCCCGGCCCGGCATAGAACGCCATCTCGAACGAGGCCCTGTCGGTCGGCACCGGCGAGAAGGTGTTGGTTTCCGTCGCCAGCGAGGCGGTGAAGATGCGCATGAAAACTCCGTGGTGATTGCCGGCTACTTGACCGCCCCGAGCGCCAGTCCTCTGACAAGATATCGCTGCAGCCAGATGAACAGGATCGCCACCGGCAGCGTCGCCAGCAGGGTCGCCGCCATGACGTGATGCCACTCGATCGTGTAGCGGCCGGCGACGAGGGAAAAGACCTGAATCGGCAGCGTGTAGCTCTCCTGGCTGCGCAGCATGGTCAGCGCCACGACGAACTCGTTCCAGGCGTTGATGAAGGTGAAGATCGCCGTGACCGCGATCGCCGGCAGGCAGAGCGGCAGGAACACTTTGCGCAGCGTCAGCCAGCGGCCGGCGCCTTCCATCCACGCGGCTTCCTCGAGATCGCGCGGAATGGTGTCGAAATAGCTCTGCAGCATCCACACGGTGAAGGCGACGTTGAAGGCCATGTAGATGAAGCCGAGCGCCGTGGTCGACTCGACCAGCCCCCAGGCGGCCATCAGCCGGAACAGGCCGAGCACCAGCACAATCGGCGAGATCATCTGCGAGATCAGCAGGAACTGGCGAAAGGCCCCATAGCCGGCAAAGCGAAAGCGCGACATGGCGTAGGCGGCGGGTACGGAGATCAGGATGGCGCCGACCGTGGCGATGACCGACACATAGAGCGAGTTGGCCAGCGCCTGGCCGAAACCGGTCGCCACCCACATGTCGGAGAAGTTCGACCAGCGGAACTCGCTTGGCCACCAGGTCGGTGACAGCACTTCCTGCCGTGGCTTGACCGCGGTCAGGAACATCACCGCGAAGGGAAAGATCGTCACCACGATCAAAGGCGCCAAAAGCAGCCAGGCGATGATGGTGCGTTTGAGCTTGCCCGTCATGAGCTGATTTGTCATGCGCGTTGCTCCCGCATGGCGAGGCGTACATAGATCATGGTGAAGACCAGCAATATGGCGAACATCACCAGCGACACCGCCGAGGCCTCACCCAGTTTGCCGATGCGGAAGGCGAGTTTGTAGAGGTGGGTGACCAGGATGTCGGTCGAGTTGGCCGGCCCGCCCTGCGTCATCACCCAGATGATCGGGAACGAATTGAAGACATAGATGGTGTTGAGCACGATGGCGATGTTGATGAACGGCTTCAGCAGCGGAAAGGTGATCTCGCGGAACTGCTGCAGCGCCGTGGCCCCCTCAAGGGCGGCCGCCTCGTAAAGATCGTCCGGAATCGACGACAGTCCGCCGAGGACGATCGTCGTGGTGAACGGCACCGTCACCAATATGCCGATCAGCACCTGCATCGGGAACGCCGTCTCGGCGCTGGCCAGCCACTGGATGTTATGGTCGATCAGGCCAAGCCCGAGCAGCGCCGAATTCAGCATGCCGCTTTCGCCGCTCAGCGCCCAGCGCCAGACCACCGCCGTCATGGTCAGCGACACCGCCCAGGGCAGCATGATGATGACACGGGCAAGACCGCGGCCATAGAAATCGGTGTTGAGGATCATCGCCACCGGCACCGACAGCAGCAGTGCGCCGCCGACCACCAGCACGGTCCACAGACCGGTGCGCCAGAGTGCCGCGACGAAGTCGGGATCGGCGGCAAGGGCCGCGAAATTGGCAAGGCCGCTGAATTCGCGCAATTGGCCGAAGCGGTTGACGTCATGCGTCGAGATCTGGATCAGGTCCCAGACCGGCCAGAAGATGACGACCGCCGCCAGGAACAGGCTGGGCAAGGTCAGAAGATAGGGCAGGAAACGATTTTGCATCGGCTGGTTTGTACCGCGTTGCGAGGCATCCGTAGCGCGCTGGCTTGCCAGCTGAGCTAATACTGACTTTCAAACTCTCCCCGGCGTTTGCGCTGCCCCTCACCTGCCTGCCGGCATCCTCTCCCCGTATAGTGACGGGGAGAGGGACGCTTTCGTCCCGCTTTCGCCAATCACCAGCGTCTCAAAAAGGGCGCCGAGATCGCGGCCAGCTCTTTCTCCCCGTCACTATACGGGGAGAAATGCCCGGCAGGGCAATGAGGGGCGGCGCCAACGTTGCCGATTTGTCCTTTGTCCGGGGTGATTGCCTTGTCGGCCTTCACCACTCTTCTCGGGAGTCTTTGCATGCTTCTTCCAAGGGGAGTGGCGCGCCCCGCCTGAATCTGAGGCGCGCCACGGGCGCAGGGAGATACGCCCTATTGCTCGGGCACGGCCCCTATTTCTTCAACACTGCATTGGCCTTGGCCGCCGCGTCCTTCAGGCCTGCCTCGGGGTCGCCACCGAGATAGATCTTCTGCATGGCATCGGACGTGATCTGGGCAACCTCTTCCCAGC
Organism: Mesorhizobium sp. GW821-FHT04C10; assembly: GCF_059420305.1. Classification (NCBI taxonomy): domain Bacteria; kingdom Pseudomonadati; phylum Pseudomonadota; class Alphaproteobacteria; order Hyphomicrobiales; family Phyllobacteriaceae; genus Mesorhizobium; species Mesorhizobium sp. GW821-FHT04C10. The sequence goes on along the minus strand of NZ_JBWKTL010000001.1, from coordinate 1,348,660 downwards.
CCGGAATGACCGGCGCGAAGCGGGCGTCGGGCAAAAGCGCGGTGAAGGCGGCGAGGTCGGCATTGTTGACGTAGTAGTCCATCTTGGCCTCTTCCTTGTTCACCGGCAGGAAGCCCTCGCCTTGCGTGAACTTGGCGCGTTGCTCCGTGGTGAACAGGAAGTCCATAAGCTTCCAGGCCTCATCCTTGTTCTTTGAGTTCTTGAACATGATCATGGAATCGGTGACGCCATAGGTGCCGCGCGCGCCCGTCGGGCCGGCTGGAATGGCGGCGACGCCGTATTTCAGGGTCGGCGCCTCGTCCTTGATCTGGTTGGACAGGAAGGGCGCGGTGATCATCATGCCGACCTTGCCCTGCTTGAACAGGTTCTGCACATCCTCGCGGTTGTTGGAGGTGACGCCCGGCTCGGTCAGACCTTCATCGATCATCGACTTGTAGAGCTTGGCGGCTTCGAGCGCGCCCGGCGTGCCGAGGCCCGACGTGCCATCCTTGTTCAGTATCTCGGTGCCCTGCGACCACATGGCGTAGTAGTAATAGACGTCGGTCTCGATCTCCTTGCCCTGCAGGCCGAACCCGAAAGTACCGGACCCCAGCGCCTTGATCTTGCGGGCATCGTCCTGCAACTCGGTCCAGGTTGCCGGCGGCTTGGCGATGCCGGCCTTCTCGAACAGCTCCTTGTTGTAATACATGGCGCGGGCGGACGCCGCGATCGGCAGGCCGTAGGTCTTGCCGTTCATGATCGAGGGCGACAGGAAGGTGTCGATGAAGCGGCCCTTGAATTCGGGCGTGATGTAGCCGTCGAGCGGCTCGGCGACGTCCTGCTGGACGAAGTCGATCAGCCAGCGCGTGCCGATGATCGACAGGTCCGCATTGGTGCCGGCGGTGATGTCGGTGGTCAGCTTCTGCAGGAGCACATCCCACGGCACGACTTCGAACTTGACGGTGATGCCAGGGTTCTTTGCCTCGAACTCCTTCTTCACTTCCTCGAAATAGGGGCCGGTCTTGGCACTGTATTCGGCGACGGTGACGCGCACCTCACCCGCATTCGCCTGCGCGGCGAAGGCCAGCATGCTCATTCCGGCCATCAGGCCGACAGTCCATTTGGCAAGGCTCATCCGAGCTCTCCCATTTGTTTCGCGCATTTGCGCTTCCTGTGCCGATGGCTGGCACAAGATTTATGTGACTTTCCTACATTATCGATGAATTCACGCCATGCAAGCGGATTATCATGTTGCTTAATTACATTTCTTTCTTTAGCTTGCCGGCATCTGCCTGACCTGCGGGAGGAGCAAGCGCCGTGGTTTCGAAAGCCGAATTCGCAGGCCGCACTGTCGTCGTCACCGGTGCCGGCGGCGGCCTTGGCTCGGCCATCGTCGCGCTGCTGGCCGGCAGAGGCGCGCGGGTGGTCGGCTGCGACCAGTCCGAGGAGGCGCTGGCAAGCCCACAGCTTGCCTCGCGCCATGTCTTCAACCTTCTCGACCGGGCTTCGATCGAGGCGGGGATCGCCGCTGTGCTGGACAGGGACGGCGTGCCCGACATCCTGATCAACAATGCCGGCTGGACGCGCGCCGAGACGATCTCCGCACTCAACGCCGACAACATCGAGCATGAGCTCGACCTCAATCTGACCGGGGTCATGACCTTCGCCGACCCTATCGCCAAGGCGATGGCCGCGCGCGGCTCAGGCAGCGTCGTCTTCATCTCCTCCGTCAACGCCATCGCGCATTTCGGCAATCCGGCCTATGCGGTCGCCAAGGCCGGCATCAACGCCTATGCCAAATCGATCGCGGTCGAGCTTGGCCGCAGCGGCGTGCGCGCCAATGTCGTCTGCCCGGGATCGATCCGCACCGCCGCCTGGGACCATCGCCTGGCCAAGGACCCGGAAATCCTGGGCAAGTTGCAGCGGCTCTACCCGCTCGGACGCATCGTCAATGCCTCGGAAGTGGCTGAAGCCGTGGCTTTCCTTGCGTCGGACCGCGCCTCGGGCGTAACAGGCGTGGTGATGCCCGTGGATGCGGGGCTGACCGCCGGCTGCCTGCCGTTCATCGACGACATATTGGGAGCGTGACCATGACCGACGTCCTGTTTCGCAACCTGTCGAAATCCTTCGGCCAGCACAGGATCCTCGAGGACATCGGCCTCGACATCAAGAGTGGCGAATTCGTGGTGCTGGTCGGCCCGTCCGGCTGCGGCAAGTCGACCTTGCTGCGCATGCTGGCCGGGCTGGAGACAATCACGTCAGGCGATCTCCTGATCGGCGGCGTGCGCGCCAACGACCTGCCGCCACAGCAGCGCAACATCGCCATGGTGTTTCAGTCCTATGCGCTGTTCCCGCATCTGAAAGCCTCGGACAATATCGGCTTCGGCCCGAAGATCCGCGGCGAGACCCGCGCGACCATCGACCAGAAGGTCAAGAAGGCCTCGGGCGTCCTCAACCTGTTCTCCTATCTCGATCGCTACCCCCGGCAATTGTCGGGCGGCCAGCGCCAGCGCGTCGCCATGGGCCGCGCCATCGTGCGTGAACCCTCGGTGTTCCTGTTCGACGAACCGCTGTCCAACCTCGACGCCCAATTGCGCGTGCAGATGCGTACCGAGATCAAGGCGCTGCACCAGCGGCTGAAATCGACCATCGTCTACGTCACCCATGACCAGATCGAGGCCATGACCATGGCCGACCGTATCGTCGTGATGGACCGTGGCCGGATCCAGCAGGTCGGCGCCCCGCTCGAGCTTTATGATCGGCCGGCCAACAAGTTCGTTGCCGGCTTCCTTGGCTCGCCGTCGATGAGCTTTGTGTCCGGGGCTCTGAAGACAACGCCGGAGAAGACATGGTTCGAATCGGCCGGCGGCGGGCGGCTTGCGCTTGCCGGCAAGGCGGTGCCGGCGGGCAGCGCCGTGGAGGCCGGCATCCGACCCGAGCACTTCATCATCGGTGAAGCCGCCGACGCGATGGCGCTCAAGGTGGATGTCGTCGAGCCGACCGGCTCCGAAACCCACGTCTATGGCGCCATCGGCGCCGATACGGTGCGCGCCGTGTTCCGCGACAGGGTGCCGGTCAGGCCGGGCGACTTGCTGCCGGTCTCGGTCGATCCTGGCAACATCCACCTGTTCGACAAGGCGACAGGCCTGCCGCTGTGAAACGGGAAGTACCGACATGAAGACGAAAACACGGGCATGAAGACGCCGGCCGACATCATCACGCGGCTGCAGCTGATGTCGCAGGACGGCACCAAGTCGGATCGCCGGCTGGCCGGGCTCGTGCTGTCCGATCTCGATTTCGCCTCCAAGGCCGCGATCTCCGAGATTGCCGCGCGCGTCGGCGTCAGCGAGCCGACGGTGACCCGCTTCTGCCGCAATCTCGGCTGCGAGGGGCTGCGCGACTTCAAATTCTACCTGGCGCAGGCCATCGCCATTGGCGGCCAGTATCTGTCGCCCGAGCCTCTGAGCCGCGACGCCCGTGAGCAGCGCATCGCCTCCGCCATCACCGAAGCCGCGATCTCGGCAATCCAGCGCGCCAGCGAGAACCTCGACATGACGACGCTGGTCGCTGTCGCCGAGCGGCTTGCGACGTCAGGCAATGTGCTGTGCATCGGCTCCGGCGGCATCTCGTCGATGATGGCGACCGAAATGCAGAACCGGCTGTTCCGGCTCGGCCTGCCGGTGCTGGCCCAGATCGACGGCCAGCTGCAGCGCATGTACGCCGCCGTCGCCACGCCGGAAACCACGCTGGTCGCCTTTTCAGTGTCCGGCTATGCGCGCTCGGTCATCGAGGCGGTGCAGGTCGCGCAGCAATACGGCGCCACCACGGTGGCCGTCACCGCGCCCGATTCGACGCTGGCCAAGGTGGCCGACACGGTCATCCACCTGCAGCCGCTCGAGGATGGCAACATCTACAAGCCCACATCGTCGCGCTACGCGCTGCTGGCGATCGTCGACATGATCGTGACATCGGTCGCCGAGACGCGCGGCCCGAAGGTCTTGGAGAATTTGCGCCGCATCAAGCAAAGCGTGAACACGCTGAAGGTCGATGATCCGAAGCTGCCCTTGGGGGATTGAAGGCCGGCGCCGAAGCTGCCGATCTCCCCACCTGTGGGGGACGGCAGGACAGAGGGGGGCGCTGTCCCGCCGACATTTCAGGTTCGGAGTTGCCACAGCACTGGATTATGGATCAGCCGAGCGCCTCAACACGCTGCACCAGCGCCTCCGGATCACCCACGATGCGCAACGTCTTGAGCCTAGCCGTGCCGCCGGCGACGACCGAAACCGCCGATGCCGGCACTCCCAGTGTCTTGGCGACCAGCTTCTCCAGCGCCTGATTGGCCGCGCCATTTTCCGGCACGGCGCGGACCCGCGCCTTCAGATGGCTTCGCCCGTCCGCCGATGTCTCGACGCCTTCCAACCTGTCCATGGAAGATTTTGGTGTCAGCCGGACGAACAGGTCGATGCCGTTCTCGCGGATGCGCAGCGGCGCGCTCATGCAATTGCCGGGTTCACAGCACCAGCGGGGCTACCGTGGTGAGAATGAACTGCCTGACGAAGAACAGGATCAACAGCAGGATGATCGGCGAGATGTCGATGCCGCCAAGGTCGGGCATGAAGCGGCGGATCGGCCGCAGCGCCGGCTCGGTCAGCCGATAGAGCATGTTGCCGATGCTGCCGACGAACTGGTTGCGCGAATTGACGACGTTGAAGGCGTAGAGCCAGGAAAAGATCGCCGAGGCGATGATGATCCACCAGTAGAGGTCAAGCGCCATGACGATGGTTTGAATGAGGGCGAGCATGCCGGTCTCCAATTGTTGCCGACATGTAGCCATTGCACGCGAAACCGGCAAGGGCCGGCAGCCGCCGCGCCGGCCAACGAGGATTTCGGCAAAACGCCGCCTTGACAGAAATCCGCCGCGCCCGATAAATGCGCCATCCGTTGGACGGGGCTGTAGCTCAGCTGGGAGAGCGCGTCGTTCGCAATGACGAGGTCAGGAGTTCGATCCTCCTCAGCTCCACCATCGGAATAATCGCTTCTCCGTTTTTTGGCGCGCCGCCAGGGCGCAAGCACATGCGATGCAAGGCGATGCGGCGTTCCGCGCGCCAAAGCCCCCAAAAAAAGCCATAGGCGATTTGGCGAGGTCCGAGGCAAGACAGATTGTCAATTGGACTTATGGCGATGACCGTTGTCGGATTGCGCTATTTTTTTTGAAAGCCTCCCCATTAGACTGCTGTTCTCAAATCAGTTTTTTCTGTGAGTTGCGACAAGGCGTTTCGGCGGGGGCGACCGAAGGCGCTATATGGATTCCGAGTCGGAATGAAGAATTCGCCTGCGAAAGCAAAGACGTGTCCATACGCGAGAATCTCGCTGCAAATCTCAGACGGCTCTGCAAGGACCATGCCTCCGTAAGCGCGGTTTGCCGCGAATTGGGTATCAACCGCACGCAGTTCGAACGTTACCTGCAAGGGCAGACCGTTCCGAACAAGGCCACTGCCAAACTGATCTGCGACTACTTCCGCATCGATGAAGCCGAACTGTACCGCGACCCGGGTATTCCCGAGCCCATGGCCCCCGGCCTGCCGCCGATTTCGGAAAGCCTGTTCAAGCAGATGATCCGCCCACCTGCCGCATCGATCGCGGGAGGCACCTATTTCACATATTTTTCAATCCCGACCCGTTCCGACCTGTTGGTGCGGTCGGTAACCTTCGTGCGTCGCGAGGCCGAACTGGTCACATTCCGCCGGGTCACCGGGTGGTCGGAGCGCCGTGGCTCGATATGGGCGCGGGCGCGCGGCAATCACTATGGCGTGGCGATCTCTCGCCTGAACTGGATCTATTTCAGCGGCGTCAACCGTCGCCAGACCGGCGAGCCGTCGCTGATCTCCGTGCAATGGGCGCCGATCTCCGAACCGGTTCTGGTTGGCAAGGCCATGCTCCTGACCGAGACCGGGCCGGCATTCGTATCGGTCATCATGCGGCAGGACATGTCCGGCATCCGGCCACGGCATGCGATCCGCATGGCGCATGTCGTCAAGCTTGACGATCCGGGCATCGATCCGTTGGTCGTCAGTCTCGCCCGGGACGGGCAGGGCTGATCTCGCGCACCCAATTTACGCTAAATAAGAACAAGAATACCTCGAAAGAGCGTATGCTAGCGTATACCTACTCGCTATCTGAGAAAAATCGATTTTCTAAACTTTATCGCGAAGAAAGATATTTTAGATCGCGTGCCTTTTACTACGGTTTTAACACACCATTAACTCTTTCGACCTTACCTTTCTTCTCGCGGATCCCACGGTGGGGATCTTTCAACAGATCCCATTGGGGGGTCGGGAAAGGACGAAAAATGGCCAAGAAAGTGAGCAATGCCCCGAAGCTGACGGTTGCCGCGGGCACGCAGACCGTCTTCTTTTCGCAGGGCATGCACTACAACAAGCGCTGAAGTCGTTCGGCGCCGACGGGGATGTTCGCCCGTCGGCGCCTCACATTCACAAAACGGCATTCAGCATCATGAAAATGCGCTCTTCAAAAACGCTTGTCTTCTATCCCGGGACCAACAAGGTCACGGCCTGCAATTTCCTGACCAGAAGTGTCTTCGACTGCAGCCCCGAGGTGATCGGTCTTCTTGCATCCTGGGACGAATGGGCCTCCACGGCGGAGATTGCACGCGCCCACGGATGGTCGAAATCCGACCTCAATGCCGTCGTGCCGCAATTGCTTGATTTTTCCGCCCTGGTCACCGCCGGCTCGCCGCTGGCCGAACAGGAAACACAGTTCTCCGGACAATGGAGTTGGGGCATTCCGACCGCGCTGATGCATTTCTGTGTCCAGGACTCAGAGTTCATGACCATCGAACAGGCCGAGGCCCGCCAGATCGAGCGCGCCGGTCATGTCGCGCAGCCCGACCTCATGCTCAAGAACGCCGCCGGCGCCATCCGGCTGCCGAACGCACTCGACGACAACGAACTGCTGAGCCTGATGGCGCGGCGCCGCACCAACCGCACCGCGGCCGCGCCCACCATCACCGCGCGGCAGCTCTCCGATTGCCTGTTCGCGGGCATGGGCATTACCGGCGAGACCAGCAACTGCGTTGGCGCCCTGCCGCTGGGCATGACCCCTTCGGGTGGTGCGCGGAATCCTTATGAGGCCTATGTGGTCGCGCTTGGTGTCGAGGGTCTGGATCCCGGCGTCTATCATTATTCCGCCGCCGATCACGACCTCGGCAGGATCCCGGCCAACCATCTGCCGAAGATCTCCGAACTGGTCGGCGGGCAGGAATGGGCCGATACAATGCCATGCCTGATCCTGCTCTGCGCCAGGCTCGACCGCACCATGTGGAAATATGAGGATGCCAACGCCTATCGTGTCGTGCTGATCGAGGCCGGCCATATCGGCCAGAACGTGATGTTGGCGGCGACCCGACATGGCTTGTCGGCCTGCCCCACGGCAGCGCTCAGCCATTCGGCGATCAAGCGCCTCCTTGGCCTCGACCGCCTCACGGACGCACCTGTTTATGCGTTGACCCTCTCGACCCCGGAACCAAGCCCGCATCCGGCGGGCCACTCTATTAACTAGCCGACTCAGTATGTCCAGTGTAGCCAGTACGCGTTTCCCGAGTTCCATCCGATTACAGGAGCAACACGTGGCAAATCATTCCTTACGGCAGTCAGAGATCGATAGTCTTCAATATATCGCATCGATGACCAATGAGCTGGTGCAGATGGCCGAAGCAAGCCGTTTTCCCATGATCTCCTATCTGCTGGGCATGGCCTATGCCGAAGCCTTCGACGTCCTGCGCGGCGCGCGACCGGCAAGGCATGCCCAGCTCAGCGGCAATCCGATGCATCCCAGGCCGAACGTCAAGGAACACGCTCAGCCACGGAGAGCTTAGCGGATGCAACCGTCAGCCCTGTGCGCGCCGGTGGGCTCTCAGCCGAACCGGTGGGAGACACTGTGTGCGCTGCAAACCCTGCTGCCGCTCCTGAAGAGGGCAGCCGGCGATCTTGAGCGTCGCGACATGGTCTATTGGTTCGAGCAGGCCGACGCAGAGCTTGCCAACATCATCAGGGGTCGGCCATCCGATACCGCCGCGATCCCCGCCTTGATCGCCCGCAGTCCGCAGAATTGACATCATGCCTGGAGAACCGAGGGGGACCCGCCAATGAACATGATCGCACCCATCAGGAGCGCCGACGCCAGGGAAAGCGTCTTCGGCCGGCTCCATGTCCTGATCGCCAGTCGACCGGCATCACCGGATGCCGCGCGCGTCGAGGCCCGACAACTGATCTCCATGGCGATGGCCGACACTTGGCAGGCCGACAGCCTCTGGGGCGCGGTGGACGCCTTTCACATCCATTTCGATTTCATGATGCAAACCATCGAGATCAATGGCGCCGACGATCCGAACCTCCGGATCCTGCGCACGAAATGCCGTTTCTACCTGGAGCAGGTCGAAGCGCTGTGCCAGTCGATGAGCTGCTGATCGATCGCTATCCGCGCGAGGGCCCATCGCACCATCGTTTCGCCCCAGGACCCGCGCTAATTGCGCAGGTTGAAGACGAACGGCGCCGTCCGGCTTTGGCGCCCGCCAAGTTCAGGCGGAGGTGCCGGCACGGTAGCACCCTGGAGCACGGACAGTGCTGCCCGATCCAGGTCGGCATTGCCTGAGGAACGGGTCAACCTGGCGGCCAGAACCCGGCCGGATGAGTCGACCGTGAACGTGACGTAGGCACTGCCTTCGGCGCGTCGGGCTCTCGCCGCACTCGGATAGCGCGTGTGCCGATTGATCCATGAACGCAGTTTTGAATCCCATTTGCTGGAGTCGCCGGATCGCCCCGTCGCTTCCGCCGACTTCGGCGCGGCTGTCTTGGCCGCTGGCTTGGCATCGGCGCTGGCAGCGGTCACCGTCTTGGGCGGTGCCGTCTTTTCCTTCTTCGGCTTGGGCTTGTCGACAGGCTTTTTGGCCTTGGCCTCGACCTGTTTCTTTTGCTTTGGCGTCTCGATCGGCTTCGCCTGCGGCAACGGAATGACTACCTCCGGGGCGACAGCCTCGACAATGTCCGGGACCACCTCGTCCAGTGGTGGCTGATCGACCTGCTCCGTCTTTTCGATCTGGGTGGGCTCGATCTCGTCGGGCGCAACCGCTTCCGGCTGTTCGGTAACCGGTTCCGCCTTCTCGACCTGTTCAGGCGCTGGCTCCGTCGTCGGTGTTGGCGTTGGCTCGCTCTGGTCAGGCATCACTGCGTCCAGTGCCGCGACCTCTTCCTCCACGGCCGGCATCACCGTCATCGGTGCCATCTCGATCACCTGGGCCGGTGGCGGACCGCCATCCGCTTCATTGACCATGCTGAAGGTCTGCACGGCATAGGCAACCGCGACATGGGCTCCAAGGATAAGCGTCGCCGCCCCCGCCCAAAGACCAAGATCGCGCCAGCCGAAGCGCGATAGTTGCATCGTGGGCAAGGCGGCGGACTGCGTCATGGCGCGGCAGCTCCCGCTTGTGCCGGTGCATCGGCCGTGGACCCCGTCTCCAGGCCCACCAGCGCGATCTTCAGATAGCCGGCGCCGCGCAACAGGTTCATGGCCTCCATCAGGTCGCCATAGGCGACCGCCTTGTCGGCGCGCAGGAAGATGCGCGTCTGCTTGTCGCCCTTGGTCTTGGCTTCCAGCGTCGCCGCGAAGGCCGGGCGCGGCACGGTGTCATTGCCGATCGCCAGCGTGAGATCGTCCTTCAAGGTCAGGAACAGCGGCGTTTCGGGCCGGGGCGCGGGCGTCGCCGTCGACCCCGGCAGGTCGACATTGACGTCAACCGTCGCCAGCGGCGCGGCGACCATGAAGATGATCAGCAGCACCAGGATGACATCGATGAAGGGCGTGACGTTGATCTCGTGGTTCTCCTCGAGATCGTCATCCATGGTCTGTCGGATTCTGCTTCCCATGGTGTCGCCCCGCTACGCCGCCGCCAGGGCTGTCGTTGGCGAGACAGCGCGGAAATCCAGGTCGCGGCTGACCAGCCGTTCGACGCCCGCCGAGGCGTCGGCGAGGATCTGCCGGTAGCCGGCTATCGAGCGGGCGAAGACGTTGTAGATCACCACCGCCGGAATTGCCGCGACGAGACCCATCGCGGTGGCGAGCAGCGCCTCGGCGATGCCCGGCGCGACCACGGCGAGATTGGTGGTCTGCGCCTGCGAGATGCCGATGAAGGCATTCATGATGCCCCAGACGGTGCCGAACAGGCCGACGAACGGCGCGGTGGAGCCGATCGTCGCCAGCACGCCGGTGCCGCGCGACATGCGCCGCGACGCCGCCGCCTCGATGCGCGACAGGCGCGAGGTGACGCGTTCCTTCAGTCCGTCGCCGCCGACGTGGTCGAGCGCGCCGGCCGAGAGCGCGGTCTCTTCTTCAGCCGCCTTGACCAGAAGCGCGCCGGGACCGCCGCTGCGGTCGAGCGCGCGGCTGGCCTGCTTCAGCGTCGCGGCATCGCCAATCGCGCGCACGGCACGGCGGATACGAAGCTTGCCACCGAAAATCTCCAGCGATTTGGCCAGCCATATCGTCCAGGTGACGAGCGAGGCGAAGGCCAGCCCGATCATCACCGTCTTCACGATGATGTCGGCGGCCATGAACATGCCCCATGGCGACAAATCGTGCGGCAGGTTCAGCTCCATGGCCCCCGCGGGCGCGGCTCCGGCAGGCGCCGCCGTGGCCGGCTGGCCAACTGGCTGCGCGGGCGCCATCGTGGCTGGTGTGGCGGCAGCGGCAGGGGCCTCGGCCGCGGGAGCAGTACCGGCCGGTTGCTCCTGGGCCACGGCGCCGCCGCCTGCCAGGATCACCGATGCGACCAACGCCGCCAACAAACGAGTTCTATACAAAAGCTTCTTCCTTGTTCTCGCAGCGACCAGCCGCTTCCTATTGCGCCACCGCGTCAGATCTCGTCACTGCACATAGCCGACGGGTTGTCCGGTGACCGGGTGCGCGAACACGCCCATCTCCACGCCGAAAATGCCTTTCAGCATGTCGCCCCGCATGATTTCGCCCGGCGGCCCGCGCGTCAGCAGCTTGCCCTCCTTCAGTGCGATCAGCTCGTCGCAATAGCGCGCCGCCATGTTGGGATCGTGCAGCACGACGACGACGCAGAGGTCGCGCTTGCGGCTGAGTTCCTTGACCAGCCCCAGCACCTCGACCTGGTGGGCGATGTCGAGTGCGGAGATCGGTTCGTCGAGCAGCATCACGCCGGCGTTCTGCGCCACCAGCATGGCAAGCCACGCGCGCTGGCGCTCGCCGCCGGACAATTCATCGACCAGACGGTCGGCGAAGCCTTCCATGTCGGTCAGCACAAGCGCCTCCTCGACATGCCGCCTGTCCTCCCCGCTGAAGCGGCCAAGCGCGCCATGCCAGGGATAACGCCCGAGCGCCGCCAGTTCGCGCACCGTGAGGCCCGTCGCCGCCGGCGTCGTCTGCGGCAGATAGGCGAGCGCGCGGGCGAGCTCGCGAGCGCCCCATTGCGGCAACGGCCGCCTGGCGAAGGTGATGGCGCCGGAGCTTGCCGGCTGCTGGCGCGCCAGCAGCTTGATCAGCGTCGACTTGCCCGAGCCGTTGTGACCGATCAGCCCGTAGACGCGCGAGCGCTGCAGTTCGAGCGAGACAGGGCCAAGCAGCGTCCGCTCTCCGACGGCAAACCGCACCGCGTCGATATGGAAGGCGGTCTCGGCTCCAGCCACGGTCATGGTGTCTCCAGTGCGGCCACCCGCATTTCCAATTTCTGGCCTCGGCAGTCCAATGTCCGGTTGACTATGAAACATGAGCTTACTAGTCAACATTTAAGATGACTGCAACAATCAACAAATCATCCCGGCCGTCGATCTCGCGGCCAGAATCAGAAAAATGAAGCCCGGACTGGCATATTGCCCTCGCTGCGCCGCCACCTGTAAGCAGCGCCCAGCGATGACGGCCGGTGCATGTTCCATCCCCCCGCCCATCAAGACAGTATGCGGTTCACTGCGATGATCAGACGTTTCCTTGCCTACTACGCGCCCTGGAAGGGCTTGTTCGCGCTCGACTTCTCCTGCGCCGTGCTCGCCGGCCTGCTCGAGCTCGGCTTTCCGATGGCGGTGCGCACCTTCGTCGACCAGCTTCTGCCGCAACAGGACTGGACGTTGATCATCATCGCCTCGCTCGGGCTTTTGCTGATCTATCTGCTCAACACCGCGCTGATGGCTGTCGTCACCTATTGGGGCCACATGCTCGGCATCAACATCGAGACCGAGATGCGGCGCAAGAGCTTCGACCATCTGCAGAAACTGTCGTTCCGCTTCTACGACAACCACAAGACCGGCCATCTCGTCGGCCGCGTCACCAAGGACCTAGAGGAGATCGGTGAGATCGCCCATCACGGCCCCGAGGACCTGTTCATCGCCATCATGACCTTCGCCGGCGCCTTCGTGCTGATGTTCACGGTCAACATGCACCTGGCGCTGATCACAGCGGTGATCGTGCCCGTGATCGCCTGGGTGACGATGCGTTATGGCGACCGCATGGAGCGCAACTGGCAGGCGCTCTACGGTCGCGTCGGCGATTTCAACGTGCGCATCGAGGAGAATGTCGGCGGCATGCGCGTCGTCCAGGCCTTCGCCAATGAGGAGCATGAGCGCGCCCTGTTCGCGCATGACAACCAGCGCTACCGCCAGACCAAGCTCGACGCCTACCGCATCATGTCCGCCTCGAACTCGCTGAACTATATGGGCATCAGGCTAATCCAGCTCGTGGTGATGATCGCCGGCAGCTACCTGGTCATCACGGGGAGCCTCAGCAATGGCGGCTTCGTCGGCTTTCTGCTCCTGGTCGGTGTCTTCGTGCGGCCGATCGAGAAGATCAATTCGGTGATCGAGACCTATCCCAAGGGCATTGCCGGCTTCCGCCGCTATACGGAACTGCTCGACACCGAGCCCGACATCGCCGACCGGCCCAACGCCGTGGCCGTCAGCGGGCTCAAGGGCGACATCGAATACCGCGATGTCAGCTTCGGCTATGGCGACGGCAAGCCGGTGCTGCAACATGTCGACCTGACGATCCGCGCCGGCGAGACCATTGCCTTCGTCGGTCCATCCGGCGCCGGCAAGACCACCATCTGCTCGCTGCTGCCGCGTTTCTACGAGGTCGGCACCGGCCGGATCAGCATCGACGGCATCGACATCAGGGACATGACACTGGCCTCGCTGCGCGGCCAGATCGGCATCGTCCAGCAGGATGTGTTCCTGTTCGGCGGCTCGGTTCGCGAAAACATCGCCTATGGCCGGCTCGGCGCTTCGGACGAGGCGATCGCCGACGCCGCGCGGCGGGCACAGCTCGACGGCATGATCTCGGGCCTGCCGGCCGGCTATGACACGGTCATCGGTGAGCGTGGCGTGAAACTGTCAGGCGGCCAGAAACAGCGGCTGGCGATCGCCCGCATGTTCCTGAAGAATCCACCGATCCTGATCCTCGACGAGGCAACCTCGGCGCTGGACACCCAGACCGAGCGCGAGATCCAGAAGGCGCTGGCCGAACTGGCGCAAGGCCGCACCACGCTGGTCATCGCGCACCGGCTGGCGACGATCCGTGGCGCCGATCGCATCGTCGTCGTCTCGGAGACCGGCATCGTCGAGCAGGGCTCGCATCAGGAGCTGATCCATGCCGATGGCGTCTACCGGCGCCTGCATGACGCCCAGCATCTGGTATCGGCGCATTGAACGATTATGGTTGGTCAAAACCGGGAGCCGTCAATGATCAACGCAACGCCCTTCGACTATCCCTATGACGGCAGGCTGGTGGCCGAAAACACGGCACTGGTCGTCATCGATCTGCAGCAGGATTTCCTGTCCACGACGGGCTATTTCGCCAAACAGGGATATGACCCCTCGCCGCTGCGGGCGATCCTGCCCACCGTGAACCTGCTGATATCAGCCGCGCGCGGAGCTGGCGTGAGGGTCATCCACACGAGGCAGGGTTATCGCGCCGACATGGCCGACATGACGCCCTACGAGAAATGGCGCCGCAAGCGCTCCGGCCTCGACGGCACTGACATCCTGCTGCGCTCCGGCGCGGGGTTCCAGATCGTCCCGGAAATCGACGTCACGCCTGATGACATCATCGTCGACAAGACCTGCAACAGCGCCTTCACCTATACGGACTTCGAGCTTGTGCTGCGCGCGCAAGGCATCACGCATCTCATGTTTTCGGGATGCACGACCGATGTCTGCGTCCACACCACGCTGCGCGAAGCCTGCGACCGCAATTTTCAGTGCCTGACGATCTCGGACGCCTGCGCCAGCGGCGACAGACAAGCCCATGAGGCAGCCCTGCACATGGTGACGGTCGAGGACGGCGTCTTCGGGGTATTGGCCGATTCAGCCGCCGTCATCGAGGGCCTGTCGCGGCTTGGCGACAGGCGGGGCGCGACAGACGATTGATCGGCTTCAGCCGGCAGCCCGCGTCCCCAGCCCTGCCCGAGGCGCATAGGCCCCAGGCTGGAAGGCATCATGGTCTTCGCGGCGCGCCAGGGAATTGCGCAACAGGGCGATGGTCTCCCTGCCGACCGTCGCGATCTCGCGCGGCGTGTCGACGCCAATGATCATGAATTCTTCGATCCCGAGCCCGGCATAGGCAAGCAGCGACAGGGCGGCTTGAGCTGGCGGGCCAGACAGATCGACCGCCTTGTAGCCGGCGGCGGATGCGCCTTGATGGATCCTCACCGGAAGCGCGAAGCGCAGCTTGCCGGCCCGGCCATGTTCGGCGGCGGCACCGCGCACCCGCTCCATCAGCTGCCGGACCTCATCAATCGAGCCCGGTGCCAGTTCGAAGACATCGGCATGCCGCCCGGCCACCTTCAGGGCCGTTCCCGATTGGCCGCCCATGCGGATGACAAGGTCGGCGCCATGCGGACCCTTGCGCTCGATATAGCCGCCCTTGATGCTGTAGAAGGCGCCTTCATGGTCGAAAGGCCGGTCGTTCGACCAAAGCCGCTTCAAAAGCACCAGATATTCGTCGATGCGCTGCCAGATCACGCCATGTCCGACGGGCCGCGTCTCGGCGTCGTCGTCGTTCAATGGCTCGCTGATCATCCGAAGCGCCAGCCGTCCGCCGCTCTCCCTGTCGATCGACGCCAGCTGGCGGGCCGCCACCGTCGGTTCGATCACGCCGGCCCAATGGGTCAGCACCACTTCCAGCGACGCGGTGCGATTGAGCACCTGGGCACCAAGATCCATATTGGTCAGCAGTCCGGCCGGATCGTCGACGACGATCTTCTGGAAGCCGCCATCCTCGATCAGCCCGAGCTTGGTGGCGGTCTCGGCAAAATCGTAGAAGAAGGGAACGGCGGCCTCAGTGGACTTGCCCGGGACATGGGTGAATTCGATCGGCATTGTCATCTCCTCCATCGCTGGAATCATGGATGCTGTGAAATGCGAACCCACGGTCGCGCGCAAACGCACCGGGATCCGGTTCATTCAACTCCGATTGCCTGAAGACAGTGGGGAAACTAACCCCTGCCGGTCCGACGCCTTAGGGAATGAGGCCCAGAACGACGGCCCCGGTGAACACGAACGCAAGGGCAAAGACGAGATAGGCGAAAGCTCCGGCATAGGCCGGGCGAAAGGTCTGGGCATTGGCCAGCCTCTGGCCGCTGCTGTCAGTCTGAGCGTTCTGGATATACGACATATCGACCTCCGTCTCGCCCGTTAATCTATAAAACTTGTAGACTTTGTCGATTGCTATTTTATGCCATTTGTTGGAATGAATTTCTCAATATCTTGGAAGGATCGGTATTTTCAACCAGGATTTAGCGTATCCGGGTCTGTTCGTCCGACGCAAAAAGCCAGCCGGATCACCGGCTTGCGATGTTCTTCAGGTCCATCGGCGGGTCATCGGCCCGCCAGCAGATGCTTGATGAACAGATTGAACAGTTCCGTCTGGCTGGAAATGTCGAGTTTGGCATAGATGTGCTTGCGATGGATCTTCACCGTGCCCTCGGCGATCTCAAGGATGCGGCCGATCGACATAGAGGAATGGCCGCGCAGGATCAGGCTGACGATGCCTTGCTCGCGCCGCGTCAGCCGCGACGGCGCGAAGGTCTCGAACGCCTGTTCGACATCCTGGCCGGTAGGCTGCTGGACCGGTTCGTTGTCCGAACCGGCCGGCGCCAGATGCTCCCAATGCCGTTGCGCCAGGCTGGTCACCATCGGCGCCGTCCGCTGCAGCCGCTCGAAATCCTTCTCGCAGAAAGCCGGGCTGCCATTCGCCCGCAGCAGCGAATAGGCGATGTAGAAGCTGCCCTGGACCGGAACGAGGAAGACGATCTCCTCCGCCAGCGTACCCGATTCCATCGAAATGCAGGGATGCACGTCGGGCGAATTGTAATATTCGCCCTCGAAGAAGGCGTCCGGCGCCAGGTCGACGAGGCGATGCAGCCCTTGCGGCGCGCGGCGCAGGCAGGCCGAATAGACGGCATCGAGCAGATAGGTGCCGTTGAGGTAATTGGTCATGATCTGGGTCGAGGACACCGCGCCCAGCCCATCATGCAGGAACATCGGCCGGTCGCGGCCGGGATAGGCGAACGCACAGCTGAGATCAAAGGGGGCTACCCCGCGCAAGGCGTTATCGAGCCTTGCGGCAAATCCCGGTTTTCCGATCAGCGGCACCAACTCCGGCAAGGCGTCATGCCAGCCCGCCAGCGCCGCCATCTCCAGTGAACCCATCCTCGCTTCCTTGCCTGCATATCCTGCGCGTTGCGGTTCGCGCGGAACATATCTCCTTGGGGATATATACGCTGGCGACGTGCTCTTGAACTATGCCCCGATCGCAAGAGAGCGAAGCGGCCACGCTTCGCTGGAGAAGAAGGGGAACAGCGATGACAGAGCAAGCAATGGAGCGCGGCACGGCCGGCGTTACCTATCAGACCGTCGACAAGCAGTATTTCGAACAGCGCCAATTGCAGCGCCACGCCGGCCTGTTCTCGCTGTGGATGATGGGCGTCGGCGCCGTGGTGGCCGGCGAATATTCCGGCTGGAACATCGGCCTCGCGCAAGGAGGCTTCGGCGGCATGCTGCTGGCCGCGCTGATCATCGGCTTCATGTATATCTGCCTGTGCTGCTCGATCGGCGAGATGAGCGCCGCCTTGCCGCATACTGGCGGCGCCTATTCCTTCTCGCGCACCGCGCTCGGTCCCTGGGGCGGCTTCACAACCGGCCTTGCCGAGAACATCGAGTTTGTGCTGGCGCCGGCCGCCAACATGTTCTTCATGAGCTCCTATCTCGCCGCGATCTTCGGCACGCCGCAAAGCGCGCTGCCGTTGTGGTGGGTGGCTGGCTACGTCGTCATGCTCGGCCTGTCGCTGCGCGGCCTCGAACTATCGATGAAGGTGGTGATCTATGTGACCGTCGCGGCGATCGCCGTGCTTGTGTTCTTCTTCGTCGTCGCCATCCCGCATGTCGACTTCTTCAGATACGCGCTGAACATCGGCGCGGCGGCGGACGGTCCGGCGGCACTGGCGGACGGCAATGGTCCCTGGTTGCCCTTCGGCTTCACCGGCGTGATGCTGGCCCTGCCCTTCGGCGTCTACATGTTCCTGGCCGTCGAACAGCTGCCGCTGACGGCGGAGGAGGCCAAGAACCCCACCCGCGACATGCCGCGTGCGCTGATCCTGTCGATCGTGACGCTGATCGCGCTGGCACTCGGCGTTCTGTTCTTCAGCGCTTCGATCCCGCATGGCGCGCACGCCATGGGCTCTTCCGGCGAACCTCTGCTTGACGGCTTCCGCACCATCTTCGGCGACGGCTGGGCCAAGCTTTTGGCTTCGGTCGCGGTGCTCGGCCTTGCCGCCAGCTTCTTCGCCGGCAGTTTTGCCTCCGGCCGCAATATCTACTCCCTGTCGCGCGCCGGCTATCTGCCAACGGCACTTTCGGTGACCGGCGCCCGCACCAAGACACCCAATCGGGCGCTTGCCACCGGCTCCGCCATGGCGCTGCTGATGCTGCTCGTGGTCTGGTATCTCGGCGGCGAGAACAATGTCGCCTTCATGGGCGGCTTCCTGGTCTCGATGATCGTCTTCGCCGGGATGGTGTCCTACATCCTGCAGAGCATCGCATACCTGCGCCTGCGCACGCTCTATGCCTCGATTGCCCGACCCTTCGTCAGCCCGCTCGGCAAGTTCGGCGCCTACGCCACGATCCTGATCTGCATCGTGACGTTGGCCTACCAGTTCTTCGATCCGCTCTACCGCTGGGCGGCGATCGCGGCGGCGGTGTGGTATGCGATCGGCCTCGCCTACTTCGCCTTCTACCGCCGCCATCGCCTGGTGCTGTCACCGGAAGAGGAATTCGCTGTCTCCGGTGGCTCCCTTGGCCATCCCGAGCGCGAGGGATAGCATTGCGATCGAAGACGAAAAGCCACTGAAACGGGACGGGAGTAAGAAGCATGGGCACAAGACTGGCGGGCAAGGTCGCCATTATCTCGGGCGGCGCGACGGGAATGGGCGGGGCGGCCTCGGAGCTGTTCGCGGCCGAAGGCGCCAAGGTGGCGATCATCGACCGCAATGGCGAGGCGGCCGCGGCAACGGCGGCGGCGATCCGCGCGCGGGGACACATAGCCGAGCATTTTGTCGCCGACGTATCCGACGAAGCCCAGGTCGAAGCGGCGGTAAAGGGCGCGACGGAGAAACTCGGGCCGGCCACGGTGCTGTTCAACCATGCCGGCACCATTGTGATAAAGCCGTTCCTGGAGACGACCGTGCAGGAATGGGACTGGCTGCATGCCGTCAATGTCCGCTCCATGTTCCTGATGACCCGCGCCGTGCTGTCCGGCATGATCGCGGCCGGCGGCGGCTCGATCGTCTGCACCTCGTCGATCTCGGCGGTGGCGGCGACACCGATGGAAGTGCTCTACGACACCACCAAGGGCGCCTGCCACATGTTCGCCCGCGCCATCGCCGTCGAGTTCCGCGACCGCAACATCCGCTGCAACGCCGTCTGCCCCGGCTTTATCAGGACGCCGCATGGACTGCGCGAGGTCGCCGACCTCGGCAAGCTTGGCGTCGACGTTTCCGATGCGGCACTCGCCGCGCAGCAGGGCCGCATCGGCGAGCCTGAGGAGGTGGCGAAGGCAGCGCTGTATCTGGCCAGCGACGAGTCGAGCTTCGTCAACGGCGCGCATCTGTTCGTCGACAATGGCTTTACGGCGATGTGAGGCTTCTCAGGGACAGCTTGGCGCCTTCCTCTCCCCCGTCGATCGGGGGAGAGGAAAAGACGCCAAGCCCTCTAGCGCTCTTCCCTTCGGAACGGCTTGAGCAGCGCCGACGGCGCCACCGCGTTGCGCGACATGAAGGCCATCGCGACGATCGTGAAGATGAAGGGCAGCATCAGGAATGCTTCGTAGGGTATATGCCCGAGCCCGCTCGCCTGCATGCGCAGTTGCAGCGCATCGACGAAGGCGAACAGCAGCGCGGCACCCGCCGAGCGCCACGGGTCCCAGCGGCCGAACACGACCAGCGCGATCGCCACCCAGCCACGCCCCGACACCACACCGAAAGTGAAGGCGTTGAACTGCGCCATCGACAGGAACGCGCCAGCCAGCCCCATCAGCGCACCGCCGAGGATGACGGCCTGGAAACGCGTGGCAATGACGCTGACGCCAGCCGAATCGGCCGCGCGAGGGTTCTCGCCGACCATGCGCACCGACAGGCCCCAGGGCGTGCGGTAGAGCACGAAGGCGGCGAGCGGGATGGCCAGGATCGCCATGTAGACCAGCGCGAACTGGTTGAACACGGCCGGCCCGAGCACCGGAATATCGGAGAGGACCGGGATCGGCAGCGTCTGGAAACCCTTGATGCTTGGAGGCACCGATTGCTGGCCGAAGATCAGCCGGTAGAGGAAATAGGCGAGGCCCGATGAGAACAGCGTCACGCCAATGCCGCAGACATGCTGGCTGAGGCCGAGCGCCACCGTGAACAGCGCATGCAGCGCACCCATCAGCATGCCGGTCAGCACCGCCACCAGCACGCCCAGCCACAGGCTGCCGCTCAGGCTGGTGGCGGTGAAGCCGGTCATGGCGCAGAGCAGCATGATGCCTTCGATGCCGAGATTGAGCACGCCCGCCCGCTCGGAGAACATCTCGCCCAGCGTGGCGAAGGCCAGCGGCGTGGCGATGCGGATGATGGCGGCCAGGAAACCGACCTGAAAAATCTGTTCGAACACCGCGCTCATGAGGCTGTCCCCACGCGGCGGATGCGGTAGGCGGTGAACAGCAGCGCCACCAGCATGGCGAGCAGCGCTGTCCCCTGGATGACATCGCTGAGGAAGGCCGGCACGCCCGTTGCCCGCGACATCGCCTCGGCACCGGTCATCACGGCGGCGAGGAAGATCGCGGCCGGCACCACGCCCAACGGATTGAGCCGCGCCAGCATGGCGACGACGATGCCGGAATAGCCGTAGCCCGGCGAGATATCGCTCATCACCTGGAAATGCACGCCGCCGACTTCGCCGACGCCGGCAAGCCCAGCCAGCGCACCCGACAGCAGCGCGGTCGAGAGCAGAACGCGTTCGACATGGATGCCGCCATAGCGTGCGGCTTCCGGATTTTCGCCGGTGACCCTGATCCTGAAACCAAGCGTCGTGCGCGCGATCAGGAACCAGATCAGAGGTGCGGCGATCAGCGCCACCACGACGCCGAGATGCAGGCGCGTGCCTTCGATCAGCACCGGAAAGTTGGCCGAATCCTCGATCGGCGGCGAGATCGGATAGCCGCTGAAACTATCCTTCCACGGCCCTTCGATCAGCGCCATCAGGGCGTAGTAGATGACCGAATTGAGCAGCAGCGAGCTGACCACATCGTCAACCTTGAACTTGACCCGCAGCGTGGCGGGCACGAGGGCGACGGCAGCACCAGCGGCGGCACCTGCGATAGCCATCAGCAGCATGGCGAGCGGCCCCGGCATCGGGATCGCGCCGACGAAGCAGCTGGCGACCGCGCCGGCCAGCAATTGCCCTTCAGCGCCGATGTTCCAGAATTTGGCACGGAAGGCGACGGCGACCGCCAGCCCGGTGAAGATCATCGGTGCGGCGCGCACCAGCGTTTCGGTGATCGCATAGCTGTCGCCGAGCGAGGCCGTGAACATCACCCCATAGGATTCCAGCACGCCGGCGCCGGCCAGCGCGATGAGGCCGCTGCACAGGACAAGAGTGGCGCCGATCGCCAGCAGCGGCAGCGCCAGATTGAACCAGGCGGGCGTGGAGGTGCGGACTTCCAGGCGAAACATCAGCCGTGGCCCCCCGCCGGGTCCGTGGAACAAGGATTCTTACGAAGAGGGACCCCCACCCCTAACCCCTCCCCACAAGGGGAAGGGGGACTTTGGCAGGCGCCGGCCACAGCAGAATAGCGGACGTCTGGGCTTCCTAGATGAATGAAAGGTACGCGGCCGCATCCCCCTCCCCCTTGTGGGGGTCCGAAGGACGGGCGAGACCCGTGGCTCGCCCCGGCAGGGTTAGGGGTGGGGGTCCGCTTCACAAAAAAATCCATCCGATCTAGCCCCTCCCCTCCGCCCCGGTCATCATCAGGCCGAGCCGCGCGATCGTCGCATCGGCGCTGTCGAGCGTGCCGACGATGCGGCCTTCATACATCACCGCGATGCGGTCGCAGAGCACCAGCAGCTCTTCGAGATCCTCGCCGATGACGATGATGCCGCAGCCCTTGGTCCGCATGTCGAGGAATTTTTCGTGGATGAAGCGGGCGGCACCGATGTCGAGGCCGCGCGTCGGCTGGGAAACGATCAGCACCTTCGGATCGAAGGCGAGCTCGCGGGCCAGAAGCGCCTTTTGCAGATTGCCGCCGGACAGCGCCCCGGCGCGGGTCATCGGCCCGGGACATCTGATGTCATAGGCCTTGATCTGCGCTTCGGCGAAGGCGCGGATCGCATCCGGCTTGAGCAGGCCCTTGGCTGAAAAGGAGGCGGTGCCGATGCGCGGCAGCACCATGGAATCGGCGAGCGGCAGATTGGTGACCAGGCCAGTCGTCATGCGGTCTTCCGGGATGCGGCCGAGGCCAAGCGCCTGCACCTCGCGCGGCGAGAACCGCGACACAATCTGGCCGGCGATCGTCATCCGGCCGGCATCGGGCGCGCGCACGCCGGAGATCACCTCGGCCAGCGCCCGCTGGCCATTGCCCGACACGCCGGCGATGCCGAGGATTTCACCGGCGCGAACGGCAAGCGACACATCGCGCAGCACGGTGCCTGAATGACGCGAGGTGGAAATGCCGTCGAGCGTCAGCACATCGGCACCGGGCGTCGACGCGCCCCTTGCCGGCGGTACGATTTCGTGGCCGCACATCAGTTGTGCCATCGCCGCCGACGTGGTGTTGGCGGGATCGTCGACACGGCCCGCGACACGGCCGTGCCGAAGCACGGTGCAGCGATGGGTGAGCGCCCGCACCTCGTTGAGCTTGTGCGAGATGAAGATGATGCCGAGGCCCTGTGCCGCCATCGAGCGCAGCGCTGAAAACAGTCCGTCGACCTCACTTGGCGCGAGCACCGCCGTCGGCTCGTCGAGGATCAAGAGCCTGGCGCCGCGAAACAGCGCCTTGACGATCTCCAGCCGCTGCTGTTCGCCGACCGACAGCGCCGAAACCGGCAGATCGGGATCAAGCGTCAGCCCGTGCTGGCGGCTGATTTCTGCCAACCGCGCCAGCCCGCCGGCGCGATCGATCCGCCCCGATTTTCCCGGGATACCGATGAGCAGATTTTCCAGGACCGTCAGTCTTGGCGCCAGATGAAAATGCTGGTGCACCATGCCGATGCCAGCGGCCAGCGCATCGGCCGAACTGGTGATCCTCACTGGCTGGCCCTGGATGAGGATTTCGCCGGCGTCCGGCGCGTAGGCACCGAACAGCACGTTCATCAGCGTCGTCTTGCCGGCGCCGTTCTCGCCCAGCAGGCCGAGGATCTCGCCCGGCGCGACAATGAGGTCAACGGCCTCGTTCGCCTTGACGGCGCCGAAGCTCTTGGTGATGCCGCGCATTTCGATGAGTGGGGCGGGCGTCGGCAAGGATACTCCTGATCGCTTCACGATTCAGCTTTGACCGATAGGGTTGCGCTGTACCCCCCTCTGCCCTGCCGGGCATCTCCCCCTCAAGGGGGGAGATCGAATGTCACTTTCGGATCTCGCCAATTTTCTAAGTCGAAAGAAAAGTGGCGCGGGTGAAGCTGCCAATCTCCCCCCTTGAGGGGGAGATGTCCGGCAGGACAGAGGGGGGCGCCTAGCACCGCCCCCCTCAAAGCAAGCCTAATCCGAAACCGGCGTGTTCTCGTCGACGTCGACGCGGAAATTGCCTTCCAGGATTTCGGCCTTCTTCTTCTCGACCAGATCCTTGACGTCCGCCGGCAGCGTCTTGTCGAACTTGTGGTACGGGGCGAGATAGGAGCCGCCCTTGGCCATGCGCGAGAAATCGCCATAGTCCTGCGCGGTGTAGACACCGGCCTTGACCAGTTTGATCGCCTGTTCGACCGTCGGATACATATCCCAGACCGGGCCGGTGATGACCGTGTCGGGGCCGAGGCTCGACTGGTCGGACATGTTGGAGATGGCGTAGATCTTCTTCTCGACCGCCGCCTCGATGACGCCGAAGCGCTCGGCATAGATGACATCGACGCCGGCATCGATCTGCGCCACCGCGGCCTCCTTGGCCTTTGGCGGATCGAAGAAGGAGCCGATGAAGGCGACCTTCTTCTTGACGTTCGGGTTGACCTCCTTGGCGCCGGCAAAGAAGGCGTTGACCAGCCGGTTCACTTCCGGAATGCCCATCGCCGCCACGGCGCCGACCGTGCCCGATTTCGACATCTTGCCGGCGATCATGCCCGAGAGGTAGGCCGGCTCATGGATCCAGTTGTCGAAGACGCCGAAATTGGGCTCCGCCGGGCCGGCACCCGAGCCGAACAGCCAGGCCGTCTTGGGGAACTGCTTGGCCGTGCGGCGCGACTCGCGCTCGGCGGCGAAGGCATCGCCCAGCACCAGCTGGTAGCCGCCTTGCGCATATTCACGCATGACGCGGCTGAAATCGGCGGTCTGCACCTTCTCGGACCATTTGTATTCGATACCCAGTTCCTTCTCGGCCTTCTGCAGGGCGACATGGATCTGGTTGTCCCAGGGCTCCTCGATCGGCGTGGCGAAGATCGCCGCCACCTTCAGTTTCTTGTCCTTGGCGAAGGCGGCGCCCGGCAGCATCGCCGCTGCCAGGCCAAGCGCGCCGAGCTCCAGCACGTTGCGTCGCGAAATCCCTTCGCGTGTCGATTGGAATTTGGTCTTCCGGTTTTCCATTGCAGTCCCCTCTGTTCGACAGCCGTGTCGAGCCGGCTGTTCCTAGAAATGTCAGACGGGGAACTATGGAACGGGTGCGGACTTTTGTCCACATGGTCAAATTTGGCGACGCGCCGAATCCGACCATGTTTTCGGCAAGCCGAAAGATCGCGCGATCAGGCCCTTTCGAGCGCGATGGCGATGCCCTGGCCGACACCGATGCACATGGTGGCCAGGGCATAGCGGCCGCCACGTTCGCGCAACTCCAGCGCCGCCGTACCGGAGATGCGTGCGCCCGACATGCCCAGGGGATGGCCAAGCGCGATGGCGCCGCCATTCGGATTGACGTGCGGTGCATCCTCGCCGATGCCGAGCTGGCGAAGCACGGCGATGCCTTGCGAGGCAAACGCTTCGTTGAGCTCGATGACATCGAACTGTTTTGGCGTCAGACCGAGCCGCGCGCACAGCCTCTCGGTCGCCGGCGCCGGACCGATGCCCATGATGCGCGGCGCGACGCCGGCGGCAGCGCCGCCAAGGATGCGGGCGATCGGCGTCAGACCGTGTTTCTTCACAGCAGCCTCGGAAGCAACGATCAGCGCCGCCGCCCCGTCATTGACACCGGAGGCATTGCCGGCCGTCACCGTGCCGCCCTGACGGAACGGCGTCGGCAACTTGGCCAGCGTCTCGACCGTGGTGCCGGCACGGGGATGCTCGTCCTTCGAGACGACGATCGCATCGCCCTTGCGCTGCGGGATCGTCACCGGCGTGATCTCCTTGGCCAGCCTTCCATTGGCTTGCGCGGCGACGGCCTTGTCCTGGCTGCGCACGGCAAAGGCGTCCTGGTCCGCGCGCGAAACGGCAAAATCCTCGGCGACGTTTTCACCGGTTTCGGGCATCGAATCGACGCCGTACTGCTTTTTCATCAGCGGGTTGACGAAGCGCCAGCCGATGGTGGTGTCGTGGATTTCGGCGTTGCGCGAAAACGCCGTCTCGGCCTTGGGCATGACGAAAGGCGCCCGGCTCATCGATTCGACGCCGCCGGCAATCATCAGTTCCGCCTCGCCGGCCTTGATGGCGCGGGCGGCGATGGTCAGCGCGTCCATGCCCGACCCGCACAGCCGGTTGACGGTCGAACCCGGGATCTCCTTCGGCAGGCCGGCCAGCAGCAGCGCCATGCGCGCCACATTGCGGTTGTCCTCGCCGGCCTGGTTGGCGCAGCCATAGACGACATCGTCGACCGCCTGCCAGTCTATGCCGGCATTGCGCTCGACCAATGCCTTCAGCGGGATGGCGCCGAGATCGTCCGCGCGTACCGAGGACAGCGAACCGCCGAAACGGCCGATCGGCGTGCGGATGTAGTCGCAAATATAGGCCTCGGCCATGTCATGCAGCCTTTGCTTTTCCGGTTCCCTCATGCGCCGCCCTGGTGCGGGCCTGCAGGTCGCGCAATGTATTGAGTTCGAGTTCGCTTGGCGCCGGTGTTTCGTCAAGCGCCTCGGCGAACTTAACCACCCAGCCACAGCTTTCCTGCACCTGCTGGCGGGTGACGCCCGGATGCAGCGACACGACGGTGAATTCCTTGGTCACAGGGTCCGGCTTCCAGATAGCGAGATCGGTGATCAGCAAGGTCGGGCCCGATGTCTCGATGCCCAGCCGCTTGCGATGGTCGCCGCCCTCGCCATGGCCAAAGGACGTGAAGAAGTCGATCTTTTCGACCATGCCGCGCTTGGTCTGCGCCATGGTGATGTAGATTTCCTTCGACGAGGTCGCGATCTCCGGCGCGCCGCCGCCGCCGGGCAGCCTGGTCTTGGGATGAAAATAATCGCCGATGACCGTGGTGTTGATGTTGCCGAACTTGTCGAGCTGGGCCGCACCCAGGAAACCGATCGAGATGCGGCCGCCCTGCAGCCAGTAGCGGAACATTTCCGGCACCGCGACGGTGGTGACAGCGGTTTCGCACAATTCGCCATCGCCGATCGACAATGGCAGCACATCAGGCGCGGTGCCGATCGTGCCGCTCTCATAGATCAGCGTGATGTCGGGCGCATGCGTCAGACGCGCTACATTGCAGGCGGCGGACGGCGCACCGATGCCGACGAAGCAGACATCGTCGTTCTTCAACGCGCGGCTGGCAGCAATGGTCATCATCTCGTTGGGGGTGAAGCCTGTCCCGCTCATGCCGCTTTCCTCAGATGCTCGACACGTCCGGCGAAGTCACCGGCGTTCTTCTCGATGACGTTTGCCTGCATCCAGGCCTGGAATTTCTCGCGGTCGGCGGCGATCTCGTCCCACTCCAGATAGGCGGCGTTGTCGCGTGCGTAGTAGCCATGGGCGTAGGACGGGTGCGATCCGCCGGGCACGACGGAGATCGCCGCGATCGTCCAGCGCGGCAGCACCGTCAAATTGGGATGGAGATCGTCGAAATCGTCGACCACTTCCTCCACGGTCACCACGGCGCGTTTGGCCGCCAGCACCGCTTCCTTTTGGATGCCGATAATGCCCTCGACCAGCACATTGCCCTTTTTGTCGGCCTTCTGCGCATGGATGAAGGTGACGTCGGGACGGATCGACGGCACCGCCGCCAGTACCTCGCCGGTGAACGGACACGTGACCGACTTTATGTTCGGGTTGACCGCCGCGAGGCCTGCGCCGCGATAGCCACGGAACACCGCGCAGGGCAGGCCCGCCGCGCCCGCCTCATAGGCATTGGCCATGCCGGCATGGCTGTGCTCCTCGACTTCGATCGACCGGGGAAAACCGTTCTCGATGGCGTCGCGCGCGCGCCGCAGCAGCCCGACGCCGGGATTGCCGACATAGGAGAAGACGATCTTCTTCGCCATGCCCATGCCGATCATCTGGTCGTAGATCAGGTCCGGCGTCATGCGGATCAGGGTCAGGTCGCGAAACCCCTGGCGGATCGCCTCATGCGCGGCGGCTGTCGGGATCAGATGGGTGAAGCCCTCGAAGGCGACGGAGTCGCCATCGTTCAAATTCTCCGCAACGGCCTGCTTCAGCGGCAGGAACTTGACCATCGCCAGGGCTCCAATCCAAAAAAAGTTCGTATTGCGAACATATGTTTTATATGCGATACTTCTAAGCCGACTGGGACCACGGAGTCAATCCTGGCACTCAGCACCCTTGCGCGGAGGCGAGATGAACGAAGAGACCCCTTCCCGCGATCATGTCGGCTCGCTCGAACGCGGCCTTGCCGTCATGGAAATCCTGGCCCGGCATCCCGCGGGCATGACGCTGACCGAAATGGCCGAGGAGGCCGGCCTGACCCGCGCCGGCGCCCGCCGCTTCCTGCTGACCTTGGTTGCCACAGGCTATGCCACACAGGCCGGCCGCGTGTTTTCGCTGTCGCCTCGCCTGCTGACGGTTGCCCGCACCTGGCTCGGCGGCGCCTCGCTGTGGAGCTTTGCCGCCCCCATCATGCGGGCCGTGGCGGCACAACTGAACGAAGCCTGCTCGGCCGCGATCCTGTCGGGCGAGGACGTCGTCTACGTCGCCCGCATTCCCGGCCGCCGTATCCTCAGCGTCTCGCTCGATGTCGGCACGAGGCTGCCGGCCTATTGCACATCGATGGGGCGGATCCTGCTTGCCGGCCTGGCATCAGGGGAACTGGACACATTTCTCGGCCAGGCGACCATCGAGAGACGAACGCCAAAGACCATCACCGATAAGCGTGCGCTGGCCGGCGCCATCGGCAAGGCGAAGGCGGACGGCTTCGCCATCGTCGACGAGGAACTGGAGCTCGGCCTGCGCTCCATTGCCGTGCCGATCCGCGATCGGGCGAAACGCACGGTCGCGGCGATCAATGTCTCGACCCAGTCGGCGCGGTTCACCGTCGCCGAGATGGAGCGGGAAATCCTGCCGGCGCTGCTTGGAGCCAGAGAGCGCATCGAGGATTTCTTTGTCGTCTAGACCGCGTCTGGCGACCTCAATGCTTGATCCGGTCCCGCATCGCATACCACAGCATGCCCAGCACATAGAGCGGCCCACGCAGCGCCGTGCCGCCGGGGAACGGCATGGGCGTGAGCGTCGAGAACAGATCGAGCCGTGAGGCATCGCCGGTGATCGCCTCGGCGAGCAGCTTGCCCGACAGCGTCGACAGGATGACGCCCTTGCCGGAGTAGCCATGCGCGAAATAGACCTCGCCATAGTGCCCGACATGCGGCAGCCGCGACGTCGTCACCGAAACCAGGCCGCCCCAGGCATGATCGATGCGGCAACCCCTGAGCTGCGGAAACGTGCCTTCCATATGCGGCCGCACGAAGCCGGCAATGTCGGCCGGCGGCGACGGCGTGTAGCGCTCGCCGCCGCCGAAAAGCAGGCGGCCATCCGCCGACATGCGGTAGTAGTTGACGACGAAGCGTGTATCGGACACCGCGACATTGGCCGGGATGACATTACGTTCGCCCTCCAGCGGTTCGGTGGCGACGATGTAGTTGCCGACCGGCATGATGCGGCTGTTGACGCGCGGCTCCAGCCCGTGCAGCAGCGCATCACCCGCCAGCACGACATGTTTGGCCCGGACCGAACCCTTCGATGTCGAGACGCGGATCGAAGGCTCGCGCTCCAGCTTCACCGCCACCGAATTCTCATGGATGACGACGCCGGCGGCCACGGCCGCGCGGGCAAGGCCGAGCGTGTAGTTCAACGGATGCATGTGGCCGCCGAGCGGCTCATACATCGCGCCGTGATAGGGCGTGTCGACCTTGGCCCGCGCATCCGCCGCCGACAGGATCTCGACCTCGCGGAACTTCATCACGCTTTCCAGGCATTTCGCCTCTTCTTCCAAATCCTTGAGGTCGGAACCGTTGACCGCGCCGACTAGATGGCCGGTCAGCCTCAGGTCACAATCGATGGCATGGCGCTCGATGATGTCGAGCACCAGGCCGCGCGCCTCGAAGGCGAGGTCGAACAGAACCTTCGCCCGCTCGGGACCGTAGAGCTTGACCAGACCCTTGGCGCCCTTGCGCAGGCCGGGGATCATCTGGCCGCCATTGCGCCCTGAAGCCCCCCAGCCGATCTTGCCGCCTTCGAGCAGCACCACCTTCAGGCCGCGCTCGGCGGCGTGAAGCGCGGCGGACAGCCCGGTGCAGCCGCCGCCGACGACGACCAGGTCGGCCTCGACATCGCCGACAAGCGCCGGATGGTCCGGCGCCGGATTGGCCGTGGCGACATAGTAAGATTTGCCGATATCGAGACCGGAATTGAAGCCTGTTGAAGATGCCATGATCACACCTTCAGCAGCAGATGGTCGCGTTCCCAGCTCGTCACCACGCTCTGGAACAGGTCGAGCTCGACACTCTTGACGCGCAGATAGGTCTGGAAAAAATCCTCGCCAAGCAATTTGCGCACCGGGTCGCAAGCCTCGAAACGATCGAGCGCCTCCTCCATGGTTTTTGGCAGCGTGCTCTTGATCTTGTAGGCATTGCCCGACGCCTCGGCCGAGCGCGCCAGCTTCTGCTCGACGCCGAGATAGCCGGCGAGCAGCGAACCGGCGATCGCCAGATAGGGATTGGAATCGGCTCCCGGCAAGCGGTTCTCCACGCGCCGTGCGGCGCGCCCGCCGGCCGGCACGCGCAGGCCGCAGGACCGGTTGTCGTGCGACCATTCGATGTTGGCCGGCGCGCTGTGGTTGGGCCTTATGCGGCGGAACGAATTCACATTGGGTGCGAACAGCGGCATGATTTCCGGGACAAATTTCTGCAGGCCGCCGATGAAATGGCCGAACATCTCGGTGTCGGCATCATCGTCGCCGGCAAACAGCGCGTTGCCCGCCTCGTCGACCACGGACATGTGCAGATGCATCGAACTGCCGGCCTGCGCGGCGATCGGCTTGGCCATGAAGGTCGCGTGCATGCCGCATTGCTGCGCGGCCTGGCGCGTCAACCGCTTGAACAAAAGCACCTGGTCGGCCAGCGGCAGCGCGTCGCCATGCAGGAGATTGATCTCCAGCTGCGCCGTGCCCGATTCATGGATCAACGTGTCGAGCGGCAGCCCGGCGGCCGCGGCATACTCATAGACGCGCCGGATCACCGGCTCGAACTCCTCGAGCGCCGCCATGTCATAGGGATGCTGCACGGTTTCAGCGCGGCCATTGGCGCCGACCGGCGCGATCAGGGGCTTGTCCGGATCGGGATTGTGCGCGGTCAGATAGAACTCGACCTCCGGCGCCACCACGGCCCGCCAGCCGCGCTGGCGGTATAGATCGAGCACGGCGCGCAGCACATGGCGCGGCGAGGCCATCCATGGCCTGCCGTCCATATGGAAGGCGTCGGCGAAGACATAGGCCTTCCCCGCCCCAGCGCCTGGCGCCAGGCACAGCGTCGAAACGTCAGGCACCATGCGCATGTCCGGGTCCGAATAGGCAAAACCCTCGTCGATCGAGCCGGAATAGCGGCCGTCGATGCTGACCAGGAAAGCGCTGCTTGGCAGATAGAGCGCGCGGTCTTCCAGCGCCTTGAGGAATTTTTCCGTCGGCAGCGCCTTGCCGCGCAGCACGCCGTTCATGTCGGGCACCAGGCATTCGACCTCGTTGATGCCGTGCTGGGCCAGCCAGGCCTTGGGGTCGTTGGTTGCGGTATTCGTCTTCTTGTCGAGCATTTCGTTCACGTCCGTATCAGGGAGAGTATGGCTTGCGCGGCCACGTCCGTTCCGGGTTTCAGCGCCATCTGGGCTGCATTGTCCCTCAGGCGGGCGCGCATGGCGTCATCGGCCAGCAGGCCGAGAATGGCTCTCTCCAATACTCCTTCGGTCCAGCCGTCGCGGCCGATATGGTCACCGGTGCCGGTCTCTTCGGCGCGGCGCGCATTGTCGTGTCCGTCCCAGCAATAGGGCATGATCAGCGACGGCACGCCGAAGCGCAGCGCCTCGCAAAAGC
Organism: Mesorhizobium sp. GW821-FHT04C10; assembly: GCF_059420305.1. Taxonomy (NCBI): domain Bacteria; kingdom Pseudomonadati; phylum Pseudomonadota; class Alphaproteobacteria; order Hyphomicrobiales; family Phyllobacteriaceae; genus Mesorhizobium; species Mesorhizobium sp. GW821-FHT04C10. The sequence continues at coordinate 1,317,475 of NZ_JBWKTL010000001.1, read as the reverse complement.
TGTTGTTGCCGCCATGGTGGATGAACAGGTCGGACTTCGCCACCACCGAAGGCTGCGGAAACCAGGCGTCGAGATAGACATTGTCCGGCACCGCGCGATAGGCGTCGCGCAGGCCGCCGGCATTGACGATGAAACGCGCCGGCAGCCTGTCGAAGACGGCGAGCATGCGCTCGATCAGCGCGACATCCATGGCCCCTAAGCTGCCGAAGCTGACATAGACCAGCGGTCCGCCATTGCGCGGGAAGACCGGCACTTCGAACGGTCCTTCCGACCGCACACAGCCTTCGAGATAGACGAAGCGGGCCGGATCGAGCGGCTCGGCACGCTCGCGGCGCACGATCGTCGGCGTCAGCAGCAGGTTGAGGTCGGGCGAGCTTTCCAGGAACAGGCCCTTCGGCAACGGCGCCAGGCCGGCGTCCACGCGAAAACGGTTGAAGCGGTCATGCGCGGGCGCGGAGGCCGCGAGATAGCGGGCCTCGAACGCCACGCGTTGCGGGTCATCGGCGCCGAGGCCGGATAAATAGGGTGGCACCCGGGCGTCGGGCAGCTCGGTCTCGGCGCAGGAGACGACGCGCACCCAGGGACAGCCGGCGGCAGCGATCGCCGGGAACATGATGACATTGTCGAGCACCACCGCGTCGGGCTTCAGCCGCGCCAGCAATTGGCGTAGCGGCCCCTCCGCATTGACCGCCGTATCGACGATCGCCTGCCAGGTCGGCGCGACATAGGTTTCGAGCTGGTCGATCGGGCTGAGCCTGAAATGCGGCAGGTGCCGGCGCACGAAGGCCTGCCAGTAGCTCTGGCGCTCGCTGTCGCTCAGCGGCTCGTCGGTCGGCAGCTGGTATTCCTGGAAACCATAGTCGGCAAAGACGCCGGAGAAGCCGGCATGGCAGATGAAGACCGGCCGGGCGCCCTTGGCACGCAATGCCTGCGCGATGCCGACGCAATTCAGCGCCGCCCCGAAACTGGCTTCGGGAAACAGCGCGATGGTCGGGCTGGCTTTACGCGTCAATTAATCCTCTTCATTCCGGCCGGCTGATCATGCCGAACAGCGCGGGTGCGCCGCGGCTGGCCGCCTGCGGTCGCTGGTTGCGGGAGAGCCGCAGGTGGATGCGAAGCAGATCTGCAGCCACCTCATACTGCCGGCTTTCGAGATGGTCGAGTATGTTCAGGTGTTCCAGCAAGGATTGCCGGAGCCGGAAGACGTTGACGCCGCCATAGAGGCCCGGCAGCCGGCGCAGCCTGAGGTGATCGGCCAGCGCGTCGGCGACGAAGCGATTGGCGCAGCCCTCGGCGATCATGCCGTGAAAATCGATGTCCAGCCGCTGGAACTCGCGCGTGTCGAACGCGGCATCCGGCAGCGCCGATAGCGCGTCCATGCCTTGGCGCAAGGCCGCCGCCCGCGCGCCGTCCAGCCGGAAGCCCGGCGTCAGGATCGCCACGGGCTCCAGCACCAGGCGGAATTCATAGCTTTCGCCTTGCGCCTCAGGATCGTCGGGCGTCCGGCGGAACAGCCATGACTGGCCGGGCGCACGGTCCAGAAGATTCTCTTCCGTCAGTTTATTAAGCGCTTTTAGTACCGTCTTCCTCTCAGCACTGTAGCGTCGCATCAACGCTGCGGCGGTCACCGTCTGGTCCAGCCTGCGCGCCGAGCGGTCGCGCAGGATCGCCTCGGCCAACTCGTCCTCCTCCGCGCTGGGAAGCTCGGTGGCAATAGCCGGCTGCGCGGCGAGGTCGACCGCCAGGTGGTAACCGGTATCGGCCTCCCAGCGCACGACGCCCCGTTCCGCCAGCAGGCTGAGCGCCGCCCGCACCGGCGTGCGCGAGACATTGCACAGCGAAGCGATCTGCTGCTCGGGCAGGCGCGCGCCGGGCTCGAAGCCGCGCTGCCGCGCCACATCCAGGATGCGCTGCGCCAGATCGAGATGGTTGGTGCGAGGTCGTCGGGCTGCGGCTTGCATGACTGGTCTCGGCGGACGGATGGGACCTTACTGGTTTGGCCGATCGCCGGGACAAGCGCAATCGGCCAGATTCCTCGGTCGGTTGACAAATTATGGATTGACGTACTTTTTTCTGCAATAGTACTGTCAGTGCAATCGGCGATAAAAAGACCGAGGGAACAGGATCGAGGGCAGCGGCGTGGGTCGCACCCGGTCCAGCACAGAATTCGACGATCAACCGGAATGGGAGTCTGCCATGACCGCTACCAGCCCGCGGCGCCGTGCGCTCAAGGTTTCTTCAATCGCTGTCGGCCTTGCCCTGGCGCTGTCCGCACCGGCAATGGCCGCCGGCCTCGTCATCTCCAACTGGGACGGCTACATGGCGCCCGATGCCATGGCCGCCTTCAAGACCGCGACCGGCGTCTCCGGCGAAGTCGTTGTGCACGCCACCAATGAAGAGATCATGGGCAAGCTGATCGCCGCCGGCGGCAAGGGCTATGACGTGGTCTTCGTTTCCTCGCCCTTCGCCGAAGTGCTGAACAAGCTCGGCCTGACCGAGCCGATGGACCACGCCCAGATCCCCAACCTCGCCAACCTCTATCCCGAGGCGACGAAACTGCCGCACGATGTCGGCAACACTTTCTCCGTGCCGTATACCTGGGGCACGACGGGCCTCTGCTACCGCTCGGACCTCGTCAAGGCGGCGCCAACGAGTTGGAGCGACCTGCTCGCCCCTTCCGACGAGCTGAAGGGCAAGACCACCATGCTGGCGACCGATCGCTGGCTGCTGGCCGCCGGCCAGCTCGACAAGGGCTTCTCCGTCAACGAGACCGATCCGGCCAAGATGGCCGAGGTCAAGGACCTGCTGATCTCGGCCAAGAAGACCCTGCTCGCCTATGACGACACCACCTTCTATTCGAAGCTGGTTTCCGGCGAGGCGCTGATGGTGCAGGCCTGGGACGGCTGGTGCAATTACGGCATCGCCGAAAAGCCGGAGATCAAATACATCATCCCGAAGGAAGGCTCGGACCTGTGGGTCGACACGATGGTGGTGATGAAGGCTTCCGAGCACAAGGACGACGCCTTCAAGTTCATCAACTTCATGCTCGACGCCAAGAACCACGCCTGGGCGGCGCAGAACATCGACTACAAGGTGCCGAACAAGCCGGCGATGGAAAGCCTGCCGGCCGACTTCCTCGCCAAATTCCCCAACATGGCGATGCCGGTGGCCGATCTCGTCAAGTTCGAGCAGTTGCGTGACGTCGGCGAGGCCCAGCGCGACTATTCCAAGATCGTCAGCGAGATCAAGGCCGCGCAGTAAGCGGCTTGGACATCACGGCCGGCGGCGCTTCGTCTGCCGGCCCTGAGCGGTACCTTAAATTGTCCCAGACCCGACTTCGCTCCTCCTTGCTGATGGCCCCGGCGCTGGTCTGGCTGACCGCGCTGATGGTGGTGCCGTGCGCGCTGGTGCTGGCGCTCGCCTTCTTCCGGCGCGGCATCTATGGCGGCATCGACTACACCTTCACGCTGGAGAATTTCGGGCTGGTCTTCGACCCGCTCTATGCCGGCATCTTCCTCAAATCGGCGCGCATCGCAGGCACCGCCACCCTGATCGCGGTGGTTGTCGGCTATGCCGCCGCTTATGCGATCGCTGCCGCGCCGCGCCGGTGGCAGCCGGTTTTCCTGTTCTTCGCCGTGCTGCCGTTCTGGTCCAACTATTTGATCCGCACCTATGCCTGGATCGTGCTGCTCAACCGCGAAGGCCTGATCACGCAACTGCTGCGCTGGTTCGGCTACACCGGCGAACCGCCGTCGATGCTCTATACCGAAGGCGCCGTCATTGCCGGCTTGGTCTACAATTATTTGCCCTTCGTCATCCTCGCCTGCTACGCGCCTTTGTCCCGGCTCAACCCGGAGCTTGCCGAAGCCTCACGTGATCTCGGCGCCTCGGCCGCCACGACCTTTCGCCGTGTCATCCTGCCGCTGACCGTGCCCGGCATCGCCGCCGGCGCGGTCTTCGTCTTCGTGTTGTCGATCGGCAATTTCGTCACCCCGGCGCTGCTCGGCGGCGGCCGTTTCCAGATGATCGGCAATCTGGTCTACGACCAGTTCCTGACCGCCAATGACTGGCCCTTCGGCGCGGCGCTCGCCATGGGGCTGATCGCCATCATGCTTCTGGTGCTGATGGCGCAAGCGCTGGCCGCCGATCGCGCCTCGGGCCGGGCGGCGGAGGCCAAAGAGAACGCCGATGGCTGAGCGTTCCCCAGCCACGCGGCGCACGCTCTGGTTCGTGCTCGCCCTCGTCTTCGCCTTCCTCTACATCCCGATCGGCGTGCTGGTGGCCCTGTCCTTCAATGAAGGCGGCCTGCCGACGGCATGGTCGGGCTTTTCGCTGAAATGGTATCTCTCGCTGGCCAACAACTCCGCGATCCTTTCCGCCGCGCTCAACACGCTGATCGTGGCGCTGGTTTCCACCGCCATCGCCACACTGCTCGGCACGCTGCTGGCGATCGGCGTCGAGATGCGCCGGCAATACGGCAAGGGCCTGGAAGCGCTGATCTTCGCGCCGATGATCATTCCCGACATCGTGCTGGCGATCGCGCTGCTGTCGTTCTTTTCCATGCTCAACCTGACTATGGGGCTGCACACCATCATCCTCGCCCATGTCGTCTTCAATCTTGCCTTCGTCTGCTCGGTGGTGCGTGCCCGGCTGAAGAGTTTCGACTGGTCGATCGTCGAGGCCTCCGCCGACCTCGGCGCCTCCGCCGTGACCACCTTCCGGCGCGTGACCCTGCCGGTCATCCTGCCGGCGGTGATCGCCGGCGCGCTGCTTGCTTTCACGCTTTCGGTCGACGAGTTCATCATCGCCTTCTTCACATCCGGCGCCGGCCGTGCGTCGACCACGCTGCCGATGCAGATCTACGCCATGATCCGCTTCGGCATCACACCGGAGATCAATGCGCTGGCGACCATCGTCATGGCCGTCTCCATCACCGCGTTGACCCTGTCACAACGGCTTAACAGGGGGATTATCGGCCAATGAGCGAACCTCGTACGCTGCTGGCCATCGATCATGTGTCGAAGAGATTCGGCCGGGTCACCGCAGTCGACGGCATCTCGCTCGACATCCGGGAGAACGAATTCTTCGCGCTGCTTGGCCCCTCCGGCTGCGGCAAGACCACGCTCCTGCGCATGCTGGCCGGCTTCGAGACACCGACCGACGGACGCATCCTGCTCGACGGCAAGGACATCGCCAGGACGCCGCCCAACAAGCGGCCGGTCAACCTGATGTTCCAGTCCTACGCGCTGTTCCCGCATATGAGCGTGCGTGCCAATGTCTCCTACGGGCTGGAGATGGAGCGCTTGCCGGCTAAAGAAATCCGCTCCCGCGTCGACGCCATCCTGGCGACCACCGAACTGGTCCCGTTCGCCGACCGCAAGCCTGAGCAATTGTCCGGCGGCCAGAAACAGCGCGTCGCGCTCGCCCGTGCCCTGGTCAAGCGCCCCCGGCTGCTGCTGCTCGACGAGCCGCTCGGCGCGCTCGACAAGAAACTGCGCGGTGCCATGCAGCTGGAGCTGAAGCGCCTGCAGCACGAGGTCGGCATCACCTTCGTCATCGTCACCCACGACCAGGAAGAATCGCTTGTCATGGCCGACCGCATGGCGGTGCTGAAAGACGGCAGGCTGCTGCAATGCGACACGCCGCACGCGATCTATGAACATCCCGCCGACCGCTTCGTCGCCGATTTCATCGGTGTGATGAATTTCGTGCCCGGCAAGGCCGCCGCCGATGGCGTGCTGGCCGCGAACGGCGCGCGCGTCGCCGGCGAGGTTCCCGCCACACTTTCACCTGGCGCATCGGCTGTTGCCTCGGTGCGGCCAGAACGCATCCGATTGTTCCCGTCAGCCGAGACCGGCAACCACACGACCGGCACAGTCGAGGCGCTAGCCTATCACGGCCTCGACCTGCAGCTGCATGTCCGCACGCCTTTGTCGCCAAAACCGTTCCTGGTGCGCGTCACCGCGGATGCCGCCGACCGGCGGCCTGTCGCATCAGGCGACCAGGTCGAACTCGGTTGGGACGCCGCCGACGTCAGAATTTTCGCAGAATGAGAGGAGCAGCCTGATGGCCCAGAAGACGATCGCCTTTTTCCCCGAAGCCGCCTACGGCCCGGCGCTCAATTCCGTCGGTATCGCGCAAGCCATCGAGGCGCGCGGCCACAAGGCTGTGTTCCTGTCGGACCCCGGCTTTGTCGAGGTCTACAGGGGTTACGGTTACGAGGCGCATCCGGTGAACCTGTCCGAACCGATGCCGCCCGAGCAGATGGCGAAATTCTGGGAAGATTTCATCAACGGCCACATCCCGAATTTCCGCAAGTCGCCCTACGACCAGGTCGACAATTATGTGAAGGATTGCTGGACCGCGATCGTCGACAGCGCCAAATGGGCGCAGAAGGATCTGCCGGGCGTGCTGGCCGCCATCAAGCCCGACGTGATCTGCGTCGACAACGTCATCCTTTTCCCGGCCATAAAACAGTTCGGCAAGCCGTGGGTGCGCGTCATCTCCTGTTCCGAAAACGAGATCGAGGACGAGGATATCCCGCCGCATCTGTCGGGCTGCGGCGAGAACGACCATGCCGGGCACAAGCGTTACCGTGACCATTTCAACGCGGTGATCAAGCCGATCCATGACGACTTCAATGCCTTTCTCACAGCCAACAATGAAGCGCCTTATCCTGTCGGCCAGTTCTTCGAGGCGTCGCCCTATCTGAACCTGCTGCTTTATCCCGAGGCCGCGAAATTCAAGCGCCGCCATCCGCTCGACCCCCGACAATTCCAGTATCTCGAAGGCTGCGTGCGGCAAGAGAAGCCTTATGCGGTGCCGACCTTCGCGAAGAACAATGATGGCCCTCTGCTCTATGTCTCCTTCGGCAGCCTCGGCGCCGGCGATGTCGATTTGTTGAAGCGTATCATCGCGACGCTGGGCAAGACGCGCTACCGCGCTCTGGTCAATGTCGGCGGCTACAAGGACCAGTACACGGACGTACCCGGCAACGTCATTGTCGAGAGCTGGTTTCCGCAGCCTTCGGTCATCCCGCAGGTCGATGCGGTCATCCACCATGGCGGCAACAACTCGTTCACCGAGTGCCTCTATTTCGGCAAGCCCGCCATCATCATGCCCTATGTCTGGGACGGCCACGACAACGCCACCAGGGTCGAGGAAACCGGCCACGGCTTCGGCATGCCGCGCTACGACTGGACCGATGCCGAGCTGATCGCGAAGATCGAGACCTGCCTGACCGATCCCAGGATGAAGGCGAAGCTGGCCAGGACATCGGCACAGATGCACGCGCAGAATGGGCCGGAAAAGGCGGCCGGGTTGCTGGAGGCACTGCTATGACCTCTTCCGCTCCACACCTCCACCACGCCTCCACCCGCACCGACCTCGTCGGCTGGGGCGCCCAGCCCGATGCACTGGAAGGCGCCTCGCATTCCACCGGCAGGCTGGTGCACAAAGGACCGAATAACCAGCCGGAATCCGGCATCTGGGTGTGCACGCCGGGCCGCTGGCGGCTCTCGATACCGCGCGATGAATTGTGCCATTTCGTCGCCGGCCGCGCGACCTACCGGTCGGATGTCGGTGAAGTGATAGAAGTGTCGGCCGGGACCGTGGTCATGTTCCCCGCCGGCTGGACGGGCGAATGCACGGTGCATGAGACCATGCGCAACGTCTACATGCTGGCCTGACCGAGGAACTGATATGCCGACACCGCACTGGCCAAAGGCCTCAACCGTGGAACTGGACGACTGGGGCGCGGGCAGCAACACGCTTGCCGGCGCGCCGCGCGCCTCCGGCAGGATCCTGTCGCAGAACCCGGACGGATCGAGCGAATGCGGCCTGTGGTCCTGCACGCCGGGCACCCGCAAGGTCACCTTCGGCGCCGACGAGTTCTGCCACTTCCTGTCCGGCCACGGCAGCTATGTCCACGAGAACGGCGAAGAGATTCCGGTCGAGGCCGGCACGCTCGTCTTCTTCCCCGCCGGCTGGACCGGCATCTCCATCATCACGCAAACGCTGACCAAGGCCTTCATGTGCCGGTGAGCACTCTTCAAGGAAATCGATATGACCACGCCCATCATGCAATCGCCGCTCGCCATCACCGATCTCGTCGACTGGGGCGTCATCCCGACCATGATCGAGGGCCAGTCCCACACCTCGGGCAAGCTGCTTTACAAGGGGCCGGAAGGCCGCTCCGAATGCGGCCTGTGGGTCTGCACCCCTGGCAAATGGCACTGCCACGTCACCCGCGACGAGTTCTGCCACTTCCTCGAAGGCCGCTGCACCTATGTCCATGAATCCGGCGAGGTGATCGAAATCGAGCCCGACACGGCGGCCTTCTTTCCGCAGGACTGGAAGGGCGTCTGCACCGTCCATGAGACGATCAAGAAGGTCTACATGATCCGCTGAGCCTTCTCCGATCAGTCTTCAAGGAGCACAGAATGCATTTCTCGCCCGATCGGCCGACCTTCTTCGTCAATCCGGACTACCGTTCGATGGCCGGCACAACAAAACCGGTGATCGATCCCGCGACGCTGGAAACCGTCGGTGCGATCACCGCAGCCAGCGACGGCGAGATAGACGCCGTACTCACAGCGGCGACCTTGGCGCAACTTGCCTGGAAAAAGCTCGACGCCAAGAGCCGGGCGAAACACCTGCATGCCGTCGCCAACGCCATCGAGGCGGCGGACTTCACGCGCTGCGCCGAACTGATGGTGCGCGAGATGGGCAAGCCCTATCCCGAAGCCATCGGCGAAATCGCCAATTGCGCGCCGATCTTCCGCTACTATGCCGAGATGGCGCGCGACGACGCCGGCAAGGTCGCTGGCACGACGCAGGCCGGCTCCTTCCAGTATGCGCGCTACGAGCCCTATGGCGTCTCCGTCCACATCATGCCCTACAATTTTCCGATCCTGCTGATGTGCTGGACGGTGGCCGCCTCGCTTGCATCAGGCAATGCCTGCGTCATCAAGCCGGCCGAGGCGACGACGCTGTCGACGCTGGACTACATGGCCGTGTTCCGCTCGCTGCCGGAAGGCCTCGTCTCCTGCCTGCCGGGCGGCGCGGCCACGGCGCAGGCCTTAATTACTTCGGATCGCACCCATGCAGTCGCCTTCACCGGCTCGGTCGCCGCCGGCAAGGCGGTCGCGGTGGCCTGCGCCGAGCGCATGAAACCTTGCGTCATCGAGGCGGGCGGCAGCGATCCGCTGATCATCAGCGAACACGCGCCACTGGAGGTCGCGGCCGCCGGCAGTGTCACCGCCGCCTTCCACCTCACCGGCCAGGTCTGCACCTCGGCCGAGCGCTTCTTCGTCGTCGATGCCGTGCATGACCGCTTTGTCGAATTGTTCGCCGAAAGGACACGAGCGCTGCGTATCGGCAACGGCATGGACAAGACCGAGATCGGGCCGCTGGTCAGCGAAAGCGCGCGGGCCAAGGTGATGCGGCTGGTCGATGACGCCATTGCGCACGGAGCGAAGGCCGTCACCGGCGGGCGCATCCCGCCGGCGCACAACACCGGCTGGTTCTACGAACCGACGATCCTGACCGGCGTCACCCCGGACATGGCGATCGTGCGCGAGGAATGTTTCGGGCCGGTCGCCGCCATCTGCCGGGTGAAGGATTTCGACGAGGCGATCCGGCTCGCCAATGACAGCCCGTTCGGGCTCGGCGCCTCGGTGTTCACGACGGACCTCGCCGAGGCGCATGAGGCGGCCGAGCGGCTCGAAGCCGGCATGGTCTGGGTCAACAACCCGCTGATCGACAATGACGCCCTGCCCTTCGGCGGCTGGAAGGCTTCAGGCCTTGGCCGCGAGCTCGGGCGGCAGGGGCTCGACGCCTTCCGCCGCTCGAAGATGGTCATCATCGACCACAAGCCAGAAATCCAGGGCTGGTGGTATCCCTACCCGGACAGCTGGTTCCGCGAGACCGGCGGCCGCAAGCATGTGTGAGAAATGCGGCGCGGCACAGCCGCGCTGCTCCGACGACTCATGCCTCGATTGCTTCCACCAAGGCGCGCGAGACCGAGGCAATCGTCGCATTGCGCTTGGCTAGGCTCTGCTTGGTACCGGTCAGGTAGACCGACATTAGGACCGGATTGCCTGACATCGGCCAGATGACCGCCGCGTCATTGGTGCTGCCGTGCTCGCCGGTGCCGGTCTTGTCGCCGCATTTCCAGCCTTTCGGCAGTCCTGCCCTGATGCGGTCGTCGCCTGTCTTGTTGGCGACCAGCCAGTCTACGAGCTGCGCCCGGCTCTTTTGCGACAGGCTGTCGCCGAGGGTGAGGCGCTCGTGATCCTCGATCATGGCCAGCGGTGAGGTCGTATCGCGGGGGTCGCCCGGAACGGATTCGTTCAGCTCCGGCTCGATCCGGTCGAGCCTGGTCACCGTGTCGCCGATCGAGCGCAGATAGGCGGTCAGTTGCGGCGGTCCGCCAAAGGAGGCCAGCAGCAGATTGGCGGCGCCATTGTCACTCACCGTCACCGCGGCCTCGCAAAGCTGCGCCACCGTCATTACTCCGCCGGCATGGTTCTTGGTCGTTGGCGAGTTCGCGACAACGGCATTATGCGGCACTTCTATGCTGCGGTCGAGCTGCTCGATGCCACCGTCGACTCGATGCAGGATGAACGCTGCGGCAAGCGTCTTGAAGGTGCTGCACATCGGAAACAACTCGTTCTCGCGATAACCGAACTGAACCGCCGTCCCCGCGATCCGGCAGGCAACACCAAGCCGACCGCCGCTTTTCGCTTCGATCCGCCTTATTTTCGGCAAGACCCCATCAAATTTTGTCGGGCTTGTTGCCGCCTTCGCCACCGCGCCAAGCGTGATGGGGGCCGTCAAAACCACTGCGAGACCACCAATGAAACTGCGTCTGCTCGTCATATCCACACTCTCTGTTGCCCCGCGCCGCAGAACTGGACCGGATCCGATGCCATCGCAAACGAGTAAACGTCGCCTCCGCCATGAGAAAAATTAGGGCTGCACCCGATGAAGCGATCGCATCTTCCGCTGAACGGCCTGCGCGCCTTCGAGGCCGCCGCACGGCATCTCAGCTTCACCGGCGCCGGCCTCGAACTGCGCGTCACCCAGGCTGCCATCAGCCATCAGGTCAAGGGCCTTGAAGAGGTGCTTGGCGTCCGGCTCTTCCGCCGGCTGCCGCACGGGCTGACTTTAAGCGATGAAGGCGAAGCCTTGCTGCCGGTGCTGAGCGACGCCTTCAACAGGATCAGCATCACGCTCGACCGTTTCGAGGGCGGCCGCTTCCACGATATCGTCACCGTCGGCGTCGTCGGCACCTTCGCCTCGGGCTGGCTGATCCCGCGATTACCGCTGTTCCACCAGGCCTATCCGGACATCGAATTGCGCATCTCGACCAACAACAACCGGGTCAACCTCGCCGCCGACGGCCTCGACTTCGCCATCCGCTTCGGCGACGGCTCCTGGCAAGGGACGGACAACACGCCGCTGATGTCGGGTTCGTTCTCGCCTGCTTGTGCGCCCGACATAGCCGCGCGCCTGCGCGACCCCTCCGATCTCGCCCGCGAAACGCTGCTCTGCTCCTACCGCGAGGACGAGTGGCTGCGCTGGTTCGAGGCGGCGGGGCGCCATTGCCCGCCGATCAAGGGCATCGTCTTCGATTCCTCCGTCACCATGGCCAACGCCGCCGTCCAGGGCGCCGGCGTCGCGCTGCTGCCGGTCTCGATGTTCAGCCGGGAGTTTGGTTGCGGCCAACTGGTGCAGCCCTTCGGCAGCACGGTCGATGTCGGCCGCTACTGGCTGTCGGCAAGACGCAGGCGGCAGAACTCGCAGGCGATGACGACCTTCGCGGACTGGCTGACGGCGGAAACAGCTGGGAGCAATTCCAGGAGAAGTGTGTAGCGGTTTTCCCGGGAAAAGCGCTTGGCGCTTTCCCTGGGGAATTGCGCAAAATCAGGGATCAGCCGATGCTTTCGCCGCCGTCGATCACCAGCGCCTGGCCGGTCATGAAGGATGACCGGTCGGAGACGAGGAACAGGATCGCCTCGGCAATCTCCTCGGCACTCGCCCAGCGGCCCATCGGAATCTTGGTGCGGACATAGGTCTCGATCGCCTCGCGTCCGCCCATCTGGGCGATGAACGGCTCGTTGAACGGCGTGTCGACCCAGCCCGGGCAGAGCGCGTTGACGCGCACATTGTGCCGGGCATAGTCGAGCGACATTTGCCGCGTCATCGCCACCACCGCATGCTTCGATGTCGCGTAGGCGATCATCTCCCGGTCGTAGAAGACACCCGAATTCGAGGCGGTGTTGAGGATGACGCCGCCGCCTTGCGCGATCATCGACGGCATGACGATCCTCGCCGCCAGGAATTGCGCCCGCACATTGACCCGCCACGAGGCATCCATGCCGTCGGTCCCGACCTCGGTCAGCGTGCCGCCGACCTGGATGCCGGCGTGATTGTGCAGGATGTCGATGCGACCATGCTTTTGGAGCGTGCCGGCAAGGAGCTGCTCGACATCGGCGTCATCCGAAACGTCGGCGGCAATTGCCTCGGCACTGCCGCCCGCCGCGCGGATATCCGAAGCTGTCGCCTCGCCGCCCGCCTGGTCCCTGTCGGCGATGACGACCATTGCGCCTTCCCTGGCCATGATCATGGCGCCGGCGCGGCCGATGCCGGAACCCGCGCCTGTCACCACGGCGATGCGGTCTTTGAGGATCATGATACGGCTTTCAGTTGGACGGCTTGCGCTGGCGCAACTGCCACTGGGCAAGCACCACGAGCAGCACGGAAGCGACGAGCACGATCGTCGCGATGGCGTTGATTTCCGGCGTCACACCGCGCCGGATCGAGGCGAACACATAGATCGGCAGCGTCGTCTGCGCGCCGGCGACGAAGAAGGCGACGATGAAATCGTCGAAGGAGAAGGTGAAGGCGAGCAGGAAGCCGGCGACCACCGCCGGCATGATCTGCGGCAGCACGATCGAGCGGAACGTCGTCAGCGGCGTGGCGTAGAGATCGCTGGAGGCCTCGACCAGGTTGCGGTCGAGGCTGCCGAGCCGCGTGCCGACGATCATCGTCACCAGCGCCATCGAGAACAGGCCATGCGCGGCGATGATCGAACCATAGCCGAGCGACAGGCGCGGTGGCTGGTCGTCAGGCCAGATCGAGGCCAGGAACGGGTTGACGACAGCGAACAGCTGGACGAGCGCGACCAGCGTCGAGATGCCGATGACGACGCCGGGAACCACGATCGCGGCACCCAGCAGCGCGTCGAAGACAGCCCGGGTTCTGACCCCGACCCGCGCCAGGCCGAGTGCCGCCGCCGTGCCGCACACCGCTGCCAGAAGCGCGCTGGTGGTGGCGATGAACAGGCTGTTCTTCAGGGCCTCGACCAGGAACGGATTGGACAGCGCCGTGCCGTACCACTGCACCGAAAAACCGGTGAACTCGCTGGCATGGCGACCGGCATTGAACGAGAACAGCACGACCAGTGCGATCGGCAGATAGAGGAACGCAAAGATGGCGGTGACGAAGGCGCGCATCAGATCAGGTCCACACGGCGAGCGCCCGAGACGCGGGTCGAGATGCGGTTGGCCACGATCAGCACAACCACCGAAACCAGCACCAGCGTGATGGCGATGGCCGATCCGAACGGCCAGTTGCGCGACTGCAGGAACAGGTCGACCAGCGCATTGCCGATGAAGAACACCTTGCCGCCGCCGAGCAGCGTCGGGATCAGGTATTCGCCGAGCAGCAGGATCATCACCAGCGAGAAGCCGGTCATCACGCCCGGCAGCGACAGCTTCAATGTCACGCCGAGGAAGGTCGACAGCGGCGTCGCGCCGAGATCGGCAGATGCTTCCAAGAGCCTTCGGTCGAGCCGCTCGAGACTGACATAGATCGGCAGGATCATGAGCGGCAGATAGCCATAGACGATGCCGAGCAGCACGGCGCCCGGCGTGTTGATCAGCCTGACATCCTCGATGCCGACAAAAGCGAGCAGCGCCGGGATACCGCGTCCGCCCAGAATGTACATCCAGGCATAGGTCCGCATCAAAAGGCTGGTCCAGAACGGAATGACGACGAGCGCCAGCAGGATCAGCCGCCAGCGTTGCGGCGCCTGCAAAGCGAGATAATAAGCAACCGGATAGGCGACGAGCAGACAAGCCAGCGCGCCCACCGGCGCCAGCACCATCGTGTTCCAGAAGGCCGTCGCCCGCGCCGGAAGGTTGGCATACTGCGCGAAGGTGAAGGCAGCCTGATAGCCGCCTTCCGGTGCCCGCTCGCCGACGCTGAAGACGGCAATGGCGATGAACGGCAGCACCAGGAACACCACCAGCCACGCCGTTGCCGGGGCAAGCAGCAAGGCGGTCAGGAAATTATGACGAAATCTGTTGCCGTGCATTTGAAACCGCCCCGATGCCGGCGGGCATGCGCCCGCCGGTCAATTGTCCGCGTCAGGCCGGCGCTCAGGCCGACTTGAAGCGCGCCATCAGCTCGGCGCGGCCCGGATCGGTCAGCGTTGCCGCGGCGCCGAACTCCAGCGGCGTCAACAGGTCGGCCGCCGGATAGAGGATCGGATTGTCGAGCACTTCCTTGGGCAGCAGCTTGTTGACGCGAGCGTCGGTCGAGGGCGCGCCGTTTGCAAGGTGCTCCTTCACCGCGACCTGCGGGTTCATCAGATAGTTGAGCAGTGCATAGCCGGCCGGCTTGTTCGGCGCGTCCTTCGGGATGGCATAGAAGTCGGTCCAGATCTCGCCGCCCTCCTTGCCCAGCACATAGGCGATCTCGGGAATGTCGCGATGCAGTTGCGCGCCGTCATTGGTCCAGCACATGGTCATCCAGGCGTCGCCCGCGCGCATGCCCGGCTGATAGTCGGAGGAGACCGCGAACAGATGCGGCTTGACCTTCAGCAGCAGCTCCTCGGCCTTGGCGAGTTCGTCCTGCTTGAGCGAGTTGAACGAATAGCCATAGTATTTCAGCGCATTGCCGATCGTGGTCAGCTGGTAGTCGTGCACCATGGTGCGGCCGTCGCCCTCGGCCATGGCCGTATCCCAGAACTCCTTCCAGCTCGTCATCGGCTTGGTCAGCTTCTTGGTGTTGACGGCGAAACCTGTCGTGCCCCAGTTCTTCGGCACGGCGTAGATCACCTTGTCGATCGTGCCTTCCGAGGTGAAGCGCGGGTCTTCCTGCGTGCCGTCGAAATTCGGCAGCTTCGCCATGTCGAGCGGCTCGATGATGCCGAGCTTCTTGTAGGTCGAGATCGTGTAATTGGTCGGCACGAACAGGCTCCAGCCCGAGGCGCCGGCCTGCAGCTTGGCCAGCATCTCCTCATTGGAGCCAAACACGTTGACCTCGACGGCGACGCCGGTGTCCTTCTTGAAGTTTTCGAAGGTCTGCGGATCATGGTAGTTGGGCCAGGTGGCGATCGACATGCGGTCGCCGAGGTTTTCGGCGGCAAAAGCCGGCGTCGGCATGATGCCGATCTCGCGCGCCATCACCGCCGTCGCGATGCCAAGGCCGGTAAGGCCCAGGAAGTCGCGGCGGCCGATCGAGCCGCGCTTGAGGCGCATCAGTTGGTCGACGAATTTTTCAGGGCTTATCGGCAGTCCGTCACGATATGATTTCGACATTTTGGTTTACCCTCTGGTTGGTCCCGTTGTTCTTGGTTTCCGGAAACGCCAACGGCGTTCCGGCGGCATAGCCGATGGCGACGGGTTCGCCCGGCTTGAAGAGATTGCCTTGGCCGATCAGATGGTCGGCCTTGGCCAGCAGCGTTCCGATGCCCTGGACCTCGATCGCGTATTCCGCGGTCGAGCCCAGGAAGATGCGGTTGCGCACGATGCCCTTGAGCGGGCCGCTTTGCGGAGCGCCGAGGCTGAGTGATTCCGGGCGCAGGCTGACCGAAACGGTCTCGCCTTGCCGCAAGGCGGTCCGCTTGCGCGCCGCTATGACGGTGCCGTCGGCCAGCGCCACATCAACCAGATCGCCTGAATGCCCGGTGACCTTGCCGCTCAGTAGATTGGTCTTGCCTACGAAATCGGCGACGAACAGATCGGCCGGTTCGTCATAGATTTCGCTCGGCTGGCCGAGCTGGACGATGCGCCCGCCATTCATGACGCAGACGAAATCGCTCATCGACAGCGCTTCCTCCTGGTCGTGGGTGACCAGGACGAAGGTGATGCCGATCTCGCGCTGCAGGTTCTGCAGCTCGATCTGCATGTCGGTGCGCAGCTTCTTGTCGAGCGCGGCCAGCGGCTCGTCGAGCAACAGCACCGCCGGCTTGTTGACCAGCGCGCGCGCCAGCGCGACGCGCTGCTGCTGGCCGCCCGACAGTTCGTGGATCTTGCGACCGCCATAACCGGCAAGCCGCACCATTTCGAGCGCTTCGCCGGACCGCTGGCCGATCTCGCGTGACGACAGCCGCGGCCGTGCCTGGCGCAGCCCGTAGGCAACGTTGTCCTCGACATCCAGATGCGGAAACAGCGCGTATTGCTGGAACACCATGTTGACCGGCCGCCGATAGGGCGGCGTGCCGGCCATGTCCTGGCCGCGGATGAACACCTGGCCCTCGCTCGGCTGTTCGAAGCCGCCGATCATGCGCAGGCACGTCGTCTTGCCGCAGCCGGACGGGCCGAGCAGAGCGACAAAAGCGGAGGGCGGGACAGAGAGATCGATGCCGCTGACCGCGGTCACCGCGCCATAGCGCTTGGTAACGCCGCGAAACTCGATGTCGGGCACTGCGGTCAAAGGCTGAGGGCTCCAGCGACAGGGCTATTTCCGAACGCTACCAGAGCCAATGGCGACTAGTATATACCTCGCGGGTGGTATATCTGATCTATTTTCGCGTTTAGAGGGGTAGGTATTGGGCGCATCGCGCAGCGACGAATACAGCCGGCTCGCCGCCCTCGTCGCGGCGACGCGGGAGACAAGCGGCGACCTGTTCGGCAGAGCGATAGTCGATTGGCTGCGCCAGCATGTCAGCTTCGACCATTGCGTGGTCTTCGGTTATCGCGGCGCCTCGCGCCCGCCATTGCTGTTCGAAACCTTCTCGCCGGCCGAAAGCCACGTCTTCGTTGCGCTCTACCAGGAAGGGCCCTATCTGCTCGATCCATTCCACCACGCCGCGGTGGAGCGCAAGGAAGGGTTCTGGCGCATGCGCGAACTGGCGCCGGACCGCTTCTACGCCAGCGAGTATTTTCGCTCCTATTACAGCCAGACCAGGCTGGCCGAGGAGGTCGGCTTCTTCGTGCCGTTGCCCGGCAAGGACGCGCTTGTGCTGTCGCTGATGCGGCTGCGCGCTTCGGGCCCGTTCGGCACCGCGGACGCCAGGCTGCTGCGCGACATGGCGCCGGCCGTGATCAGCTTCATCAGGCTGCGCTGGCCTGCCCTTCCCGCCGACGAGCCGGCTGAAGCCAGACAAGATGAGACGATCGCCGCGGTCAACGAGTTCGACCGTGCCCATATCTGGAAGAGCCTGTCGCTGACGCCGCGCGAAAAGCATGTGGTCGACCTGGTGCTGCAGGGCCACTCGACGGAATCGATCGCCAGAGCCATGCGCATCGTGCCGGGGACCGTGAAGGTCCACCGCCGCAACATCTACCGCAAGCTCAAGATCAAGTCGCAGGCCGGCCTGTTCGCCCGCTTCGTCGAAATCATCGACGCGCGGATCCGATAGTTGCCACGACCTTCGGCGGTCGTTCGATCAAGCCGGCGCATCGCCTTCCCAGGAACCGGTCTCGGCCATCCGCTTCAGCAGCGGGGCTGGCTTGAACACGTCCTTGCCGGTCTGCCGGGACCAATGCTCGAGCCGCTCGACAATCCTGGCTCCGCCTTCGAGGCCGGCCCAGAACATCGGCCCACCCTTGCCGATGGGAAAACCGTAGCCATTGACCCAGACGACGTCGATGTCCGAGGCGCGGGCCGCGATCTTTTCTTCGAGGATCTTCGCCCCCTCGTTGATCATGGGATAGAGCGTGCGCTCGATGATCTCCTCGGCGCCGATCGCGCGCGGTTCGATGCCCCGCTCGGCCGCCTTGTCGCGGATCAGCGCCTCCACCTCGGGATCGGAAACGCCGGCCCGGGCGCCGGCCTCGTAGAGGTAGAAACCACGGCCGGTCTTCTGGCCGAACCGCCCCTGCTCGCACAGCGTGTCGGCGATCACGGCCGTCAGGCCGCGCGCCTTGCGGTTGCGCCAGCCAATGTCGAGCCCGGCGAGATCGCCCATCTGGAACGGCCCCATCGGCCAGCCGAAATCGGTGAAGGCCTTGTCGATCTGGCTGGGTGTCGCGCCCTCCAGCAGCAGCGCTTCCGATTCCGAGCCGCGCGCGGCCAGCATTCGATTGCCGACAAAGCCGTGGCAGACGCCGACGACGACCGCCACCTTGCCGATCCGCCGCGCCAGATCAACGACGGTCGCCAGCGCATCCGGCGCGGTCTTTTCGGCGCGAACGATCTCCAGCAGTTTCATGACATTGGCCGGCGAGAAGAAATGCAGGCCAAGCACATCCTGCGGCCGCGAGATCGAGCCGGCGATCTCATTGATGTCGAGATAGGAGGTGTTGGTGGCAAGGATGGCGCCCGGCCTGGCGACGGCATCCAGCTTGCCGAAAACCTCCTTCTTGACCGCCATGTCCTCGAACACCGCCTCGATGATCAGGTCGCACTCGGCGAGATCGGCATAATCGGTCGAGCCCTTGAACTGGGCGAGCCGCTGACGCTTGGCGTCTTCGGTCAGGGAACCGCGCGAAACGGAGACCGCATAGTTCTTCTCGATCGTGCCCAGCCCGCGTTGCAACGCCTCCCCGCTGGTTTCCAGCAAGGTCACGGGATAGCCGCCATTCGCGAAGGCCATGGCGATGCCGCCGCCCATCGTGCCGGCGCCGATGACGCCGACCCGGGCAATCCTGCGCTTGGGCGTGTCCTTGCCGGGAAGCTTTGCCGCCTCGCGTTCGGCGAAGAACAGATGACGCTGGGCGCGCGACTGGTCGCTGCCGACAAGCGTCACGAACAGCGCGCGCTCCGCCGCCAGCGCCTCGTCGAAGGGCAGCGTGACGGCATTGCGCACCGCTTGCGCACAAGCGATCGGCGCTTCCAGCCCGCGCGCTTTCCTGGCGAGGTCGGCGGCCTCGGCATCGAAAGCCCTGAGGTCGGTTTCCTTCAGCCCGTCATCGCGATCACGCACCGGCGTGAAGGGGCCACCCTTGCGGGCGATTTCCCGGGCGAAGTTCACGGCATGCGTGGTCAGATCGCCTTCAAAAACGGCGTCCACGAGACCGGCGGCATGCGCCTCGGCTGCACCGATCGGCGTGCCGGAAACGATCATCTTCAGCGCCTTCACCGCGCCGACGAGGCGCGGCAGCCGCACGGTGCCGCCGCCGCCCGGCAATAGCCCAAGTTTCACCTCGGGAAGGCCGAGCCTGGCGCCGGTATCGGCAATGCGGAAATGGCAGCCAAGCGCCAGTTCCAGGCCGCCACCGAGCGCGGTGCCATGGATGGCGGCGACCGTCGGTTTGGCGATGGTCTCAAGCATGACGATCAGAGCGCGCAGATCGGGCTGTTGCACCGGCTTGCCGAATTCCGTGATGTCGGCGCCGGCAACGAAGGTCCGTCCCGCGCAGGCAATCACGATGGCCGCGACCGAAACATCATCGCGCAAGGAAACCAGCGCGTGCATCAGCGGTTCGCGGACATGAAAACTCAGCGCGTTGACCGGCGGATTGTCGATAATGACGACGGCAACGTCGCCGTCCCGGCTGAGCTTCACGAAATCGGACACACAAACCTCCCAGCAATGGTGAGCGGCATGGCCGCGATCGGGATTTACAGGGCAATGGCGTGGATGGGAACCAGATGCCTGCCTGGCACAATGTTTACCGTTTGGATCAGCGCCGGCCGGCACCCTCCGCCGCCAGCATCTCCGGCATCGCGGTATCGATGGTGCGCCCGCCACGCCAGGAGGCGAAAGCCGCGACAAGGTAGAGAATGGCCGAGAAGGTGAAGGCGAAGACCAGGCCATGCTTGAACGGCCCCGACATCAACTGAGGGAAGAAGACGTGGCCGGTCAGCGTGTCGATACTCTGCTGCGGCAGCGCGTGCAGCACATTGGCCGGGATCAGTTCGCCCATCGGATTGTAGCCGAGGAAGGCTGCGAACAGGCTGGCGACCGGCGGCATGTTGGCGATCTGGTGGGCGACCGCTTCAGGCACATGCTGTGCCAGCAGGCCGGCCTCCATGCTCTGCGGCAGGCTGGCGGCGAGGCCGACGATCATCAGGCTGAAGAACAGGCCGATCGACAGCACCTGGCCTGCATTGGCGGTGGTGGCGCGCATGCCGGAGGCCTGGCCGCGTTCGCGCGCCGGCACCGAATTCATGATCTGCGTCGAGTTCGGCGCCACGAACAGGCCGGAGCCGAGACCGTTGAGGAACAGGAGCGCGGCGAAAACCGTGTAGGAGAAATCGGCCGGCAGCGCCATCAGCGCCACGAAGCTTGCGGCGCCCACGACCATGCCGCCGACCGCGAACGGCACGCCGCCGACCCGGTCGGAGAAATAGCCCGAGACCGGCCCGGCTATGAGGAAGCCAACCGTCAGCGGCAGCATGAAGATCGCCGACCACAGCGGTGTCTCCTCGAAGGAATAGCCATGCAGCGGCAGCCAGATGCCTTGCAGCCAGACGATGAGCATGAATTGCAACCCGCCGCGCGCTATGCCCGAGGCGAGATTGGCTATGTTGCCATAGGCGAAGCCGGGGATGCGGAACAGTTTCAGGTCCAGCATCGGCTTGGCGACGCGTTGCTCGATGAAGACGAAGGCGATCAGCGAGACGAAGCCTATGGCAAACAGAACAAGCACTTTCGGGCTGGTCCACGCCATCACCTGGTCGCCATAGGGCTGCAGCCCGTAGGTGATGGCGGTGAGAATGAGCACGAGGCCGAGGCCGAAGCTGATATTGCCGAGCCAGTCGATCGTGTGGGTGGAGCGGTTCGGCGCGTCGTGCAGCTTGAGATACGCCCAGACCGTGCCGACGAGGCCGAACGGCACGTTGATCCAGAACACCAGACGCCAGTCGGTGTCGGCAAGCAGGCCGCCGATCAGAAGGCCGACGAACTGGCCGCCAATCGCCGCCACGACATTGATGCCGAGCGCGAAGCCGCGCTCGTTTTCCGGAAAGGCATCGGTGAGCAGCGCCGTGGAGTTGGCCATGATCAGCGCGCCGCCAATGCCCTGGATGATGCGCACGGATATCAGGTACATAGCCGCGAAATCGCCTTGTCCCGGCAGCAGGCTGAGCGCGATCGAGGCGGCGGTGAAGACGGCAAAACCGAGATTGTACATTTTCGCCCGGCCGAACTGGTCGCCGAGCCGGCCGAAGGCGACGACCAGCACCGCGGTGGCGATCATGTAGCCGATGATCGCCCAGAGCAGATAATTGATATTGCCGGGATCGAGCGCCTTGAGGCCGATACCGCGGAATACCGCCGGCAGGCTGATCAGCAGGATCGAGCCATTGATGGCGGCGGCCAGCATGCCGAGCGTGGTGTTGCTCAGGACCATCCATTTGTGGCTCTGCGGGCGGCTGTCTGCGGCGGTATTCATGATGGTAACGTCCAACGGTGCTGGCGCGGTTGCCGTCAGCGCTATATATGAGGATAGTCTCAGGTTTGGAAATATGAGGATGGCCTCGGAAAAAGCAAGAGTGTCGGCGACGAATCCGCGTGCACCGCAGCAAAAAAGAGGGCGCGAACGGGTCGCGGCACTCATGGCGAGCGCGGCAGCGCTGTTCGTCGAGAAGGGTTTCGACGCCACGACGATGACCGAGATCGCCGCACGCGCCGGTGCCGCCATCGGCACGCTCTACCTTTTCTTCCCCACCAAGGAAGCGTTGGCGCAAGCCATTCTGGCCGAGAACGCTGAAAACCTGTCCACTCAGCTCGACGCCTTGCAGGAACAGGCCAGGGGCTTGGCGCCGGCAGCGATCGCCGACGCACTGTTCGAGGTGCTGGGCCGTTTCGTCGCCACGCACCCGGTCTATTCCGCGTTGCTCGACCTGCCCGGCGACGATGGCTGGCGCCGCAAGATGCGGGCACGCCGGCGCGACCAGATCGCTGCGCTGTTCGCGCAAGCCGAGCCACCGCTTCCAGCCGGCCAGGCCGAGCGGCTCGCCGTCATCGTGCCGCAGCTGATGCGCATCCCGCTGGCGCTGGTCGGCGAAAAGCGGTTGCGCGACGGCGTGCTGGAGGAGCTGAGGCTGATGCTGGCGCGGCATCTCGAGGGCAGTGCGTAACGGGACGACTCAGCGCACTGCCTTCTCGCCACCCGCAGCCGTAATCACCCCGACGATGATGAGCCCCGTCAGCAGCAGCCGCACGCCGGCGCTGACGCCGAACGTGTTGAGCATGGTGAGCAGCAACACCAGGAACAGCGCCGCGCCCCACACACCAGGCACATTGGCCTTGCCGCCCGCCACCGACGTGCCGCCGATGACCACCACGGCGATCGAGGCCAGCAGATATTCATTGCCGATATCGACATTGGCGCCACGGAAATAACCGGCGAGCAGCGCACCGTCGATGCCGCCGAGCGCCCCAGACAGCGTGTAGGTGAGGAAGCGGATGCGGCCGACATTGACGCCGGCGAGCCACGCGGCGCGGATGTTCTGGCCGATCGCCAGCACCGAGCGGCCATAGATCATGCGCTGCAAGGCGATGGCCGCCCCGATGGTGAACAGCACGGTCAGGATCGCCAGCACGGGAATGCCCAGGATCTGCCAATTGGTGAAATCGGCGAAGCCGGGCGGCGGCTTGATCTGCAGCCCGCGCCCATAGCTGATGTCGATCGACTGGATGATGAAGCTCGCCGACAAGGTGGCGATGATCGGCGGAATGCGCAGCGCCCAGATCAGCAGGTAGTTGACCGCGCCGATCGCCGCGCCGCAGGCGAGCGCCGCCAAGAGGCCAACGACGATCATGGAATCGCTGCCGGCCATCACCTTCATGGCAACGGCGCTGGCGAGCCCGATATTGGCCGGCAGCGACAGGTCGACATTGCCGGGCCCGAGCGTGATGACGAACATCTGGCCGACGCCGACGATGACGGTGAACACGGCGAGCGAGAGCGCCGCCGTCACCATGCCGCCGGCGCCATAGCCGCCGGTGAAGGCGATCGTCGCCAGCCACACGACAAGCGCGCCGACGAACGACCAGATCCAGGGTTTGGTAGCCAGCGATTTCACCAATGCCATCGCTCACCTCTCCCTGCGGCTGATCAGCACCCGCGCCGCCAGCACGATGATCAGGATGGCGCCGTTGGCGGCCACCTGCCAATCGGGTGGAATGTGCATGAAGGTAAGCAGCGGCGAGGCCGCCAGCGCCAGTGTCAGCGCGCCGATCACCGCGCCGATCGGCGACACCCGGCCGCCGACGAATTCGCCGCCGCCGAGGATGACGCCGGCGATCGCCAGCAGCGTGTAGCCATTGCCGATATTGGCGTCGGCCGAAGTGGTGATGCCGATCAGCGCCATGCCGGACAGCACGCCGAACAGGCCGGCCATCGCGAACAGCACGACCTTGGTTTTGAGCAACGACCAGCCGGCACGTCGAAGCGCTGCCGGATTGCCGCCGGAACCGCGCAGGATCGCGCCATAGGAGGTGCGCATCAGGCCAAAATGGACAATGAGACCGATCAGCAGCGCCGCGATGATCGGGAAGGGAATGAATGGCGGCTTGAACGACATGATCGCCAGCAGCCAGTCCGGCGCCTTGCCGCCGGGCTTGGGCAGGACGAGAATGGCCAATCCCTGCCAGACGAAGCTCATGCCGAGCGTCACCACGATCGACGGCAGATTGCGCAGATGGATCAGCGCGCCGAGCAGCGCATAGATGCCGATCGAGCCGAGCAGGATGGCGACGCCGATGAGCGGCGCGTCCTTCAGCCAGGTCGCGGTGACACAGCCGACGAACCCGACGAAGGTGCCGATCGACAGGTCGAGCTCATTGCCTGATATGACGAACATCTGCGCGATCGTCGCCAGCGCGATCGGGATCGCCAGGTTCAGCATCAGGCTGAAGCCGAAATAGCTGATCGCACGTGGATTGAGCCAGGCAATGGCGAGCAGCACCAGCGCCAGCGACAGCGCCGGCAGCAAGCCACGCAGCAGGCGGGCACGCGCCGCCGCATTGCGCGCCGCCGCCCCTTTGAAGCCATTGTCGATGGATGCTGCCGTCATCTCAGGCCGCATCGCCGAACGAGGACTGGATGATCTTCTCCTCCGTCAGTTCGTCGCGCGTGAGGTTGGCGACGATGCGGCCGTTCTTGAAGACATAGACATGGTCGCAATTGTCGAGCTCTTCGGTTTCGGTCGTGTACCAGAGGAAGGTGCGGCCGCGGCCAGCCTCCTCGCGCACGAGGTCGTACACTTCGAGCTTCGTGCCGATGTCGACGCCGCGCATCGGGTCGTCCATCAGCACGATCTGGGCATCGGAGCCGAGCGCGCGGGCAAACAATGCCTTCTGCTGGTTGCCACCCGACAGCGAGAAGATGTTGTTGTTCATGTCTGGCGTGCGGATGCCGATCCTCTTCTGCCAGACCTCGGCAAGTTCAGCCTCGCGCTGTGGCGAGATCAACAACCCCTTGCGCAGGCGCGCCAGCGAGCGGATGCCGATGTTTTGCGCGATCGACCATTGCGGGAAGATGCCGTCCGACTGACGGTCGCCCGCGACAAGCGCCACTGGGGCGGTCACCTCGATCCCTGTCCTGGCACGCGAGGCTCCGCTGAAGATCGCCAGCAGCAGGTCGGTCTGGCCATGACCGGCCAATCCGGCAAGGCCGATGATCTCGCCGGCCCGCGCCTCAAGGTCGGCGCCATCCTGCTGCGCGGCGGGCCGTGCCCGCACCCGCAGCGGACCCGCCCCAGGCTTCACGGCAGCGGCTTGCGCCGCGATCTTGCGGCGTGCTTCCGCTCCGCCCATCACCGTCACCAGCCGGTCGCGGTCGAAGACATCAGCCGCATCCGACGCCACCACCTTGCCGTCGCGCATCACCACGATGCGGTCGGCGTTCTTCAGCACCTCGCCCAACACATGCGAGATCAGGATGCAGCTCTTGCCGCCGGCGACGAAGCGGCGCACGAAGGCCAGCAACTGGCCTGATGTATGCGCGTCGAGCGACGATGTCGGCTCGTCGAGGATGACGAGGTCGAGCCGGTCCTGCGTGACCGTGAAGGCGCGCGCCACCTCGACCATCTGGCGCCGCCCGATCGAGAGGTCGCCGACAATATCCCAGGCCGAGATGCCATGGTCCGGGAAGATCTCGTCCAGCTTGGCGGTGATCAGCGCGGCCGCCTTGCGCCGCCAGCCGAAGCCGGAGAGCGAGGCATGGTTGATGCGCGTGTTCTCGGCGACGCTGAGATTGGGGCACAGTGACAGTTCCTGGAACACGCAGCGTATGCCGAGCTTTTGCGCACGCGACACCGAGTAGTTTTCCTCGATGCCGCCATGCACGCCGATCTTGCCGCTGTCGGGCGCCATCGTCCCCGCCACCATGTGCATCAGCGTCGATTTGCCGGCGCCATTGTGGCCAACCAGACCGACGCACTCGCCAGGCCCGACATGAAAATCCACCCCACCCAGCGCGCGAACGGCGCCGAAATGTTTTTCGGCGCCGTTCAGTCTGATGATGTCAGCGTTCCCTTCAGGCATGCTCAACGGTACCCGCTCGGCGATACGGACGGCAACGCTGCCGCGATGCTCACTTGATGTTGGCTTTGATGGCCGCCATTGCATCTGCCTGGCTGTATTCGTGGGTGGCGACGCCGCCTTCCTTGATCTTCGGCAGGGCTGCCTCGAAATCGTCCTGGGTGAAGGCCAGATATGGCACCAGGAGATCGTGCGGAATGTCCTTGCGGCCGTCGAGCACCTGTTGCGCCACCCAGAAGGCAAGCGAGGACACGCCGGGCGCGATCGAGGCCGACCAGGTCTGGTAGCCGTCCTTGTCCTTCTGTTCCTTCCACCACTTCAACTCGTCCTGGCGGTTGCCCATGATGATGGTCGGGCGCGGCTTGTTGGCGGCGGCGAAAGCCTGGGCCGCGCCATAGCCGTCACCGCCCTGGTCGACGATGCCGACGACATCGGGCAGCGAGGGCAGGATGGTCGCGACCGCTTTCTGCGCCGTCGTCTGGTCCCAGTCGCCGGTCACCGAACCGACGATCTTGAATTCGGGATGGGCGGCGACGCCTTCGAGGATACCGGCATGGATGGCATCGTCGATGGACGTGCCGGCAAGGCCACGGATTTCCAGCAGGTTCCCGCCCTTCGGCTGGAACTTGGCCATCTGCTCGATTTCCTGCTTGCCCATGTCCTTGAAGTCGACGACGACGCGATAGGCACAGGGCTCGGTGACGATGCCGTCGAAGGAGACGACGACGATGCCGGCGTCGCAGGCCTGCTTGATGGCGCCGTTGAGCGCATCCGGCGAGGCGGCGTTGATGACGATGGCGTCATAGCCCTGCAGGATGAGGTTCTGCACCTGGGCTGCCTGCGTCGGCACTTCCTTGTCGGCGGTGGTGAAGATATCGGCCGCGCCGACGACCTTGTCGTCGACCGCCTTCTTGGTGACGATGCCGTAGCTGTCGAGCATGGCCTGCCGCCACGAATTGCCGGCGTAATTGTTGGAGAATGCGATCTTCTTGCCGCTGGTGTCGGCAAGTGCGGTGCCCGAGGCCAACATAACCGTCAGCGCACCCAGAACGAACAGTTTCTTCATATGATTTCCTCCCGAAGTTGCTAGTTTTGCCTGATGATCGTTACGCGCAGTCCCTGTTTTTTATCTATTGTCAGACAAATGCAGACGAACCGCAAGCTGTCAACTGCAAAGCTTGGCATGCCTTCGATCAACTTGCGGTGCGATGATTGAAAAAGCCGCCTGCACATGGTCTAGGAGCACGACAGGAGGCCATTTGATGGCAGTAACGCCGACCGTTGCCAAAGGCGCGCCCGGAATACCGGCGCGCTGGACATCAAGCGCCAAGAGTGGCGTCGGCACCGCGTTTTCAGCCAAGAGCCCGCTCTGGTTCACCATGAGTCACGGCATCTTGAACGAGATCTACTATCCGCGTCTCGACAGCGCCTGCACGCGCGACATGGAGTTGATCGTCACCGGCCCGGGTGGCTATTTCTCGGAAGAGAAGCGCGACGCCGCGCACGCGATCGCGCCGTTCGAGGACGGCGTGCCTGGCTACAGGCTGACCAACACCGCGACGGACGGCGCCTACCGTATCGAAAAGCGTATCATTACGGATCCGAAACGGCCTGTCCTGCTGCAGGAGATTGCATTCGTACCGCTGAAAGGTCCGGCGGCCGACTTCCATGTCTACGCGCTGCTTGCCCCGCACCTCGTCAATGCCGGGATGGGCAATACCGCCTGGGTTGGCGAACACAAGGGCCAGCGCATGCTCTTCGCCACGGGGCGCGGCGTCTCCCTGGCGCTGGCCTGCTCACTGCCCTGGCATGGCTGTTCGGCCGGCTATGTCGGTTTCTCCGACGGATGGCAGCAATTGCAGAACGGCGGTGGGCTCGATCCCTCCTGCCAGCGGGCGGAAGACGGCAATGTCGCCCTGACCGGCGAGATCGGCTTTTCCACTGGCAAGACCACGGCCTTGCTGGCGCTTGGCTTCGGCGCTTCGCCGGAAGCAGCCGCGGACCTCGCGCTGGCCAGTCTCAAGCAGGGTTTCGAAGCCGCCGCCGAAACCTATGTCGGGAACTGGCGGATATTTCAGACCGGGCTTGAGAAGCTCGACCGCCACACCGCCTCAGGGCTGAACACCTATCGTGTGAGCACCGCGGTTCTCGCCACGCATCTCTCGGTCGCGAGACCCGGCGCCGCCGTTGCCAGCCTGTCGATCCCATGGGGCTTCAACAAGGGCGACGACGATCTCGGCGGCTATCATCTGGTCTGGCCGCGCGATCTGGTCGAGACCGCTGGCGGTTTCCTTGCCGCCGGTGACGGCAAGCAGGCGCTGCAGATCCTGGCCTTTCTGCGCTCGATCCAGCAGCCGGACGGTCACTGGCCGCAGAATGTCTGGTCGGACGGCACCGCCTACTGGCCCGGCATACAGATGGACGAATGCGCCTTTCCGCTGCTTCTGGCCGACGCCTTGCGCCGCGCGGGCTATCTGCCGCGTGCCAGGCTCGCCGATTTCATGGCCATGATCGAAACCGCCGCCTCGTATGTCGTGCGCAATGGCCCCGTCACCGGCGAGGACCGCTGGGAGGAGGACGCCGGATACAGCCCGTTCACGCTGGCCGTCGAGATCGCCGCGCTGCTTGCCGCCGCCGATATGCTGGATGTCTTCGGAAAGAGTGAGCCGGCAAACTACCTGCGCGAAACCGCTGATTGCTGGAACGATCAGGTCGAACGCTGGACCTACGTCATGGGCACTCAGCTCTCCATCGACGCAGGCGTCAGAGGCTATTATGTCCGTATCGCGCCGCCGGACGATGCGGGCGCCGCTACGCCGAAGGACGGCTTCGTGCCGATCAAGAACCGTCCACCGGCCGACACCGACAAACCGGCGGAAGCCATAGTCAGTCCCGACGCCCTGGCCCTGGTTCGCTTTGGCCTCAGGGCGGCCGACGATCCGCGCATTGTCGATACGGTCAAGGCCGTCGATGCGCTTTTGCGTTGCGATCTGCCGCAAGGCCCGGTCTGGTACCGCTACACCAGTGACGGCTATGGCGAGCACGAGGATGGCACGCCTTTCGACGGCACCGGCCAGGGACGCGCCTGGCCGCTGCTCACCGGCGAGCGGGCGCATTACGAGCTTGCCGCCGGGCGCAAGGAGAAAGCCGCGCAGCTTCTCGATACTTTCGAGCGCTCGGCGGGGATCGGCGGGTTGCTGCCGGAGCAGGTCTGGGATGCCGAAAATATCCCTGAGCGCGAGCTGTGGCTCGGCAAACCTTCGGGCAGCGCCATGCCGCTGGTCTGGGCGCATGCCGAGCATATCAAGCTGTTGCGCTCGCTGCGCGACGGCGCGGTCTTCGACATGCCGCCGCAAGGGGTCGAGCGCTACATCAAGGGCAAGACAGGCTCGCCGCTCAGGACATGGCGCTTCAACAACAAGATCCGCTCCATCCCGGCCGGCAAGGTTTTGCGCGTCGAGCTATCGGCGCCGGGCGTTGTCCATTGGAGCAGCGACAAATGGCTGACGATCCAGGACCACAAGACCAGCGAGAACGCTTTCGGCGTTCATCTGGTCGATCTGCCGGTCGCCGGACTGGAGCCGGGAGACACCCTCGTCTTCACTTTTTTCTGGCCCGATGCGATGCGTTGGGAGAATGTCGACTTCAGCGTCGGCATTGACGCATCATGATTAAGGCAGCGGCGCCGATAGATTTGTTCTTTCCTCAAACAATCGGGACGAAACCATGCAGATCGGAATGATGGGACTGGGCCGGATGGGCGCCAACATGGTCCGCCGCCTGATGCGCGACGGCCATGAATGCGTCGTCTACGACATCAACGCGGCAAGCGTCGCGGCCCTGGTGAGCGACGGCGCCCTGGGGGCGGCATCCCTGACGGAATTCGTCGGCAAGCTCGCCAAGCCGCGCTGCGTCTGGCTGATGCTGCCGGCGGCGATCACCGGCAAGATCATCGACCAGGTCGCAGCGCTGATGGAGCCCGGCGACATCGTCATAGACGGCGGCAATTCCTATTATCACGACGCCGTCGACCAAGCCGCGAAACTGGCCACCAAGGGTATCCATCTTGTCGATGTCGGCACCAGCGGCGGTGTCTGGGGCCTGGAGCGTGGCTACTGCCTGATGATCGGCGGCCCGGACGTCGCGGTGCAGCACCTCGATTCCATCTTCGCCACGCTGGCGCCGGGCGCCGATGCCGGCTCGCCCGCTCCCGACAAGGCGGCCGGGACCGCGCCCTTCGGCTACCTGCATTGCGGACCGAGCGGCGCCGGCCACTTCGTCAAGATGGTGCATAACGGCATCGAATATGGCGTCATGGCCGCCTACGCCGAAGGCATGAACATCCTGAAGTCGGCCAATGCCGGCAAGCGGCAACGCACGGCGGACGCCGAGACCAGCCCGCTGGAGAACCCGCAATATTATCAGTTCGACATCGACCTTCCCCAGGTGGCCGAGGTCTGGCGCCACGGCAGCGTCATCGGCTCCTGGCTGCTCGATCTCACCGCCGGCGCGCTGAAGAGCGATCCGGGCCTGGCGAATTTCGGCGGCCGCGTTTCGGATTCGGGCGAAGGACGCTGGACGCTGAAGGCCGCGATCGACACCGGCGTCCCGGCGCCGGTGCTGTCCTCGGCCTTGTTCGACCGCTTCTCCTCGCAAGGCGAATCCGAATTCGCCGACAAGCTGTTGTCCGCCATGCGCTATGCCTTCGGCGGCCATGTCGAGAAGCCAAAGGCTGGCCAGTGACGCCGCAGGGGGAGACACACGCATGAGCCAGGAACGGTCCGACACGCTGGTGCTCTTCGGAGCGACCGGCGACCTCGCCCACAAGAAGATATTTCCAGCGCTTTACCAGATGGTCGCCAAGGGCACGCTCACCGAACCGGTGATCGGCGTCGCCTTCGATGCCTGGGACATCAAGCAGCTTCAGGACCGCGCCCGCGACGGCATCGTCAATGCGCTGGGCAAGATCGACGAGAAGGTCTTCGCCAAATTCGCCTCGCTGCTGCGCTATGTCAGCGGCGACTATCGCGACCCGGCCACGTTCGAGAAGCTGAAGACCGCACTTGGCAGCGCCCAGCGGCCGCTGCACTACATGGCGGTGCCGCCGACCATGTTCGAGACCGTCGTGCAGGGCCTGGAGCAGTCCGGCACCGCGCATGGCGCGCGGCTGATGGTGGAAAAACCCTTTGGCCATGATCTGCAATCGGCGCGCTGGCTGAACCGCGTGCTGCACCTGGTGTTCGACGAACAGTCGATCTTCCGCATCGACCACTATCTCGGCAAGGAAGCGATCCAGAACCTGCTCTATTTCCGTTTCGCCAATTCCTTTCTCGAGCCGATCTGGAACCGCAACTTCGTCGAGAGCGTGCAGATCACCATGGCCGAGGATTTCGGCGTCGAGGGCCGCGGTAAATTCTATGACGATGTCGGCTGTATCCGGGACGTAATCGAGAACCACCTGCTCAACATCCTCCTGCTGCTGGCCATGGAACCTCCGGTCGGGCGCTCCGCCGACGACCTGATCGACGAGAAGGTGCAGGTGCTGCGCGCGATCCGCACGCTGACCAGGGACGATGTCGTGCGCGGCCAGTTCACCGGCTACCTCGCCGAGCCCGGCGTCAAGCCGAACTCGCCGGTCGAGACCTTCGCGGCGGTGCGCTTCTTCGTCGACACCTGGCGCTGGCAGGACGTGCCGTTCTTCATCCGTGCCGGCAAGAACATGCCGGTGCATGTCACCGAGGTGGTGGTGCGGCTGAAGCGCCCGCCGCTCGATGTCTTCGACCCGATCAAGCCCGCCGACCAGAATTACGTGCGTTTCCGCATCGATCCACAGGTGGTGATCGCCATCGGCGCCCAACGCAAGGCGTCCGGCGACGACATGGTCGGCGAGCAGGTGGAACTGACGGCGCTCGACGACAGCAAGGCCGACATGCCGCCCTACGAGCGCCTGATCGGCGACGCCATGAACGGCAACGGCCAGCTCTTCACCCGCCAGGACGCGGCCGAGCTCGCCTGGCGCATCGTCGGGCCGGTGCTTGGCGACACCACGCCGCCGCATCTCTACGAGCCGAAAACATGGGGGCCGGCAGACGCCATGGCCGGCTTCGGGCCGCCCAATGGCTGGATCGACCCGGTGGCATGAGCGGAGGGGACCCGATGGCCAAGGCGGTGAAGCAAGCAGCAACCAGCCCCGAGCAGATCGTGCTGGCGATCGACATTGGCGGCTCGCACGTCAAGATCCTGACCAGCGCCGGCGGCACGGAGCGCCGGGACGATTCCGGCCCGGACCTGACGCCGCAGCAGATGATCGACAAGGTGAAGAAGCTCGCCGAGGGCCTGTCCTACGATGTCATATCGATGGGCTATCCGGGCCCGGTGCGTCGCAACAAGCCGGTGCTCGACCCGATGAATCTCGGCAAGGGTTGGGCCGGCTTCGATTTCGCCGCGCAGTTCGGCAAGCCGGTCAAGGTGGTCAATGATGCGCTGATGCAGGCCATCGGCAGCTATGAAGGCGGGCGCATGCTGTTCCTGGGCCTCGGTACCGGCCTCGGGGCGGCGATGGTCTTCGACAATGTCGGCCAGCCGATGGAACTCGCCCATCTCCCCTACAGGAAAGGCCGGAGCTTCGAGGACTATGTCGGCGAGCGCGGCCTGGAAAAGTACGGCAAGAAGAAGTGGCGCAAATACGTCTTCGACGTCGTCAACCGGCTGCGCGCCGCCCTGCAGCCAGACTATGTCATCATTGGCGGCGGCAATGTCGACAAGCTCGACGAGTTGCCGGCCGAGTCCAGGCGCGGAGACAACACACGCGCCTTCGAAGGTGGATTTCGTCTGTGGCGAGACAAGGCCTTGATCGTCTGATATTATTACAGTTTAGTATAGTTGTTCAAAATAACGTGTGACGGCGCGCTAAATCATTGCGTTACGCAGATTTGCCGACTAGGAGTTTCGCCGCACTGCCCGGCGTGCTCCAGTGGATACGCTCAAGACGCTTCAGCATTTTTGATTTTGTGCCTCGTCCTGTCGAAAGCGATTCTGATTTTCGAGGCCGTGCGCCACAGACGGAGGATACATTGACCGACGATAGCAACGACGCTCGCAAAGACATCGACCTTCTCGAGCTGACCGCCCACATCGTGTCCGCTTACGTCGAGAAGAATCGCCTGCCCGTCTCCGGCCTTGCCGACCTCATCGCCAGCGTCGCCACCTCGATCGGCGGGCTCGGCAAGCCGGCCGTGCCGGTGGCGGCCCCGCTGGTTCCCGCTGTCAACCCGAAGAAGTCGGTGACGCCGGATTTCATCATCTGCCTCGAGGACGGCAAGAAGTTCAAATCGCTGAAGCGTCATCTCGGCGTGCATTTCGGCCTGACGCCGGACGCCTATCGCGCCAAATGGGGCTTGCCGGCTGACTATCCGATGGTTGCGCCCAACTATGCGGCCTCGCGCTCGGAGCTGGCGAAGTCGATCGGCCTCGGCCGCAAGGCTGTCGAAGTGGTGCCCGTCAAGGCCAAGGGCCGGAAGGCCAAGGTCTCGGCCTGAGAAGATCAGTCCTGAGCCAATCGTTAGGACGACTGGAACAGAAGCCTGCCGGCGAATTCGCCTTGGCAGGCTTCACGTTTTTGTGGCTTGGATGAACCGGACAGGTTTTTGGGGGGAAGCGAAGCCATGAACTACACCAGGATGGTGATCGAGAAGGAAGCACCGGAGGAGTACGGCTACGACCGTATTCGCTACAATCTCTCCGAAAGCTCGATCGCCGATCAGAAGCTTTCCGACATCGGCCTGTCGCTGCCGGACCTGACGCTGTTCTATGGCGAGCATCGCGGCGACAAGGACTTGCGCGCGCTGGTCGCGGCGCAGGATGCCGGCATTTCGCCCGATGATGTGCTGGTCACCGCCGGTGCCGCCGGCGCGCTGTTCATCATCTCGACCTCGCTTTTGTCGGCGAGCGACCATCTCGTCGTCATCAGGCCCAACTACGCCACCAACATCGAAACCCCGAGGGCGATCGGCTGCGCCATCAGCTTTGTCGACCTCGCCTTCGAGAACGGCTTTGCCATCGATGTCGGGGCCATCAAGGCGGCGATCCGACCGAACACGAAACTGATCAGCGTCACCTGCCCGCACAACCCGACCGGCACGATGATGTCACGTGCTGATCTCGACGCGCTGGTGGCGCTGGCCGAGGCCAACAACTGCCATTTGCTGGTCGACGAAACCTATCGCGATCTTTCCTATGGCAGGCGCCTGCCGTCGGCGGCCTCGCTGAGCAAGAAGGCGATCAGCGTCTCGTCGCTGTCCAAGGCCTTCGGCATTCCCGGCATCCGCATCGGCTGGCTGATCACCAGGGATGCCGCCCTTCAGGAGACATTCCTCGCCGCCAAGGAGCAGATCGGCATCTGCGGCAGCGTCATCGACGAAGGCATTGCGCGCGGCATGCTGGAGCGCCGGGATACGTTCCTGGGCGCGCTGCTGCCCGAGATGGCCAAGCGCCGCGATATCGTCCAGGCCTGGATCGACCGCGAGCCGCTGGTCGACTGGGTGCGGCCCGAAGGCGGTGTCGTCGGCTTCCCGCGCCTCAATGTCGAACCCGGCTTCGACCTCGACCGCTTCTACGCTAACCTGCTTGAGAACCATGGTACCTATGTCGGCCCCGGTCACTGGTTCGAAATGGAAAAACGCTTCTTCCGCGTCGGCTTCGGCTGGCCGACGGAAGCCGAGTTGAAAGGCGGCCTCGAAGCCATTTCGGCGGCGCTGCGGCAGTAACTTCCTCGTGCAGTCGAAGGAAAAGGTGCAAGGTCCCTTGATCCTGCACCGATTTTACCGCATATGCGCGCCGAACTTTACTAAGTTTCATTGGCCGGAACAGCGCCCATTCGGGAAGTGCCCCGCCAGCCGGTGCAATCGCAACGGGGCCTCATTCCATGACATCCGTACAAACTTCGCCGGAGCAGCGCTACGCCGCCTTCCGGCACAAAGCCTTCCTCAGCTACTGGACGGCACGCTTTCTCACCACTTTCGCCACCATGATCGTCTCCGTCGCCGTCGGCTGGCAGATCTATGATTTGACGCGCGATCCCTTCGATCTTGGCATTGTCGGCATCGTCCAGTTCCTGCCGTCGCTGCTTTTGGTGCTTGTCACGGGTGTCGTCGCCGACCGCTTCGGCCGCCGCCTGATCATGGCTCTGGCAACGGTGGTCGAGGCAAGCTGCGCGCTCGTGCTCCTGTATTTCACGCTGCACGGCCTCGTCAGTCCGCTGCCGATTTTCGTCATTCTGGCGCTGTTCGGCATGGCGCGCGCCTTCTACGGGCCGGCCTCGTCGTCGCTGTTCGCCAATCTGGTGCCGCCGGAGGATTTCGGCAACGCGATTGCGTGGAACTCGTCCGCCTGGCAGACGGCGACGATCGTCGGCCCGGTCGCCGGCGGCCTGCTCTATGGCGTCTCGGCCGAAGCCGCATACGCCGTCGCCTCAGTGCTGATGCTGGTGGCCGGTCTGCTGATCTTCACCATTCCCAAGCCCGCCCAGCAGACCGCCACCGACAAGCCGACGATGGAGACGCTGTTTGCCGGCTTCCGCTACATCTGGAGCGAGAAGATCGTGCTCGGCGCCATCTCGCTCGACCTCTTCGCCGTGCTCCTGTCCGGCGCCTCGGCGCTGCTGCCGGTCTATGCGCGCGATATTCTTGAACTCGGCCCATGGGGCCTCGGCCTGTTGCGCTCGGCGCCCGGCATCGGCGCCATCTGCGTCGCGGTGTGGCTCGCCGGGCACCCGCTTCGCGACAATGCCGGCAAGATCATGCTCGGCTTCGTCGCTGCCTTCGGCGCCTGCACCGTATTGTTTGGCCTGTCCACCGTCACCTGGCTGTCAATCGTCGCGCTGGCCCTCCTCGGCGCCACCGACATGTTCAGCGTCTACATCAGGGAGACGCTGATCCAGTTGTGGACGCCGGACGCGGTGCGCGGCCGCGTCAACGCCGTCAACCAGGTCTTCGTCGGCGCCTCCAACGAAGTCGGCGAATTCCGCGCCGGCACCATGGCGGCGCTGATCGGCACGGTGCCGGCGGTCGTGATCGGCGGCGTCGGCGCCATCGCGGTTGCCGGCCTGTGGGCGTATCTGTTCCCGCAATTGCGTAAGGTGCGGCATTTGAACGGGCGCAACTGACGGCCGGCAATATACATCACCCTGTCACAGGACCTGCCATGATTACCTGTCACCTGAAATATGTCATCGATCCCTACAAGCTTGCCGAGTTTGAAGACTATGGCCGTCGCTGGATCGGTCTGGTCAATCGCCTCGGCGGAAACCATCACGGCTATTTCCTTCCGAGCGAGGGAGCCAACAATATCGCCTATGCCATGTTCAGCTTTCCGAGCCTCGCCGACTACGAGGACTATCGCAGGCGGATGGCTGCCGACCCGGAATGCCAGGAGGTGTTCGAAACGGAAAAGCGCAATCGCAGCATTCTCAGCTATGAGCGCAGCTTCATGCGGCCGGTGCTCGAACCTTAGAGAAAGCTATCGCACCGCCACCTCGCCAAACACCATCCGCAAAAACTCGTCCAGCCAGCGCTTCAGGTGCATGTCCCAGATCAGCCGGCCACCGAGGTGATCGCGGCCGGGCTGGGCGCCGGGCAGTTCGAAGCGATGCGCGCCGCGCACCACCCAGCGCTGCATCATCACCCTTGTCAGTTCGCCATGGAACTGGATGCCCCAGGCATTGTCGCCGTAGCGGAAGGCCTGGTTGGGGTAGGTATCGGCCGTCGCCAGCAGCGTCGCGTCCCTCGGCAGCGAAAAGCCCTCGCGGTGGAACTGGTAGACCATGTCGGGCCAGTGCATCAGCTTCTTGCCGGCCTCGGTCGCCTTGAGCGGATACCAGCCGATCTCGACCAGCCCTTCGCCATGCCCCTCGACCTTGCCGCCGAGATGGTTGACCAGCATCTGTGCGCCGAGGCAGATGCCGAGGCATGGCCGGTTCTCCTTGAGCGGAATCTCCAGCCAGTTGGTCTCGCGGCGGACGAATTCGTCCTCGTCATTGGCGCTCATCGGCCCCCCGAACACCACCGTGCCGGCGTGGCCATCCAGCGTTTCCGGCAAGGCGTCGCCCAGCGGCGGCCGGCGGATGTCGAGCTCGAAACCCTCTTCGATAAGCATGTGGCCAACGCGTCCCGGGCTCGAATTCTCCTGATGCAGCACGATCAGGATTTTTGGCTTCGAAGGCGTTCCGTGCGGCATCTGCAGGCGAGATCCCGTCTATTCGTCGCTGGAGGTTCCACGCGCGCCCGGCGCATGCGCCGCCGCCTTGCGGCGCGCCTCGACCCTGTCATGGCGCTCGACGCCGATCAGCTCGGCGACACGCCAGACCGTATTGTCCTCGAGCTCATGCAGCTCGCCATCGGCATAGACGATCTCCCACATCAGGCCGATGAACGCCTTGCGCCCCTCGGCGTCGAGATGGCGCTTGAGCACGCTGGTGAAGGCATAGAGGTCGATCGCCTCGTTGTCGGCGCGTTCGCCGGCGGCGGCGAGTGCTTCGAGTTCGGCGCCGCTGATCGAATAGCTCTCCGCCAGCACCGCCTTGAACCGCTCCCATTCGACGTCCTGGCGCACGCCGTCGGCGTTCATCACATGGTAGAGCAGCGCCGAGGCGGCAACACGAGGATCGTCCGTGCTGGCATGCGCGCCGGCACCGGCCGGCAGGTCCCTGAGAAACGACAGAACGCGTTCGAACATCAATCCATTCCCAAACGGCCCAAAGGCCAAGTCAATCACCCGAAGGCCAAAATCAGAATAGCCGGAACCGGCGCGGCGCCTTCTCCGCCTCGTCGTCCGGATCGACGCCGGGATCGTCCGGCAGGCGCGTCAGTTCTTCCGCCGGCTCCACGGCCTCGGCATCGGCCGGCACCGCCGCGAACGCCGCCGCCGTGACCGGGGTAACATCGTCTTCCCGGTTTTCGGTTTCCTTGCCCCTCACCTCGTTGGCCGGGGCGGCATGATCGATCACGTCGATCGGCTTTTCACTGGCCGGCTTCGCCAGCGCTTCGATAACCGGCACGGCGGCGTCAGGCGCATCGTCACGGCTGTCGATCAACTGGCCAAGCCGCTCCATCGGCGCGCGCCACTCGAAGGCGTCAAGCCGTCCGGTGATCGGCGACACCGGCGCCCAGCGTTCCGACACGACGCCGTCGGCCACCCAGGCCGGGTCACGCGGTGCCCGCAAAGCCTTGGAAAGCAATTGCCGAACCTTGCCCTGGTCGCCGGTCTCGGCCTCCTCGATATCGGCCAGAAGCAGATAGGCACCCTCGCGGCGGTCCATGCGGATGGCGGCCTCGGCTTCGCCGCGGGCGGTCGAGAAATCCTGCGCGTCGAGCGCCGCACGCGCCACCGTCATCGACGATTCGGCGTGGTTCTTCTTCATCTCCTGCAGCTTCTTCGCCCTGTTGAGACGGTCGAGCACGGCATCACCCGGACGAGCATGGGTGTAGAGCTCGGCGATCTCGGGATGCGGCTCGGCCCTCCACGCCGTCTCCAGGATCTTGGAGCCTTTTCGCACATCGTTCTGCTTGAAGAGCGCTGCCGCAGCGGCAACGGCGGCCGGCGCGAAATCCGGCCTGAGCTTGTTCGCCTCCAGCGCCGCTGTCCTGGCGGCGGCGGGATCGCTGTCGGCGAGCGATTGCGCCTTGGCGGTCAACAGCACGGCGCGACGGCGGCTGGCGGCGTCGCGTTCGATCTGCCGCGCCGACTTCTGCGCGTCGACCAGTTTCAAGGCACCGTCCCAGTCACCGCGCGCGGTCAACTCCTCAAGCGTCGATTCGGCCGCCCAGGCCAGTTGCGGCGCAACGGCGGCGGCACGGCCTGCATAGTGCCGGGCTGCATTGCGGTCGCCCAGCCGTTCGGCTTCGAGATAAAGCCCGCGCAGGCCCAGCAGCCGCATTTCGGGATCGTCGAGCATGCTCTCGAATTTCTGCCGCGCGCCTTCATGGTCGCCTTCGAGCAGCGACGCCTGCGCCTCGAGCAGATGGATCAGCGGCTCCTGGTCGGAACGGATCAGTTTGGCCGCTTCCTTGGTCTTCTTGCGGGCCAGCGCGCCATCGCCGGCGCCGGCGGCGATCATGCCGGTCGACAGCGCCTGGTAGCCGCGGTCGCGGCGACGCACGCGGAAATAGCGCGAAATTGTG
The DNA here is from genome assembly GCF_059420305.1 of Mesorhizobium sp. GW821-FHT04C10. NCBI lineage: Bacteria > Pseudomonadati > Pseudomonadota > Alphaproteobacteria > Hyphomicrobiales > Phyllobacteriaceae > Mesorhizobium > Mesorhizobium sp. GW821-FHT04C10. The sequence goes on along the minus strand of NZ_JBWKTL010000001.1, from coordinate 1,278,628 downwards.
TAGGGGCTGTTCCAAAGCGACCTGACCAGCCACCACAGGATCATCACCGCGGCGACGACGGCGACGATTGCCACCGCCGCCACCATCAGGCTGACCTGGTACTGGTAGCCGTTGAAGGTGACGACCATGTCGCCCGGCCGGTCGGCTAGCCAGGCAAAGCCCAGCCCGAGCGCGAAGACGACGATGAGGAAGGCGAGCAGGCGGATCATCGTTTTGCCCTCATGCCTTCATCGCGCCGGAGATCAGGGCGTCGACCTGGGTTTCGACCTCGATGCGCGCCTTCAGTTTGCCGGCAAAGTCGGCGCCGGCGGCCTTCGCGGCCTCAGGCAGCGAATTATACTCGCTGAGCGCCTTGGCATAGTCGCCCTGGGTTACCGCCACTTCCATGCGCGCCACGGTTTCGGGTGCACCCACACCCTCGACAGCGCCGATCGGCCGGACCTTGACCAGCGATTCGGCGCTCGACATCAGGTTCTGCAGGAAGCCGGCATTCTGGTCGACCGGCTTGGCGGCGGCGACCATGGCATTGGCGGCGGCATCCATCTGCGAGGCGATCTCGGTGCGGGTCGGAACGCCCTTTTCGGCATAGGGCCGCAAGGTCGCGAGCTCAGGCGCGTTGGGAGAGATCGCGGCCAGCGTATCGAGTTCCGCCGAGAACGGCGCGCCGCGTTCGAGCGCCGACTTCAAGGCCGATGCAGCGATGGCGAGCGCGATCTTGGGCTGTCCCGCCGCCGCCTCGACCTTGCCGGAAAGCTGCGACACCGACTGTTCCAGCGCGGTCAGCCGGCCGTCCTGAGTCTTCGCCGCCTCGCCCGTTGATTTCACCAACGCGTCGAGACCGGCCAGTTTTTCGTTGAGCGGGCCGAGATCGACCGGTGCGGCGCTGCCGGCCTTGCCGAGAGCGGCGAGCGCGGTTTCGATCTGCTTGACCTTGTCGCCGAGCGCGGCAAGCCCGGCACTGTCGCCCGCGCCACCCTGCTCGACCGCCGATTTCAACGCCGCGACATCGGCCTTTACCTGCTCCAGACCCGAGGAAAGCCCAACCATCTTGGCCGCCGCGTCATTGTTGCCACCGGTTTCCTTCAGGCCGGCGATTTCGCTCTTCAGCGAGGCGATCTCGCCATTGACGCCATCCAGCGAAACACTGGCGCCGGAACCGGGCGCGCCGAGCAGGCCTGCAAACTGCAAGCCGCCGGCGCCGACCAGCGCGATGACGCCGCCGATAAGGCCGGCGGCAATACCATTGACGCCGCCACGCTTTGCTGGAGGAGGAGTCGGCGCCATTTTTTCGCCCCGTGTCTCGGTTCTTGCCTTGCTGTCGTCGGTGCGCTTTGCCGACGCGTCCTCGAAATTATAGTCCGAGGCCTTGGCGCCGTTGGACGGTGCATCCGAACCGGGATAGGGCAGCTCCGGCCCAGCGGCTTTGGCCTCCACGGGCGGCTCTGTCCCGGCCTGCCCGGCGGCATCGGCGTGTTCCCAGGGTTCAAGGTCGGTCTGGTCGGCATGCACCGGCTCTTCGGGAATCTCTTCTTGAGACCCTTCCGCGGCCTGGGCTTCGTCGCTTGTCGCTGACGGCTTCGCGGCATCCTCGTCGACGATACGGGAGACGGCGCCGGGTTCGAGATCGATGGTCACCGGCTCGCGGCGGCTTTTCGAGTGTCGCATCTTCGGCGTCTTGACCATGCCTGGCTCCGCAAAATTCGCTTCGTCTCAACGCCTGGCGGCGCGTGATGGTTCACAAAGGGTCTAGCACATCACCAAGCGGTGAAAAGGGGCGGTGTGATGACGCGGGTCAGCGGGGCGGCGGCAAAAGCGCCAGCAGGGCTTCCTCATCGGGCTCTTCGGCGACGCGGATTGCCTTGCCGCCACTGTCGTCGAAGGCAGCGGCGATACGCGCGGAAAGAGCGAAAAAGCGTGTGTTTTCAAAAGCCCTTTGCAAGGCAGGCCGTGTGGCCAGGCCCCGCATCGCGGCGGCCGCCTTGGCCGAATAGAGCAGCACCGCATCGACCGGTCGGCCGGACAGAAGTGCAAGGATGGTGTCATCCGAATGCCGCACCGGAAGCGTGTCATAGGTCTCCATGGCATGGACCAGGACCCCAGCCGCTTCCAGCCTCTGCTCGAACACCGGAAAGCGTACGCGGCCGCAGGGATAAACGATTGTCTTGCCGGGAAACGCGGCCGCAAGGCTATCGGCCAGCGCCTCGGCATCGCCGGCGCCTTCAACGACCGACGAGAACCCCATCCTGCGCGCCGCTTCGCCGGTCCTGGCGCCCACGGCGTGGCAAGGCAGGGCGGCAAGCGCCGCGATCACGTCCTTCGGGGCGTGACGCAAGCCATTGGCGCTGGTGACGGCAACGGCGGCAGCGTCATCTGGAATCAGCCCGGCATCGACAGGCAAAGTCGCCGTTTCAGTCAGGGGCAGGAGAACCGGCTGAAAGCCTGTGTCCTGAAGCCGCCGGGCCGTGCGCGAGGCGCCCGGTTCCGGTCTGGTCACCAGGACGCGAAGCATGTTCAGACCCAGCCGTCGAAGAACTTTTCGCCGGCCTTGGCCCGCACCGTCCGCGCGGCCTCATCGCCGATGCGGGCGGCATCCTGTGCTGCCCCTTGCAGTTCGACCGTGTGCGACTGCGTGCCGTCGGGCGAGATGATCAAGCCGGCGAAGGTGAGTTTTCCGGCATCGATCGCCGCATAGCCGGCGATCGGCGTGCGGCAGGAACCATCGAGCGCCGCCAGGAAGGCGCGTTCGCAGGCGAGTGCCTGTCCGGTCGGCACATCGTGGATCGCCCCCAGCATCCTCTCGGCAGCGCGATCGCCGATGCGCGTCTCGATGCCGATCGCGCCTTGGCCGGGCGCTGGCGGGAATATCTCGAGCGGCATCAAATCGGTGGCGACATGTTCGAGCCCCAGCCGCTTCAGCCCGGCATAGGCGAGGATGGTTCCGGCCGCGACGCCTTCGTCCAGCTTGCGCAGCCGCGTCTGCACATTGCCGCGGAACATCACCACGTCGAGATCCGGCCGCATGCGGCGGATCAGCGCCTGCCGCCTGAGCGACGAAGAGCCCACCTTGGTCCCGCGCGGCAGTTCGGCGATCGTCTTCACCGCCTTGCCGACAAAGGCGTCGCGCGCATCCTCGCGCGGCAGGAAGGCGGAGAGCTCCAGGCCGTCGGGCAATTGCGTCGGCATGTCCTTGGACGAATGCACGGCGATGTCGATCGCGCCGGCGAGCAGCGCTTCCTCGATCTCCTTGGTGAACAGGCCCTTGCCGCCGGCCTCCGACAACGGACGGTCCTGGATGCGGTCGCCGCTCGTCGAAATGACGACGACCTCGAAGGCTTCCGCCGGCATTTTATGCGCGGCCATCAGCCGCGCCTGCGTTTCATGCGCCTGGGCTAGCGCCAGCGGGCTGCCGCGTGTTCCGATTTTCAAGGTTGTTTGCATGGCGCGCGGTCCGTGATAACCCCCGGCCAGAGCATTTTGCAGCCAAGTGGAGCCACCTGGCGTCGCGGAAATGCGGCTGGAATAACCGAGGCCTTTTCGGGCTTTCTCCTAACGGGGAAAGGCCCGATAAACAATCTCTTGGGATAGCGACGAATTGATCCGTGTTCTGGGCATTGAGACGAGTTGCGACGAGACAGCCGCCAGTGTCGTGGCGCTCGAAGGCGACGCCGCGCCGAAGATCCTGTCTAACGTCGTGCTTTCCCAGATCGAGGAGCATGCCGCCTTCGGCGGCGTCGTGCCCGAGATTGCCGCGCGCGCCCATGTCGAGGCGCTGGACGGCATCGTCGAGGCAGCCCTAGCCGATTCGGGCACGTCCCTTGCCGATATCGATGCCATCGCCGCCACCGCCGGCCCCGGCCTGGTCGGCGGCCTGATCGTCGGGCTGATGACGGCCAAGGCGATCGCCGCGGCGGCGGGCAAGCCGCTGATCGCCATCAACCACCTGGAAGGCCATGCCTTGACGGCGCGGCTGACCGACGGGCTCGAGTTTCCCTATTTGCTGCTGCTCGTCTCCGGCGGCCACACGCAGATCCTGGCCGTGCGCGGTGTCGGCGACTATCAGCGCTGGGCCACCACCATCGATGACGCGCTCGGCGAGGCCTTCGACAAGACCGCCAAGATGCTCGGCCTGCCCTATCCCGGCGGCCCGAATGTCGAGAAGGCAGCACAGAGCGGCGACGCCACGCGCTTTGCCTTTCCCAGGCCGATGAAAGGATCGGCGCAGCCCGATTTCTCCTTCTCCGGCCTGAAGACCGCCGTGCGCCAGGCCGCGACGGCGATCGAGCCGCTGAGCGATCAGGACGTCGCCGACATCTGCGCCTCGTTCCAGGCGGCGGTCGCCGATGCGATCGCCGACCGCGTGTCGCGTGCGTTGGCACGGTTCAGCGAAACATTTCCCGGCACGAAAAACCCGGCGCTGGTCGTCGCCGGCGGCGTCGCCGCCAACCTCACGATCAAGGCGACCCTGGAGCGGCTCTGCGCCCAGGCCGGTTTCACCTTCGTCGCGCCGCCGCTAAAACTTTGCACCGACAATGCGGCGATGATCGCCTGGGCCGGCATCGAACGCCTGCGCAAAGGCATGGCGCAGGAGAACGGCTTCGATTTCGTGCCGCGTTCGCGCTGGCCGCTGGACAGCATCTCGGCGCCGATGGTCGGCTCCGGCCGGCGCGGAGCCAAGGCATGACGGCTGAAGCCAAGAACAATCCAGGCAAAAGCGGCTGGCGTGTCGCTGTGCTGGGCGGCGGCGCCTGGGGCACGGCACTGGCGCTGGCCATGCTGCGCGCCGGACACGCGGTGCGGCTCTTCGCGCGCGATCCGGAAACCGTGGCCGCGATCGGCCGGGGCCAGAACCCGCGCTACCTGCCCGGCATCGCGATTGCGCCCGCCATCGAAGCGACATCGGACATCAGGATGGCGCTCGCCGGTGCCGATTGCGTGTTGGCGGTGACCCCGGCGCAGTCCTTGCGGGCGACGCTGGCGGCCGCGAAGGACCATATTCCGGACGGCATCCCGCTCGTTCTCTGCGCCAAGGGCATCGAGCGCGACACCGGCGCCTTGCTGTCGGCGATTGTCACCGAGATCCTGCCGCGAAATCCCGTCGCCGCCTTGTCAGGCCCGAGCTTCGCCACCGATGTCGCCCGAGGCCTGCCGACAGCGGTGGTGGTGGCCGCCGGCGACGAGGCCCTGGCGGCCGACCTCGCTGCCCGCTTTTCCGCGGAGAACCTGCGCTGCTATTCGAGCGACGACCTGATCGGCGTCGAGATCGGCGGCGCCCTGAAGAATGTCTTTGCCATCGCCGCGGGTGCCGTCACCGGCGCCGGGCTCGGCGCCAGCGCCCAGGCCGCGATGGTGACGCGTGGCTTCGTCGAACTGCGCCGCATCGGCGCCGCCTTCGGCGCCCGGCCAGAGACCCTGATGGGGCTTTCCGGCCTTGGCGACCTGCTTTTGACCTGCTCGTCGGCGCAATCGCGCAATTTCGCCTACGGGCTTGCTCTCGGGCAAGGCAAGGCGCTTTCCGGGCTGCCGCTGGCTGAAGGCGTGCCAACGGCGGCGATCGCCGCTCGCATTGCCGCCGAACGCGGCATCGACGCCCCGATCATCGCCGCCGTCGCTGCCATACTGGACGGTACCATCACCATCCGCCAGGCTGTGACGGCCTTGATGACCCGGCCGCTCAAGACCGAAACCAACGATTGATCCCCCAAATCTCGATCCCCCTAGCTTCAATCCCAAGACCAGGAGAAAAACCATGCTGTTTGCTTTGATTTGCAAGGACAAGCCGGGAAGCCTGCAGGTGCGCCTCGACACGCGGCCCGAGCATGTCGCCTTTCTCGAAGGGCTGAATGGCGACAAGAAACTGGCCTTTGCCGGTCCGTTCCTCGATGCCGACGGCAAGCCCAATGGCAGCCTCGTGGTCGTCGAGGCACCGGATCTGGCAGGAGCGCAAGCCCTGTCGGCCGCCGACCCCTATGCCAAGGCCGGATTGTTCGAAAGCGTCGAAATCCACCCGTGGAACTGGACGTTCAACAAGCCGGCGGCTAGTTAATCCCGGTCGCTCGCAGCAGGACCGCAAGGAGGAGAAGAAATGAACTACTGGCTGTTCAAATCGGAGCCGTTCAAGTTCTCCTTCGAGATGCTGAAGGCCAAGGGCAAGGCCGGCACGCAGTGGGATGGCGTACGCAATTACGCCGCCCGCAACAACATGAAGGCCATGCAGATCGGCGATCTCGGCTTCTTCTACCATTCCAACGAGGGGTTGAACGTGGTCGGCATCGCCGAGGTCTGCGCGCTCGCCCATCCCGACACCACGTCGGATGATCCGCGCTGGGAATGCGTCGATGTCCGCGCTTTCAAGGATGTGCCCAACCCGCCGACACTGGCCGAGATCAAGGCCAACGCGAAGCTTGCCGATATGGCGCTGGTGCGGCTTGGACGGCTTTCCGTGCAGCCGGTCACCCCGGCCGAATGGAAGGAAGTCTGCCGCATGGGCGGCCTGACGCCTGCTCCGTGACGGCACTCACCCCGCACGGCGCCAGGCAATTCATCCTCGACAACACGGCGCTGATGGCGCCGCCGCATGTGGCTGAGATTCTGCTTCATCTTGCCGATGAAGCGCACGATCTTTGGCAGCGCACCGAGGACGAACTGGTCGAGATCGGCCTGCCGCCGCCCTTCTGGGCCTTTGCCTGGGCCGGCGGCCAGGGCCTCGCCCGCTATATCCTGGACAATCCCGACACGGTGCGGGGCAAGCGCGTGCTCGACTTCGCCTCCGGTTCCGGCCTTGTCGGGATCGCCGCCGCCAGGGCGGGTGCTGCCGGAGTGACCGCCGCCGACATCGATCCGTTCTGTGCCACCGCCATACGCCTCAACGGCGAGGCCAATGGCGTCGGCATCGATTTCCTCGGCACGGACTGCATCGGCACCGATGCGGGCTGGGACGTGATCCTCGCCGGCGACGTTTTCTACGACAAATCCTTCGCCGACCGCCTGATGCCGTGGTTCGCAACGCTCAAGGCGCGTGGTGCCGAGATCCTCGTCGGCGATCCCGGCCGGTCGTATCTGCCAAGATCAGGGCTGGAACCGCTTGCGGTCTATGAGGTCGCCGTCACGCGGGCACTGGAGGATTCGCTGGTCAAGCGCACCACCGTCTGGCGCTTTGCTTGACGCCATCGCCGAACAGGCGTTTCCATAGAATCCGCATCGGAGGGGCAAGCTCATGGATTTTTCGGCGGTGAACTGGCTGGCGGTGATCGCCGCCGCCATCTTGGCCTGGCTGTTCGGCGCCGCCTGGTACATGGCCCTGAGCAAGCCGTGGCTGAAGGCGGCCAGGCTCGATGCGTCGACGATGAAGAAATCGCCGCTGCCTTTCGTCATCAGCTTCATCGCCGAACTGGTCATGGCCTATATCATGGCCCTGGTCGTCGGCGCGGTGACCGGCGGTGAGCCGACACTGCTTGCCGGGCTTGTCTTCGGCTTCGTGCTCTGGCTGGGTTTCGTCGCCACAACGCTGTCGGTCAACCATCGCTACGAGAATTTCGGCTGGGACCTGACCCTCATCGATGGCGGCCACTGGCTGGGTGTGCTGTTGATCATCGGTGCTGTGATCGGCTGGTTCGGCGCCGCGGCAAGCTGAGAGTGGGTTGACGATGGCAGACGAGTCCGGTTTCCCGCGCGACCTGGTGTTCACCCGGGTCTGCCACGTCAAACAGGGCTATGACGACCGGCGCCGCCACATTGTCCGCGAGTTCGAGCGGCGCGGCGTGCCGGTCTATTTTTACACGGACTGGGACCGTCCGGATATCACTCAGGAGATTCGCGACGAATTGATCGCGCCCGCCTTTACCCACCCGCCGGCCGTCTCGCTGGCGCTGAAGCATGTCGGCATCTGGCGCGATTTCCTCGAGACCGACCAGCCTTATTGCCTGGTGTTCGAGGACGACGTGTTCCTCGCCCGCGACTTCGTCGCCAAGTTCCGGCAGGGACTGGCAGAGCTCGGCAGCCCCAAGCGCAAGGCCGTCATCTATCTCGGCAATGGCAGCAACTACTACACGCCGAGCTGGGAACTGCGGAGGGGTCAAAGGCTCTACCCGGCACTGCATGCCAGATGCACCGATTCCTACCTCATCACCCGTCCGGTCGCCGAGGCCCGTTGCGCCTGGATCGCCCAGAACAAGATATACACGTCGATCGACCACCAGGTCGAACAGATGGACGAGAAGCTTGGCATTGAAATGCTGTGGTTCGAACGGCCGATTGTCGAACAGGGGAGCGAGAATGGAGCGTTTCAAACCTCCATTTCCGCGAAAAGATACCCGCGTTTGTACAAAAGCCTGAAATGGAAGTGGAAGAAATACACCCGCATGATCTTCGGCCACAACGCCAGGTCGTGAGGCGAATCTGGCCGTGATGATCTATGCCTTGTCCACCGTTCGCGTCCTGGCCACTTCCTCCAGTATCCATTCACGGAAAGCGACGATGCGGGGGTCGTCAACCATCGCCTGAGGATAGACCAGGAAGTAGGCGTATTCGGGCGCGACCTTGATGCTGAGCGCGAAGGGCTGCACCAGCCGGCCTTCGGAAAGGTCGTTCGCCACCATGGCGAAATCGGCGAGTGCGACGGCGTTGCCGTCGAGCGCCGCCTGGACCGCATCCGTGGAGGTGCCGAAGACAACGGTGCGGCTGTCGTCGAAATCGTCGACACCGGCCGCCGCCATCCACATGCGCCAGTTCGGCCATGTCACGCCCTGCCGCGCCCATTCGATATGGGCGAGCGTGTGGAGGAAGAGGTCGCGCGGTTCGCGCAACGGTGGCCCGGACGCCAGCAGGCCTGGGCTGCACACCGGAATGATGATGTTGTCGAACAGGCGGTGCGCGCAAAGCCCCGGATACTTGCCGGCGCCGAAGCGGATGCCGACATCGACATCATCCAGGTCGAAATCACGCAGCCCGTAGGCGATGTCGAACCTGAGCTCTATCCCCGGCCTTTGCTTGCGGAAATCCTCGACGCGCCGCATCAGCCATTTCGCCGCGAACTGGGCATCCAGCGTGACCTTCAGGAACTCCGTCCCGCGTGCCATCTTGCGCGCCCGCATGACCGCCCGACCAAGCAGGTCGAGCGTGTCGGTCGCGGCCTCGAACAGCACCGTGCCCGCCTCCGTCAGACGGATGGTGCGGCTGGTGCGCGTGAAAAGCACGATGCCGAGCTGATCCTCGATTTCCTTGATCTGGTGGCTGACCGCGGCCGGCGTCAACCCAAGCTCGTCGGCGGCGCGGGTGAAATTGAGGTGACGCGCAGCCGCCTCCAGCGTCCTCAACGCTCGCGTTCCCGGCAGCAGGGTTGCCATCAGCGCGCGACCCGGGGAAAGCGCTCCATGGCGTCTCAATCCTCAAATAAAACTTGATAATCGAGAAAAAACTACTCGTTTCCTTCCAAGATTTCAATCCGGCATGATGCGGGCACTGAAACACCATCAAACCGGATTTGAAGTCCGGAAGAACGGATCACACCATGTCTCACATCGCTCTTCACCCCGCTTATACCGCCCGGTCGGCACGGCTGTCGGCGATCCGCGACTGGCTGCGTCAGGCCAGGGTCGCGGTCAACCTTCCGCACCAGAACGTCGAGGACCTCTCCGATCGCCAGTTGCGCGACATCGGCGCCGGGCGCTCGGACATCGCCCGCGCCATGGACCGCGAGATCGGCCGGCTGGGTCTGCTCGACATCGGCTGGCAGCAGCCAAGACGGAGGTGAATGGGGGAGTAAGGCAGTACGGCAGTAGGGGGAAGCCAAGGCAGCATCGGAAGTCACACCCTACTGCCCTACTGCCCTACTGCCCTACTGCCCTACTGCCCTACTGCCCTACTGCCCTACTGCCCTTTCCTACCTCACCACCCTCACCACCGTCCGGGCCGACAGCAGCGGCAGCAGCCGCGCCATCGTGCGTGCGCTCACCGCGACGCAGCCTAGCGTCGGCGTGAAACCGGGACGCGCCAGGTGGAAGAAGATGGCGCTGCCGCGCCCCCTGCGGCGTGGCGCGATGTTCCAGTCGAGCACCAGGCAGGCGTCATAGAGATCGTCGTCGCGCCGCATGCGTTCGTGGCTGGCGCGGTAGGGGATTCTGACCGGACGGTTGTAGTTGCGGTCGTCAGGCACTTCGCACCAGCCGAGATCGGGCCCGATCGGCGTCATCGCCAGACGCGTGCGGCGGCCACCGGCAAACTGATCTCCCCGGAAATAACCCGACAGGATCCGCATCGAGCCGAGCGGCGTGGCGCCGTCGCCCTCGCGCTTGTCGGCCGAGATGCCGCCATGCCCCAGCGCACAGGCAAACACCGCATTGCCGGCCTGCAGCAGGCCCTGGCTCGGATGGCCGGGCCTTGCCCGCACGGTCAGCACGCGCAGCCGTTTTACCAAAATTGAGGCGGCTGCATTGCGATCGCGTTTTTTCTTGTATGATCGTGCCACGGAACAAATCACTGTGATCGGCTATTGTGTCGGCCAGCTTCCGCATAAATACGCAGCGGTCAACTGAATTTCATTTTCAAAACAACGGATTGATCCATGACTTCACGCACCATCCTGATCGTCGACGACGATGACGACCTGCGCGGCACGCTGGTCGAGCAACTCGCCCTCTACGAGGAATTCGACGTGCTGCAGGAAGCGACTGCGGCAAAAGGCGTCGCGGCGGCACGCGGCGGCCTCATCGACCTGCTTATCATGGATGTCGGCCTGCCCGACATGGATGGCCGCGAGGCCGTCAAGATCCTGCGCAAGGGCGGCTACAAGGCGCCCATCATCATGCTGACCGGCCACGACACCGATTCGGACACGATTCTTGGTCTCGAGGCCGGCGCCAACGACTATGTGACGAAGCCTTTCCGCTTCGCGGTGCTGCTGGCGCGCATCCGCGCCCAGTTGCGCCAGCACGAGCAGAGCGAGGACGCCACCTTCTCGGTCGGCCCCTACACCTTCAAGCCCAGCCAGAAGCTGCTCATCGACCCCCGTGGCGGCAAGGTGCGGCTGACGGAGAAGGAAGCCTCGATCATCAAATATCTCTATCGTGCCGACCAGAAGGTGGTGACGCGCGACGTGCTGCTCGAGGAGGTCTGGGGCTACAATTCCGGCGTCACCACGCACACGCTGGAAACCCATGTCTATCGTCTGCGCCAGAAGATCGAGCGCGATCCTTCCAATGCGGAAATTCTTGTGACAGAAAGCGGCGGCTACAAGCTGGTTCCTTAAACATTTCATTATCCAATGAGCAATTCCAGGAAAAGTGTGGGCGGTTTTCCGTCCGGAATTGCGAAAAACTGAAGGAATAGAGCGGTCTGGGCGGGACCGCTTTCGGGTGCGATCCTGTTGGAGGGTATTCGGGATCGGCTCGTGAAGGAGGATTGGACTGACCGTTCGGGGACGCAGCTAGAGATGGCGTTGGATGACGACATCCGCATCCTGTCCGCCGTGAGGCTCTTCGAGGGTTTCACGCAGGAACAACTGCGCCTGCTCGCCTTCGGCGCCGAGACCACCGTAGTGCGGGCCGACCACAAGCTCTACCGCGAGGATGACGAGGCCGATTCGGCCTATATCGTGGTCAGCGGGCGCATCGTGCTCTATCGCGAGCAGAATGGTCAACGCATCCCGATCGGCGAGGCCGGTCCCGGCACGATGCTCAGCGAACTGGCATTGATCGCCGACACCAACCGGCTGACCAGCGCGTCGGCCGAAATCGACTCGGAAGTGATCCGCCTCAGCCGCAAGATGTTCCGCCGCATCCTGGAGGAATATCCCGAAGTCGCGGTGAAACTGCACCAGCGCATCTCCGAGGAATTCCAGGCCATGATCCGCCGTATTGAGGAACTGGCGTCACGGTTTTCAGGGTGAGTGCCGGCAATCGTCGGTCGCAGCCAGGAACTACCCTTCGACATTGGCTGGAGCCGCCCTCCACTCTTCGTCATCCTGGGACGAAGCAGGAGCTTCGGCACACCTAGTCCAGATCGAACCGCGCAATCACGGGCACATGGTCCGAGGGGCGGTCCCAGCCGCGTGCCGCCCTCAGGATTTCGTAACCGGCGAAATCCGGCACTAGGTTGGGCGACGACCAGACATGGTCGAGCCGCCGGCCACGGTTCGACGCTTCCCAGTCCTGCGCGCGATAACTCCACCAGGTGTAGAGCTTCTGGTCCGATGGCACGTTGAGCCGCATCAGGTCGACCCAGTTGCCGGCGAGCCGCATCGCCTCGAAGTTTTCGGTTTCGACCGGCGTATGACTGACCACATTGAGCAATTGCTTGTGCGACCAGACGTCGTGCTCGAGCGGGGCGATGTTGAGGTCGCCGACCAGCACCGAAGCGGACACCTCGTTATGCTCGGCGCGGATGGCGTTCATCTCCGCGACGAAATCGAGCTTGTGCTTGAATTTCTTGTTGATTTCGGGATCCGGTTCGTCGCCGCCCGCCGGAACGTAGAAATTGTGCAGCAGGATCGTCTTGCCGCCGGCGCGCACCGTCACCGACAAATGCCGGCTGTCCTCGATCTCGCAGAAACGGCGCTTTTCGACCACCTCGATCGGGCGCCGTGCCACGGTGGCGACGCCGTGATAGCCCTTCTGGCCATGGAAGGCGATGTGCCCGTAGCCGAGCTTGCGGAATGCCTTTTCCGGGAACAGTTCGTCCGGAACCTTGGTCTCTTGCAGGCACAGCACATCGGGGGCGTACTCATCGAGCAGGCGTTCGACGATCGGCATGCGCAGGCGCACGGAGTTGATGTTCCAGGTGGCGATCGAAAAGGGCATTGGCAATCCGGGACAGCGTACTTCCAGCCAGGACCGATGAATCCTGGCGAAGAAGACGCCTTTTGAGGGAGTCAGTCCGGAAACTGCCAGCCGGGCGCCACAAAGACAAGCCGAAGCGTGTTGCGAACCTTTTGAGATCGGTCAAAGGCCGCCCCAACTTCGTCATTCCTGGGCGAAGCAGGCGCGCCGCGCCGTCGCGGAGACGCTGGGATCCATTCCGTGACGTCTGTCGAAGTGTGCAGCGGAGCGGAATTCTGCACCGTGGCGGCGCTCCAGAGTCCCGGCATGTATCCCTTGGGCTGCGGAGCAGCTCCTAGGGTCTGCGTCGCGTCACTTCGCTCCTTGCTCCGCACTAGGATGACGAAAGCAGGGGCCTGCCGAGTTGGCGATCAGCGAGTCTTGGTGTTCAGCTCGCGGTTGGCCGTATAGTCGATGGCAAAGGTGTCGGCGGCGAAGCTGACGCCTTCCTTGGTATTGAAGATCATCACCGTGGTGTCCTTGCCTTGCGCGTCGGTGATCGTCCACTGGCGCAGATCGTAGGTCTTCGGATCGAACATCATGGTGATCATCGCATTGCCGAACACCGACTTGTCGGCGAGCTTGATGGTGGTGAGGTCGTCCTCTTCCTTGACGCTCTTGACGCGATCACCGGAGAGGTCGATGCGGTCGTCGAGCAGCAGCTTCAGCGGCGTCTTGGACAGCGGATAGAGATCCGACGTGTTCAGCTTCTTGTTGAGGATGACCACGGACTTGCCGTCGGAAATCACCCGGAAATTCGACGCTCCGTCATAGTTGAAGCGGATCTTGCCCGGCCGTTCCAGGAAGAACTTGCCACCGGTCTGCTCGCCCTTGGGGCCGAACTGGACGAATTCGCCGCTCATCGATTTGACCGCGGAAAAATGGTCGGCGATTTTCTGCGCGGCCGTGGGCACGGCCGCCTGCGCCGAGGCCAGCAACTGGAACCCGGGCACCACATTGATGGCGGCGGCACCCGCGAAGGCAAGGCCGAGGCCGAGCAGCTGACGACGGGTCGGGGCAAAATCGCTGAGTGCGGAAAGATCGTTCTTCATGTCGGTCACTCGCTTGATGATTCTGTATCTGTCGCTGTCCTGAACCCCCAGTTGGGCTGAAGTTTGGCGGCGCATCCTCGCTTCAACGCGCCGCAAGGTTCAAGGTTGCGGCCGGCTTCCCGTCAGAACTTGTCCTCTTCGGTCGGCACCAGGATTTCGCGTTTTCCCGCATGGTTGGCCGGGCCGACAATGCCTTCCTTTTCCATCTTCTCGATGATCGAGGCGGCGCGGTTGTAGCCGATGCCGAGACGGCGCTGGATGTAGCTGGTCGATGCCTTGCCGTCGCGCAGCACCACGGCGACCGCCTGGTCGTAGGGGTCGTCGGAATCCTCGAAATTGCCGCCACCACCACCGCCGGAACCACCCTTGCCTGACGGCTCGTCGTCGTCCTCGTCGTCATCCTCGGTGATGGCGTCGAGATATTCGGGCACGCCCTGCAGCTTCAGGTGCCCGACGATCTTCTCTACCTCGTCGTCGGAGACGAAAGGACCGTGCACGCGCTGGATGCGGCCGCCACCGGCCATGTAGAGCATGTCGCCCATGCCGAGCAGCTGCTCGGCGCCCTGCTCGCCCAGAATGGTGCGGCTGTCGATCTTCGACGTCACCTGGAAGGAGATGCGGGTCGGGAAGTTGGCCTTGATGGTGCCGGTGATGACGTCGACGGAGGGACGTTGCGTCGCCATGATGACATGGATGCCGGCGGCACGCGCCATCTGTGCCAGGCGCTGCACGGCGCCTTCGATGTCCTTGCCGGCGACCATCATCAGGTCCGCCATTTCGTCGATTATGACGACGATGTAGGGCATCGGCTCGAGGTCGAGATTCTCGGTCTCGTAGATCGCCTCGCCGGTCTGGCGATCGAAGCCGGTCTGCACCGTGCGCGATATCTTTTCGCCTTTTTTCTCGGCCTGCTGAACGCGGGCGTTGAAACCGTCGATGTTGCGCACGCCGACCTTGGACATCTTGCGGTAGCGGTCCTCCATCTCCCGCACGGTCCATTTCAGCGCCACCACCGCCTTTTTCGGATCGGTGACGACGGGCGTCAAAAGATGCGGGATGCCGTCATAGACGGAAAGTTCGAGCATCTTCGGATCGATCATGATCAGCCGGCATTCCTGCGGCGTCAGTCGGTAGAGCAGCGACAGGATCATGGTATTGATGGCGACCGACTTGCCCGAGCCGGTGGTGCCGGCAACCAGCACGTGCGGCATCTTGGCGATGTCGACGATGACGGCCTCGCCATTGATGGTCTTGCCCAGCGCCAGCGCCAGCTTGGCCTTGGTCGTCTCGAAGTCGCGGCTGGCCATGATCTCGCGCAGGTACACCGTCTCGCGCTTGGCATTCGGCAATTCGATGCCGATGGCGTTGCGACCGGGCACCACGGCGACGCGGCAGGCGATCGCGCTCATCGAGCGGGCGATGTCGTCGGAAAGCCCGATGACGCGAGACGACTTGATGCCGGGCGCCGGTTCAAGCTCATAGAGGGTGACCACCGGACCGGGGCGTACGGCGATGATCTCGCCCTTGACGCCGAAATCCTCCAGCACGCCTTCGAGCAGGCGCGCGTTCTGCTCCAGCGCGTCCTTCGACAGGCTCGGGTCCTTCGCCACGTTCTTCGGTTCGGACAGGAAATGCAACGAGGGCATCTCGAACGTGTCCGAGCCGATCAGCGAGGTCTGTGCCTCACGCTGGACGCGCGCGCCGGGCACGGGGCGCGCCGCCGGAGCCGCGACACGGGTCGCCGCATCGGAGCGGAAGTTCTGCACCTTGGCGTTCGGCGTGGCGCGACGCTTGACCGGCTCGTCGTCGAGATCGACATCCTCGTCGCCATTGTCGAAACCGGCATCGAAGACATCGTCATCGTCCGGATCGACGGAAACGCTGCGGTCATTGACCATGGCGGCAAAGAATTCCGGCTCGACGCGGGCGCGACCATCCGGGCTCATGCGCTGCTCCGCGAATTCGGCCGATTCGACCCGTTCGGCGGCGCGGCGCCATGCGGTGGAGCGCTGCTCCATCTCCGGCTCATACTCCTCCCGCTCCTGCCTGCGGCGTACCGCGCGGCGATGCATCCAGGCGCGCAACGAAAGCCACCAATGCGTGATGGCGCCGAGCGCCAATATGCCCTCGTCGCCTTCATCCTCGTCATTGTCGAACAGAAGATCGTCCTCGCGCGGGTCCGCGGCCGGTTCTTCCATCACGGCGAAGCCGTTCTTGCGCCCGATCAGCGCCGAGCCATAGGCGAACAGCCAGAGCGCGGGCGCCGCCAGCAGAACGGCGAGCACGCTGGCGATCAGTCCGGTCGGATAGCCGCCGATGAGGACGCCGGGAATCTTGAGCACCATGTCGCCGAACACGCCGCCGAGGCCGGTGGGCAGCGGCCAGGTCTTGGGCGGAACGATGCAGCCGGCGATGGCGGCGGCGAGCAGCGCGAAGCCGAACCAGAACAAGCCGCGCTTGGGCAGCCTGTCGACACCACGCGCCGAAAACAGAAGGTACCCCCAGATCACCGCCGGGACCAGCGCGGCAACCGCGGCAAGGCCGAAGAACTGCATGGCAAGATCGGAGAACACCGCGCCGGCATAGCCCATGGCGTTGGTGACGGTGTTGTTGGTGGCGTGCGAGAAGCTTGGATCGGCAACGTTCCAGGTGGCGAGGCTGGCAATCCCGAAGGCCACCGCCAGGAACATGCCGGCACCGACCAGCCGGCCGACCTGGCGCCGCGCGAAAGCCTGGATGCCGTGCCCCGTATCGGCCAGCGCGAGCGGTGCTGAAGCCCCTGAACGCATGCTCTTCCCCGTCAGATTGCCTGGCCAGAGCGCATGACGCACTCCGGCAGATTCGGAGGTCAGACTAGCTGTGGGAAGGTTAAGGCCGCATTAACCATGGCTTTTTACCGATGCCGCCCCGCGGACAGGAATGGCGGGCCGCGAAGCCCGCCATTCTTGTCTTGAAACATCGAAGCGATCGGGGCCTTCCGGACCCGATCCCGCGCGATCATTTGTGACCGGCGTACATCATAAGGTTGGCGCAGAATTCGGCATGAGGCTTGCTCATCGCCGCGTCCTGGCACTCCTTCATCATCGTGTCCTGCTTGTCCTTGGCCGTCGAGGCCCAGGCTGCCTTGAAGTCCGCTTCCGACTTCATGGTCTTCATGCCGGAATCGGTGAAGAACGGCGCCATGTTGTCAGGCTCGTCGAGCGCGCCAGCAAGTGCAACACCGCTGAGCATCGACAGAGCCAGCGCTCCCAGGAAGATGTTCTTAATGTTCATCAGTTGGTTCCTTCCCTGTTGGTAGCGAGCGTCGGAACGGCGCTCGCTAACCCCAGTACGGAGCTGGGAAGCCCTATGTTTCTTCCCTTTGGCCGATCACGTGAACGTGATCATTCCGAAAAACGATTCCTCCTTCATCTTTTCGAAGCGTACGATTTTCCAAAAAAAGAGGCCCGAATTGCTTCGGGCCTCAATGCGTGAGCCTCTTTCGAGAACGTCACGACGGGATCTCTGGAGCAACTCCGATGAAAACCGAACCGTGGTCTTCAGGTGGAAGTTGCGTGAAATATGGGGCCGGCGGGAGGAGGATCCGCCGGCCCCTTGGCGAGGCTGGCCTTACGGCACCACTTCGCCATGCTGGGAGATGTCGAGGCCTTCGACCTCTTCCTGGGTCGTCGGACGCAGGCCGACCAGCGCCTTGACGATGTAGAGGATCACGAAGGTGGCGATTGCCGTCCACAGGATGGTGAAGACGATGCCGTAGAGCTGCTTGCCGACGGACGCACCCGACGACAGGCTGTTGATCGCCGGATCGGCGAGCAGGCCGGTCAGCAACGCACCAACCACACCGCCGACGCCATGGACGCCGAAGGCATCGAGCGAGTCGTCATAGCCGAACATGTGCTTCACCTTGACCGCCGAGATGTAGCAGACCACGCCGGCAACGATGCCGACGATGAAGGCGCCGGTCGGGTTGACGAAGCCGGAAGCAGGCGTCACCGCGACCAGGCCGGCGACGGCACCCGAGATGATGCCGAGCACCGAAGGCTTCTTGGCGACTATCCATTCGGCAAACATCCAGGCAAGGGCCGCCGCGGCGGTGGCGACCTGGGTGTTGAGCATGGCGGCACCGGCAAGACCGTCGGCCGCCAGTTCCGAACCGGCGTTGAAGCCGAACCAGCCGACCCACAGCAGCGAAGCGCCGATCACCGAATAGACCAGGTTATGCGGCGCCATGTTGGTGGTGCCATAGCCTTCGCGCTTGCCCAGAACCAGGGCGCAGACGAGACCGGCGACACCGGCATTGATGTGGACGACCGTGCCGCCGGCGAAGTCGAGCACGCCGGCCGCGCCGAGGAAGCCGCCGCCCCAGACCCAATGCGCGATCGGCGCATAGACGACCAGCAGCCACAGCGCCATGAAGATCAGCAGCGCCGAGAACTTCATGCGCTCGGCGAAGGCGCCGGCGATGAGGGCGGGTGTGATGATGGCGAAGGTCATCTGGAACATCGAGAAGACGAATTCAGGAATGTTCGCGACTCCCGGCGCCCACAGCGTCGAGGTGGTGATGCCGTGATGGAAGAATTTCGAGAAGCCGCCGAGATAGGCATTCATGCCGCCGCCGTCGGAGAAGGCCAGCGAATAGCCGAACATGAACCACAGAATCGTCACCAGACAGGTGATGGCAAAGCTCTGCATGATGGTGGCGAGCACGTTCTTCTTGCGCACCATGCCGCCGTAGAACAGCGCCAGGCCCGGGATGGTCATCATCAGCACCAGCGCCGTCGAGGTCAGCATCCAGGCGGTATTGCCGGTATCGAGCACCGGTGTGGGGGCGGCGGCCGGTGCGGCGGCGGCAGCGGCCGGAGCGGCTTCCTGCGCGAAGGCGGCGACGCTGCCCAATGCTGCGAGAGCAAGCGAGCCCAGAAGGGCCGCCCGTCCCGTCGTCTTCAAGGTGGAAGAAATATTCATTGAACTCTCCATTGGAATACGTGTTCGCCGCTTAGAGCGCGTCGGTGTCTGTTTCGCCGGTGCGGATACGCACCGCCTGGTCGATGCCGAAAACGAAGATCTTGCCGTCGCCGATCTGGCCGGTCTTGGCCGCGGCGGTGATGGCTTCGACGGCCTTGTCGACCGTGTCGGCACTGACCGCGACCTCGATCTTGATCTTCGGCAGGAAACTGACCGCGTATTCCGCTCCGCGATAGATTTCCGTATGCCCCTTCTGACGCCCGTAGCCTTTGACTTCGGTGACGGTCAGGCCCTGGATGCCGACGGCGGTAAGCGCTTCGCGTACCTCGTCCAGCTTGAACGGCTTGATGATTGCCATCACGATTTTCATAAGGTTTCACCCTTTGCTGTTGCGGTCCCCCGCGTTTGCACGACTTCACCGATCCCAAGGAGCCGGAGAGTGCCCCCAAGGATTCAAGCTCCGTGCCAAGTGCCGAAGCAGCGTGTTAACCTATTGTAAACAAAGGGAATGGAGTGACCGAGGTCAGCGGGCGCCGGTCCCTGCGGCGCGCCACATGCTCAAAATTTGTGCATTTTTTCTGTTTTGCCTATTTTGCCGGCTTTGAGCATGGCGCTAAAGGGAGGAGCCCGGTTTTCTCGGACAAACGGTTTTCGTTTGTTCAGTCATCCTGCTCAAACAAGACTCGCAGTGCTCAACGCTTGAGCCGGATCAGGCCTTCCTGGGCCATCGAGGCGATCAGCGTGCCGTCGCGGGCATAGAGCGTGCCACGGCTGAAGCCGCGCGATCCCGAACTCGAAGGGCTGTCCTGCGCATAGAGCAGCCAGCCGTCGAGCGAATGCGGCCGGTGGAACCACATGGTATGGTCGAGGCTCGCCGCCTGGATATCGGGATCGAACAGGCCGCGCCCATGCGCGAAGGTCGAGGTGTCGAGCAGCGTCATGTCGGAGAGATAGGCGAGCAGCACCGATTGCAGCGCGCGGTCGTCGGGAACCGGCCCGGCAAGACGGATCCAGACATTCTGCCGGGGCGGCAGCTTGTCGCGACTCTCATAGTGCTGGAGATTGACCGGCCTGAGCTCCAGCGGCCGCTCACGCGCCCAGAAACGGCGCACCGCCTCCGGCACACGTTCAGCCTTTTCGAGCAGCTGCCGCTGGGTCTGCAGGCCCTCCGGAGGCGGCACGTCATCGGGCAGCGCGAATTGATGCTCGAGCCCCTTTTCATCGACCTGGAACGAGGCTTCCAGCGAAAAGATCGCCTGTCCGTGCTGGATCGCCAGCACGCGTCGCGTGGTGAAGGAGCCGCCGTCGCGGATGCGGTCGACCTCGTAGACGATCGGCACCTTGATATCGCCCGGCCGCATGAAATAGCCGTGCAGCGAATGCACGAAACGGTCCGGCTCGACCGTGCGCTGCGCCGCCACCAGCGCCTGGGCGATGGTCTGGCCGCCGAACACGCGCTGCCACTCCACCTGGGGGCTGCGACCACGATACAGATTGTGTTCCAGCCTCTCGAGGTCGAGAATGCGCAGAAGCTCGTCCATGGCCGCCGTCATTTTTGTGACCTCGCCGCAAAATTGCTATGGCGGTTTCCGACAGGAAGGACGAGCCGTCAAGGGCGCAAGCCCGGTCGGTGCGCAAGGAGCCAGGACAATGGAACGCAAGGCGGACGCCAAGATCAGATCCGGGCTCGATGTTCTCGTTGCCGGCGCCGGCTATGTCGGACTGGCCGCAGCCGTCTCGCTGAAGCAGGCGCGGCCGGGTCTTGCCGTGGCGTTGGTCGATGCCGCGCCGGCCGGCGTCTGGCAACGCGATGGCCGCGCATCGGCCATCGCCGCCGCAGCCTGCCGCATGCTCGACCAGCTCGGCGTCTGGGCCGAGATCGCCCCGCAGGCGCAGGCCATCACCGAAATGATCATCACCGATTCGCGCAGTTCCGATCCGGTGCGCCCCGTCTTCCTGACCTTCGGCGGCGAAGTGGCGCCGGGCGAGCCCTTCGCGCACATGGTCGCCAACAAGGCGATGAACGGGGCCTTGCGCGCCAGGGCAGAGACGCTCGGCATCGACATTATCGAAGGCGTCGCGGTGCAGGGTTTTGAGACCAGCGGTGCCGGCATCACGGTCCATCTGGCCGACGGTGCGACGCTGACGGCGCGGCTGCTTGTCGCCGCCGACGGCGTCAATTCGAAGCTGCGTGACATGGCCGGCATCAAGACTGTGAAATGGGAATACGGCCAGTCCGGCATCGTCTGCACGGTGGCGCATGAGCGGCCTCACAATGGCCGCGCCGAAGAACATTTCCTGCCCGCCGGACCCTTTGCCACGCTGCCGCTGAAACCCGACGAGGACGGCACCAACCGTTCGTCGATCGTCTGGGTCGAACGCACGGAAGATGCCAAGGCGCTCGTAGAAGGCGACGATCTCGTCTTCGAGCATGAGCTCGAACAGCGCTTTGGCCTGAAGCTCGGCGAGATCCGTGTCGCCGACAAGCCGCGCGCCTGGCCGCTCGGCCTCAGCATTGCGCGCGCCTTCGTCGCGCCGCGCGTAGCCCTTGCCGGCGACGCCGCCCACGGCATCCACCCGATCGCCGGACAGGGCCTCAATCTCGGCTTCAAGGATGTGGCGGCACTAGCCGAGGTGATCGTCGAGGCCGACCGGCTCGGACAGGACATCGGCGCGCTCGACGTGCTGGAGCGCTACCAGCAGTGGCGCCGTTTCGACACGGTGCAGATGGGCGTCACCACGGATGTGCTGAACCGGCTGTTTTCCAACGACATCACCCCACTGCGCACCGTCCGCGACATCGGCCTCGGCCTCGTCGAGCGCATGCCGCGCCTGAAGGAGTTTTTCATCCGGCAGGCCTCGGGACTGTCGGCCGGCACGCCGAGGCTGCTGAAGGGCGAGGCGATCTGAGTCTCTCGCCAGCACCCGACTTCGTCATCCACGGGCGAAGCAGGAGCGAAGCTCCGTCGCGAAGACCCGAGGATCCATGCCGCGACCTTGGTCGTAGGGTGCGGCGGAGCAGAATTCTGCACCGTGGCGGCGCTTCCGAGTCCCGGCATGGATCCTATGGTCTGCGCCGCGTCGCTTCGCTCCTTGCTCCGCCATAGGATGACGACGCAGCGGATGTTTGGCGCCAATCGTCGGGCCGGCGATCTCAATTCACTTCAAAACCCAGCTTCTGCCGCAGCCTCAGCATGCGCTGGTCGGCGATCTCAAGGCGCTTCTCGCCGCCTTGGGCCGCACGGTTCACCATCTGCAGCAGGTCGTTTCGTTCAGATACGTCGAGGCGCTCGCGCAGGAACGGCGCCAGCTTGTCGATGACGACAGTGGTGTCGTCGATCTGTGAGGCCGCCCACTTGGCGTAGACCACCGCCTCGTCGGTCTTCTTCTTGTCGGCGATCTCGGAAATGACAGCGCGGATGACGGCCTCGCGCTGCGGCAGGACAGGCCCACTCTCGGAGACGATCGATGTGATCAGCGTCGCGGCGGCCACCACCGGATCGTCGATCGCCGTCAGCGGCGACAGGGCCGCCTGGTTGCGCAGCTTCTTGCGCCTGATGTTGCCTTGCACGCGCCCGACGACATCGGCGACCTCGCGCGCGGCGTCGTTCATGGCCTTCATCCGGTACCACCAGAACGCCGCCGCCCCGAGCACACCAAGGACAACAATCAGGAACGGCATGTCGAAATCCCCCAGGAATCCGACGGACGATAAGAGAACCGCCGTGCTGCTTCAACACGCAAGAGTTGCCGCTGGCGAAGAAAAACAATTTGCGGCTGGCGTAGCCTGGGCGACCGGACAAGCCGATTTGCAGGCCCGACCGCCAAGGCCAAGCGCCGCCTATGACCCGGGTATGTCATAGATCGCCCTGACCTCGATCGTGCCGAGTTCGGCCAGCGGAATATCGGCGGCGATGTCCAGCGCTTCCTCGAGAGTGTCCGCCTCGATCATGACGAAGCCAAGCAACTGCTCCTTGGTTTCGGCGAAAGGGCCGTCGGTGACAAGGCGCTTGCCCTTGCGCCGTCGCACCGACTTCGAGGTCTTCACCGACTGCAGCGCCTGCGCGATGATCAGCTTGCCCTGTTGATCCAAGGACCTGTCATAGGCCAGCGAATCGGCGTCGAGCTTGGCTCCGCGCTCCACGGTCAACGCATGGAGGTCTTTTTCCTCACCATAGACCAGACAGACATATTTCATTGCGCGCTCCCGTGCCGCGAGGAACCATAGGATGCGGCGGCGTGCGTGTCAGCCGTGCCGTTGACCGCGGCGATGTGGTCGAGAAGGCATGCCGCGACGCCGATGACGGCAACAGCCGCCAGCAGCCTGTCGAAGCCAGCCGCCGGCGGATCGAGCCATAAGTCTTCCTGTCGCCCAGCCTTATGGCCTGGCCCCTTCCACAATGCGAAAAACAGATTGTCCATGTGAACCTCCATCCGGCCACAAATCCCATGGCCGCCCCCAGGACGGCCGGGCCGGATGGAAGTCGACATTTTCGCAGGCGCTTTTTTTCAGGAAAAATCTCGGCGCGACACCAATGTCGCGGTTTCCGTTGCGATCGCGCGGTGGCCTTCCCCCGCGCCCGCGCTATAGTTGGCAGGAACGTCGGCGCCGGGCCGGCGCAATCGAGGCCAAGGAGGACTTCATGGACCGCACCGCAACCGCCGTCTGGAAAGGCAATCTGAAAGAAGGCAAGGGCACGCTCGACAGCCAGAGCGGAACCTTGAAAGGAACGCCCTATTCGTTCAAGGCGCGCTTCGAGGATGAAAGCGGCAAATCCGGCACCAATCCCGAAGAGCTGATCGCGGCTGCCCATGCCGGCTGCTACGCCATGCAGCTTTCGCATTTCCTGGCCGAGAACGGCACGCCCGCCGCCGAACTCGACGCCAAGGCCGTGGTGACCCTGGTCCCCGGCACCGGCATCACCGGCAGCGCGATCACGCTCGTCGGCAAGGTGCCCGGCATCGATGCGGCGAAATTCAAGGAATTGGCCGAGAAGGCCAAGGCCGAATGCCCTGTCTCCAAGGCTCTCGGCGCCATAAAAGTGTCGCTCGACGCCAGGCTTGGCTAGGGCAATTCCTGGAAAAGCGTGAAACGGTTTTCCCCGGGAAGGCGCGTGACGCTTTCCCTTGGAATTGCGTCAAGACAAGAGTTCGAGCAAGACGACCTTGATTGCAGGCGCCAGCCTCCGGGCTGGCGTTTCGCGTTTGAGGATCAACCCTTCAGCGCCGCCGCCCGCACATCGGACGGCGTTGCATCGTAGCGGCGCCGGAACGCCCGGTTGAAATAGGACAGGTCGTTGAAGCCGGCCTCGAAGGCGATCTCGGTGATGCTGCGGCCTGAGTGGCGCGGATCTGACAGCATGCGATGCGCGCGCAGCAGGCGCTGGCCGAGCATGAAGTCCGATAACGACGTCCCCTCAGCCTCGAACAGCTTCCGGATATAACGGGCTGAAAGGCGGTGACGGCGGGCGATGTCTTCGGCCGACAGGGCGCCATGCCCGCCATGGGCCGCAATATCGGCCTTGATGGCGCGCAGCCGCGCCACGCGCACGCCGCGCCCGCGCGCGATTTCGGCCGCCTCCCGGGTCGCCCCCATGGCCAGCGCCACGAGATCGAACATATGCGCGGTCGCCAGATGCCAGGTCTCCGGCGTCAGCGCGTCGCCGGCATCCTGGAGCGACTGCACATAGTCGAGCAGCAACCGCATCGCCCCGCCGCCGGTCGCCAGGGGCTGCATCAGGGCCCGCGCCGGATCGCCGATCAGCGGTGAAAGCTCTCTCAGCGAAAAGCTCATATTGACGAAGCGAAAGCCGCCGGGCTGGATGACGTTGAGGCCGACCTCTTCACCGCTCATCATCAGCGCCTGGCCGTTGCCGACCGCCTCCTCGCGGCCGCGATGCTTCATGACGCTCGCGCCATCGAGAGCCGCCAGCAGGATGAGATCGTCGCTTTCGATCAGCGATGTCGAGTGATGGACGCGGAATTCCGAGGAGGTGCCGGTGGCGATGCCGAGACCCGGCAGGGCGCGCACCTTCATGTCGACCTGGGTGGGACCGAGCGGATCGAGGTCGACCTTGAGCACCGTGCGGCCATAGACCTCGCGCATGACCTCGATACGGTCCCGCTCGGGAACCATGTCGGTAATCAGTCGAAACGAGGCGGTTGACCCCATCATCGCCGTCATCGGCCCCCCATGCCAGAGCGCGCATATGCGCCGTGACCCCGAAAACGTCAATACAGGGCCGTCTGGGCCGTTTTTAGGGCCGCTGCGTCCAAGCTGGCCTCATTCCCCGGACCTAGTTTGCGGCGCGCTTCCGACCCGGAGGGCGCAAACCGAAACAACCACAAGGGGGTTCGATGTATCATTTGCAGCTGTTCAAGACCCTGTCGGGTCTCGCTTCGGCGGGCTTCAATCCACGCGTCTATCTGCTGTCCATCGCTCTCGGCGGAACCGTTGCCGACCACCGCGACCTGAAGCGGCCGCCGCGCACCGGGGAGCGTCGGCCATGAGGCCGGCAACGAGCGCGCGCAATACGCTTCTCCGCCGGCCAGCGGCTCGACGCGGGCACGCAGCCTCGCGGCTTCAACCGCCCAGCGCGTCAAGCCTGGCGCGAAGTGCGGCGACTTCCTGCTCCAGAGCCTCCAGCCTCGCTTCCAGGTCGGAGTGAGGCAGGGCCGGCGCGCTGCGCTGCGCCGATAGCAACGCGACGTCCACCGGACCGGCGAGAAGATGCACATAACGGTCCTCGCGCTGGCCCGGCCCGCGCGGTATTTCCTGGATCAGCGGCGGCCGGCGGCCGATCAGCATGTCGAGTTCACCGCGCAGGTCTTCGATCGACGAAAACCGCGCCATGCGCTCGGCTCGGGCCAGAAGCTCGTGCGCCGTCTGCGGTCCGCGCAGCAAGAGCAGGCCGAGCAACGCGCTCTGCGGCGTGGTCAGCGAGAAGCGCTGCGCCATCTGATGTTCATAGCGCTCGACGCGCGAGCCGAACATCTGCCGCACAAGCCCCTTCTGCTCGAGCAGCTTCAATGCCCGGTGCACCTCTGTCTGCTCCAGCGCCATCACCGGCTCGCGCGCCGTCTTCTGGTTGGCGGCGGCAAGCGCACTGTTGAGCGTCAGCGGGTAGACATCAGGCGTCAGCTCCTTCTTCTCGATCAGGCAACCGAGCACGCGCGCTTCGACGGGATTGAGGATAGGAAGGTCTTCGCTCATGAAAGTTGTTCAGCCTCCCGGCGGTAGAGATCGGTTGCAGGCGTTCGTTTGCGGGCTTGACGGGCATTATCCCTGACCATGCTGGCCAGGTTGATTTCCTCAAGCACTCCATCCAATGCCTATAGCCGCCACCGGATGCGCCGTTCAACCGTCATTTTCGCGGTCGCTGTCGTCACCGCCTGTCGTCGCCAGGCAAGGTCGCGGTCGAACCGGCCCCCACGGCGGATGCCGGCGGGATCAGCGGCGTTACCATCCGGCCCTCCTCCGCCTTGTAGAAATACTGGCTGGCCACCAGCCATCCCTTCAGCGGCCGCAGCGGCGGGATGCAGGTCAGGAGCATGAACGGCAAGGTGGTGAACAGATGCACCCAGTAGGGCGCTTCGAAGCGCACCTCGATCCAGAGCGCCAGCACCACGCTCGGCACGCATGCGAAGCAGATCACGAAGAACGCCGGGCCATCGGCGGGGTCGGCGAACGAATAGTCGAGCCCGCAGACCTCGCAGCCCTTGCGCAGCTTCAGGAAGCCCTCGAACAGATGTCCCTCGCCACAGCGCGGACACCGTCCCCTTATGCCCGTCTCAATCGGTGAGAGGGGAGGCCATTCGCGATCCTGAACCATTTTGTTTTGCCCTTGTCTGCGGCGCGTGCATGGAGACCCCTGCCCCTTCGCGGTCACTCGCCCGCGTGTGACGGCATGAACTTGCTGGTCTCCACAGCGTCATTGATTGCACAATGTATGTGGTATGTATGCATACATTGTCAAGAGCAATCCCTACAAGATCAAACCACCATCGACGATATGGCCGGTGACTGCGACAGAAGGTCCGCAACGATCCGCAGGCTGTCACGCAGATCGTCTTCGTTCGCGGCCGCGCCAAGTCCCAGGCGGACAGCCTCGGGCGGCGACGCGATGGCGAAGGCATCGCTCGCCACCACGCCGATACCGGCCGAGCGCAGCCGCGCGGTGAATTCGCCCCGCGTCCAGGGACCGGTCAGCCGCAGCCATGCGTGGAAACCCCGCGGGTCGGCCTGTCCGAAGCCGGGCGGCAAGATGGCGGCAGCGATCGCCTGCCGGCGACGCGACTCCTCGCGGATCGCGGCAAGCACCGCGTCCGCGGTTCCCTCCTCGATCCAGCGCGTCGCGATCGCGGCCGTCAGGGGGGAGGCCATGGAGGCGGTCGCCCTTATGGCGCCCGCCACTCTGGCGGCGGAGCGGCCGTCCGGCAGCACGAGATAGGCAATCCGCAAGGCTGGGGACAGGCATTTCGCCAGGCCCGCGACATGATAGACGAGATCCGGCGCAAGCGCTGCCAGCGGCGGCATGGGGTCGGCCGGCAAGGCGCCATAGGCATCGTCCTCGATAATGGGCACCTGATGGCGGCGGGCAATCTCTATCAGGGCCTCGCGACGGCCAAGAGGTAGGGTCGCGGTCGTCGGATTGTGCAGGGTCGGCGTGCAATAGAGGGCTTTTGGCCGATGTTCCGCGCACACCGCCTCGAGTGCTTCGGGAATGAGCCCATGCTCGTCGATCGGCACGCCGACGAGATTGATCCTGAGATGCGCGGCCAGCGACCGGAAGCCGGGATAGGTCAGGGCCTCGACGCAGATCGTCTCGCCGGGTCCGGCGAGCACGCCGGCCAGCGCCAGCAGCGCGCCCTGTGCTCCCGGGCAGACCAGAAGCCGCTCCGCCGGAATGGCGCCGAGCCTCGGTGAAAGCCAGCGCGCGCCAGCGGCGCGGTCACGCGCGGTTCCCCCGGCCTCCTGGTAGCGCAGAAGCAGGCCCAGCCCGTCATCCGCCCGCAGATCGGCAATTCCATCCCACATCCGCGCGACCAGCCCGGCATCCTCGAACCGGGGTGGCAGGTTCATGCTCATGTCGACAAGGCCGGTCGAGGCACCTCGCCTCTCGGCCGGTCGCCGAGCCCGGACATAGGTGCCCTGCCCGACCCGCCCGTCGATCAGACCCCGCTTGCGCGCCTCGGCATAGGCGCGGCTGACCGTGGTGAAATCGATGCCCAGCGCATCCGCCAGCGCGCGCTGCGGCGGCAGTCTGAAACCGCCGGCCAGCCGGCCCGAGGCGATATCGGCCGACAGGGCATCGGCAATGGCGAGATAGACCGGCCCGTCGCCCTTGCGGATGGCCGGCGTCCATGAAGCCTGATTGTCGTCCATTGTCTTCGCCTCGTGATCCAGATGTATGGATATTGTATGTCACGATGGACGAATGCAAGGCCCCGACAACTGGCTGGCAATGGGAACACTGCCGGCGACCGGACGATCCGACCTTGCCGCCGCGACAGCCCGCCCCAAGGGCGGCAAGATAGTCGGCGTCAGACGCGCCGTTCGACCATCATCTTCTTGATCTCGGCGATCGCCTTGGCCGGGTTGAGGCCCTTGGGGCAGGTCTGCGCGCAGTTCATGATGGTGTGGCAGCGATAGAGCCGGAACGGGTCCTCGAGATTGTCAAGCCGCTCGCCCTTGGCCTCGTCGCGGCTGTCGATCAGCCAGCGATAGGCCTGCAGCAGCGTCGCCGGGCCGAGATAGCGGTCGCCGTTCCACCAGTAGCTCGGGCACGAGGTCGAGCAGCAGGCGCACAGGATGCATTCGTAGAGCCCGTCGAGCTTCTCGCGGTCCTCGTGGCTCTGCAGCCACTCCTTGGCCGGCTGCGGCGACACCGTCTTCAGCCACGGCTCGATCGAGGCGTGCTGGGCGTAGAAATTGGTAAGGTCGGGCACCAGGTCCTTGACCACCTGCATATGCGGCAGCGGGTAGACTTTTACGGCACCGGAAATGTCGTCGCAGCCCTTGGTGCAGGCGAGCGTGTTGGAGCCGTCGATGTTCATGGCGCAGGAGCCGCAAATGCCTTCGCGGCAGGAGCGGCGCAAGGTCAGCGTCGGATCGATCTTGTTCTTGATCCAGAGCAGCGCGTCGAGCACCATCGGCCCGCAATCGTCCATGTCGACGAAATAGGTGTCGATGCGCGGGTTCTCGTCATCGTCCGGCGACCAGCGGTAGATGCGGTATTCCCGCAGGTTGGTAGCGCCCTCCGGCTTCGGCCAGGTCTTGCCCTGCTGGATCTTCGAGTTCTTGGGAAGCGTGAGTTCGACCATTACCTCAGGTCCTTTCGGATGACGAGCTTCAGCCCGGACCAGATTTCATTCACTGCGGCGACCTTGACGTCGACAAGGTCGCGCTTCAGCGCTTCAGTGCGCACGACACCTTCGGTGACATCGGTCGGCACTTTCGATGCCTTTTTCGGCCAGGACACCCAGACCATGCCGTCGCGCTTGATCGCCGCCTCGAGATCGCCCAAGCGATTCTCGATCTCGGCGCGCTGCCGGGTGAAGGCATGGACGGCATCGTATTTGAGAGCGGCCCCTGCAATCTGCGACCAATCGGCCAGCCGATCCACTTCGGCAAAAGCCACTGCATCGGTCAGGTCGTCGAGTTCCGGCGGCAGCGCGATAAAGGCAGCGGTCATGCCGTCCTTCAGGCCGAGCTTGGCCGGAAGAGGCGTGCCGGAATATCCCGTCGCCGCCAGCGCCATCGTCAGTACACCCTGGCCTTGGGCGCGATCTTGGCGAGGTTGATGCCGCCGTCCTTTTCGGCCAGCAGCGGCTCGGTGTGCACCGGCCGGTAGCTGAGCGTCACCTTGCCGTCCTCACCCACCCTCGCCAGCGTGTGCTTGCGCCAGGTGGCATCGTCGCGCGCGGAAAAGTCTTCCCGCGCATGCGCGCCACGGCTCTCCTTGCGCGCCTCGGCGCTGTAGACCGTGGTGATGGCATTGGCCATCAGGTTCTCCAGTTCCAGTGTCTCGACCAGATCGGAATTCCAGATCATCGAGCGGTCGAAGACCTTGATGTCCTTGAGTTCGCCCCAGATTTCCGAAATGCGCTTGCAGCCGTTCTCCAGCGATTCCTGCGTGCGGAACACGGCAGCGTCTTCCTGCATCGCCTTCTGCATCTTCTCGCGCAGCACCGCCGTCGGCGTCGAGCCATTGGCATGGCGCAGCCCGTCGAAGCGATCCATGATCTTCTCGACCGAGGCTGCGTTGGGCGAAGGGATCGCCGCCTTGCGGTCGATGACCTGGCCGGCGCGGATCGCCGCGGCGCGGCCGAACACCACCAGGTCGATCAGCGAGTTCGAGCCAAGCCGGTTGGCGCCGTGCACCGAGGCGCAGCCCGCTTCGCCGACCGCCATCAGCCCGGGCGACACCTTGTCGGGGCTGCGCGTTGTCGGGTTCAGCACCTCGCCCCAGTAATTGGTCGGCACGCCGCCCATATTGTAGTGCACCGTCGGCAGCACCGGGATCGGCTCCTTGGTCAGGTCGACGCCGGCGAAGATCTTGGCCGATTCCGAGATGCCGGGCAGCCGCTCATGCAGCACGGCCGGATCGAGATGGTCGAGATGCAGGAAGATGTGATCCTTCTTCTTGCCGACGCCACGGCCCTCGCGGATCTCCAGCGTCATGCAGCGCGAGACTACGTCGCGCGAGGCAAGGTCCTTGGCCGAGGGCGCGTAGCGCTCCATGAAGCGCTCGCCTTCGGAATTGACGAGGTAGCCGCCCTCGCCGCGCGCGCCTTCGGTGATCAGGCAGCCGGCGCCATAGATGCCGGTCGGGTGGAACTGCACGAATTCCATGTCCTGCAGCGGGAAGCCGGCCCGCGATGCCATGCCGCCGCCGTCGCCGGTGCAGGTGTGGGCCGATGTGGCCGAGAAATAGGCGCGGCCGTAGCCGCCGGTCGCCAGCACCACCATCTTGGCCGAGAAGCGGTGGATGGTGCCGTCATCGAGATTCCAGGCGACGACGCCGGTGCAGGTGCCGTCCGGCTCCATGATCAGGTCGAGCGCGAAATACTCGATGAAGAACTGGGCGTTGTTCTTCAGCGACTGGCCGTAAAGCGTGTGCAGGATGGCGTGGCCGGTGCGGTCGGCGGCGGCGCAGGTGCGCTGCACCGGCGGGCCTTCGCCGTAGTTCATCATGTGGCCGCCGAACGGCCGCTGGTAGATCTTGCCCTCTTCGGTGCGCGAGAACGGCACGCCATAGTGCTCGAGTTCGTAGACCGCCGCCGGTGCCTCGCGCACCAGATATTCCATGGCGTCGACATCGCCGAGCCAGTCCGACCCCTTGACGGTGTCGTACATGTGCCATTGCCAGGAATCAGGCCCCATATTGGACAGCGAGGCGGCAATGCCGCCTTGCGCCGCCACCGTGTGCGAGCGGGTTGGGAACACCTTGGTGATGCAAGCGGTGCGCAGGCCCTGCTCGGCCATGCCGAGCGTGGCGCGCAGGCCGGCACCGCCGGCCCCGACCACCACCACGTCGAACTTGTGGTCGACAAAGGTATAGCCTGCCGTGTTGGCTGATTTCGCGTCCTTGGCCAACTCAGCCTCCGAATGCCAGCTTGAGCAGGGCGAAGATCGAGGCGACGCCAACCGCTACAGTGAAAAATGTATTGAGCGCGATGAGCGCCAGCTTCATGCCTTCGCCATGCACGTAGTCCTCGATGATCACCTGCATGCCGAGCCGCATATGGATAAGGCCGGAGACCAGCACCAGGGCCAGCACCAGTGCGACGAACGGATTGGCAAGCGCCGCGCGCACCTCCGCATAGCCGGCGCCGTTGAGCGCGATGAGGAACCCGACGAAGAACAGTGTCAGCGGAATGTTGGCGATGGCCGTGAGGCGCTGCCGCCAGAAATGGCCGGTGCCCTCACGGGCGGAGCCGAGGCCGCGGACTTTCGCCAGCGGCGTGCGCATGTCGGTCTTGCCAGTACTCATGGTCAGGCTCCTCGCGCCATATAGCCGGCGACCCAGATCAGCAATGTGAGCAGGATCGAACCCGCAAGCGTTGCCCAGGCGATCCTGGAGGCCGTGTGCTTTTCGAGGCCGGCGCCGGTATCCCAGACCAGGTGGCGCACGCCGCCCAGCATGTGATGCATCAGCGCCCAGGTGTAGCCGAACAGGATGAGCCGGCCGAGCCAGGTGCCGAAAGCCCAGTTGACCCAGTCGAAAACCGGTTGCGAGCTTGCCGCCGCCATCAGCCAGGCCGCGACCAGCAGCGTGCCGAAATAAAGCGCGCCGCCGGTGATGCGATGGATGATCGACATCGTCATGGTGATCGGCGGCCGGTACACGCTCAGGTGCGGCGAAAGTGGCCGTTCACGCCGGGCGAATTCGCGGGTGGCTGGTGATTTGCTCATGGCTCCCCCAGTTCGGCGTCTCTGGAGCCCCAGGTGGAAATGCGGCATTACCGCTTTCGGTTGCGACTTCGGACAGCCGGTTTCTAATGCTCTTTTTGCACCGCGTCAAAGCCAGAAAATCGTTTTGAAAACGTCATTTAGTCTGACAAACCGGCGGCCTTTCGCCTCAATCGATTAGAAGCCGGCACAGCGTTCGCTGCAGTGCGATAGGCCGCCGCGGTTTACGCGGGCCTCATCGCTTGCAGGTCTGTGGCGTGGAGCCCCTCTTCATCACCAGCGCCTCGCGCCCGTCGATCACGATTGCGTCATGCGTCGCGGCCTCCTGGTAGCGGCTGGACTGGTTGGCGGGCGACGCCGCAAACTCCTCGGTCGCACCGTCGGGCCCGACCACATGCAACGACGAGCCGAGATTCTGGATGGTGATCATGCCGTTGTTGCCGCATCTGTAGGTGGCGGTGCCGATGCCGGATCGCGGCGCGGTCAGGTCGGTGGTGATCTTGGTCGCGGGTGCCGGCGGCGGCGCGGCTGCGACGGACTGCTGAGCCGGCGGGGGCGGGACGGTGTTGGCCGCCTTCGGCGCGCCATCCTGCGGCACGCAGGCAGCAACGATACCGAGCAACGGGAAAACGGACACCCAAACCGTTCGGCGTAACGCCATATGCTGTCCTCCCGCGCGGCAGACTAGCCACGATGCCGCGCCAAGATCAAGGTTGCCCCTGCGTTGCCCTCAGATCCATTCGATGCCGGCCGCGATGGTGCGGCCAAGCATGGCCGAATGATGGCCGCCGGGTTTTTGTCCAGACGGATATTAACCATGTTTATCGAGACATCGCCGCCAAACGCGCCGACCTCTTAACAAAGGTTAAGAAAAGGTTAATTTCTGATTCGAGGAGGCTGTGCGTGTCGCTCCAAAGTGCGTCGGCGGTTTTTGGGCAACGACATGCATCCTATCAACCTCGAACACGGAGGACGCCATGCGTTCGAACTCTGGCAGATCGCGCCTTGCGGCGATCATCGTGGCGGCTTCGGTTGCCGGCCTGGCTGTACCGGCGCTCGCCGGGACCCGTCATCAGGACCGCGTCTACGCCGATTCCTTCGGCAATCTCGTCATCGACAGCGCCGCCGGCTACAAGCGCATCCTCGTCGGTGAGGGCAGGCTGGCCAAGCAGCTGTCCGACTACACCAGTGCCGGTCAGCCCAAGGTGATCTACCAGAACGAATCCGACGAGATATCAGGCTACAGCGATTGCTACCGGCCGCCGGTCTTCGTCAAAGGCCGCAGCTACATGTACGGGCTGTCCGACGGCGAAATGCCCGAACTCAGCCCCTGCCGCTAGCGTTGGCTTCCGACACGGCTGACACCCGTGCATCCGCCGGCCCGGCGGAAATGCGTACGCAGTCGCGACCGGCATTCTTCGCCTGATAGAGCGCCTCATCCGCGCGCCGCATGAGATCGGCAATCTCCTCGCCCGGATGAAGTTCGGCGACCCCGAAACTCGCCGTGCAGCGATTGTCCGCGGGCAGCCCTTCGATGGGCAGCGCGCCGAAAGCGCTGCGCGTGCCTTCGGCGAACAACCGGGCGGCGGCGAGGTTGGTCCCGGGCAGGATGATTGCGAATTCCTCGCCGCCGAGGCGGCCCGCGACATGGTGGCCGGCGGCGGCTTCGCGCAGGAAACCGGCAAAGGTCTCGATCACGCGGTCGCCGGAGGCATGGCCGAAACTGTCGTTGATGCTCTTGAAATGATCGAGGTCGGCGATGACCAGGGCGACCGGCACGCCTTGTCGCATCGCGCCAAGCACCGCCAGCTCGGCCTGTCGCGTGAAGGCACCACGATTGAGCAGTCCCGAGAGCGTATCGGTCTCCGACCTGGACGTCACTTCGGCAAGCGCCTCACGAACCAGGATGGCCAACATCAGCAGCGCCAGCGCCAGGGCAAAGACAGTGCCGAGCGATTGTGAGACCAGCGCGTAGCTGCTTTGCAGATAGGCCTGCGGATTGGCCCCCCAGCCGCCGAGCGCATGCGCGATGAACGGCTTTGAGGCGAACAGCAACACGCTGGCTACCAGCACGGCCATCAGGAGACGATCGAGCCGGCCATGCCTTTGCCTCGACGACCAGACGATGGCCAGCCCGACGAATTGCATGACGGCATAGGGAAGCTGGTAGGCCGCCATGCGGGCCAGCGACTGGCGCGGCAGGTCCTGGACGAGATAGACGGCGATGGTGGCGGCGAGGAGGAAGAACAGTATCGCCGGCCATGGCGGCGTGACGCCGTATTTGCGGGCCAGTCCGGCATTGAAGGCTATTGTTGCGCCAAGGAAAACCGCGAAGGCAGTCACCACCGGCAGCCGGGCATCGGTGAAGGCGGGAATGCTGAATTCGATGGCCGAATAGGCCATGCCCAGGACATAGCTTGATGCAAACCATCGTGCCGGGGCGCGGCCGGCATCATGGAACGCAACCGCCATGAAGGATGCCGCCAGCAGGCCGGCAACCGACAGATTGATCAACAGGATGAAGTTGGCGCCGCTCATCTCTTTTCGCACCCCCCGAAAAGTGTGAAGCGGTTTTCGGACGACATCATGCTCTATCTCTTTTGAATTGGGGACGGATCAGACTTCAGGTCGATTCGCCTTGAAATCATCCGGCTCTGGACGGCTCCGGTACAAACACCGCCTCCGGCCGCTCGAAGGAAAGGCGCACACTGTCGCGGCCATTTTTCTTGGCCTTGTAGAGCGCTTCGTCGGCACGGCGCATCAAGGGTTCCAGCGCTTCCTCGCCGCTGCGGGCCGCCACGCCGAAGCTGGCGGTGACCTTGGTGCCGGCGGGGAGCCCGTCGATGCCGCCTGCCGAATAGAGTGTGCGCACGGCCTCGGCGAACAGCCGCGCGGCGGCGAGATCGCTCAGGGGCAAGAGCACGGCGAACTCCTCGCCGCCGATACGTCCGGCCGCCCCTCGCGCGCCAGTAGCCGTGCGCAGCTTGGCGGCGAAATCGGCGATCACCCGGTCGCCGGCGGCATGCCCGTGCACATCGTTGAGCGTCTTGAAATGGTCGAGGTCGGCCAACACCAGTGCGACCGGAAACTTCGCCGCCGCGCAACGCTGCAACAGGAACTCGGCGCGTTCCTCGAAGCCGCGCCGATTGAGCAGGCCCGACAGCGGGTCGGTATGCGTCTCGGCCTTGAGCGCCTTCATCACGTCGAGTGCGGCGGCGGTGAACAGGCAAAGCGCGATCAGCAGCGACAAGAGCGCATGCGAGAGCAGTGCCGTCGTCCAGTAGGACGAACCGTAGAAACCGTCATAGCTGGTGAACGGCCCGTGCGCGATGACCACGATCAAAGTGCGCACGAAGAAATTCAGGCCCGACAGCAGGGACAGCAGGAACAGGATCTTCTCGGTTGGACCATTGTTGCGCACCGGCCGCAATTCGGCGGCGACCAGCAGGCTGATGCCACCGAAGGCAAAATTCATCGCCAGGATGCGCCAGGTGAGATCCGGCTCGACGAACAGGAACCAGCAAAATGACGCCAGGCCGCCGCCCGCCAGCACGCCGATCCCCACACGAGGCACCTTGCGGCCGTAGCGGGCGACGATGGCACCCGACAGGCAGCAGCCGGCGATGGTGAAGCAGATGTTGGACACCAGCTTGGTCAGCGCCATGCCGATGGGCAAGGTGAAATACTGGAACAGGAAGCCGGGTGCCGAAACACAGTAGCTGAACGCCAGCACGGCCAGATAGGGGCGGTGGCGCTGATAGGTCCATAGCACGAAGAAGGCCGCGCCGAGGGCCAGCGCGATCGTTGGATTGAGCAGCGCTATGAACAGGCCGGTGTCCAAAGGACCGTGACTTCCCCTCGTTTGACGTCGCGTAAGAGTGTAGAGGGCAAGCCCAAACAAGCGGTTAAGCCTGGAGCATGATGCCGAAAAGTGTGAAGCGGTTTTCGGACGACATCATGCTCTATCTCTTTGATTTAGAGGCGGATTCAGATTTCAGGTCGATTCGACCTGAAATCATCCGGCTCTAGGCGAATATGCGGGCCGCTCGAATGAAAAAGACCCCGGAACCGCGATGCGGTCCGGGGTCTGTCATAGGTGGGAACGTGTGGACCGGCTGTTATTTCCAGTCGCGGATGTCGACGAAGTGGCCGGCGATCGCCGCCGCCGCCGCCATCGCCGGCGAGACCAGATGGGTGCGGCCCTTGAAGCCTTGCCGGCCCTCGAAATTGCGGTTCGAGGTCGAGGCGCAGCGTTCATGCGGCTTCAGCCGGTCGTCATTCATGGCCAGGCACATCGAGCAGCCCGGCTCGCGCCAGTCGAAACCGGCGGCCAGGAAGATCTTGTCGAGGCCTTCCGCTTCCGCCTGTTCCTTGACCAGGCCCGAGCCCGGCACGATCATGGCGTTGACGCGCGGATTGACGGTCTTGCCCTCGATCACCTTGGCGGCGGCGCGCAGATCCTCGATACGGCCATTGGTGCAGGAGCCGATGAAGACGCGGTCGAGCGTGATGTCGGTGATCTTGGTTCCCGGCGTCAGGCCCATATAGTCGAGCGCGCGCTGCTTGGAGGTGCGCTTGTTTTCGTCGGTGATATCGTCCGGGTTCGGCACGATGCCTTGCACGGAGACGACATCCTCGGGCGAAGAGCCCCAGGAGACGATGGGCGGCAGTTTCGCCGCGTCGAGCACGATCACCTTGTCGAAATGCGCGCCTTCGTCGGACTGCAGCGTCTTCCAGTAGGCGAGTGCGGCATCCCAGGCCGCGCCCTTCGGCGCGCGCGGCTTGTCCTTGACATAGGCGAAGGTGGTCTCGTCGGCCGCGATCAGGCCGGCGCGCGCGCCACCCTCGATCGACATGTTGCAGATCGTCATGCGGCCTTCCATCGACAGCGAGCGGATCGCCTCGCCGGCATATTCGATAACGTAGCCGGTGCCGCCGGCAGTGCCGATCTCGCCGATGATGGCCAGGATGATGTCCTTGGCGGTGACGCCTTCCGGCAGCTGGCCGTCAACGCGGACCAGCATGTTCTTGGCCTTGCGCTGGATCAGCGTCTGAGTCGCCAGCACATGCTCGACTTCCGACGTGCCGATGCCGTGCGCCAGCGCGCCGAACGCGCCATGCGTCGAGGTGTGGCTGTCGCCGCAGACGATGGTCATGCCGGGCAAGGTAAAGCCCTGCTCGGGGCCGATGATGTGGACGATGCCCTGGCGGATATCGTTCTCGGAATAATATTCGACGCCGAAATCCTTGGCGTTCTTGGCCAGCGCCTCGACCTGGATCCGGCTTTCCTCGTTCTTGATACCGAATTTGCGCTCGGGCGAGGTCGAGACATTGTGATCGACCACGGCCAGCGTCTTTTCCGGATGCCGGACTTTTCTGCCGCTCAGGCGCAGGCCTTCGAAGGCCTGCGGGCTGGTAACTTCATGGACGAGGTGGCGGTCGATGTAGAGCAGGCAGGTGCCGTCGTCCTGGCGGTCGACGACGTGGTCGTCGAAAATCTTGTCGTAGAGGGTGCGCGGTGCGCTCATGTGCGTAAATCCGTCGATATGAGAATGGGAAAGAGCAGACGCCGGGCAGTTCCCGGCGCGACAACCTGAACAGGTTGGCCTAGGTAAGTCGGCTGGTCAGCGCGCCGGACACGCGCGCGGAGAAGCGCGACGGCAGGCGTTTTCTGTCCTGCAGCACGAACCCCTTGTAGGCCGGATCGCCAAAAAGCTCTTCCATGGCGTGGCTCATACCAATGTTTTGGCTTTTCGGCAATTGCGGCGTGGCGGTGCCTTCTTCCTTCCCCCCTTGTGGGGGAAGGTGGATCGGCGCGTAGCGCCGAGACGGTTGAGGGGTGGGTGACGGAGTGTCGTCAGTGCCAAGCTGGAGCACCCCTCATCCGACCTCGCTTCGCGAGGCCACCTTCTCCCACAAGGGGGAGAAGGAAGAAGGCGCAGCTCACATCACCTCGAATACGAACGTCTTCACCAAAGCATCCGGCTCGGCGATGGCATAGCAGCGGAACCACGGGCTTTGCTCGACCAGGCGCCATTTGCCTGCCCGTTCCAGTTCGTCGAACACCGCCTGGAA
This sequence comes from Mesorhizobium sp. GW821-FHT04C10, assembly GCF_059420305.1. Classification (NCBI taxonomy): domain Bacteria; kingdom Pseudomonadati; phylum Pseudomonadota; class Alphaproteobacteria; order Hyphomicrobiales; family Phyllobacteriaceae; genus Mesorhizobium; species Mesorhizobium sp. GW821-FHT04C10. Next base: position 1,240,313 of record NZ_JBWKTL010000001.1, on the reverse strand, counting down.
GCCACCGCTTTCAAACACCTGGTCGCGTACGGTGAAGATGGCGTGGCCACCCTTTTTGGTGATGCGCACCAGATCGTGCAGGCCGGATGCCGGAGCGTGGCTGATGGTGAACACGCCGGTCGAGAAGAAGGCCCGGAAATGACCGTCCGGCCATGGCAGCGGTCCACCCAGCATCGCCTGTTTCAGCTCGCTGTAGGCGTTGCGGCTGCCGGCGATCTTGAGCATGTCATCCGACAGGTCGAGCCCGGCAATGTCACGATAGCCAAGCGCCTTCAGCGACGGCCCCGACAGGCCGGTGCCGCAGCCGGCGTCGAGCAGCGGCCCTTCACCGGCCGGAACATAGCGCGCCAGCCAGGCGGTGATCAGGAAGGGGAGCAGATAGCCGAGCGAGGCGGTCTCGCTGTCATAGGTCGCGGCCCATGCGGCGTAGGCCTGCGCCAGCGATTCCGGCGTGTCGGCGCCATAGACGGAATCCAGCGCCGCATTGGCTTTGTCGACGATCATGAGACCTCCCGAACCTGTATGTCGACAGGATCGTAACCCTGTCCGCGTCCAAAGACTATTCCTCGTGCTGGCGGCGCAAGCGCCGCTCCAGCGCCCTCAGCGCCAGCGACAGGCCGACGGTCAGGATGAGATAGATATAGGCTGTTATCGAATAGGTCTCGAAGAAGCGGAACGAGCCGGCGGCATAGACCTTGCCCATCTGGGTGATGTCGGCGACGCCGAGCACCGAGACCAGCGAGGAATCCTTGACCAGGGCGACGAAATCATTGCCGAGCGGCGGCAATATGGTGCGGATCGCCTGCGGAAACACGATCAGCCGGAAGCGTTGCGCGCGGCTCAGGCCAAGCGCCTTGGCCGCCTCGATCTGGCCCTTCTCGACCGACTGGATGCCGGCCCGGAAAACCTCCGAGATGAAGGCCGAGTAGCCGATGGTCAACGCCATGATGGCGCGCCACAGCAGCGACACGTCGCGCACCAGAAGCTCGCCGAGATAGCCGGCGTTTTGCAGCGGCGCGGTCAGCGCGTTCCAGGCCGCGACGAAGCCCGGTGCACCGGCAAAGGCGATCCAGAACAGCAGCACCAGGATCGGCACGCCACGGATGATCTCGACATAGAAGCGGGCGATCTGGCGCAGCCAGGGCGACGCGGACAGGCCCATCAAGGCGATGCCGAGGCCGATGATCGACGCCAGGGCGAAAGCGACCACAGTGACGAAGACGGTGACGCCGATGCCCTTGGCGACGGTGGCGAAGACCTGGGTGTAGAGATCGCTGGCCGCGATGAACAAAGCCGCCGCCAGGGCAAGGGCAGCGGCAACGGCAAGCCACCAGGGGAATTCGGCTTTGGTGGAGGAAGACGAAGGTGCCATCAGGCGCGGCTGGCAAGGCAGATATCGCGAAGGTCAGGTGCCAAGGCACCCCCTGTCCTGCCGCCGGGGCAGAGGGGGGTGCTCAAGCGCAAACCCAGCGCGATTTCCCGCACAGGCACTGCTGTCAACAACAGGGCCTACTGCCCCATCTTGTAGTCAAGAAACCACTTCTTGTTCAGCGCGTCGAACGTCCCGTCCGCCTTGAGCGCCGCGATCGCGGCGTTGACCGGCTTCACCAGGTCCGACCCTTTCGGGAAGATGAAGCCGAAATCCTCGGTGCCGAGCGGTCCGCCGATGAGCTTCAGCTTGCCCTCCGACGCATCGACATAGCCCTTGCCGGCGGTGCCGTCGGTCAGCACGACATCGACGTCGCCCGACTTCAGTGCCTGCACCGTGGCGCCGAACGTCTCGAACAGTTTGATGCGCGGGTTCTGCTCATTGCCGTCGAGCACGCTGTAGACGGCGGTGTAGAAAGGCGTGGTGCCGGCCTGCGCGCCGATCAGCCCGTCCTTGAAGGCCCCAAAGGTCTTGGCGTCGGTGAAGCGGCTTTCGTCGCCGCGCACCAGCATGAACTGCTCCGAGCGCATATAGGGGTCGGAGAAATCGACCTTCTCCTTGCGGTCGTCCTTGATAGTGATGCCGGTCATGCCGATGTTGTATTGGTTATCGGAAACGGCCTGGATCATCGCGTCCCAGGAGGTGTTCTGGTACTCGACCTTGAAGTTGAGCCGCTTGGCGATCTCGTTCATCGCGTCATACTCCCAGCCGATCTGCTTGCCGGTCTTGGCGTCGATGAACTGCAGCGGCGGATAGGCGTTTTCGGTCACCACCACCACCTTTTTGCCGCCGAAGTCGGGCAGCGCCTGCGCGAAAGCGGCAACAGGCGCCAGGACGAGGGCAAGCAGGCCGGCCAGCAGCAGTTTCGACTTGGTCATGACACACTCCCGAAAATTGAAAGCGCCCAGATGGGCTTACAGGAAATCCGGCGCCGACTTTAGCTTCCCGCAAACGCCATGCAAGACGGTCCGCTGCGTCAGCGCGCGTGAAAGGGGATTCCAATGCCCTCAATTCAGGGATTTCGGGATGATCTGCTTATCTCGAGCCGGAGACCGGCGCTTCCGCATCCGCTGATCGATCATCGGTCACAGCGTTGCGCAGACCGGCGACAAGGTGGGTGAGTGTGGCGTGCAGGACTTTCACGTCGCCAGGCTCCAGCGGCACGCTGCAGGCGAGTGCGGCGGACACATGCTTCATGTGAGCACGCAGCGCCTGGCCCTTGGCGGTCGGCTCGACGAGCACCCGGCGCTCGTCGGCGGCATCGCGCCGGCGGGTGACGAGCCCACCCGCCTCCATCCGCTTGAGCAGTGGCGTCAGCGTCGCGGAATCCAGGCCCAGCGCTTCGCCAAGCGCGCCAATGGTGCTCGGCGCGTGCTCCCACAGCGCCAGCATCACCAGATATTGCGGATAGGTGAGACCAAGCGGCTCGAGCAGCGGGCGATAAACCTTGGTCATCAGCCCGCTCGCCGAGTAGAGCGCGAAGCACAGCTGCTGATCGAGCCGCGGCACGTGAAACGTCCCGGCGGCCTCCGCCGGGGCATTTTTGGCTCTCGTTTCGACTTTTGTCGTCATGCCGCCTTTACCGAAAGCGCTACGTCGACATTGCCCCTGATGGCGTTCGAATAGGGGCAGATCTTGTGTGCCTCCGATACAAGCGCCTCAGCAGTCGCCTGATCAAGGCCTTTCGTCTCCGCCGCTAGCGCGACGCCGAGCTTGAAGCCTTCGCCATTGGGAAGCAGGTTGACGGTGGCGGTTATCGCCGCATCCTCGAGCGGCAGCTTCTGTTTGCGCGCGACGAAGCGGATGGCGCTTTCGAAGCAGGCAGCGTAGCCGATGGCGAAAAGCTGCTCGGGATTGGTGGCGCCGCCCGGTCCACCAAGCTCCTTGGGCATCGCCAGATCGACTTTGAGCAGACCATCGCTGGTCTCGCCATGGCCGGCGCGGCCACCGGTGACGTGAGCCTGTGCGGTATAAAGTGCCATATCATGTCTCCAATTATCTTGTGTACGATTATTTAGTACAAAAGATAATGTGCCGTCAAGCCTCTAGCTGCTGTGTTTGCTATCTTTGAACGACGGCGGGAATCCCGGACTTCGTCATCAACTCTGAGGAATGGTGGCGTCTCTGAGCCTGGCGTTTAGGGTGACGACGATCTTTCGCATGACTGCAGCGATGGCCACCATTGGCTTTTTGCCGTTGGCGATGAGGTGTTTGTAGAAGGTTGCGAACTCGCCCCTTCCGGCAGCGGCGTGCAATGCGGGCATGTAGAGCATGCTCCTGATCTCCGGTCGTCCGCCACGGATTTTGCGGTAGCCTTGCTTTTGTCCGCTGTCGTTTGGATGAGGCGCGAGCCCTGCAAGCGCGGCAGCCTTTCGACGTGTCATGGTGCCGAGTTCGGGCAAGATGGCCAGCAGCTTGGCGGCCACGATTGGGCCGAGACTGTCCATGGCCGTGCAGATGGCGGCTCGATGCTTGAGGGCGCTGCTGTTGGCGATCAGCTCGCGCATGGCTGCATCGATCGCCTGGATCTGACGCTCGACGACTTTGATCACGGCCTCGAAGGAGGCGGCGAGGTCTCGAGCACCAGGTGCCTTGGCGCGGTTCTTCTCGGCGATCTTGATGGCGATGAGCTCCTGGCGGCGGCGCACCAAGGCGCGCAAGCGGGTCTCGTGGGGGTCCGGAGCCTGCCAAAGGGTCAGCTTTTCCCAGCGTTCGCGACCGTAGGCTCTCAACATCGCGGCATCGATGGCATCGCTCTTACCGTGGGTGCCGTAGGAGCGGATGAAGCTCTTGACCTTGAGCGTGTCGGCGCGATGGCAGGCGATGCCGGCACGCAGGCACTCTTCGAGCAGCAGGCCTTCATGGCCACCGGTCGGTTCACAGACCACAAGGTCTGCCTGCTTGTGGCTCTTGAGGAAGGCGCGGATCGTGCGTCGCTGGTTGTCGATGACATGGGTGGTGGTGCCATCGGCGGCGGTGATGGTGTCCTTGGCGATATCGAGGCCGAGGCACAGTTTCGGTTGTTGGTGCAAGAAGGCCATGCTGGTGGTATCCTTGTCAGGCTTCGGATTGTTTGCGGGCGTGGCGCGAGCCAGCGGCCAATCAACTCTCCAAGCGATGGCGGACAAAAACGGCAGGGACCATGATGACGTCGGGTGTTGCCCGATCCCAGGGACGGTCGCCTGCCGCCGGGACTGCCGGTTGTGATGGGCCGCAGTCCCGGCCGCCAGACTACCCGATCCTTCTCAAACAATCCTGGGGTGGAGCAGTCGCGAAGCGACGTCGCGGAAACCCTAGGATCCATGCCGTGACGGTCGACACGAGCGCGGCGGTTCAGACTGAGGGTAGCGCTAAACCAGCCGGTTCTGCACCGTAGCGGCGCTCAGAAGTCGCGGCATGGATCCTCGGGTCTGCGCCGCGTCGCTGCGCTCCTTGCTTCGCCCGTGGATGACGAAGCGCAGATGTTTCGGCCAATCGCTGAGGTGGCCCGCAAACGTGAATTTGATGGGAACCGGGAGGGCTATCACTGAAGGTGGCCCTTGGCTGTTCGCCAAAACGAAAAAAGGCGGCCGAAGCCGCCTTTTTGAATGAGATTGCCGAAAATCTTATTCGGCCGGGGTCGCTTCAGCGGCCTTGGCGGCCTCAGCTTCGGCGGCGGCCTTCTTCTCGGCGGCTTCCTTGGCGGCCGTCTCGGCGGCCAGCGCCTGGGCAGCGGCAACCTTCTCGGCCTCGATGCGGGCCTTCTCGGCGTTCAGCGCGTCGCGCTCCTCATCGTTGAGCTTGCGGGCGCGCACGCCGGTGTTTTCCGAAATACGGGCCGACTTGCCGCGACGATCGCGCAGGTAATAGAGCTTGGCGCGACGCACCTTGCCGCGACGCACGATCTCGACACCCTCGACCATCGGCGAGTAGACCGGGAACACGCGCTCGACGCCTTCGCCGTAGGAGATCTTGCGGACGGTGAAATTTTCCTGGAAGCCGGAGCCGGCGCGGGCAATGACGACGCCCTCATAGGCCTGGACGCGGGTGCGGGTGCCTTCGGTCACGCGGACCTGGACGCGCACGGTGTCGCCGGGCTGGAATTCGGGGAGCTTGCGCTTGGCTTCGATCTTGGCGGCCTGCTCGGCCTCGAGCTGACGGAGAATATCCATCTCAATAGTCCACTTCTTGTTCTTCCGACAGTCAGAGCGCCCTGCGCTCGCCTTGCAGTTCCATTGACCGCTCGGCTATGTCCTTTGTCTCCGAGACATTTTTGTCTCCAAGACATCGGACAGGGGCGACTACACCGTCATTGTTGACGGGCCCGGCAGATTTTTCTTCCGGTTCGGCGCGCACATACAGCTATTTCGGCGCTTTGTCACGCCCGAGCACGAGTCTTTTTTGCCTGCATGGCACCATTGTATTACCGGCCTTGCCGGGTTGCGCCCGCCAGCCAGGCTTCCTAAGCCTGGAATACCACAGTTTCCGCGGCGGCATTCCATGTCTGTCTTCGACGCCATCCTGCTTTTCCTGGCGGGCTTCCTGTCCGGCGCTGCCAACGCGGTCGCCGGCGGCGGCACCTTCATCACCTTTGGCGCCATGACATTGGTCGGCGTGCCGCCGATCGTCGCCAACGCCACCTCGTCGGTTACCCAATTTCCAGGCTACATCACCTCGACGCTAGCCTATCGGGACGACATCAGGCATTTCTGGCGCGGCGCCCTGCTGCTCTGCCTCATCTCGGCGATTGGCGCACTGGCGGGCGCCCTGATCCTGCTGGCGCTCGACAATCCCTCGTTTCGCGTCCTGGTGCCGTGGCTGCTGCTGGGCGCAACGGCGCTGTTTGCCGCCGGACCATGGCTGAGGCCGGCGCCAAAACCCGGCCAAGAGGCATCGGTGAGCTCACTCGCCGGCTCGCTGGCGCAATTCATCACCGCCATCTACGGCGGCTTCTTCGGCGCCGGCATGGGCGTGATGATGCTGGCAACGCTTGGCCTGACGCAGGCCGGCGACTACCACCGGCTGAATGCGCTGAAGAACATGCTGGCGGTGGTCATCGCGGCTGTCGCCATTGTCGTCTTCGTCTCGGGTGGCGTCGTCGCCTGGCCGCAGGCAATCGTCATGATCCCCGGCGGCGCGCTGGGCGGCTATGCCGGCGTCTGGATCGCCAAGCGCGTGCCGCAGAACGTGGTGCGCGGCTTCGTCATCGCCGTCGGCCTGTTTCTGGCGTTTTATTATTTCGGCAAGGGCTGATCGCCGAGCAGATCCGGCCGCCGTTCTTTCGTCAGCGCTTCCGACTCCGCACGCCGCCATGCCGCGATCTTCTTGTGATTGCCGGAGATCAGCACTTCGGGAATCTCCCGTCCCTCGAATTCCTGCGGTCTCGTGTAGTGCGGATGTTCGAGCAGGCCGTTTTCAAAGCTCTCTTCCTCGCCGGACACGGCGTTGCCCATCACGCCGGGCAACAGCCGCACCACCGCGTCGAGCAGAACAAGCGCCGCCGGCTCGCCGCCGGAAAGGATGAAATCGCCGATAGACACCTCTTCCAGGCCACGAGCCTCGATCAGCCGCTGGTCGACACCCTCGAAGCGGCCGCACAGGATGACGGCGCCCGGCCCGGCGGCGAGTTCCCGCACCCGCGTCTGCGTCAGCGGTTTGCCGCGCGGGCTCATCAAAAGTCGCGGACGCAAATCGCCTCCCGCAGAGGCGTGGTCGATCGCCCTGGCCAACACATCGGCGCGCATCACCATGCCGGCACCGCCGCCGGCCGGCGTGTCGTCGACGGTGCGGTGCTTGTCGGTGGCGAAGTCGCGGATCTGTATGGCTTCCAGCGACCATGTGCCGGCCTCCAGCGCGCGGCCCGCCAGCGACAGGCCGAGCGCGCCGGGAAACATCTCGGGATAGAGCGTCAGCACCGAAGCCTTGAACGTCACCGGTTGCCCCCGGCGTCGCGCGGTCCGCGCGGCCTGCCTTTCGGATCGAAATCTTCCTCGCGCGGCGCTTCGCCATCCTCGTCCTCGACCAGCCCGGCTGCCGCCGGATCGACGCGGACAAAACCTTCGGCGATCGACACCTGCGGAACGGCGGCCTGCGTGAACGGGATCAGCACACCCTTGCGGCCGGAAAGCGTCACGTCGAGAATGTCGCCGCCACCGAAATTGTGCACCGCGACCACCTTGCCGAGCGCGGCACCCGTATCGTCGCGGACTTCCAGCCCGATCAGGTCAGCATGATAGAACTCGTCCTCCTCGCCATCGTCGGGCAGCATCGAGCGGTCGACGAACAGCTCCGTGCCGGCGAGCGCCTCGGCCGCGTTGCGGTCGCTGATGCCCTTGAAGCGCACCACGACGACGGTGTTGGCCGGCCTTATGTCCGTTATCTGGAAGGCACGGCCATCCCTGGCATAGAGCGGGCCATAATCGGCCAGCGCCATCGGCTCGCCGGTGAAGGTTTTCACCCTGAGTTCGCCCTTGATGCCGTGGGCGGCGCCGATAACGGCCATCTGGACGGGGTTTTGCGGCTTGCTCATCGCGAAATATCCTTTGGCCTGCTCTAGCCCCAGCCCGGTGTCATTTCAATGATCGCCCGCTGTCATTTCAATGACGGGCTCTTCACCGCTTCCTAACCCGAATACTCGAGAATGCCGTCATGCAGGAATTCCTCATCCCGGCCAAACCCGATCTCCAGGCGGCGCGTGAAAGCTGGCTGAAGATGCTCGCGCGTGAACGTCGCCTGTCACCCGAGACAGTGGAGGCCTATGAGCGCGACACGCGCCAGTTCCTGCATTTCCTTACCGGCCATTGCGGCGGCTCGCCCGGCATTTCCGATATCGCCAATCTGCGCCCGGCCGATCTGCGCGGCTTCCTTGCTGCCCGCCGCAACCAAGGCGTCGGCGCCCGTACGCTCGGCCGGGGTCTCGCCGGCATCCGTTCGCTGCTGCGGTTCCTGGAACAGCGCGGTCTCGCCAATGCGGCGGGTGCCACTGCCCTGCGCGCGCCGCGCCAGCCCAAGTCACTGCCCAAACCGCTGACCGCAAGCGACGCCAAGCAGGTTGTGTCCATGGAAGGTCAACTGGCGGAAGAGCCCTGGATCGCTGCCCGCAACGCAGCCGTGCTGACGCTGCTCTACGGCTCGGGCTTGCGCATCTCGGAAGCGCTCGGCCTCGCCGGCGCCGATCTAGCCTCGGAGGCCGACACGGTGCTGCGCGTCACCGGCAAGGGCGGCAAGACGCGGCTGGTGCCGGTGCTGCCGGTGGCGCTCCGGGCAATCGCCGAATACCGCCGGCTCTGTCCCCATCATCTCGACCCGAAAGGCCTGTTGTTTCGCGGCGCGCGCGGCGGCCCGCTCAACCCGGCCATCATCCAGCGCGACATGGCGAAACTGCGCTCGGCGCTCAACCTGCCCGACACGGCGACGCCGCACGCGCTGCGCCACTCCTTCGCCACGCATCTGCTCGGCAGAGGCGGCGATTTGCGCACCATCCAGGAGCTGCTCGGCCATGCCAGCCTGTCGACGACGCAGATCTACACCGGCGTCGACACGGCGAGGCTGCTCGAAATCTACGAATCGGCGCATCCGAGGGCGTGAACGCCGATGGCGCCGCACAGGTATCGGTGGCCTCATAAACATTCGTGATTAGCCGAAGCGTTCCCAACTTCGTCATCCACGGGCGGAGCAGCCGCGCAGCGGCGTCGCGGAGACCCGAGGATCCATGCCGCGACCTTACTGACGGGTGCAGCGGAGCAGGATTCTGCACCGTTGCGGCGCTCGAGAGTCCCGGCATGGATCCTCGGGTCTACGCCGCGTCGCTTCGCTCCTTGCTCCGCCCGTGGATGACGAAGTCACAGCCGGTCGAAGACAATTTCAATCCCCCAATTAACCGTTTTGCCGCTTTTCACCTCTAGAAAAGGTGTCATGAAACGCGTCATTGCCATCGCCGACCGCGCAGCTTCCATCTCGCTGAAGCTGCTTGTCGCGCTCAACGTGCTGTTTTTCCTGTCCTTCCTTGCCGTGCTGTTGTTCGCGACCGGCAGGGCACATGCGGAAATCCCGACCTGCACCGGCGCCGACATGGTGTCGGCCCTGCGGAAGAGCAGCCCTGCCGCCTACAGCAAGATCGAGGCCGAAGCCGCCGCGACGCTCAACGGCAAGGGCCTGTTGTGGAAGCTGGAAAAACCAGGCGAGCAGCCATCCTACCTGTTCGGCACCATGCACATGACCGACCCGCGCGTCACCACGCTGCCGCCGCAGGCGCAGAAGGCTTTTGACGCCGCCGGCACCCTCATCATCGAGACCACCGACGTGCTCGACAAGCAGAAGATGATGACGGCGATGCTCAAGGAGCCGGACCTGATGATGTTCACCGACTCCACGACGCTGTCGTCCTTGCTGTCGCCGGACGAAGCGGCGGCCATGAATGCCGCGCTCGATGCGCGCGGCATTCCGCCGGCAACCGTCGCCAAGATGAAGCCGTGGATGCTTTCGGCCATGATGGCGCTTCCGGCCTGCGAACTCGCCCGCCAGTCCGGCGGCGCCCCGGTGCTTGACGTCAAGCTGGCCGAGGGCGCCAAGGCCGCCGGCAAGCCGGTCGAAGGTTTGGAAACGGCCGAGAGCCAGCTGCGCGCCATGGCCTCGCTGCCGCTCGCCTTTCACATGAAGGGCCTCGTCGACACGTTGAAGCTCGGCGACAAGGTCAACGACATCAACGAAACCATGATCCTGCTCTACCAGCGCGGCGAAACCGGCATGTTCTGGCCGCTGTTCCGCGCCGCCATGCCCGAAGAGCAGAACGACGCGGCCGGCTATGCGGCCTTCGAGGAAACCATGATCACCAGCCGCAACAAGGTGATGATCGATCATGCCGAGCCGATCCTGGCCAAAGGCAACGCCTTCATGGCGGTCGGCGCGCTGCACCTTCCCGGCCCGGAAGGACTGGTCGAGGATTTCCGCAAAGCCGGCTATACTGTCACCGCCGTCAATTGAGTCGGATGGCAGCGGAAGGACCCAAACGCCGCGTTTTCGGCGCTTTCCTTCCCTAGCGTGAAACCCATTCAACGGTTGCGCGTTGATGGCTGTTGATTGATTATTTTCATCCACGGAGGACACTTTTATGGCGAATCCATCGAACGACACTCCCAGGCCAAGCGGCGGTGGCGGCAGCCCCTGGCTGATTGCGCTGGTCGTCGTTATCCTGGCGATTGTCGCGTATTACGTTTTCGGCAGAAGCGGCGAGCATCCGGCACCCGCCGAAGCGCCGGCGGCCAGCACACCGGCCCCGGCCCCAGCGCCCGCTCCGGCACCAGAGCCAGCACCGGCTCCCGCGCCAGCTCCGGCCCCTGCGCCGGCACCCGCGCCTGCTCCGGCACCAGCGCCCGCACCCGCTCCGGCGCCTGCACCGGCCAACTGATCGGCTCGATACCAGATACAAACGGCCCGCTGAAAAGCGGGCCGTTTTGCTTTGAGCGATGACGCCTGGAAGGCCTTTCCAGAAACTCGCTCCGGTGAGTCAGCTGGTGTGGTTTTCGAGAACCGGAGCGCAGCGGACATTTGGGTCCGTGTGCAGCGCATGACCCCGAAAAACGGTCCGATTTTCGGAAAGGATCATGCGCCAGTCAAAAGTGTCACAGCGTCCTTTGCGCGTCCAAGAGGGCGCGCGGCGCTGTGAGAAGCGGAGAAAGCCGCACCAGATGGCCGCCGGAGTAGAGTTTATGAAAGGCCTTAGATATGGATCGGCTTGAAGAAGGTGGCCAACGCCGCCTCCTTCACCGCTTCCGACATCGTCGGATGCGCATGGCAGGTGCGGGCGAGATCCTCCGACGAGCCGCCGAACTCCATCAGCACCGCCGCCTCGTGGATCATCTCGCCGGCACCGAAGCCGACGATATGCACGCCAAGCACCCGGTCGCTGACCTTGTCGGCGAGGATTTTCACGAAGCCGTCGGTGTGCAGCATGGCGCGTGCCCGGCCATTGGCGCTGAACGGGAATTTGCCGACCTTGTAGTCGATGCCGGCCTTCTTCAGTTCTTCCTCGGTCTTGCCGACCGAGGCGATTTCGGGGCTGGTGTAGACGACGCTCGGAATGACCTCGTAGTTCACATGGCCGGCCTGGCCGGCAATGGTTTCGGCCACCGCCACGCCCTCGTCCTCGGCCTTGTGCGCCAGCATCGGCCCGGCGATGACATCGCCGATGGCATAGATACCAGGCACGTTGGTCTTGAGATGCCCGTCGGTCTTGACCCGGCCGCGCTCGTCGACCTCGACGCCCGCTTCCTTGAGACCAAGAGTGTCCAAAAAGGCGCGGCGGCCGGTGGCGATCAGCACGACATCGGCCGCGATGGTCTCGGCGGCGCCGCCCTTCACCGGCTCGAAGGTGACGGTCGCCCCCTTCTTGGCCTTGGCGACGCCGGTGACCTTGGCGCCGAGCTTGAACTCGAAGCCTTGCTTGGAGAGCAGCCGCTGGAACTGCTTGGAGACCTCGCCGTCCATGCCACCGAGGATCGTATCGAGGAACTCGACCACGGTGACCTTGGCGCCGAGCCGCGCCCACACCGAACCGAGCTCGAGCCCGATGACGCCGCCGCCGACCACCACCAGATGGCCGGGAACCTTGTCCAGCGACAGCGCGCCCGTCGACGACACGATCACCTTCTCGTCGAAATCGACCTTGACGCCGGGTATGCCGGCGACATCCGAACCGGTGGCGATGACGATGTTCTTCGTCTCGATCTCCTCGACCTTGCCGTCCTCGCCGGTGACCGACACCTTGCCGGCCGCGAGCACCTTGCCGGTGCCGCGAAAGCTATCGATCTTGTTCTTCTTGAACAGGAAGGCGACGCCGTTGACGTTGGACGACACAGTCGCATCCTTGTGCGCCATCATCTTCTTCAGGTTCAGCTTCGGTGCGGCGATCTCGACACCGAGCGTATCGAAGGAATGGCCGGCCTCGGCGAACATTTCCGAGGCATAAAGCAGCGCCTTGGACGGGATGCAGCCGATGTTGAGGCAGGTGCCACCGAAGGTCGCGTTCTTCTCGACCACCGCGACCTTCAGCCCGAGCTGTGCCGCCTTGATGGCGCAGACATAGCCGCCGGGTCCCGATCCGATGATAACGACGTCATAAGCCATGATACTGTCCTTCTGTTTTGAGCATGATGCCGAAAAGTGCGACGCGGTTTTCGGATAACATCATGCTCGAACTGCTTGAGAGCGCTCAGCGGCCGCCGCTGACATTCAGGATCGCGCCTGTCGTATAGGACGCGGCGTCGGATAGAAGATAGAGAACGGCAGCGGCGACTTCATCGGCGGTGCCGGCTCTTTTCATCGGCAGCGTGTCCTGGATCAGAGCCACCCGGTCCGGCTGTCCGCCGGAGGCGTGGATGTCGGTGTCGATGATGCCCGGCCGCACCGCGTTGACGCGGATGCCTTCCAGCGCCACCTCGCGGGCGAGCCCGACGGTGAGCGTGTCGATGGCGCCCTTGGACGCGGCATAGTCGACATAATTGTCCGGCGCGCCCAGCACCGCCGCGGCCGACGAGATATTGACGATCGCTCCGCCCTTGCCGCCGTGGCGGGTCGACATGCGCTTGACCGCCTCGCGGGCGCAGAGGATGGAACCGACGACATTGATGCGCATCATGCGTTCGAGCCGTGCCACGCTCATCTCGTCGACGCGCGCCTTGGCGTCGACGATGCCTGCATTGTTGACGAAGGCATCGAGCCTGCCCCAGGTGCGATCCACCGCGTCGAAGATGGCCAGTATATCGGCCTCGCTGCCGACATCGCCCTTGACCGAAAAAGCGTCGCCGCCGGCGGCCTTGATGTCGCCGACCAGCGCATCGGCGGCAGCCCGGTTCGAGGCATAGTTGACTGCCACGCGATAGCCGGCCTTGGCCCCGAGCCGGCAGACGGCGGCGCCGATGCCGCGACTGCCGCCGGTGACCAACAGCACTTTTTGCGCCTCGCTCATTCCTGACATCCCTTCAGCGTAAACACATCCGACGGCACTTTCGAAAAGCCGCTACCGCCATAGGCGGTTGACTGATGCAGCATCGGACCGAGATCCGGCAGGATCAGCGTCTTCGGCGCATCGACGCCTTCCGCCGGCAAGAGCCCGATGCTGCCCTTGTCGTCCGACGTATAGATGACGCCGTGCCAAGGGGTACAGGCGGCGAGTTCATCGCCGGTGGTGTCGCCTTCCGGGCATTTGTACATCAGCGCGCCGTTCGGCCTGGAAACACCTTCGTTCCACATGACGATGCCGTTCAGCACCACATTGTTGTCGAGGATCATGCGGAATGTATTGGTGACGGTGGCCGAGGTGCCGGTCGGGGTAAAGTCGATCTCGCTGCCGCTCTGGGCATCGCCATAGACCGCGAGTTCGATCGGGCAGGCGGCATGCGCGCCGGCCACAGCCAGCGCCATGCCGCCCACGATGGTCGAGATCAAAACGCTCCTAAGGGGACGAGTCGTCATCCTGCTGCGCAGATCCCTTCCTCCGGCTTGCAGTGTAAACTCCGGATCAGCACCAACCCCTAGAGATCAAGCACCAGCCGTTCCGGATCCTCCAGGCTCTCCTTGACGCGCACCAGGAAGGTCACGGCTTCCTTGCCGTCGACGATGCGGTGATCGTAGCTCAGCGCCAGATACATCATCGGCCGGATCACGATCTGGCCGCCGACCACGACCGGCCGGTCCTGGATCTTGTGCATGCCCAGAATGCCCGATTGCGGCGCATTGAGGATCGGCGTCGACATCAGCGAGCCGTAGACGCCGCCATTGGAAATCGTGAACGTGCCGCCCTGCATGTCGGCGACCGACAGCTTGCCGTCACGCGCCGCGATGCCCAGCCGGCCGATTTCCTTCTCGATCTCAGCGATCGACATCTGGTCGGCATCGCGCACGACCGGCACGACGAGGCCCTTCTCGGTGCCGACGGCGACGCCGACATGGGCAAAGTTCTTGTAGATGATGTCGGTGCCGTCGATCTCGGCATTGACCGCCGGGATTTCCTTCAGCGCGTGGGTGACGGCCTTGGTGAAGAAGCCCATGAAGCCGAGCTTCACGCCGTGCTTCTTCTCGAACACGTCCTTGTACTTGGTCCGCAGCGCCATCACCGCCGACATGTCGACCTCGTTGAAGGTGGTGAGCATGGCCGCGGTCGACTGCGCTTCCTTGAGCCGCCGCGCGATGGTCTGGCGCAACTTGGTCATGCGCACGCGCTCTTCGCGCGAGGCATCGTCACCCGAGGATGGCGCACGCACCGCGATCGGCGCCGGAGCCGCCTTGGGCGTCTCGGCCGGCTGCGACGGCGCGCCCTTGGAGATGGCGTCGAGCACGTCGCCCTTCAGCACCTGGCCGCGCTTGCCCGAGCCGGAAAGCTGGTCGACCGACAGATTGTTCTCGGCGATCAGTTTTGCGGCGGCCGGCGCCGGCGGCATCGAGCGCGGCTCGACCGCGCCGGCATCGCCGGCGATCTTGGCGGTCTCGGCCGCGGCCTGCTTGGTGGTCTGCGCCGCATCCGGGCTCGAAGCCTGCGCCACGGCCTGCGGCTTGGTCGCGGGTGCGGCGGCGGCGCCGCCGGCCGAGATCGACCCCAGAAGCGCGCCGACGCCAACCGTTTCACCTTCCTTGACCGCGATCTCCGAAAGGATGCCCGCGGCCGCGGCCGGAACCTCCACCGTCACCTTGTCGGTTTCGAGCTCGACCAGCGGTTCGTCGACGGCAATGGCATCGCCGACCTTCTTGAACCATTTGCCGATCGTCGCCTCGGTGACGGATTCGCCGAGAGTGGGAACGCGGATTTCGGTAGCCATTGTGCCTGTCCGTTCTTGTCGGTTCTGTTCTATTCGCCTGCTTTATTCGCCGAGCGCGTCTTCGAGCAAGGCGGCGAGCTGGGCTAGGTGCTTGGACATCAAGCCGGTCGCCGGCGACGCGGCCGCCGGCCGGCCGGTGTAGCGCACCCGCTGATGCTTGGCGTCGATATGCGCCAGCACCCATTCCAGATACGGGTCGATGAACGACCAGGCGCCCATGTTCTTGGGCTCCTCCTGGCACCATACCATCTCGGCGTTGCGGAAGCGGGACAGTTCGGTGATCAGCGCCTTGGCCGGGAACGGATAGAGCTGCTCGACACGCAGCAGGTAGATGTCGTTGATGCCGCGCTTCTCGCGCTCCTCGTAGAGGTCGTAATAGACCTTGCCCGAGCACAGCACGACGCGGCGGATCTTGGAATCCTTGGTGAGCTTGATCGCCTGGTTGGGCAACAGCTGCGCGTCGTCCCACAGCAGCCGGTGGAACGAACTCTCGCCCGAGATTTCCGGCAACGTCGACACCGCCCGCTTGTGGCGCAGCAGCGACTTCGGCGTCATCAGGATCAGCGGCTTGCGGAAGTCGCGCTTCAGCTGTCGGCGCAGGATGTGGAAATAGTTGGCCGGCGTGGTGCAGTTGGCCACTTGCATGTTGTCTTCGGCGCAAAGCTGCAGGAAGCGCTCCAGCCTGGCGGACGAATGTTCCGGGCCCTGGCCCTCATAGCCGTGCGGCAACAGGCAGACGAGACCCGACATTCTGAGCCACTTGCGTTCGCCCGACGAGATGAACTGGTCGAACACAACCTGGGCGCCGTTGGCGAAGTCGCCGAACTGCGCTTCCCACAAGGTCAGCGCCTTCGGCTCGGCGAGGCTGTAGCCATATTCGAAGCCCAGCACCGCCTCTTCCGACAGCATCGAGTTGATGACTTCGTAGCCGGCCTGCGCCGCCGACAGATTGTTGAGCGGGATGTAGCGGGTCTCGTCGCGCTGGTCGTAGAGCACGGAATGGCGCTGCGAGAAGGTGCCGCGCTCGGAATCCTGCCCCGACAGGCGGATCGGATTGCCGTCGAGCAGGATCGCGCCGAACGCCAGCGCCTCGGCCGTCGACCAGTCGATGCCTTCGCCGGATTCGATCGCCTCGCGGCGGTTTTCGAGGAAACGGATGATGGTCTTGTGCGCCTCGAAACCCTTCGGCACCTCGGTCAGCTTCTTGCCGATTTCCTTCAGCGTCTTGACCGGCACGGCGGTCTTGCCGCGCCTTTGTTCGTCCTGGTTGTCGGCCGTGCGCAGGCCGGACCAGGCGCCATCGAGCCAGTCGGCCTTGTTGGGCTTGTAGTGCTGGCCGACTTCCCATTCGGATTCCAGATGCGCGCGCCAGTCGGCCTTCATCTGGTCGAGCTCGGCCTGGGTGATGTGGCCCTCGGCGATCAGACGGTCGCCATAGATCTGCACCGTCGTCTTGTGGGTGCGGATGTTGCGGTACATGATCGGCTGGGTGAAAGCCGGTTCGTCGCCCTCATTGTGGCCGAAGCGGCGGTAGCAGAACATGTCCACGACCACCGGCTTGTGGAACTTCATGCGGAATTCGATCGCCACCTTGGTGGCGTGGACCACGGCTTCAGGGTCGTCGCCATTGACGTGGAAGATCGGCGCCTCGATCATCTTGGCGACGTCGGACGGATAGGGCGACGAGCGCGAGAAGCGCGGATTGGTGGTGAAGCCGATCTGGTTGTTGATGATGAAATGCAGCGTGCCGGCGACGCGGTGGCCGCGCAGGCCCGACAGGCCGAGGATTTCAGCGATCACGCCCTGGCCGGCGAAGGCGGCGTCGCCATGCAGGAGCAGGGGCAGCACCTTGGCGCGCTCTTCCAGCGGCACGATCTCCTCGCGGCCGCGGCCGAACAGGTAATCCTGCTTGGCGCGCGCCTTGCCCATCACCACCGGGTCGACGATTTCCAGGTGGGAAGGGTTGGCCGTCAGCGACAGGTGGACCTTGTTGCCGTCGAACTCGCGGTCCGACGAGGCGCCGAGATGGTACTTGACGTCGCCCGAGCCTTCGACCTCGTCGGGGGCTGCCGAGCCGCCCTTGAACTCATGGAAGATGGCGCGGTGAGGCTTCGCCATCACCTGGCTGAGCACGTTCAGGCGGCCGCGATGGGCCATGCCGAGCACGATCTCCTTCATGCCGAGCTGGCCGCCGCGCTTGACGATCTGCTCCAGCGCCGGGATCAGCGCTTCACTGCCGTCGAGGCCGAAGCGCTTGGTGCCCTTGTACTTGACGTCGATGAACTGCTCGAAGCCTTCCGCTTCGACCAGCTTCGAGAGGATCGCCTTCTTGCCGGTGGCGGTAAACGAGATTTCCTTGTCGGCGCCTTCGATGCGCGCCTGGATCCATGCCTTTTCCTCGGGGTCGGAGATGTGCATGAATTCGACGCCGAGCGTCGAGCAATAGGTGCGGGTCAGGATCTCCAGCATCTGCCGGATGGAGCCGAATTCGAGCCCGAGCACATTGTCGAGGAAGATCGGCCGGTCGTAGTCGGCTTCGGTGAAGCCGTAATTCTCGGGCGACAATTCATTGTAATCCTCGAGCGGCTTGGCGATGCCGAGCGGGTCGAGATTGGCGTGCAGATGGCCGCGCATGCGGTAGGCACGGATCATCATGATGGCGCGCACCGAATCGCGCGTCGCCTGGTGCACGTCGGCGTCGGAAAGAACGACACCGTTGGTGACCGCCTTGTCCTTGACCTTCTTTTCCAGATGCTTCTCGACAATGCCCCAATTGCCGTCGAGCGCCGACACCAGCTCGCCATTGGCCTGCAGCGGCCAGGAGGGTTTTGCCCAGGAGGCACCCTTGGCGTTCCTGCGTACATCGCCGGCATCGTCCTTCAGACCAGCGAAGAACTCCTGCCATTCGGGATTGACCGAGGCGGGATCGTCTTCATAGGCGGCATAGAGCGCGTCGATGTAATCGGCGTTGCCGCCATAGAGGAATGAGGTGAGCGAAAATTGGTCGTTGGCCTGATCTTGTCTTGCCATGTCGTTTCAGCGGAGCCGCGCTCCGTCTCCTTACGTTTGCGGCAGAGCCGCGATAGTGGGCGGTTCACCCGCCCTTCTTGTCCCCTCAAAAGCCAACGAACCGTCGTTGGCCCTCATTCCATAACCCGCGCCAGATTCAGCCCTTGATGGCTTCAACCAGCGTCGTGCCAAGCCGCGCCGGTGACGGCGAGACCTTGATACCGGCCGATTCCATTGCCGCGATCTTGTCCTCGGCACCGCCTTTGCCGCCGGAGATGACCGCGCCCGCATGGCCCATGGTGCGGCCTGCCGGCGCCGTGCGCCCGGCGATGAAGCCGGCCATCGGCTTCTTGCGGCCACGCTTGGCTTCGTCCTTGAGGAACTGCGCGGCGTCTTCCTCGGCCGAGCCGCCGATCTCGCCGATCATGATGATCGACTTGGTCTCGTCGTCGGCGAGGAACATCTCGAGCACATCGATGAACTCGGTGCCCTTGACGGGATCGCCGCCAATGCCGACGGCGGTGGTCTGGCCGAGGCCGACATTGGTGGTCTGGAACACGGCCTCATAGGTAAGTGTTCCCGAGCGCGAAACAACGCCGACCGAGCCCTTGCGGAAGATGTTTCCGGGCATGATGCCGATCTTGCATTCGTCGGGCGTGAGCACGCCGGGGCAGTTCGGCCCGATCAGCCGCGAGGTCGAGCGGTCGAGCCGCGCCTTGACCTTGACCATGTCCATCACCGGAATGCCCTCGGTGATGCAGATGATCAGCGGGATTTCCGCCTCGATCGCCTCCAGGATCGCTTCGCCGGCGCCCGCCGGCGGCACATAGATGACCGAAGCGTTGGCGCCGGTCTTTTCCTTGCCTTCGGCGACGGTGGCGAAGATCGGCAGGCTTTCACCCTTCGACCCGGTCCAGGTCTCGCCGCCCTTCTTGGGATGGATGCCACCCACCATCTTGGTGCCGTGATAGGCCAGCGCCTGTTCGGTGTGGAACGTGCCGGTCTTGCCGGTCAGGCCCTGCACCAGCACCTTGGTGTTCTTGTCGACGAGAATGGACATCGGAGCCCTTTTCTAAAAGCCGTTGATCGAGGAAGGCGAGACGCGCTTGTAGACGCCGCTCACCATGTCTTGCCATGCATCGCTGCCGGCGGGTTTGAAATGCAATCGCATGCGGTAGGTGTCGGCATCGTCAAAAATATACGTCACGCGCGCCGAACCGCGCGGTGATGACCGCTCCAGATTGAGCTCGCCGCCGTTCCACGTGCCCGTGGCCGGCGAGGCCGGCACGAAACCCATCGAATCGAACTGGTGCATGGTGACGACGCTGTTCTGCTGGTCGAAGCCGAACACGTTGTGCGAACCCAAGGAAATCGTGCCGTCGCGGCGCTGGCGGTAGCGCTGCACCACGAACAGGCCGCCGAATTGTGCCTCCGCCAGCACCTCCGATGTCGCCGTGCCGCCATCGGCCCATTGTGTGTCCGCCACCTCCTCCTCGCCACGCCACGCGCCGACCAGCGCCTGCAGGCGCTGGTGATCGGCCGAGAGCGAGGAGAAGGAAGCCGCGTTCATCGGTCAGAGCCGCTTCAGGTCGGTGACGGTGAGATCGCTCTTGGCATTGCCGGTGTTGAGCGTCGTCGACGGCTCGAACATCAGCACCACGGGCTCTTGGGTCAGCGAACGCGGCCGATGCTCGACGCCACGCGGCACGACGATGAAATCGCCCTCGCCGAGCTCGACCGGACCGTCGCGGAAATCGATGGCGATGCGACCGCGCAGCACTAGGAAGGCTTCGTCCTCATGCTCATGCGCGTGCCAGTCGAAAGCCTCGCCGAACTTGGCGACCTTCGCCTGGCTGTCGTTGACGTCGCCGGCGATGTGCGGATCGAAGACCTTGGTGATCTTCTGATCCGCCGCCTCGACCAGATTTATCTTGCGCGGAGGCATCCGCTCAGCCCTTCACCGCCGCCACGATCTTCTTGGCCGCGTCATCGAGATCGTCGGCCGACACCACGTTCAGGCCGCTGTCGTTGATGATCTTCTTGCCGAGCTCGGCATTGGTACCTTCCAGGCGCACCACCAACGGAACCTTGAGGCCGACTTCCTTGACCGCGGCGATGACGCCCTCGGCGATGATGTCGCACTTCATGATGCCGCCGAAGATGTTGATCAGTATGCCTTTGACCGCAGGGTCCTTGGTGATGATCTTGAACGCCGCCGTCACCTTCTCCTTGGAGGCGCCGCCGCCGACATCGAGGAAGTTGGCGGGTTCGGCGCCATAGAGCTTGATGATGTCCATCGTCGCCATGGCAAGGCCGGCGCCGTTGACCATGCAGCCGATATTGCCGTCGAGCGCGACATAGGCGAGGTCGTATTTCGACGCCTCGATCTCCTTCTCGTCCTCTTCGGTCGTGTCGCGCAGTTCGAGCACGTCCGGGTGGCGGAACAGCGCGTTGTTGTCGAACGACACCTTGGCGTCGAGCACGCGCAGCCGGCCATTCTTCATGACGATCAGCGGGTTGACCTCGAGCAGGCTCATGTCCTTCTCGACAAAGGCCTTGTAGAGGATCGGGAACAGCGTGCCGCCATCTTTCGCCGCGTCGCCGTCGAGCTTGAGGGCCGCGTTGAGCTTCTTCACATCATCCGCCGTGACGCCCTTTTCCGGGTCGATGGCGACGGTGATGATCTTTTCCGGCGTGTCATGGGCGACCGCCTCGATGTCCATGCCGCCTTCGGTCGAGACGACGAAGGCGATACGGCCGACGGAACGGTCGACCAGGATCGAAAGATAAAGCTCGCGTTCGATGTCGGCGCCGTCCTCGATATAGAGGCGGTTGACCTGCTTGCCGGCCGGACCGGTCTGCTTGGTCACCAGCGTGTGGCCGAGCATCTCGTTGGCGTTGGCGACGACGTCGGCGACCGACTTCGCCAGCCGCACGCCGCCCTTGGCGTCGGGCGACAGTTCCTTGAACTTGCCCTTGCCGCGGCCGCCGGCATGGATCTGACTCTTCACCACATAGAGCGGGCCGGGCAGCGCTTTTGCTGCCGCTTCCGCCTCGCTTGCCTTGAACACCGGCACGCCTTCGGCCACCGGCGCGCCAAAGCTCTTCAGCAGCGCCTTGCCCTGATATTCATGGATGTTCATGGGGAACTATCTCCAGGTCTTTGCCGGGGTTGTTTTTGGTGGGGTTCACTTCGAGGCGAGCTGCGGCGCGATCTTGACGCAGGCCTCGGTCAGGCCCTGCACCGTCGCCACCGAGCTTTCGAACATCTTCTGCTCGGCCTTGTTGAGGTCGATCTCGATGATGCGCTCGACGCCGCCGGCGCCGATCACCACGGGCACGCCGACATAGGTACCCTTGACGCCATACTGGCCGGAGAGGTGCGCCGCGCAAGGCAGCACGCGCTTCTTGTCCTTGAGATAGGCTTCGGCCATCTGGATTGCCGAGGCGGCCGGCGCGTAATAGGCCGAGCCGGTCTTGAGCAGACCGACGATCTCGGCGCCGCCGTCGCGGGTACGCTGCACGATCTGGTCGAGCTTTTCCTTCGAGGTCCAGCCCATCTTGACGAGGTCGGGCAGCGGAATGCCCGAAACCGTCGAATAGCGGATCATCGGCACCATGGAATCGCCGTGGCCGCCGAGCACGAAGGCGGTGACGTCCTCGACCGAAACCTTGAACTCCTCGGCCAGGAAATAGCGGAAGCGTGCGCTGTCGAGCACGCCGGCCATGCCCACGACATGGGTCTTGGGCAGGCCCGAAAACTTCTGCAGCGCCCACACCATGGCATCGAGCGGGTTGGTGATGCAGATGACGAAGGCCTTCGGCGCGTACTTCTTGAGACCGGCGCCGACCTGTTCCATGACCTTGAGGTTGATGCCCAGCAGGTCGTCGCGGCTCATGCCCGGCTTGCGCGGCACGCCCGCGGTGACGATGCAGACATCCGCTCCCTCGATGCCGGCATAGTCGTTGACGCCGGTCAGCCGGGAGTCAAAACCATCGACCGGCGACGACTGCGCGATATCGAGCCCCTTGCCTTGCGGGATGCCCTCGGCAATATCGAACAGCACCACGTCTCCGAGGTCCTTGAGGCCGATCATGTGGGCGAGCGTGCCGCCGATCATTCCCGAGCCGATAAGCGCTATCTTGTTGCGTGCCATGTGAGGATGTTTTCCCTTTGTCTGTGACTGCGCCGAAATCTTTGACGACTTGATGACGGTGCCGAGGAAGAGGCCGGAATGCTGAGGAAACCCGCGAGATTTCGCCGCACCCAATAGCCCCGGTGCAAGATAAATTCAATCGATTATTTTGGAGTGAGCGTTTTCAATCGGTTAGATGGTTTGGGATTTACGTAAACGTCAAAGTTTGTAAGACGATCTGCTTGAGATTACACAATTAGGATGACAATCAGAAGGCTTGAAGAGGCGATGACGCCCTTGTGATGCTGGCCGCCGAGGATGTGAGCGTCAAAACTCGGCGAGAAAAAGGAGCGAGAAGGATCGCGGCCTTTCGGAAACTGTCCCCTTACGCCTGCGCGCGCGACGCTTCCGGGGCGAGCTTCTCTTTCCGCCGCTCAGCCCAGTCTTCCAGCCAGTCGCGACTCTGCATCTCGATCAGGCGTGACGCGGTGCGTTCGAACTCGAACACCTCGACACCGCGCTTGGCCACGTAGAGCTCTTGCGGCGGCGCCTCGGCGCTCACCACCAGGCGCACATGGTGGTCGTAGAGCGTGTCGATCAACAGGATGAAGCGCTTGGCCTCGTTGCGCTTGCCCTCGCCCAGAACCGGAACGTGTTCGATGAAGACCGTCGAGAAGCGTCCGGCGATCGCCAGGAAATCGCGCGCGCCGAGGGGTTTTTCGCAGAGATCGGCGAAGGCAAACCGCGCCGCGTCGCCGGCGGCAGCCGGCACCACGACTTGCCGGCCCTTCAGCGTCAGCGATGTCGCGGCCGTCGGCGCGCCACGCGTCATCGTCTGCCAGGCCTCGTCGAGCGCGCGGTCGGCTTCCGCGTCGGCCGGCGTGACATAGACCGGCGTCCGGGCGAGCTTTTCCAGCCGGTAATCCTTGTCGCTGTCGAGCGACAGCACCTGTGCGTGCCGTTCCAGTATGCCTATGAAAGGCAGGAACAGCTGGCGATTGAGCCCGTCGCGGTAAAGATCCTCCGGCGCCACGTTCGAGGTGGCGATCAGCACCACGCCATTGGCGAACAGCGCCGAAAACAGCCTGGACAGGATCATCGCGTCGGCGATGTCGGTGACGGAAAACTCGTCGAAGCACAGCACCCAGGCTTGCTCGGCCAGGGCTTTTGCCACGGGTGGGATCGGATCGTCTTCCTTGACGTCACCGTTCTTGCGCGCCTGCCGATGCTTCTGGATGCGGTCCTGCACGTCGGCCATGAAGTCGTTGAAGTGGACGCGACGCTTGCGCCGGACCGGCAGCAGCTCGAAGAACATGTCCATCAGCATCGTCTTGCCGCGGCCGACGCCACCATGGATGTAGAGGCCCTTGACGATTTCCCGCGTCTCGCGCTTGCGGGCAAACAGCCAG
Organism: Mesorhizobium sp. GW821-FHT04C10; assembly: GCF_059420305.1. Taxonomy (NCBI): domain Bacteria; kingdom Pseudomonadati; phylum Pseudomonadota; class Alphaproteobacteria; order Hyphomicrobiales; family Phyllobacteriaceae; genus Mesorhizobium; species Mesorhizobium sp. GW821-FHT04C10. The sequence continues at coordinate 1,216,540 of NZ_JBWKTL010000001.1, read as the reverse complement.
CCCAGCGCACTGGATTTGTGCGCCAGCCGTTTTGCCGAGATTTCCGATGTCAGCCGGTCGAGCGCGGCGGCAATGCGCTCCTGCGCCGGATCGCGCTCGATCGCGCCGGTTTCCACCAGATGGTCGTAGCGCTGCCTGACGGTCGCATGGGTCTGGAGGCCGTCACGCAGATGCATCGGTCACGTCGTTGTTCAGAGCAGGATGCTCCGGGGAGGACTAGGTGTTGAGATTCAGGTCAGGCCAAGCCGAGAATGTCGGCTTTCGAGAAGCCGCCGTTCACAGGCCGGCATCACCTTAATATCGGCATATCCAGCTTACCTTGTAAGCGAAATCGGCTGCCCGCTGGAAGTCTGACCGTCGAATTTCGAGCCACCCGAGGAATAGAGCCGCGCCAGCGAACCGCCATTCTCGTCATAAAGCGTCAGCTGCTTGCCGGCGACATTCCACGACTTGATACCATCGATCGGCGCCGGGCAGTGCAGCGGCCCGGCGCGGAAGCCGGCGCCGAACTTGGTCTGCGGCGTCGCGATCTTGCAGCTCTGGCCGGAAACGCTGGCGTTCCAGACGCCGGCGACGCTTGCCGCGCTGAGATCCGAGGCACCGGCGGGTGCCGAGCCGTCCGGCGGCAAGGACGCGACCTGCGTATTCGCCGGGGCGGTCGGGAACTGCGACGGGTCGGTGGCGCCGGGCGAGGCCGGCGGCGGCAACTGGTTGGAGGTCACCTGGCCAGCCGGGGCCGGCTGCAGTGGCGCCGGCTGCTGGTCGTCCATCGACGAGAACCGTGAGGTTGAGCAGCCACTCGCAACGAGCGCCGCCAGCGATACGGCCACCAAGCCGCTTTTCGAAAAATTCATTCCAACCTCCGTCGGATCCGGCTGGGGGGACGCCGTCCGCGCAATCTCTCACCCCCACCAAGATGGAGAAGGTGGCGAAATTTCAACCCGATATGGTTAAAATAGGGTTTGCAGCAAGATTTGTTGCAAATTTATCGCAATCAGGATGGACCGGACGGCTTGCTGCTCGGCCTCCGCGATCCCAGCTTCCGCCTTCGCCATTCGGCGCTTGCGCCGATCGGCGCAGGACCTATGTCTAGAGGCCGAAACGCTGGAGCAGACCTTGGCCGCGAGAAAGAAAGCCGCCAACCGCTATTACAGCGGTCCGCCCAGCGATCATTTCGATGGCACCTTGTTCTTCAATCCGGGCGGCCGGATGCCCGGCCGCTTCGTGGATCTGCTGAAATGGCAGTTCAACGGCCAGCGCGCGAAATGGCCCGCGACGAGTCCGAGCCCCTTTTCGCAGGCAAGGCCAGCCGCGAAGGTCGAGGGTGCCGAACTCACGGTGACCATGGTCGGTCACTCCACCTTGCTGATCCAGACCGCCGGGCTGAACATCCTCACCGATCCGGTCTGGTCGCAACGCACCTCGCCGTTTTCCTTCGCCGGGCCACGACGCGTCAATCCGCCGGGCATCGCCTTCCCCGACTTGCCGCCGATCGACCTCGTCCTGGTCAGCCACAATCACTACGACCATCTCGACCTCGCCACGCTGAAGCAGCTCAAGGCCGGCCATCATCCGCTGGTGGTCACCCCGCTCGGCAACGATGTCCTAATCAGTGAGGCGGTTCCCGGCATGCGTCTTTCGGCATATGACTGGGGTGACAGGGTCGATTTCGGTAACGGCGTTTTCGTCCACATCGAGCCGGCGCATCACTGGTCGGCGCGCGGCGCGCGTGACCGGCGCATGGCATTGTGGGCCGGCTTCGTCATCGAGACGCCGGGCGGCAAGATCTATTTCGCCGGCGACACCGGCTTCCACGACGGCATCAACTACCGGCTGATGGCGGCGAAACATGGCGGCTTCCGCTTCGCCATCCTGCCGATCGGCGCCTACGAGCCGCGCTGGTTCATGGCGCCGCAGCACCAGAACCCGGAGGAAGCGGTGCAAGGCATGAAGCTGTGCGATGCCGCCTTCGCCGCCGGCTGCCACTGGGGCACCTTCCAGCTCACCGACGAGCCGATGGACGAGCCGGTCCGCAAACTTGCCGAAGCGCTTGACGCCGAGGGCATGCCACGGGAGCGCTTTCGAGCCCTGCGGCCTGGTGAAGTCTGGAGAGTGCCTTGAACTCCGGCAGGGTTTGGCGTCTACCCCACGAGGGTTTCGCCCACCATCTCAAAGAACGGAGACGCATCCTATGAAATCGATCCTGGCTGCCCTGCTTGCTGCCACAATCTCCACCTCGGTGGCCTATGCCGGAGACATCGCCGATCGCGCCGCCGACGCCGAAAAGGCACTGCAGGCAGGGGACGGAGCCGGCGCGCTGGAGAAATTCCGCGGCGCCGAGGAAGCCTTGTGGCAAGCGATGCCGCTCGCCGTGCAGAATGTCAAACAGGTCGACACGGCCAGCGGCTTCGGCATCTACAGCGAGCGTGCCAACCACATCTACAAGCCCGGCGAGAAGGTCGTGCTCTATATGGAACCGGTCGGCTATGGCTACGGGTCGGACGGCCTCGGCAACAGCCAGATCGCGCTTTCCGTCGACCTCACCGTGCTTTCGGACTCGGGCGAAGCCCTGGGCACCTTCGAGAAAATCGGCAGCGTTCAGGTCGCGTCCCGCTCGCACAACCGCGAACTCTTCTTCAAGCTCGACCTGTCCCTCGATGGACTGCCGCCCGGGAAATACAAATGCAATTTCCTCATGCATGACCAGAACTCGGCCAAGACCGCACCCTTCAGCACCGATATCGAGATCGCGGGCTGATGCATGTCGCCCAGAAGTGATCCCGGTTTTGGGAGCAGCGACATGCATAAAAACAGAGGCCTAAAGCGCGGCGCATGAATCCACTTCAACGCGACGCGCTTTAGGTTTTAGCACTGACATCGCCTCGCAAACCGCGGGAACCCAGGCACGACAGCCGCGTTCTTCATGCGGTTTCAAAATCTGTCGGTTTGCGAGGCATTCCCATGATCAAATGGATCATCATTCTCCTGATCATCGCCGCGGCGGCGAGCCTGCTCGGCATGCCGGCGCTGGCCGGAGCCGCCGCCACCGGCGCGCGCATCCTCATCGGCATCGTTCTCGTCATCTTCCTGCTGGTCGTGCTCGGCATCTTCGCGGTGACCTAAGAGACCTCGAAGGCGCCTGCGCACTGGTAATTCCCGCCCGTTTCCGCCATATAGCGCCAAATGGACACGGAATGACCGGAAGAATGGCAGGCACCGCCCCCTTCGCCAAGATGAACGGCATCGGCAACGAAATCATCGTCGCCGATATGCGCGGCCGTGCCGACCGGGTGACGGCGGCGGCCGCCCTTGCGCTGAACGCCGATGCCGCGACCCGTTTCGACCAGATCATGGCGATCCATGACGCCAAGACACCGGGCACGGCCTACTATGTCGACATCCTGAATTCGGATGGCACCGGTGCGCAGGCCTGCGGCAACGGCATGCGCTGCGTCGTCCAGGCGCTTGCCGCCGAGACTGGCCAAAAAACCTTCACCTTCGAGACCCGCGCCGGCATCCTCAACGCCAGGGAGCATGCCGACGGCACGATCTCGGTCGACATGGGCATGCCGCGTTTCGGCTGGCAGGAGATTCCGCTTGCCGAGGAATTCCGCGACACCCGCATGATCGAATTGCAGATCGGCCCGATCGACGCGCCTGTGCTGCATTCGCCTTCCGCCGTCTCGATGGGCAACCCGCATGCCATCTTCTGGGTCGACCGCGACGTCTGGTCCTATGAGCTCGACCGCTTCGGCCCGCTGCTCGAAAACCACCCGATCTTCCCCGAGCGCGCCAACATCACCATCGCCCAGGTCACGTCTCCCGAGAGCATGATCATCCGCACCTGGGAGCGCGGCGCCGGCTTGACCAAGGCCTGCGGCTCGGCGGCCTGCGCCGCCGTGGTGGCAGCGGCGCGCACCAAGCGGACCGGGCGCAGCGTCAGCCTGTTGACCCCCGGCGGCGGCACGCTGCATGTCGAATGGCGCGACGATGACCACGTCATCCTGACGGGTGCGGCCGAATGGGAATTTTCCGGCAGCTTCGATCCCTCGACCGGCACCTGGGCCCGTGACACCGAAAGCGCGGCCTGATGTCGGTTGCTCTGTCCAGGAGCCCTGACGTCGACGGCTCCCTTTCCGAGGCCCCCAGCCGCATTGATGTGGTGACCTTCGGCTGCCGGCTGAACACCTATGAATCCGAAGTGATGCGGCGCGAGGCCGAGAGCGCCGGTCTCGGCGCGCTGGATGGTGGCGCCGTCATCTTCAACACCTGCGCCGTCACCGGCGAGGCGGTGCGCCAGGCCAAGCAGGCGATCCGCAAGGCGCGCCGCGACAACCCTGGGGCGCGCATCATCGTCACCGGCTGCGCCGCGCAGACCGAACCGGAGAAATTCGCCGCCATGGACGAGGTCGATCTCGTGCTTGGCAATGAAGAGAAGCTCAAGGCGCATTCCTATCGCGCACTGCCGGATTTCGGCGTCAACGACACCGAGAAGGCCCGCGTCAACGATATTTTCTCTGTGCGCGAGACCGCCGGCCATATGGTCGACGCCATCGAGGGCCGCGCCCGCGCCTTCGTCCAGGTCCAGAATGGCTGCGACCACCGCTGCACCTTCTGCATCATTCCTTACGGTCGCGGCAATTCGCGCTCGGTGCCGATGGGCGCCGTGGTCGAACAGGTCAAGCGGCTCGCCGGCAACGGCTATGCCGAGATCGTGCTGACCGGTGTCGACATGACCAGCTTCGGCGCCGACCTGCCGGGCTCGCCCAGGCTTGGCAGGCTGGTGAAGACCATTCTCAGGCAGGTGCCCGACGTGAAACGCCTGCGGCTATCCTCGATCGATTCGATCGAGGCCGATGACGAATTGCTCGAAGCCATCGCCACCGAACCCAGGCTGATGCCGCATCTGCATCTGTCGCTGCAATCGGGCGACGACATGATCCTGAAGCGCATGAAACGCCGCCATCTGCGCGACCAATCGATCCGGTTTTGCGAGGATGTGCGCAAATTGCGCCCTGCGATCGTCTTCGGCGCCGACATTATCGCCGGCTTTCCGACCGAGACCGACGCCATGTTCGAGAACTCGATAAAAATCGTCGAGGAATGCGGCCTGACCCACCTTCACGTCTTCCCGTTCAGCCCGCGCGAAGGCACGCCCGCCGCGCGCATGCCGCAGCTGCGCCGCGAGATGGTCAAGCAGCGCGCCGCCCGGCTGCGCGCCGCTGGCGAAGCCGCGTATCGGCGCCATCTGGCCTCGCTGTCCGGAACCCGGCAATCGATCCTGATCGAGCGTGACGGCCTTGGCCGCACCGAAGGCTTCACGCTTGCCGCGCTCGGCACCGGCGCGCCGGGCGAGATCGTCGAAGCGACAATTACTGGCCACGATGGTATCCGGCTGATCGCAGCCCCGCTTGCCGCCCGCGCCGCCTGAGAAACGCAAAAAGCATGGCTGGTTTTTTCAAGAAGATATTTTCGTTCGGCAAGAAAGAGGTTGTCGAGGAGCGGATCGACGAGACCGCCCCGCTGCCCCCGATCAAATGGGACCAGCTCGATGCCCTGAAGCCGGCGGCCGAGCAGGTCGTTCCGGAGTTCTTGAAGCGCGACGCGCCGCAGCCGGAGGCGGAACTTGCGCCGATAGCTCCGACCGAGCCAGAACCAGCGCCCCACCCGCCCCTCGATGGGGAGGGTCGCCACGAAGTGGCGGGGAGGGGTGATGGCGCCGACGCCAGCGCCAGTCACCCCCACCCCCAAGCTTCGCTTGGGACCTCCCCCATCGAGGGGGAGGTAGAGGGCGCACCGGCCGAGCCAGATGCAGCTCCGTCACTAGAACCGGCGCCTGTCGAGGAGCCTAAACCCGAGCCCGCTCCAACCATACCCCCGGCGCCGGAACCGACCGTTCCAGCCGAGCCGGAACCTCTGCCGCAGCCCGCGCCGCAGGAGGAACCGACCCCCGCGCCAGAGCCTCCAGAGCCGCCGACGCCCGAGGAAATTCCGCTTCCCCCGGAAACTCCGGAGCCCACGCCTGAACCGCAGCCGCAAGAAGTCCCTGCCCCAGCCGAGCCGGATGTTGCGCCGACGCCTTCGGAAAGGCCGCCAGAGCCGGCGCCGATCGAAGTGCCGGCGCCGCCTGCCGAGGTTCCAGCTGAGACGCCGGCACCGGTCGAAGTGCCGTCACCGGCCGCGCCTTCCGCGCAGCCGACTTCAGAGGCAGGCGCCGCCCCTCAAGCGCCTTTGCCTCCTCTCGCGGACATCAAGGAAGTAGCGCCGCTCGCTGAAGCCGCGCCGACGCCTCACCCTCCCCTCGATGGGGAGGGTCGACGCGAAGCGGCGGGGTGGGGTGACAGCGCCGACGCCAGTCACCCCCACCCCCGAGCTGCGCTCGGGACCTCCCCCATCGAGGGGGAGGTAAAGCGCACGCCGCCCGAAGCCACACTCGCACCGGTCGAGCCGCAGCCTGTCATCGTCGAGGTCACACCCGAACCACAGCCTGTCCCGGCACCGGCGCCCCAGCCAGCGCCCGAGCCGAAACCCGCCCCCGGCAAGGTGACGGTCGCCAAGAAGGTCGAGCAGAAGGCCGAGCCGGTGAAGGCGCCGGAGGCGGCGCCGAGGCGATCGTGGTTCCAGCGCATGCGGGACGGGCTGGCCCGTTCGTCGCGCGAACTCACCGGCAACATCGCCGGCGTCTTCACCAAACGGAAGCTCGATGAGGACACGCTGCAGGACCTGGAGGATGTGCTGATCCGCGCCGACCTCGGCATGGAGACAGCACTTCGTATCACCGACGCGCTGGCCGCCAGCCGCTATGGCAAGGATGTCTCCGACACGGACGTGCGCACCGTCATGGCCGCCGAGGTGGAGAAGGTGCTGACCCCTGTTGCCCGGCCACTGGAGCTCGACCTCTCGCACAAGCCGCATGTCATCCTGGTGGTCGGCGTCAACGGCACCGGCAAGACAACCACCATAGGCAAGCTCGCGGCAAAACTGACCGATGGCGGCCTGTCGGTGATGCTGGCGGCCGGCGATACGTTCCGCGCGGCCGCCATCGAGCAGTTGAAGATCTGGGGCGAGCGCACGAAATCGCCTGTCATCGCCTCCAAGCTCGGCGCCGATGCGGCGGGCCTTGCCTACGATGCCTTCGAGAAGGCCAAGGAAGCCGGCTCCGACGTGCTGATCATCGACACCGCCGGCCGCCTGCAGAACAAGACCGAACTGATGGCGGAGCTGGAAAAGATCGTGCGCGTGCTGGGCAAGCTCGATCCGGAAGCGCCGCACACCGTGCTGCAGACGGTCGACGCCACCACCGGCCAGAACGCGCTCAACCAGGTCGAGATCTTCCGCAACATCGCCGGCGTCAACGGCCTGGTGATGACCAAGCTGGACGGCACGGCGCGCGGCGGTATTCTGGTGGCGATCGCGGCAAAGCACAAATTGCCTGTCTATTTCATCGGCGTCGGCGAACAGGTCGACGACCTCGAGCCTTTCTCGGCAAGCGAATTCGCCAGGGCGATCGCTGGAGTGGCGTAACGGCATGATCCCTTTTGAACGGGATCGTGCGTAAGAAGGAAGATCATGAACCCACCCATTCTCGAACGCGATCCGTCCGACCCGCAGAAAGAGAAGAAGGAAGGCGTCAATCCCCTGCTCAAGCTGGTGCTGGAGCTTGGGCCGCTGCTGGTCTTCTTCTTCGCCAATGCGCGCGGCGAATGGCTGGTGCAGAAATTCCCTGTCCTGGGCGAATTCGGTGGCCCGATCTTCGTCGCCACCGGCCTGTTCATGGCCGCCACGGCCATCGCGCTGATCGCCTCCTGGCTGCTGACCCGCACCTTGCCGATCATGCCGATGGTTTCGGGCGTCGTCGTCTTCATCTTCGGCGCGCTGACGCTCTATCTGCAGGACGACATCTTCATCAAGATGAAGCCGACCATCGTCAACACACTGTTCGGCGGCGTGCTGCTCGGCGGCCTGTTCTTCGGCAGGTCGCTGCTCGGCTATGTCTTCGATTCAGCCTTCAAGCTGGATGCCGAAGGCTGGAAAAAACTCACCTTCCGCTGGGGCCTGTTCTTCCTGTTCCTGGCCGTCGTCAACGAAGTGGTGTGGCGCAATTTTTCCACCGATGCCTGGGTTACCTTCAAGGTCTGGGGCATCATGCCGATCACGCTTTTGTTCACCTTCAGCCAGATGCCGCTGATCCTGCGCCATTCGCTGGACGACAAGGCGAGCGGGGAAGAGAAGGCAGGCAAGTAGAGCAATTCCAGGAAAAGTGTGAAGCGGTTTTCCCGGGAAAACCGCATCGCGGTTTCCCTAGGGAATTGCGCCAAACTAAAAAAGAGGGGGAGAGCCATGGAATTCGTCACCACGCGCGAGGAATTGCGGACGATCTACAAGACGCCGCGGCCGACTGACGGCTCGATCCGCAAGGAGCTGAAGGCGCTCGACGGCCATTGCCGTTCCTTCATCGGCAAGAGCCCCTTCGTGCTGATCGGCTCGTCCGACGGCGCCGGCAATGCCGACGTGACGCCGAAGGGCGACAAGCCAGGCTTCGCCGCCATTCTCGACGACCGCACCATCGCCATTCCCGACCGGCCAGGCAACAACCGGCTGGATACGCTGGAGAACATCCTGCGCAATCCCTCGGTCGGACTGCTCTTCCTCATCCCCGGCATGAACGAGACGCTGCGCGTCAACGGCGATGCCCGCATCACCGTCGATGCCAATCTGCGCGAGCGCCTGGCCGTCGACGGCAAGGAGCCGCAAAGTGTCATCGTCGTCGCCGTCAAGGCCACCTACATGCATTGCGCCAAGGCCTTCATGCGCTCCGATCTGTGGAAGCCGGAGAGCTGGTACGACCGTGCCACGCTGCCGACACTCGGCCAGATCCTGCGCGACCAGCTGGCGCTCGCCGATTCGGCCGAGGCGACCGACCGCTGGCTCGACGACGATTACAAGCAGACCATGTGGTAGGCTTTTTCGGACACGATTCGTCCGAACTGGCCTCGCCGACTGTGCTGAACATCATTGCCATCTCCGGCAGCCTGCGGGCCGCCTCCACCAATTCGGCCTTGCTCGCGGCACTGGCGCGCAACGCGCCGCCTGGCTGCCGCGTCACCGTCCATGACGGGCTCGGCCGCCTGCCGATCTTCAATCCGGACGACGAGGGCGAGCGCACGCCGCGCGAAGCCTCCAGGTTGATCGACGCCGTCACCGGCGCCGACGGCCTCATCGTCTCCTGTCCCGAATATGCCCATGGTGTGCCGGGCGGGCTGAAGAACGCGCTCGACTGGCTGGTCTCGCGCGACGCCGCCGTCGCCAAACCGGCCATGCTGGCCCACGCCTCGCCCCGCTCGCTGTTCGCCCGGGCGGCGCTGGCCGAGATCATGCGCACCATGTCGTTCGCGATGTATGATGGTGGGCTGGAGATCGCCCTGCTCGGCAAGAAGCCAGCGGAGATGGAGGCCATTTTGGCTGAGCCGGAAAAGGTGCTGGCAATGCGCAATGCGGTGCAGGGTTTCGCGGATTTCATCCGCTCGCATTGAGCGGCGCAGCCTTTCCCTTCTCCCAGAAGGGGAGAAGGGAAGAGCTACCCCTTCCGCAGCGTCTCCACATCAGTCTTGCCGACGTACCAGTCGCGGGCGTTGACCTCCTCGAAAACCACCCAGACATCGTCATTGCCGAGCCCGGTGGCATCCATGATGGCCGCCGTGACTTTCTTGGCGATATCAGCCTTCTTGCCTGCCGGATCGGCGGCGATCACTTCCTTGACGATGCGGATGTTGACGAATGGCATGACGCTCTCCCCTTGGGTTTCTCTGGTTCCCGGCAAGAAGCTGCTTTGAAAGCCTCTCCGACGGACTGAATGGTGGCCGCTTCGGCAACTTCGGCAACTTCGGCGCGGCGGGCGCCACTTTTATGCGCAGGAGCGCCATCAAAACCCGCCAAAGAAGAGTGTCCAGCAGCCTCAATAGGTCTTGGCCCCGTTCACCATCAGCCGCACCGAATAGAGCGAGGTGGTGCCCGCGATGTAGAGGCAGTTCAGCTTGGCGCCGCCGAACACGCAATTGGCGGTCACCTCGGGCACCTTGACCTTGCCGATCAGCGTCCCGTCCGGATCGTAGCAATGGATGCCGTCAAAGGCGCTGGTCCAGATGCGTCCGTCGGCGTCGAGCCGGAAGCCGTCGAACAGGCCGGCCGTGCAGTCGGCGAAGACCTTGCCGCCCGAAACCTTCTTGCCATGCTTGCCGACATTGAACACCCGCATATGCGCCGGGTTCTCTGCGCCATGCGTGCGGCCGGTGTCGACGACGTAGAGCAGGCTCTCGTCAAGCGAGAAGGCAAGCCCGTTGGGCCTGACCATGTCGGTGATGACGGCCTCGACCTCCCCGCTATCGGGATCGACCCGGTAGACGTGGCAGGCGCCGATCTCGCTCTCGGCCTTGTCGCCCTCATAGTCGGTGTCGATGCCGTAGCTCGGATCGGTGAACCAGATCGAGCCGTCGGATTTCACCACCGCGTCGTTGGGCGAATTCAGCCGCTTGCCCTTCCATTTGGCGGCGATGGTGGTGACCGAGCCGTCATGCTCGGTGCGGCTGACGCGGCGGCCCGAGTGCTCGCAAGTGACCAGCCGGCCCTGCCGGTCGACGGTGTTGCCATTGGAATTGCCCGAGGGCTGGCGGAAGACGCTGACGCTGCCGTCCGTCTCGTCGAAGCGCAGCATGCGGTTGTTCGGAATGTCGGACCAGACGACATAGCGGCCGGCTGCGAACCAGGCCGGCCCCTCCGCCCAGCGGCATCCGGTGAACAGCTTCTCCACCTGCGCGCTGCCATTGAACAGGCGCGCGAAGCGCGGATCGAGAACTTCATAATAGTCTGCGGCCGCCATGCATTTCCTCCCGGCATCACGTGACGGCAGATCAAGCCAGCCCGCGATCGATCTGGCAAGACGGCGCCTTCGCAATTTGTATGACAAAACGGAGAGGAAGCTGCCATGCGGCCGCGACGCACCTTAGGACTCGATTAACCGGCTATGCGCTGCGTGCAATGGTGCATTGCAACATCTTCTTTTTGCAATGCACCATTCCTATGTCATGCTCCGTATCGATCAAGGGAGGAACAACCGGCCGCGACAAATGCGGCACGAAAGGAACCCTTGCTATGTTCAACGATCTCATGAACCGCGCTCGCAGCAGCATCGCCAAGCGCAAGCACTACAACCGCCTCGTCGCCGAAATCGACAGCTTCTCGAGCCGCGATCTGGCTGACATGCGCGCCGATCGCTCGGAAATGCTCTACCAGATCCACAAGCAGATCTACGGCTGATCTCTGCCTGATCGGCCCTCGCGCGTTCGTCATCCTCGGGCTTGACCCGAGGATCCATGCCGCGACTTCAAGCGAAAGAATGCAGCGGCTCGGAATAGCGGTTCTATCCGCGGCGAAGAGTCCCCAATCCTGGTTCGCTTTGCCTGTCACCAACGTCCCGGCATGGATCCTAGTGTCTGCGCCGCGTCGCTTCGCTCCTTGCTTCGCCCTAGAATGACGAAAGAAGGGGGTGCGCTTAACCCGGCGCTGCCAGCGCCTTCTCGATCTGAGGCAACAGCAGATCCCGGGCCGACTCCGCCGTCAGCGGGCCGACATGCTTGTAGGCGATCTTGCCGTCCTTGCCGATGACGAAAGTTTCCGGCACGCCATAGACGCCCCAGTCGATCGCCGCGCGGCCGGCTTCGTCGACGCCGATCGCCTGGAACGGGTTGCCGAGGTCGCCGAGGAACCGGCGGGCGTTTTCCGGCTGGTCCTTGTAGTTCAGCGCCGCCATCACGAATCGCTTGTCCTGCGACAGCGCCAGAAGCACCGGGTGCTCTTCCCGGCACGGCGCGCACCATGACGCAAACACGTTGACCAGCGTCACCTTGCCGGCGAACGCTTTCGAATCCAGCCCCGGCAGGTTCGAGCCCTCCAGCGCCGGCAGGTTTGTCGGCGGCGCCGGCAGGCCGATGAGCGCCGACGGCACTTCCGAGACATCGCGTCCGGAAAGCAGCTGCGACAGGAACAGGCCGGCAAGGCCGAGGAAGACCAGCAGCGGCAACAGCACGAACAGGCGTCGACCGCGCGTCGGCGTTTCGGTTTCGCTGCTCATGGCTTGGCCACCTTGTCGGAACGGCGCCGCACGCCGGCTGCTTCGAGTTCGGCGAGTTCGCGCTTGCGGGCCCGCTGGTCGAGCAGGATCCAGACGATCAGCCCGGCCAGCACAATGGCGGTGATGCCATAGGCCGCGGTGACATAGAGCGCGTGTGCACTCATGCGCCTCGCTCCCCTCCCGCTATCATTTCACCGTACCCGATCATGACCTTCCCTTAGCTTCGCGCCATCGGCTTCGCAATCGGACGCCGCGTCGCGGCCTTCGAGCCTTCGGCGACATCAATCCGTTCCATGCCGCAAGGCCAGCGCCGCCGAGACCGGCCCCAGCACGGCAAGAAACAAGGTCAGCGCGGCAAGAATGAGGAAGGGCTGCAGGAACGGATCGGGATTTGCCGTCGCGCCATAGCTAGCCGAAACGCCGAAGATCAGCACCGGGATGGTCAGCGGCAGCACCAGCACGGAGATCAGAAGTCCACCGCGCGGCAGCGCCACCGCGACGGCCGCACCTGCCGCGCCGATGAAGGTGATGGCCGGCGTGCCGACCAGAAGCGTGAGCGCCGTGGCGCCGATGGCGAGCGGCTCCATGTTCATGAACAGGCCGAGCAGGGGCGCGGCGATCACCAGCGGCAGCACGCTGCCCGCCCAATGCGCGAGGCACTTCACCAGCACGGTCAGCGCCAGCATGTGCCGGTCGTTGCCGAGCACCAGGAGATCGAGCGAGCCGTCCTCGCGGTCGGCCTGGAACAGCCGGTCGAGCCCGAGCAGGCAGGCGAGCAGAGCCCCGATCCACAGGATCGCCGGACCGATGCGGGCAAGCAGCTTCAGGTCCGGCCCGACACCGAAGGGGATGGTGGCGATGACGGCGAGGAAGAAGATGACGCCGGTCAGCGCACCGCCGCCGGCGCGGATGTTGAGGCGGACATCGCGCAGGAAGAGCGACCACATTATGATGTGGTCCCTAGTTGAGGCTGGCGTTCCTTCGCGCCCCCCTCTGTCCTGCCGGACATCTCCCCCACAAGGGGGGAGATTGGCAGCTTCGCCGTCGGCGCACCTCTTGCGATGCCGGAGATTGGCGAAAGCCGGGCCAACAGCCGATCTCCCCCCTCGTGGGGGAGATGTCCGGCAGGACAGAGGGGGGCGCCGTAGAGTGCTGTCATCAAAAGGACTGCCCCATCCTCAATTCCTTCGCTCCCTCGATCCCCAGCGGCAGATGCGTCGCCGCGACGATCATCCCACCAGACCGGCAATGCCTCGCCATCAGCCCCGCGAATCGCTCCTCCGAGGCCTTGTCCAGCCCCGCCGTCGGCTCATCGAGCAGCCACAATGGCCGGTGACTGACCAGGAGTTTCGCGATCGCCGCGCGGCGCCTTTGCCCGGTCGACAGATAGCCGAACGGCAGATGCCCGATGCCACCAAGCACGACCGTTTCCAGCGCCTCTTCGACCCCGACATCTCCATCGCCGTTGAAGTCGCGCCAGAAGCGCAAATTTTCCGTGACGCTCAGCGCGGTCTTCATCGCATTCTGGTGACCCAGATAGTGACAGGCCGAGGCAATCGAGGGAAAGTCATCGCCGCCGTCTTCGATCAGCAGTCGACCTTCCGCCTTCGGCAGCAGCCCGGCGATGATCCTGAGCAAGGTTGATTTGCCTGATCCATTCGGTCCGGTGACGACCAGCGCCTGGCCATCTCCGAGGTCGAAGCCAATGCCGGAAAACACCGCCTCGCCGCCGCGTTCGCCGCCCAGATTTTCGGCGATAAGCCGCATTCCCCGCCTGCCCTGAAAACAATGTTTCGCGAGCGCTGCCGCATCGCACAAATTTGCTCTCCAACTGTCTAGAACTATTCCAGAAAATTCTCTATATGCGGTGCATCCGTGCCAGCGGTCGGCGCGGGAACAGAATTTGCGCCGAACCAGCGCACGCGCCGCCTTGAACGGCTCGGGTTGCTTGGGAGCGGACAGCGGAAATGGCCGTACCCGCACCTTTGCGCGTGATTGCATGCCATCGGCGTCCGTTCCCTTTCAGGCTGAACAGACAAGGACGGATCGCACGTGTCAAAATCCCTCGATAGTTTCAATTGCCGCCGCACACTGACCGCGGGCGGTACCGAATATGTCTATTTCGACCTTGTCGAGGCCGAGAAGAACGGCCTCACCGGCATCGCCCAGCTGCCCTATTCGATGAAGGTGCTGCTGGAAAACCTGCTGCGCAATGAGGACGGCCGCTCCGTCACCAAGGAATCGATCCAGGCGGTCGCCGGCTGGCTGACCGACAAGGGCACCGCCGGCGTCGAGATCGCCTATCGCCCGGCCCGCGTGCTGATGCAGGATTTCACCGGCGTTCCGGCCGTGGTCGACCTTGCCGCGATGCGCGACGCCATGGCTTCGCTCGGCGGCGATCCGCAGAAGATCAACCCGCTGGTGCCGGTCGACCTCGTCATCGACCACTCCGTCATCGTCGACGAGTTCGGCACGCCGATGGCCTTCGCCCGCAACGTCGAGCTCGAATACGAGCGCAACGAGGAACGCTACAAGTTCCTGAAATGGGGCCAACAGGCATTCCGCAACTTCCGCGTCGTGCCGCCCGGCACCGGCATCTGCCACCAGGTTAACCTCGAATATCTCGGCCAGGTCGTGTGGACCAACACCGAGGATGGCGAAACCACGGCCTATCCCGACACCTGCGTGGGCACTGATTCGCACACCACCATGATCAACGGCCTTGGCGTGCTCGGCTGGGGCGTCGGCGGCATCGAGGCCGAGGCGGCCATGCTCGGCCAGCCCGTCTCCATGCTTCTGCCCGAGGTGATCGGCTTCCGCCTCACCGGCAAGCTGAAGGAAGGTGTCACCGCCACCGACCTGGTGCTGACCGTCACCCAGATGCTGCGCAAGAAGGGCGTCGTCGGCAAGTTCGTCGAATTCTTCGGCCCGGGCCTCTCCAACATGACGCTGGCCGACCGCGCCACCATCGGCAACATGGCGCCCGAATATGGCGCCACCTGCGGCTTCTTCCCGGTCGATTCGGAGACCATCCGCTACCTGACGATGTCGGGCCGCGAGGAAAGCCGCATCGCGCTGGTCGAAGCCTATTCCAAGGCGCAAGGCATGTGGCGCGAGGCGGGCTCGGCCGACCCGGTCTTCACCGACCTGCTCGAACTCGAGCTGAGCAGCGTCGTGCCATCAATGGCCGGCCCCAAGCGTCCCGAGGGCCGTGTCGCGCTGGAAGGCATTCCGGACGGCTTCGCCAAGGCGATGGAGACCGAATACAAGAAGGCGGCGGAGATCTCCAAGCGCTACGCCGTCGAAGGCACCGACCATGACCTCGGCCATGGCGACGTCGTCATCGCCGCCATCACGTCGTGCACCAACACCTCGAATCCGAGCGTGCTGATCGGCGCGGGCTTGCTCGCCCGCAACGCCAACCGGCTCGGCCTCAAGCAGAAGCCCTGGGTGAAGACCTCGCTCGCCCCCGGCAGCCAGGTGGTCGCCGAATATCTGGAGAAATCCGGCCTGCAGAAGGAGCTCGACCAGATCGGCTTCAACCTGGTCGGCTTCGGCTGCACCACCTGCATCGGCAATTCCGGCCCGCTGCCGGCGCCGATCTCCAAGACCATCAACGATAAGGGTTTGATTGCCGCCGCGGTGCTCTCCGGCAACCGCAACTTCGAAGGCCGCGTCTCGCCCGACGTCCAGGCAAACTACCTCGCCTCGCCCCCGCTGGTCGTGGCGCACGCGCTGGCTGGAACCGTGACAAAGGACCTCACCACCGAGCCGCTCGGCGAGGACAAGAACGGCAATCCGGTCTACCTCAAGGACATCTGGCCAAGCTCGGCAGAGATCCAGGAGTTCATCGAGAAGAACGTCACCCGCGAGCTGTTCGCCCGCAAATATGCCGACGTCTTCAAGGGCGACGAGTACTGGCAGAACGTCAAGGCGCCGGAAGGCCAGACCTATGCCTGGGACGACAACTCGACCTATGTGCAGAACCCGCCCTATTTCGCCGGCATGACCGCCGGTTTCGGCAAGATCGGCGACATCAAGGGCGCCCGCGTGCTCGGCCTGTTCGGCGACAAGATCACCACCGACCACATCTCGCCGGCGGGTTCGATCAAGGCCGCCTCGCCGGCCGGCAAGTACCTCACCGACCATGGCGTCGGCGTCGCCGACTTCAACCAGTACGGCACGCGGCGCGGCAATCATGAGGTGATGATGCGCGGCACCTTCGCCAACATCCGCATCCGCAACCACATGCTGGGCGAGAACGGACGCGAGGGCGGCTACACCATCCACTACCCGTCGAAGGAAGAGGAATCGATCTACGACGCGGCGATGGAATACAAGAAGGAAGGCGTGCCGCTGGTCATCTTCGCCGGTGTCGAATACGGCAACGGCTCGTCGCGCGACTGGGCGGCCAAGGGCACCAACCTGCTCGGTGTCCGCGCCGTCATCGCCCAGTCCTTCGAGCGTATCCACCGCTCGAACCTGGTCGGCATGGGCGTCATCCCCTTCGTCTTCGAGGAAGGCACCTCGTGGGCCTCGCTCAACCTCAAGGGTGACGAACTGGTCGAGATCGACGGCCTGAGCGCCATCAGGCCGCGCCAGACGATGACCGCCAAGATCACCTATGGCGACGGCTCGGTGAAGAACGTGCCGATCATCTGTCGCATCGATACGCTGGATGAACTCGACTACTTCAAGAACGGCGGCATTTTGCAGTACGTGCTGCGCGACTTGGCGGCATAATCGGAAGGGAATAAGGCAGTAGGGCAGTAAGGGAGTAGGGAGGCAAGACCCCTACTGCCCTACTGCCCTACTGCCCTACTGCCCTACTGCCCTACTGCCCTTCGGCGCCCCATACCGCGCCGCGGCGGCCAGCAGCACGCCCAGCATCAGCCCGTTGAAGATGTGCCACAGGAAATGCGTGCCGAGCGGAAAGCCGGCGCAGACCATCGGGTCGATCATGCGGAAGATGACGGACACCACGAAGATCGCCGACCCGGTCAGATTGTACCAGCCGGCCCGGTTGCCGCTCACCGTCACCCAGACACCGAAAAAGGCGAGCGCCAGGAACGGCGGCAGGTAGCCCGTCGTGCCGTTTGACGCCTGGCGCAGCCAATCCGGCACGGCGAAACTTATCGCCCCGGCCACCGCATAGAAGACGACGAAGACCGCGATCGCCTTGCCCCATTCCATCCCGAGGAAGCGGCGCAGGTTAAACAGCGTGTACGCCAGCGTGAAGCCGGCGATCGGCAGCACGTCGACCCAGACCGTGCCCTTGGTGGCGAAGGTATGGAAGATCGTCGAGCCGATACCGATCGCCACCACCCACCAGGCCAGCACTTCGGCGAAGGTCCCGGTTTTCAGTCGGCGTACTTCCCGCACACCCCATAGTCCCGCGATAATGAAAGCAAGGTTAGTCAAAGCATTCGTCGGCTCGGCCCAAAGTCCAGGTCCGGTCCGCTCGCAATAGAGATCGACAGGGGTCAGGAGAGTTTGCCACATGGTGATGATGCCATCCCCGAATCGAACCACGTCGTGAAATGCAGTGTCTCTCCTATTGCGCCCTTACCTTCGGTTGCAATGGCAAAAATTTCACCGCAACGTGACTTCCCGTTGACTTCCGCTTCTGCCACATATTTCAACCAATCAGAACAAAGCCGGCGCCACCGGCGGGAATTGGAATGGTCATGGCCTGGCGAAGATCACTGTGGCTGGCAGCGTTTGCGCTGGCCTTCTCGGCTTTTGCCGATGCCGGCCATGCCGGCGAAGCCGAAAGAATCCAGGCCGAGAGAGCCCAGCCCGACAAGCCGCTGGGCGTGGTCGAACTGTTCACCAGCCAGGGCTGCAGTTCCTGTCCGCCGGCCGACGCGTTTTTCGCCGAACTCGCCGCCAGGGAAGATATTGTCGCGCTCTCCTACCATGTCGATTATTGGGACTATCTCGGCTGGAAGGACACGCTGAGCCGCAAGGAAAACACCGAGCGGCAGAATGACTATATGCGCGCCTTCGGCAGCCGCTCGGTCTATACGCCGCAGGCCGTCCTCAATGGCCGCGTGCATGTCAACGGCGCCAATCGTGGCGAGGTCAACGGCGCGCTCGCCCGCATGGCGAAATCCGGCGAAGGCATGCATGTGCCAATCAAGATCAGCCGTACCAGCGACCGCGTGATCATCGATGCCGGCGACGCTGGCACCGGACCCAACGATGCCCATGTCGTGATCGTCTATTTCGAGCCGCCGCAGACGGTCAAGATCGCCCAGGGCGAGAACTCCGGCCGCAAGATGACCTATTGGAACGCCGTCACCAGCATCCAGACCGCCGGCATGTGGCACGGCAAGGCGCAGCGCTATGAACTGCCGCTGAGCGAGATCACCAAGAAGGGCGGCTGCGCCGTCCTTTTGCAGTCGGTCGGCAAGGACGGCATGCCGGGCCCCATCCTCGGCGCCGCCTTCATCCACAAGCCGTAGCGCCTCTTCCTTCTCCCCTTGTGGGAGAAGGTGGATCGGCGCGATAGCGCCGAGACGGATGAGGGGTGCTGGACGGATCGCAACGTCGAACTAATCTTGCGCAATGCCGCATCAGCCAGTTCCACCAGCCAAAACGTCGCTTCGCTCGCTCCCTTCGGCGCGACATGACGGAAGCGGAAGACAGGCTTTGGCAAGAGCTGCGTGGCCGCTGGCTCGACGGGATGAAATTCCGGCGCCAGATGCCGGTCGGAAAGTACATTGCCGATTTTGTCTGCGTCGAGGCAGGACTGATTGTCGAGATTGATGGAAGCCAACACGCTGAATCATCTTACGACAACACACGTAGTGCGGAACTGACAGCGAGAGGCTTTCGTGTGTTGCGCTTTTGGAACGACGACGTGCTGAAGGATTTGAACGGCGTTTGCGACACCATCATTGCCTACGTACAGGATCTCAACCTGCAACCGTGGCGGTGATCGAACGCCGGCGTCAAGCTGGAACACCCCTCATCCGTCTCGGCGCTGCGCGCCGATCCACCTTCTCCCCCTGGGGGAGAAGGAAAAGGCCAACAAAAAACCGACGTCAGCTTGCTTCTGACGCCGGTCATTTAGGTTTTGGGATCGTCGCACCTGATTTTTCCAAGGAAAAACCGAGGTTGGTTCGATCCGACGCTGACCCGTGGGCGGGGGGCTTGGGGTTTACGAGCCGGTGCCGGACCGAACCGTCTCAGGCAACACGGGTAAATTCGTCGGACATTGGGGCATGAGCGCGGATAAATAAAGGCAGAAATGTGGCGAAGCATCACCAATTCCAACATGCGGTTTGCAAACGTGACTGGACGCAACGGAAACGGCGCGGCGCCGCACCGCTTCGCCGGCTCTTGCAATTGCAACGCGAAGGGGCCAACTTTGGTTGGCAAAGATTCATTTTGAAGGATCGAGGCATGAGCGACGATAGCGGCGGGACGGGGGATGGTGACGCATCCGCAATATTGATCCCGCTGCACGAGGCGCGACATGAGCGCCTCGACCAGCCTGTGCGCTTCGACCGGCGTGAACTGGACCAGATCCTCAGGCTCTACGGACGCATGGTCGCCGCTAATGAATGGCGCGACTATGCCATCGATCATCTCACCGACAGGGCCGTGTTTTCCGTCTTCCGCCGGGCCAGCGAAGTGCCGCTGTTCCAGATCGTCAAGGATCCGAAACTGGCCCGCAAACAGGGCGCCTTCGCCGTTATCGCCGCCGGCGGCCGCATCCTCAAGCGCGGGCAAGAACTCGGCCGCGTGCTCGGCGTCTTCGACAGCAAGCTCAGGGTTGTGGGAGCTTGAGCGGGACAATTGGAATTGAGGAACTGAAGAACTGAGGAACTGAGGAACTGAGGAATTTAAGAAAAGGGCTCGACGCCTGAAGAAACCGCCTTCTTCTCCAATTCTTCAGTTCCTCAGTTCCTCAGTTCCTCAATTCCTCTCAAGCGCCGCGGAACTTCCGCTCAGGCAGCGAGGCCGGATCCGGCGGCAACGACGCGCCGCCATTCAGGGACAGCTGCATGAACACCGTGTCCAGCCAGCGCCCGTGCTTGTAGCCGGAGCCTTCGAGCCGGCCGGAGTGGCGGAAGCCGAGCTTTTCATGCAGCTTGACCGAGGCGCTGCCTGGATGGCCGTCGCCGATCACCGCGACGATCTGGCGGAAGCCCGCCGCCTCGGCAGCCGCGATCAGGCTGCGCATCAGCATGAGGCCGACACCCTGGCCCTTGGCCTCGGGCGCGACATAGACCGAATCCTCGACGATGAAGCGGTAGGCCGGGCGCGGGCGGAAGGCACCGGCATAGGCATAGCCAAGCACAGCCCCGTCCTTTTCCGCCACCAGATACGGGAAGCCGCCGGCCGTGAGCGTTGCGAATCGCGTGCCCATCTCGGCGCGGTCTGGCGGCTCCAGTTCGTAGCTCGCCGTGCCATAGGTCACCGCGTCGGCATAGATTTCGGTGATGGTGTCGAGGTCGGCCGAAGTGGCCGGCCGTATCACGATAGTGCACATTCTTTATGCAGGCCTTCTGTCTGCTTCCGATAACAGCAAACGCCGGCGCAAAAGAAAAGGGCGGCCGTTGGGCCGCCCTTTTCAAACCCGATGGTCCAGTCAGACCATGAAGCGTGCCTTAGCGGCGGTCGCCCATGAACTGGAGCAGGAACATGAACAGGTTGATGAAATCGAGATAGAGCCTCAGCGCGCCCATGATGGCCTTGCGGCCGGCGACATCGGAAACGTCACCCTCGAAATACATCTCCTTGATCTTCTGCGTGTCGTAGGCGGTCAGGCCGGCGAAGACCAGGACGCCGATCGCCGACACGGCGAAGGACAGCGCCGACGACTGCAGGAAGATGTTGATCACCGACGCGATGATGATGCCGAACACGCCCATGATCAGGAACGAGCCCATCGCCGTCAGGTCGCGCTTGGTCGTGTAGCCGTACAGCGACAGCGCGCCGAAGGCGGCGGCCGTGGCAAAGAAGGTCTGCGAAATGCTGGCCGTGGTGTAGACCAGGAAGATCGACGACAGCGACAGGCCGACGAGACCGGCATAGACCCAGAACGTGGTCTGCGCGGCAGCGATGCTCATCGACTGAATCCTGAACGACAGGAAGAACACGGCGGCCAGCGGCGCCAGCATCACCACCCAGCGCAGCGGCGACCCGAAGATCGCATAGCCGAAGGACGTCAGCATCTCGCCGCTCGGCAGCGTTGCGACAGCCGAGGCCGGATCGGTGGTGGTGGCCAGCATGATCGTGCCGACGGCGGCAAGGCCGGTGATGAGGAGGCCAAGCCCCATCAGATTGTAGACCTTGATCATATAAGCGCGCAGGCCCTGATCGATGTCGGCGCGGACGCCGGGCACCGCCGACGTCTGATAATTGCGAATGGGATCAGCCATTGGAATCCTCTATTGCTTCTGCCCCGTCCGGTGTCGGGCCTCTTGCGGACCCAGGCGCCGCTGGCGGGGCTCCAGCATGCCTGTGGCGAAATATGATGGTTATTCGCGTCAAGAACAAGACCGTAACCGGATGTAACGGTTCGTGAGAGGTCGAAATACCGATTCTCCGGGCTTCCGGGCCGGCATCCTTACCAAGATTTAATTGCGGAGGGCTCGCTCCGCCCCAGAGTCCCGCCAAGGATTAGAGAGGGATCAGAGGTCGCGCAGCACCGGCGCCGCCTTGTGGCCGAGCACCCGCCAGGTGCCGGCAAGACCGATGCCGACCGTGATGACCAGCGCAAAGACGATGGTTGCCACGGCCACCTCCGGCATGAAATGCGATGGCAGCGTCATGATGCGGGCGACGATGTACCAGGCCGCGATGCCGCCGGCGGCCAGCGCGAAGATGGCCGTGGCCAATCCGATCAGCATGTACTCCAGGGAGAACGCCGTTATCAGCGTCCTCCTGGTCGCGCCGAGTGTCTTCAGCACCACGGCGTCGTGGATGCGCGCCCGGTTGCCGGCGGCAAGCGCGCCTGCCAGCACCAACACCGAAGCGAACAGCGCCACCCCGGCCGCGGCCCGGATCGCGGTGCCGAGCTGGCCGACCAGCCGGTTGACGACATCGAGCGCGTCCTTGACGCGCACCGTCGTTACCGCGGGGAAGGCGCGGGTAACGGCATTGAGGATACGGGCATCGTCGGCCGTCGAGGCACTCTTTTCGGTCAGCGTCGCCATCCAGCCATGCGGCGCGCCCGCGAATGTGTTGGGCGAGAACACCATGACGAAATTGATGCCCATCGTCTCCCACACGACCTGGCGGAAGTTGGCGATCCTGGCCGTCACGTTGCGGCCAAGCACATTGACGGTGACGGTGTCGCCGAGCTTCAGCCCGATCTCCTTGCCTTCCTGCGCCGAGAAGGAGACCAGCGGCTCGCCGGTATAATTGTCCGGCCACCATTCGCCCTCGGTCAGCGTCGCGTTTTCCGGCTGCCTGGCGTCATAGGTCAGGCCGCGATCGCCTTTCAGCACCCAGGCGCCCTCGGCCGGCACCTTGACCTTGTCGACGGCGACGCCGTTGAGCGCCATCACCCGGCCGCGCAGCATCGGCACCTTGACCAATGTCCCTTGCGGCGCCTCCTTGCCGACCAGGGCCGAGAACGCATCGACATCGCTGCTCTGGATGTCGACGAAGAAGAAGTTCGGCGCCCGCTCCGGCAGGCTGCCGGAGATCTGCTGCCGCAGATTGCCGTCGATCAGCGCCAACGTCACCAGCAGCGTCAGCCCGAGCCCCAGCGACAGCACCACCGATGGCGTCAAGGCGCCTGGTCGATGGATGTTGCCGACGGCGAGACGGAGCGCCACGGAGCGCACGCGCGGGCTCTTCCTTGCCACCCATTGCACCAACGCTCCGACCAGGCGCAGCACCAGGAAGGAAAAGATGGTGGCGCCGACGAAGATCGAGGCGATGCGCTGGTCGCCGGAAAAGAGGATGGCCAGAACCGCCAGCAGCAGCGCGATGCCGATGGCGGAGGCAATATAGACAAGTCGCGGAAAGCCGCGGCCTTCCAGGCCCATCTCCCGAAACAGCGCTGTCGCCGGCACGTCGCGGGCGCGTCCGAGCGGCAGCAGCGCGAAGGCCAGCGTCACCAGCAGCCCGAACAGCGCCGCCATGCCGAGCGCGCCGGGGTAGAAGCCGCCTTGCGCCGGCACCGGAATGACGGATTGAAGCGCGGCACTTGCGGCAAAAGGCATCAGCGCGCCGAGCACCAGACCAGCGGCGATACCGAGAGCCGCTATGATCAGGATTTGCACGAGATAGACGGTGAAGACAAAACCGCCGGAAGCCCCGAGACTCTTGAAGGTGGCGATGACGCCGCGCTTGCCGTCGAGATAGGCGCGCACCGCATTGGCGACGCCGACGCCGCCGACCACCAGCGCCGTCAGCCCGACCAGCGTCAGGAACTGCGAGAAGCGCTCGATGTTGGACGACAGGGCGGGGGCGGCGTTGCCGCGCGTGCGGATCGACCAGCCAGCTTCCGGAAAATCCCTGGCCGCCTGATCCTGTATGGCCTTGAGCCGCGCCTCGTCGGCATCGGCGGGCAGCCGGATCTTGTAGGCGTTTTCGACCAGGCTGCCCGGTTGGACCAGCCCGGTCGCGGCCAGGCCTTCGGTCGAGATCATCAGCCTTGGCGCGAAGCCGAAACCGTCGGACACGGCATCCGGCTCGGTGACCAGCCTGGCGCGCAATTCGAAGGTGGCGGTGCCGAGCTTCAGCCGGTCGCCGAGCTTGAGATGCAGCCGTTCGAACAGAAGATCGGGCGCCGCCGCGCCAAAGACGCCGAATTCCTCGCCGAACAATTCCTGCTTTGTCAGCGCCGGCTCCGTCTCCAGCGCGCCATAGAGCGGATAGGCATCGTCGACCGCCTTGGCCTCGACCAGCGCCTGGTCGGAGCCGTCTGCCAGACGCGCCATCGAGCGCATGCTGGCGGTGCGCGAAACAACGCCCAGCCCGTCGAGGAAGCCATGTTCGGCCTGGCTGGCATCGCGCTGGTTGACCTGGAAGCGAAGATCGCCGCCAAGCAGCGTCTGGCCCTGATTGGCGACGCCGGCACTGATCGAACGGGCAACCGAATTGACGCCGCCGATCGCCGCGACGCCGAGCGCGATGCAGGCGAGAAAGATCAGGAAGCCGGACAGGCCGCCGCGCATCTCGCGCAACGAAAAGCGGACGGCGAGCTTCAGCGTCCGTGCCAGCGGCATCAGGCGGTGACCTTCAATGGGGTCGGTGGGGTCGGCGCCTCGATACGGCCGGAGCGCATCGACACCTGGCGCGCGCAGCGTGCCGCGAGCGCGGGATCATGGGTGACAAGCACCAGCGTCATGCCGCGCTCGGCCGCCTTGGCGAACAGCAGGTCGGCGACCTGCCGTCCCGTCGCCTGGTCGAGATTGCCGGTCGGCTCGTCGGCGATGAGAATGCGCGGCGAGGGCGCCAGCGCCCGGGCGATCGCCACGCGCTGCTGTTCGCCGCCGGAGAGTTCGCCGGGGTAATGGGTGACGCGGTCGCTGAGGCCGACCGCCGCCAGCTCGCGCGCCGCCACCGAAAACGGATCGGCATGGCCGGCCAGCTCCAGCGGCACCGCGACATTCTCAAGCGCCGTCATGTTGGGGATGAGGTGGAAGGACTGGAAGACAATGCCAATGTTTCGGCCACGAAACGAAGCGATCTGATCCTCGCTTTTGCCATTGAGCAGCTCGCCGGCGATTCGTACCGTACCCGAATCGATCCGTTCCAAACCCGCCAGCACCATCAGCAAGGTCGACTTGCCGGACCCCGAGGGACCGACGATGCCAGTCGCCTCGCCGGGCGCCACCTCGAGGCTGACGCCTTTCAGCACATGGACTGACGACGCGCCTTCGCCGAGCGTCAGGGATACGTCTTTCAGCGCGATGACGGCTTCTGTCAAAATGAAAGCGTCCTATATCAGGGATGATGGCTCTGCTTGCCGGAAGCCGTCGCCGGAAGAATTCCTTGGTCATATGGGGCCTGCCGCATGTCTTTCAAACGCCAGATAGCCGCAGGCCTGGTCCTTTTCCTGGCCATTTGCGGCGCGATTTCGTCGGCGCGTGCCGAGCCCTTCAAGATCGTCGGCTTCGGTGACAGCCTGATGGCGGGCTTCGGGCTTGGACCCGGTCAAGGCTTTACCGACAAATTGCAGGCAGCGCTGCGTGCCAAGGGCCATGACGTTACCGTCGCCAATGCCGGCGTTTCCGGCGACACCACGAGCGGCGGCCTGGCGCGGCTCGATTGGTCGGTGCCGGACGGCACGCAGTTGGTCATCCTCGAACTCGGCGCCAACGATATGCTGCGCGGCATCTCGCCCGACATCGCCAGGAAGAACCTCGACGAGATGCTCGGCAAGCTCAAACAGCGCAAGATCGCTGTGTTGCTCGCCGGCATGCGCGCCGCGCCCAATCTCGGCGCCGACTACCAGAACGCCTTCGACGCCATCTTTCCGGACCTGGCGGGGAAATACGATGTCGCGCTCTATCCGTTCTTCCTTGACGGCGTCGCCGGACAGCCCGGCCTGCAACTCGAGGACGGCATGCACCCGAGCGCAAGCGGTGTCGACCGGATGGTCGAGCGTATCCTGCCGACGGTCGAGAAGACCATCGCGGCGGTCCCGGGCGGCTCATGAGGCTGGATAAACTGCTTTCCCTTGCGGAAACTTTTGGCAAAGCCTGTGACCAATAAACCTCTTGCTCCATTCGACTATCGATGATTCGCTA
Source organism: Mesorhizobium sp. GW821-FHT04C10 (assembly GCF_059420305.1). Classification (NCBI taxonomy): domain Bacteria; kingdom Pseudomonadati; phylum Pseudomonadota; class Alphaproteobacteria; order Hyphomicrobiales; family Phyllobacteriaceae; genus Mesorhizobium; species Mesorhizobium sp. GW821-FHT04C10. Next base: position 1,190,689 of record NZ_JBWKTL010000001.1, on the reverse strand, counting down.
TGGATGACAGTTCGATTCGAGGAAGGGAGGCTCTTCATGCCGCGTCTTTTCACCGCCCTCGAAATTCCGCGTGACGCCGCCCTTTCGCTGTCCCTGCTCCGGGGCGGCCTGCCCGGGGCGCGCTGGATCGATGTCGAAAACTACCATCTGACGCTGCGCTTCATCGGCGATGTCGAGGGCCATGTCGCCGACGAGATCGCCAATGCGCTGGACCGTGTCCACCGGCCCTCATTCTCGCTGACCCTGTCCGGCGTCGGCGCCTTTGGCCAGAAGAAGCCGCATGCGGTGTGGGCCGGCGCTTCCGCCTCGCCCGATCTGGCCGGGCTTCAGGGCGAGATCGACCGCATCTGCCAGCGGCTCGGCATTCCCGCCGATCCGCGCAAGTTCATGCCGCATGTGACCTTGGCGCGGCTGCGCAATTCGAGCCCGCTGGATGTCGCCCAGTATCTTTCGGCCCGCGGCAATTTCTCCACGCTGCCATTTCGTATCGGCCGCTTCGTCCTGATGTCGTCGCGCGATTCGGTCGGCGGCGGCCCCTATATCGTCGAGGAGGCCTGGCCGCTGTCGGGCACCGACGCCCGCGCGGCCAGCCGTGTCGCCAGCGCCTCCGACGCCTCGCGGATCATGCGATAGACCTCGGCAAAGGCCTCCGGCCCGTCATAATAGGGATCGGGCACGTCGCGCGCCTGTCCGTGCGCGAACTCCAGGAAGAGCTGCACCCGGTCCCGCGCGGCCGGAGCCAGCGCCTTGAGGTCGGCGACATTCGAGCGGTCCATGCCAAGGACCAGGTCGAAACGGGAGAAATCCTGCGGCGTGATCTTGCGCGCCCGCTGTCCGGAAATATCGATGCCGTGACGCATCGCGACCGCGATCGAGCGTGGATCGGGGGGCGAGCCGACCTCCCAGCCGCTGGTCGCGGCCGAGTCGAGCCGGATATCGCGGTCCCAGCCGCGCTCGGCCCAAACGGCGCGAAAAACGCCCTCTGCCAGCGGCGACCGGCAGATATTGCCGAGACAGACGAAAAGGATGGAATTTATGGGCGTTATGCTCATTCGATATGCGCCATTTGTGCATTTGGAACCCCAAAACCGCAAAACACTTTTGGGCGACTTGCAGTATGGTGAGGGTCAAATTCGAGATAGCACGGGAAATCATCATGACGAGAGAAAAACTCAGCAAGGACGCCATCACCGCTGCCCTTGCCGAACTCGGCGGCTGGTCGCTGGCCACGGACGGCGCCTCGATCAGGCGCAGCTTCGCCTTTAACAATTTTTCCGAAGCCTTCGCCTTCATGACCCGCGTCGCGCTGGCGGCCGAAAAGATGGATCATCATCCCGACTGGTCAAACGTCTACAAGACCGTTGACGTGACGCTGAACACCCATGACGCCGGCGGCGTCACGGCGCTCGACATCGCACTGGCGAAGAGAATGAACCGCTTTGCCGGTGGTTGATGCCCGGTATCGCACGGTCGCCAAGACAGCGGAGAATCCCAAATCGGTGCCGGCATCTTGCACCCGGGTTCACCTTTCACCACATTTTCCCCGCGAGGCATGCGCCTGGATGCGCATGAGACCCGCCAGGAGACATTGATGGCGCAACAACCCGGTTTTGATTTCTTCGGCTTTGGCGACAGGCTGGGCGGCGAGGGCGAAGTGCGCGAGAAATTCTGGCGCACGGCGAAGAAGGCCGCGCGGCAGATCCCCTTCATGGAAGACGTCGTCGCCGCCTATTACTGCGCCATGGACAAGAACACGCCGTTGCGCGCCAAGGGCATATTGGTGGCGGCGCTCGGCTATTTCGTCCTGCCGGTGGACCTCATTCCCGACTTCATCTTCGGCCTCGGTTTCACCGACGACATCGCCGTGCTGACTGCCGCGATCACCGCCGTCAGCGCCCACATCACGCCGGCGCATCGCCAGGCCGCCAAGGACGCCATCGCCGACAAGGGCTGAGCGTCTTCGCGCGGTGCGCATCTTGTGGATGGAGGCGTTCGCAGCTCCGGTTGAAAAGTCAAACTCTTGCCGCTTTCGTGGCCTCCAAGTCGCCGAAGGGACGTCGCGCCGGCTGCCGACAAGGGCGGCGGCGCGGGAATGGCGGCGGTTTCCTGGGGTGAGCGTCCTTTTGTTGAGGGAAATTCACCGTTTGGTAACCCAGATTAAATCAAAATGAAGCGACGGCAGGACGCCAAGCGGCCCGCCTCCGCACCATTTGGAATACGGGAAAGACGATGCGCGGATTGATAGCACTAGTTTCGAGCCTGGTCCTGGCGGCCTCGGCAGCGCCGGCACTGGCGCAGCAGGCGACCAAGATCGGCCAGCACAATGCCTGGGGCACCTACAGCTATCAGGCGCAGGGCGGCAAGGTCTGCTACGTGCTGACCGTGCCGACCGACAAGCAGCCGCCGACGCTCGACCATGGCGATATGTTCTTCTTTGTCAGCCAGCGGCCTGGCCAGCAGGTGTCCTACGAGCCGCAGTTCATTGCCGGCTACAATTTCCAGGAAGGTTCCAAGGCAACCGTCACCATCGACAAGAAGTCGTTCTCGATGTTCACCCGCGGCAAGTCGGCCTGGGTCGAGAACGCGGCAGAGGAACCCGTGCTGATCGCCGCCATGAAGACCGGCACCGACATGAAGGTGACGGCGAAATCCGGCCGCGGCAATCCCACCTCCTATGTCTTCTCGCTGAAGGGCATTTCGGCGGCGCTGTCGTCGATCGCCAAGTGCAAATAGGCAGAGCCTAGCTTTGACGCAAAAGGCCGGGCCGTAAAGCCCGGCCTTTTGCTTTTCAGCCATGGCCGGATTCCGGCGCGGCCTCCGCCCGCCGACGCCGGATCGCCTCGGCGATGAAGACGCGCGACAGCGCGTGATAGAGCGGCTCGTGCGAGATCATCCGCGCCGTGCCGTAGCCCAGCATCGAGGCCAGCATCAGCGCGATGACATTGTCGTGGTTGCCGGTCATCTCCAGGATGATGACGAAAGCCGTCATCGGCGCCTGCACCACGCCGGCGAAATAGCCGGCCATGCCGAGCAGCGCGGCGGCTCCCGCGCTGGCGCCGAACAAAAGGCCGAGCGAACTGCCGATACCGGCGCCGACCGCCAGCGAGGGCGCGAAAATGCCACCTGGAATGCCCGAAACCATCGACAGCAGCCCGGCCAGGAATTTTTCCACGAAGAAGAGCCATGGCAGCGGCGTACCCTCCACCGCGCCGCGCGCCTGCGCGTATCCGGTGCCGAAGGTCAGCCCGCCCGACGCAATGCCGATCACCGCCACGCCGAGCCCGCAGAATGCGGCCACCAGTAGCGCGCGAGCCAGGGGCTGCTGTGTGTGCCAGCGGCGGATCCGCCGCGTGATCTTCAGCGCCAGCAGCGAGAACAGCGCGCCGAAGCCGCCCCCGATGACGCCGCAGGCAAGCACCAGCGGCCACTCGGCGGCAAACGAGATCGTGTCTCTGGAGATGCCGAAATAGGTGTAGTTGCCGAGCAGGCCGAGCGATGCGATGCCGGCCAGGATGACCGCCGTCAGCACCAGCCCGTTGGTGCGCGCTTCATAGGTGCGACCCATTTCCTCGATGGCGAAGACGATGCCGGCCAATGGGGTGTTGAAGGCAGCCGCGATGCCGGCGGCCGACCCGGCCAGGATCAGGCCCCGCGCCTGCGCCATGCCGCCCCAGCGCGCCGCCTGCAGCATCAGCGAGGCGCCGACCTGCACGGTCGGGCCTTCGCGACCGATGGAAGCGCCGCAGAACAGGCCGACGATGGTGAGCGCGATCTTGCCGGCCGCAAGCCGCAATGAGAGCAGGTGGTTGCGATCGTCGTCGTCACGCAGATGGCGCGCGGCGATTGCTTGCGGAATGCCGCTGCCTTGCGAGCCCGGAAAGAAAGCTTGGGCCAGCCAGGCGCACAGCACGAAGCCAAGCGGCGTGATCATGAGCGGCAGATAGAAGCGCCAGCCGCCGCCATCATCGATCATGACATGGAACAGCACCTGCGCCTTGTCGGCCAGCACCGCGAACAGCACGCTGATGACGCCGATCGAGACCGCTCCGGCCCAGAACACCAGGCGCGGCTGCCACACGCGCCGCGAGCCCCACATCGCGCGCGAGCGCCGCAGCAGAGGATATTTTCGCGATTGAAGGGCCATGTTTGTCCTCGAAGGGGAGGGAATAGGGAGTAGGGCAGTAGGACCTGCCTTGCTACCCTATTCCCCTACCCCGGCATGACTCTGCCCTCAACCTGTGCTATGCGCCGCGCTTCAGTTCCCGGCACGATGGATGAAATCGGCCGCAAACCGCTTATATCAGTGCGACCATGACCCTTTCCTTCGACCTCACCACTGAGGGTGCCCGTGACGCGTTGCGCGCCCGCGCCGCGCCCGAGAAGCCGTCGCTGATCGGCCTTACGCGCGCAGAGCTTGGCGAGGCGCTCGTTGCGTCCGGCATCGTGCCCGAGCGCCAGGCAAAGATGCGCGCCCAGCAGCTCTGGCACTGGATGTATGTGCGCGGCGTTTCCGACTTTGCCGGCATGTTCAACATCTCCAAGGATCTGCGCGCCGAGCTCGACAAGCATTTCACCGTCGCGCGGCCCGAAATTGTCGAGGAGCAGATTTCTTCCGACGGCACCCGCAAATGGCTGTTCCGCTTTCCGCCGCGCGGCGCCGGCCGGCCGGTCGAGATTGAGACCGTCTATATTCCCGAGGAAGGCCGCGGCACGCTCTGCATCTCCTCGCAGGTCGGCTGCACGCTGACCTGCTCCTTCTGCCACACCGGCACCCAGAAGCTGGTGCGCAATTTGACGGCGGAAGAGATTCTCGCCCAGTTGCTCACAGCGCGCGACCGGCTGGGCGATTTCCCCGACCGCGACACACCGGATGGCGCCATCGTGCCGGCCGAGGGCCGCAAGGTGTCCAACATCGTCATGATGGGCATGGGTGAGCCGCTCTACAATTTCGAGGCGGTGAAGAAGGCGCTGCTGATCGCCTCCGACGGCGACGGGCTTTCCTTGTCCAAGCGGCGAATCACACTGTCGACCTCCGGCGTCGTGCCCGAGATTTTCCGCACCGGCGAGGAGATCGGCGTCATGCTGGCGATCTCGCTGCATGCCACCAATGACGATCTGCGCGACCTGCTGGTGCCGATCAACAAGAAGTATCCGCTGAAGGAACTGATCGCCGCCTGCCGTGCCTATCCCGGCCTGTCGAACGCCAAGCGCATCACCTTCGAATATGTGATGCTGAAGGACGTCAACGATTCCATCGAGGACGCCAAGGGCCTGATCAAGCTGCTCAAGGGCATTCCGGCCAAGATCAATCTGATCCCGTTCAACCCATGGCCGGGCACCAACTATCAGTGCTCGGACTGGGAGACGATCGAGAAATTCGCCGACTACATCAACAATGCCGGCTATGCCTCGCCGATCCGCACCCCGCGCGGCCGCGACATCCTCGCCGCCTGCGGTCAGCTCAAGTCGGAATCGGAGCGCATGCGCAAGGTCGACCGGCTGGCACTGGAAGCCATGATGATCGCGGGGCACGGCGAAGCGTGAGCTTTTCTTGGCGACTGGCGGCTGTTGCCATTTCCTATGCATTAGCCTCGCTCGTCATGCCCCTTGTGTTTCTTTTGTACGAAGACGCTTCCATCTTTTGGCGCAGCGGCCGGCTTTTCTTCGATCTGAAAGACCAGGTGGTGGCCTTGGTCGCGGGCACGATAATAGTCGCCATTTATGGCGCGCTGCCCGCGGTACCGCTGATTGTGGTATCGGAACTGACCGGGCGCCGGGGATGGACACTTTCGATCCTCGGCGGCGCCCTGGTGGGGACCGTTATGTTCGCGATCATGCAGATCTATCCGATGGCGCGGACGCGGCCCGCGCTCGACTTGCTGATTACCCTGATCGTCGCGGGTAGCCTGGGCGGCGCCGTCTACCGGCTGGTCATGGGACTGCTTCCGAGCGACACGCGCATCAGGACAGCCCGATGAACCGTCCCCTCGCCGGGCTCAAGCGCTTCGCCATCATAGCAGTCGGTTATGTCGCCGCTGTGCTGACCTCAATCCTGGTGCCTGTGCTGCTGATCACCCTTCTGGAAGGGATCGAATACGGCAACTGGTCCCTGGTCTTCACATTCGACTGGCTGGGTTCGTTCCCGCTCGCCGTGTTGACCGTGGCGATCTGCGCGCTGCTGATCGTCGGCCCCGCGATCTTGCTTGCCGAACGGCTGTCGCTGCGGGGATGGTTCTATTTCGCGGTCACGGGTGCGATCACCTCCATCGCATTTGGCGTTTTCGTTCCCGGCTCGGCTGGAGGCTTTGTGTTCAATCCGGGCTTTCTCGGGTTCCTGGCCACCGCCGGCACCGCCGCCGGGTCGGTCTACTGGCTCCTGGCGGGGCGCAAGTCTGGCCGTCCCCTACAGCGGGATGCGGGATGAACCGTCTCGTCGCCTATATCGTGCGCCTTGCCATGATCCTGTTCGGCTATGTCGTCGCGTCGCTGGCGGCGAGCGCCTTCCTCAACATCCTGTTCCTGGCCTCGCTTGGCTATGCGCCGCAGCATGCGCAGCCGGCCGCAACCGCCTCGCTGTATTTTTCGATTCCCTTCGTCGCCCTGTTCGTCGCCTATTTCGCCTTCATGCCGGCGGCGATCGTCATCCTGGTTGCCGAAATCCTTGGCCGGCGCGACTGGTTGTATTATGCGCTGGCCGGTGCGGTGGTGGCGGCCGCCTTCCTTGGCTTGGTCGATCACGCCCAGGAGTCCATCTTCGCCGTGACCGACACCAGCGGCATCATGGCCGTCATCGGTGGCGGCATGGTCGGCGGCATCTTCTACTGGCTCAGCGCCGGGCGCTGGGCCGGAAGCTGGTGGAAGGACGCCCCTACTTCGCCTGGGCGGTCAGGATCCTGAGCGCGAAGGCCGAGAACACGCCGGAGAAGAGATAGTCGACGACCCGCGTGACGCGCGGGCTGGCCTTCATCGCCGCCGAAAACTTTTCCGCCGCCAGCACCATCGGCACTGTCACCGGGATCGACAGCACGATGAACATGGCGCCGAGGAAGAACAGCTTTCCCGGCGCGTTGGGATCATGCGCGGAAACGAATTGCGGCAGGAAGGTCATGAAGAACAGGATGATCTTCGGGTTGAGCAGATTGACGCCGAGCCCTGCCGCCCAGCTGCGCAAAAGCGAGATCTGCGGGCCTGTCTTCTTTTCCGGCGAAAAGGCCGAGCCCTTGGCGATCGACTGCCAGGCCAGGAAGACGAGATAACCGGCGCCAAAAATCTTCAGCACGAAGAAGGCCATCGGCGAGGCGACGATCAGCGCCGAGACACCGACCACCACCAGCGTGGTGTGGATCAGCGTGCCGCACAGCGCACCGGCCATCGAGGCAAAGCCGGTGACGCGCCCCTGGCTCAGCGTGCGCGAGACGAACAGGGTCATGTCGGGACCGGGGGTGATCGCCAGGATCACGGTGGCGACGGCGAACTGGATCAGCGTGGTGGTGTCGGGAATGAAGGACATGGAAGGCCCCTGGGAATGCGCAGGCCTATACAAGATACGTCGCGCCGGCGCCAGATGCGAGACTGGCGCACCCTCCGGCAGAGGTCGCGGCCTTCGACCTGGAGAACGTCAGCAGCGCTGGATCAGCAGTCTGGCGCCGCGCGTGCTTGCTCGCTTTGCCGTTCCTGCTAAAAGGCGCTCCGACAATGCGTGACGCCCTTGCTTCAAGCGTCCGCCATCGACGGAGCCGAAATGTCCAAGACCAAAGACGTCAAGAAAGTCGTGCTCGCCTATTCCGGCGGCCTCGACACATCCATCATCCTGAAATGGCTGCAGACCGAACTCGGTGCCGAGGTCGTCACCTTCACCGCCGATCTCGGCCAGGGCGGCGAGCTGGAGCCGGCGCGCCAGAAGGCCGAGATGATGGGCATCAAGGACATCCGCATCGTCGATGTGCGCGAGGAATTCGTCTCCGACTTCGTCTTCCCGATGTTTCGCGCCAACACCGTCTATGAAGGCACCTATCTGCTCGGCACGTCGATCGCGCGGCCGCTGATCTCCAAGCATCTCGTCGAGATCGCCAAGGAGACCGGCGCCGATGCGATCGCGCATGGCGCCACCGGCAAGGGCAACGACCAGGTGCGTTTCGAGCTGTCTGCCTATGCGCTGAACCCCGACATCAAGGTCATCGCACCGTGGCGCGACTGGTCGTTCAAGTCGCGCACCGACCTGATCAATTTCGCCGAGCAGCACCAGATCCCGGTGGCCAAGGACAAGAGGGGCGAGGCGCCGTTCTCGGTCGACGCCAACCTTCTGCATTCGTCTTCCGAGGGCAAGGTTCTCGAAGATCCGTGGAGCGAGCCGCCGGAATTCGTCCACCAGCGCACCGTTTCGCCGATGGACGCGCCCGACGAGGTCACCGAGATCGAGATCGAATTCCTGAAGGGCGACCCGATCGCGCTCAACGGCAAGAAGCTGTCGCCGGCGACAATGCTGGCGGCGCTCAACGATCTTGGCCGCGACAATGGCATCGGCCGGCTCGACCTGGTCGAGAACCGCTTCGTCGGCATGAAATCGCGCGGCGTCTACGAGACCCCGGGCGGCGCCATCCTGATCGTGGCCCACCGCGCCATAGAATCGATCACGCTCGACCGGGGTGCGGCGCACCTCAAGGACGAGTTCATGCCGCGCTACGCCGAACTCATCTACAACGGCTTCTGGTTCTCGCCCGAGCGGCTGATGCTGCAGGCGATGATCGACAAGAGCCAGGAAGACGTCGAGGGCACGGTGCGCCTCAAGCTCTACAAGGGCAATGTCATGGTCACCGGCCGCAAGTCGAAAAAGACGCTCTATTCCGACGCGCTGGTCACTTTCGAGGACGACCGCGGCGCCTACGACCAGAAGGACGCCGCCGGCTTCATCCGCCTCAATGCACTGAGGCTGCGCACGCTGGCCGCGCGCAACCGCAACAAATAGGCATGCGCCGTCTCAGCCTGGTGCCGCTGGTCCTTCTGGCGGCACCGGCCAAAGCCGGGGATTTCGACCCCGCCTCGCTCGACCTTGCAGCGCTCATCGAATGCAGGGCCGACGTGCCGGCCTATAACGGCTTTGCCCTTTGGCTCGCAAGCGAGCCCGGGGCGGTGGAGAAGCTCAGCTGGAAAGAGGTTGCATCAGGCAATCCATTCCTCAGCCAGTATCAATTGCCCGCTCCGGTCCATGTCTTCGGGCGTGAGACCGCGACAATCGTCTTCACCGCGACAGGGCCGATGGCCGTGTTTGACGGCATTGGCGCGCCCGACCTCGCCCGGCAGCTCGACGTCCCGGCGACGGTCTCGACATCAGACAAATTCCTCGGCGAGAAAATCGTGGCCGAAAGCACCGAGGACACAGACGGCGTCAGTCTTTCCACGCGCATCACGCTCAATGTCTCGACCGTCGATAGCCATCCCGGAAAAGTGCTGGCCGGCTGCTCCTATGTTATTGATGTGAAATAGAAATCCGGCATTGCACCGAGTTCGATTGAGTCAGGTGAAATACGCCCCGGCTAAGGAATTTGACCGACGCATTGGTGAACCCGCATACCTTGGGGGAACACCACCGCTTCGTCATCCACGGGCGGAGCAAGGAGCGTAGCGACGCGGCGCAGACCCCTGGAGCTGCTCCGCAGCCCAAGGGATCCATGCCGGGACTCCAACGCTTCGCCACGGTGCAGGATCCTGCTCCGCTGCACTCCACGGCCGAGGTCACGGAATGGATCCTCGGGTCTCCGCGACGCCGCTATGCGGCTGCTCCGCCCGTGGATGACGAAGTTAGAGGTCTCGGCCAACTCCGAACATCCGCGACGCTCCCGCGCAACAAAAAGCCCGGCGCATGGCCGGGCTCTTGCTCGAACAGAGGCTTCAATCAGTTGGCATCGATCGCGTCGGCGATGCGCGCGATGGCCTGCTGATAGACGTTTGCCGAATTCCAGCCGGCAATCGCGCCCATATTGGCGCTCGCGCTCGCGCCGGCCCGCCAGCCATGACCCTTGAGGTAGTTGGCGGTGGAAGCGAGCGCTGTGGCCTTGTCGCGCAGGTTTCCGTTGCCGACCGCATATTTCAGGACATTTCCGGGCAGGAACTGCGTGTGGCCGACCTCGCCATGCATGGCGCCGACCGACGAGGAGGTCAACGCGCCGCGATCGACCAGCTTCAGGGCCGCGATGGCATGCGGATGGAAGTAGTCCGGGCGGCGGCAATCATAAGCAAGCGTCAAAATGGCGGACACCGTATTCTGGTTGCCCATGGAAGCGCCGAAGCCGGTCTCCATGCCCCAGATGGCGAGCAGCACGCCCGGCGACACGCCATAATTCCGTTCGATCTGGCTGAACAGCGCCGCGTTCGACTTCTTCAGCGAGCGGCCCTTGGAAATGATCGCGGCTCCGCCACGGCGCTTCATGAAATCGTCCACCGAGCCGCTGAACGCCTTGTGGATGGCGCGGTCGGCCGAGATCGTCCTTGTTGCGTAGGTCGCGCCGGCCAGAGCGGCCAGGCCCTTCGCGCCGACACCTTCGGCCTTGGCGTCCGCGGCAAAATCCTGCTTCCAGGCATCGAAGCCGGCACCGGTCTTGCCGCAACTCCCGGCCGCCTGCGCGCCCGTCGCCAGCCCAAGCACCGCCACCAGTGCGGCCGCTAAAATCCTACCCTTGGCAAGTAATGCCATGTCTTTCTCCTGGTTGCCTGATTCACGTCCCGGCGGGAATTTGCCAGCGAAACGCGCCTTTGTCACCGTCCTGTGGCGCGATGCTGGCGAATGCCGGGGAATTTGCTTACGATCAAGTGATTATTGTGGCGGGGTCGAAATAGCCATGGAAGACGTTGATGTCGTGATCATCGGCGCCGGCTCGGCGGGGCTGTCCGCGGCCAGGACCGTGCAGGCCGCGGGCCTCTCCTTCAAACTGCTCGAGGCCATGGACCGCATAGGCGGCCGCGCCTGGACCAGCGACCGGCATTTTGGCGTGCCTTTCGACATCGGCTGCGCCTGGCTGCATGCCGCCGACCGCAATCCGTATTTTCCCGAAGCCAAGAGTGCCGGCTGGACCCTGCACCACCACGATATGAACGTCGACCACCTCTACTACCGCAAGCGCAAGGCGAGCGAGGCCGAGGAAGCCGAGATGAAGGCAGCCGATGCGAAGCTGTTCGAATTGCTGGCGAAACATGAGGTCGGGGTAGGCGACGACGACCGCCTTTCCGCATTGCTGGAAAAAGGCCATGCGCCACGCGCGGCCGCCACCTTCGCCGGGCCGATGGATTTCGGCGCCGATGAGGACGAGATTTCGATCCGCGACTTTCAGGCCGCCGCCGATCTCGACCCCAACTATTTCAGCAAGGAGGGGTTTGGCGCGCTGGTCGCGCGTTTCGGCGCCGGCTTGCCGGTCGAACTGTCGACGCCGGCACGCCAGATCCTCTGGGACGTACCAGGCGTCGCCTGCGTCACCGACCGCGGCACCATCCGCGCCAAGGCGGTGATCGTTACCGCCTCGCCGGCGGTGCTTGCCTTCGAGGAGATCGCGTTTTCACCTGCCCTGCCCGACACCCATTTCGGCGCCTTCTTCGACCTGCCCATGGGCATGCTGACCAAGCTGCCGGTCGAAATCACGGGCACGAGGCTCGGCCTGCAGCCCTTCGACGACCTTTTGATCGAACGAATGGCCAGGCACGACATCTATTTCCTGTGTTTCCCATTCGACCTCGACCTGATGGTCGGCTTCGTCGGCGGCGATTTCGCCTGGGAGATGTCGGCCGCGGGTGAAGCCGCCGGCATCGACTTCGTCGTCGACCGGCTGTGCGGGATTTTCGGCGGCGATACGCGCAAACATGTCGGGCGCGCCATGATGACCAATTGGGGCGGCGAACGCTTCGTGCGCGGCGCCTATGCGGCTGCCCGCCCTGGCCGCTCGCAAGCGCGGGCGGCGCTGATGCAGCCGGTCGCGGAAAAGATCTTCTTTGCCGGCGAGCATGTCGCCGGCCCGCTGATACAGACTTGCGGCGGCGCGCGGCTGTCGGGCGAGGCGGTGGCCAGGCAGGTCGTCGCCCAGCTTGCAGCGAAATAGTCTCGATGGAATGCGGAACGCCGGCCCGCGGTTCGCGTTTGGGCACGGGCCGCCATGCACACCGTGCCTCCTCTGGTGAATCGAGACAGACATGAAACTCTTCGACTGCCCGCATTGCGGCCACCGTCTCTATTTCGAGAACGCGCAGTGCCTGAACTGCGGAAGCCTCGTGCTCTACGATCCCGAGCATGCCCGCTTTGCCCTGTCGGGCGCGGACGGCACTTTTCAGTGTACCAATGCCGATGAATGCGCCTGCAACTGGATGGCCGAGCCGGGGCAGGTCTTTTGCCGTGCCTGCGGGCTGAATCAGCTGATCCCCGATCTCTCGGTCGACGGCAACCGCCGCCGCTGGATCCGGGTCGAAGCGGCGAAGAAGCGCGCCATCTATTCGCTGCTCGCCTTCGGCCTGCCGGTGGTGCCCAAGCAGGCGCCCGCGGACGAGGCCGGCCTCGCCTTCGACTTCCTCGCCGACCCCATCGGCGGCGGGCCCGGCGGCGAACGCATCCTGACCGGCCATGACAATGGCCTGATCACGCTCAATGTCGCCGAGGCCGACTCCGCCGAGCGCGAGAAGCGTCGCGTCGAGATGGGTGAGAACTATCGAACGCTGCTCGGCCATTTCCGCCATGAACTCGGCCACTACTACTGGGATCGCCTGATCCGCGACGATCCACGCAGTCTGGATGCTTTCCGCGCCTTGTTCGGTGACGAGCGCACCGATTACGAACAGGCGTTGAAGACTTACTACGCCAACGGTGCTGCGCCCGACTGGCAGCAAGACCACATCTCGGCCTACGCCACTTCGCATCCCTGGGAGGACTGGGCCGAAACCTGGGCTCACCACCTGCACATCACCGACACGCTGGAGATGGTCCATGCGCTGAACTTCCCGCTCGGCCGGCTTGAGACGGTGGAAGCCAACGATTTGCCGCGAGGCGACACGGGCGGCGAACTGCAGGCGGCCCCTTCGGAACCCGCCAATGCGCCCGAGCCCTTCGACAAGATCCTTGCGCGCTGGCTGGTGCTGTCGGAAGCCTCCAACTCGATCAACCGCTGCATGGGTCTGCCCGACCTCTATCCCTTCGTCATTTCGGACGTGACGGCGCGAAAACTGGCCTTCGTTCACGACCTTTTGACCGGCCTGCCGAAAGGTGCGGGAACAAATCGTGAGGCGGCGCGGGCGTTTTAGCCGGAACGCATGCGCGACTGCCCCGTTTTCACCGCCGAGGGACCATGAAAACGGAGAGAAACCATGAAATCCCTATTGTTTCCCGCAATCGCCGGGATGATGACCGTGATGTCGGGTGCCGCCTTTGCCGACACCGCCGTCTCGGCCGTCACCGATCTCAACGTGCGCGCCGGCCCTGGCCCGCAATATCCTGTCATCGGCGTGCTCGCCGCCGGCCAGTCTGCGACGCTCAATGGCTGCATCGAAAACAGCAAATGGTGCACCATTGCCGAAGCCGGCGGCCAGGGCTGGGTCTATTCCGACTATGTGACGGCCGATTTCAGCGGCAGCCGGGTGGTGCTGACGCAGCGTCCGCACGGCTCCAGCGTCGCTGTCGTCTCGCCGCCGAAAGACATCGGTGACTATTCGACCGACTATACCGGGGCGATCGTCGCCGGCGAGCCGGTCGAGGACGCCTTTCCCCCGCCCCCGGCCGAAGTGCGCACCTATGTCGATACGCATCGCCTCGACCCCGTCTATCTCGACGGCGAGGTGGTGACCGGCGCCACCTTGCCCGACACAGTCGAGTTGCGCGAAATTCCCGACTACAACTACCGCTATGTCTATGTGAACGGCCAGCCGGCGCTGATCGATCCGCAGACGCGGCGCATCATGTACGTGGTTCGTTGATGGAAGCCGGCTGTCGCGATCGCGGCTGCTGGCAACAAACGGAATAGCCCTTCCTACCCGCGCGGCGCCTGGGTGCCGCGCGGTGTTTGTTCGCGCATTGAACCCTGACGAATAGCAATTCCGATTTCCGAGGCCATCGGCTAGATCAGAGGCGATGGATTCGGGCGAGGGGCTCAGCGTGAAGATCGACGACACTGCCTTCGAACGCTACCGGCACTCGCCGAACGCCAGGACGACCTTGCTGCGTCTCTTCCTCGGAACGCTGATCGTCGTCCTGCTCTGGGCCGTCACCACCGCGGCCGTGCTGTTCGGCGGCACCTATGCTTACTTCGTCTGGCAGGCGGCTGCTTCGCCGTCCGGCATGCAGGATTTCCTCGCCTCGCCGATCGGCATCCTCAGCGCCCTCGCCTCCTTCGCCGGCATCTGGATCGGCCTGTGGATCGCCATGCGATGGGTGCATGGCGAACCGCTGTCGGCGCTGCTTGGCGTCAGCCGGCGCGTCTCCTGGCCGGACTTCCTCAAGGGGCTGGTCGCGGTGCTGATCACCTCGGCTCTGTCCGAAATCCTGCTCTATTTGCTGCAGCCGGAGATCGCGCGCGGCACGATCAGCCTGTCTTCCTGGCTGCTGTTTCTGATTCCGATCGTCGCGCTCACCCTGCTGCAGACCTCGTCGGAGGAGGTGCTGTTTCGCGGCTACCTGCTGCGTGGCCTGGCCAACCGGTTCAGGAGCCCGCTCATCTGGGCGCTACTGCCGGGCCTGCTGTTCACCTCGCTACACTGGAGCAGCGCTTCGTCGCTCGCCATCAATGCTTGCGTGCTGGTCTCGATCGCGGCCTTCGCACTGCTTCTGACGCTCGTGGTCTATGTCACGGGCAACCTCGGTGCGGCGCTGGGCGCCCATCTCGGCAACAATCTGGCCGGCTTCCTGCTGATCTCGCACCAGGAGAGCTACAACTCCTTCGCCCTGTTCACCGCAAGGCCGCTCGAAGGCCCCGGCTGGATGACGTCGGATGCCGTTCTCATCGCCCTTATCGGCATTGCCTGCAGCCTGCTGACGATCGTGCTGCTGCTGCACCGCCGCTCGCCGCTGAAGGTCACGGCCGAGCTCCCGAGCGGTGCGAAGGCAGGCTGATCGGGGCGCGAGGAACGGCGCGATCTGGCGCTTGTCTTGACTCTGCGGCCGATTTCCTGTCTACACGCCTCGAATTCCGCGACGAGTATCCCTCCGAGCAAGCCGACCAGGACGCCGAAGCCTCTTTGAGGCCAAGTGCTGTAAACAGATCCTGGAGGCCAACACCCGGCAGCGCAATGCGCCCCCGGGTGCTTTTTGGTTTTGGGCTTTGCTTTTGATTGGACAGTTGGCGCGAACGCATTACCTCTCGGGCACCATCCGGGTGCCAGGGAAAAGGAAAACGAATGTTTGAATCGCTGCAGGAGCGCACAAGAGGCGTGGAGGGCCACCGGCCCGACAGGGATTACTATGACTCCAAGGCGCTCTCGAGCGGCGGGTTGACCAATGTTTGAGTCCCTACAAGAGCGTCTTGGCTCCATCCTCAACGGCCTGACCGGCCGCGGCGCGCTGTCGGAGGCGGATGTCTCGGCGGCACTGCGCGAGGTGCGCCGTGCGTTGCTCGAGGCCGACGTGGCACTGGAAGTGGTGCGCTCCTTCACCGACAAGGTACGCGAGAAGGCCGTCGGCGCCGCGGTGCTCAAGTCGATCAAGCCCGGCCAGATGGTCGTCAAGATCGTCCATGACGAGCTGGTCGACATGCTGGGCGCCGAAGGCGTCGCCATCGACCTCAATGCGCCGGCGCCCGTCGTCATCATGATGGTCGGCCTGCAGGGCTCCGGCAAGACGACCACCTCGGCCAAGATCGCCAAGCGGCTGACCGAGCGGCAGAACAAGAAGGTTCTGATGGCCTCGCTCGACACGCGGCGTCCCGCCGCGCAGGAGCAGCTGCGCCAGCTCGGCGAGCAGGTCAAGGTCGCGACGCTGCCGATCATTGCCGGCCAGAACCCGGTCGATATCGCCAAGCGCGCCGTGCAGGCGGCCAAGCTCGGCGGCCACGACGTCGTCATCCTCGACACCGCCGGCCGCACCCATATCGACGAGCCGCTGATGGTCGAGATGGCCGACATCAAGAAGGTGTCGAGCCCGCACGAGATCCTGCTGGTGGCGGATTCGCTGACCGGCCAGGACGCCGTCAATCTGGCGAAGAGCTTCGACGACCGTGTCGGCATCACCGGCCTTGTGCTGACCCGCATGGACGGCGACGGCCGTGGCGGTGCGGCGCTTTCCATGCGTGCCGTCACCGGCAAGCCGATCAAGCTGATCGGCACCGGTGAAAAGATGGACGGGCTGGAGGAATTCCACCCCAAGCGCATCGCCGACCGCATCCTCGGCATGGGCGACATCGTCTCGCTCGTCGAAAAGGCCGCCGAGAACATCGACGCCGAGCAGGCGGCGGCGATGGCCAAGAAGATGCAGTCGGGCAAGTTCGACCTGAACGACCTCGCCCAGCAGCTTCAGCAGATGTCGAAGATGGGCGGCATGGGCGGCATCATGGGCATGATGCCCGGCATGGGCAAGATGAAGGACCAGATGGCCGCCGCCGGCCTCGACGACAAGATGTTCGGCCGCCAGCTCGCCATCATCTCCTCGATGACCAAGGCCGAGCGCGCCAATCCGGATATGCTCAAACACTCGCGCAAGAAGCGCATCGCCGCCGGCTCCGGCACTGACGCGGCCGAGATCAACAAGCTCCTGAAGATGCATCGCGGCATGGCCGACATGATGAAGGCGATGGGCGGCAAGGGCAAAGGCGGCGGCCTGATGCGCGGCATGATGGGCGGCCTCGCCTCCAAGATGGGCCTTGGCGGCATGATGCCCGGCGGCCCAGGGGGTATGATGGGCGGCGGCATGCCCGATCTGTCGAAGATGGATCCCAAGCAGCTGGAAGCCTTGCAGAAGCAGGCGCAGGCCGCAGGCCTCGGCGGCATGAAAGGCCTGCCTGGGGGTCTTCCCGGCGGCGGCCTGCCGGGCCTTCCCGGCGGCATGAAACTTCCGGGGCTTCCCGGCCTCGGCGGAGGCGGACTGCCGGGCCTTGGCAAGAAGAAGTGAGAATACGGATGAATGAAGAAAAGGACATGGCCGACGCCCGCACCATCCTGGCCGGCTATCGCGCCTCGATCGACAACATCGATGCCGCCCTCATCCACATGCTGGCCGAGCGCTTCCGCTGCACCAAGGCGGTCGGCGTGCTCAAGGCCGAGCATGGCCTGCCGCCGGCCGACCCGGCGCGCGAACAGCAGCAGATCGCCCGTCTTCGCCAGCTGGCGAAGGACGCGCATCTCGACCCCGATTTCGCGGAGAAGTTCCTCAACTTCGTCGTCCGCGAAGTGATCCGCCACCACGAACAGATCGCCGCAGCCAACGGCGTGACGAAAACCGGCTGAGAAATCTCAGCTAAATCCAATCAAACGAAATCAGAGCTTTTAGGAGAAAAGAAATGGCACTGAAGATCAGACTGGCCCGTGCGGGCTCGAAGAAGCGTCCTTACTACCACGTCGTCGTTGCCGACGCCCGTTCGCCGCGTGACGGCCGGTTCATCGAGTCGCTCGGCTCGTGGAATCCGCTGCTGCCGAAGGATGGCGAGCGCGTCAAGGTTGACGCCGACCGCGTCAAGCATTGGCTGTCGCACGGCGCCCAGCCGACTGACCGCGTGCTGCGCTTCCTCGACGAGGCCGGCCTTGCCAAGCGCGACGCCCGCTCCAACCCGAAGAAGGCGGAGCCGGGCAAGAAGGCCCAGGAGCGCGCGGCCCTTCTGAAGAAGGCGCAGGAAGACGCCGCCGCCGCGGTTGCCGCCGCTGCAGCAGCTCCGGCCGAGGCGGAAGCCGCCACGGCCGAATAAATATTGCGTCATCGCATCGACGAAACGGCGGGCTGTGCCCGCCGTTTTGCTATTGTCCGGCAATGCCATGGCATTCAGGCTGATGGAGCGGATGGGCGAACAGGCAGTCACGGAAGAAATCCTGTCCGGTGGCGTTGCCGGAACGCTGTTCCGATGCGCTGATGCCACGACGGGTGTCGTTGTGTTGAGCGGATCGAGCGGCCGTATCGATGCCGCTCGCGCCGGACTGTTTGCCAGGGAGGGGGCATCCGCGCTCGCGCTCCAGTGGTTCGGCGGCGAAGGCCAGGTTCCCGGCATCTGTGAAATCCCTCTCGAGACGTTTTTCGCGGCAACAGACTGCCTTGTCGGGTTGGGCTGCCGCCGCATCGTCTATGTCGGCACCTCGAAAGGCGCCGAAGCATCGTTGCTTGCGGCGGCTCATGACCCGCGCATCGATGCCGTGGCTGCGATCAGCCCGACATCGGTGGTTTGGGGAAACATCGGGCCGGGCCGCGACGGCATGGACTGGCCCGAGCGCTCTTCATGGACGCTCAAGGGGATTCCACTCCCGTTCGTTCCAACCGACCCGCATTGGAACTCGAGCCGTGTCGATGGCCTTGTGTCCTACAGGGGGCTTTTCGAGCAATGCCTGACAAGCTTCAGGCAGGAGGCAGACAGGGCCGCCATTCCCGTCGAGGCCATTTCGGCGGAGATTGTGCTGGTCGCGGGCGGCGATGACGCGCTGTGGCCATCGCTGGATTTTGCCCGGTCGATTGTCCGGCGCCGAAAGGATGCCGGAAAGGCCACGCGCCTCGTTTGCGCCCCCGGCGCGGGCCACCGCATCCTGCTGCCGGGTGAAACCACGCCACGGTCGGGCTCGCACGCACATGGCGGCAATGATCTTGCCGATGCGCATCTCGGCCGTGACGCGTGGCAAGCCATCCAGGAACTGCTGTAGAAACGGCGGGCCTGTTGCCCGCCGTTTTGCCGGCTACAGTCCAGCGCCGGTCAATAGCCGCGCGGGCAGCGGTCTACATAGACACGGCCGTGACGGTCGCGATAGCGGCATTGGCCGCGTTCGCTGGCATGGCCGATCAGGGCGCCGGCAACGGCGCCAACCGCGCCTCCGACGACTGCGCCCTGGACCGGATCGCCGGCCACGGCTGCGCCGATCGCTGCGCCACCAAGGCCGCCTACCGCGGCGCCTTGTTCCGTCTGCGAGCACGCACCGAGCGCCGTCGCCAACACCAGAATGGTCAGGATTTTCTTCATTTTCGTTCCTCTCTCACGCGGATCGCCGTCTCGCCGCCAAGTCCTTAACTCTCAGACGGCGGATTTGATCCCGAGGAGAATGACGATCTCGCCCCCGCAGTATCGTCCCACGCCGATCATGCCTCGCTGAGGCCCTTCAAATTGGCGAGCCCGGCCTCGAAATCCCTGCCGATCAGCGTGTCGAAATTCATGAACAGGCCCATCAGCTTGGCGATAAAGGGGCGGCTGCCGCGCATGGCCCAGCTGACGGCGGTGTTATCGCCCGAAGGCGTCAAGGTGAAGTCGACGCTGTTGCTGGCCCGGAACGGCTTCTCGAAATCGAGCTTGAGCGACACCAGCGAGGACGGCACTGAGTTGACGATCTCCATGCGCCCCTTGCCGGCCTTGCCATTGCCTTCCCAGGCATAAACGGCACCCCTACCGCTTTGCGCGCCGGAGAGCGTTCGCTTCATGTCGGGGTCGAGCTTTTCGTAAGGCGACCATGCCGGCCAGCGGCTGAAATCATTGATCAGCGGGAAGATCGCTTCCGGCGGGGCCTTGATGGTGGCGGTGCGGGTGGTAACGAAATCATTGGGCCGCGTCGCGGCATAGATGAGGACGGCGGCGATGATGACGAGCAGAATGATGAGGATGGTGCTGAACATTTTTCTCTCCCTAAAGTAGAAAAGTGTGAAGCGGTTTTCCCGGGAAAGCGCATAGCGCTTTCTCCAGGGATTGCGTCAAAACAGTGAGACTATCGGCTGAACGGGAGCAATGCGCGCAGCCTGGGGTCGCGCAGGAACAGTCCCGCCCACAGGATGACACCGAGATAGACGCCGAACAGCGTGTGCGAGAACAGCGGGCTGTCGATGCGCAGCTTGGTGGCGATGGCGCCGCCCATATAGGCGGTGAGCAGGATGGCACCGAGCACCGAGCTGCGCGGCCAGGCGTAGAGCGCCGTCGCGATCAGGCCGATGACGCCGAGCATGCGCGCGACATTGGGCTCGGCCGGCCAGCCGAGCGGCACCATCGTCTGGGTGACGACATCGAGCGGCGGCAGCTTGATGGCACCGTCGAAGATCATGAACAGGATGATGAGGCCGCTGAGCGCACGGCCGGTCCACAAGGCGCCGGACGAGACAGGCGCGGTTTCGGAAATGCTCATCGACGTTCCCTCCGGTTGGTTCTGGCCCCTTTCGCAGGGGTCGAACCAAGGACGCGGCATGAGGCGGCAATCCTACAGGGGGCTGGTTTTTTCCGTCCGTCCTTTGACCGGCAGGCAGGCCGGCCCGGATTCTACGAGAAATAGAACTTTTCGGCCGGGAGCATTTTCGGCGGTGTTTCGCCCAGTGCCTCGAACACCGAGATTTCGCAGACGCGGCACAGCCCGTCGAGGGCGAGGTCGTTGGCCTCGGTGCCGAAAGGATCCTCGAGCTCTTCCGAAAGCGCGTCGAGGCCGAAGAAGGTGTAGGCGATCAGCGCGGTGAACAGCGGCGTCGCCCAGCCCGTGGTCGAGATCAGCCCGATCGGCAGCAGCAGGCAGACGATGTAGGCCGTGCGATGCACAAGCAGCGTATAAGCGAAGGGCAAGGGCGTGCCGGCGATCCGCTCGCAGCCAGCCTGGATGGCGGTGATCGATGCCAGCCTCTCGTCCAGGATGCGGAAGCCGATCGGATCGACTTCGCCGGCACGGCGTTGTGCATTGGCGCGCCGGCCCATGCGCCTGACCATCTCATCCGCCGGATTGGCGAAATTCGCCGCCGTCTCCGCTTCCGTGTCGATGAAGGCGCGGGCATCTTTCACGCTGTCGGTCTTGCGCAACTGGCCGCGCAGGAAATGACAGAAGGCCAGCGCCTCCATCAGCAAGGCACGCTGTTCGGCCGGATCGGCGATCAGGCTGGTCGTGGCGCGCGCCAGATTGCGGATTTCGAAGACCAGCGTGCCCCACAGCTTGCGCGCTTCCCACCAGCGGTCATAGGCGGCGTTGTTGCGGAACGACAGATAGATGGACAGCGTCACGCCCACCAATCCGAACGGCGCTATGTTGAAGACGCCCAGATCAAGCTTGAACCACCGCGCCAGGGCAAGGATGACCGCCGAATAGATGGCGAACCCAAAGATCTGCGGCAGGATGCGCGGCACCACGGAGCCGCGCATGATGAAGAACAGCTGCAGGAAGTTGGGGCGCGGGCGAACGATCATGGGCGGGCCTCTCACGGACCGGCATCGGCCCTCAGCTCCTGTATTGTGCGATGCGGCAGATCCGCAAGCCCAGCCGTCAGCGACATCGCAATGTCGTGCGCCCGGTGTGCGGACTATCGGCATGGACAGGTTGCGGATATTGAGAAGCCTGTGGGCCATGGCCCGCCCAAGAGGCGAGACGAATGACCGGCGAAACCGATCTGAAGACATTGTTGGCGTCGATGACGCCGGAATTGCTCGACGGGACCTATGTCTTTGTCACGCTGGCGCCTGGAGTTTCCCAGCCGAAGAACCTCGACCCCGTGATGCTCTTCCTCGAGCGCGAGGGCACGACGCTGATCGTGACGGAGGATACAGCAAAGGCAGCCGGGCTGAGCGCCTCATTCCGTTGCCGGATGATAACGTTGAACATCCACTCGTCGCTGGAAGCGGTCGGCTTCCTCGCCGCCATCACCACGCGGCTCGCCGCCGCCGGCATGGGCGTCAATCCGGTCTCGGCCTTCTATCACGATCATCTGTTCGTACCGGCGGAGCGGGCGGAGGAGGCAATGGTCTTGTTGCGTGGACTGGCGGCAGAGAACGGACGGGTTCAGTAAGCGGTCAACGTCTGCGGACGTACCGAATATCCGGCAGGCCCTCCTCGTTGGTGGTGCCGTCGCCGAACGCTTCCGCACGGAACCCATGGCGCTCATAGAAACGTCGGGCGCCGGTGTTGGCCTGGAAGCAATGGAGTTTCACGATCGGCAAGGTAGCGGTCGAGTCGATTAGCAACCGGCTGCCTATACCTCGCCCCGTCCAGGCCGGGTCGAGATAGAGTTGTTCCACCCAATCGCCGCTGACGGCGATGAAGCCGACAATCTCGCTATCGGCTTCAGCCACCGTCACCTGCTGCCGTGGCAGGACGATGTCGCGGATGAAGGATAGGTCTTCCTCCGGGGTGTGCAGGCGCGGCATCCACTCGAAAGCATCGAGCGACGCGCGCATCGTCTTGGCGATGACGGCGGCATCCGAACCGATGGCCGGACGTAGGGTGATATCTATGGGCTGAGTGCTCGTCATGAATGGAACACCAACGTCTCACTCCGCTGGAACACCCCTCATCCGTCTCGGCGCTACGCGCCGATCCACCTTCTCCCACAAGGGGAGAAGGAAAAGCGCCCCGGCCGAAGGCCGAGCCCGCGACCGCGGGCCGCCGGTCGTCCGGCGCCCTCGCGGAGGGCCCGCCGCGGCAGCGGCGGAACAGCCCGTGAGCGCTAAACAAACCGCCGTCAGGCCGCCTTCTTCTTCGGCTGGATCAGGCCGCGCTCAACCAGCAGCTCGGCGATCTGCACCGCATTGAGGGCCGCGCCCTTGCGCAGATTGTCCGACACCACCCACATCGACAGGCCGTTGTCGACGGTCGAATCCTCGCGGATACGCGAGATGAAGGTGGCGTCCTCGCCGGCCGATTCCAGCGGCGTGATGTAGCCACCGTCCTCGCGCTTGTCCAAGACCTGGCAACCGGGAGCGTCACGCAGGATATCGCGCGCCTCGTCGGCGGTGATCGGCTTCTCGAACTCGATATTGACCGCTTCCGAATGGCCGATGAACACCGGCACGCGCACGCAGGTCGCCGTCAGCTTGATCTTAGGGTCGAGCATCTTCTTGGTCTCGGCGACCATCTTCCACTCTTCCTTGGTGAAGCCGTCATCGAGGAAGACGTCGATATGCGGGATGACGTTGAAGGCGATGCGCTTGGTGAACTTCTTGACGTCGACCTGGTCGGCGACAAACACCGCGCGGGTCTGGGTAAAGAGCTCGTCCATGCCTTCCTTGCCGGCGCCCGACACCGACTGGTAGGTGGCGACGACGACGCGCTTGATGGTGGCGAAATCGTGCAGCGGCTTCAGCGCCACGACGAGCTGCGCCGTCGAGCAGTTCGGATTGGCGATGATGTTCTTGCGCGTGAACAGCGAGATCGCGTCCGGGTTCACTTCCGGCACGATCAGCGGCACGTCCTGGTCGTAGCGGAAGGCCGACGAATTATCGATGACGACGCAGCCCTGCTTGCCGATCTTCGGCGACCATTCCTTGGAGACGTTGCCGCCGGCCGACATGACGCAGATGTCGGTGTCGGAAAAATCATATTGGTCGAGCGCCCTGACCTTCAGCGTGCGGTCGCCGAACGACACTTCCGTGCCCTGGCTGCGCCGCGAGGCCAGCGCCACCACTTCGCTTACCGGAAAGCCGCGCTCTTCCAGTATGTTGAGCATTTCCCGGCCCACATTGCCCGTGGCGCCGACGACTGCAACCTTGAAACTCATCTGATATCTCCTGTCCCTCTCCGCTTGGTTTTTGGAGAAAACCCGCCGGCCGATGCGGGTTCCGTCCCCCGGGCCGGACCCGGGAGAGGGTGGTTAGGCCAAGGGAATCACACCGTTTTGGTGGTGGTTTTTTTGGCCGTGGTTTTGCTGGAACGAGGGGACGCGCCGACGCGCCCGGCCCAATGGTTCGCATTGAGGCTGGGGGCATCGAATGCAAGAAGAGCCATCAAAAGGCCGCGCATCGAAAAACGATCCCGTTCGAAGCGGGCTTTTACGCGGTTTGCGGCAGGAGTCAATTGGGACGAGGCGCGGCTTTCCTTCTCCCCTTGTGGGAGAAGGTGGATCGGCGCGTTAGCGCCGAGACGGATGAGGGGTGTTCCAGCGGAGTGAGGCGTCGGCGTTCCCTGGAACACCCCTCATCCGTCGCCTTCGGCGACACCTTCTCCCACAAGGGGAGAAGGGAAGGCAGTGCTGCTCGCCCTGTACAAGAGCGACGCCAAGAAGTACGAACGGCCAAGATTGTTTGGCCGGCGCGACGCCGGCCCCGGCTCGTGCTCCATGGTGAGCGCAGAACCCTGAATTCCGAAAGAGCGAGATGTCCAACTTCGAAGGTATTGTTCCCGCGCTGGCAAAGGCGCTGGAAAAACGCGGCTATGCCGAGCTGACGCCGGTGCAGAAGGCCGTGCTGGAGCTCGGGCAGGCCGACGCGCTGGTGTCAGCGCAGACCGGTTCGGGCAAGACCGTGGCCTTCGGGCTTGCCATGGCCCCGACGCTGCTCGACGGCGCGGAACGCTTTGGCGCGGCCACCGCACCGCTGGCATTGGCGGTGGCGCCGACGCGGGAGTTGGCACTGCAGGTGACCCGCGAACTGGAATGGCTTTACGAGCCGACCGGCGCCACGGTGGCGTCCTGCGTCGGCGGCATGGACATGCGCACCGAGCGGCGCGCGCTGGAGCGCGGCGCCCACATCGTCGTCGGCACGCCCGGCCGGCTGCGCGACCACATCACACGGCAATCGCTCGACATGTCGGCGCTCAAGGCCGTGGTGCTCGACGAGGCCGACGAGATGCTCGACCTCGGCTTTCGCGAAGACCTCGAATTCATCCTCGACGCCGCCCCGGCCGAGCGCCGCACGCTGATGTTCTCGGCCACCGTGCCGCGCTCGATCGCGACGCTGGCTCAAGGCTACCAGCGCGATGCCGTGCGCATCTCCGCCGCCGGCGAGGAGAAGCAGCATCTCGATATCGAATACCGGGCGCTCAACGTCGCCCAGGCCGATCGCGAGAACGCCATCATCAACGTGCTGCGTTTCTATGAGGCGAAGAACGCGCTGGTGTTCTGCAACACGCGCGCCGCCGTCAACCATCTCACCGCGCGCTTCAACAACCGCAATTTTTCGGTCGTGGCCCTGTCGGGCGAGCTCAGCCAGAACGAGCGCAGCCACGCGCTGCAGGCCATGCGCGACGGCCGCGCCAAGGTCTGCATCGCAACGGACGTCGCCGCGCGCGGCATCGACCTGCCCAATCTCGAACTGGTGATCCATGCCGATTTGCCGACCAACCCGGAAACGCTGCTGCACCGCAGCGGCCGCACCGGGCGCGCCGGACGCAAGGGCGTCAGCGCGCTGATCGTGCCGAACAGCGCCCGCAGGCGCACCGAGCGGCTGCTGCAGAACGCCGGCCTCAAGGCGACATGGGCAAGCCCGCCCTCGGCCGACGACGTGATCCGCCGCGACGACGAGCGCATCCTCGCCGACCCGGCCTTCGATGAGCCGGTGAGGGATGACGAGCGCACCTTCATTGACGCGCTTCTCAGCCGTCATGGCGCCGAGCAGGTGGCGGCCGCCTTCGTGCGCCAGTGCCGCGCCAGCCGCTCGGCGCCCGAGGATCTGATGGACGTCGCCCCGTTCACGCCTTCGCGCGAAAGAACGGCGGGCGAGAAATTCACGCCCCGCGACGAGGCGCCCAGCCGCCGCGACGATTTCGGCGCCAGCGTCTGGTTCTCGCTGTCGGTCGGGCGTCGGCAGAATGCCGAGCCGCGCTGGCTGATCCCGATGCTGTGCCGGGCCGGCAGCATCTCCAAGCGCGAGATCGGCGCCATCAAGATGCAGCCGGAGGAGACTTTCGTGCAGATCGCGGCGGACTGGGCCGACCGTTTTCTAGCCGCCATCGGACCCGATCGCAAATTGCAGGGCAACATCGTGGTGAAGCGGCTCGAGGGCACGCCGGATCTGTCGCGCGCCGGCTATCAGCCGCCGAGCCCGGACAAGAAACCGCATCGCGGCAAGGCGCCATTCGATCCGAACGCGCCGAAGCGCAAATTCGAAAAGCGCGCACCGGCAGCAGCCGACCAGCGCCCGGCTACCGCGCATGAGGCAAAGCCCTGGGCAAAGAAGCCGGGCAAGCCGAAATTCGACAATGCCGGCCCGCCAAAGCACAAGAAGCCGAAGCGGCCATCGTAAGAAACTGCGGCGGTTGCTGGCGCGGGCGTTGCGCCAGGTCCAGGGCGGATTGCCGCCTTGGCGCCAGGTCAGCTTGGTTGCTGCTGCCGCTTTTCATTCAGACGCATATTTTGTTTGACCATTTGGCTGTCGATCGCCGTCGGGCGGCCATCTTCATCGAAACAGGTTTTGAAATCGAAGGCAAAAGGGCTGGCCTTGTGGTCATGGAGAAATTCGTGCCGGACCACGGCCTCCCCCCAAGTGGGGTCATGGTCCCACTCGACCCACCAAAGCACATAGGGTGGCCATGCCGGTTTGAGAAACCATTCCCGCCCGTGCCGCATCGCCTCCATGTGAATTCCTGCGTAGGTGAATGCCATTGGTGATGCCAAATCTTTCCACAACGACAGCGTCGATGGCGTCCAGCCGTCTCCCTGCTCAAGGTAGAAGCGCGGGAAAACTTGCGTGCCCCAGCTTTCCGGACCAGCTTCTTCCTCATAGCCCGACCTTGCGATGAATCCCTCGCTCGTTTCGGCAATCAGAAAATTGCGATCGTTGCGGTCATGAAAGCCCTGGTTCACGGGATCACTGGCCGGCGCACGGAATATGCCGAAAGTGTACAGGGCAAGTCTTTTGCTCTTCATTTTGCCTCCGCCAGACAGCCCTGTTGCACTCGGTTTTTCCTCATTGTTCCAGGCCGGTAACGGGTCGAAACCGGTCGGCCGCGTGATCCGGTTCGGTCAGGCGTTCGAAGCCCGGGAGACCGACGCCTGCAGACCGGCCTTGATGGCTGCCCAGCTTGCGGAAGGCGGCGTCGGG
This sequence comes from Mesorhizobium sp. GW821-FHT04C10, assembly GCF_059420305.1. Classification (NCBI taxonomy): domain Bacteria; kingdom Pseudomonadati; phylum Pseudomonadota; class Alphaproteobacteria; order Hyphomicrobiales; family Phyllobacteriaceae; genus Mesorhizobium; species Mesorhizobium sp. GW821-FHT04C10. The sequence goes on along the minus strand of NZ_JBWKTL010000001.1, from coordinate 1,163,843 downwards.
CGGTGTTGCCTTGCGATGCGCTCCACAAGCGAGGAGCGCCAGTCATGGTCTTCGGCCATCCGGCGGATGGCGGCATACCAGCCGGCCTGATCATTGGAATCGATCGCCGGCATCATCCCCCCGCTCGCCTCCATCAGCGACGGCGCGGTCGACACGATGACCGGAATGCCGAAATCGAGACATTCGGAAGCGCCGTAGCCCCAGCCCTCTATATGCGAGGGAAAGACGCCGAATGTGGCGCTGCGATAATAACGGATGAGTTGCTCGTCGCTGACCAGCCCCGTGAAGGTGACCGACTGGAGCAATTCGGGATGCGCCTTGAGATAAGCGCGCAACGGCTCGATCATCCAGCCCCAGCGCCCGGCACAGATGAGCCTTGGCAGCTTGACGCCTTCCTCCCGCGCCTGCTGCCAGACCCGCGCCAGCAGGATATGGTTCTTGCGCACTTCGATGGTCGAGCAATAGAGCACGAACGGTTCGCCGGCCTCGATGCGCGATGTCGTGCCGGCGCGCGATGCGTTTGCGTGCAGGATGGAGGGCATCGGAAAGCGGTACACAACCGGCGCGGCGATACCAGCCTTGCGCATGTGATCGGTCAGCGTCGCGCCGACCTCGTTGGAGGCGCAGAATGCAGGTGCGCCACTGCGCACCAGCTGTTCGAGATAAGAGCCGTAGCGGCCCTCGCCGCCGCTGGTGCCAAGCAGATCGGGGCGCAATTGCGGGATGATATCGTGGCAGAGGAAGGCAAGCTTGCCGGCGGTGCCCGAAACGGCGGAGCGGTCTTCATGGGTGAGGATGTGATGGCTGATAAGCACAAGGCCGGGCTCCGTTTCGGCCAGCTGGGCCGGGGCATGCCCGCGCAATCCCAACCGCGCCCTCGCCCGCTGGTACAGGCGATAGGCGCGGATCAGGAGCTGCGTCGCTTGGTAGGCGATCCCCTTGGCGCCGTTGGTCACCGTCTTGGCCAGGTGGCGGTCCGTCCCGCACTTGTCCCAGGGCTGCTGCCGCACCGTCTCGAAAGCTTGCGACAACGCCATGCGCCTCCCCGGCCACCTTTTGACACGATGCACTGAAATGTCCGCTGCCGCGACATGGTCCTGTTCGTAGGCGGCAAGCGGCCGGAACCGGCCGGACCTGAACGCCACCACCTCCACGCTGGGGTCGGGATCCGCCAACGCCGCGTTGACGAGAAAGCTTTCCACGCGCGGAATGCCCGCCAGGCCCTCGCCGGGCGGCCAGAACATCAAGCCTGTGGCGTCGATGGCCAGCCTGGACGGGGTCGGCCCCGGAGGCCTTGCGACCTGCCCATCCCCGGTCGCGGCGCTGGCATCGGAGTGCTCTGCGGTCATCGTCTCTTTGGTGAAAACGGCTGCACTTGAAGCCTTATGCTTCATTTGCCGCTGCCATGGTAGCCATGTCGCACGGCTTGCCCATGGGCTCGGCCCTGTGCCACACCTTGGCAGGGACACGGGCGACAAGGGGGTGGGTGATGCGCGGCGAAGTGCTCCACTATGACGAGGACCAGGGCTTCGGCTTCATCACCGGAGCCGACGGCAACCGCTACACCTTCACCCGCGAGAACCTTCGCCGGCAAACCGCCATGCCCAAGGGAACGGCGGTCGAGTTCCAGGCGGGCGGCGGCCAGGCGCGTGACGTTTTTTCTATCGCCGCCCAGGCCGCAAGCCCGGCCGCCGATGCCGCCACCAGCGCCGCACCGGCTCAAGCCCGTCCCGCGCCGGCGGCCGTCGCATCGCAGGCGCAGCCCTTCGGCCGGTCGGCCGAGCCAGCCGGGCCCACCGACCTCTGGTCCTATTTCTGGCGAGCGATGACTGAAAACTATTTCAATTTTGCCGGCCGCGCCCGCCGCAAGGAATATTGGGGCTATTGCCTGTTCTGGACGATCGCGCTGCTCGTGGTCATCGGCGTCGGCGTTTTCACCGATGTCCAGATAGGCAATTTCGACAGCATCGAGATGCCGGCGGTGACGATCGGGCTGTTTGGCGCTTTCCTGCTGGCCACGTTCTTCCCCAGCCTCGGTATGATCGTGCGCCGCCTGCACGACCTCGGCCTGTCGGGTTGGCTCTGCCTGCTGATCCTGATCCCGACCTTCGGCAGCCTGATCATCCTGGTCTTCGCCCTGATCCCGACACAGGGACGCGAAAACCAGTGGGGACCGGTGCCGGCAGGCGTCAGCACATAGCCTGGCGTGCATATTGCAATCATGAACAACCTTGGGTAGTATTCGCATTGCAGCATGGCGGGGGCAAGGTATGCGTGGCGCGGTCTATCACTACGACCAGGACCAGGATTTCGGTTACATCAATGGGGTCGACGGTAAGCGCTATATGTTTGCCCGTAATGATCTGAACCACGGTGTGGCCCTCGTGAGGGGCACTCTCGTCGAGTTCCAGCCGGATGACGGCGCGGCCCACAATATAGTCGCCGTTGCCTCAACCACGCCCTCGTCAGGCACCGGTCAACCACCTAAGCCTAGCCGGCTTGCCGAAAAGCTGCCTGCCGGCTCTACAGGACTGTGGGCCTACTTCCTGCAAACGGTGAGCGTGAATTATTTCAGTTTCAACGGACGCGCTCGCCGCAAGGAATTCTGGGCCTTCTGGCTGTGCTTTATCCTGCTGCAGGTAGCGCTTCTTGGCTTCGGGATACTCGTCAATCTGGCCATCAATGGCTTCGGCATCAACGCGGGCCAGAGCACGATAGGGTTTATACCCGCTCTTATCTTCACATTGGCAGTCAGCCTGTCGTGGATCGCGCTTGTCGTGCGGCGTCTTCACGACATCGGCCTGAGTGGCTGGCTTGTCTTGATCTGCTTCATCCCAGTCATCGGCGAAGCGGCTTTGCTGGTCTTCGGACTTATGCCGTCTCAAGTGGGCGAAAACCCTTGGGGGCCGGTGCCGACAGGCGTCAGGGTCTAGAAGACCAGTCCCGAGAAACAAGAAACTTTCCCGCTCGAAGAACAAAGTCGTCGCGCTGAAAATTCCTCTTGCAATTTAATCTGTGCACAGATAGTCTGCGCCCAGATTAAATGGAGCCAAGGCAATGTGGACCAATGAATACACCGCGATTTCCTCGCTTCCCGCGAGAGCCATCTGGAACGCGCTCAAGGCACTGCACGAAGGCCGCCTGACCTATGAAGGATCCGACACTTTCGTGCTGCACGGCCCGTTCGCCAAGGGCACCCGGGTCTCGGTGACGCCGGTCGGGCAGGACACGTTTGAATCTGTTATCGTCGATCTCGTCGATAACGTCACCTATGCCGACGAGACCTCGTTCGGTGGCACGAAATTGCTGTTCCGGCATACGCTGTTACAGGTCGAAGGCGGCACGCAGGTGACGCACCGGCTGGAAATTTCCGGCCCCTCGGCCGCCGAGGTCGGACCCGAGCTCGGCCCGCAGATCAGCGGCGATTTCGACGTCTCGATGGCTAAATTGTTCGAGCAGGCAAAGGAGTTCGCGAACGGTGGCTGATGGGCAGGATTTGAACACGCGCTTCAGCGGACCTTCGGAGAGCCCCGGCTTGTTGCTGTGGCGAACCACCATGCGCTGGCAGCGTGTCATGACGGCGGCGCTGGCGCCGCTCGACCTGACGCATGTCCAGTTCGTGCTGCTGGCCTCGGCCATGTGGCTCGGCCGCAATGGCGAGCCGCCCAACCAGGTGCAGCTCGCCGCCCAGGCCGGCACCGAAGTGAAGATGACCTCGGACGTCGTCGCCCGGCTTGAAGCGAAAGGGTTGATCGCGCGAGAGGCCGACCCCAGGGATTCCCGCGCCAAGGTGATCCGCGTCACTGCAGCCGGGGCGGCTGCCGCGCAGCGCGCCATCGTCGCTGTCGAGACCGCCGACGCGGCCTTTTTCGAACCGGTTAACGAGGCGCAACTCGTCGGCCTGCTGCGGCAGCTCGCCGGCGACATTCGCTGAGGCCGCTGCGCTAGAGTTGGATAACCAATCCTGGGAAACCATGCCGTCAGAGGCCAGGTTTTAATACCTTCAGCGCGTCGCTCGAAAGCCTGAGAAAAATCTTCTGGCCGTGCCGTTCGGCGCCGAGCCGCGCGTAGAAGCGCAGCGCGCCCTCGTTCCAGTCCTCGGTAGTCAGGTCGATGCGGCCGATGCCGTGGCTGAGGCAATGACCGGCGAGAAAATCGATCAGCGCCCGGCCGACGCCGGCACCGCGGACCTGGTCACGCACAAACAGATCCTTGAGGAACAGCAGCCGCTCGAGATCGACGCCCGGATGCGCGATCGCCACCGACGCCAACCCGCTCACCTCATCTTCAACGAAGGCAAGCGCAAAATGTGGATAGGCCGGGCTTTCCTCGCCAAGCCATTTGCGCGCCGCGGACAAAGCCCGATCATGGTCGAGCGGTGGCTGCCGGTAATGCGCCGCCATGGCGCACAGCATGACAGCGAGTGCGGAAGCATCCGCGGCCGTCGCCCAACGGACGTCGACCGGCACGGGATCAGCCCAGGAACTTGGCGATGATCGCGTCACCCATCTCGACGGTTCCGACCTCGGTCATGCCGGCGGAGAAAATGTCCTTGGTGCGCAGGCCATCGTCGAGCACGGCGGCGATCGCGCCTTCGAGCTTGTCGGCTTCCGCGACCATGCCGAAGGAATAGCGCAGGCACATGGCGAAGGACGCGATCATGGCGATCGGGTTGGCGATGCCCTTGCCGGCAATGTCTGGCGCCGAGCCGTGCACCGGCTCGTAGAGCGCCTTGCGCTTCTTGGTCTTGACGTCGGGCGCGCCGAGCGAGGCCGATGGTAGCATGCCGATCGAGCCGGTCAGCATGGCGGCGATGTCGGACAGCATGTCGCCGAACAGATTGTCGGTGACGATGACGTCGAACTGTTTTGGCCAGCGCACCAGCTGCATGCCGCCGGCGTCGGCCAGCATGTGGTCGAGCTTGACGTCGGCATAACGCGCTTTCTGCGTCTGGGTGACGACCTCGTTCCACAGCACGCCCGACTTCATGACGTTGCGCTTTTCCATCGAGGTGACGTGGTTCTTGCGGGTCCGCGCGAGTTCAAAGGCGACGCCCGAAATGCGCTCGATCTCGAACGTGTCGTAGACCTGGGTGTCGATGCCGCGCTTCTGGCCGTTGCCGAGATCGATGATCTGCTTGGGCTCGCCGAAATAGACGCCGCCGGTCAGCTCGCGCACGATCAGGATGTCGAGGCCTTCGACCACCTCCTGCTTGAGCGAGGAGGACGCCGCCAGCGCCGGATAGCAGATGGCGGGGCGCAGATTGGCGAACAGCTCCATGTCCTTGCGCAGCCGCAGCAGGCCGGCTTCGGGGCGCACCTCGTAAGGCACCGCATCCCATTTCGGACCGCCGACGGCACCGAACAGCACCGCATCCGCCGCCATCGCCTTGGCCATGTCGGCATCGGAAATGGCCGCACCATGCGCATCGTAGGCGCATCCACCGACCAGGCCCTCATCGGTGGCGAAGCCGCTGCCGAGCTTTTCGTTCATGGCCGATATCAGTTTCTTGACCTCGGCCATGGCCTCGGGGCCGATGCCGTCGCCGGGGAGCAGGAAAAGATGCTTCGTTGCCATGGAGAAAACCGTCCCAGAAAAAGAATTTGAACCGCGGCCTTGCTAAACGCCAAGCGCTTGCGGCGCAAGCCTGCGCTTGAGACGCGCATTCACCGATGCGAGAGAATGTTGACCAGCCGGCCGAAGGGATCGCGCACATAGAAGCGCCGCACGCCCCAGGGCTCGTCGGCCGGTCCGTATTCGATGGCAAAGCCGGCGCCCTTCATGCCTTCAAGTGCGCCCTCGACATCGTCGACCTCGATCGACAGGTCGGGCACCGGCGTGCCCGAGCCGCCCTGCTCGGCAAAGCTGACCTGCACACCCATGGTCTCGGACGAACCATAGGTGGCGATCCAGCCATGATCCATGAGCAGATCGAGGCCGAGCACGTCCTGATAAAATCGCTTCGCCGCCGCGATATCCGACGTGGCGATGTTGGCAATGATGCGCCGGACCTTCATGCAGTCCGCCGCAGCGCCGTGACTTCGATCTCGATCTTCATTTCCGGCTTGTTGAGCTGGCAGACGATCATCGTCGCGGCCGGCCTGATGTCGCCGAACGTGTCGCCCAGGATCGGGAAGACCGCGTCCACAAAGGCGTGGTCGGTGATGTAGTAATGCGCCCGCACCACGTCGGCCATGTCGAAGCCGCCGTCCTTCAGCGCCTTGCCGATGGTCGCCAGGCAATTGCGGGTCTGCGCCTCGACACTGTCGGGCATCGTCATGGTGGCATAGTCATAGCCGGTCGTCCCGGAGACGAAACACCAGTCGCCCTGCACCACGGCCCGCGAATAGCCGGCGGTCTTTTCGAAGGGCGAACCGGTGGAGATGAGTTTGCGCATGGCGTCCTTGCAAATGTTCGGTTGTTTAGATCGTCAGGCTCGCAGCTGCGCCAGGACGCCTGCGATATCGCCCATGCCCCAATGCTCGACGATACGACCGTCTTGCACCCGGAAAATGTCGCAGGAGGTGAAGCGCAGCCCCCGGCCGGTCGGTGCGACGCCAAAATAGGCACCCTTGTGCGTGCCGCTGTAGACGAAACTCGCCGCGATATGGTCCTTGTCGGCGACCACGACTTCGATGTCGACCTTGAGATCGGGCATTGCCGCCAGCCGCGCCTTGAAGAAAGCGACAGTCGCCTGTTTCGGGCTGACATTGGCCGGCGGCGGTGCGGCGGCGCTTTGTTGATGATTCACATAGGTGTCGGCGAACAGGTCGGAGAAGCCGTCGATATCGCCCGCGCTCAATGTCGCCGCGAACCGTTCCGCCAGCGATTGCGGCGCGGTCGCCGCCCGGGCGAGGGTCGGTGCCAACAAGCCGCCGCCAAGAAGCAGCGCGGCTGCCGTTACTTGTCGCCTATTCTGCATCGTAGCCTCCGTCCGGAAATGGCGACAGAACGGCAGTCCCTTGGCGACGCCGCTAGTTCGCCTCGCCCTGTGCCTTGTCCAGCGCTGCCTTGACATCGGCCGGCCATGTCTCCAGCGCCGGCCAGCCCTTTGGCTGGCCATCGTCCCCCCGACGGGCGAAGTAGAGCTTGTGCTTGGCCGGGTCGACCGCCATGAAACCGTCATTGCCTCCGCAGTCATGCGGCACGCAGCCGCTGGCGTAGAAGGCGCCCGAAGCGGTCTTTTCGGTACCGCCGCCGACCAGCAGGCTGGTCGCCATGTCGGGCATGTCCTTGCCGAGCAGCTTTTCGGCTTCCTTGTAGACGGCCTCATTGTGGAATGCGTCGATGATGTTGTCGTATTTCGACGGGTCGATATCCTTCCAGTCGGTGCCGGGTTCGGGCATGTAGGTCAGATTGCCCGATGTCGTCAGCCCCGATGTCGGCGACCATTGCAAGGCCGGCTTCTCATCGCCCGGCAGCAGATAGGGCACGAAATAAATGGCGCTGTCGGAGATTGCCGCCGGTGGCGCGCCGCATTCGTCCTGTTCGACCGTTGTGGTCTGGATCTCGCCACCTTGCGGCTTCCACACGATCACCTTTGCCGGGCCGCATTGATTGCCGCCGTCGCCGACATCGACCAGCGCCACATTGACATCGCCGATCTTCACTATCTTGTCGAAGAAGACATCGTAGTTGCTGGCCAGCTGCTTGCCGTCATAGGCGAGCACCTTCTCGCCATCCTGCTCCGGCTGCGTGATGGTCAGTTGGCCGCCTTCGAACGGTATCGGCGCCTGGCTGTCATCGTCGGCGGGCGCCGCGTCACTGGTGCTCGACGATCCCTGGTCGACCGGCTTCTGGGCTGCCGCGGGCGTCTGCTGCGCGGCGGGCGTCTGTGTCTGCGCAAAGCCGCTCATGGTGGGAAGCAGCAACAAGGCCAGCCCGCAAACGCCGGCAAGAAGCGAACGTGCCATGACTGTCCTCCCTCAGTCGATGCGAGCCCGGCCTGAAAGCGGCCGGGATCGGATGGTGCCGCTCAGGCCCAGGGGCGCTGCTCGGCGTTGCGCTTCTCGAACGAGGCGATGGCGCCGGCCTTCTCCATCGTCAGGCCGATGTCGTCGAGGCCGTTGAGCATGCAGTGCCGCTTGAAGTCGTCGAGGTCGAAGGCGACGACGCCGCCATCGGGGCCGCGGATTTCCTTGGCTTCGAGGTCGATCGACAGAGTTGCGTTGGAGCCGCGCGAGGCGTCATCCATCAGCTTCTCGAGATCCTCGGGGCTGACGGTGATCGGCAGCACGCCGTTCTTGAAGCAGTTGTTGTAGAAGATGTCGGCGAACGAGGTCGAGATAACGCAGCGTATGCCGAAATCGAGCAGCGCCCACGGCGCGTGCTCGCGGCTCGAACCGCAGCCGAAATTGTCGCCGGCGACGAGGATCTGCGCCTTGCGGTAGGCCGGCTTGTTGAGCACGAAATCCGGGTTTTCCGAACCGTCATCCTTGTAACGCATTTCGGCGAACAGGCCGGTGCCGAGCCCGGTGCGCTTGATCGTCTTCAGATAATCCTTCGGGATGATCATGTCGGTGTCGACATTGACGATCGGCATCGGAGCGGCGACGCCGGTGAGCTTGGTGAATTTTTCCATGGCTTTGGCCCGTGTTTTCGTTGCGGGGGATTTGCTGAAGCTCCGTTTACACAAAGCCGCGGGCAAATAAAAGCCAACTGTTCGTGCGCGCCGGCACAAGGGGGATGCATGGTGCGAGATCTTGCCGCTTGACATGCAACCAAATGGTTGCATATTAAAGCCATGAGCATGGATGCAGTCTTTCGCGCGCTGGCCGACCCGACACGCCGGCAATTGCTGGACAGCCTCCACGCCAGGAACGGGCAGACGCTGAACGCGCTGTGCGCGGAGATGGACATGACGCGCCAGGCGGTGACCAAGCATCTGGCGATCCTGGAGGAAGCAAACCTCGTCACCACCATCCGCAAGGGGCGCGAGAAGGAGCATTACCTCAACCCGGTTCCGATCAACGAGATCGCCGAGCGCTGGATCGGCAAATTCGAGCGGGGGCAATTGACCGCCCTCAGCGACTTGAAGAGACGCCTCGAAAGGAAAGACTGATGAGCAACAGCTTCGTTTACGTGACCTACATCCGTACCACGGCCGAAAAGCTCTGGGAGGCCCTGACCGACCCGGAGTTCAACCGGCAGTTCTTCCTTTGCTCCTATCAGGAGAGCGAGTGGAAAGTGGGCTCCAGCTGGAAGCTGATCCTGCCTGACGGACGTGTCGCCGACAGCGGCGAGATCCTCGAGATCGACCCGCCGCGGCGCCTGGTCATCAAATGGCGCAATGAATGGATGCCCGAGGTCAGGGAAGACGGCTACACGCGCTGCACCTTCACCATCGAGCAGAATGGCGAGCTGATGAAGCTTGCCGTGACCCATGAAGCCGACGGGCCGCACAAACTGATCGGCAATGTCGCCAGGGGCTGGCCGCTGGTGCTGGCCAGCCTCAAGAGCCTGCTTGAGACCGGCAAGGGTTTTGAGCGCCCGCCCTCGAAGGAATGAAAGGACCGTTTCGATAACGAAACAAATTTGCGCGGAGGTATCGACGATGCATGATCCCTGGGTGCGGAGCATGACCAATGGCGAGACGATCATGGCATCGGCCGAGATCGAGGCGCCGCCGGAACGCATCTTCCGGGCACTGGTCGGCGAGGAAGTCGAGCAATGGTGGGGGTCCGCCGACAGCTACCGGATGGTCGATTGGTCGGCTGACCTTCGCGTCGGCGGCCGCTGGACGGTCACCGCGCGTGGCGCCGACGGCAGGGACCTGCCGGCCAGCGGTGAATTCGTCGAGATCGAGGCGCCGCGCCGGATCGTGCAGACGCGAGCTTACGCATGGGATCATCCCACGCTTGGCCGACGGCAAACCACGCTTGCCTGGCTGCTGCAGCCGACCGCCAGGGGCACGCGCCTGACCATCTGCCATGGCGGTTTCGCCGGGCTGGGCGAAGCGGCGACCGAGCATGCCGAGGATTGGGGCCGGGTGCTGGCCTGGCTGCAGGCGTATGTGCAAGCCGGGAGGCTGGCGGCGGCTTGAGAAGCAGGTCAGTGGCAGCGATTCTTCACGCACTCTCGCCTTGACCCGCACCGCCTCTGGTCCACATCCCCATGCATGGAAAAACAGGAATGCTTCATAGGCACGGCCGGCTGGGGAATCCCAACCCGGCACAAGGAAGACTTCCCGCAGCCCGGATCACATCTCGAACGTTACGCCAAGCGTTTTCCGATCGTCGAGATCGACACGTCCTTCTACAAGCCGCATCGCCGCGAGACCTATGAACGCTGGGCAAACTCCGTCCCTGAGCACTTCCGCTTCGCCGTGAAGACGCCGAAAGCCATGACCCATGAGCATCGTCTCGTGGATTGCGATGCGCTTGCCGAAATGTTTCTCCAGCAGGTCGAAGGTCTCGGCGAGAAGCTGGGCGTGCTTCTGGTGCAACTGCCGCCGAGCCTGCCGTTCGAGCCGGACATCGCCGGCGGCTTCTTCGACATGCTGAGCAAGCGGACAAAGGCAAGGCTGGCCTGTGAACCACGCCATCCCAGTTGGTTCGAAGCGGCGGCGGAAACGCTTCTCGCCGGCCGCCAGATTGCACGTGTGGCCGCCGACCCGGCTCCGGTCCCTGCCGCGGCAGTGCCGGGCGGCTGGTCCGGCCTTGCCTATTTTCGCTGGCATGGCGTGCCGCGTGTCTATTACTCGGACTACGATGCCAGAAGCCTCGACCGGATCGGCCGTCAGGTGCGGGAAACGGCCGCATCGGGCGCCGAGGTCTGGGGCATCTTCGACAACACGGCCGAAGGCCATGCGCTTGGCAATGCTCTCAAGGTTGATGCGATGGTTGCAAAGACTTCGTCATTCCAGGGCGGAGCAAGGAGCGAAGCGACGCGGTGAAGACCCTGGAATGACGAAGAAACTGGGACGCTTTGGCAATCCCGAAGATCGTAGCCCGTCTTGCTCAAATCACATTCAGTTCCCGGAATGCCCTTCCTTCGGCCACGCGTTCGTAGCCGAACGCCGAGCAGTCGATCGTCCGATAGCCGCCATGCACGATCAGTTCCGCCAGCGCCTTGCCCACCGCCGGCGCCTGCTGCAGGCCGTGGCCGGAAAAGCCGTTGGCGAAGAGGAAATTGCCGACCTCGGGATGCGGGCCGATCACGGCGTTCTGATCCAGCGTGTTGTAGTCATAATGCCCGGCCCAGGCGCGGGTCGGCTTGATCGCCTCGAAGGCCGGGATGCGGGTCGCCAGCGCCGGCCAGATCACCTCTTCGAACAGCGGCCAGTTGACCTCGAAATCGGCGGGATCAGCCGGACCGTCGCCCTCTTCCGGCTCGGCGCCGCCGGTGAGGTAGACCGAGCCCTCCGGCCGCACATAGATGCCCGAGGGGTCGACCAGCAGCGGCATGTCGGCATATTTCTCGCGCGCCTCGAAGACGAAGACGTTGCGCTTGCGCGGCTCGACCGGCAGCGAAAGCCCGGCAAACGCCGCGACCTTGCCGGCGTTCGGCCCGGCGGCGTTGACGACGATGTCGGCAGCAAGCGTCTGGCCATTGTCGAGGGAGACGCCGGTGATGCGGTTGCCCTCGCGCGCAATGGCGGTGACCGAAGCGGTTATGAAATCGATCTTCTTGTCGCGCAGCGCCTTGCGGAACAGCATCAGCATCGCATGCGCGTCGAACCAGCCTTCGCCGGTCCGGCCATACGCGCCGGCGGAGATGCCTTCGGTCGACAGCCACGCGAAGCGCCGCGTCAGCTGCTCGGCGTCCTCGAGCACAATGTCGGCGCCCTCGGCGATCTGCGCATCATGATTGGCCTTGAGGATCGGCAGCCCGGCTTCTCCGGCGAGGATCAGATAGCCGCCCTCGCGGAAACCGATATCAGCGTCAGTGCCGAATTCTTCCTTCAGCCGCCGGAACAGCTTCAGCGTGAACTGCGACAGGCGGATGTTTTCGGGGATCGAAAATTGCTGGCGGATGGAGGCCATGGACAATGTCGTTGCCGCATGCGCGAATTGCGGATCGCGCTCGATCAGCGCGATCGAGCCGGAAAACCCTTCCTCGCGCAGATAATAGGCAATGGAGGACCCGACGATGGCTCCGCCGATGATGACGATGTCGTAGCGCATTTTTTCTCCGATCCGGTCGGCGGCCTGTCTATGCCGCCGGCAAGATGATCTCGAAGCGCGTGCCGCGCTCGCTGTCAACCAGCCTGATCATACCATCATGCGCTTTCAGGAGGGCCAGCACGATGCCGAGGCCCATGCCGGTGCCGCCAGTATCGCGCCGCGTGGTGAAGAACGGCTCGAAGATGCGCGCACGGTTGCTCGGCGAAATGCCGGCGCCGTCGTCGCCGACCAGCACCGTCGCCTTGCCGCCGGCACTTGCGGCTGTGATCGAAACCTGCGTCGCGCCGTGCCTGGCGGAATTGTCGATGAGATTGGCGAGCACGATTGCTCCGTTCTCGCCCGATATGCGCAGGGCCAGATCGCCGCCGGCCTCGACGCGGACCGCCAGCCTGCTGTCGACGGGCAGCAGCGACAGCGCGGCATCGATCGAGGTGCTTTCGCCGCTGGGTGCGAGGTTTTCGGCTTTCGCCAGATCGAGGAGCCGGCGCACCAGCAGATTGAGCCGCCCGGCATCGGTGACGATATTGTCCGAGAAGCGACGCCGCTCGGCATCGTCCATCGCGCTGCCGGAATCGCGCAGCAGTTCCGCCGCGCCCTGGATCGCCGTCAGCGGCGATTTGAGCTCGTGCGAGACATGGGTGGCGAAAGTCTGGATCGAGTCCGAGCGCGTCTGCAGCTTTTCGGCCATGTCGAGGAAGGCGGCGGAAAGCTCTGCCATCTCGTAGGTGCCGTGATGGTCGAGCGGTCGGATCGCGTCGCGCTCGCCGGCGGCGATACGCTGGGTGCGGTCGATCAGCGCATAAATCGGCCGGCTGACGGTGCGCAGGAAGACGAGGCCTATGAGCAGCGTGCCGCCCAGAATGGCGATCGCCGCCAAGGTCACCTTGCCGCGTTCGCCATAGAGATGTTTGACGATGTTGTTGGGCGTCCGCGACACGTAAACCACGCCGGCCACCTTGCCGTCGACGGCCACCGGCATGGCGACGAAGACACGCACCCTGGTGCCGCGGCTGACCGAATAGAGCGGCGGCGCCGGCTGGTCGGGGATGCGCAGCCGGAGCGCGCTGGCATAGTGGCCGGCAAGTGCATCGCGCACCTCCTGGACCTCGGCCAGCGACTGCCCGACCTCCTCGCGCCCGGCAATGACGACGCCCCTGGCGTCAAGCAGCCGGAAGCCGGCCAGCGTGGTTTTCTGCGTGGCGTCGAGAATGCCGGACAGGCGCGCGCCGATCGCGGCGAAGGCGGGATCGGCGGTGGCTGATATCGCCGCCGGCCGGGTCGGCAGCACGGTGTCGGAGGCGAGATCGAGGCGCGGCTCGATCGGCCGGTAGGGCCCGTCGGGGCTGGCGCCTCGGCTGGCACTTCCGTCCGGCTGCGGCATCGGCGCGCCAAGCTTGTCCGGCGCAATGCCGGCGTCACGCACCTCTTGCGCATAGATGGCGGCGATGGCGGCGCCTTGCGCGATCAGTTCCGCCTCGGTCTGGCGGATCAGCTGGTTCTCGTAGAGGCGGAAGAAGAACAGGCCGACTAGCGGCAGCGCCATCACCAGGATCAGGATGGCGACGACGACCGTGGCAAGCCGTGGCCGCCATTTGCGGCCGATCCACTTGCTCGTCAGCCGCATCGGCCGAGCCGGAAGCCGACGCCATGCACGGTCTCGATGGCGTCGAGGCAACCCACCGCCGCCAGCTTGGCGCGGATGTTGCGGATATGGCTGTCGACTGTGCGGTCGGCGACATGGACCTTGCCAGCATAGGCGTTTGCCATCACCGCGTCGCGGTCGAGCACATGCGTCGGCCGCGCCAGAAACCCTCTCAGGATCGAGAACTCGATCCCCGTCAGGGCAAGCGGCTGGCCGTCGAAGCTGGCGGCGTGGCTCGCCGGCGCCAAAGCGAGCTTGCCGTGCGCGAACTGCCTGTCGTCGATCGGTTCCGGCGCCGCCGGGCGCGCGCGGCGCAGGATGACGTTGACGCGGGCGACGAGCTCACGCGGGCTGAACGGCTTCGTCACATAGTCGTCGCCGCCCATTTCGAGACCGAGGATGCGGTCGATCTCTTCGTCGCGCGCGGACAGGAACAGCACCGGCACATCGGATCGCTGCCTGAGCCGCCGGCAGACCTCCAGCCCGTCCATCTCGGGCATGCCGATATCGAGCACGATGAGGTCGGGCGGATGCCGTTCGACCGCCTGCAGGGCGGCGGCGCCATCGGAAACGGCTGAAGTCTTCATGCCGGCCTTTTCCAGCGCGAAGCAGATCACTTCGCGGATATGCGGATCATCGTCGGCGACGAGGATTTGATGCGGCATGGATCAGCGGCCCGTCCCGTACGGTTTGGTGGCATCAGGAACCACGAACGACCCCCTGGTGTCGAGATATCGAAGCAGGCGCCAGTCGCGAAAGCTCCAGGCCCGCCAGTTTTCCTGGACGGTTCGATACCAGCCTTCATCGATGCCACGCAGTCTCGCCAGTTCGAGTGTGGCGCCGGCTTCAGCCGTTCTGCTTTGATGATCGAAGAAGCGATCGAGCGCCGGAAACGCGCCCGGACCGAGCGAGCGCAGATACCAGGCGTCGAGGGGAATGCCCTGGCCGGTCATTTCGAAGGAATGGTCGACATTGTAGTTGGCGATCGTGGCGGCGAAGTTGATGAAACAACAGGCATAAAGCATCGCCGATAACGTCAGAAGGTTGGCGGACAGGAGCCATTCATTGGATTTTCCAAGCGCGATGCGGGCGATGATAAGCGCAAGGCCCGCCGCCACCAGCACCATCCAGACGAAGGCGGCGATGCGCCAGTAGGTCAGCGCGTAGATGCCGACATAGAGGTCGAGCCGCAGGATCGACGAGATGACCAGCATGATGTTCTGCGCCACCCAGGCATAGACCAGCCGGCGGATGAGCGGATCCGCCGAGGTTTCGCTTCCGGGCCTGAGCGCCGCAAGGACGAAACCGGCGGCAAGCAGCGCCGTGACGATCAGGGGATAGGCGCCGCGATGCGCATAGGCGGCGTAGCTCAACCCGTCGGGAAGGGCTGCCCCGCCCCACAGGTAGGTGGCGTCGAGCCCGGTCTGCAGCGCGAACAGGATGTTGAAGACGACAAGCGCGCGCAGGATGGCTGCCTTGCCGAACACTATGTCCTCGACGACATGCCTGTCCGGGACGGCCGCCGGCTGGGCATCGGCAGGGGGATGGTTCGGCCGAGGGAGGCGCTGCCGGAATCGCGGCAGGCGTGGCCGCAGAAAGGCCCAGACGCCGGCGAGCACGAACAGCCAGAAGGCAATACGCGCCAGTTGGATGAGATCGAGCAGCTTCATCAGGTCGATCAGCGACAGCCAGTGGTCGATGACCGGATTGGCGGCGCCGAACAGCGCCAGGAAGACAGCGCCCAGCGTCAGCGGCATCACCCAGACCGCGATCGCCGCCAGCCGGATGCGGCGCCCGCCGAACCGGCGCGCGGTCTTGCGCCAGCGGATGAAATCATTGGCGAACCGGAACGGCGCCGCCAGCCAGAACAATGCGATCTGGCCGGCAATGCGGACGATGCGGTGTCGCAAGCGGCCGCTCAGCGAAAGCGCGAACACGACCAGGGCCGACAGTGCGATCGCGACCGACAGCGCGCTGACGTTTTCGGCGAGCGGCAGCAGCGCGACAAGCAAGGCGGCGGGCTTGAGCCAGACCCTGCCGTCGCTGACGGCTGCGGGATGCACGGCCACGATCGCCGCGGCGATCAGGAGGGCGAACAGGAAAACCGTGATGCCGGCGGGCTGGCCATAAAACAGAAAATCCGCCAACGCGACCAGCAGCACGGCAACGCCGAAGCGGCTGCAATAGCTCGGTGCCGCTGTGAAAAACGATGTCATGAGCGGACCTTCCTGATCGCGACCGGCCGCATGGCCGGCAAGCTCTTGCGGACAAAGGGAATGAGGATCGCCGCGGGATTGGCGCGCGGCGGTTCGACCAGCCACCAGCCTTCGCTGCGCAGCCGGTAGGGCAGGGACCAACGGGGTTTTGCTCGCTTTTGCATGCCGCCTGTCTCGCAGGCCGGCAGGGAGACGGCAGGGCGGATCCGAGGAGCTTTTCCGCAGGCCTGTGCAGTTTTCGTGCAGGGCGCGCCGAACATCTGTTGCTGCGGCAGCTGGATCGCGGATCTGGGCTGAGGAGATTTGGCGTTGAGCCAACCTTTCAACCAATGACGCACCGGGATGCAAGGGTTGAAGGCGGCGATGTCGAAGCCGGAGGCCGGGCTGTCGCGACTGCGGCCACTTGGACAGCCGCCCGCGCGGTCAGGATGCACGGGCGGCGATAGCAACAAACAAGTCTTACTTGGCGATCTTGTCCCAGCCTTCGGCGATGTTCTTGATCGCGCCGGAGAAGCTGGCGAGATTGGTCGGGAAGCGAACCTTCTCATAGGCGCTCGCCGGCAACATCTTGGCCTTCACCGCGTCGGACAACGCGATATCATGTGTCGGGTGCGCATAGCCCTCGGCCAGCAGGTGCTGACCTTCATCCGAAAACAGGAAGTCGATGGCGACCTTGGCGGCATTGGGATGCGGGGCGGCGCTGCTGATGTACTGGGCAAACAGCATGCCCACGGTGCCGTCGCTCGGGATGATGACCTGAAGCGGCAGACCCGTAGCGTCGCGCTTGGCGAAGCCGTCGAAGTCATAGACCATTGAGATAGGGCATTCGCCTTTCTGCACCGAGGCTACGTTCAGCACCACGCCGTTGCGCAGATTGCCGCTGTCGCGCAATTGCTTGAACCAGTCGAGGCCGGGCTGGACATTGTCCTCGCCGCCGCCATTGGCGTAGGCCGCCGCCAGGACGGAAGCCGTGGCGTAGCTGGAGATGCGGGGATCCCGGCTGCAGACCATGTCCTTGTAGTCGGGCTTGAGCAGGTCGTTCCATGTCTGGGGCGCGACCTTGACCTTGTCGGTGTTGACCAGGAAGGCGATGGCGCCCCAATAGGACGAGGCCCAGCGGCCGTCAGCGTCCTTGTATCGCGACTCGATGCTGTCCCAGGATGCATTCTTGTAGCTCGCGGCCAAGCCGTTCTCCAGCAAACGCCCGGTGAAATCATAACCGATGTCGGCAATGTCCATCACCGGCGCGTCTTTTTCCGCCAGGAGATGGGTGATCTGCTCGGCGGAGGTCATATCGGTGTCGACATGCTTGAGACCGAACTTGCTTTCAATCTCGCCGAAAATGGTGCCGAGGTTAACCCAATCATCCGACATGCCGTAGCTGACATACTGTCCCTCGGCCTTGGCTGCCGCGAGCGTGTCCTCGGCCATTGCCGGCAACGCCTGGATCGCAAAGGCGCTGGCACCAAGAAGCGCGGCTAACAGTCTCTTGTTCATTTCGTCTCTCCAAATGCGGGTCGATCTCGGTCTGCCTTCGCGCCCGCTCGCGACGGCATGTCTGGAATGCTGGTCTTGCCGCGCTAGCGGCTCCGGGTCGGGCTGTCGGCCTGTCGGTGTCGGGCCGTCCGCCCGGCCGTCCACAAGATGGCGAGCGAGATGATCCAGGCGATCACGAAACTCATCAGAGCCAGAGCGCTGGCCTGCCGAGCATCGGAACGCGTGAATTCGACGAGGTAGATCGGAAACGTCTTCAGCCGCGTGCCGATCAGCAGATTGGCCAGGACGAACTCCGAAAAAACGGCGGAGAGCACCAGGAGGCTGCCGTTGACGATGCCGGCAGCAATATTGGGCATGATGACCCAGCCCACGACCTGGAGGGGATTTGCACCAAGGCTTTGCGCCGCTTCGGCCAGGAGACGCGTGTCCACGCTCTCCAGCGTGTTCATCACCGCGCGGTACATGAAGGGCAGCGTAACGATCACATAGGCCGCGACCAGGATGTTGGGCGTGTTGATGAGCGGCAGCGGCAGTTTCGAATAGAGCCGGATCAGGCCAAGCGCCAGCACGACCCCCGGCAGCGAAAACGGGACGATCGAGAGGAATTCGAGCCACGGTTTCGCGTAGGGAAGCCTGGTGTGGGCGAGATAGGCCGCCGGCACCACAATCATCAGCGAAACCAGCATCGAGATGACGGCGATCCAGAACGAGTTCAGCAGCGTGTCGGTGAAGGCGGAGCGTGACGCGACCTTGATCCACCAGTTCAGCGTCAGACCTTCCGGCCACAAAGTCCGGTCCCAGCGCGTTGCGACGGAAAACAGCGCGGTGGCAGCCACCGGAACGATCATGAAGGCCACGAAGACGCCAATCACCGGTGTCCGCCATGTGAGGGGTCCGGCGCTCATGCCGAGCGCCTCATGCGGCGCGCGAAATACTGGTAGGCGAGCAGGCAGACAGCCATCACCAGCAGCGAAGACATGGCAAGCGCATCCGCGAGGGCCGGATCGAGCACGACTTCTCCACGCACCAAAGCCGCGATCTGTACCGGTATGAGATTGACGTCGGATCCGGTCAACGTCCACGCCGTCGCGTAGGCGCCGAAGGCATTGGCAAACAGCAGGAAGAAACTGGCTGATATCGCCGGAGCCAGGATCGGCAGGGCGATCCACCCCCAATATTGCGTTGTGGTCGCGCCGAGGACCTCGGCGGCTTCCCGCCATTCCGGCCGCAACCCCAACAGCGATGGCATCACCAGCAGGATGGCGAGCGGGGTCTGGAAGTAGAGATAGGCGATGCCCAGCCCAGTGATCGAGTAGATGCGGAAATCCGGATAGAGCTGAATTCCAAGATAGCCCAGCAGAAGTGTGACGAAGCCGGTCGAGCCAAGCGTGATGACGAAGGCAAAAGCGAGCGGGGCACCGCCGAAATTGGCGGCGACATTGGCGAGCGCCGTAGTGGCATGGCGCATCGCCGGACTGCGCGACGTGACGATGGCGTAAGCCACCACGGAGCCGAAGAGCGTGCCGCCAAAAGCTGTCGTAACAGCCAGTTTCAGGCTGTTGGTGAAGGCTGTCAGCGTCGCTGGCGTAAGCGCCCGCCGGAAATTGTCCAGCGTCGGTCCGCCTTCTCCGCTCAGGCTGGACCGCAGCAAGGTCAAGACAGGGAATATCTCGAAAGCCAGGATGAAAGCCACGAACGGGGTCAAGCCGATCAAGGCGAGCCAGCGATGGTTGATGCGGCGCATCGTCATACGTCCGCGATACCCAAGCCCGGGCCGCCTGTGCGATCATGGAACGGGCCGTGGTCGGCAGCGGGGAGCCCGTTGCACCATGTCGCGATAGTCAATTGCATATCTGTTCCGATGATTTGTCAGATCCGGAGTCACACCGGTCCAAAATGATGAATCGTGCTATTGTTAGTGATACTAAATGGTGTTTATTATTAATGCATGAGATGGATGTCTGTTTGATGACGCCCTGCAGGATTGTTCGATGACGGGAGATCGATATCGGGTGCAAAGTGTCGGCCGCGCGCTCGACATCATCGACAAGATCGCCAGTTCCGGAAAAGACGGTGCCCGCCTGACCGACCTGGCGGTCGCGGCTGGAGTGACCAAGGCAGCCGCCTATGCGATCCTGCTCAGTCTGAAAGCGGCCGGCATGGTGTCCGATACCGGCGAGGGTATGGGCAAGCGCTACCGGCTTGGTCTTGCGCTGGTTCGACTTGGTGATCTTGCGGTCGCCGGCACAGGCGTCGCCGAAGTCGCCATGCCGGTGTTGCGCCAGCTCACGCAGGCAACGGGCATCACCTCGCGCGTCGCGATATGGGACGAGGATGCGGCCGTCGTCGTTGGCCGGGCCGACGCGCCCGATGCCATTCGATTCGACGCCGCGCTTGGGCGGCGCGAACGACCGCATTGCTCGGCGGTCGGCAAGATCTTTCTCGCGGCAATGCCTCGGCAACAAGCGATCGACATCCTTGAGCGCACGGGCTATCCGGCCCGCACACCGAAGACGCTCAGCACGATGCCGGCGCTTACTTCATCCCTCGATTTGGTCATCGCCCGCCACTATGCGATCGATGACGAGGAAGACCATGTGGGCGTCGTCTGCGTCGCCGCGGCGATCTTCGGGCATGACGGCGCGGCCGTCGGCGCGATCAGCGTCACGACGCTCAAACAATTGCTGCCGGATCACGCCGTTCCGCCTTTGACCCGTTCGATCATCGAACATGCGGACCAGATCTCGGTGGCGCTTGGCGGCTTGCCGTCATCGGCGGCATGGCCCTCAAAGGCCTGATCACGCGATTGCCCCTCCACGCTTGCCTCCACCGTCCAGTGACGGCATAGATCGGATATGACCGAACCCTACCGCCCGCGCCGCTCGGTGCTTTATGTCCCGGCCTCCAGCGACAAGGCATTGGCCAAGATCGCGCAGCTTGCCTGTGATGCCGTCATCATCGACCTCGAGGATGCCATCGCCCCGGCCGACAAGGTCGCCGCCCGTGAAAAGCTGGCTGGCATTTTCGCCAATCGCCCGGTCGCCTCTGGCCGCCGCTGCGAGATGGTGGTGCGCGTCAACGCGCTGGCCAGCGAATGGGGCGCCGACGACCTGCTGGCCGCGGCAAAATTCGAGCCCGACGGCATCCTGTTGTCCAAGGTCGCCACACCGCGCGACATCCTTGAGGTCGGCGACGTGCTCGACGACAGTTTTGCCCCGGACAGCGTGAAGCTGTGGGCGATGATCGAGACGCCCAAGGCCATGCTCAACATCGGCGCGATCGCCGAGCTTGGCCGCGATCCGGCCTCACGGCTCAATTGTTTCGTTGCCGGAACGAATGACCTGGCCAAGGACACCGGCGTGCTGGCGACGCCGGACCGGCGCTTTCTCGTGCCGTGGCTGATGCAGATGGTGCTGGCCGCGCGCGCCGGCGGTCTCGACGTGCTCGACGGCGTAGCCAACGATTTTCGCGACCTCGACGCCTTTGCCCGCGAGTGCGCGGAAGCAGCGGCCATGGGCTTCGACGGCAAGACCCTCATCCATCCGGCCCAGATCGACGCGGCGAACCGCGCCTTCGCGCCGTCGCCGGCAGCGCTGACCGAGGCGCGCCTGGTGAAGGACGCGTTTGCCCTTGCCGAAAACAGCGGCAAGGGCGTGATCGCGCTGAATGGCAGAATGGTCGAGCGGCTGCATCTGGCGCAGGCCGAAAAACTGCTGGCGAAGGCCGCCGCCATCGGCGCATGATCGCGGCCAAGTTCATTCACGACAGGACTTGAGAAAATGAAACTCTACCGCTTTCTGACCGGCCCGGACGACGCCAGCTTCTGCCACAAGGTGACGGCGGCGCTGAACAAGGGCTGGCACCTGTTCGGCTCGCCGACCTATGCCTATGACAAGAAAGCCAAGACCATGCGCTGCGGCCAGGCCGTGGTGAAGGATGTCGACGGCCAGGAATACGGGCCGGACACCAAGCTCAGCGACTGGTAGGGGCTTCCTCTCTTCGTCGTCCCAGGGCGAAGCAAGGAGCGATGCGACGCGGCGCAGACCCTAGGGTGACGAAGGTTCGAGCCTATTCAGCCGCTTCCTCGATCCGCTCCATATCATCGTCCGACAGGCCGAAATGGTGGCCGATCTCGTGGATCAGCACATGGGTGACGATGTCGCCCAGCGTTTCCTCGTTTTCGGCCCAGTAGTCGAGCATGGCGCGGCGGTAGAGCGTGATGCGGTTCGGGCCTTCGCCGGTCTGCGGGTTCCAGCGCTCGGCGATGCCGCGTCCCTCGAACAGGCCGAGCAGGTCGAACGGCGTTTCCAGCGACAGGTCGTCCATGATTTCGTCGGTCGGGAACTCGGCGATCTGGATGACGATCTCGCCGGTCAGCTTGCGAAACTCCTCCGGCAAATGGGCATAGGCCTCCAGCGCGAGGAACTCCAGCTCCTCCATCGAGGGCGCAAGTTCGCCATGCCAGGTGCGGGTTTTGTAGATGCGGGCCATGCTTTGTCCTTTGATCCCGGCATATAGGCTTTCGCACCGGTGGAGGCAAATAACAGGGCTGAGGTGCGCGGGGATGAGGAATAAATTCCTTGTGACTCTGCTTGACTCTTCCAACGCCCTCTGGAATCTATAGGAACATAACAGGAACAATTGTGAGTGGAAGCTGACCGTCATGGCGATGAGCGCCGTGGCGCGGGAGACTGTTTTTGCCCTGCGCCGCCAGATCGCGAAAATCGAGGGAACGCTGCCCGAGCGCCTGCAGGCGCCGGCTGGCGCGCCGCTTGATGCCGGCGTCGGCGCCGATGTCACGTCCAATGCCGATCTCACGATCGTCCGGCGCGGCCTTGCCGCGGCCCTGCCGGATGCCTTCCTGCCCACCGGCGTCGAACGCCTCGATGCCGCCCTGAGTGGCGGCCTGCCGAAAGCCGCCTTGAGCGAAATCCATGGCGGGCAAACCCGCGATGCCGGAGCCGTTGCCGGCTTCGCTCTGTCGCTCACCAGCCTGATCCTGAAGCAGGCCCACGGACTGCCGGTGCTGTGGATCGGTACATCGGAAATCTTTGGCGAGGCCGGCTTTCCCTATGCCAGGGGGCTGCATGCCGCGTTCGGCATCGAGCCCGGGCAATTGCTATTTTCCGAGGCGCCCAGGCTCGTCGATGCGCTGTGGGTCGCCGAGGAGGCCGCCCGGATGACGGCACTCGCCGCCGTCATCCTGGAGATTCGCGGCAACCCGCAGCGGCTGGACCTGACCGCGACGCGCCGGCTGCATGCAAGGGCGGCAAGCGCCGGCCGGCCGGTGTTCCTGCTGCGGCAGGCGGCCGAGCCCGAACCGACCGCGGCGCCCGTCCGCCTCATTGTCGCGCCGGCCCCGGCCGTGCCGCGCGCCACGATCACCGGGCTGCTCGCCGGTTCGATCGGCCGCCCCGCCTTCACCATCACCATCGGCAAGAGCCGCACGGCCCTGCCAGGACAATTCACACTGGAGTGGAACCCCGATGAACGCGTATTCGACGAGAGATGGGGCGAAGAAAGACGAAGCGAGGAAAGACGGGCAGACCGGGCAAAGAATCCTGTCCCTGTGGTTTCCCTACCTCGCGGCCGAAAGGATCCTGCGGCAGCGTCTGGGGCGGTCCTGGCGTTCCCGGCCGTCGGATCACCCGACGCCATCTCACCCACCGCTCGTGATCAGCCACCGCCAGGGGAACGCGCAGCGCATTTCGGCCCTCGACGAGCGGACTGAGGCACTGCACCTGAAGCGCGACATGGGCATTGCCGATGCGCGCGCCATGCATCCGTCGATCGACATCGTCGAGGCCGACCCGGAAGCCGACCGTCGCCTGCTCGAAGGCCTTGCCGACTGGTGCGACCGCTACACCCCGCTGGTGGCGCTGGATGGGACGAACGGCCTGTTCCTCGATGTCACCGGCTGCACCCATCTGTTCGGCGGCGAACGCGCGATGCTCGACGACATCCTGTCACGCTTCTTCCATCAGGGATTCGATGTCCGCGCCGGCCTTGCCCCGACGCCGGGAGCGGCCTGGGCGGCGGCACGCTTTTGCGGCGACCGCATCGTCGCCGGCGGCGAGGAGGAAGCACTGCTGGCGCCCTTGCCGCTCGCCGCATTGCGCATAGCGCCGGAAACCCGAGCCAGCCTGGAGAGCGTCGGCCTGCGCACGGCGGGCGCCGTCATGGCGGCACCGCGCGCGCCGCTCGCCCGCCGCTTCGGCGCCACCCTGCTGCTGCGCCTCGACCAGGCGCTTGGCCGTCTCGACGAGGCAGTCTCGCCGCGCCTTCCCGTCGCGCCGCTTTCTGTCGAGCGCCATCTCGCCGAGCCCGTCACGCTGACCGAGGACATCGAGCGGCTGGTCGGCTTGCTGGCGACGACCTTGAAGACCGATCTCGAGCGCCGTGGCGAGGGCGCCCGGACGCTGGCGCTGCTGCTCTTCCGCGTCGACGGCGCGGTCAGCCGCATTGCGCTGGGCACCTCGCGGCCGATGCGCGATTCCCGGCTGATCCAGAAGCTGTTCCATGAAAGGCTGGCGGCACTCGAGCAGAGTATCGATGCCGGCTATGGCTTCGACCTGGTGCGACTCTCCGTACTGGCCGTCGCCGCTTTCGACATGGCGCAGGCCGACCTGACGGGCGACGTGGCCGATGACGGCGCCGATATCGCGCTGTTCGCCGACCGCATCCGCGCCCGGCTCGGGGAAGGCGCGGTCCTGCAGCCGGTCGCCGTGGAAAGCCATCTGCCGGAACGCGCCGTCGCCATCATCCCCTTCACCGAGGCGCCGCGCCGGACTACGCCGCCGAAGAAGCCGGACAGGATGCAGGCGCCCAAAACCATCTTCCCGCCGGAGCGGCCGATCCGGCTGTTCCGCGCGCCCGAACTCATCGAGGTGCCTGCCACCGAAATGCCGGAGGGGCCGCCGCTGCACTTCCGCTGGCGGCGCGCGCTCTACCGCGTCACCCGGGTCGAGGGTCCGGAACGCATCGCCGCCGAATGGTGGCGTGAGGCGTCAAGCGATCCGGCGACATCCACCCGGGATTATTTCCGCATCGAGGATGCCGACGGCCGCCGCTTCTGGCTCTACCGGCAAGGCCTTTATGGCAACCCGCAGGTGCCGCCGCGCTGGTTCATGCACGGGGTCTTCGCATGAACGCGCTGACCGTCATCCCCTATGCCGAGTTCGGCATCCAGTCGAATTTCTCCTTCCTGCGCGGCGCCTCCAAGCCGGAGGAACTGGTGGTCGCCGCCAAGCTCCTGGGCTTCTCCGCGATCGGCCTTGCCGACCGCAACACGGTTGCCGGCGTGGTGCGCGCCTGGCAGCAGGCCAAGGTCGAAAAACTCTCCTATCACCCCGGCTGCCGGCTGGTTTTCGGCGACGGCACGCCGGACATTCTCGCCTATCCCCGAAACCGTGCGGGCTGGGGGCATCTGTGCCGCATGCTCACCCAGGCCAATCTGCGTGACGAAACCGAAAAAGGCGCCACCCTTCTCCAGCGCAGCGACCTCCTGGAATGGGGGGACCTGATGTCGCTGGCGGTCCTGCCCGATCTGGTGGCGGAGGCGCAAGGCACTCTTGCCCTGCTTCGCCAGCTCAAGGATCGTTTCGGCAAAGCCCTGCGGCTTGGCGTCTCGCCCGACTATGCGGGCAATGACCGTTTCCGGATCGAGCAGGCGGCGGCGATGGCCGAGAGTGCCGGCATCCCGCTGATGGCGACCAACGATGTCCTCTACCACACGGCCGAACGGCGCCCATTGCAGGACGTGCTGACCGCGATCCGCCTCAACACGCCCGTCGCAGAGGTCGGCCTCGAACTCACCGCCAACGCCGAGCGTCACCTGAAGCCGCCGCTGGAGATGGCGCGCCTGTTCCGCAGGCACCCGCAAGCGCTGGCCGAGACGCTGCGGTTTGCGGAAGAGCTGACCTTTTCGCTCAGCGATCTCCAATACAATTACCCCGACGAGCCGACGGAATCGGGCCTCGGGCCGCAGGCAGAGCTGGAAAGGCTGGCGCGAGAAGGCGCGGCCAAGCGCTTTCCGGGCGGTGTCCCCACCAGCGTCACAAAACGCATTCAGGAAGAGCTCACTCTGATCGAGCGGCTGAATTACGCCCGCTATTTCCTGACCGTCTACGACATCATCAAATTCGCCCGCAGCCAGCATATCCTCTGCCAAGGCCGTGGATCTGCCGCCAATTCCATCATCTGCTTCTGTATCGGCATCACCGAGGTCGGGCCGGACAAGATCGATACGCTGTTCGAGCGCTTCATTTCCGAAGAAAGGAATGAACCGCCCGACATCGACGTCGACTTCGAGCATGAACGACGCGAAGAGGTGATGCAGTACATCTATACCAAATACAGCTCCAAGCGTACCGCGCTCGCCGCCGCCGTCATCAGCTATCGCGGCCGCTCGGCGCTGCGTGAGGTCTCCAAGGCGATGGGGCTGTCGGAGGATGTCAGGGCGTCGTTATCAGGCTCGATCTGGGGCTGGTCGACCTCGGAGCTCGGCGAGAAGGAAGCCCGCGCCGGCGGCCTTGACCGGAGCGACCCCACATCACGGCATGTGATGGAACGCGCCAACGAGATCATGGGCTTTCCCCGTCACCTCTCCCAGCATGTCGGGGGCTTCGTCATCACCCGGGACCGCCTGGACGAGATCGTGCCCATCGTCAAGACGGCGATGGACCAGCGCAAGATGGTCGAATGGGACAAGGACGATCTCGACTCGGTGAAGATCCTCAAGGTGGACGTTCTGGCGCTCGGCATGCTGACCTGCCTGCAGCGCGCCTTCACTCTGCTTACGGAGCACTATCCAAAAGCCCGGGATCCCTACGGCCAACCCTATGTGCTGGCCACCTTGCCGCCCGAAGACAGGCGTGTCTACGACATGATCTGCCGCGCCGATACGCTCGGCGTCTTCCAGATCGAGTCGCGCGCGCAGATGTCGATGCTGCCACGGCTCCGGCCGCGCGATTTTTATGACCTTGTCATCGAGGTGGCGATCGTTCGGCCCGGCCCTATCCAGGGCGACATGGTGCATCCCTATCTGCGCCGCCGGCAAGGTAAGGAGAAGGCCGAATATCAGAAGGCGGAATTGAAAGACATCCTAGGCAGGACGCTTGGCGTGCCGCTGTTTCAGGAACAGGCGATGAAGATCGCCATCGTCGCCGGCGGCTTCAAGCCGGGCGAGGCCGACGAACTGCGCCGCGCCATGGCCACTTTCAAGCGCACCGGCACCATCGGCAATTACCGCGACCGAATGATCAATGGCATGGTCGGCAAGGGCTACACCAAGGACTTCGCCGAGCGCTGCTTCAAGCAGATCGAAGGCTTTGGCGAATACGGCTTTCCTGAAAGCCACGCCGCCTCCTTCGCTCTGCTCGTCTATGCCTCGTGCTGGTTCAAGACCTTCTATCCCGACGTGTTCTGCGCCGCGATCCTGAATTCGCAGCCGATGGGATTCTACCAGCCGGCGCAACTGGTGCGCGACGCGCGCGACCATGGTGTCGACATCCGCGAGGTCGACGTCAATTATTCAGTCTGGGACTGCACCCTGGAAAAGGCAGCTTTCGATCCGGCCCGCATCCTGCCTCGCCATGCCGAGATGCGTGGTGTCATCGAGACAAATCATGCGCTGCGGCTCGGTTTCCGGCAGATCAAGGGGCTTTCCAAGGAACGCATGGAGCAATTCGTCACGCGACGCGGCTCAGGCTACGAGACCGTCCGGGATGTCTGGCTGCGCTCCGGCCTCGATGTCGACGAGATCGAGAGGCTGGCGCAGGCCGATGCCTTCCGTTCGATCGGCCTCGACCGCCGTGCCGCACTGTGGGAAGTGCGCGCGCTGGGCGCCAGGAGTGCGGCCGAAAAGCTGCCGCTGTTCGACCAGCCGGCGCTGCGCCTGCGCGAACTCGAGCCCGAGACGAAGCTGCCGAAAATGCCGCTCGGCGAACACGTCATCCACGACTACCGCTCGCTCGGCCTGTCGCTGAAGGCACATCCCGTCGCCTTCCTGCGCGAACGGCTCGACCGCGCCGGCGTCACGCCCAATGCCAACCTGCCTTCCCAGCGCGACGGCAGGCGGGTTTCCGTCGCCGGGCTGGTGCTGGTGCGCCAGCGCCCCGGCAAGGGCAACGCGATCTTCCTGACACTGGAGGACGACAAGGCTGTCGCCAATGTCATCTTCTGGGAGCGGACCTTTACCCGCTTCCGCCCCATCGTCATGGGTGCGCGGTTCGTGAAGGTCAGCGGGAAATTGCAGTCGGAATCGGGTGTGATCCATATCGTGGCGGAAAAGATCGAGGATCTGACGCCCTGGCTGACCGTGCTCCTGGAAAAGGTCAGCGGGGCCGGAGCGCCGGGCGCCTCCCCTGCGGCCGCGAAGGCAGAGGCTCCGGAGCGCGATAGCAAACCCGCGCCACGCAATGCGCCGGCCGGACAGGATATTGCAATGCTGTCGGAAGAGGCGGAACGCGTCATGCCCAAGGGCCGCAATTTTCAGTAGGTGCGGCCCTTACCTTCGTCATCCACGGGCGGAGCAGGAGCGAAAGCTCCGTCGCGCAGACCCGAGAATCCATGCCGCGACTTCGAACGAAGAGTGTCACGGTCCAGAATTGCGTCTCTATATCGTGGGAAGAAAGGCACCTGGTTCTGGACCGCTTCCGCACGTCACATACGTCGCGGCATGGATGCCAGGGTCTCCGCGACGCCGCTGCGCGGCTGCTTCGCCCTGGGATGACGAAGCGACTACGAAGGCCCACCCAGCCGCGGCGGCGCCAGCACATCCTCCGCCGAGATGGTCCGCGCCTCGGAGGGCAGCATGATCGGGATGCCGTCGCGCACCGGATAGGCGAGCTTGGCGACCCGCGAGATCAGTTCGCCCCGCTCCGGATCCCAGGCCAGCGGCCCCTTGGTCAGCGGGCAGGCCAGGAGCTCCAACAACTTGGGGTCGACAGTGAAATTCTTTCCGTCACGCCCATCCGCCGCCACCGTGTCGCCTCCTGACCAACCATCGGAAGATGCGTTGAGATTCAGGCCAGGCCGGGTCGAAAAATGGCCGGCATCACCTGAATATCGGCACATCTTACTGCAGACTCGAGCCAAAATCCTCATTCTCGCGCGCCAGCGCCATTTCGGTGATGGCGATCAGCGTTTCGGCCCTTGTCTTCAGGTCGGCGGCCTCGAGCAGCGCCTGTTTCTCGGCCGGACCATAGGGCGCCATCATCGACAGCGCGTTGACCAGCATGGCATTTTCGGCGCGGCTGACGCTTTCCCAGTCGGCTTCGAGATCATTGGCCTGCAGATAGGCGCGAAACGCCCTCAGCAGCGCCGGCCGGTCGATCTCGTTCGCCGCCGGATCGTCATCGAGATCGGCGAGGAAAGGCGCCGGTTTCGCCTGGCGAAACGGCGTCTTGACCGTCAGTTCATGGCCGATGCGGAACCGGCACACGCCCTGCAGCGAAATCAGGTAGCGGCCGTCGCCGGTCTCGGAAAAGGCGATGATGCGGCCAGCGCAGCCGACATTGCAGAGTTGAGGCTCGCCATCGTCGCGCAAGGCGCCGTCAAGACTGGGCTGGATGACACCGATGAGCCGTGAGCCGGCGACCGCCTCGTCCACCATTTGCAGGTAGCGCGGCTCGAAGATGTTGAGCGGCATGCGCCCGCCCGGCAGCAGAAGCGCGCCCTCGAGCGGAAAGATCGGGATCGTCGACGGCAGATCCTTGGCGAGCCGGTAATGCGCGTTTCCCGCTTGCACCATAGTCCTCCCATCGACTTCTTCTTTTTCCCGCCGCCGGGATCATCGGCGAACTGGCGCCAGCTTCCTAATCTGGCGCGGCCACCGCCGACGCCAAGCCCATGCGACGAAACAGCCGCCGGCTCAGGAAAACAGCAGCGCCGACAATTTGCGCCGCGCCGCCAGCGTCGCCTCGTCGGTCATGCCCCAGGCCTCGAAGAATTGCAGCAATTGCGTCCTGGCGCCATCCTCGTTCCAGGCGCGGTCGGCCTTGATGATGGCCAGCAGATTGTCGGCCGCCGCCGTGCGCTCGCCCTTGGCGTTCTGGATCATGGCCAGATCGAAACGGGCCTGATGATCCCCGGGATTTTCCGCCAGGCGCCGCTCGAACTCCGCCGGATTGCCCAGCGTCGCCGCTTGCGCGGCAAGCGCCATCTTGGCACGCAGGGCGGCAAGCGCCGGCGCATCCTTCTTGGCCTCCGGCGCCGTCGCCAGCAACGCCTCGGCGCCTTCCGTGTCACCGGCCTCGAACAGCAGGTCACCCAGCCCGGCGATCGCCTCGACCGTCTCCGGCGCCTGCGCCAGGATGGCGTCAAAAATGTCGGCGGCGGTCTGCATGTCGCCGGCGTCGCGGGCTTCCGTCGCCGCCGCCAGCGCCTCGGCCACGGCCGGGGCGCCATTGCCCTTGCCGCCGACCTTGGTGATGAATTCGGCGATCTGGCTCTCCGGGATCGCGCCCATGAAGCCGTCGACCGGCTGGCCGTCCTTGAAGGCGATGACCGCCGGAATGGACTGGATGCCGAGCTGGCCGGCGATCGAGGGGTGATCGTCGATGTTCATCTTGACGAGCTTGACCTTGCCGCCGGCGGCCCTGACCGCCTTTTCGAGCTGCGGCGTCAGCTGCTTGCAAGGCCCGCACCATGGCGCCCAGAAATCGACCAGCACCGGCTGGCGGCGCGATTCCTGGATGACGTCGGCGGCAAAGGCGGCGGTCGTCGTGTCCTTGATGACGTCGCCCGTGGCAGGAGGCGCGCCCGGCGCGTCGCCAAGCGCGACCTTTGCCGGCGCGGGTGCGGTTCCGCCATACTGCACTGATGTGGCATACTGGCCGCCATTGCTGCCGAATGACCCGCCAAACGGATTGTTGTCGCTCATCTCGTCACCCTTTCGGTCGCGCCGCCGGCCCGCGGGTCGGCGCAATGTCTTCACTGGAAGTCGGTTTCGCCATCCATGTGGCGATCATGCCGAGACTTTCAAGATAGCAGCATCATGCCCTGTTGCCTCGACGAATCTGATGAGGTCGGCCGCCGCGATCGATGTCGTCGCCTCATTGGTCAGCGGATGCGCATTGATGACGGCATGATCCATCAAATCCTTGTCGAGCACCAGCTTCACCTTGTTAGCCGTGTCGTTGATGACGCCAAAGACGGTGACCGCGCCGGGCGAAACGCCCAGAAGCTCCATCAGCATCTCCGGTTTGCCGAACGAAACACGGCTGGCGGCGCCGATCAGCTGGTGGATCTGCTTCAGGTCGACGACAGCGTCCTCGCCGACGGTGACCAGGAAGAAATTGTCCTTCTTGTCCTTCAGGAACAGGTTCTTGGTGTGGCCGCCGTCGATTTCGCCGCGCAGCGCCTGCGAATCGGCCACCGTATAGAGCGGCGGATGGCGTTTCGTCGAAACGGCGATGCCCAGTTCGGCAAGAAAGGCAAAAAGCTCGGCTTCGGTCTTCGGCATTGGTTTCTTCTTTGTCCGTTTCCTGCCTCGCCGTTTACGGCCAATGAGCCGTCAGGCACAAGACCATCGCGCGATGGCACAATGAAATCCGCGCATCGCGGCGGTTTGCCGGCATCACTCGAGAGGTTGTAAAAAGGCTGCGATTTCCCTGTTGCAATCGCCGCGCTCTTAAGCCATATAGGCCCGGCTTGCGGCCAAGACGCCGTGTGAGCGGGTGTAGCTCAGGGGTAGAGCACAACCTTGCCAAGGTTGGGGTCGAGCGTTCGAATCGCTTCACCCGCTCCAATTTCCTCTAGGGAAATCAAGCATCGAAAAGCCGCGGTCCGCCGCGGCTTTTTCGTTTTTGGGGCGGGCTGAACCCCGGCGCCAAGGGCCGGTCGTTACTTTTGGGACTGTTGGAAGCCCGCAACATCGTACTGAGATACGCTCTTCGGATTCTTGGAGTTCTGCGGCTGGATCCCCGCGTAATGCGTTCCAGCGTTTCCGTTCGGGTTGAAGGCTGAACCCGGGGCGGTGCTGGCATTGCCAGGCGTGGCAGTCCCTGTCTGAGGGGTGCCGATTGTCTGATTGGGCTGCCCCTTCGTCCCCGTTACCGAGTGGACATTGGCGGCCAAGGCCGGGCCGGCGGAGGTTGCAAGCAAGCCCAGCACCATGGGAATGAGGCGATGTTTCATCGTTGTTCTCCCAAAAGCGGTTGATTCAAGGGCGCTCGGGGTCTCAGGAGCACCCGGCGAACTAACGATTAAACGCTCCTGGGACCACCGTTCATCCCGAATATTTCGAATCCGTGATGTAGGGCGACACTGACGTGGCTTGTTGCATAGGGTAAACCGCGCCGGTCTGATGGATGCGCGAGACATCCGGAATTCCGGCGCCGACTTGAAATTCGCGCCCGCAAGCCAATTTTCAGGCGGCGTTGTGCCGGCCTGTCGTCAGGCCGGCTCTTTTCGCTCCCAGCCGCCCTTACCCCGCCTTGCGCAGCGACGCCTGGTGCACCAGCGAGGTCCAGCTGTTGGTCGAGGCGAGGTGGCAGTAGAGCAGGGTGAGCGCGCCGGATTTCCTCAGGTCGAGAAACGCCTGGTCGCTCAATTTGTTGAAGGCGTCCTCGTCGATCACCTGGAAATCGGTGAGGTTGAGGGTTTCGCCGGCTTCCAGCGTCACCGTGCTCTGGCGCGGCGCGAACAGGCCATGCGCGTCGATCCTCTCGACCATCGAGCGGGTGGCCCTGAAATCGATCTGGAACTGATTGCAGAAGGCCAGCGCCTGCCTCGTCGCTTCCGTCGGCTCGGCGCCCTTGAAGAAGGGGGCTATCTTGTCGTCACGCAGTGGCGACAGGCCCTTGTCGACGACCCGCTCGCTTGCCCTGTCCACGCACAGCGTCAGCCGGCCCGCCGTGGTCGGGTCCTCGGCCAGGATGAAGGGATAGCGGCGGACATAGGCGGGAATGTAATGCGGCGCGGTCCACCGGCCGTCGGTGCCGACGAACAGGTTCTCACCCTGGCGCACGCCGGTGATGATCACCGGTGCCTTGGCCGGACCGATGAAGACGATCGGATAGGAGCGCATCGCCGCCGGCATCTCCGACGCCACCACCGGAATGGCATGCACCCCGCGCGCGAAGGAAAGGTCGCTGCGCGCGGTCAGGCCCAGCGAGCCGTGCCGTGCCGGGTTGAGCGCCTCGGGCCTGGAATAGAACAGCGGCATGGCATCGCTTTCCGACACCGCCTTCGTGTTCGCCGCCTTGTCCGCCATGGTCGATCCCTTTCTCACGCCAGCCGATCGAGCCGGCTTCTTCAGCATCGGACCCCGAAGACCGGAATCCGCTTTTGCCGCGCTGATCTTGCTTGGGCAAGAATCCGGCGCGGCAGCAAGCTACTACAGTGTCCATTGGCATGGAATCGGTCACCCGGTCACCATCCCGCTGTCGCTGGCCGGCTTTACCAGCCATCGCCAAGCCGGAGCCGATCAAGCAAACGATTTCATCGGCATTGCCGCCCGGTCGGTATTTGCCCCTTGATCGTCGCTGCCGGCAATGCTCCGTTGCCGCTTCGGAGATCGGGAGAAGACATGACCGGCTTTGTCGACCGCCAGCGCGCCGCGCATTTGATGGAAAGCGCCGGCATCGGGGCGCTAGTGCTCTCGGCGCCCGAGGCCTTCCACTATGCGACCGGTGCGTGGATCGGCCCGGCGGGACTGTTCCGGCGCGCCGGCGGCGGCTTCGTCGTCATCCCGGCCCGGCAGGATCTGCCGATCGGCATCGTCGTCGCGGACTTCAACGCCGCGCAGCTGCGGCTCGCCGCGCCCGAAGCGATTGTACGTTCGCACCCGATCTGGATCGAGACCGCGCCACTGGAGACAGGCACTCACGGTCTTCTGGCGGAACGCATCGAGGCCGGCCTCGCCTCGCTTGGCCGCGTGCCGGATTTCTCGCGGCCCGCCACCTTCGATCTCGCCGGCGCGGTGCACCAGCTGCGGGCTCTGCTGGACGACTTCGCACTGGCGCGTGCGACGCTCGGCGTCGACCTCGACTTTATTCCGGCCGCCGATTTCGCGGCCATCCAGGCGCTGCTGCCGGACAGCCCGATGGTCGACGGTTCACCGGTGCTGGACCGGCTCAGGGCCATCAAGACGCAGCGCGAGATCGATCTGCTGCAACAAGGCATCATCCTGTCGGAAGCCGGGCTGGAGCGTCTGCAGGTGGACGCCATGGCCGGCATGCGCCAAGCCGATCTCGTCGCGCTTTACCGGAAAGGCGTCGCCGAGGCCGCGGCCGGGCTGTCGCATCCGGTCGCCACGGCCGAATATGTGACGCTGGGCGCCAGGGCCAAGGGCGCCGATGCCAGGGCCGTGGCCGGCGACCCGCTGAAATGCGACATGGTCTGCACGGTCGGCTTCTACGCCTCCGACATGTCGCGCAATTTCATCTTCGGGACGCCTTCCGCCGACCAGGCCGAACTGCATGCGATCGCCGAGCGCGCTTTCGAGGACGGGCTGGCGGCGCTGATCCCCGGAAACACGCTCGCCCATGTCCACCGCGTCACCACCGAAAGCCTGGCGCGGCAAGGGCTGCGCTCGTACCGCCGCGGCCATTTCGGCCACAGCGTCGGCCAGTCGGTCTTTTCCGAACAATGGCCGTTCATCGCGGCCGACAGTGATGTCGTCATCGAAGCCGGCATGGTGCTGGCCTTCGAGATCCCGCTCTACATAGACGGCCTCGCCAGCTTCAATCTCGAAGACCAATTCCTGATCACGCCTGACGGACCCAAGCCGATGAACCGGCTGCCCAGGCGGCTGGAAGGGATTGGTTAGCGGGGGCTTCACTCCTGAGATTGGCCGAAGCTCCTCCACCTTCGTCATCCACGGGCGGAGCAGGAGCGAAGCTCCGTCGCGGAGACCCGAGGATCCATGCCGCGACCTCAGCCGTGGAGTGCAGCGGAGCGAAATTCTGCACCGTGGCGGCGCGTTGGAGTCCCGGCATGGATCCTGGGGTCTGCGCTGCGTCGCTGCGCTCCTTGCTCCGCCCCAGGATGACGACGGGAGAGATTAACCGCTCACCGGCGGCCGCCGATCCCTCCACGGCATCTCCTGCTCCAGCTGCGCCGACGCCGCCAGCACCGTCGCCTCGTCACCATAGCGGCCAACCAGCTGCACACCGATCGGCACGCCGCCCTTCGACCATCCGAGCGGCAGCGAGATCGCCGGCTGGCCCGAAATGTTGAAGGGGAAGGCAAACACGGAATCCGCCCATTTGGCGTTGTAGCGGTCGATGTCGGTTTCCGACATGTCGTAATAGCCGAACGGACGCGGCAGCTGGGTCAGTGTCGGCGTGATGAAAAGGTCGTAGGCGTTGAGATCGCCGACGATGTCGCGGCCAACCTGCCTGAGCTGCTCGACATCGGAAATGTGCCTGACACCGCTCGTCGCGCGGCCGCGCTCGATGATCGCCCAGGTCACCGCTTCGACGTCGCCTGGGGTCACCGGCCGGCCGATCACCGTTTCGAGATAGTCGAACGTCGCCGCCGTCTGCACGCAGGTCATGTTGGTGTAGGTCGCCCAGACGGCATTGGCGTCGAGCGGCATGTCATGCGCCTCGACATCGTGGCCCAGCCGCTCGAGCGTCGCAACGGTTGCCAGCACCGCCGCCTTCACCTCCGGATCGATGGCGGTACCGTTGGGTGGCGTGACGGAGAAGCCGATGCGCAACCTCTTCGGCGCCCGCGCCGACAGGCTTAGCCAGGAGCCATCCGGCACCGGCGGCGTGTAGGGATCGCCAGGCAGCGCGCCGGACACCGCGTCGAGATAGGCCGCCGTGTCGCGCACACTGCGCGAGCAGCAGAGAAAATAGGCGCCGCCATACCAATAGTCGCCGAACGGCGCGAGGCTGACGCGGCCGCGCGACGGTTTCAGGCCGACAATGCCGCAGCAGGAGGCCGGAATGCGGATCGAGCCGGCGCCGTCGCTGGCCTCGGCGATCGGCACCATGCGCGACGCAATGGCCGCCGCCGCGCCGCCGCTCGAGCCGCCGGGCGTGATGCCTTCCTTCCAAGGGTTCTTCGTCACCCCGTAGAGTTTCGGTTCCGTCGTGATCGACCAGCCGTTTTCAGGTGCGTTCGACTTGCCGACCAGCACCAGCCCCGCCGCCTTCATGCGGCGGACCACTTCGGTGTCGAAGTCGGCGACGACATCTTTCAGATAGAAGGAAGAATTCGTGTTGGGCGCGCCCGTCCAGGACGAGGCCAGCTCCTTGAGCAGGAACGGCACGCCGGCGAAGGGCGCCGATCTGTCGACCGTCTGCGCCTGCGCGCGCGCCATGTCGTAAAGGCGGTGGATAACAGCGTTCAGTGCCGGGTTGAGCCGCTCGACCAGCGTGATCGCCGCCTCGACAAGTTCGGCCGGCGAAACCTGGCCACCGCGCACCAGTGCGGCGAGGTCGAGCGCATCGGACTCGGCATAGGTTTTCAACAGACTGTCGGTGACCATGTCTCTCTCCCAGTTTCCATGCCTCGACACCGCGCCTGAAATGCGCGCTGTCCCTGCCAGCCAATTGCAAATGTAAGCGCTGCCCCTCATTCGCCTGCCGGCACCTTCTCCCCGCATGGTGACGGGGAGAAGGTGAAACTCTTGCGGCGCCGGCGCCTCCTCCAGCACCAGCGGCCGGATTGCGTCAGGCCAGCTCGACGGTCCGGCCGAGCTCTATGCTCTGTTCGGCGGCGAGCACGATGCGCAGGCTGTTGACAGCCGCGTCCATCTGCTCGGTCAGATCGAGATCCTCGCGAATGGCGCGCAGGAAGAAGGCCTGCTCGCGGTCGCACAGTTCTTGGTGGCCGGGCTCGTCCTCCATGCTGACGATCTCGTCCGGTTTCTTGAAGTTCTTGTCGCCGTCGACGGCGGCATAATGGATCTTCAGCGCATCGGTCTTGGTGTGCCGGTCGATGTCGGCCGAATTGGAGACCTCGGCGTCCGAGGCCGTGCTTGCGGCCTGGCCGGCGACGATCGACACCGCGCCCTTGGGGCCGACCACATCCTTCACGAAATAGGCCGTCTCGCTCATCATCGGGCCCCAGCCGGCTTCATACCAGCCGACGGAGCCGTCATCGAAGGTGACGTGCAGATGGCCGTAATTCTGCTTGTCGGCCTCCGCCCAGAGCTTGGCGCCGATGCCGTGCACACGTACCGGCTTGGCGCCCGTCAGCTGACACATGACGTCGACATAGTGCACGCCGCAATCGACGATCGGGATCAGCGAATCGATCAGGTTCTTGTGCCAGTGCCAGGCGCTGCCGCTGCTCTGCTGGTTGAGGTTGAGGCGCATCACCAGCGGCTTGCCGAGCGTCTTGCCGACCTCGATGAACTTGATCCAAGAGGGATGGACGCGCAGGATGTAGCCGAGCACCAGCTTGCGATTCTTGGCGCGAGCCGCCGCCACGACCTTTTCGGCATCCTCGATATTGGTGGCGAGCGGCTTTTCCATGAACACATGGCAATTGGCCGCGATCGCCTTCAGCGCGTATTCGGCATGGGTGTTCGGCCAGCTGTTGATCGAGACCGCGTCCGGCTTTGTCTCCTTCAGCGCCAGGTCGAAATCCTCGTAGAGCGGATAGCCGGCTAATTCCGCCGGGATCTTGGTGTTGCTCTTGATCGAGCGGCTCATGATGCCCACGATCTGAAAGCCCTCGGAGCGGTGATAGGCGCTGGCATGCGACGCACCCATATTGCCCAGACCCACCACCAGCACTTTTACCTTGTCGGCCACATCAGCCTCCCATGCTTTTTCCAATGAAGTGCGGGCGGCAACCCTGTCGCCGCCCAATTTTGCTGCCGGCAGTTCTTACTTGACCGCCGAATCGAACAGATGCGCCTTGATCTTCTCGACATCGAGCGCGGCAAAGCCTTCCGACAGCTTGACGCCGTCGGCATCGGCCTTGACCTTGGCCTTGTCGAAGTCGTTGGCGGCCGGGATCAGGTCGTTGGTGCAGACATCCTCGGCCTTCACCGGACTGGTGATCTGGCCGATCTTGTGGATCTCGTCGAAGAAGCCCTGCCAGCTCGCCATGTCGTGCGAGCCCCAGCCGCCGCGCTTGTCCATGTCGCCACGGAAGACGTTGATCTGCTGCAGGATCGAGGTGGTGCCGAGCTCCGGCCCGAGATTCTTGGCCAGCGTCGGGAACTGCTCGAACACCGCTTCGACCGCCGCGCGCGGGTTCTGGTAGCCGAATTCGAGGCCCATCGCCCAGCCGCGCAGGTACTTTTCCAGGAACGCCTTCTTGTCGGGATCCTCGAGATCGGCGCTGCGCACGACGAAGGTGTTGGCCGGCAGCTTGGAATGCTCGACGCCGAGCCAGTATTCGAAGTCGAGGCCCTTGGCGATCCATTCGGCGCGCAGCCCCTCCCACGACAGGGCCGCGTCACCCTGGCCGCCGGCAAGTGCGGTACCCCAGGTCGGCCAGCCGGCCTCGACATATTTGACCTTCTTGATGTCGACGCCTTGCGCGGCCAGCAGCGGATCGGTGATCGACTGCCAGGCGGCGGAGCCGAGCAGGATGGTCTTGCCTTCGAGCTTCTTCAGGTCGTTCGATCCCTCGCCCTTGCGGAAGGCGATGCTGAACGTGTCGCGCGCGCCCATATGGAACACCGACTTCAGCTTCATGCCGTTCTGGATGGCGAAGGAGAACACGCCGGGCGAGGGGAAGCCCATATCGGCCTGGCCGACATCGACGAACTTCACCGTCGCCGTACCGTCCGACGGACCCGGCTGCATGTCGGTGTCGAGCCCGTCGAAATAGCCGGCCTTCTTCGCCGCCCAGTAGGGATAGTCGTCGAGCACTTCGAGCGTGCCGCGCGGCGAGATCCAGGTGAACTTGCCATAGGCCTCGGCCCTGGCCTTGAGGCCGGTGGCGCCGAGCGCCGTTGCCGTCACCAGGCCGGCGCCGGTGACCTGCAGGAAATAGCGGCGGGAGATCCCCGCCTGGCGGATCGAATTGTCTTTGGTCATCGCTTTCCCCTTTTTGTTTGACGTCAGTCTGTTGCCGCCCGCCTCCCGGGCGCCGTCGTTGCGTGTTGCCTATGCCTCCCAGCTCGCCCATTTCTTGCCGATGAGGAAGAACAGCACGTAGATCAGGATGCCGAGCGTCGACAGGATCAGCACCACGGCGAAGAACTGCGGCATCTGGATCATCGACGAATAGGTGGTCAGCCGGTTGCCGAGGCCGAAGCCGCCACCGACCATCTCGGCGCCGACGGCGGTGAGCAGGCCGAAGATGGCGCCGATCATCAGCCCGACCAGGATCATCGGCAGCGCCATCGGCGCGCGGATCTTCCAGAAGATCTGCAAGGTGCTGGCGCCGTAGGAGCGGGCGAGCGCGATCTTGGCGCTGTCGACGCGGCGGAAGCCGGTGGCGGCGTTGATCATCACCATCGGCCCGGCGGCCAGCGCCACCGCGATGATGCGCGGCGTGTAGCCGAAGCCGAAGCGCAGGATGAGCAGCGGCACCAGGGCCAGCATCGGCGTGGTGACCAGCAGCAGGATATAGGGCGCGACGATCTTTTCCGCGAAAGGGAACTGGGTGATGACGGCGGCCAGCACCAGCCCGACGACGGCGCCGATGGCAAAGCCGGACAAAAGCTCGACCAGCGTATAACCGAGATGCGGCGCGATCAGCGGGAACTCGTCGAACAGCGCATAGGCGATCGAGCTTGGCGGCGGCATGATGTAGAGCGGCACGTGGAACAGCCGCAGCGCCAGCTCGATGCCGCCGATGATGATCACGGCAACGGCGATGATGGCCGCCACTTCCTTGCCCGACTTGATGCCGGGGCCGCTGGCGAAGGCCGACAGATTGGTCAGGCTGACATCCTTGCCGTCGCCCGGCTTGGATTTGGAGAATTCGGGGATCGCGTCGCTCACGGCCTGATCCTCACGATCTCGGCGCTGGTGCGCTCCTGTTCCGGTGCCTTCGGTCTGGCGCGCTCGCCGACAATGTCCATCTTGATCCGGTTGGTGAGATCGAAGACTTCCTTGGTCGCCATGATCTCCAGCGAGCGCGGCCGCGCGAACGGCACGCGATATTCCTTCGCGACCCGGCCTGGCCGGGCGCTGAGCACCACCACACGGTCGGAGAGAAAGATCGCTTCCTCGATCGAGTGGGTTATGAAGACGATGGTGGTCTTGGTGTCGAGCCAGATCTCCTCGACCAGCCGGTTCATCTCCTCGCGGGTAAAACTGTCGAGGGCGCCGAACGGCTCGTCCATCAACAGCACCGAGGGCTTCAGCGCCAGCGCCCGCACGATCGCCGCGCGCTGCTGCATGCCGCCCGAAAGCTCGCGCGGGAACTTGCCGCCAAAACCGTCGAGGCCGACCCGGTTCAGGAGATGCGCGATCCAGGCACGGTCCGGCTTCTCGCCCTTGATCTCGAAGGGGAAGCGGATGTTGGCGTCGAGATTGCGCCAGGGCAAAAGGTTGGCCTCCTGGAAGACGATGCCGATATCGGGATGCGGGCCGGTGATCGCCTTGCCGTCCAGCCGGATCTCGCCGCTGGTCAGGCCGTGCAGGCCCGACATCGACCACAAAAGCGTGGTCTTGCCGCAACCGGATGGGCCGACGATCGAGACGATTTCATTGGCTCGGATGTCCAGGCTGCAGCGGTCCAGCGCCAGCAGGTCGCCGGATGCCGTGTGATAGATCTTGGTCGCTGCCTGCACGCCAAGTTTCGGCGTTGTTGTCTCGCCCGCGTTCATCCGCCCCTCGGAGATTGCGCGATGATCCAATGGTCATCGGACTGCCAAAATCAGTGTGTAACTATCCTACTTTGCTGTCAAGCGTTCGCGGTAATACCTGTATCACCAAAACCCATATCCATGTTCATGGCATTGTTTTGAAAGGATTTTCTTCGTCTTGAAATGCGTGTTGCTTTCCTACATACTCGGCGAAACGGATGCCAACATGCCCTTGCGGCACGCAACGGTTGCAGCGTGGCCGGGCGCATGGAACGACAGCGTGCAAACATGATAAGAGGTCAGGTCGAAAAGGGCAGGGAAGACCGACTTCATGACCGAAGCTGACAACAGGGAAGACAGCGCCTTGAGCACCGATCCGGAGGAGCGCGAGCCTGTCCGGCGTATTCCCGACATCATCTCGCTGGTCAAGGATTCCTACGCCGAGTTGCGCCCGGCCGAACGCCGCGTCGCCGATGTCGTGCTCGACGATGTCAAATACGCCGTCGACGCTTCCAATGCGGCGATTGCCGAACGCGCCGGCGTGAGCGAACCGACGGTGACCCGCTTCTGCCGCGCCATCGGCTGCGAGGGCGTGCGTGATTTCAAGCTGAAGCTGGCGCAAAGCCTCGTCGTCGGCGCGCTGTACCTGGCCAAGTCGCCGACCGTCAGCAACGACAATGGCATGCCGTTCTGGAACGCCGTCTTCGGCGAGGCGCGCCGGGCGCTGCAGGAGGCCGAACGGCAGCTCGACCCGGGTGAGCTGCAGAAGGCCGCCGAGCTGATCGCCAAGGCGCGCCAGATCACGGTCTTCGGTCTCGGTGGCAGTTCCTCGGCGCTGGCGCAGGAGACCCAGTACCGGCTGTTTCGCTACGGCATCACGGTCAGCGCCCAGTGCGACCCCTATCTGATGCGGATGACCGCCTCGACGCTGAAGCCCGGCGACCTGGTGATCGCCATTTCGGCGACCGGGCGCACGCGCGAGGTGATCGAGGCCGTCGAACTCGCCAAGCATTACCGCGCCAACGCGATCGCCGTGACCGCGCCCGACACCGATCTGGCCCGCGCCTGCGACGTCAGGCTGACCGTGGCGGTGCCGGAATATCCCGACACGCTGAAGCCGACGGCCTCGCGCTTCGCCTTCCTGGCGGCGATCGACCTGCTGGCGGTGGCCTCGGCCTACAAGCTCGATGGGTCCGCACGCGAGACGGTGCGCCGCATCAAATACAACGCCCAGATCCACCGCACCGGCAAGGAGATGGAGCCGCTCGGGGATTAGTTCATTGCAGGAAGAGGGGAAGACATGCTCGAAATAGCACCGACGAAACAGGCAGCCGCATGGCTCGAATCCCTGGCACAGGCGCTCGCAGCCGGCGACGTGGCAGCGGCGGCCAACCTGTTCGTCGACGATTGCTACTGGCGCGATCTTCTGACCTTCACCTGGAACGTCACGACCATGGAAGGCCGCGAGGCCATTGCCGGCATGCTCGCGGCAACGCTGGCGACGACAAGACCCACCGCGTGGCGGATCACCGGCGAGGCGACTTCGGACGAAGGCACGATCGAAGCCTGGTTCACATTCGAGACCGCGGTGGCTTCCGGCCAAGGCATCATGCGCCTGCGCGATGGCCGCTGCCGTACGCTGTTCACGGCGATGACCGACCTCAAGGGCTTCGAGGAACGCAAGGGCGCTGAGCGGCCGCTCGGCGTGCGCCACAAGGCCGACCCCGAGCGCGAGACCTGGGCGGAGGCGAGGGCGCGCGAGACGCGCGAGCTTGGCGCCTCCGAGCAACCCTATTGCCTGGTCATCGGCGGCGGCCAGGGCGGCATCATGCTGGGCGCACGGTTGAGGCAGCTCGGCGTGCCCACCATCGTCATCGAGAAGAACGCCCGGCCCGGCGATTCCTGGCGCAACCGCTACCGCACGCTCGTGCTGCACGATCCGGTCTGGTACGACCATCTGCCCTATATTCCGTTCCCGGAAAACTGGCCTGTCTTCACGCCCAAGGACAAGATGGGCGACTGGCTGGAAATGTACACGCGCGTCATGGAGCTCAATTACTGGGTCGCCACCAAATGCCTCAGCGCTTCCTATGACGAGGCGGAGAAGGAGTGGACCGTGGTCGTCGACCGTGTCGGCCGCCAGATCACGCTGAAGCCGAAACACGTCGTCTTCGCCACCGGCGCCTATGGCCCGCCGCGAAAGATCGACCTGGCCGGCGCCGGTGAGTTCAAGGGCGAGTTGCTGCATTCCAGCCAGTATGCCAGCGGCGACAAATTCAGCGGCAGACGTGTTGCCGTCATCGGCGCGGCAAGTTCGGGACATGACGTCTGCGTCGACCTCTGGGAAAGCGGCGCCGATGTCACCATGGTCCAGCGCTCGCCGACCACCGTGGTCAAGTCGGACACGCTGATGGAGGTCGGCTTCGAGATCTTTTCGGAGAACGCGGTGGCGCGCGGCATCACCACCGAGAAGGCCGACATGATCGTCGCCTCGACGCCATTTGCCCTGGTGCCGAAGGGCCAGCGCGCGCTCTACGATGTCATCCGGGCGCGCGACGCCGCCTTCTATGACCGCTTGCGCGCCTCGGGCTTCGCCATCGATTTCGGCGATGACGAGACCGGCCTGTTGATGAAGGCCTATCGCACCGGCTCGGGCTATTACATCGATGTCGGCGCCTCGGACCTGATCATCGACGGCAAGATCGGCATCCGCAGCGGTGTCGCCATCAAGTCGCTGACCAAAAACGGCATCCTGTTCGAGGACGGCACCGAGCTCGAGGCCGACGCCATCATCGCCTGCACCGGCTACCAGTCGATGAACGAGAATGTGGCCGCGCTCGTCTCGCGCGAGGTCGCCGACAAGGTCGGGCCCTGCTGGGGTCTCGGCTCCGGCGTCAAGGGCGACCCCGGCCCCTGGCAGGGCGAGCTGCGCAACATGTGGAAGCCGACGGCGCAGGAAGCGCTGTGGTTCCACGGCGGCAACCTGGCGCTGTCGCGTTTTTACTCCAAATACGTGGCGCTGCAGATCAAGGCGCGTATGGAGGGGATCGCGACGCCGGTTTACGGGAAGCCAAGCAATTCCGGGCAGTGAAGCTGCCCGATCTCCCTCCTCGTTGGGGACGGAGCGGACGGAGGCGGCAGATCCGCGAAGACGCGGCAAGGCGCAACGGACAACGTCAGTCTGTTTGAGACTGTATGGCGGCACGAGCACGTGCGGGCGTGTGCGGCTTTTTCGATAATCCTTCCAGTTCGCCGATCGATGAGGCGGCCGCCGGCGATGTCTTAAATGTGAACGGACGCGCCCTACTCGCTGAGTCTCGGTCCCCTAGAATCCGATGGACGAATTCCGTTCATCCGCCGGTTCCAGGCAGGGATAGAGACATGCTCACGCTTACGATCAACGGACAGTCACGTGATGTCGATGTGCCGGAGGACATGCCGCTTCTGTGGGTCCTGCGCGACCATCTCAACCTGGTCGGCACCAAATATGGCTGCGGTATCGCCCAATGCGGCGTCTGCACGGTGCATGTGGCCGGCAAGCCGGTGCGTTCCTGCCAACTGACCGTTGGCGATGTCGGCACCCGCGCCGTCGTCACCATCGAAGGGATTGGCGGCACGCCCACCGGCGCCAAGGTCCAGCAAGCCTGGATCGAAGCCGCGGTGCCGCAATGCGGCTATTGCCAGGCCGGCCAGATCATGTCGGCCACGGCGCTTCTCAACAACAATCCCCAACCCGACGATGCAGACATCGATGCGGCCATGGCGGGCAATCTCTGCCGTTGCGGGACCTATATCCGCATCCGCAGCGCCATCAAGAACGCCGCCGCAAAATCGGCCTGACCATGAAGAAGATCATCGGCCTTCTCGTCGCGGTCATTGTCGTCGTCGCGCTTGGTTTCGCGGGCTGGCTTTATCTTGGCCGGGATCCGATGTCGTTTGCCGCCGGCTCGACAGTGACGCTGGCCGATTACCATGGCGCCGATGTCACCGGCGTGCCGTCGCAGCTTGCCGGCGCCGATCTGGTCAAGCGCGGCGAATACCTCATCCATGCGGCCGACTGCCAGGCCTGCCACACCGCTCCGGGCGGCGCGCCCTTCGCCGGCGGCTTCGCCTTCAACATGCCGTTCGGCACCATCTATTCGACCAACATCACGCCGGACAAGCAAACCGGCATCGGCAACTATACCGACGCCCAGTTCCTGGCGGCCGTGCACAAGGGCATTCGCGCGGACGGCGCAAAACTCTATCCCGCCATGCCCTACGCTTCCTACAGCCTGATGACGGATGCCGACGCGCTGGCGATCAAGGCCTATCTGTTCACGCTGGCGCCGGTGAATGCGCCGCCGAAACAGAACCAGCTGTCCTGGCCGTTCAACCAGCGCGGCCTGATTGCGCTCTGGAACATCATGTTCAATCCCGACGAACGCTTCCGCCCCAACATCGGCCAGAGCCCGCAATGGAACCGGGGCGCCTATCTTGCCGAGGCGATGGGCCATTGCGGCGAATGCCATACACCGCGCAACCTGGCTTTTGCGCTGGACAATCACGGCAAATTCGCGGGCGCCCTTACTGCCGGCTGGCGCGCCTACAACATCACCGGCGACAACGTTTCCGGCCTCGGCGACTGGA
Organism: Mesorhizobium sp. GW821-FHT04C10; assembly: GCF_059420305.1. NCBI lineage: Bacteria > Pseudomonadati > Pseudomonadota > Alphaproteobacteria > Hyphomicrobiales > Phyllobacteriaceae > Mesorhizobium > Mesorhizobium sp. GW821-FHT04C10. The sequence goes on along the minus strand of NZ_JBWKTL010000001.1, from coordinate 1,119,056 downwards.
GCGACGAGGATCTCACCTCTTATCTGTCCACCGGTCATGCCAATGGTCATGGCGGTGCCGCCGGCCCCATGGGTGAAGCCGCCGACGACAGTCTGAGCTATCTCGTGCCGGACGACACCCGTGCCCTGGTGACCTATCTGCGCAGCATTCCCGGCCATGCGAGCGACCTGCCGCGTACCGTCACGACGGCGGCGCCCGCATCGTACAAGGAGGGCGTGGCGGCGGTCGCCAATGCGCATGGCGAAAAGATCTTCGCCGGCGCCTGCGCCTCCTGCCACGACTGGACCGGCGTCAGCCCGGTCACCGGCTTTGCCACGCTGACCGGCGTGCGCGCGGTGAACGATCCCAGCGCCACCAATGTGGCGCAGACGGTCATCAACGGCGTCAACCGCAAGACCGCTGACGGCACGATCTTCATGCCGGCCTTCGGCGAGGGCTATTCCGACGACGACATCGCGGCCGTGGCGAATTACGTCACCGCCCGGTTCGGCGCCAAAGGCGCGAACCTGACAGGCAAGGATGTGAGCGCTCTGCGGCAGCAGGCGGCACAGCAATCCAGTGAGGCCCCCCATGGCTGACACCCAGTCCAACTTTGCCCAGTCCGATGCCTACCTCTCGGCGCTGATACGCGGCGTCCGCTCGGCGCCGCCGGCCAGCGCGCCGATGACCATGGGAAGGCGCACCTTCTTCAAGCTGGCAGGCGTTGGCGCCGCAGGGCTGGTGCTGGGCTTCCATCTTGGCGGCACGGCGTTCGCGGCCGAAACGGCGAACGTCGATACGCCTGACGGCAACGACCAGGCGATGAATGCCTTCATCCGCATCGCTCCCGACAACACAATCACCATCTATTCGAAATGCCCGGAGATCGGCCAGGGCATCAAGACGTCCTTCGGCGTGATCATCGCCGACGAGCTCGACGCCGACTGGAACCATGTCGTGATGGAGCAGGCGGACATCAATCCCAAGGTCTATGGCAGCCAGGGGGCGGGCGGCTCAACCTCCATCCCGCATGCCTGGGACCAGTTGCGCCAGGCCGGTGCCGGCGCCAGGGCGATGCTGATCGCCGCCGCGGCGGGGCAGTGGGCGGTGGATCCCTCGCAGGTCACCGCCAGGGATTCGATCTTGACCCATGCCGCCAGCGGCAGGTCCGCAACCTATGGGTCGCTTGCCGCGGCGGCAGCGAAGATGCCGGTGCCCGATCCCAAGAGCTTGAAGCTGAAGAGCCGCGCGGACTACCGCCTGATCGGCAAGCGCTATCGCGGCGTCGACGATCCCAAGGTGGTCAGCGGCAAGCCGCTGTTCGGCATCGATGTCCAGCTTCCCGGCATGGTCTACGCCACCTACACCAAATGCCCGGCGGCGGGCGGCAAGGTCAGGTCCTTCAATGTCGACGAGATCAAGGGTGAGCGCGGCGTGCTCGACGCCTTTGCCGTGGACGGGACCGGCATGATGGTCGAAGTGATGCCGGGCGTGGCCATCATCGCCAGGGATACCTGGAGCGCCTTCCAGGCCAGGAACAAGCTTCGGGTGGATTGGGACCTGAGCGAGGCGTCGAGCGATTCCACATCGCAATTCTCGGCCCAGGCCCGGAAGCTGGCGGCCAGTTTCCCGCAAAAATCCGATGACAATGTCGGTGACGTGGACAAGTCCTTCGCCAATGCCGCCAAGACGGTGGAAGCCTATTACGAATATCCCTTCGCCGCCCATGTGCCGCTGGAGCCGATGAACACCACGGCGCACTGGCACGACGGCATCATGGAAATGTGGGTGCCCACCCAGCAGCCCGATCGCGGCCTGCCGCTGATTGCAAAGGTGGCGGGCATCGCGCCGGAAAAGGTGGTGATGCACCAGACCCGGGTCGGTGGCGGCTTCGGGCGGCGGCTGGTCAATGACTATGCCTGCGAGGCCGCGGCCATCGCCAGGAAGGTCAGTGCCCCGGTCAAGTTGCAATGGACCCGCGAGGACGATTTCGCCCACGACTTCTACCGGCCCGCCGGCTATCACCAGTTCAAGGGCGCGATCGACAAGGGTGGCCGTCTCGACGCCTGGCGGGAGCATTTCATCACCTTCACCGCCGACGGCAAGAAAGAAGCCTCCGGCGCCAACCTCACCGACAATCTGAGATATTCCATCAAGGCGCCGAACCTGCGCCGCGCCAAGACCATGTTCCCGTTGAGGATCCCCACCGGCGCCTGGCGCGCGCCGGGCGACAATGCCCAGGTCTTCGCAGCGCAGAGTTTCATGCACGAACTGTCGCTGGCTTCCGGCCGCGACCATGTCGAATTCCTGATCGATGCGGTGACCCGCGACGTGCCCGAACTGGTGGCCAAGGACAAGAGCGTCAACTTCAGCCCGAGGCGCGCGGTCGACGTCATCAAGATGTGCGCCGACAAGGCAGGGTGGGGCAAGACGCTGCCGAAGGGCGGCGGCCTGGGCCTCGCCTGGTGTTATTCCCACGCCGGCCATGTCGCGCAGGCGGTCGAGCTGAGTGTCGACGCCGGCAAGCGGATCAGGATCGCGCGCATCGTGGTGGTGCTCGATGTCGGCCCCATCATCGACATGGCAGGCTCCGAAGCCCAGGCGCAGGGCGCGTCCACCGACGCGCTCTCGACCGCCATGGGCCTCAAGATCAACATCGAGAATGGCCGGATCGAGGAACAGAACTACAATGCCTATCCGATCCTGCGCATGCCTTTCGCGCCGATGACGATCGAGCCGTATTTCATCCAGTCGGACAATCCGCCGACCGGCATGGGCGAACCCGCCTTTCCGGCCCTGGCGCCAGCACTCGGCAACGCCATCTTCGCCGCCACCGGAGAGCGGGTACGCCGGCTGCCGTTGCGCGATCTGGGCTACTCGCTGGCGGCCTGATCGACGGCGACGCTGGACCAGCCGGGACCGAAATCGCTTGCGAAGCACTCGGAACGGAGGATTTCCGCTATAATAGCCGGCAAACTCGGGGGAGGAAGCCCATGGGTCTGCTGAGAGGACTTCGCATAAAACTGGGATTGAAGAAGGACCCGTTACCGCCGCTGCCAGGCGTCGAGATCGGTCGTCATACCTACGGCCTCACCAAGGAATCGTTCTTCGTTCCGCACGAAAACGTTCCGGTGCGCATAGGATCGTTCTGTTCGATTGGCCCGGATGTTCTCTTTATCTGCGCGGCCGAGCACCGCGTCGACACCGCGACCACCTTTCCGATCCAGTTTGCGAACGGCAAGATCCGCAACGCAAATGGAACCGCCGGCAAGGGGCCGATCACGGTCGGCCATGACGTCTGGATCGGTGCTCGCTGTATCGTCCTGAGCGGCGTCACGATCGGCAATGGAGCGGTCCTCGGTGCCGGCAGCATCGTCACCCGGGACATTCCGCCCTACGCGATCGCGGTCGGCAATCCGGCTCGCACCATCCGGTACCGGTTCGCGCCCGATGTCATCCAACGCCTGCAGTCGCTGGAGTGGTGGAACTGGAGCGACGACCTTATCCGTGAACGCATCGAGCTTTTGACGGCGACAGGTATCGAGCGTTTCCTGAGCGTTGTGGGGGCGGCGTGACCGTGTCGACGCTCCGCACCGCGCATGATCTCACTCGTGCCGATGCCCGAAATGCCGGGCGGCAACCTCGACATGCGTGTGGTTGGCATGCGGCTCGAAGCGCTCGGTTTCGCTGACATCGTTCGCCGCCTCGTTCGGCCACCAGGTGCCGCCGATGACGATACCTTCCGAGACCAGCCGCTGATCGGCGACCAGCGAAGCGCCGACCGCGTCGACGAAGGTAAAGCGGCCCGGCCGCTGGCGAAGGACCGTGACGTCGCCGACGGTGCCGACCGCCAGCGTGCCGAGATCCGGCCGTGCGATCGCCTGCGCCGGCCCTTGCGTCGCGGCCCGCAAGACCTCGACCAGCGGCATGCCGAGTGCCAGGAGTTTCGACATGCAGACCAGTATGTCGAAAGCCGGCCCGTCGACGCAGTAAAGGTGCACGTCGCTCGAGATGACATCGGGCGCCAGCCCCTCGGCGAGCATGGCGCGGGCGACCTCGAAATCGAACGACCCCATGCCGTGGCCGAGATCGAAGATGACGCCGCGCTCACGCGCCAGCCGCATGTCGGGCCGCACCGCGCCGGAGGCAAAGACCGGCGCGTTGGGGAACGGCCGGAAGCAATGGGTGAGGATATCGCCCCGCCGCAGGCGCGGCAGCACTTCCGAGCGGCCGGGGGGCGGCTCGTCTATATGCGCCATCAGCGGCAGGCCTGCCTTGTCGGCGGCCTCCAGGGCGAGATCGACAGGCGCGATGCCGCTGGTGCCGCCGGCATGCTTGCCGGAGCGGACTTTCACGCCGACGACCACGTCCGCGTGCTCGCGCGCGGCGGCAACCACCTCGCGCGGTTCGCAGAGCCTGAGATCGCTGCACTCGCCGACCGACACGGTCTGCGAGAAACCGAAGATGCCGGCAAAGGAAATGTTGACATAGGCCAGGATGCGCACCCTGGAGCGCTCCATGACATGGCGGCGGAAGCCGAGGAAATTGCCGGCGCCTGCACTGCCGGCATCGATGAAGGTGGTGGTGCCGCTCTTGGCCGCCAGCCGGTCGGCATCGACGCCAAGCGAGGTGCCGCCCCAATAGACGTGGCTGTGCAGGTCGACGAGGCCGGGTGTGACGATGCAGCCGGTCGCGTCGACGACCTGCGCGGCGCGGTCCGCCGGGATGTCGGCGTCGATCGCGGCGACCCGGCCATTGGCGATGGCGACATCGCGCGGCGCGTCGAGCCCGGACGCCGGATCGATCAGCCGGCCACCCCTCAGCAGGAGGTCGAATTGCATGGGGAGACCCTCCGCTTCGTAGCGTCTTTTATCAGACCGGCCGGTAGGCGACCGCCTCGACTTCGATCTTGATGTCGATCATCAGCCGCGATTCCACCGTGGTGCGTGCCGGCGGGTTCTTGGGAAAGTGCCTGGCATAGACCGCGTTGAAGGCGCCGAAATCGCGCGCGTCTTCCAGCCACACGGTGGTCTTCACCACATCGTCCAGGGTGCAGCCTGCCAATGCCAGCGCTGCCTTCACATTGGCAAGTACCTGCTCGGTCTGCTCGGTAATACCGCCCTTGACCACGATGCCGTCGCTGCCGACCGGGACCTGGCCTGAGACATAAACGAAGTCGCCGGCCCGCACGGCGGGCGACAGCGGCACATGGGATGTTCCAAAAGTCTGCTTGGGCAAGGGACGACCTCCTCTGATCACGCGGGCAGGACACCGGGGCGGCGCCCGCTTCGGCGCAGATTTACCGCGATCGGGCCGGTCCCGATAGGGCCCTTGTTGGAAAGCAACATTCTTCGAAATCCGTGTTGCTTTATTACAAGAGCGCTTGCATCGTGCGCGCTTGCCGGACGGCCTTGGGGGCCGCGACGGACAGATGCCTATGCGAGACCGGAGAAACCGAGAATGACTTTCGACAAGAACCCGTTCCCACCAGGCGACGCCGACCGCCACGCGCTGTGGGAAATGCTGGTGCGGCGCGACATCGACGCCTTCATCGGCCAGGACTGGTCCATGGTCGAGAATGACTTCGTCGCCGAAAGCTTCTTCGGCATGCATGCCCATTTCCTTCCCAACGCCGATGCCTGGCGGCTGCAGTTCCCGAGGCTGGAAATCTATCGCGACGAGTGGCTGCGCCAGGCCGGGGAGACGGCCGCGACCAAATTCGCCGAGCCGCTGCGCGAGGCGCTGTTTCGCGTCACCAATCTGCGCGACATCGATGTCGACGGCGACCGCGCCGTGCTGCACAAGAAATTCGATGGCTCCGTTGCCAAGGCGGATGGCACCGTCGACCGGCTGAAATGGCAGACGCTATACTTCTGCCGGAAGGTCGGCGGAACCTGGAAGATCGCCGGCTTCGTCGGTTACATGCCTTATCCGCTGGGAAGTTGAGCAAGGATGGGCTAGCGGGTTTCGTTCGTCGGCTTATCGTAGACGTTCGAGATTTGCCAAGGCGCTCCCCTCTTCGTCATCCCCGGACGAAGCAGGAGCGAAGCGACGCGGCGCAGACCCGAGGATGACGAAGTGATAGGCGTCTAATTCCACCGAACGCTATCGCCCGACCAGCACGGCGGCGCGGTATGCCGGATTACCGTACCAGGCCATCCGGTCGAGCTCCGCCGCAATGACCGGAAGGCCGACAACGTCCATCTTCTGCTCGAGCCGGTCAGGCTCGATCCAGGGATCGTTGAGGAAGTAGATGCCATCGCCATAGCCATGGACGAGCACCCAGTGCGGGCAGGTGTAGCCCATCATCGGCGCCTGATCGATCAGCACCAGCGCCAACAAGCCGCGATCGAGCGCCTGACCGATTTCTTCGATGGCAAAGGCGCGCGTCTCGATCGGCAATGACGCGGCGTCGGCGTCGCGTTTGAAACCGGCTTGCACGAAGCGCATCAGCCCGCGCCTCTCCTCCGAGGCGGCACGGTCGAGGAAGATCGGCTCGGCACTGCTCATGAAAACCTCGACCCGCAACCCGCGCCGGTGCGCCGCCAGCGCCAGGCCATAGGGGTCGCAGCCGCCCGGGCCGCTTGGACCGATGATGGTTGTGGCCTCGCGCCACAGCTCGACCTCCAGCGAACGATCCGGCAGCAAGGCCGGGTCGAGGCCAGCCATGGCCATGGCGAGCGCCGACGGTCCGCAGGTGAAGCCCGCCGTCTGCGGCCAGGACGGCGGTATCCGCCCCTGCAAACGGGAGGGTTCAATGCCGATCCAGCGTTGCAGAAAACCGTCCCGGCGCTCCCATTGGCCGCCGATGCGCAACGCCATGCCCTCGTCGGCGCGCATGCAGAGCACATCTTGGGCAAGCGCCTCCGTCTCCAGCGTCTCCAGCAGGTACGGGCCGTCGCTCGCGATGAAGCTGGCGGCGGACCAGGACAGGGCAATGCGCATCATCGCCGCCGACGGCCGCCGCTGGCCGACCATGATCGCCTCCGGGCGGCCTTCCCTGTATCGCGCCACGCCGGTGACACCGGCAATCTCCCGCAGGCCGGCCAGACGATCGCCGATCTCCGCCGGCACCGCCGCCATCAGGTCCGCCCAGACGGACGCGTCCTCGGCAGTGAAGACTGTCACGCCGCCAGCTCGATCGACGGCGTGTTGGAAAGGAAGCCGAACGGCGAATGGTAGCAGAGCTTCTCCGCCTGGGCGGCGATCGCCCGCGCCATCTCCTTGCGGCCATAGCCGATGTTGACGCACCACATGCCGCCGATGCCGTCGATCATCCGGTGGCCGTTGCTGTCGCGGACATGGACGCCATTGCCCTCCTCCAGGATCAGCACCGGCTGCTCGCGGAAATCGGTCCAGGGATGGATCAGGTGGCGCGCGTCGAGCGCGGCGCGTTGGTCGTTGGCGAGGTCCTGCGGCGGCATGGCACGGCTTCCTGTTGTCCTGGCAACCGTTCCTGCGTTTCCGGTTGCGGCCGGCCGATAATCTCGTAGACTGATTGATCAGTCAATGATGATTGTGCCGTTGGACCATCGCATGAAGGGCAGCGCCAACGCTCGGAAAGGGGCGATGGACGACCCGACACCTCCAGTGATCGCCTGCACGCACGGCCATCCACGAAGCATTGCTTAGCCGGCCGAAAACCGGATACGAAACCACTCCAGGGAGAACGGCGCCATTGAGCAAGCCCGACAAGAAAAGCCGCGATGCCGAAAAGGTCGCGCGCCGGCGACAGAGCCTCACCCAGGCGGCCATCACTGTCATTGCCCAGAAAGGTCTGCCCGGCGTCACCCTGGCCGATGTCGCGCGGCAGGCCGGCTGCGGCTACGGCCTGGTCTCGTTCCACTTCGAGACCAAGGACCGCCTGCTTCTGGCCGCGCTCGACGCGCTGGTCGAGGAATACCGCGCGGCCTGGCATGCGCGCAGCGACCCCCATGACGATGCCGCGGCCAAGCTTGAGGCGCTGATCGATCTCGACCTCGGTTCCGATGTGACCGATGACAGGCACATCGCTGTGTGGACGGCGTTCTGGGCCGAAACTTCGCGCAACGCTGACTACCGGGCGCGGTTCAGCGAACTCAACAGGGCCTATCTGGCGCGGCTCGAACCGCTGATATCGGCCCTCGCCCAAAAGGAGCCGCCGGCCGCGGACTATCGGCTGGTCGCTGGCGGGCTGAGCGCCATTTTCGACGGGCTGTGGATCGAAAGCCAGATCGGTGACGGCCATGGCGAGGCAGACTGGGCGCGTGCCCGCGCCATCTGCCGGACTTATCTCCGCGCCTTCTTTCCGAAAAGTTTCGGTACCGAAACGAGCCAACGGCCATGACCCTGCGCAAGCTGCTGCCCTCGCCCAATGCGATCTTCATGTTCGAGGCAGCCGCGCGCCATCTCAACTTCACCAGCGCGGCACGTGAGTTCAACGTCACCCAGTCGGCGATCAGCCGCATGATCGCGCGGCTGGAAAGCCATCTCGACGTCAAGCTGTTCGTGCGCGCGCCGACCGGCATCGACCTGACCGACGACGGCCGCCTGCTCTATGGCGCCGTAGGCAGCGGCTTCCAGCAGATCGAGATTGCGCTCGATGATATCAGGGCGCGCCAGGGCGAGGCCGGCACGGTGACGCTGTCGCTGTCGTCCGCCTTCGCCATGCACTGGTTCATGCCGCGCTTCGATCGCTTCCAGGCCAGCTTTCCCGGCATCGACCTGCGTTTCCAGCTGGTGCGCGGCGAGCCGACCGGCCCGATCGAGGATGTCGATCTCGCCATCCGCTACAACCAGCCACCCAATGCCGAGCAGCAGAGCTGGGCGCTGATGGAAGAGGTCGTGCTGCCGGTCTGCAGCCCGTCCTATCTGGCCGAGCACGGCAGTCTCGACGATTGCAGCGATCTCAGCCGGCACACGCTTGCCCATCTCTCCGGCGCGTTGCGCATCCCCTGGCAGCACTATCTCGCGCAGTTCGACTATCCACAGCCGGTGGGCAGCCGCAGCCTGACCTTCTCCGACTACACGCTGGTCGTCCAGTCGGCGATCAAGGGCCGTGGCATGGCGCTCGGCTGGTGGCACGTCGTGGCCCACGAACTGCTGCAGAAAGGCCTGGTCAAGGGCGGCAAACATGAGTTGCGTACCGGCGACCACTATTACCTGGTGGCAACGGCACGACGCCCGCTGCGCAAGCCGGCCGTGCTGGTGCGCGACTGGCTGCTCAATGAAATGGCCGTGCTGAAACGGGAAATCCTCGCCGGCTGAGCCGTCGACGGCCACATTTGGCTTTACCCCCATGACTGCAGGTCATCGCCTCGTGACTATTCGGAGCGTGCGCGATCGTTTCCCGGTTCTATAGTCGCCATCGGTCCGACAGCTCGCAAAATCAAAATCAGAGCGCCGGGACGAGATGGCTTTGGGAACGAGCCGTGGGAGGAAGAGATTTGGCTGGGATTCCTGCCGCCCTCGGTGGCATGACGAACGCAGGACATCGTCTCGACCCGCTGTTGCGGCCGGCGTCGATCGCCTTCGTCGGCGCGTCCGTGCGCCCCAACACGCCGGGCAACACCATGGTGCGGGCAGCGGCGATGGACGGCTACAAGGGCCGGCTCCACGCCATCAACCCGAAATACGACGTCGTGGAAGGCGTGCCGTGCTTCCCTGATCTGGCAAGCCTGCCGGAGACGGTCGACCATGTCGTGCTCGGCGTCGCCAATGACTATCTCGAGGACAGTCTGCTGGCGGCCGCCCGCCATGGCGCCAGGGCGGTCACCATCTTCGCCAGCTGCGACCTGACCGGTGCGGCCAACGATCCGCTCGCCGGCCGGCTGACCGAAATCGCCCGCGAGGCCGGCATCGTCATTTGCGGCGGCAACGGCATGGGCTTCTGCAACCCCGGCATCGGCCTGCGCGTCTCCGGCTTCGCCTCCCGTCTCGCCATGAAGCCCGGCGGCGTGGCGCTGGTCACGCAATCCGGCTCGGCCTTCTCCGCGCTCGCCTACAACGACCAGCGGCTGAAATTCCAGCTCTGCGTTTCCAGCGGCCGCGAGCTGACGACGACGACATCAGACTATGTCGACTGGGCGCTCGACCAGCCCGACACCTCGGTCATCGGCCTGTTTCTCGAAACGGCGCGCCGGCCGGACGATTTTGCCCGCTGCCTGGAAAAGGCCGACCGGCTCGGCATTCCGGTCGTTGTCCTGAAGGTCGGGCGCACGGAATTGAGCGCCGGCTTCGCCGCCAGCCACAGCGGCGCGATTGCCGGCGACAATGCCGCCTACGAGGCGCTGTTCGACAGATGGGGGGCCTTCAGCGTCGACACGCTGGACCAGCTCGCCGCCAATCTCGCTTTGTTTTCGGCCGGCCGGCCGGCCGCCGGCGGCGGCCTTGCCAGCCTGCACGATTCCGGCGGTGAACGCGAAATGGTCGCCGACCTCGCGGCAAAGGCCGGCGTGCCGTTCGCCGCCATCTCGGAGCGGACGAAGGCGGGGTTGCGTCTGCATCTCGACAGCGGCCTACAGCCGGCTAATCCGCTCGATGTCTGGGGCTCGGGCCTCGACTTCGAGACGCATGTCGAGGCCTGCATGGACGCCATGCTCGCCGACCCCGACACCGCCATCGGCGTGCTGTTCCAGGACATACGCGACGGCTCCTACGTCGCCGAAGGCTTTACCCGCGCTGTGATCCGTTCCCACGCCAAGACCGGCAAGCCGGTTGCCGTGGTCAGCAACTACGCCACGGTGAACCACCGCGCACTCGCCTTGTCGACCACGGAGGCCGGCGTGCCGGTCATCGACGGCACCGATGAAGGCCTGCAGGCCATCCGCAATCTGCTGGCGTTTCGCGACCGGCGCGCCGCGACCCACACCTATCCCGATGCCGTGGCGCGTGACGTCCGCGAGCGCTGGCGCCGGCGCCTTGGCCAGGAAAAGCCGTTCGGGGAAAGCGAAGCACTGGCGCTGCTGGCCGACTATGGCATTGTCACGCCGCGCTCGATCGCCGCCGCCACGCCGGACGACGTTGTCGCCGCCGCGCGAAAGATCGGCTTTCCCATCGCCCTTAAGACCGCCGTCCCCGGCATCCAGCACAAATCCGATGTCGGCGGCGTCCGCCTCGGCCTGGCCGATGAACCATCGCTGGCGGTGGCCTATGCCGACATGGCGGCGCGGCTCGGTCCGCAGGTGCTGGTTGCCGAAATGGCGCCCAAGGGCGTCGAGATCGCATTCGGCCTGATCCGCGACCAACAGTTCGGACCCTATCTGGTCATTGCGTCCGGCGGCATCTGGATCGAAGTGCTCAGGGATCGCGCGGTCGCCTTGCCGCCGCTCAGCCTCGAACAGGCGCAAGCCCTGGTCGTCAGGCTGAAGACAAGCCCGCTGCTCGACGGCGGGCGCGGCCGGCCGGCCGCCGACAGGACAGCACTCCATGCCGCCCTCGCCCGTTTCTCGATGCTCGCCGCCGATCTCGGCGACCTCATCGACGAGATGGACGTCAACCCGCTCCTGGTTTCCGACCATGGCTGCATGGCCGTCGACGCGCTCCTGCTCGGCCGCAACGCCGGGCACCCGACACGATGAATTGCTTTTAGAGGACTGCCATGAATTTCGATCTCAGCCCGCGCGAAAAGGAACTGTCGAAGAAGGGGCGCGACTTCTGCGACCAGGTGCTTCTGCCGCTGGAAGCAATCACCGACGACCACGGCGAACTGCCGATGGAGCGCCGGGAGGCTGTCCGGCAGCAGGTGCGCGACTGGGGGCTGGCCGGCATCAACCACTCGAAGGAAAATGGCGGCCTCGGCCTGACCATGGTCGAGCAGACGGCGATCGAGGAACAGCTCGGCCGCGTCACCAACGGCCTGTGGAGCTGTGTCTGGCGCCCGCCGGTGAGCCTGAAATTCGGCACCGAGGCGCAGAAGCAGGATTATCTGATCCCGTCCTCGCACGGCCATCGCCGCGGCGCCTTCGCCATCACCGAGCCGGAGGCCGGCTCCGACCCGCGCCGGGTCAAGACCAGCGCGGTCTTGAAAAATGGCCAGTGGCACCTGACCGGCGAGAAATGGTTCGTCACCTCCTACAACGCATCCGATTTCGTCATCGTGCATGCCCATGTCGACGACGATCCCGACAAGCCGACCTTGTTCCTGGTCGACAAGCCGGTGAACAACATGGTGCATCTGCGCTCGCCGAAATTCATGCACAATTTCGCCTTCGACCATGCCGAATTGCGCTTCGAGGGCACCACGGTCGGCGAGGACAAGATGCTCGGCAAGATCGGCCAGGGGCTCGAGCTGACCAAGGACTGGTTCGTCGAGGCGCGCCTGCAGATCGCCTCGCATGCGGTGGGTGCCGCGACCCGCGCCGCCGAGATCGCCAATGACTACGCCACCTCCCGCCACCAGTTCGACCGGCCTATCCGCGATTTCCAGGGCGTGGAATTCATGCTGGCCGACATGGCGGTCGAGATCTTCGCCGCCAAGTCGATGCTGTACCGCGTCGCCTGGGAGATCGACCAGGGTCTCGACCGCAAGCGCGTGCACGCCCATGCCAGCGCGCTGAAGCTCTACTGCTCGGAAGCCGCCGGCCGCGTCATCGACAAGGCGCTGCAGGTGCTGGGCGGGCGCGGCTACATGCGCGAGAACCCGGTCGAACGGCTCTATCGCGACATCCGCGTCGACCGCATCTGGGAAGGCACGTCGGAAATCCAGCGCGTGGTCGTCGCCGGCCAGATCCGCAAGCGCGGCATAGGCGTCTTCAGCGAGGTGGCCTGGGCGTGACGGCAACAAGCACCTTGCCGGAACCGAGGGCACGGGCCGCCTTGCCGTCGCGCCGGCATGTCGAGACCGCATGCCTGCTCGGCCCGGCGCTGATCGTGCTGGCGTTGCTGTTCGTGGTGCCGCTGGCGCGGCTGTTCTCGCTGGCCTTCACCGACCCGGCCGGACCGTTCACGACTTTCGGCGTGCTCGCCGAAAGCGCGGTCTACCGTCAGGTGATGTGGAACACTTTTGTCGTCGCAATCATGGTGACGGCACTTTGCGTGCTGCTCGCCTGGCCGGTCGCCTATGTGCTGTCGCGCCTCGACGGCGTCTGGTTCGGCATCGCGCTCTACGGTGTGCTGTTTCCCTTCTGGATCTCGGTGCTGGTGCGCACCTTCTCCTGGATGCTGCTTCTGGAGCGCAACGGGCCGATCAACCGGCTGTTGATGGCGACCGGCATCACCGACGCGCCGCTGGCGCTGCTGTTCAACAATGTCGGCGTGCTGGTCGGCATGATCCACATCCTCTTGCCCTACATGATCCTGCCGCTCTACGGCGCCATGGTCCGCATCGACCGCCGCCTGCTGCTGGCAAGCGATGGGCTCGGCGCCAGCCTCGTCGACACCTTCCGGCGCATATACCTGCCGCTCTGCCTGCCCGGCCTTGCCGGCGGCGCGACCTTCGTCTTCCTGCTGTCGCTCGGCTTCTTCATCACGCCTGCCCTGCTTGGCGGCTCGAACGCCATCACGCTGTCGATGCTGATCGCCAGCTTCGTCAACGACCGCCTTGCCTGGTCGCTCGCCGCAGCCGGCTCGCTGGCACTGCTCGCCATCGTGCTGGTGCTGATGGCGCTGACCGCCCGGCTGCTGCCGATCGAGAGGGGGCTGTTCGCACGATGAACAGGTTGCCGCTCCTGCTCCGCATATCAGCCAACGCCGGCGCCAGCCTGGTGCTCGCCTTCCTCGTGCTGCCGATCCTTGCCGTGGTGCCGGCCTCCTTCAACAAGGCGAGCTTCATCTATCTGCCGCCGCGCGCATGGTCCGTCGTCTGGTACGAGCGCTTCCTCGCCGATCCGGAATGGCGCACCTCGCTCATCAACAGCGTCGAGGTCGCCACGCTGGCCACGATCATCGCGGTGGTGCTCGGCACGCTGGCGGCAATCGGGCTGCGCCGCATCGACGGCCGCCTGCGCACGCTCGTCACCGGCCTGTTCCTGGCGCCGATGATCGTGCCGGTCATCGTCACGGCGGTGGCGCTCTACCGCAGCGCGCTCGATGTCGGCCTGAGCGGCACCATCCTGGGCATGAGCCTCGGCCATGCTATACTGGCGCTGCCTTTCGTCGTCATCAATGTCGGCATCGCCTTGCGCGCCGTCGACGACAACTGGCTGCGTGCCGCCGCCGGCCTTGGCGCCGGCCCATGGCGGATCTTCCGCACCGTCACCCTGCCCAACATCACGCCGGGCATCGTCGGTGGCGCCATCTTCTCCTTCATCACCTCCTTTGATGAAGTGATCATCGCCGTGTTCATGGCTGGCTATGCCTCGAAAACGCTGCCGGTGAAGATCTGGGAATCGATCCGGCTGGAATTCACGCCGGTCATAGCTGTCGCCGCGACGGTGATGATCGCGCTGGCCATCGTCCTGTTCGCGCTGGCGCAGACATTCAGCCGCAAGACTGGCAGCCGCAAAACCGGGAGCCCGAGCCGATGACCGCGATCCAATCGGGACAGTCACTGCGCCTGGCCGGCGTGTCGAAGACCTATGGCAGCTTTCGGGCACTGGAGTCGACCGACCTAGACGTCAAAGCCGGCGAGTTCCTGACGCTGCTCGGCCCCTCCGGCTCGGGCAAGACGACGCTGCTCAACCTCACCGCCGGCTATATCGAGCCGACGGCGGGCGAGATCCGCATCGGCGAGCGCAACGTCACCCGCATGCCCGCCCGCCACCGCAACATCGGCATGGTGTTCCAGAACTATGCGCTGTTTCCGCATATGAGTGTCGGCGAGAACGTCGGCTATGGCCTGAGTGTGCGCCGGCTGCCCAAGCCCGACATCACCAGACGGGTCACCGACATCCTGGCGCTGATGCGACTCGACGGCTTTGCCGACCGACCCGTCCAGCAACTCTCGGGCGGCCAGCAGCAGCGCGTGGCGCTGGCCCGCGCTCTGGTCATCGAGCCCGACGTGCTTTTGATGGATGAGCCGCTCGGCGCGCTCGACAAGCAACTGCGCCGCTCGGTGCAGCTCGAACTGCGCCGGCTGCACCAGAGGCTCGGCCGCACCACGATCTATGTCACCCACGACCAGGAGGAGGCACTGGTGCTCTCCGACCGCATCGCGGTGATGGACAGCGGCCGCATCCAGCAATTGGGGACGGTCGACGACCTTTACGACCGTCCCGTCAACGCCTTCGTCGCCGGCTTCATCGGCGAATCCAACCTGCTGCCGGTACGCGTGCTCTCGTCATCGGGCGGCAAGGCCTCCGTCGATGTCGAGGCGTTCCGCAGGACGATCGCCGTCGATGCGGCGCCGGGAACGACGCCGGGCGAGCCGGCGCGGCTGCTGATCCGTCCCGAGCATGTCGAGCTCGATCTCGGCGGCGAGGGCGTCGCCGCCGAGATCGTCGAGGTGATCTATCTCGGCGAATTGACCCAGCTCACCCTGCGGCTGGAGAGCGGCCAGACGCTCGCCGCCCGGCAGATCACCGACCGGACATTGCGGGCCGGCGCCAGGGTCCATGTCTCGTGGAAGCCTGGCCATGTCCGCGCGGTTCCTCATTCCCCATCCAAACCCACCAAAACGGAGAAAGCTGATGCATAGGCGTACTTTCCTTCTGACGGCAGCGGGCGGCGTGCTGGCCGGCGCGACGGGTCTTCCTCGACTGGCGCGCGCGGCGGACCGGCCTTTCACTTTCACCTCCTGGGGCGGCGCCCTGTCGAACGCCGAAAAGGCGGCTTTCATCGATCCGTTCGGCCAGCTCAAGGGCATTCCGGTGGTCAACACCTCGCCGACCGAGACGGCCAAGATCAAGGCCATGGTCGAGGCCAAGGCGGTCGAATGGGATCTGGTCGACGTCGGCGGCCGCACCGTCTGGCAAGGCGCCAATGAGGGCTTCCTCGAACCGATCGACGTTTCGAAAATTCCCAATGCCGCGGCACTCGAAAAAGGCTGGGTCGCCCCCAACGGCATCGCCACCTCGACCGGCGCCACCGTCATCGCCTGGTCGAAGACGGCATTCCCGGATGCCGGACCGCAATCCTGGGCCGACTTCTGGGACGTGAAGCGCTTTCCCGGCCCGCGCGGCCTCTACCGCTTCTTCTATTACAATTACGAGGCCGCCCTGCTGGCCTCCGGCCTCAAGCCCTCGGAAGTGTTCCCCTACACGACCGAGAAGGCCGACATGGCGATGGCCAAGATCAAGGAGCTGAAACCGCATGTCACCGTCTGGTGGGGCAGTGGCGCGCAGCCGCCGCAACTGCTTTCGTCGGGCGAGCTGGCGCTGTCCTCGGCCTGGAGCGGCCGCGTGCTGGCGGCCGAAGCGGAAGGCGCGCCCGTCGGCTTCACCTACAAGGACGGCATCGCCTGGGCGAACTGGTGGGTCATTCCCAAGGGGTCGCCCAATGTCGAGCTGGCGCATGAGGCGATCGATTTCGCGCTCGCCGAAGCCCAGCAGGCGAAGCTGCTCGCGCTCAGGACCTATGGCCCGGTGCTGAGCAGCGCGACATCGGGCGCCGATGCCGACACGAAGAAGATCCTCGTCATGGCTCCCGACAACATCAAGGACATGCTGATCCTCAACGAAGGCGAAGCCGACAAATATTCGGTCGCCTATGAGGAAAAGTGGAACCAGCTGATGCTGCAGTGAACCGCACCGACCGGCGTGGCTGATCCGAAACCCGCCACGCCGGAACATCGGCCCAAGGACGGCGCCGCGATTGAGGCGGCGCATCGCACGACCTCGCCGGAGAAGACATGCCTGTTGACGCACCCCAAGCTTTGCCGGCCAGCCTGTGGGCGGCGACGGCCACCCCCGCCCCGCTCTATGCCGGGGCAAAAGGCGATGCCGTGGCCGACGTCGCCATTGTCGGCGCCGGCTATACGGGCTTGAGCGCCGCTCTTCATTTGTCGCAGGCCGGCAGGAAGGTGATCGTGGTGGAGGCCAGCGAACCCGGCTGGGGCGCTTCCGGGCGCAATGGCGGGCAGATCATCGCCGGGCTGAAGCACGATCCCGACACGCTAGAAGCCAAGTTCGGCCGGAAGCTGGGGAGCGCCATCACCGAGACCTTTGGTGCCGGCGGCGATCTGGTCTTCGATCTCATCGAGAAGTACCGCATCGACTGCCACGCCGAGCGCAGCGGCTGGATCCAAGGCGCGCACGGACCCAGGCCTTTTTCGGACATCGTGACGCCCCGCTTCCGGCAGTGGCGCGCCAGGGGCGTCGAGGCGCGCCTGCTCGACCGTCAGCAAATGGCCGATCTCACCGGCTCGGCGCCCGAGGCCTATCATGGCGGCTGGTTCGATCCGCGCGGCGGCGTGCTGCAGCCGCTGAGCTACGCGCGTGGCCTGGCCGCCGCCGCCATCTCGCAGGGCGCCACCGTGCTGGCGCGGTCGCCGGCGCTTGGCCTCAGGCGCGAAGGTGACAACTGGCGGCTCGATCTCGGACAAGCCTCGATCCGCGCGCGGCAGGTCGTGCTGGCCACCAACGCCTACACCGGAAACCTGTGGCCGGGTCTGCGCCAGACCGTCATCCCGGTGACCAGCTTCCAGATCGCCACGCAGCCGCTGTCGCCGGCGCTGCGCCGCACCATCCTGCCGGGCGGCCAGGGCGTCGCCGACACCAGGCGGCTCCTGCTCTATTTCCGCCTCGACCATGAAGGCCGGCTGGTGATGGGCGGCCGCTCGCCGGTCGACGACAATCCGACCATGGACGATGCGGCACCCCTGAAGGCCGCCCTTGCCCGCATCTTCCCGCAGGCGGCGGGCGCCCCGGTCGAATTCGTCTGGAGCGGCAAGGTCGCGATCACCAAGGACACGATGCCGCATATCCACATGCTGGCGCCTGGCCTGTTCACCGCGCTTGGCTGCAACGGACGCGGTGTTGCCGCCTGCACGACGACAGGCAGGCTGCTTGCCGATCTTGCCCTGGGCACCGCGCCGGCCGACCTGCCGTTCCCGGTCACCGCCCCCGACCGCTACGCGCTGCATGCCTTGCGCAAGGTCGGTGTCTTCGCCTTCAGCCAGTATTACAGGTTGCTCGACAGCCGAAGCGCAGCGTGACAAATTAGCCGGCTAATGGATGGTCAGTAGAGCGTGACGAAGGCCGGGAACAGCATGCCCGTCTCCCGGAAATACTCGATCAGCTCGATGGCCGGGAAGATGGCCAGGAAATAGAGCCCGTCATAGAAGGTGCGCTTGAGCGCGCGCGTCGAGAACTGCAGCTCGTCATTGTCACGGTAGAGCAGCGGGTTCGGCCAGAACCTGGGCGTCGCCTTGATATAGGCCGCATAGGCCGGGCCGAATTTGCCCAGGAGATATTCGGCTTCCTTGCGCGCCGTGACGCGGAAGATGAGAAAGCTGGCAAGGCCAAGGATTGCCGCCGCCACCAGCGAGCCATAGAGCAGACCGATGCCGACCGCGCCGACGGTCGAAAAGAAATAGAGCGGGTTCTGGCTCATGGAAAACGGGCCGGTTGAAACCAGTTCCTCGTTCTTCTTGCCGCCGACATAGAGAATGCTCCAGAGCCGGCCGGCGACGCAGACCAGCACCAGGCAGAAACCGAAGAATTCGAGGGCTTCGTGACCTTCCGAGCCCTCGGTGAGCGCCGGCTTGGTGAGAAACAGGAGCAGCACCGCCAGCACCGCCGCCACCCGCACGAAGATCAGCCGTTTGCGTTGGACGAACGCATTCGAAACCGGCTTGAGGGAAGCATAGGTCATTCGGGTTTTCCTGGGGCACGGATTGCAGGTTCGGGCACTGGGGCACGCCATTGATGGCGGATACAAGGCGGTGGCTTCTATCAGCGCAGCGCGCGAGGTTCGTAAAGGCCTTTTGCGCGGCCCAGGTTCATTCTTACGAAATTGTATGCCGCCGGACAGGCTGGAGTGAAGTCGCTTCCCTATCGTTCGAATGCCAGCCCGCCATTTTGGGGCCGGCTTCAGTTTACGGCAGCCGGACCACCGGCATCAGACAGGGAATGGTTTCATGAGAAAATTTGCACTTGCGGTCGCATTGGGCCTCCTCACCGCATCCGGTCCGGTTTTCGCGGCCACTGCGCCTTGCGAGGAAACACTGAAGGCACTGCGCGCGGCGGAGTCGGCGGCCAAGCTCAATGACGCGGACAAGAACAAGGTCTCGGAACTGGAGACCAAGGGAATCGAACGCTGCAACGCGGATGACGACAAGCGCGCCGACGACTTCTTCGCCCAGGCCATGAAGGTCATGGGCAAGTAATCCATGCCGTCCAAAGCACCCTCGGGCATCATCCGAGGGTGTGCGGGCGATTGAGAAGACATGCATCAATAGGGGCGGATCGCATGACTCCCTCGCGATGCGCTTTCATCCCGCCACGACCATCAAAATCAGGACTTCAGCCATGCTCCCCAGCAACAAGCAGCCCGCCGGGCCGGCCCAGAACAGGGTTCCGGATGTCACCTTCGATTTCTGGCTGATCAAGCTGATGGCGGTGACCATGGGCGAGACGGCGGCCGACTATCTGGCCGTCAACCTCGGACTCGGACTGACCGCCACATCGCTGATCATGACCGGCGTTCTGGTCGTTGCCCTTGTCCTGCAGTTCGCCCAGAAACGCTACGTGCCCTGGGCCTACTGGCTGGCCGTGGTGCTGATCAGCGTCGTCGGCACGCTGATCACCGACAACCTCGTCGACAATTTCGGCGTACGCCTGCAGACCACCACGATCGCCTTCAGCGTGGTGCTCGCGGCGACGTTCGCGGTCTGGTACGCCAGCGAGCGGACGCTCTCGATCCACACCATCTTCACGACCAGGCGCGAGATCTTCTACTGGCTGGCGATCCTCTTCACCTTCTCGCTCGGCACCGCCGCCGGCGACCTGGTCGCGGAAAGCTTCGACATGGGCTATCTGACCACGGGCCTGCTGTTCGGCGGCGTGATCGCACTCATCGCACTTGCCTACTATCTCCTCCATCTGGACGCTATCCTGGCCTTCTGGCTTGCCTATATCCTGACGCGGCCGCTTGGCGCTTCCTTTGGCGACTTGCTGTCGCAACCGGGCGAATATGGCGGCCTTGGCTTCGGCACCACCTTCACCAGCGTGATCTTCCTGGGCTGCATCATCGCCCTGGTTCTCTATATGACATTGAAGAGAACCGCCGACGATGCCGACGAGATCCTGCTGGAATCGGATTGAGGGTTCGGCATGCGCTGCGTGGCTTGCCATTCCCTGACCGTCCTAGGAAAGGACCCGTCCCGGTGATAGCCTGTCGCCGATATCGGCAAAGACCCGGATAAGCCAATGCGACTTCTTCTTGTCGAGGACGACCACAGGACCGCGGACTACATCGTCAGGGGACTGACCGAGGCCGGCCATGTCTGCGACCTCCTGCGCGATGGCCATGACGCGCTTTTCGCGGCGACCAGCGGCGCCTATGACGTGATCATAGCCGATCGCATGATCCCGGGTCTCGACGGCCTGTCGATGATCAAGGCGGTCCGCGCCGCCGGCGTGCGCACGCCGGCCATCTTTCTCACCTCCGTCGGCGGCGTTGACGACCGCGTCGAGGGGCTGGAAGCCGGCGGCGACGACTATCTGGTCAAGCCCTTCGCCTTTTCGGAGCTTCTCGCCCGTATAAACGCCCTTGGCCGCCGCCCGGCGGCGTTGGAGCAGAAGACCGTTCTGCGGGTCGGCGACCTCGAAATGGACCTCATCATGCGCCGCGTTGCCAGGCAGGGCCAGCCGATCGACCTGCAGCCGCGCGAGTTCAGCCTGCTGGAGGTGCTGATGCGCGGCGAAGGCCGCGTGATCACCCGCACCATGCTTCTGGAGCGCGTCTGGGACTTTCATTTCGACCCCAAGACCAGTGTCGTGGAGACCCATATCAGCCGGCTGCGCGCCAAGATCGACAAGCCGTTCGAAACCCAGCTTATCCATACCGTCCGCAACACCGGTTACAGCCTGCACGCACCTCTTGCATCATGACCGGAACCTGGGCCCGCCTGCTGCGCAGCACGCCGTTCCGGCTCGCCTTGACGTTTGCTTTCCTGTTCATGCTGGCCTTCGTGCTGGCGGGCGCCATCGTCTACCAGATGATGAGCGCCGATCTTGCCGAGCAGCTCGATGACAGCATCAAGGAAACCTACTCCGTCGTCGCCGCGACCTATGCCGACAACGACCTCAAGGAGCTGGTGGAGACCGTCCAAAGCCACTCCACGCGCAGCCCGAGGAAGGAACAGCTCTTTTCGCTGACCGACGCGGCCGGCAACCGTCTGGCCGGCAACTTCACCGCGGCGGAGCTTCCCGACGGCTTTTCGATGTTCGGGGCCGAAATGCCCGGCCTGCCTCCCGATACCGAATACCGCGCCTATTCCGGCTCGGTCGGCGGCAACAACCTGACCATCGCCTTCAGCCTGTCCGAGACGGAGGAACTGGAGACGATCATGCTGATGAGCTTCGGCTGGGCAACCCTGATCATCACCGGGCTGGCGATCGCCGGCGGCGCCCTGCTCGCCTCGCGCGTCCAACGCCGTCTCGACGGCATTGCCGCCACCATGGTCGACGTCTCGCATGGCCGGCTCGACACGCGCATCCCGCTGACCGGCAATGGCGACGACATCGACATGGTTTCCGGCCAGGTCAATGCGGCGCTCGACCGGCTGTCGGGCCTGGTCGACGGCATGAAACAGGTCAGCACCAACATCGCGCACGATTTGAAGACGCCGCTCAACCGGTTGCAAATGATCCTGGAAGGCGCCGCCGACAAGGCCGCGCGGGATCAGGACGTCTCCGACGATCTCGCCGATGCGCGCGCGGAGGGCTATCAGATCAACGAGACCTTCGATGCGCTGTTGCGGATCGCCCAGATCGAAGCCGGCGCGCGCAAGGCCCGCTTTACTGATGTCGACCTCGACGAGATCCTGCAGACCATGGCCGAGATCTACGCCGACGTTGCCGAGGACGACGGAAAGGTGCTGTCGTTCTCGCAACTGAACGGAATCGGGGACCGTATCCATGGCGACAGGGAACTGTTGACGCAGATGTTGGCCAATCTGGTCGAGAACGCGCTGCGCCATTGCCCGCCCGGCACGACCATCAAATTGTCGGTGGCACGCCAGGGTGAACGTGTCCTCGCCAGCGTCGCCGACGACGGACCCGGCATTCCTGCGGAGGAGCGCGAAAGGGTATTTCAGCGGCTCTACCGGTTGGACCACAGCCGCTCGACCCCGGGCAGCGGCCTTGGCCTCAGTCTTGTCAGGGCCATCGCCGATCTGCACGGGGCATCCATCGCCCTTGACGATTGCCGGCCCGGCCTTGCCGTGGTGGTGAGCTTCCCAGTCGTAAGGTCGCAAGCGCCATAAGGCCGAAGCGAGTCAAAGCCTGCGAAAGCGGCAATAGCTTACAAAAGCGTATGGGACTGGCGACCCGTCCGTAAGCTTGCAGCTTCATACTGGATGGACCTCACCTTCCATCGAAAGGCCGTGGAAAATGAAACCCCATTTTCGGAAAGCCATCAGCGTCCTGCCGGCACTCGCGGTCGCGGCGTGCCTGGTCACGACAAGTCTGGTTCCGGCGCTTGGTTGCTTGCCGGCCTCGGCCGCCGAGAAGCCCATCCAGCCGGAGAAGAACCCTCCGGGCGACATTCCCGATACGCAGGTCTTCATCGACTATACCTCGCCGGAAGGCTTCACCCTGAAGGTGCCGGAGGGCTGGGCACGATCGGATCGTGCCGACGGCGCCAGCTTCGTCGACAAGCTGGACGGCGTCGTGGTCTCTGTTTCCAATGCGAATGCCGCGCCGACCCTCGACAGTACCAAGGCGGACTATGTCGCCAAGCTCGAAGCCGCCGGACGCGCGGTGCGGGTGAGCGCCGTCAAGCAGGTCAAGCTGCCGGCCGGCGCCGCGATCCGCATCGTCTACACATCGAACTCCGAACCGAACGCGGTCACCAACCGGCAGGTCCGCCTCGAGAATGAGCGCTATCTCTATTTCAAGGACGGCAAGCTCGTGGCGCTCGAACTCTATGCGCCCAAGGGCGCCGACAATGTCGACCAGTGGCAACTAATGTCCAGCTCGTTCCGGTGGAAATGAGATGCACGCGTTGGACGTGCATGAAATCTATCGTTTTTTCCACATCGGCGACGACGAGACGGCCGCATTGCGGGGCGTCAGTTTCCACGTCGCCGCCGGCGAGATCGTCGCCCTGGTCGGCCCCTCCGGCAGCGGCAAATCCACCTTGCTGGCCTGCGTGACCGGCCTCGATGAACCGGATGGCGGCTATGTCGAGGTAGCCGGCGTCCGGCTGACGCGGCGTCCGGAGGCGCATCGCACGCGCGTTCGCGCCGCCAGCTTCGGCATCCTGCTGCAATCGGGAAACCTGTTCGGCCATTTGACCGTCGAACAGAACCTGCGATTGCAGATGCTGCTTGCCAGGAAGCCCGACGACCGGCGAACGGCCAGCCTGCTGGAAAGTGTCGGCCTCTCGCATCGCGCACGCGCTTTTCCGACCGAACTGTCCGGTGGCGAGACGGCGCGCGCGGGCCTAGCTGTCGCGCTGGCCGCCGATCCGCCGATCCTGATCGCCGACGAGCCGACGGCGGAGGTCGATAGCGAGACCGAAGCCCGGCTGATCGCTCATTTCGAGGCGCGGCGCGACGCCGGACTGGCGACGCTGCTGGCGACCCACAGCAGGGCCCTGGCACAGAAAGCCGATCGCATCGTCAGGCTGAAGGATGGGAGGATCGACCGTGGCTGAGACACTCGTCGTCGCAAAAGGCCTCGGGCGAGACTTCCGGGATGGCAACGCCGGTCGGATCGACGTGCTGCGTGATGTCGACTGCGAGATTGCCTCAGGCGCGCGCATCGCTCTTGTCGGACCTTCGGGCAGCGGCAAGACGACCTTGCTGCATATTCTTGGCGGCCTCGACCGGCCGACGGCCGGTACCGTCGAATGGCCCGGGCTTGGCGCGTTCGAGACCTTGAGGCCACGCCATATCGGTTTCGTATTCCAGTCGCCCAGCCTGTTTCCCGCCCTCACCGCTGCCCAGAACGTCGGCCTGCCCTTGCTGCTGGCCGGCGAGAATACCGGCGCCAACGACATCGCGGTATCGCTTCTGCGATCGTTCGGCGTCGGCGAACTCGGCGACAAGCTGCCGGAGGAACTGTCCGGTGGCCAGGCCCAGCGCATTGCCATGGCGCGCGCCCTGGCCATGGGTCCAAAGCTTGTGCTGGCCGACGAGCCCACCGGGCAGTTGGACAGCCGAACGGCGCTGCGCTTCTTCGACGCCGTGCTCGACCGCCTGGACGGCACCGACATCGCCCTGGTGGTTGCCACGCATGACGAAGCCATGGCCAACCGCATGGCAACGCGCTGGACGATGGATCACGGCCGGCTCACCACCGGGCATCGGCCAGGGGCGGCCGCGGCATGATGGTCCTGCTATGGATTCGCGGTGTGCTCGCCCGCCGCTTCCTGCGTGTGGCCGGCGCTGCCTTCGGCATCGCGCTGTCGGTCGCCTTGCTGGCGGCGATGTCGCTCTTCCTCGCCGACGCCGGTGCATCGATGACCGCACGCGCCGTGTCGGCGGTCCCGATCGACTGGCAGGTGCAGGTAGTCCCCGGCGCCGATCCGGACCTAATCGGCAAGGCGCTGGCGCAAGCCGCTCCGGTCAAGGCCGTGCATCAGGTGCGCTATGCCGACGTCGCCGGCTTCGAGGCTCGGACCGGCGAGACGACCCAGACCACGGGCCCCGGTCAGGCGGTTGCTTTCGACAGCCGGTATTCCAGCGATTTCCCGGCGGAAATCCGCTCGCTTTCCGGCACCCTTGACGGCGCGCTGATTGCCCAGCAGACAGCCGCCAACCTTCATGTCGGTCCTGGCGACACTGTCTCGATCCAGCGGGTGGGCCTGCCGCCGGCGGAGGTGAGGATTGCCGGTGTGGTCGACCTCCCGGACGCCGACGCCCTGTTCCAGGCTGTCGGCCTGCCGCCCCAGGCCGTGCCGCAGGCCCCACCCGACAATGTCCTCATCCTGCCGCGGGAAGCCTGGCGGCAATTGTTCGATCCGCAGCAGAAGGCCCGCCCCGACACCACCCGGCTGCAATTGCATGTGCGGCTAGCCCGTGAGGCGCTGCCGCCGGATCCGGTCACGGCCTACACTTTTGTCACCGACGCCCAGCGCAATCTCGAGGCAAGGATCGCCGGCCTGGCCATCATTGCCGACAATCTCGGCTCGCGCCTCGGGGCGGTCCGCGAGGATGCGCTGTACGCCTCCGTGCTGTTTCTGTTTCTCGGGCTGCCCGGCGTCGCGCTGGCGGTCGCGCTTACCTTTGCGGTCACTGCGTCCGGCGCCGCACGCCGACGCACGGAACAGGCGCTGCTTCGCGTCCGCGGCGCGACGACCAGGGACATCCTGTTTCTGTCCGCCGCCGAAGCCGCCATGGCGGCAATAGGTGGAACCGCCATCGGAATGGCCGCCGCACCGCTCCTTTCCGGAACCGGACCAGGTTTCAAGGCGACGCTTGGCGTTGACGGCCCGACGTTGCTTCTTGTCGCCTTCTTCGGGCTGCTGGTCGGGTTCGTCGCCTTTCTCTATCCGGCCTGGCGCGATGCGCGCTGGGCGACCGTTAGCGCGGCGCGGCGCACCGTGAGCCGGCTACAGGCGCCGCTCTGGCAGCGCCTGTGGCTGGATATCCTGTTGCTCGCGGCGGCGGGATTGTTCTTCTGGCAGTCGGCGAGCACCGGATATCAGGTCGTGCTTGCGCCCGAAGGCGTGGCGGCAACGGCGGTGGACTACAAGGCGTTCGTCGCGCCGGCCCTGTTCTGGCTCGGCATGGCGCTGCTGACGATCCGGCTGTCGGCCACGGTCATCGCCCGCAATGGCGCGCTCCTGCGAATGATGGTTGTTCCGGCATCGGGAACACTGGCGCCCGTCGTATCGGCCGCCCTGTCGCGGCAATCGGGGCGGCTGACGATCGGCATTGCGATGACGGCGCTGGCCATCTCCTTCGCCGCGTCGACCGCCATCTTCAACACCACCTACAATGCCCAGGCGCGCATCGACGCCGAGTTGACCAACGGTTCCGACGTCACCGTCTTCGGCACGGCGGACAAGCCCGCCGGAGCGCACTTGGCGGCTCTCGCCTCGTTGCCCGGCGCGGCAGCGGCGGAACCCATGCAGCATCGTTTCGCCTATGTCGGCGCGGACCTGCAGGACCTCTATGGCATCGACCCCAGCCGCATCGGACACGCAACCAGTCTTTCCGATGCCTATTTCAGCGGCGCCAGCGCGGCCGGCACGCTTGCCCTGCTCGCCGCGACGCCGGATGGTGTCCTGGTCTCGGAAGAGACCGTGCAGGATTTCCAGCTCCAGCAAGGCGATACCATCAATCTGCGGCTCATCGATGCCAGGGATCACCAGTATCATCCCGTGGCCTTCAAGTTCATCGGCGTCGCCCGCGAATTTCCGACCGCGCCCAAGGATTCCTTCCTTGTCGCCAATTCGGCCTATGTGGCCCGCATGACCGGCTCCGATGCGTCCGAATACGTGCTGATGCGGGCCAAGGCGGATCCCGCGGCACTGGCGCGGCAGGCTTCGTCGATGCTCACATCCGATCCGTCGCTGAAGGTGGCCGAGATCGGCCAGGCAGCACATCTTATCGGCTCGAGCCTGACCGCGGTCGACCTCAGCGGCTTGACGACAATCGAACTGGGCTTCGCTGTCGTCATGGCCGCCGCCGCCGCCGGACTGATGCTGGCGCTTGGATTCCTCGAGCGTCGCCGGCCTTTCGCCATCCTCGCCGCGATCGGCGCCAAACCGCGCCAGCTCGCGGCCTTCCTGTGGAGCGAAGGTTTGCTGATCCTTGTCGGCGGCATGGTGTTTGGCCTGCTTTCGGGCCTGCTGACGGCATGGATTCTGGTCAAGCTGCTGACCGGCGTTTTCGATCCGCCGCCCGAGGCCTTGTCGATCCCCTGGCTTTACCTGGCGACCATGCTCGGCCTCGTCGCCGCTTCGGTGGCTGCCGCCGTTTGGTCCGCCAGGCCATCGGCGGGCCAGGCTGCGGAACAGTTGCGCGACCTGTGAGCTGGACGTCGGTTACCTATTTGTAAACTCGCGGCCAGCCCGCCGACAACTCCACGGCCTAGGCTCGTTTAGCCGCTCCAAGGGCCGATGGCCCTGCGGCTTCACAACCAAGCAAAACGGGAAAAAGACCATGAAGAAATCAGCTATCGCAGCCGCAATGATATTCGCCGCCGTATCGTCAACCGGTGCGTTCGCCAAGGCAGCCACAGGCACCATCGCCAGCGTTGACAAGAAGGGCGACTCGATCACGCTTTCGGACGGCAAGACCTTCACCTTGCCGGAAGGCATCGAAGCCGAGACGCTGAAAGTCGGCGAGAAGGTGGTCGTGACCTACTCGACCAAGGCTGGCATGCTGGCGGCATCGAGTATCAAGCCGGCTAAATAAACCAATGCCGCCTGGAGCAATTCCAGGGAACATGCGTAAGGCCGAGGGGCCCGCCGGCAGCGATCCCGACGGCTGTCGGCGGGCTTCTTCAAAGTATTCCAGTGACCAGCCGATCGAGCCGGGTGTTTTCCCGGTACGCGAAGCGAACCAGGACCGCCGCCAGAAAGCCGGTCGCGGCGCCGCCGAGAATGTCGCTGGCGTAGTGGGTCCCGAGATAGACGCGCGACAGCCCGATCAGCAGCGCCGCCGCAAGAAACCAGAATCCGCGCCGGGACAGGCCATGGACAAGGAAGGCGGCCGCGATGGCGAAACTTGCCGTCGCATGATCAGACGGGAACGAGAAATCGACGGTCCTGTCGATGACGAGGTGCGTGACATGTGCCTCGTAAGGGCGGGCCCGTTGCACGAACAGCAGGATCAGCTGGTTGATGCCAAGTCCGATAAGGAACGAAAGACCGGCCGCTATCAGGACATGACGGATGGCCGGATCAGATCGCGGCACCCACCACTGCGCCACTACCGCCAATACCAGCAGCGGCACGCCTGCCGTCGAGATCCCGATCATCACGGAATCAATCGTCGGAGCATGTCCGGCCCATGTGTTTATCCAGGTGGTGATCGCGGCGTCGAATTGATACATGCGTGGTCGGCCTCGGTTGGAGTAAGTCCCCGGAAAAGTGCCTGACGGGTTTCCGTCCGGACGCGCGTCAAGGCAAAGAAATGAACCGTTTCCGTGAAACGGCGACCGCTCTATTGGCGGCGCCAGGTGATTGCGGAATTGGTGATGTAGTTCCACGCCGAGCCCACGATTGCGCCGGCAAGGCCGGCAACCCACCAGCGTGAGTGGCCGCTGTAGAGAAGCGTCGACACGCCGACACCTGCCACGACGCCGAAGCTGCAAAGCGCGGCGAACATAAGCAGGCCGGTCAGGAACCGCCAGCCGCGCCGGCGCTGGTCGCGATAGGTGAAGGCGTTGTTCAGGGTGTAGTTGAAGGCCATTGCCGTGAACATGGCTGCTGTCTGGGCGACGGCAAACGACAGGCCGTGCGGCAACAATGCATGCAGGACCGCGAGATGGACGACAACGCCGGCGGACCCGACCAGGCCAAAGGCAAGGAAGCGCGTCGAGATCAGGTCTCCCGACATTTTCGCGACCAGCAGGCCGGCATATTCAAGCGCGACCAGGGAGTCGAGCTTGCTCTGTCCGTGCAGACGCGGGGCAAACACGTAAGGGATTTCCTTGATCCTGATGGCGCTTGGCGAAGACGCGACAATGTCGAGCAGGATCTTGAAACCTTGCCGCGACAGCCGGGGCGCCACGGCGTCGACGATTTCCCTGCGCAGCATGAAGAACCCGCTCATCGGATCATGGATCGGCGTTCTCAGGAGCAGGCGCGCAAGATACGTCGCCAGCCGGCTGACGCTCGACCGCAGCCTGGTGAATCCGCCACGGGCACTGCCGTCGCTCCCGTAACGGCTGGCAATCACCAGGTCGGCCTCACCGCCTTGCAGGATCGCGAACATGGCGGGCAGGCATGTTTCGTCGTGTTGCAGGTCACCGTCCATGACGGCGACGATCGGCGCCGAGCTCGACAGGATGCCCTCGAGGCAGGCTCCGGCGAGGCCTCGCCGAGCAATACGCCTGATACCGCGAACCCGGTGATCGCCGGCGGCAATATCGTGAACCGCCAGGATCGTGCCGTCCTTCGAGTCGTCATCGACAAAGACCACTTCCCAGTCGATGTGCGCCAGCGATTGCCGCAGCCGGGCCACCAGCAGGCCGATGTTGGGGCGCTCGTTCAGCGTCGGAATGACGATCGTCACTTCCGGGCCGCCATGCGCAGCCGTGACGGGCAACGCGCTCTCCGCCGTCAACGCCACGCGGGCGTCCTGGTAGGTGGTCGCCTGGTTCATGGCTGTCCCCCGGCCGGCTGCCCATCGGCCTTGGAGAGCGGCGGCGCTACGCGCTTCACCGGCAGGATCAGCATGTCGAAGACCGGAAATCCGGAGATCCGTTGCGTTATGTGCCTAGCGTCGCCGTCGACGACAAACAGGCCGCCGAGATTGTCGCGATAGGCTTTTTCCTGGGCGGCCTCGTCGTCGCGGAAATTCATGGCTCCGATGAAGAAGCCGGCGGTTTGGCTGGCGAGTCGCCTGTGGTCCATGAACTGGAAGTGGCGCGGATCTCCGGGAAGCACATCGACCGGAATGTCCGGGCCAAGTTCGTAGCCGAGCTTTGCCGCCTGCATCCAGTTCGAGGCAACGACATATCCATTGGCGCGCCTGATCTCGTCGGCAACCTTGCTGTCCGTCAGCCCGGACCAGTCGACGAGCTGCCAGTTGACGTCGAACTTCGGCGCCCTCTGGAAAAATGGCCTGGTCAAGGCGCCGGTTGTCGCCTGCACCGCAAACCCGGTGGCCAGAAGCGGAACGACAGCGGCGGCGAGAACGATAGACACGATGAGCAACGTTCGCCTGCGCATCGAGAATGCGCCGCACCATTGGCCGACGAGCGGAAAGGCAAACAGGAAGCCACTCATCGACCAGTGCGGCAGCGAGTGGGCACTGAACAGGGCGACCAGGTCGAAGAACACGACGGGCAGCGCCGAAAGCAGCACAAAGAAGCGATCCGTTGCCGAGCCGGCCCAGGCACCTCGCCACAGGCACGCCATGGCGACCAGCCAGATCGGCGGCCAAACATAGAGCGCCTGGCCGAGCAGTGTGACGGCGAGGTTGCCGGGATGCAGGAGATGGCCTTCGTTGGCGGTACCCCGGCCGGACTGGAATGCCAAGGAAATCCAGCCATGATCCATGTTCCATATTATGACCGGCAGCAGACCAAGTGCCGCGATGGCGCCGGCCACCCATGGCCCGGCGGTTCGAAGCTGGTCCCGGCCCGGTTTCGTCAACAGCAGGACCAGCAGGGCGGAAATGCCGAACAGACCGGCCTGATATTTCGACATCAGCGCCAGCCCGAGCGCCACGCCGGCCACGCACCAGCGCGGAAGGGCAAACCGGGTTTCAGCGCCGAGAAGCATCGGTGCGGCCAGGCAGGCGGCGGCCAGCAGAAAGAAATCAAGCGGCCCGTCGGGAACGACGAAATGGCCGGCGGAGATAAGAAAGAACGGGGCGACCGTATACCAGGCAACGGCCCAGAATGCGGCAACGGCGCCATAGGCGTATCGGGTCAGCGCAAAAAGCAGCAACGCCGACGCAGAGCCGAGCAACACATAGGGAAGTCTTACCACGAGCCGGCATTCGCAGCCGAAAATATCCGCCATGAACCGGGCAAGCGCGAAGCCGATCGGAGGATGATCGAAATAGGAAAGCGAGTGGCTGCGTGACACCACCACCGCATAGGCTTCGTCAATCGAAAGTGGGATGACCGATGCAAGCCCTATCCTGAAGATCAGGAAGATGATGACGAGAAGTGCCATCTGAGAGATCGGGTACGCCGGAAAGGAGCGCGCCGCGCTGGATGTGGGCCATGTGGCAACCCCGGCACCTCGCCAGGTCTCGTCGTACTGCATCTGGGCGCTACCAGAACCAGAACAGATGGGTGCCGTAGTCCGGCATCGGCTCGTTTCCGGACATGACGATCAGCACCAAGGCAATGGCCAGCAACACGATGCCGGTCGTGATCCAGATCCACCGGCCAGCCCGGACGGGAATATTGCGCGGTACGGACAAAGCCACCTCTCGGAACACGACAGGCTTTCGGCTTGGGACGGTCTTAGCCGCAGCGGTTCAGGCGTGACACTGCCTCGTCAATCATACTGCCGCCTTGCCGGGTTCTTACAAATCAGTAAGGGGTGGAATTGTTCTCGGGACGACCCGACCCCACACAGCCGGCCCCGACACTCAGCGGTCGATGCGCGTCGACAGGATGATCGACGATGAGGTCCGCTCGACCCCGTCCATGGCGCCGATCTGGTCGAGCAGCGCGTCGAGGTCGCGGATCGACGGGGCGTCGACAATGACGATCATGTCGAAATTGCCGCTGACCGAATGCAGCGTCCTGACCGGCGGCAGCGCCTGCAGAGCCCGTACCACCCTGTCGGCAAGCTTGGGCGTCACGGTGAGCAGCACATGCGCCTTGACCAGCCCTTGCTCATAGTCCGCCGAGAGCCTGACGCCGTAGCCTGCAATGATGCCGCGCTGCTCCAGCCGCTCGATCCGGCTCTGCACCGTCGTGCGCGACACGCCGAGCTGCCGCGCCAGTTCGGCCGTCGAGGCGCGTGCGTTGGCGCGCAGCAGGGAAAGAAGGGCCTGTTCGGCTTCACTGAGCATTTCGACGAATTCCTTCGGCAAATTGGCTAATATTAGGGTTCACTCTGCCAGATTTCACACTTCCTTTCGACAGGCAAGCTGCGATGATTCCCGCCGAATTGAAGTGACAGGGGTATTGATCATGAACAACATCGTTATCGTCGGCGCCGGCAAGATCGGCTCGACCATTGCAGGGATGCTCGCCGCGACGGGCGACTACCACGTTACCCTTGTCGACCGCTCGGCGGCACAGCTCGCCGCGGCCGAAGTGCCCGCCGGCGTCGAGACGCTTGAACTCGACATCGCGGCGGTAGGCGCGCTGGAAGCAGCGCTCGCCGGCAAGTTCGCGGTGCTCAGCGCCGCCCCCTTCCATCTCACCACGCGCATCGCCGAGGCGGCGGCCAGCGCCGGCGTGCACTATCTCGACCTCACCGAGGATGTCGTCTCGACCCGCCGCGTCAAGGAACTGGCGCGTTCGGGCAAGAGCGCCTTCATCCCGCAATGCGGGCTGGCGCCGGGTTTTATCTCGATCGTCGCCAATGATCTCGCCAGCCGCTTCGATACGCTCGAAAGCGTGCGCATGCGCGTCGGCGCCTTGCCGCAATACCCGTCCAACGCGCTGAACTACAATCTGACCTGGAGCACCGACGGCGTCATCAACGAATATTGCGAGCCCTGCGAGGCGATCGTCGAGGGCGAGCTGGTCGAAGTGCCGCCGCTGGAGGAGCGCGAGGAATTCTCGCTCGACGGCGTCACTTACGAAGCGTTCAACACGTCGGGCGGGCTGGGTACGCTGGCCGAGACGCTGAAGGGCAAGGTGCGCACGCTGAACTACCGCACCATCCGCTATCCCGGCCATGCCGCGATCATGAAGGCGCTGCTCAACGATCTCGGCCTGCGTCACCGCCGCGACGTGCTGAAGGACATTTTCGAAAGTGCTTTGCCGGCGACGCTGCAGGACGTGGTCATCGTCTTCGTCACCGTCTCCGGCCGCCGCAACGGCCGCCTGCTGCAGGAGACCTACGCCAACAAGATCTATTCGCAGCGCGTCGGCAACCAGGTGCGCAGCGCCATCCAGATCACCACCGCGTCCGGCATCTGCGCCGTGCTCGACATGCTGGCCGACGGCAGCCTGCCGGCGACCGGTTTCGTCAAGCAGGAAGAGATCGCGCTGGATGCATTTCTGGCCAACCGCTTTGGCCGCGCCTACGCCCAGCACGAGATGGTAAGCCGGCTGGCGAGCTGAGCTTTTTACCCTCCCCCTTGTGGGGAGGGTCGGCTCGCAATCGGAGCGAAGCGGAAATTGCGAGACGGGGTGGGGGTGAGCGCCGACGGTCGGCGAGGACCCCCACCACGCTCCGCTTCGCGGATCGACCCTCCCCACAAGGGGAGGGTAACCGTTCAAATATGCAGCGCGTGGCCCAGCGCCTTCAGCGCCGCTTCCTGGAACCCCTCGCCTTGCGTCGGATGCGCATGGATGGTTCCGGCGATATCCTCCAGCCGTGCGCCCATTTCCAACGCCAGCCCGAAAGCCGCCGCCAGTTCCGACACGCCTTGCCCGACGGCCTGGATGCCAAGCACCAGATGATTGTCCGCGCGGGCGACGACGCGGACGAAGCCGTCTTCGCCGAGCCTGGTCATCGCCCGCCCATTGGCGGCGAACGGGAACAGGCCGATCTTGACCTCGCCCTGGGCCTTGGCCTCCTCCGGCGACAGCCCTGATGTCACCAGCTCCGGATCGGTGAAGCAGACGGCGGGAATCGAGCGCTTGTCCCAGCCGCGCTTGTGGCCGGCGACGATCTCGGCGACCATTTCACCTTGCGCCATCGCCCGGTGCGCCAGCATCGGCTCGCCGGTCACGTCGCCGATTGCGAAGATGCCGCGCATCGACGTGCGGCACTGGTCGTCGATCTTGATGAATTTGCCTGCCATGTCGAGGTCGATCTGGTCGAGGCCCCAGCCTTCCGTCACCGGCTTGCGTCCCACCGTCACCAGGATCTTGTCCGCGGCGACCTTGGCGCTCTTGCCATCCGCTGTCTCGACCAGCAGGGCATCGCCCTTCGTTGACAGGCCCTTGGCCTTTGCGCCTGTCATCACCTCGATACCGAGCGCCGCGAGCCGCTTGACGACAGGCCGGGTCAATTCGGCGTCATACTGCGCCAGCACGCGCGGCAAGGCCTCGACCACCGTAACCTTGGCGCCCATTTTCGCGAAGGCCATGCCCAGTTCCAGCCCGATATAGCCGCCACCGACAACCGCGAGTTTCCTGGGAACCTCGCTCAGGGCCAGCGCGTCCGTGGACGATATGACAGGCCCGCCAAAGGGAAGAAAAGGCAGCTCGACCGGCGCCGAGCCGGTGGCGATGACGATCGTCTCGGCGCGGATCATCTGGCTTCCGGTCTCGGTCTCGACCTCGACGGTCTTGCCGTCGCGGAATGTCGCCCAGCCCTGCACGGTCTTCACGCCAGCCTTCTTGAGCAGGCCGGCGACGCCGCTGTTGAGCCGGCTGACAATGCCGTCCTTCCAGGCGACGGTCCTGGCAAGGTCGAGCGCGGGCGCGGTGACCGAAATGCCGAGCGGGCTCTTGCCGCCGGCCATATGCGAGACCTTCTCGAACTCCTCCGCCGCATGGATCAGCGCCTTCGACGGAATGCAGCCGACATTGAGGCAGGTGCCGCCGGGCTTGCCCGCTTCGACGATGACCGTATCGACGCCGAGCTGGCCGGAGCGGATGGCGCAGATATAGCCGCCCGGACCGGCGCCGATGACGAGCAACTTGCAGGAGATTTCTTTCATGTTGGCTGTCCTTTCGGCAACGGTCGATACGCGCCTTCCCTTCTCCCCTTGTGGGACAGGGTGGATCGGCGCAACAGCGCCGAGACGGATGAGGGGTGCTCCAGGGAACGCCGACGCCTCACTCCGCTGGAACACCCCTCATCCGTCGCCTGCGACGACACCTTCTCCCACAAGGGGAGAAGGGGGAGCTCAAACCCCGACGCTGGCGCCTTCTGAACCGTTTCGATCAACTCATCGCCCTCAATCCACGAAAATCAAAGCCGGCGTTTCCAGAAGCGCCTTGATGCGCTGGATGAACACAGCCGCATCCCAACCGTCGATGACGCGGTGGTCGAAGCTCGACGACAGGTTCATCATCTTGCGCGGGATGAACTGCGTGCCGTCCCACACCGGCCGCACCATCATCTTGTTGACGCCGATGATCGCCACTTCCGGATGGTTGATGACCGGGGTCGTCGCCACGCCGCCCATCGCGCCGAGCGAGGTGATGGTGATGGTCGATCCCGATAACTCCTCGCGCGTCGCCGTGCCGGACTTGGCCGCCTCGGCCAGCCTGTTGACCTCGGCGCCGCAATCCCAGATGTCGCGCGCCTCGGCATGCTTGACCACAGGCACCACCAGCCCCGACGGCGTCTGCGCGGCGATGCCGATATGGATGCCGCCATGCTGGTGGATGATGCCGGCTTCGTCATCGAACAGCGAATTCAGATTGGGCTGGTCTGATATCGCCTTGACCATCGCCCGCATCAGGAACGGCAGCAGCGTCAGCTTCGGCCTCTCCACCCCACTCCTGGCGGCACGCTTTTCCTTGTTGAGCGCGGCGCGCAATTCCTCCAGTGCGGTGACGTCGATTTCCTCGACATAGGTGATGTGCGGGATGCGCGACTTGGACAGCGTCATCTTCTCGGCGATCTTGCGCCGCAGACCGACCACCTTGATGTCCTCGACCGTGTCGTTGCGGGCGAGGCCCGATGCCTTGGCCACCTGCGGCCCGCGCGCCAGGAACGCCTCGATGTCCTCGTGGCCGATGCGGCCGGCTGGGCCGCTTCCGGCAACTTGTCTCAGATCGATGCCAGCCTCTTTCGCGCGCAGGCGCACGGCCGGCGACGCCAGCGGTTTTTCGCCTTCCGGGCGCGGCGCGCCGGAGACGGAGGGTTTCCCGGTGCTCTTCGAAACGGCAGGTGCAGGTTTCGCTTCCGGAGCGGCGGCCTTTGGCGCGGTCTTCGCGGCGGGCGCGGCGGCCTCGGGCTTTGGCGTCGGAAGTTTGGCCGGCGGTTCGGCAGCCACGGCCTCGCCGCTCTGCGGTTTCACATTGCCCTCACCCGCAACTTTCAGCCGCACGATCGGCGAGCCGATCGCCACCGTGTCGCCGATCTCGGCGCCCAGCCACAGGATCTCGCCATCGACCGGCGAAGGAATTTCGACCGTCGCCTTGTCGGTCATCACGGCGGCAAGCACCGTATCCTCGCGCACGATATCGCCGACCTTGACGTGCCACTCGACGAGCTCGGCCTCGGCGACGCCCTCGCCGACATCGGGCAGCTTGATGATGTGCTCGCCCATGTCAGGCCTCCATGGTTTCTATAAGGGCGCGGCCGACCCGGGCGGGACCGGGGAAATAGTCCCATTCCTGCGCATGCGGATAGGGCGTGTCCCAGCCGGCGACCCGCGCCACCGGCGCCTCCAGATGATAAAAACAGTTTTCCTGCACCAGCGCCGACAGCTCGGCGCCGAAGCCGGAGGTCAGCGTCGCCTCGTGAACGACGACGCAGCGCCCGGTCTTCTTGACCGACGCGACGATCGTGTCGAGGTCGAGCGGCAACAAGGTTCTGAGATCGATGATCTCCGCATCGATGCCGGTCTCCTCGGCCGCTGCTTGGGCGACATAGACCATGGTGCCGTAGGCAAGCACGGTAACCGCCGAGCCCGCCCTGCGGATCGCCGCCTTGCCGAGCGGCACGGTGTAGTGACCATCGGCGACTTCGCCCAGTTCATGCTTCGACCACGGCGTCACCGGCCGGTCGTGATGGCCGTCGAACGGACCGTTGTAGAGCCGCTTCGGCTCGAGGAAGATGACCGGATCGGGATCCTCGATCGCCGCGATCAGCAGCCCCTTGGCATCATGCGGGTTGGACGGCACCACCGTCTTCAGCCCGGACACATGGGTGAACAGGGCTTCCGGACTCTGGCTGTGCGTCTGGCCGCCAAAAATGCCGCCACCAGTCGGCATGCGCACCACGATCGGGCAGGTGAAATCGCCGTTCGAACGGTAGCGCAGCCGGGCCGCCTCCTGAGTCAGCTGGTCGTAGGCCGGATACATGTAGTCGGCAAACTGAATTTCCACGCAGGGCTTAAGGCCATACGCAGCCATGCCTATGGCCGAGCCGACAATGCCGGATTCGTTGATCGGCGCGTCGAAGCAGCGGCTCTTGCCGTATTTGGCCTGCAGGCCATGGGTAACGCGGAAGACGCCGCCGAAGAAGCCGACATCCTCGCCGAACACGACGACTTTCTCGTCGCGCCCCATCGACACATCCATGGCGTCGCGGATCGCCTCGATCATGGTCCGTCTTGGCATGGCTCAGACCCCCGCCTGCTGGCGCTGGCGTCTGAGATGCGGCGGCATCTCGGCATAGAGGCCCTCGAACATGTCGCGCGTCGACGGCTTGCCGCCGGCATGCAACGTGCCGTGGCTTTCCGCCTCCTTCTGCGCCGCGATCACCGTGTCGAGGATCTCGGCTTCGGCCTGCGCATGCCGCTCGTCCGACCAGACGCCGAGCCCTATCAGATGGTTCTTCAGCCGCACGATCGGGTCGCCGAGCGGCCAGGCGTCGGATTCGGTCTTCGGCCGGTAGGCGGAAGGATCGTCCGAGCTGGAATGCGCGCCGGCGCGGTAGGTGACGTATTCGACGAGTGTCGGTCCGAGATTCTTGCGCGCGCGCTCGGCCGCCCATTTGGCCACCGCATGCACGGCGAGATAGTCATTGCCGTCGACGCGCAGCGACGGGATGCCGAAACCGAGCCCCCGGGCCGCGAACGTGCCGGAGCCGCCGCGTGCGATGCCTTGAAAGGTCGAGATCGCCCACTGGTTGTTGACGACGTTGAGTATCACCGGCGCCTTGTAGGTGGAGGCGAACACCAGGGCCGAATGAAAATCGGATTCCGCCGTCGAACCGTCGCCGATCCAGGCCGCGGCGATCTTCGAATCGTTCGAGATCGCCGAAGCCATCGCCCAGCCGACCGCCTGGATATACTGCGTCGCCAGATTGCCGGAGATCGAGAAGAAGCCGTGTTCCTTCGAGGAATACATGACCGGCAGCTGCCTGCCCTTCAGCGGGTCGGCCTCGTTGGAATAGATCTGGTTCATCATGGTGACCATCGGATAGCCGTCGGCGATGAGCAGGCCGGCCTGGCGATAGGTCGGGAAATTCATGTCGCCAGGCTCGAGCGCCTTGCGGAACGCGCAACTCACCGCCTCCTCGCCCAGATGCTGCATGTAGAACGAGGTCTTGCCCTGGCGCTGCGCCATCTGCATGCGCGCATCGAAGGTCCGCAGCGTCATCATGTGACGCAGGCCTTCCAGCAACTCGTCATTGGAAAGCAGCCCGGCCCAGGGGCCGACGGCTTCGCCATTGCGGTTCAGCACGCGGATGATCGAAAACGCCATGTCGCGGATGGTGCGCGGATCGACATCGATATCGGGGCGCGGCACCGAGCCGGCCTTGGCGATGGTCACATTGGAAAAGTCAGGCGTGCCGCCCGGCCGCACTTCCGGCTCCGGAACGTGAAATCGCAACATCCCAGCATCGGCCATGACCTTTGTCCTCCAATGTTGCCTGGCGCCGATATTTGCACATCCGCGCCGCCAGACCAGAGCGAATTCGTCAGGCAAGCCTTTCGCATCGGGCCAGCGACGCCGGCCGATCCAGCCTCCCGAGTACAAGATGAAGATATGTCCGCGAAATTTCTTGTCGATGTTTCGTCGCGGCGCGCAATTTGGCGCAAGATTGCGCTGGGGTTTCCGCCAGATAAGGCGATTGGGCGGCGATGATTGGGTTCCTCTTCCGTCGTGAGAACATCCGATCGACGGGAGGTGAGAAGCGAGGATTGGCCAGGTCTGGCTCCCTTCCTATCCCCCGTCGATCGGGGGAGAGGTGTCGAGCGTAGCTCGACGGAGTGGGGGTCGACCTTTCATCGAAGCCATGCTGCCACCTGATTACCGCTTGCCTGAGTTTTCCTGCTCACCAGGTTGCGGGAGTCTTGCGGCAGTAGCGCATTTGAGAACCGCCTTCCCCCACTCCGTCGCTGCTTCGCAGCGCCACCTCTCCCCCCTCCGGAGGGAGAGGAAGGGTGTCCGGACCGGATAGATAGGTAACAGAATGGACCGATAGCATGGGTGACAGTTTTCCTATCCCCCGATCGACGCAGGGGCAATCGCATATGGCTTTTTGCGAAGAGGACCCCCACCCTAACCCTCCCCACAAGGGGGAGGGAACGCTGCCGCATGCCATTTTTTTGGCATCGAGCCTAGGCAATTTGCGGAGATCAGCGCCTACCAAGTCTCCCTCCCCCTTGTGGGGAGGGATTAAGGGTGGGGGTCCTCTTCATAAAAACTCATATGCGATTGCCCCTGCGTCGATCGGGGAGAGGAACGGTGCCAAGGTCAGCGAGCCCGCGTTTCTCCCCTCCCCATCCGATACCCTCGTCAGGGCGGGGAACCCGAGCCGGAAGCCGTTCACCCGGCGCTCACGCTGTGCTAACCACCCTCCATGGCACAGAAGAAAGCTTTCGAGGTCGATTCCTGGCTGGCGCGGCCCGATCCGCGCATCTCCATCGTCCTGCTTTATGGCCCCGATCGCGGGCTCGTTTCCGAGCGCGCGAAGGCCTTTGCCGAGAAGACCGGCCTGCCGCTCGACGATCCCTTCTCCGTGGTGAGGCTCGAAGGTTCCGAGGTCGACCGCGACGAGGGCCGCCTGCTCGACGAGGCCCGCACCGTGCCGATGTTTTCCGACCGGCGCCTGCTTTGGGTGCGCAATGCCACCGGCCAGAAGGCGCTGGCCGAGGACGTGAAAGCGCTGACGGCGGAACCCGCGCGCGATGCCATCATCCTGATCGAGGCCGGCGATCTCAAGAAGGGCGTTGGGCTACGCGCCGTGGTCGAGGGCGCGGACAACGCCATGGCGTTGCCGTGCTACGCCGATGAGGCGAGG
Organism: Mesorhizobium sp. GW821-FHT04C10; assembly: GCF_059420305.1. NCBI lineage: Bacteria > Pseudomonadati > Pseudomonadota > Alphaproteobacteria > Hyphomicrobiales > Phyllobacteriaceae > Mesorhizobium > Mesorhizobium sp. GW821-FHT04C10. The sequence goes on along the minus strand of NZ_JBWKTL010000001.1, from coordinate 1,079,411 downwards.
GATATCGATACGGTCATCGATGACGAGCTGCGCAAGGCGGGCATGTCGATGACGCTGGAGGCCCGCCAGGCACTGCGCCGCAATCTCGGCGGCGACCGGCTGGCTTCGCGCGGCGAGATCGAAAAGCTCGTCCTTTATGCCCACGGCCAGAAGGAGATCGGGCTGGAAGAGGTGCGGGCGATGTCGGGCGACGTATCCGGCGCCTCGTTCGATGAGGCGGTCGACGCGCTTCTCGAAGGCAAGGTCGGCGATTTCGACACCGCCTTCACCCGCCACTGCCAGTCCGGCGGCCCGCCTTTCCTGGTGCTGTCCTCGGCAATGCGGCAATTGCAGCAGATCCAGATCATGCGCGGCCAGATGGACTCTGCCGGCCGCAACGCCGCCTCGGTCGTTGCCGGCGCGCGCCCGCCGGTTTTTTTCTCGCGACGCAAGCTGGTGGAAAAGGCGCTCGAGCGCTGGAGCAGCGAGGCGCTCAGCCGCGCGCTGACCCGGCTGCAGACCGCGGTGTTGCAGACGCGGCGGCGACCGGATCTCTCGGTGGCGCTGGCACGGCAGGCGCTGCTGGGGATTGCGGTGGAAAGCGCGAGGCTGGGGCAGCGGTAGGAGACGCTGCTCCCTGCTCCCATTGGTCAATTCATCATCATGGCGCCCACCGGCTGAAAGGTTGGCAGCGCCTGTGGAAAGACCAGCACCGCCGCGCCATAAAGCAACAGGCCGACACCGGACACCTTTGCGATTCCTTCTCCTGACGGGAGGGTCTTTTCCGCAAAGACCAGCAAGGTGACCACGGCCATTGCGGCGACGTTCATGATCCCGAGCGGAAAGAGGGCGAGAAACAAAAGCCAGCAGCAGCCCAGGCAGAAAAGCCCATGCTCCAGGCCCATGCGAACCGCGCCCCAGTAGCCATCGCGCCATGCGGTCAGGATGAAGCCGATCGGCGTGCGGCATTTAGCGAGGCACAGATCTTTCAGGGGCGAGAGTTGATAGGCGCCCGCAATCATCAGCAGCGCGCCGCCGATGCGCGCCCGTCGCCGTCGACAATCCCACACGCCCGGCAAGTATCTGCGCACCCGCCGCACCGGCAAAGGCGATAGCGCCCATCACGCCCCAAACCAGCATGTACCCGGCCACGAACACCCAGCTCGAGACAAAGGTCTCGCCCCGGCCCTGTCTGCCGGCCTGGACCTGGTGAAACGTCAGGATCATGGGCGCGGCGGTTGGAAACATCATGGCAATCATCATGATCATCCAGACGGCAAGAAACAGCGGCGCCTTCATGCCCATGGTGAGTGAGTCCATTTCCATGCGCATGTCCGCGTCCATGCCCATCCGCTGCCGGATAAGCAGGGTCCACGCCGCCGCCGCGATAGCGATCAGCAGCGCGAGAAGGATGTATCGCTGCAACGTCGGCGCCATGGACGAGCACGTTCCATGCTATCCGGCCAACAGCTACTGCTGGCCGGACCAATTGATCGGGGCGTAATGTCCATTTCGGCGGGAATTGTCCCAGCTCATGCCATGGTCGGTGTATGTACTGCCTTCCGATCCCATCGCCAGGGCGAGCCAATCTGGATTGACTGGATGGCCGGTCGCCGCCCACATCTGCCCGTCCTCGCGCATTGTCGGCAGCGGCTCGACCGCCATCCGCATGACGCCGGCAATCTCCGCCGACCGCTTCTTGCCGTCTATCCGGTAGTCTATCGGCACCTTCCTGGCGCCGAGGTTCGTGCCGATCATGGGTGCCAACACCGCCATGGGGCCGCCCGCGGCGCCCGTGAAGATGGCACCCAGCGCCTCGGTCTGCCTGTCATCGGCCCGTTCGTCGATATAGGCGGCGGCGGTCCAATTGCCGTTTGCCATCGGACCCGGCGTGTGAGCAACCATCGCGACACTGAGTCCGTCCAATCGAACGTCGCCGTAATTGCCCGTATCGATATGAAAGACCAAACCGACGTCGCAAACGCCTCTCGTCGGCTTCGATGTCAGCTGCGCGTTGGTGGACAGCAGGCAAGGACACACGACATCGCAGCTGCAATTTTCGAAGTAACTTCCGGACAATTGCCAACGGACTGCCATTTGCACCTCCCACTTGCGTCAGGCGCGTCGGCATAGTCGGCGAGGCGGTGCCATTTCACGACACTTGCAGGAATGGCAAATAGCCCTCACCGCGACTGACCGGCACGCTAGGGCAGATAATTAAGCCATATCTAATTCAGGCTACTCCGTTGCCCGGCACTGTCAAGCCGCGAGTGGCAAGGCCGGCGACAGGCGATTGGTCGATCTCCCCCCTCGTGGGGGAGATGGCTGGCAAGCCAGAGGGGGCGCTGTCCCGCCGGCCTCTCGATCAATCGCGATGCGAGTTCTCGGCTAGCCCCGGATAGTCAAGGCTGAGCCCTACGGCGCCCCCCTCTGCCCTACCGGGCATCTCCCCCACGAGGGGGGAGATTGATCGCTTCGCTGATTTCGCCAATCACCAACGCCGCAAAAGAAAGGGGCGGGCCTGGCAGCCCGCCCCTGTGTCATCCCTTGAGTTCAAACCTTGAGTTCAAAAGAAATTCGCCGGCTAATTACCGATCCTGCTTCAACCTGCGGCACAGCTCATCGAGCTGCTCCAGCGAACGATAGGAAACGCGAAGCTCGCCGCCCTTGCCCTTGTGATCGATGGCCACGATCATGCCGAGCGTATCGGTCATCAGCTTTTCCAGCGCCAGCGTGTCGGTATCCTTTTCCGGCGCGGCTTGCGCCTGCTTCGGCTTGGCCGGCGTCGGGCCGGCCGGCATCTGGGCCAGCGCCTCGGCCTGGCGCACCGAAAGACCTTCCTCGACGATGCGCTTGGCGAGACCCGCCGGATCCTCCGCCGTCACCAGCGTGCGGGCGTGGCCGGCCGACAGCGCGCCGTCGACCAGCATGTCGCGGATCACCTCCGGCAGCTTCAGCAGCCTGAGCGTGTTGGCGACATGGCTGCGGCTCTTGCCGATGACGTTGCCGAGATCGGCCTGGGTGTAGCCGTGCTCGTCGATCAGCTGCTGGTAGCCCAGCGCCTCCTCGACCGCGTTGAGGTCGGTGCGCTGGACGTTCTCGATGATCGCCAGCTCGAGTGCGGTGCGGTCGTTGACTTCGCGGATGATGACCGGGATCTCGGTCAGCCCGGCGCGCTGCGCCGCCCGCCAGCGGCGCTCACCGGCGATGATCTCGTAACGCCCAGCCTGCGTTGGCGACGGCCGCGCCACCACCGGCTGCACCACACCATGTTCGCGGATCGACTGGGCGAGGTCGGTCAGTTCGGCGTCGCCAAAATGCCGGCGCGGGTTTTTCGGGTTCGGGCTGAGAAACTCGATCGGCACCTTGCCATCGGCGCTCATGCCGGGCTTTTCCGGTGCCGCCGGGCGATCAATCTCGCCGATCAGTGCTGCCAGGCCACGCCCCAGTCTTTTCCTCGAGAGATCTTCGCTCATCTTTATTCCAAGTCTATTTTAGATAATTGTCTTCAGATCGTTTCGGTATCGAATCGGCTGTTAATCATGCATCCGGTCTAATCAAGCGGCGCGCAATTTGCGCTCGCGGCGGATCACTTCCGAGGCCAGTTGCAGATAGGCCTGGCTGCCCGAGCACTTCAGATCGTAGAGAATCGCCGGCTTGCCATAGGAAGGCGCCTCGGACACCCGCACATTGCGCGGAATGATCGTCTCGTAGACCTTGTCGCCCATATGCTCGCGCACATCCTGGACCACCTGGTTGGCCAGATTGTTGCGGCCATCATACATGGTCAGCACGATACCCTGGATGGTGAGGTCCGGATTGATCGACCGGCGCACCTGCTCGACAGTCTCCAGCAGCTGGCTCAGGCCTTCGAGCGCGAAGAACTCGCATTGCAGCGGCACCAGCACCGAATCGGCGGCCGCCATCGAGTTGAGCGTGAGCAGATTGAGCGACGGCGGGCAGTCGATGAGCACATAGCCGAACCCGGCCGAACGCGCCGAGGCCGCACGCAAGGCATTGCGCAGCCGCAGCACCCGGTCGGGCGCCGAGGCGATCTCCATCTCGATGCCGAGCAGATCGAGCGTCGACGGCACGATGGACAGGCCAGGCACGGCTGTGGGAATGGCCGCGGCTTCCAGCTCCAGCTCGCCCGTCAGCACATCGTAAGAAGACACTGTCCGGTCCTTGCGGTCGATACCGAGGCCGGTGCTGGCATTGCCTTGCGGATCGAGATCGACGATCAGCACCTTTTCGCCGATTGCGGCCAGAGCGGTGGCCAGGTTGATGGCGGTGGTGGTCTTGCCGACACCGCCCTTCTGGTTGGCTACGGTGATGATTCGGGGGCCGTTCTTCATCATGGGTTTATGCCAGAAATTCATTTTGGGTCGCCAGATAGCTCGACACGTCGAAGGTCAGACAGGTCGCAGATTTGACAGTTCAAGGACGACGCCATGCGGGTCCGTCACACTGGGATGTTCTACCAGATCGAAAGACCATCGGTTAACGCTTTCTTGCACTTCCGCGCGATAATCCCGGCCTTTGTGGAACAGCCCACGCGCGCCGGATGTCAACCAGGGCGCCGACAGGTCGAGAAGGACCGAAAGCGAGGCCAGAGCCCGCGCCGTAACGATTTGCGGCGTCGCGACAAGCGCATGGCTGTCCTCGATCCGGCGCGCCACGACCCGAGCCGGCAGGTTGAACTGGCCGACGACAGCCTGCAGGAACGAAGCCTTTTTGCGGTTGCTTTCCACCAGATCGATACTGGCCCCTGGGCGCTCGGCGAGCAGGAAAGCCATGACAAGGCCTGGAAATCCACCGCCGGAACCGATGTCGGCCCAACGCAGAGCACCGGGTTCTATGCGGGCGAGCTGTGCGCTGTCCAATATATGGCGTTGCCAGACATCGCCCGACGTCGACTGCGCGACGAGATTGATGCTGCGGTTCCATTTCTGGAACATCTGTTCGAACGCCACCAGGCGGTCGAATGTTTCACGTGAAACCGGGCCGGCGGCGGCCTCCAGCCTCTCCAGGGAAAAAGAGCTCACGCAACATCCTTTTGTTCGCGCTGGAGCCTTTGCGCACTTTCATGATGCCGGACATGGGCGACAATGATCGCCAGCGCCGCCGGCGTCATCCCCTCCATGCGCTGCGCATCGGCAATGGAACGCGGCCGCCGTGCCTGCATCTTCTGCTTCAACTCGTTCGACAGTCCAGGAACGCCTGTGAAATCGACCGTCTCGGGGATCAGCCGGCTCTCCTCATGGCGAATCTGCGCCACATCCGTCTTCTGGCGGTCGAGATAGACGGAATATTTCGCCTCCGTTTCGAGGCGCTCGGCTGTCTTGGCATCGATCGCGGCAAATTTCGGCTCAATCCTGGCCAGCCAGGCGACATCGACGCTGGGATAGGCCAGCAATTCATAGGCGGATCGGCGCACGCCGTCTCGATTGATCTCCAGCCCGTGCCGCGCCGCCTCGTTGGGCGTCATGGTCAGGACATTGGCCAGCTCCCGCGCCGCGTCGATACGCTGCATCACATCGCCATAGCGTTGCATCCGCTGCGCCGAAGCGATCCCCAGCCTCTCCGCCAGCGGCGTCAGCCGCTCATCGGCATTGTCTGCGCGCAGCGACAGCCGGAATTCGGCGCGCGAGGTAAACATCCGATAGGGTTCGCTTATGCCGCGGCTGGTGAGGTCATCAACCATCACACCGATATAGGCTTCGGTGCGGCTGAGCACGATCTGCTCGCCGCCCGCTGCCCGCCGCGCCGCATTGAGCCCGGCAAGCAAGCCCTGTCCGGCGGCCTCCTCATACCCGGTCGTGCCGTTGATCTGTCCGGCGAGGAACAGCCCGGCGACGCGTTTTGTTTCCAGTGTCTGATGCAGCTCGCGCGGATCGACATGATCATATTCAATGGCATAGCCGGGCTGCAGCATCACCGCGCGCTCCAGACCCGGAATGGTTTTGAGGATATCGAGCTGCACATCCTCGGGCAGTGAGGTCGAGATCCCGTTCGGATAGACCGTATCGTCGTCGAGCCCTTCCGGCTCGAGAAAGATCTGATGGCCGTCCCGGTCGCCGAACTTGACGATCTTGTCTTCGATCGACGGGCAATAGCGCGGGCCGACGCCTTCGATGGAGCCGGAATACATGGCGGAGCGGCCAAGGTTGGCGCGGATCAGTTCATGCGTGGCTGATGTCGTGCGCGTGATGCCGCAGTCGATTTGCGGTGTCTCGATGCGGTCGGTCATCAGCGAGAACGGCACCGGATCCTCATCCGCCGCCTGGCGGTCCAGCGAAGCCCAGTCGATGGTATTTCCGTCCAGCCGTGGCGGCGTCCCGGTCTTCAGCCGGCCAAGCCTGAAGCCTGCCCTGTCCATCGTGGCCGACAGACCCAGGCTCGCCTGCTCGTTCATGCGGCCGGCAACAATCTTCTTATCGCCGATATGAATGAGGCCGCGCAGGAAGGTACCGGTCGTCAGGACCACGGCGCCGCAAGCCAGCCGCCTGCCATCCGCCAGCAGAACGGCGGCGATCTTGCCGTTGTCGATCTCGAAATCCAGGACCTCCGCCTCGACCACGTCGAGATCGTTCTGCTGCCGAATCGCTTTTTGCATCGCAAGGCGATAGAGCTTCCTGTCGGCCTGCGTGCGGGGCCCGCGGACCGCCGGGCCCTTGCGCCGGTTGAGCAGGCGGAACTGGATGCCGGCGGCGTCCGCCACGCGGCCCATCAGGCCGTCCATGGCGTCGATCTCGCGAACCAGATGGCCCTTGCCGAGGCCGCCGATCGCGGGATTGCACGACATGACGCCGATCGTGGCGAAGCGTAGCGTCACCAGCGCGGTCCTGGCTCCGGCGCGCGCGGCGGCGCTCGCCGCCTCGCAACCCGCATGGCCGCCGCCCACCACAACCACATCATAGTGATCGGTCATTTCAAATGTCCCGGACTCAAAGATTAAGGGACACATGTCCCCGCAGGGCGAGCCTGTCAAGAACACTTCGCCACAAGTTTCACGTGAAACAAAGGATTACCTACCCTCCTCCCTTGTGAGGACGGCGAGCGTAGCGCCATGTTTCACGTGAGTCACAGCAGTCGCAGCTGTTTCACGTGAGTCATGGCCACGCATTGCCGAGGCGTCCCAACTTCGTCATCCACGGGCGGAGCAGCCGTGAAGCGGCGTCGCGGAGACCCGAGGATCCATTCCGTGACGTTGATCGAAGAGTGCAGCGGAACAAATCCTGCGCCGCTGCGGAGCGTCGGAGTCCCGGCATGGATCCTAGGGTCTGCGCCGCGTCGCTTCGCTCCTTGCTTCGCCCTAGGATGACGAACCTGTTGATGTCGCCGCTCAATTATCAGCGCCGAGCACCCGAGCCGGTCTCCGAACCAACTCATTGTTTCACGTGAGTCATTTCCCGATGCAGAACTGCCCGAAGATCACATCGAGCATATCCTCTACATCGATGGCGCCAACGATCCGGCCAAGGCGATCCGCCGCCAGCCGCAACTCCTCGGCGCGCAGTTCCTGGCCCGCGGTCCCGTCATCTGTGGCACGAAGCAGATGGCGATTGGCCTCGCCGAGCAGTTCGACATGGCGCAGGCGCGATGGCAGAACATCGCCGACATCACCGGCAGCTTCCGCCGCGCGCCGGCCGATTTCAGCAAGCAGCGCCTCCACGCCTGTCCCCTTCACGGTTGAAATAACAAGGTCATAGCGACCGGGCGCATCCCGAGCCGCCTGCTCATCCAGCAGGTCGACCTTGGTGCCGACGCGCAGCAAAGCTGCAGTACCCCGGAACGGGCCGACCTCCCCGGGGGACAAAATATCCTCCAGCAGCAGCAAGAGATCGGCACGATCCGCCTTGGCCCGCGCCTTTTCGATGCCGATCGCCTCCACCTTGCCCGGCGCATCGCGCAGCCCGGCCGTATCCGTCAGCCTGACGCGCATCCCGTCGAGATCAAGCAGCACCTCAAGCAGGTCCCGTGTCGTGCCCGGCTCATCCGTTACAATAGCTGCATCGCGTCGCGCCAAGGCGTTGAACAGACTCGACTTGCCGGCATTCGGCGCACCGAGGATGACGACTTCGAACCCTTCACGGATGATCTCGGCGGCGCGAAATCCGGCGACATGGTGATCGATTTCCGCGATCATCGCCCGCACATCAGACCAGACCGTATCCGAAACGGAACCCGGCACATCGTCCTCGTCGGCAAAGTCGATCTCGGCCTCGATCATGGCACGCGCATGAATCAGCCGCCGGCGCCAGCCGAGATAAAGCGCGCTCTGAGCGCCCTCGGCATTCTGGATGGCAAAGCGGCGCTGGGCCTCGGTCTCGGCATTGACCAGATCCGCCAGCGCCTCGGTTTCGACCAGGTCGACCTTGCCATTGAGGAAGGCTCGACGCGTGAATTCGCCCGGCTCCGCGTGCCTGACGCCGTCAAAAGCAATGATCGTCTCCAGCATTCTGGCCACAACGGCGCGTCCTCCATGGACATGAAATTCGGCCACGTCCTCTCCGGTAAAGCTGGCCGGGCCCGGAAAGAAGACGACAAGCCCGCTGTCCAGCACCGATCCATCCGGTGTCCTGAACGTGCGCAGAACCGCGGCACGGGGCTTAACCATATCACCGGCGATCGTTTCGACTACGAATCGAGTCTGCGGACCGGAGATGCGCAGCACGGCAACGCCGGCCGGAAGCCGGCCGCTGGACAGCGCTACGATCGAATCGCCTGAAATCATTTGCCCGCTCTGCTGAACCGCCCTAGCTTTCGCCACACGCTGAACCGAGTTACCCGAGTTCCATTGTGACATTGCCCGCGCAAAACCTGCTTGCCGACGAGGCCAGCCCCTACCTGCAGCAGCACAGCGGCAATCCCGTCCATTGGCGGGCCTGGTCGCCGGCTTCGCTCGAGGAAGCCAAGGCCCTCGACAAGCCGATCCTGCTTTCCGTCGGCTATGCCGCCTGCCACTGGTGCCATGTCATGGCCCATGAAAGCTTCGAGAATGACGCGGTCGCCGCCGTCATGAACCGTCTGTTCGTCAATATCAAGGTCGACCGCGAGGAGCGCCCGGACATCGACCAGATCTATATGGCGGCCTTGTCCTCGATGGGCGAACAAGGCGGCTGGCCGCTGACCATGTTCCTGACCCCGGACGGCAAGCCGTTCTGGGGCGGCACCTATTTCCCGCGCGAGTCGCGCTATGGCCGCCCGGGATTCACCCAGGTGATGGAAGCGGTCGACAAGGCCTGGCGGGAAAAGCGCGCCAGCCTGAACCAGAGCGCCGACGGCCTGACCGGCCATGTCGAAGCGCGGCTCTCCGGCACGCACGCCAAGGAAAGCCTTGACCGCGGTACACTGAGCGACCTCGCCGGCCGCATCGGCGGCATGATCGATCGCGACCTTGGCGGCCTGCGCGGCGCCCCGAAATTCCCCAACGCGCCATTCATGCTCACGCTCTGGCTGTCCTGGCTGCGCGACGGCAACGCCACGCATCGCGACGACGTGCTCATCAGCCTCGAACAGATGCTCGGCGGCGGCATCTACGATCACATCGGCGGCGGGCTCAGCCGCTACTCGACCGATGCCGAATGGCTGGTGCCGCATTTCGAGAAGATGCTCTACGACAATGCGGAGCTCGTCCGCTTCTGCAACTGGGCCTATGCGGCGAGCGGCAATGATTTGTTCCGGATACGAATCGAAGAGACGGTTGAGTGGCTTCTGCGCGAAATGCGCGTCGACGGCGGCACTTTCGCCGCCAGCCTGGACGCCGACAGCGATGGTGAGGAAGGTCTTTTCTACACCTGGAGCCGAGAGGAAGTGGAAACCGTCCTGGGCGACGATTCCTCGTTGTTTTTCAATTACTTCACACTTTCCAGCCCGCATGGCTGGGAAGGCAAGCCGGTTGTCCACCAAACCCGCGCCCAGCAAGCCGAGGGCGTGGCCGACCGCGAACGATTGATCCCCCTCAAGGCGCGGCTTCTGGCGGTCCGGGAAGAGCGGGTCAGGCCGGGCCTGGATGCAAAGACCCTCACCGACTGGAACGGCCAGATGATAGCCGCCCTCGCCGGAGCCGGCCGCTCGCTGAACCGGCCCGACTGGATCGAAGCGGCGGCAAAGGCCTTTGCCCATATCGTCGCGGCCAGCCACGACAAGCGCCTGCCGCATTCCATGCTCGGCCCGAGAAAACTCTTCCCTGCACTGTCGAGCGATTACGCCGCCATGGCCAACGCCGCGATCTCGCTGTTCGAAGCGTCAGGCGATTGGAATTATATCGATCAGGCCAGCGGGTTCGTCGAACAACTCGACCGTTGGCACGCCGACGCCACGGGGACGGGTTACTATCTGACCGCTTCGGACAGTACCGACGTGCCGATCCGCATCAGGGGCGATGTCGACGAGGCCATTCCGTCAGCCACCAGCCAGATCATCGAAGCGCTGGTCCGGCTCGCCTCCGTCACCGGCGATCTCGATCTGCAGGAAAAGGCCTGGCAGGTCGCCGAGCACGCGGCCGGCCGCGCCGCGCATCAGGCCTACGGCCAGGCGGGCATCGTCAATGCCTGTTCGCTCGCAATCGAGCCCCTGAAACTGGTCATCGTGGACAGGCCGGAAGATCCGAAGCTCGTTCCGGTTGCGAATCGATGCCCTGACCCACGCCGCGTCGACATCATCACAACGATTGGTTCGGAGGCGAATCGACCACTCCTGCCCGGTGGCATCTTCCCGCCAACCAACAGGCCGGGCGCATGGCTTTGTACCGGCCAGGTCTGTCTGCCGGCCGTGACAGATGCCGAGGAATTGGAGCGGCTGTTGCGGCGAAAGTGAATCGCCAACCCCAGCGTTGGACCCACACGCTGCGCGGATCGGCCCTCCCCACAAGGGGGAGGGTAAGAGCCTTACGTGTTCATCGAATCGAAGAAGTCGGCGTTGGTCTTGGTCTGCTTCAGCTTGTCGATGAGGAACTCGATCGCATCGGTGGTTCCCATCGGCGCCAGGATGCGGCGCAGCACGAAGATCTTCTGCAGGTCGGAGCGCGGAACCAGCAGGTCCTCCTTGCGGGTGCCGGACTTCAAGATATCCATGGCCGGATAGATGCGCTTGTCGGCGACCTTACGGTCGAGCACGATTTCCGAATTGCCGGTGCCCTTGAACTCTTCGAAGATGACTTCGTCCATGCGGCTGCCGGTGTCGATCAGCGCCGTGGCGATGATGGTCAGCGAACCGCCTTCCTCGATGTTGCGCGCCGCGCCGAAGAAGCGCTTCGGGCGCTGCAGCGCGTTGGCGTCGACACCGCCGGTCAGCACCTTGCCGGATGACGGCACCACGGTGTTGTAGGCGCGGCCGAGACGGGTGATGGAATCGAGCAGGATGACGACGTCACGGCCATGTTCGACCAGGCGCTTGGCCTTTTCGATAACCATTTCGGCGACCTGGACGTGGCGCACCGCCGGTTCGTCGAAAGTCGAGGACACAACCTCGCCCTTCACCGAACGCTGCATGTCGGTCACTTCTTCCGGCCGCTCGTCGATCAAAAGCACGATCAGATAGCATTCGGGGTGATTGGTGGTGATCGAGTGGGCGATGTTCTGCAGGAGCACCGTCTTGCCGGTGCGCGGCTGCGCCACGATCAGGGCGCGCTGGCCCTTGCCGAGCGGCGCCACCAGGTCGATGACGCGCGGCGAGATGTCCTTGGAGGTCGGAACCTCCATCTCCATCTTCAGCCGCGAGGTCGGATAGAGCGGCGTCAGATTGTCGAAGTGGATCTTGTGACGGATCTTCTCGGGATCGTCGAAATTGATGGTGTTGACCTTGAGCAGCGCGAAATAGCGCTCGCCCTCTTTGGGGCTGCGGATCGGCCCTTCGACCGTATCGCCGGTCTTCAGCGAAAAGCGCCGGATCTGCGACGGCGAAATATAGATGTCGTCGGGACCTGGCAGATAGTTGGCGTTGGCCGAACGCAGGAAGCCGAAACCGTCCTGAAGCACTTCGACCACGCCGTCGCCGATGATCTCGACGTCCTGGGCGGCCAGTTTCTTCAGGATCGCGAACATCAGCTCCTGCTTGCGCATGACGCTGGCGTTCTCCACCTCGAGCGATTCGGCATAAGCGATCAGCTCTGGCGGTTTCTTGTTCTTGAATTCGGTAAGTTTCATTTCTTGCATAGACGGACTCTGGGTGAGCTTTGGGAAAAAATATCGGCGGGATGCGACAAATGCCGGGCGCGGCCGAAAACAATGAGGGGCGGCGCATGACGGGAAGGAAGACCCGTCTTTTATCGTCGGTCGGATGAAAGAGCAAGCCGCGTTTTGCGGGCTGAAAAAGCCCGGAGCGCGGCATGTCGTTATCCATAAACCGCGACCACTTTCGCGCGGCCTGCGTCAGAACGGTTTGACGACAACCAGGATCACGATTGCGACCATCAGCAATGTGGGGATCTCATTGACGATCCGCCAGTGCTTCGCGGACTTTTCGTTGCGATCTTCAGCGAATTTCCGCACCGCGCCGGCCAGATAACCATGAACACCGGACAACAGAAGCACCAGGCCGATCTTGGCGTGCAGCCAGCCGCCCTGGAAGCCAAAGACTTTCCAGGCGAGCCACAGCCCGAGCACCCAGGTGACGATCATCGCCGGATTGATGATGCCTCGCAGCAGGCGCCGCTCCATCACCTTGAAGGTCTCCGACTGCACCGAACCTTTCTCGGCATCGACGTGATAGACGAACAGCCGCGGCAGATAGAGCATGCCGGCCATCCAGGAGATGACGGCGAGGATATGGATCGCCTTTGCCCAGGGGTAGAAGCCTTCGGGTGCGACGAAAAACAGAAGCGCGGTCAGCACAATCAGGATGCCGATGCTGATGATCATGCGCATCATCGCCTGGCCGGTGCTGTTGGTGTTGTTCATCCCGGCCATCAGCGTACCGCACTCCTCACCTGTTTCACCATAGCCTCGACATGCGCGATCGGTGTCTCCGGCGTGATGCCGTGGCCGAGATTGAAGATCAGCGGTCCGTCACCCAGCGCCTTCAGGATGGTCTCGACGCCATCGGATAGCGCCTTGCCGCCAGCCACGAGACGCAAGGGATCGAGATTGCCCTGAACGGCACCCGAGCGCTGCAGGTCCTTCGCCGCCGCCAGCGGCACCGTCCAGTCGATCCCCAGCCCCGTCACGCCGGTCTTTTGGCGATAGGTCCGGTAGCGGGCGCCGGCACCCTTGGGAAAACCGATGATCGGGACATCGGGATGGACCGCCCGAACCTGCCTGACGATCTCGGCCACCGGCCAGACGCAAAACTGGTCGAACGACGCATCGTCGAGCACGCCGGACCAGGAATCGAAAATCTGCACGACGTCGGCGCCGGCCTCGATCTGGCGGATCAGATAGGCCGCCGAATGATCGGCGAGCACCTTCAGGAGATGTTGAAACGCCGCCGGCTCACGATAGGCGAACAGCCGCGCCGGCGCCTGGTCGGGGGTTCCATGGCCGGCAATCATGTAGGTCGCCACCGTCCACGGCGCGCCGCAGAAGCCGATCAGGGTGGTTTCATCAGGCAGTTTTGTCCGCAACCGGCGAACCGTCTCATAGACCGGTTCGAGATTCACGTGAAACACATCGCTTTCCAGAGCCATGATCTCGGCAACCGAGATCGGCGTCAAAAGCGGCCCTCGCCCTTCTTCGAAGCGCACGTCGCGGCCGAGCGCATGCGGAACGACAAGGATATCCGAGAACAGGATCGAGGCATCGAAGCCGAAGCGCTCGATCGGCTGCAGCGTCACTTCCACGGCGAGGTCGGGATCGTAGCAGAGGTCGAGGAACGAACCGGCGCGCCTTCGTGTTTCACGATACTCAGGCAGATAGCGCCCGGCCTGACGCATCATCCAGAGCGGAGGCGGAAACACTGCCTCGCCCTTCAGGACGTCCAGCATGATCCGGCTTTTGGGCATTGAACGCTCGCCTCTCCCAGCCTTCCTATAATCAAAGATTCTTATATCTAAGATTCTTCTGATTCTAAGAGTCTGTTGGTTGTGGTGGTTGTCACCTGTCCCGCTTCGCCAGGCAAAAAGCCAGCAAGCATATTGTCGCGCGCTTCTCTCTCCCGGCTGCGGGGTTCTGGGGACAGTCCGGAATCTATCATTGGAGTCAAAGCCTTGGAACATCCCGCAAAAACCCGGCCCTGTGGATGGCCTGAAGGCAAAAGAACCCGTCCCCAGATTTGTCCCCAGCCGCTCGGCGAAGCTGACAGACGATCGAATTGTGGACAAACCGGCATCTGATACAGTCGCCCCCCACGGTCCTGTCTTTCCATCCGACCTTATCCACATCCGCCCACAGCCCCAGGTGATCCCTGTGAACAAACCCCAGAGCTTCTTTCACCTGCATCTGATTTCCGATGCGACCGGCGAAACGCTGCTCGCCGCCGGGCGGGCGGCGTCGGCGCAATACAAGGATGCGCGCGCCATCGAGCATATCTACCCGCTCATCCGCACCGAAAAGCAGGTGGCCAAGGTGTTCGAGGACATAGAGGAGGAGCCGGGCATCATTCTCTATACGGTCGTCGACCAGAAGCTGGCGCGCGGCATCGACGAGCGCTGCGCCACCATGGGCCTGCCCTGTGTCTCCGTGCTGGAACCGGTGCTCACCGTCTTCCAGTCCTATCTCGGCACGCCGGCCGGCCGGCGGGTCGGCGCCCAGCACGTTCTCGACGCCGAATATTTCCGCCGCATCGATGCTCTCAACTTCACCATGGACCATGATGACGGCCAGCTGCCGCTCAACATGGACGATGCCGATGTCGTGCTGATCGGCATCTCGCGCACTTCGAAGACGCCGACCAGCATCTATCTCGCCAATCGCGGCATCAAGACCGCCAACATACCGATCGTGCTCGGCGTGCCGGTGCCGGAAAGCCTGGTCGCCGCCAGGACACCGCTGATCGTCGGGCTGATCGCCACCGCGGAGCGCATCTCGCATGTCCGCCAGAACCGTATCCTCGGCAACAGCAGCTCCTACGTGCCGACCGACTATGTCGACCGCGCGGCGATCAACGAGGAGCTCGCCTACGCCCGACAGATCTGTACCCGTCACGGCTGGCCGATGATCGATGTCAGCCGCCGCTCGATCGAGGAAACGGCCGCGGCGATCGTTGCCCTGAGAGGGAAGAACAGATAATTGGGGCCGGGCTGCGCGGTGATGGCACCCCACCGCCGCGAAGCTTGAAGGTCACGGCATGCCGTGACGGTGGCCAAGGGGTGCGGCGGTTGAATGCGCGCCACTCAGCCAGCATCCCAACCACAATACCCAGGCACAAACCATGACCGAAAAAATCATCCTCGCCTCCGGCAGCCCGTTCCGCAAGGCGATGCTCGTCAATGCCGGGCTCGACATCGAGGCGGTGCCCGCCGATGTCGACGAGCGCGCGCTCGAGGCACCGTTGCAGGACAGTGGGGTTTCGCCCGAGGACGTCGCCCTGGTGCTGGCCGAGGCCAAGGCCACCGAGGTCAGCGAGCGCCGGCCCGGCGCGCTGGTGCTTGGCTGCGACCAGACCTTGTCGCTCGGCGACGAGGTGTTCCACAAGCCGGCCGACATGGAGGGTGCGCGCCGCCATCTCCTGGCGCTATCGGGCAGGACGCACCAGCTCAACAGCGCCGCCGTATTGGTCCGTGACGGCAAGGTGCTGTGGCGGCATGTCGGTATCGCCTCCATGACCATGCGCAAGCTCGACCCCGGCTTCATCGGCCGGCATCTTGCCCGTGTCGGCGCCAAGGCGCTGGCCAGCGTCGGCGCCTACCAGATCGAGGGTGAAGGCATCCAGCTGTTCGAGAAGATCGAAGGCGACCACTTCACGATTGTCGGCCTGCCGCTTTTGCCGCTGCTGGCGGAACTGCGCACACTGGGAGCCATCGATGGCTGAGGCAACGAAGAAGGCCTTCGTCACCGGCCATCCGATCAAGCATTCGCGCTCGCCGAAGATTCACGGCCACTGGCTGGCAAAACATGGCATCGACGGCAGCTACCAGGCGATCGACGTGGCGCCGCGGGATTTCGCCGAATTCATCGCGACATTGCAGGCAAACGGGTTTCGCGGCGGCAATGTCACCATCCCGCACAAGGAAGCCGCCTTTGCGCTCGCCGCTCGCCGTGACCAGGCGGCCGAGGAGATCGGCGCCGTCAACACGCTGTGGTTCGAGGAGGGCGTCCTGTGGGGCGGCAACACCGATGGCCACGGCTTTGCCGCCAACCTGGATGACTACGCGCCGGGCTGGGCGAACACCGGACCCGCGGTCGTGCTTGGCGCCGGCGGCGCGTCGCGCGCCGTCATCCAGGCGCTGAAGCAGCGTGGCATCAGCGATATCCGCATCGTCAACCGCTCGCTCGCCCGGGCGCAGGAATTGCGCGACCGTTTCGGCGCCGGCGTTTCGGCGCACGGCACGGCGGCGACCGACGAATTGCTGGCCGACGCCGGCCTGCTGGTCAACACCACCGCGCTCGGCATGGTCGGCAATGAAGGCCTCTCCGCCGATCCGGCCTTGCTGCCGGACCATGCCGTCGTCACCGACCTCGTCTATGTGCCGCTGGAGACGCCGCTGCTCGCCGCCGCGCGCGCCAGGGGGCTGAAAACGGTCGACGGTCTCGGCATGCTGCTCAACCAGGCCGTGCCCGGCTTCGAACACTGGTTCGGCGTCAGGCCTCAGGTCACGGCCGAGCTGCGCGCGCTCATCGTCGCCGATCTGGTGCCGAAGCCATGATCGTGCTCGGCCTTACCGGTTCGATCGGCATGGGCAAGTCGACGACGGCAAAAATGTTCGCCGAGGCCGGCGTGCCGGTCCACGATTCCGACGAGACGGTGCATCGCCTCTATTCCGGCGCGGCGGCGCCTCTGGTGGAGGCCGCCTTTCCCGGCACCACGGTTGGCGGTGTGGTCGATCGCGTAAAGCTTGGCGCGCGCGTCCTTGGCGATGCCGCCGCGCTGAAGCAGCTGGAAGCCATCATCCATCCGCTGGTCCGCGCCGATGCCGACGCCTTCCTGGCCAGGCATCGTAACGCTGGCGAATCGATCGCCGTGCTCGACATCCCGCTGCTGTTCGAAACCGGTGGCCGCGTCCGCGTCGACAAGGTCGTCGTCGTCACCGCACCCGCCGAAGTGCAGCGCCAGCGCGTGCTGGCGCGGCCAGGCATGACGGAAGAGAAACTGGCGGCCATCCTGGCCAAGCAGGTGCCGGATGAGGAGAAACGCAGGCTGGCGGATTTCATCATCGACACCGGCCAGGGTCTGGATGCCGCGCGTGCCGCCGTCGCCGCCATCACTGCCGAACTCCGGGGACAAAGGGGTTCCTGACGGCAGGCCGTCAGCATTGCCCATTGTCATTTTGTTCCGGCCTCGTGATTCTGCTCCTTTGGAGCGACTGATTCGATGCGCGAGATCATCTTCGACACGGAAACCACCGGCCTTGATTCGCGCGACGATCGCGTGATCGAGCTGGGCGGCGTCGAATTGGTCAACCGTTTCCCGACCGGCCGGACCTTCCACCACTACATCAACCCGCAGGGCCGGGCGATCCATGAGGAGGCGCAAGCGGTGCACGGCATCAGCGCGGCCGACCTCGCGGGCAAGCCGACCTTTGCCGAGATCGCGCAGGCGTGGCTCGACTTCACCGACGGCGCCAAGCTGGTCGCCCACAACGCGACCTTCGATATCGGCTTCCTCAATGTCGAATTCGGCCGGCTCGGTCATCCCGTCGTCGATCCCGGCCGCGTCGTCGATACGCTGGCGCTGGCGCGCCGCAAGCACCCGATGGGCCCCAATTCGCTCGACGCGCTCTGCCGGCGCTACGGCATCGACAACACGAAGCGCACCAAGCACGGCGCGCTGCTCGATTCCGAATTGCTGGCCGAGGTCTATATCGAGCTGATCGGCGGCAAGCAGGCCGCCCTCGTCCTCGACAGCTCGACAGCACCGGCGCGAGGCGGCGAAAATGTCCGGCACATTGAGATCATCGTCGCCCAACGCCCAGCCCCATTGCCGTCGCGCCTCACCGAGGCCGACCGCGCCGCCCATGCCGCCATGGTCGCCACGCTTGGCGAAAAGGCGCTTTGGCTGAAGGCGACGTCACCCGAATCAAATACCGCGACGTCGTCCTAGCCTTCAGTACGGCCATTCGCTCCGGCCCAGCGCACCAGCCGCCGCGATGATGCGCGCGAATGCCTCGGCGGCTGCGGGCACCGTGGTGCGGGCGCGCAGGAAACTGTGAACCAGGCGCTTCTCCTCATGCCACCATGCCTTGCCGCCGGCGGCCAGGATGCGGTCGCGGTAGGTCTCGCCGTCGGATGACAGCGGATCGCACTCGGCCGTGATGACCACCGTCGGCGGCAGGCCGGAAAAGTCGCTGTCGCGCAGCGGCGAGAAGGTAGGATCGTCGGGCGCCTGCCGCTTGGCCGAGCGGACGTCGCGGTAGAAGGCGATATCGCCGACGGACAGCAACGGCGCCTCCGCATGTTCGACATAGGAACCCTTGCTCTCGTCGCCGCCGAGACCGGGATAGATCAGCACCTGGCCGATTGCGGTCCGGGCGTGTTGGCGCGTCGCGTGCGCCACCGCGGCGGCCAGATTGCCGCCGGCGCTCTCGCCGCACAGCACGAGCGGCAGGTCTGACGTCGCCACCGCCCATGCGAAAACGGTCATCGCATCGTCGAAGGCGGCGGGATGGACATGCTCGGGCGCCAGCCGGTAGTCGACCGACAGCACGTCGAAGCCGGTGCCGGCGCAGAGTTCGGCGCAGATGTCGTCGTGGCTGTCGAGCCCGCCAAGGATGAAGCCGCCGCCATGGAAATAGAGCACCATGGCGCGCGCGGGGTTGCCGGCAGGCTGGTAGTGGCGGATCGGGATGTCGTGGCCCGGCGCGGCGACCAGGCCGTCGCTGACCTTGACCGCTGCCGGGCGCCCTTGATGGAAGGCCCGGCACATCCTGTCATAGACCGCGCGCTGCCTGTCGATCGGCAGGCCGGTGATCTCGGGCGGATACCAGGCGTTGACGCTGTCAATGTAGGCCCACAGCGCTGGATCGAGCCGTGTTTCGTACTTGCCGCAGCCGGTCATGTCAGCCTGCCCAACCTGTCACAGATCCGCGTAGAGGGCGGCTGCGTTATCGAAACCGAAGCGCAGCGGCACCGAGCCCTCGACCTGCCAGGCGGAGACCGCCTCTCCGGCCAGCAGTCGGCAGGCGCCGTCCGTGTCGGTGACAGCGCCGCCATAGAGCCGGTTGGCAAGGTTGAGGATGCCGGTCTGGTGCATGGCCGCGCTGCCGCTGCCGCAGGCATCCTTGACCAGCAGCACGCGAAAACCTTTCGCAACCGCATCCTTTACCGATGCGTCGATGCAGGCCTCCGTCCACACACCAGCGATGACCAGCCATTCGATGCCGGAGGCCTTGAGCCGATCGGCGGCTGAGCCAGTGCGAAAGGCGCTGGCCTCGGCCTTGACCAGTAGCGCCTCGCCAGCGGCAGGCGCCACCTCATGGCAGATTTCGGTCAGCGGATCGCTTTTGTCGGAGAAAGCCGATTTGCCGTCGGCGCCTACGGGATGAAAGGGCCGGTCCTGCTTGTCGAGGTCGACGATATAGGCCCAGTGCTGGAGCGGCACGTGGTTTGCGCGCGCCGCTTCCTGCAGGCGCTGGACATTGGCCAGGATGCCGGCGAAGCCTTCGACCAGATAGCGCGGGTCCTGCCGGTGCTCTTCCTGCAGGTCGATGAAAACGGCGGCCACGGTGCCGCGCTTGATGGCGATGGGAGCCTTCACGCCAGAAACTCATCCTCATAGGGGAAGCGCGACAGAAGCTCCGTCCCGGTGTCGGTGATCAGGATCTCGTCCTCCAGCTTGACGCCCTCGCGGCCGCCCTTCTCGCCAATATAGCTTTCCACGCTCACCACCATGCCTGGCACGATATGGCCGTCGCGGCCATAGGTCTCGTAATCCATGGCATGCGCGATAAACGGCGTCTCGCCATGCATGCCGACGCCGTGCATCACCGAAGTATAACGCTGGTCGACGAAACGGTCCGGGATCTTCCAGGCCTTGTCGGCGATTTCGCGGAACGCCATGCCGGGTTTGACGATCGAAATATTGTGCTGAACCTGGTCATGCGCCATGCGGTAGAGCGACTTCTGGTAAGCGGTCGGCTTGCCCGGTCCGCAGCGGAAGGTACGGGAGAAATCGGAATAGTAGCCGTAGCAGCCGATCGTGTCGGTATCGAGCGCCAAAAGTTCGCCGGGTCGGATCTTGCGGCCGCTGGCCTCGTTGAACCAAGGGTTGGTGCGCTGGCCTGATGTCAGGAGCCGCGTCTCGATGAATTCGCCGCCCTGGCGGATGACCTCGCCATACATGATGGCGAACAGGTCGTTTTCGGAAACGCCGGGCTTGATCGCCTCGCGCACCGCATAGACCGCGGCCTCGGCGCCGGCCATCGACACTTGCAGGCATTTCACCTCCTCCGGCGTCTTCACTGCCCGCACCGCCAGGA
Source organism: Mesorhizobium sp. GW821-FHT04C10 (assembly GCF_059420305.1). Classification (NCBI taxonomy): domain Bacteria; kingdom Pseudomonadati; phylum Pseudomonadota; class Alphaproteobacteria; order Hyphomicrobiales; family Phyllobacteriaceae; genus Mesorhizobium; species Mesorhizobium sp. GW821-FHT04C10. Next base: position 1,058,920 of record NZ_JBWKTL010000001.1, on the reverse strand, counting down.
TTTCGCCCTGGCAGTCGCGGACCTCGCAGCCGCGCTTCTCCAGCGCCAGCGCCTGCAGATGGCTGCAGCGGTCGAGCCCGAGCTTCATCGAGCCGCCGCCATGCTTCTTCAACAGTTCGGCGATCTCGTCGGCGAAGGGACCGGCGGTTTCGTCGTCACGGCCGGAGACAGACGACCAGACCAGCTTGGACGGACGCGCCTCGTCGATCGTGTCGAGCACCATCGAGACATGGTAGCTCTGCGGGTATTCGAACAGCACGATCGGCCCTTCGGTCGGGATAAAGAAATAGCGGGTCGAGTTGCGCAGGAAATAGCCGAACATGTTGCGCGAGCCGGTGGCGTAGCGCTGGTTGTAGGGGTCGAACAGCACGACGCCGCCATAGCCGGCGTCACGCATCCAGCCGCGCAATTTTGCCAGCCGCCCTTTGCGCAGGGCATCGGCATCGATGAAGGACGGCTCGGTGTCCGACAGCCACATGCCGCCGGCCGGATCGGCCGCCACGGGGTGACGCATGCGGTCCTTGAAGTCGACGTCCTCGGTGCTGTCGGGGTCGAATACGACAATGCTCATGGGTGCCTGGCCTTGGGTCAGTTGGGAAGGCCGAGCATGGCGCAGGCGGGGCAGAGGCATTGTGCGGAAAACCGCGATTGTTGTGCCGGATGCCGCTGGCCAATCGGTTGCGTCGCGATCCTTCGCGCCCCCCTCTGCCCTGCCGGGCATCTCCCCCACTAGGGGGGAGATTGGGGGCGCTGTCCCGCCGGACATCTCATCGCGTCAGCGAGCGCAAGCTAATGCCGCCTCGCGAGCTTCGGCGGATGGCCATGCTCCTCGCGAAAAGCCCGGGCAAAACTCGACATGGAGGCAAAGCCGCAGGCCAGCGCGACGTCGCGCACGGCAAGCGTCGAATGCGCCAGCAGGTCGGCGGCGCGCTTCAGCCTGAGCCGCCGGTAGTAGCCATTGGGCGAGATGGCGAGTTCGGAGCGGAAGGAGCGCTCGAGCTTGTCGGAGGATACGCCGAGCCGGGCCGACAGCTCCGTCATGCCGAGCCGCTCCTCCACCGCGTCCTCCATGATAGCGATGGCCGACAGTACCAGTTCGTTCTGCACGCCGGTGCGCAGCCTGAGCGGCATCAGCTTGCGGTCGACGCTCGATCGCAACTGGCTGTGCACGAACCATTCGGCGACGCCGGCGGCAAGTTCGGCGCCATAGTCCCGGGTGATGATCTCCAGCATCATGTCGAGGCTGCCGACGCCGCCGGCCGAGGTGAAACGCTTGCGGTCGATGACATAGAGGTCGCGCCTGAGCTCGATCGTGGGGAAGGCCGCGGTGAAGGCGGCCTGGCTGGTCCAGTGCAAGGTGCAGGCATGGCCGTCGAGCAAACCGGCTCGGGCAAGGAAGAACGCCGCATCGGCCACCGCGCCGATATGGGCGCCATTGCGCAGGCTCTTGCGGATCCAGCTTGCCGCGTCCTCCGCGACGAGATGATCGGCGTCGCCGCCGGAGCAGACGACGATGCGGTCGACCTTCGGCGCATCCTCGGCATGGAAACCGGGCTGGATGACGACGCCGTTCGAGGCCTCGACGGCCCCTTTCGTGCCGCCGACGATGATCCAGCGGTAGCACTCCCGCTTCGCCAATATGTTGGCGGCACGCAGCGGCTCGATGACCGAGCTGAACGCCATCATCGGAAAGCCGGGAAACACCAGCACCGCGAAAGTCAGGGGCTCGGTGGGTTTTTCGGGTTCGCGCGTCGCCATGGGCGCTACATCTCGGGCGAATGGCGCGCGAGGTCAACCTGGGGTGATGCCGATCGACAACCATGAAACGTCGGCGCCGGGCAGCGCTGGCTTTGGAGATTGGCTGGTTCCTACGAGAGCGCCGCCGCTTCTATCCCCCCAGCGCCTGCTCCAGATCCGCGATCAGATCATCGCCATCCTCGATCCCGGCCGACAACCTTACCAGCGAATCCGATATGCCGATCTCGTCGCGCTTCTCGGCGGGAATGGAGCCATGCGTCATCAGTGCCGGATGCTCGATCAGGCTTTCCACGCCGCCGAGGCTTTCGGCGAGCGTGAACAGCTGTGTGCGTTCGAGGAAGCGTTTGGTTCCCGCAAGGTCGCGGGCGAGCACGGCTGATATCATGCCGCCGAAGGCATGCATCTGCTGGACGGCGATGGCGTGCTGCGGGTGGCTGGCGAGACCGGGATAGATGACCCGGCGCACATCATTTCGCGCTTCCAGCCACTGCGCGATCTTCAGCCCGTTGTCGGAATGCCGCTCCATCCTGAGCGCCAGCGTCTTCAGGCCGCGCAAGGCGAGAAAACTGTCGAACGGGCCCGATATGGCGCCGATGGCGTTCTGCAGGAATTTCAGCTGGGCGGCGAGATCCTTGTTGTCGCCGACGACCGCCACGCCGCCGACCATGTCGGAATGGCCGTTGAGATACTTTGTCGTGGAGTGGACGACGATGTCGATGCCGAGTTCCAGCGGCCGCTGGAGATAGGGGCTGCAGAACGTGTTGTCGGCGACCGTGAGAACCCCCTTGCGCTTGGCCAGCGCCGCGACGCCTTCGAGGTCGACGATGCGCAGCAGCGGGTTGGTCGGCGTCTCGACCCAGAGCAGTTTCGTTTCAGGCCGGATCGCGGCCTCTACCGCCGCAAGATCGGTGAAGTCGACGAAGCTGACCTGAAGGTTGGCCGAGCGCTTGCGCACCCGCTCCATCAGCCGGAAGGAGCCGCCATAGATGTCGTCGGTGGCGACGATATGGGCGCCGGAATCGAGCAGCTCCAGCACCGTCGAGACCGCTGCCAGGCCGGAAGCGAAGGCAAAGGCGGCCGTGCCGCTTTCCAGATCGGCCACGGCGCGCTCGAAGGCAAAGCGGGTGGGGTTCTGGCTGCGCGCGTATTCGAAACCCTTGTGCACACCGGGCGACTGCTGGCCGTAGGTCGAGGTGGCATAGATCGGCACCATCACGGCACCGGTCAGCGGGTCATGGCTCTGGCCGCCATGGATGGTGCGCGTCGAGAAGGCCAGGCGGTTTTTGCCCGCCGGCGGGGTGTGTTTGGTCATCGTGCGCGCCTCAGATGGTTGATCAGGTCGATGCGGGTTATCAGGCCGACGAACTCTTCGCCGTCGAAGATGATGGCGACCTCGTTGCGGTCGAACACCGGCAGCAGCGCATCCAGCGTCTGGCTGGCCTGCAGAGTGTGCAGATTGGAGGTCATGGCCGTGCGCACCGGGCCGTTGAAGCGCTCCCAGCGCCCGTCATAGGGGCCGTCCACCTTGGCCAGGATATCGCTCTCGTCGACGATCCCGACGAGCTTGCCATTGTCGAGCACCGGCAGCTGCGAAACGTCCGAGCGGCGCATGCGGCCATAGGCGTTGAGCAGGCTTTCGTCCGGGCCGACAAAAACGGTGTCGCCGGTGCGGTGCGAGCGCATGACGAGGTCGCGCAGATCGCCATGCTGCTCGTGCTCGGCCAGCCCCTGCTCGGCCAGCCAGAAATCGTCGAACACCTTGGACAGGTATTTGTTGCCGCTGTCGCAGACGAAGGTGACGACGCGCTTCGGCACCGTCTGCTCGCGGCAATAGCGCAGGGCGGCCGACAAAAGCGTGCCCGACGACGAGCCGGCCAGGATGCCTTCGCGCGACAGGAGGTCGCGCACCGCCAGCATGCTCTGCTTGTCCGTGATGGAATAGGCCTTCTTGACCAGCGACAAATCGGCATTGGGCGGCACGAAATCCTCGCCTATGCCTTCCACCGTCCAGCTGCCGGCCTCTTCCATCTTGCCGGTCTTGATCAAGGGCGCCAGCACCGAGCCGACCGGGTCGGCCAGCACCATTTCGGTCTTCGGCGACACTTTGGCGAAGTAGCGGCCAAGCCCGGTCAGCGTGCCGCCCGAGCCGACGCCGACGACCACGGCGTCGACATTGCCGTCGAGCTGCGAAAAGATCTCAGGGCCGGTGGTCGTCTCATGCGCCAGCGGGTTGGCCGGATTGGCGAACTGGTTGGCGTAGAAGGCGCCGGGCACCTCCGCCGCGATCTTCTCGGCCATGTCCTGGTAATATTCGGGGTGGCCCTTGCCGACATCGGAACGCGTCATGCGCACCTCGGCGCCGAGCGCGCGCAGGTGCTGGATCTTTTCGCGCGACATCTTGTCGGGCACGACCAGCACGATGCGGTAGCCCTTGGGGATGCCGACCTGGGCAAGGCCGAGGCCGGTATTGCCGGCGGTCGCCTCGACAATGGTGCCGCCCGGCCTGAGTTTACCTTGCTTTTCGGCGGCGGCGATCATCGACAGGGCGATGCGGTCCTTGATCGAGCCGCCGGGATTCTGGCTTTCGAGCTTGATGAACAGCCGGCACTTGCCGGTGTCGAACTTGGTCAGTTCGACCACCGGCGTCTGGCCGATCAGGTCGAGAACCGAGGCGTAAGGTGGCCGCAGTCGCGACGTTGCGCTTTCCGAGGGACCGCTGTCAGGCGCGGCGACCTTCTGCTCGCTCATTCAGATGCTCCATGATCGATCAAGCGACCGCCCAGAGCATGATGCCGAAGTGTGAGCGGTTTTCGGGCGACATCATGCTCTATTTCTTTGATTGAGCCGGCAGAGCGGCAGCGTAGCTTCTTTTCCAGCCGTTTACAGTTGGAAAGAAGATAGATCGTGCCAATCAGACGGCCAGACGGGGAATGAAATTCCAGTTTGTAGCATGGTCGGCAGGCCAGAGGGGGGCGCCGTAGAGCGCAACCCCATCAGCAATTCACCCCAGCAACTGCTTGCTCAGCCTTGCACACTGCACGCGAATATCCGGAATGGCGTCGATTTCGAAGAAGGTGCCGCGTGTCAGCGGGCCGACGGCGAGGATCTTTCGCGAGACCGTGCCGTCGCTGGCGATGATCTCGCAATTGGGCGACACGTCGAGACCGATGCGCATCGGGTCCGGCCGCGCGAGCCCGCGGTCGACCAGCGAGCGCACCACGCTGTTCGAGGAGGTCGAAATGTCACGCACGATGCCCGAGCAATCATAGATACGGGCGACGTTAAAAGTCTCGACCAGCTGGCTGTGGCGCGACTGGACGTCGACGGTGAAAATCTTCCCCGGCACGATGCCGACGACGCGGCCGGCGACAAGCCGGATGCGGCCGGATTGCACGGCCTCGGTCACCTTGGCGTAGACTTCGGGCGCCATGCGATGGCGGTGGATGTCCCACCAGGCCTTGGTGTGCTCGACGAAGCGGCGCTTGGCGGAAGCCGGCCAGTTCTGCCAGATCTTCTGGTTGAAGGGGCGCAGGCCGTCGACCACGTCGCGCCAGTCGATGCCGGCCTTCTGGTTCTCGCGGATCAGGTCGCGGAACCAGCCGACGAAATAGGAAAGCTGGGTGCCGAGCGGGATGTCGGCGACGTCGAGCTTGATCGGATTGCCCTTGCGGTGCGGCGACGGCAGCAGGCCGCGCCGGGAAACGGCGATGATCTTCCCGGTGTGGCCGCGCTGTTTCAGCGCCAGGAACGCGTCGACCATGCTGAGGCCGGTGCCCAGCACCATCACGGCGCTGTGCGGATCGAGCGCGGTGTCGGCTTCCGAGCCCATGCGGATCGCATGGCCCTGCGCCGGCTGCTCGTCATGGCCGGTGGCGAGTATGGCCAGATGGGCGACGACGCTGGTGCCGTTGGCGAGCGCCACCTCGACGCCGGACGGTGTCGGCGTGATCGACAGGCTCTCCTCGTGGATCAGGCGCAGCCGCCCGGTCGGCTGCTCGCGCGCTTCGAGTTCGTCGAGCAGCTCGCCGAGATAGCGGGCATAGATGCTGCGCGGCGCGTAGAATGGTGTCTGTGGCGTCTGCTCCTGGCTTACCAGGCCGCGCGCCTGCAGCCAGCGCCAGAAATTGCCGGGGTCGTCGGCATAGGCGCTCATGCCGGCGGCACTCACATTCAGCACATGCGCCGACAGCAGCGTCGAATAGGCGATGCCCTGGCCGAAATGCGGGCGCTTTTCGACCAGCGTGACACGCAGATCCGGATTGGGCGATTTCAGAAGATGCGCGGCCAGCACGACGCCCGAGGCGCCGCCGCCGACAATGATGATCGAGTTGGGGATGATCGAATTGGCACGCCCGCTCATGCGCGTTCCCGCATTATGCGAAGCGTCAGGCCTGGACCTTCACCGCGACCGGAAGATCGCCGATCTCCCTCGCGACCGTGAGGTCGTCGAGACCGATATCGCGCATTTCGGCGAGGCTGCGCTGGTCGAGCACCTCGGCGATCGCCTGCCGGACCTCCAGCATCACGTGTCGGACTTGGCATGTCGCCTCGTTGCAGTCTTCGCAGCGCTGATATTGTGTGCGGCTGGCGCATGGAATTGGGGCCAGCGGCCCGTCGAGGACACGCACGACGTGGCCGACCTTGATCTCCTCGGCAGGGCGCGCGAGGCGGTAACCGCCATCCTTGCCCTTGCGGCTCTGGACGAAACCGGCATTGCGCAGCTCGCCCAGGATGGCGTCAAGAAACTTCTTCGGGATGTTGTTGCCGGTCGCGATGTCGTTGACGAAAGCGAGCTGCCCGGCCGGCATCTGCGCGAGGTGTACAAGCGCCTTGAGGCCGTACTTGCCTTTTTTGGTGAGCATAAACCGAACGCTTCTCTGTCATGCGATGGCTTGACGCCATCCGTTGCGAAACGCCTGGCGTGCCTCCCCGCCGCGTCCAAGCATCCATGACACATAAATTCTAGTGACATGATATACAAGCCGAGAACTGTTGATTTTGCTTTGTTTTCAAGCCGTTTTGGCCATTTTGTCAGGCTTTTGTGCCATTAAGAATACAGAAATGCACATCGACGGCCCCAAAGCGACGGATGGCTCCAGTCGGGCCGGCCGTGTCGCGCGCCGACGCACGCGCCGCCGACAGCCGATGCATGCCGCGAGCGATCATGGTGGTGGGGTGCCCGCTCATCGTCGCCTCCAATTCCCTCATGTCGATAAGGATACTATACTTACCCTCGAACACCCGGAACGGCTTGTCAATTCCCGTGCTGTTTGGGGCATGGATTTGCGTGATGTTGGCCTGGGTAAGAATTTATCATTCGTGCGTGAACGGCACAGACAGCAGTCGAGTGCCGGAGCCTCTACAACGTCGTCATCCACGGGCGGAGCAGCCGCGGAGACCCGAGGATCCATTCCGTGACGTTGATCGAAGAGTGCAGCGGTGCAGAGTTCTGAACCGTGGCGACGGAGCAGCGACAGCGGGCTGCAGCCGTCCTATGCGCTCTGGCCTTCCGCTACCGGCAGATTTTTTCCAACAAACCCGCCGTCGTTGGAAGGATTTAACTCTACAAGGCCGATAGAATTAGCGGACTATCATAGGGCAATCCGGTTTTCTCTGTTTTCATGGAGCCCTTTGATGTCCACCATTTCGCGACGCATTCTCCTTCTGTCGTCGGCAGCCCTTGCCGGCGCCGCCTTCCTCGGCCCGGCCCTGGCCGATGACCTGAAGATCACCATCGGCTACCAGACGGTGGTCGAGCCCTCCAAAGTGCCGCAGGCCGATGGCGCCTATGAGAAGGCCACCAAGGCCACGATCGACTGGCGCAAGTTCGATTCCGGTGCCGATGTCATTGCCGCGGTCGCTTCCGGCTCGGTCGACATCGGTTATGTCGGTTCGAGCCCGCTGGCGGCGGCGGCCAGCCGCGAACTGCCGATCCAGACGATCTTCGTCGTCGGCCTGATCGGGCCGTCCGAGGCGCTCGTCGCCCGCAACGGCGCCGGCATCGAGAAGGTCGCCGACCTCGCCGGCAAGAAGGTCGCCGTGCCCTTCGTCTCGACCACGCATTACAGCCTGCTCGCCGCGCTCAAGCATGAGAATGTCGATCCGAAGTCGGTTGAGATTCTCAATCTCAGGCCGCCGGAAATCGCCGCCGCCTTCGCGCGCGGCGACATCGATGCCGCCTATGTCTGGGATCCGGCACTCGGCCAGATCAAGACGACAGGCAAGGTGGTGCTGGATTCCTCGCAGGTCGCGGCCTGGGGCGCGCCGACCTTCGACGCCTGGATCGTGCGCACCGATTTTGCCGAGAAGAACCCGGAAGCGGTGCGCGACTTCGTCAAGGTGACGGGCGCCGCCTATGCCGAATACCTCGCCAAGCCCGACGCCTGGTCGGTGTCGTCGCCTGAGGCCGGCAAGATCGCCAAGCTCACCGGCGCCAAGCTCGAAGAGGTACCCGAATTGTTGAAGGGCTACGTCTTCCCGACGCTCGAGGAGCAGGCCTCCGACAAGTTCCTCGGCGGCGGCACGGTCAAGGCGGTCGCGGCGGCATCCGCCTTCCTCAAGGAGCAGGGCAAGGTCGACGCCGTGCTTGCGGACTACTCGAAATACGTGACATCGAAATACGTCACCGAGGCGCTGGCCTCGAACTGAAACCAGTGCTGAGGCGTCCCCGCATGTCCTGACGGGCACGCGGCGGCGCTCAAATGGCTCGCGCGCTCCTTCCCTGACGCCGCGTGCTGCCTGCTCCGGACCTGCTGACGAGGAGCCGTTCCGGGGCAGTCGGATTTCCCATTCGTTTGACCATGATCTCTGGACAAACGGAAACCGTTTGTCCGCGAAAACCGGACGCCACTTTTCGGGATCATGCTCTGAGAGGCCCCCATGCCGCATCTCGTGCTCGACAAAGTCTCGATCCACTATGAGAGCCAGCCGGCACCCGCCGTCGAACGGGTGTCGATCGACATCGCCAAGGATGATTTCGTCGTCCTTGTCGGCCGCTCCGGCTGCGGCAAGACCTCGCTGCTCAATGTCGCCGCCGGCCTGGTCGCGCCTTCGCGCGGCACGGCCACGATCAACGGCCAGCCGATTACGGCACCTGGTTCGGATCGCGCCGTGGTGTTCCAGAACGACGCGCTGTTTCCCTGGCTGACGGCGCGCGAGAACGTTGCCTTCGCGCTGCGCCTGCGCGGTGTCAGGCCGGCCGAGCGGGCGCGCCGCGCTGACGAGCTTCTAGCGCTGGTGAAGCTTGAGCGTGCCGGCGACAAGCGCATCTGGGAGCTTTCCGGCGGCATGCGCCAGCGTGTCGGCCTTGCCCGCGCGCTTGCCGCCGAACCGCAATTCCTGCTGCTCGACGAGCCGCTCGGCGCGCTCGATGCGCTGACACGCGAGCGCATGCAGACGACACTGCTCGACCTGTGGACGGCAAGCCATGCCGGCGTGCTGATGGTCACACACGGCATCGAGGAGGCGCTGGTGCTCGCCACCCGCATTGTCGTGCTGGCGCCCGGCCCGGGTCGCGTGGTGCGCACCTTCGAACCCGGCTTCGCCAGGCGCTACGCCTCGGGCGAGGCCATCCGCGCGATCAAGGCCGATCCCGCCTTCGCCGCGGCGCGCGGCGAACTGACCGACGCGATCTTCGAGGGAGAGGCGGCATGACCATTTCCTCCTACACCGAACGCCCCGCCCCGAGGACCGAAGAGGCCGACGGCCTGTCGGTGCCGTGGTCGCGGCCAAGCCCGAAACGCAGGGGCGTTTCGGCGCGCATGGTCAGCGCGGTCACCATACTGGTGGTGCTGGCGGCGTGGGCGCTGTCGGCCCGCCTGCAGCTGGTGTCGCCGGTATTCCTGCCCTCGCCGGTCGCCGTCTGGAACAAATTCATTGTCGTCATCAGGGATGGTTTCGTCGACGCGACGCTGCTGCAGCATGTCGTCGCCAGTCTCGGCCGCGTGTTCGCAGCACTCGTCGCGGCGATCCTCGTCGGTGTGCCGGTGGGTCTCGCCATCGGCATCAGCACTGTCGGCCGCGGCATTTTCGATCCGCTGCTGGAATTCCTGCGGCCGATCCCGCCGCTCGCCTATTTGCCGCTGGTCATCATCTGGTTCGGCATCGGCGAGCCGTCGAAGATCCTGGTGATCGCCATCGCCATGCTGGCGCCGGTGGCATTGTCCACCGCCTCGGGCGTTCGCGGCGTCTCGCAGGAGCGCATCAACGCGGCGCGTTCGCTTGGCGCGACAAGGCGCCAGGTGGTCCGCCACGTGATCCTGCCCAGCGCGCTGCCCTCGATCCTGACCGGACTGCGCATCGCGCTCGGTGCCGGCTGGTCGACGCTGGTCGCGGCCGAACTGGTCGCGGCGACGCGCGGACTTGGCTTCATGATCCAGTCCGCGGCCCAGTTCCTGGTCACCGACGTGGTGATCATGGGCATCCTGGTGATCGCGGCCATAGCCTTCGTGCTCGAATTCACCATCCGCAGGATCGAGCGCGCGCTCGTCCCGTGGGCGGGACGGGAGTGACCAACCGCAAGTGCAGGAGAGAATGACCATGACCCATTCCACCGCCGTGCTGTTCGCCCATTTCGGCAACTGGCTGCTGGGCCTTGCCTCCGACCGCAAGGCGACGAAGGAGGACACCCCGCGATCGCCGGCGCCAGTTCCGTTCCAGGCCGGGCGCGACCGCCTGCCGCCGCGCGACGAGAGCTTCTACTGGGCCTGGCAGTACTGGTCGCAGTGACTGGCGAAACCATGGACAGAGCGCCCCTCGCCCCGTTTACGGGGAGAGGATGCCGGCAGGCAGGTGAGGGGCGGCGCAGACCTAGGTATGCAATCGAGGTCCGGCGAATACGGGTCCAAGTTAATGCTGCAGGCTACCAGTCCAATGCCGGCGCTGCCCCTCATTGCCCTGCCGGGCATTTCTCCCCGTGAACGGGGAGAAAGAGACTAGCAACGGCCGCCGCCGCTTGACCAAGCGGCTGAAAAACCATTCCGCCCTCCAACCTCATCTCGCAAAATCGTTCCTCTACTAAATTTATAGAACTACCTAGCCTGATCTCTCTTCCAACCGGCGAGGACATGGTCCCGGCGCCGATCCGCAACGAAGGAGAGGGATCATGTTCAATTTGACGAGGCGCGCTTTCGGCATCGGCCTTGTGGCCGCGACGGTCATCCTGTCGTTCGGCGCCGCGGCGCAGGAGCTGAAGCAGTTCAGCATCGGCTATCAGAAAACCGGCCTGCCGGTGATCGCCCGGCAGCAGCAGGTCATCGAAAAGGCGCTGGGCGACAAGGGCGTCACCGTCAAATGGGTCGAATTCACCGCCGGCCCGCCACTGGTCGAGGCGCTCAATGTCGGCGCCATCGACGCCGGCTGGACCGGCGACGCGCCGCCGATCTTCGGCCAGTCGGCGGGCGCCAACATTGTCTACGCGGCGGCACTGCCGTCCAATGGCGACGGCGAGGCGATCTTCGTCAAGCCGGCGTCGCCGGTCCAGTCGGTCGCCGACCTCAAGGGCAAGCGCGTCGGCGTCGGCAAGGGCACCAGTGCGCATAATCTGCTGGTCGCCGCGCTGGAAAAGGCAGGCATCCCCTTCGATCAGGTCACGCCGGTCTATCTCAGCCCCGCCGATGCCGCCGCCGCCTTCGCCAGCGACCAGATCGATGCCTGGGCGGTCTGGGATCCCTTCTTCGCAATCGCCGAAACGCGTTATCAGCCGCGTGTTCTGGCCCGCTCCAGCGAAGTGCTCAAGGTCAACACCTATTTCCTCGCCAACAAGGATTTCGCCAAGGCGCATCCCGAGATCATCACCACGACGATCGCCGCTCTCGGCGAGGCGGCGAAATGGGCGGACCAGAACCGCGACAAGGTGGCCGAGGCGCTGCATGAGGTGACCGGCGTGCCGCTCGACGCACAGACGATTGCCGCCAACCGCACCAAATTCGGCATCTTTCCGATCACCGACGAGATCACCGCCGGCCAGCAGGCGACAGCCGACCGCTTCTACAAGCTCGGCCTGATCCCGAAGGCGGTTCGGATCTCCGACGCGGTGTGGACCGCGCCAGGCAACTGATTTTCTCGCACGGCGCCGGGCGGGAACGTCCGGCGCCTTTGTCGTTTCCGCTGATATCTCCAGGAGATCCGCCCGTGACTGCGCCAGACATGACCACACCGGCCGGCACCGCGCCGCTCGATTTCTTCTGGTTCATCCCGACCCATGGCGACGGCTCCTATCTTGGTTCCGAGCAACAGCAGCGGCCGCCGGAGTTCGGGTATTTCAAGGAGATCGCGCAGGCGGTCGACCGGCTCGGCTTTCCCGGCGTGCTGCTGCCGACCGGTCAGAATTGCGAGGATTCCTGGATCACCGCGACAGGACTTGCGACGCTCACCGAAAAACTCAAATTCCTGGTCGCGCTGCGGCCCGGTGTGACGCTGCCGACCTTCGCCGCGCGCCAGACCGCGGCACTCGATCGGCTGAGCAATGGCCGGCTGTTGCTCAATGTGGTGGTCGGCGGCAATCCGACCGAGCTCGCCGGCGACGGCGTCTTCCTGCCGCATGACGAGCGCTACGCCCAGGCGCAGGAATTCCTCACCATCTGGCGCGGCCTGGTATCCGGCGAGCGCGTCAATTTCGACGGCAAATATTACCGCGTCGAGAATGGCCGCCTCGACCTTTTGCCGTTGCAGGAACGGCCGCCGCTCTATTTCGGCGGCTCGTCCGACGCCGGCCAGGATCTCGCCGCCGACCTCGTCGACATGTACCTGACCTGGGGCGAGCCGCCGGCACAGGTGGCCGAGAAGCTCGCTTCTGCGCGCAAAAAGGCAGCCCTGCGTGGTAGAAAACTGCGTTTCGGCATCCGGCTGCATTTCATCGTGCGCGAAACCGAGGACGAGGCCTGGCGCGCCGCCGAGCGGCTGATCAGCCACGTCACCGACGCCCAGATCGAGAATGCGCAGGCGCGTTTCCTCAACCAGATGGACTCGGTCGGCCAGCGGCGCATGGCCGAGCTGCATGGCGGCCGTCGCGACAAGCTGGTCGTCTCGCCCAATCTGTGGGCAGGCGTCGGCCTGGTGCGCGGCGGCGCCGGCACCGCGCTGGTCGGCACGCCCGGGCAGGTCGCCGAGCGGATCCGCGAATACCAGGCGATCGGCATCGATACCATCATCGGCTCCGGTTATCCGCATCTGGAAGAAGCCTACCGCGTCGCCGAGCTTCTGTTCCCACGCCTTGGGCTTGGCACCAGGCGGCAGCGGGCGCACCAGGACATCGCCAATGAATTCTCGGTCGGCTTCCATGGTGCCGCCCGCTTGCAGGCCTCTTCATGAGCTTTTCCGCGCGCCTCCACGCAAACGCCATCGGCTGGGTGTTGCCGGTTCTGGTGATTGCCGGCTGGGAAGCCGCGTCGCGCGCGGGCGTCATGCCGGCCAATGTGCTGCCGGCGCCAAGCGCCGTTGCCGAGGCTTTCTGGCGGCTGACGCTGTCGGGTGAGCTGATCCGCAACATCGGTGTTTCCACGGCACGCGCTCTTGGCGGCTTTGCCATCGGCGGCTCGATCGGATTCGCGCTTGGCCTTGCCAACGGCCTGTCGCGGCTCAGCCGCGGCCTGACCGACACCACGCTGCAGATGATCCGCAACATTCCGCATCTGGCGCTGATCCCGCTCGTCATCCTGTGGTTCGGCATCGACGAGGAGGCAAAACTGTTCCTGGTGGCGCTTGGCGTGTTCTTTCCGATCTACGTCAACACGCTGCTCGGCATCCAGAGCGTCGACCCGCAGCTGGTCGAGATGGGCCGCGTCTACGGCATGGACCGGCGCGCGCTGTTCTTTCGCGTTATCCTGCCCGGCGCGCTGCCGGCGATCTTCGTCGGCCTGCGTTATGCCCTGGGCATCATGTGGCTGACACTGATCGTCGCCGAAACCATCTCGGCCAGTTCCGGCCTCGGCTACATGGCCATGCAGGCGCGCGAATTCCTGCTGATCGATGTCGTCGTGCTGTCGATCCTGATCTACGCGCTGCTCGGCAAGCTCGCCGACAGCCTCGCCCGCCTGCTCGAGCGGCTGTCGCTCGGCTGGCATCCGGCTTTCCAGAACGGATGAGATGCTGTCGATGACCGCTGCCAGCCTGACCGCCGCCCGATCCTTCATCGCCACGCCGGCGCCGGCGCGCCCGGCCATAGCGGTCGAAGGACGGCGCGCCTTCGCCTTCAAGGGCGTGGGAAAGCGCTTCGGCGACAAGACCGTGCTCGACGGCATCGATCTCGAGGTGCCGGCCGGGCAGTTCGTCGCCGTCATCGGTAAGAGCGGCTGCGGCAAGAGCACGCTGCTCCGGTTGCTGGCGGGGCTCGACCGCCCGACATCGGGATCGCTGACGCTGGGCGCCGGGGAAGAGGGCCACAGCCGCACCCGGTTCATGTTCCAGGAGCCGCGCCTGCTGCCCTGGGCCAACGTGGTCAGGAATGTCGAGGTTGGGCTGACCGGCATCGCTTCCGGCCCGGACGCCAGGCAGCGCGCTCTCGATATCCTCTCCGAGGTTGGCCTCGCCGATCGTGCCGACGAATGGCCCTCGGTGCTGTCCGGCGGCCAGAAGCAGCGCGTGGCGCTGGCCCGCGCGCTGGTCGGCCACCCGCAGATCTTGGCGCTCGACGAGCCGCTCGGCGCGCTCGACGCGCTGACCCGCATCGAGATGCAGCAATTGCTGGAGCGCATCTGGCTCGCCCAGAAATTCACCGCCGTGCTGGTCACCCACGATGTCGCCGAAGCGGTCGCGCTCGCCGACCGGGTGGTGGTGATCAGCGCCGGCAAGATCGCGCTCGATCTGGATGTGCCGGTGGAAAGGCCGCGCCGGCGCGGTTCCGCCGAGCTCGCCCGGCTTGAGGGCACGATATTGGACCGGCTGTTCGGTTAGGGCTTGGGGCAAGGCGAACCCTGAGACGTCGGCGGGACAGAGGGGGGCGCCCACGCTCGTTCTGCAACGCAGTCTAGCGCCACCCCCTACCGGTTCGCCCACACCAGCCCGGCCAGGCCGGCCAGCATGGTGACGATGCCGATATAGAACCATTGTGGCTGGCCGGTCATGAAGCTGCCGCCGACCACGCCGATGCCTTGCAGCGACCACAGCGCACCGATGGCCAGCACAATCAAGGCCAGCAGATTTTTGGTCAGTCTCATTGACGGATCTCGCTTTTCAAGTCGATCGTTGGCCGTGTCGTGACCGTGATGAAAGAGCCAAAGGAAGTGGCACAATCACCCCGGAATCTACTTGGATATTAATCCGGTATCTTGTCAAAACGATCTCGGATATCGGCCCGGAGATCATCGAAAATGGATCAAATTGCGCCGGAATATCCCTGACAGACTGTTACCTGGTGACTCCAAACGTGTGATCTCGCCACGGAACTGACAGATCACTGCCGCATTTCCTGCCTTATTCGGCACCTAACGGCTGGGGTCTGTCAAAAACGGAGCCACCCCTTAAAGATGAAGAACCTAAACCAGACCGCGCTTGTCGCGGTAACGATCGCTGCTGGCCTGATGGTCGGCGCTTCCGCCACTTCGGCGACCGCCGCCGCCGGCCAGTGCGGCCGCGCCTCCTGGTACGCGCTGCACTCGAAAACCGCATCGGGCGAGCGCATGAACCCGTCGGCGATGACCGCCGCCCACCGCACCTTGCCATTCGGCACCAAATTGCGGGTTACCAACCAGAACAATGGTAAAAGCGTCATCGTGCGCATCAATGATCGCGGCCCGTTCATTCGCGGACGCGTGCTCGACCTGTCGAAGGGCGCCGCCGGCCAGCTCGGCTTCATCGGTTCCGGCCACACCTCGGTCTGCATGGCACGCGTTTGATGTGATTATCTCCGGACCATGATCTCCTTCGAAAACCCAAACCAGTTTTCGGGATCATGGTCGGGTGTCCGGCTGCCCGACATATTTCCTACACATTTCGGCAGCGCACACTGAGCCGGCTCCGCCATTCCGGGCGGATTTGCAAGCCTTTGGACGAAAGAACCATTGGTCACGCCACGTGACGTATTGCATCGCAGCAATTAGTTGTTAACTTCGCCGCGAGACATTTGAGGCTCGGCGCTGCTCGTCGTCCCTTCGGTCGCAGGCAGCAGCGGGGTTGTCGATGTTCTATCAGCTCTATGAATTGAACCATGCGGCGCTGCAGCCGGCCCGGCTCTATGCCGACGCGGTGCGGATGTTCTACTCCAACCCGCTCAATCCGATTTCGCACACGCCCTGGGGCCGTTCGGTCGCCGCGGGTGCCGAACTGTTCGAACGCACCACGCGCCGCTATGGCAAGCCGGCCTTCGGCCTCGACAAGACCGTCGTCGACTGGAAGAGCGTCGAGGTCACCGAAAAGACCGTCTGGTCGAAGCCGTTCTGCAATCTCGTCCGCTTCGAACGCGCGGTGCCCGCCGGCCGCAAGCCGGATCCGAAGCTTCTGATCGTGGCGCCGATGTCGGGCCATTATGCCACGCTGCTGCGCGGCACGGTGGAAGCCATGCTGCCCTATGCCGATGTCCACATCACCGACTGGGTCGATGCCCGCATGGTGCCGATGGCCGACGGCAGTTTCGATCTCGACGACTATATCGATTACATCGTCGACATGTTCCATGCGCTGGGGCCTGACACCCATGTGATGGCGGTGTGCCAGCCTTCCGTGCCGGTTCTGGCGGCGGTGGCGCTGATGGAGGCGAAGGGCGATCCCTTCGTGCCCTCGACCATGACGCTGATGGGCGGGCCGATCGACACCCGCCGCAACCCGACCGCGGTCAATCTCCTGGCCGAGGAAAAGGGCATCGACTGGTTCCGCGACAATGTCGTCATGCGCGCGCCGTGGCCGGTGCCGGGCTTCGGCCGCGAGGTCTATCCGGGCTTCCTGCAGCTGTCCGGCTTCATGAGCATGAACCTCGACCGCCACATCATCGCCCACAAGGACTTCTTCATGCACCTTGTGAAGCACGATGGCGACAACGCCGAGAAGCACCGCGACTTCTATGACGAATATCTGGCGGTCATGGACCTGACGGCGGAGTTCTATTTGCAGACCGTCGACACCGTCTTCGTTCGCCATGCCTTGCCCAAGGGCGAGATGACGCATCGTGGCACCCGTATCGATCCGTCAGTCATCCGCAACGTCGCCCTGTTCACGGTCGAGGGCGAGAATGACGACATATCGGGCCTCGGCCAGACCAAGGCGGCGCAGGATCTGTGCGTCAACATTCCGGCCGACAAGAAGGCCCACTACATGCAGCCGGCGGTCGGTCACTACGGCGTCTTCAACGGCTCGCGCTTCCGCTCCGAGATCGTGCCGCGCATCGTCGACTTCATCACCAGCTATGGCCGCCAGAACCGCGTCGCGGTGAAGCCGAAGCTGGTCCGCACCGCCAAACGATAGGCAATTCCGCGACAAATCGGCTTCAGGGCCGTTTCTGTTGCACAAGTGCCGCTGTCCCTCCCCGCGGGTAACCATGCTGCAAATCAGCCTGTCCTTGTAATTGACACGGACTGTCAATCGCCCTTAACGTTTCGTTAACAACAGGGTGAGCGGGGACAATGAATTCCTCAACAATGGCGAGAAGGCTGCGCGTGTGCGTGGCCGCGGCCGGTCTGGCAGCCACGGGAAGCTGGCCGGCTTTGGCTGCCGGAGCGATGGCGACCGGGGGCATCACCTCGCAGCCGATCGGCCACTATGATTTCTGCAAGCTGCACCCCGGCGAATGCTCGATCCGTCCGAGCAATCTGGCACCGGCCAGGATGACCGACGGGCTGATGCGCAAGCTCATCAATGTCACCGCCAGGGTCAACGCCGCCGTCAAGCCGATGAGCGACATGGACATATACGGCAAGGACGAGGTCTGGGCCTATCCCGACAAGGGCGTCGGCGATTGCGAGGACTATGTTCTGGAAAAGCGGCGCCAACTGTCCCGCTCGGGCATCTCGCTTGCCGATCTTCTCATCACCGTGGTGCGCAAACCGGACGGCGAAGGCCATTCGGTGCTGACCGTGCGCACCGACAAGGGCGACTACGTGCTCGACAACCTGACCGACAAGGTCAGGGCCTGGGACCAGACCGGCTACCGCTTCCTCAAGCGGCAGGCGATCGACAACACCGGCCGCTGGGTCTCGATCCGCGGCGGCCAGCAGGTCCTGGTGGGGTCGGTCGAGTA
The DNA here is from genome assembly GCF_059420305.1 of Mesorhizobium sp. GW821-FHT04C10. Taxonomy (NCBI): domain Bacteria; kingdom Pseudomonadati; phylum Pseudomonadota; class Alphaproteobacteria; order Hyphomicrobiales; family Phyllobacteriaceae; genus Mesorhizobium; species Mesorhizobium sp. GW821-FHT04C10. The sequence goes on along the minus strand of NZ_JBWKTL010000001.1, from coordinate 1,040,997 downwards.
AGGACTGGGGCGCGGCTCGATTAGGCAGCGCCACCCCCAGCGCTTCGTCACCCTAGGGCGGAGCAAGGAGCGCAGCGACGCGCGCAGACCCTAGGATCCATGCCGTGACGCCAACATAGAACACAGCGGCGCAGAAACAGGCGCCGGCCATCTTCATCCGAGCATCGCTACATTCTTCACTGTTGCGGCGCTCGCAGGTCCCGGCATGGATCCTCGGGTCTGCGCGCGTCCGCTTCGCTCCCGCTCCGCCCGTGGATGACGAAGCCGAGGGCTCTACCGGCAGCCGTCCCGAAAAATCTCCATCTCTCCGTGAACCATCTCCGTTCGCCCGGCGACACACAGCCGTGAATGACGAAACCCAATCATGGAGACCTCAAATGACTGCTTTCCTGCGTAACACCCTTCTCGCCGTCGCTGCCGTATCGGCCCTGGGCGGATCCGCGATGGCCGACCAGACGGTCAGCTGCGCCCACACCAACCTCAATGACCTCTGGGCCGGCCGCTGTTGTGGCACTGCCGGCGCGTCGGACTGCCTGGGTGGTGGAAACGGTGGCCGTGGCGACCATGACCGCCCGGGCACCAACGGCGGCAACCCCAACGGCAGCACGGCCGGCAAGAACTGATCTCGCCACAGCTGCCCGCTGGCCAATGCCGGCGGGCACTGTTTTGCGACCAGGCGGCCGCCCGGCCGTCGCGGAATCCGGATAAAACCGGTTACTTCAGCCGGCCCAGCGCCGCGCGGATCGAGGCGGTGATGCGGCGCAGCTCCGCTTCGTCGAGCTTTTCGATGTTCTCGGCCAGAAGATTGGCCAGCTCGGTGGCGGCGGGGTTGAGACCCGACGTGTCGAGCTTCACGCGCGGATGCGAGGCTTCGGCCAGCCGCGCCAGCTCCTCGGCGTCGTCCCAGATGATGTTGAAATAGCCGATGATCTTCTGGATCAGCGTCCAGGTCGGCGCGCCGCGCCTGCCATGCTCGAGCGCCGACAGATAGGCGGCGCTGATGCCGATCGCCGCCGCCATGTCCTTCTGGGTGACGCCGCGCTCGGCGCGAAGCGCCCGCAGCCGCTCGCCGAACGGTGTCATGCGCCCCGCCTCACGGCTTCAGCTTTCATGAACGCACCCGCCGCAGCCGGATGTAGAGCGCGCCCGAGCCGCCATGGTTGCGGGCGGCATGGTCGTGGCTGGAGACCAGAGACCGGAATGCCGGCGTCGACAGCCAGGCCGGCACGGCGCGCCGCAGCACGCCGTCGCCGCCGGAGGACGACCCCTTGCCGGTGATGACCAGGACATAGCGGATGCCGCCGGCATGCGCCCGGTGCAGGAACGAGAACAGCAGCGAATAGGCCTCGTCCTGCGTCATCCCATGCAGGTCGACGCGGCCCTCGATCGGCAGCCGGCCCTTCGACAATTTGTCCAGTGTCGGCTCGTCGAGGCGATGCGTGACATGCTGCGCCTTCGGCTTTGCCGCGCCCGGCGCATTGGCGGCGGGTTGGGCCGCTTGCGGCGATGTCGGCATGGCGTCGGCCGCGATATCGGGAATGTCGACGGCCGCCCTGCCCTTCAGCGGCTTGGCCGTGCGCGCCACCAGGTTCCACAGCACCCGGTCATCCTCGCTGAGCTTGTCCGGACGCTTGCTCATCCGGCGCCCCCGGCCAGCGGGCGCGGCACCAGCGCGTAGAAATCGGCGGCGTTGCGCACCACGCCGGCGATCTCGCCGGCCGCGTCGCCGGAGCCGGCGAAAAGATCGCCCCGCGCCGGCCCGGTGATGGCCGAGCCGGTGTCCTGCGCGATCATCAGCCGCCGGAACGGTCTTTTGTCAAAGGCGGTGAGCGTCGGCGCGTCGATGTAGAAGGGCGTGCCGAATGTGTGCAGCAGCCGGTCGACGGCGACGGAACGGCCCGGCGTCAGCGGCACCTTGGCGGCGGCGATCGGGCCGAGGGCTGCGTCCTCGACATCGGCTTCACGGAAGAAGATGTAGGAGCGGTTCTGCCACAGGATCTCGTCGATGCGCCCGGGATGCGCCTTGAACCAGGCGCGGATCGACTGCATCGTCACTTGCGCCAGCGGGATTTCGCCCAGCTCGCTCAGGATCTTGCCCGGCCCGGTAAAACGCTGGCCAGATTTGGCCGCGTAGGTGACGCGGCGGAGCCGGCCATCGGTCATGGCCAGCCGTGCCGCGCCTTGCACATGGATGAAGAAGGCGTCGACCTTGTCGGCCAGCCAGGCGATTTCCAGCCCTTGGCCCTGAAGCACCCCGCGCTCGATCGCGCCACGGTCGAAATACTCGGCCGGGCCGTCCGCCGTGCGGCGTGCGAAGGCGAGATAGGCATCCATCCCCTGCGGCCGGTTGGCGTCGTCGACATCGACGAGATCGGCCGGGCGCGACAGCAGCGGCACGGCAAACCGCTCCGTGCGCACCGGCGACGCCTCGACTTGCGGTTCGTAGAAGCCGGTGACGAGGCCGGCGCCGGTGTCGGGCCGCACCAGCATCGGCACGAAATGGCGCTCGAAGAAGCTTCGCGCCTCCGGCCGGTTCACGGGCGGTGCGGTGCGCGCCGCCGCATAAGCCGCCGCGAAGGCGCCGAAATCGACGCCGAGCGCGCCGCTGCGATAGGGTTTTACCGGCGCATGGAAGGCGGAACGGCGAAAAGCCTCGAAGGCCGGCAGGTGGTCGTCGTCGCCCCAGCCGGGCAGGTCGTCAAAGGATTTTTCGATGAAGAGAGGCGATAGCGACACCGGAGCCCCGTCGCCTTAAAGCGCATCGTGTTCGAAAAGGGTCATGCGACGCGCTTCGAGGCTTGGTTTTGATGCAAGTCGTTGTCCCAAAACCGCTTCGCACTTTTGGGCGACATGCATCGGGACTCAGTCTTCTTCTTCGGTGGCGACGAGCTTCCAGTTCGGATCGCGCGAGCGCGTGTCGCGGGCGAAGGTCCAGACATCCTTGACCTCGGCCACGGTTTCCGGATCGCCGTCGATGACGGCGCCCGCCTTGTCGCGCGTCGCCGAAATAAGCTCGCTGATGATGCGCAGCGTCACATGCGCCTCACCGCCCTTCATCTCGGCCGAGACGATGTCGGCCTTGTCGATGCCGACGAAAGAGGACTGGATCTTTTCCGACTTGGCCTCGCGTTCGCCGATCGCGGCGACGAAACCGTCATAGACTTCACGCGACAGAAGGTTCTTCAGCGTTTTGCGGTCGCCGTCGGCATAAGCCATGACGATCATCTCATAGGCCATCTTGGCGCCGTCGACGAAGCCCTTCGGGTCGAAGGACGGATCATTGTCCTTGATCGTGCGCAGGCCCTTGTTGAGATCGGTGTCGGGCTTGGCGAAGGCGTCGATCGCCGTGTAGGCGTCGGCTGGCGCCGGTTCGCCCGGCAGCCGCTTGCGCGGCAGCGAAACGACATTCTCGGGTTTCTGGGTGGCGTCCTTGTCGGTGCGCGCCGCCGTGTAGGGGTCGAAGGGCGGCCGTTCGCTACCGGTCCGACGGCCCAGCACGTTGCGCAGCTGGAAGAAGATCACCACCGCCGCGATCAGGAAGAAAATCGTGCCGAAGTCGAAGAAGCCCATATCTTCCGCCAATCAATCCCTGCCTCTAGGCCGGACCATCCGGCCAACAGGCCGCGGTCGCATAGCGTTCAACATTCAAAGCATATAGAACGCAAGGTGCAATCATTCAAATCAAAGGCAGGCATACCTATCTAACAGCCTCCGTGCCAGCGGCGATTGGTCGCCAGCGGGCAAAACAATCGAATGGTCGGTAAAGACTTGCGCATTTCGCTGCTTCCCCTCCTCCTCCTCGCGCTCCCGCTGCTGGAAATCGCCGGTTTCGTCATCGTCGGCCGTGAGGTCGGCGCGCTGGCGACGGTCGGCCTTGTGCTGGCCTCGAGCATCGCCGGCGTGCTTTTGCTCCGCCACCAGGGTTTCGGCGTCATGACCCGCATCCGCACCGAGATGGATGCCGGCCATGATCCCAGCCGCCAGCTGGCCCATGGCGCCATGATCGTGGTGGCGGCGATCCTGTTGATCATCCCCGGCTTCATCACCGACATTATCGGCCTGCTGCTGTTCCTGCCGCCGGTGCGCGACTTCGCCTGGAGCCGCTTCAAGGGCCGCATCGTGGTGGCCACCGATTTCTCCGCCGGCGGGTTTCGCGGCCGCCCGCGCGACAAGGTCATCGACCTCGACGACGGCGACTATTCGCGCGAGGACGATTTCAAGCGCGGCCCGGATCACAATTCGCCGTGGCGGCGCCTGAAGGACGACTGAGAACGCGGTTGCAGCGTGCTGATCAGTTTTGTGAGGTCAGCGCCGCCCCTCATTGCCCTGCCGGGCATTTCTCCCCGTATAGTGACGGGGAGAAAGGAGCTGACCGCAACGCTGGTGGTTAGCGAAATCATCGATGAGAGAGCCCTCTCCCCGTCACTATACGGGGAGAGGATGCCGGCAGGCAGGTGGGGGGCGGCGCTGCCTTTGGCGATTGGTCTCCACCCACAAAAGGCCCGCGGCAATTGCCTGAGCTCGAAGGTGGCAAACCTTGTCTTGTCATGCCGGCCATGGTAGCGAACGCCCGATTTCAATTCGGTCAGCAACGCTGCCCAGGCAAAAGGAAAAGGCTCATGGCCAGCAATGATGACGCGCCGGTCGGCGCCAACGGAAACGGCAATGCGGGGCAGCAGCCTTCGCTCAACGTCCTGGCCCAGTATGTGAAGGACCTGTCCTTCGAAAGCCCCGGCGCGCCGAACTCGCTGCGCGGCCGCGACAAGGCGCCCGGCATCGCCATCAACGTCAACGTCAACGCCAACCCGCTCTCCGACAAGCAGTTCGACGTCAATCTGACGCTGAACGCCAAGGCTTCCTTCGACCAGGAAGTGCTGTTCAACGTCGAGCTGGTCTATGGCGGCGTCTTCGCCATTTCGGGCTTCCCGCAGGAGCACATGCTGCCGATCCTGTTCATCGAATGCCCGCGCCTGCTGTTCCCCTTCGCGCGCCAGATCATCGCCGAGGCGACCCGCAATGGCGGCTTCCCGCCGCTGATGCTCGACCCGATCGATTTCGCGCAGATGTTCCAGCAGAAGATCGCCGAGGACCAGGCCGCGTCCTCGAAGGTCCAGGTCAGCTGATTTCAGGCTGAACGAATGTTCTAAAAAACCCGGCCTTGAGCCGGGTTTTTTGTTGGCGGCGCCCCTCCCTTCGTCATCCACGGGCGGAGCAAGGAGCGCAGCGACGCGGCGCAGACCCGAGGATCCATGCCGGGACTCCAATGCGTCGCCACGGTTCAGATCCTGCACCGTTGCATCCCGTCGGCAAGGTCGCGGCATGGATCCTCGGGTCTCCGCGACGCCGCTGCGCGGCTGCTCCGCCCGTGGATGACGAACTGAGGAGGCCGTCACCCCCCCTGCGGAGCACCGCACAACTCCTGCGGATTCCCGAACACTCCCCGACGTCACCCGGCCCTATCATCGCGCCTTCAGGCAATGGCGTCCCGGCGGTCGCAGCCGCCCCCGCGTTGGCGATTCGTCGGGACGCCCAACAAAAGAGGGAACGACGATGAAATTCATGCTGACCGACCGCAAACTGCATCCGCGGGCCAAACCCGTCGCCGACGATTTCAAGACCGGCGGCATCAGCCGCCGCGAATATCTGGCGCTGATGGCCGGCCTCGGCGTCAGCGCCGCCGGCGCCTTCGCGCTGGGCGGCATCGCCGCGACGCCTGCCCGCGCCGCCGAGCCCAAAAGGGGCGGCACCTTGCGCGTCGCCATGAACGTCAAGGGTTTCAAGGACCCGCGCACCTTCGACGGCGTCGAAATGTCCAACGTCGCCCGCCACTGCAACGAATATCTGGTGCGCTGGAACACCGATTTCTCGTTCGAGCCCTGGCTCTTGGAAAAATGGGAGATGAGCGACGACGCCAAAACGCTGACGCTGCATGTGCGCAAGGGCATCACCTGGTCGAACGGCGACACCTTCAACGCCGACGATGTCGTCCACAACCTCAACCGCTGGTGCGAGGCCAGCGTCGCCGGCAATTCGGTCGCCGCGCGCATGGGCGCGCTGGTCGATGCCGATACCAAGAAGGTGGTCGACGGCGGCATCGAGAAAGTCGACGACTACACGATAAAACTCAACCTGCCGAAGCCCGACATTTCGCTGATCGCCGGCATGGCCGACTATCCCGCGCTGATCATGCACCGGTCCTATGCGGGTGACGGCGACCCCATGAAGGCGCTGGCGATCACCACCGGCCCCTGCGAGCTGGTGAAATGGGACGCCGAGACGAGCGCCGAGGTGAAACGCAAGGACAAGCCGTGGTGGAAGGGCGAGTTCTACCTCGATGGCATCCAGTGGATCGACTACGGCTCCGACCCCAACGCCATGCTGTCGGCCTTCGAATCCGGCGAGATCGACACCGACCATGAAACCGCCTCCGATGCCGTCTCGCAGACCGACAAGATGGGGCTGAAGAACTCCGAGATCGCCACCGGCTCCACCATCGTCGCCCGCTTCAATGTCGGCAACGCACCCTATCAGGACGTCAAGCTGCGCCGCGCCGCCCAACTCGCCGTCGACAATGCCGCGGTGCTCAAGCTCGGCCTCGACGGGCGCGGAAAACCCGCCGACAACCACCATGTCGGCCCCATGCACCCCGAATATGCCGATATCGGCCCCGCAAAACGCGACGTGGAGGAAGCCGGGAAGTTGCTCGCCGCCTCCAGCAAGCCGGACCATGAGTACGAGCTCATCTCGGTCGACGTCGAATGGCAGAAGAGCACCGCCGACGCCATCTCGGCGCAGATGCGCGAGGCCGGCCTCAAGATCAAGCGCACCGTGCTGCCCGCCGCCACCTTCTGGAACGACTGGAGCAAATACCCCTTCTCCTGCACCGAATGGCTGGGACGGCCGCTGGGCGTCCAGGTGCTGGCGCTCGCCTACAAATCGGGCGCCGCCTGGAACGAAAGCGCCTACGCCTCGAAGGAGTTCGACGACCTCCTCGACAAGGCGCTCGCCACCCCCGACGCCAAGGCCCGCAAGGAGATCATGGCCGGCATCGAGAAGAATCTGCGGGACTCAGGCATCATCATCCAACCCTACTGGCGCTCGGTGTACCGGACCTACCGCAAGGGGGTGGAGGGCTGCGAGCAGCACCAGGCGCTGGAGCAGCATTTTGAGAAGGTTTGGATTGAGGGGTGAGGCACGGCGCTGGTCCTCCCTTCTCCCCTTGTGGGGCCCGAAGGGCGGGCGAGGCCCGTGACTCGCCCAGGGCGGTGGCCTCGCGAAGCGAGGTCGGATGAGGGGTGCTCCAGCTTGACGCGACGTCGACAACAAATCGAACGAGAAAACACCACCGCCTCACTCCGCTGGAGCACCCCTCATCCGTCTCGGCGCTAGCGCGCCGATCCACCTTCCCCCACAAGGGGGAAGGACAGCAGCGCCGAGCCCTGCCGCCTCACCTTCACCGTCAGCGCCGCCCCTCATTGCCCTGCCGGGCATTTCTCCCCGTAAACGGGGCGAAAGAAGCTCTACGGCCGCCGGCGCCCTTCCTGCGGCGTCAGCGATTGGCGAAAGCGGCGATGCCAGCCCCTTCGCCCCGTTTACGGGGAGAAGATGCCGGCAGGCAGACGAGGGGCAGCGCCGACGCTCGTCTTCTTGTTGCGGACTTCGACGGACGCTGACGTGGGCTCCAGTTACCGCGCGGGCCGCAAAAGCGTCCAGATCCACCCAACAAAAGTTAGCACCAGGAATGGATAGCCGGCCGCCGGCAGCGGCGCCGAGGTCGGCAGCAAAGGCGCGCCCCACAGGATCATGCCGGCCGAGACGATAAACAGCACGGCGGCCGCGAGCACGGTGAGCCGCATCCACAGCGCGACCGTCCTCGGCGCGCTGACCATGACCAGCCCCGCCGCCCACAGCGAAATGCCGCCGACATAGGAAGGCACGCTGGCCTCCAGCCCCGCCGCATTGCCTGATATCAGCAACGTCTCGCCGGCCAGGAAGGTCAGGAAGCCCGCCGCCACGCAATCGTTACCCAGCCGCTGGTATTTCATCGTCAGTAGCGCGGTGGCGACGACGAGCGCCGCGCCGTCGATCGTCCAGAGCGTTTCGCGCAGCGGCGCGCTGGCAACGAAGGTGCCAGCCAGGCCGAAGGCGCCACCGATGGCTAGACCTGGAGAGGGATGGGTGTCTGAGGCGGAACGCAGTGAGAGGTCCCCTAGTCGGGCGGAGGATACTCCAGGGCAAAACGCCTCTCAAAGGGTAATCCGCGGCAGTGAGAAATGGAACGCGGAGAGGTACCGACGGGTGCCAATGGCGGTTACGGACCGAATCTCGGCCGGCTCCGGAAAGCGTCGAGCCTTCTTAGAGTCTGACTGGAATCGCAACCGTTTTCAGAAGCCAGCATTTCGCGGTAGACATCTGGAATGAAACCAGCCGCGCGATTGGCAGATGTTGAGGCAGTTGACCGCTTTCTGGCGGACAAGAAATATCTGAGCGGTGATCCTCCAGAATTTGGTCCGTCAAATTTTCAGCGTCGCGGCCAATACGAGCGTAGAGCTGTGTGGCCCATTGCCGATGAACTTGGTGTGGTTACATCCGGTCAACTAAGGATCGTGACGCGGACCGGCACTGAGTACCGTGTGACAATAAACGTCATATTCAGGGGCCAAAATGTCAGTCGATTGGACTTCGTGCCGATGACGGAATGTGAGGCCAACCCGCATTGGGCATCTCCGCTCCCAGCGCGGGTTTGCGGTCCGCACTTTCACAGTTGGCCAGACAATCGAGAGCATCTTTTGCGCAGTGATACATGGGAACTCGAATGTCGCGAGCCACTGCCGGCGCAGGTGCGGAAGTTCAGCCAGGCATTTCCATGGCTGGCGGAGCGCATAAACTTGGTATTAACTCCTCAACAGCGAACATTCGATGTTCCTTTGAGCTTCGCGTGAAAGACGGCCATGTCGTGTGATGACGTTCGCGCAGCGCTATCCGAGTTTGACACATGCGAAGAGACGCCGGACGGCGCACGCGTGACGACTCACTGTCTGTATCCTTCATTTGAGCCAGTGCGGATATTCGTGGCCAAGGTTGGCGAAGGCTTCAAGGTGCATGACGGCGGTGGCGCATTCATGTCGGCGTGGTCGCACGGGCGCGACGATGCGCTGATAAATCGGGCACTGCAAAGCGAATGCACTCGGTTCCATCTCTCGATGGACAACGAGCGGCTGGTGGCCGACGTATCATCGAGGGACTGGCTTCTGAGCGCCATCTTGGGTGTCGCGAATGCTTCGTCGTTGGCGGCGAATGCAGCTGTGGCACGCATCGTGGCCGTGGCGGAAGCCGCGCTTGTGGACCGGATCCAAAAGGCGTTGGTCGAAACCGTTGGCGCGGATGGTTTTGACACCGGTGTTGACGTAACGGGCAAGAGCGGCGGGCGCCGTCATTTTGATTTTGCGGTTAAGGGTAAAGGCGACGCCCAGCCCATTCTTATCAATGGAGTTTCGCCACATCACGGGTCGATTTCTGCGAAGTACGTGGCGTTCGCGGACACCGAAGGCGACCAAGATCACAAGCTGGCAGTATTTGACCGTCATCTGGAAACCGATGACGTGGCCCTGCTACAGCAGGTGGCAAGCATCCTTCCGATCGCTGCGCTTCCGCAAAATACTAAAAGGGTCATGACCCGATGACCCCAAAGCGCCCACCGGCGCGATGAGGTTGTTCGACGCATGCTGAACATCCCACCCGACACACAAGCGGCCCGCTGGCACCGCCCCCTAAGCCGAAGAAAGAAAAGCCGCCAAAGGATGGCGGGCTTTTCTAGGGGCACTTTCTAGTTCACTTCGCCAAAGCTTTCTGGCTTTTTGTTTAGCTGTTCGCGCCTTTGTCGGGCTGTCGTGGGAGCTCGATTATGGCGGTGATTCACCTGCCGCAACGAGTGGAGCCCTTTTAGTCAGGAGCGACTGTGCAATTCGAATTTACCGATCCCCAGACGGAATTTGAAAGGGCCATTGGTGGGTCGTTTTCGATCAACGCCCTCGGAACCATCCAAGCGGGAGACGGGGTCAAGTTTCGCGAATTCGTGGATCGATCTGCGCCTCCGCCCCGAACGACTGTTTACATCGATTCGAGTGGCGGCAACGTTGAAGAAGCGATGATCATCGGGCGAACGATCAGAGATTACTGGTTCTCAACTTCGATCGGCAAGTACGTCCTCAACACCAACGAAGTCGCTGATACCTCGCACCTGATGGTGCCCCGCATGCAGTTACCTGGTAGATGCATGAGTGCTGCAACCCTGATTTTCCTCGGCGGTCGGCTAAGGTACTTTCCGCAAGGATCCGAGTTTGGAGTTCATCAGTTCTCATTCAAAAACCCGTCACCAGACAACGTTGGCCAGTCACAAATCCTATCGGCAAGGATTTCCCGGTTTTTAGTTGATATGGGAGTATCTCCGGACTTCCTTGAGTTCTCCTCATCGGTTCGAAGCGATTCGATACTTATTGCCGACGAAGACAATCTAAAAATGCTCGGCGTGGTGACAGGTGGTGAGACCGACACCAGTTGGACAGTGCAGGCACGGGCCAACATGATCTATGTACGTGGAGAACGAGATTCGCTCTATGGCCACCACAAAGTTATGCTTGGTCACACTAAGGGATCGGGTTTCTTTTTCTGGGCCGTGATCGAAGCTCAAGGCAGGGAGGACGAGCTGACTACACTTGGCCTTGTTGAAATCGTATTGAACGGCGAGGAAAAACAGATCGATATTTCAAATAGGTGCGAGCGGACCGTTAGCGGTATCTATGTGAATGTCTTCGCCAAGGTCACGCAAGAAGAGGCTCGGGCGATTGCGTATTCCACCAGTTTCGGGGTTCACATTCGATTTTGGTCGGAATCCCCGATGTTTCTTGGCATAGCCCCAGTGCCGACGGCAGGCGGCACGGAGCAGTTGCAAACGATCTACAACGTATTTTCCAAAGACGAAGAGACCCTTCCAAAATAGTCATGAGGACTGCCGCTACCCCCGGGGTGGGACCCGCTGCCTGCGGCAGCTCCCACCCGGACTTGCGCTCGCATCGACCCACCGGGTCGATGCGTCCGGCCATAGGCCGAACCGCTCAATCACCCATCTTCAAGGCCTGGATAAACGCCTCCTGCGGGATGTCCACCTTGCCGAACTGGCGCATCCGCTTCTTGCCTTCTTTCTGCTTGTCCAGCAGCTTGCGTTTGCGCGAGACGTCGCCGCCGTAGCACTTGGCGGTCACGTCCTTGCGCAGGGCGGAGATGGTTTCGCGCGCGATGACCTTGCCGCCGATGGCGGCCTGGATCGGGATCTTGAACAGGTGGTGCGGGATCAGCTCCTTCAGCTTCTCGCACATCTGCCTTCCGCGCTTTTCCGCCGCCGTGCGGTGCACCAGCATGGAGAGCGCGTCGACCGGCTCCTCATTGACCAGGATCGACATCTTCACCAAATCGCCCTCGCGGTAGTCGGTCAGGTGATAGTCGAACGAGGCGTAGCCCTTGGAGATCGACTTCAGCCGATCATAGAAGTCAAAGACGACTTCGTTGAGCGGCAAATCGTAGGTCAGCATGGCGCGTTTGCCGACATAGGACAGGTCGGCCTGGATGCCGCGCCGGTCCTGGCAGAGCTTCAATATTCCGCCGAGATAGTCGTCGGGGGTCAGGATCGTGGCGCGGATCCACGGCTCCTCGATGGCGGAGATTTTCACCACGTCGGGCATGTCGGCCGGGTTGTGCAGTTCCTTCACCGAGCCGTCATTGAGGAGCAGCCGGTAGACGACTGACGGCGCCGTGGCGATCAGGTCTAGGTTGAACTCGCGCTCCAGCCGCTCCTGGATGATTTCGAGGTGCAGCAGGCCAAGGAAGCCGCAGCGATAGCCGAAGCCGAGCGCGGCCGAGGTTTCCATCTCATAAGAGAAAGAGGCGTCGTTGAGGCGCAGTTTGCCGACGGCGGCGCGCAGATCCTCGAAATCGGCGGCGTCGACCGGGAACAGGCCGCAGAACACCACCGGCTGCGCCGGCTTGAAGCCGGGCAGGGCGTGGGCAGTCTGGCGCTTGTCCTCGGTGATGGTGTCGCCGACGCGCGTGTCGGCCACTTCCTTGATCGAGCCGGTGAAGAAGCCGAACTCGCCGGGGCCGAGCTCGTCGACATTGATGCGGGCGGGCGTGAACACGCCGGTGCGCTCGACCAGGTATTTGGCGCCGGTGCCCATCATGCGGATGGTCTGGCCCTTCTTCAAGACGCCGTCGATGATGCGCACCAGCACGATGACGCCGAGATAGGCGTCATACCAGCTGTCGACCAGCATGGCCTTCAAGGGCGCGGTGGCGTCGCCCTCGCGCGGCGGCGGCAATTGGTGGACGATGGCTTCCAGCACATCGGGAATGCCAAGGCCGGTCTTGGCCGAGATCAGCACGGCGTTGGAAGCGTCGATGCCGATCACCTCCTCGACCTGCTCGCGGATGCGCTCGGGCTCGGCGGCCGGTAGGTCGACCTTGTTCAGCACCACGACGATCTCGTGGTTGTTGTCGATCGCCTGGTAGACATTGGCGAGCGTCTGCGCCTCGACGCCCTGGCTTGCGTCGACCACCAAGAGCGAGCCCTCGCAGGCGGCCAGCGAACGCGACACTTCATAGGCGAAGTCGACATGGCCGGGCGTGTCGATGAGGTTGAGGATATAGTCCTCGCCATTGTTGGCGCGGTATTTCAGCCGCACCGTCTGCGCCTTGATGGTGATGCCGCGCTCGCGCTCGATATCCATCGAGTCCAGCACCTGCTCCTTCATGTCGCGCAGCTCCAGCCCGCCGGTCAGCTGGATCAGGCGGTCGGCAAGCGTGGATTTGCCATGGTCGATATGGGCGACGATGGAGAAATTGCGGATGTGGTCGAGGGGCGTGCTCATGCGCGCGCTTTAGCAGGGGCGGCAAGCGGCGGCAAGGCTTGGCGCCCAAGGGCTGCCCCAGCGGTCACAACGCGGTGAGCGGCGCCAAAAATCGACAATATCGGTCCGGCGACCGCAAATGCATAAACTTTGATCGATCCCGTTAGACCTTGATTTGCCGGCTGCGTGGTATTTGCACGGCTACTAATGTCCTTGGGGGTAAAGAAATGCAGAAAATTGCAGACAGGTTTGCCCGTTCCCGCAGCGGGTCCATGATGCCGCTGTTCTTCCTGAGCCTGGTGCCATTGATCAGCGTCGTCGGCTTCTCGGTCGACTATACCGATGCCGTCCAGACTCGCTCCGGCATGCAGGCTGCGCTGGATGCCGCGACGCTGGCGATCACCACGCTGCCGGCGAGCACGACGCTGACCGACCGCCAGCAGGCGCTGCAGGACAATTTCGCCGCCAACAACGGCCAGGGCACCGCGACGCTGGTGAGCTTCAACCTCGCCGACGACGGCACCGTCGCGGCGCAGACGTCGGCCAGCTTCGCCATGCCGACCAATTTCATGACCATCGCCAGGATCGACAGCGTGCCGGTCGCGGTCAAATCGGGGGTCAGCAAGGCGCCCAGCCTGGTGCAGGCGACGTTCAAGGTCGACAAGGTGTCGGGCTACTGGAACAAGACCGTGACGCTTTACGGCACGAATTTCGGCGGGTCGACGGCGCAGAAACTGATGACGGCCAGCTACGTCTACGCGCCCTACACCTATACATACAAGGTCGGGACCAAATCCTATCCCATGACGGAACAGAAGGGCTACGGCACGACCACGATATCGCTTATCAATGGTTCGACGCCGACCGTGGTCCAGACGCAGACCTGCACCACCGTGGGCTCGACATCCAATTTCACCAACCCGCCGGCGGGCGCGATAGTGACCCCCGAATACGACAGCAACAGCAAGAAGACGATCTATTTCCAGATCACGTGCGCCACCACCAACGTGCCGGCCACCGGCGCCGGCGCCGCCGTCGACGTCAGCCAGATGGGCCAGCTCTCCCTGCAGATGGATGTCACGAGCGGCAACAAGGCGACGTTCAAGTCGAACGACACCACGACCTCCAACCACCTCTATCTGGGCACCACACCTACGCCCTTGACCGAGGTTGCCTCGGGCAAGCTGATCGACATCTTTTCCGTCGTGCCTTGCGCGGAGACCAGCTACCAGGCTTGGGAAGACGGCGGTAACTCGCTTCCGGCGGATTATACGAATGCCGACTTCTTCTACAATGTCACCGGCAAGTGCGCCTTCAACCAGCGGCCATCCGAGACGGCGCTGACGCAGTAACGACCCTGATCGTCCTTCTCCCTCACGGGCGAAGGACGATCGCGCCTCATCACAAACCGGTGAGCGCTGTAACGAAGCGGCAGGTGCAAGCGAAATGGGGAATGACCGGCGCGTCCAAGCGCCGCCCCCATGGAGCAAGCCGATGCCGAGATTCTCAGCCCCAAGGTTCGCCGTACTGACCGGCCTAGGCGCGCTTGCGCTCGCTGCCGCGCTCAGTGCCGCCGCCGCCCAGCCGCTCACCGTGGTCGAGCTGTTCACCAGCCAGGGCTGCTCGTCCTGCCCGCCGGCCAACGCCAACCTCATCAAGGTCAAGGACCAGCCCGGCGTGCTGGCGCTGTCCTTCAACGTCACCTACTGGGACTATCTCGGCTGGAAGGACACGTTCGGCAAACAGGAATTCACCCAGCGCCAGGTTTCCTACGAACCGTCGCTCGGCCATGACGGCCCGTTCACGCCGCAAGTGGTGGTCAACGGCCATGCCGATGTCGTCGGCGCAGCGCAAGGCGAGATCGAGCATCTGATCAAGGCAACGGGCAAGACCGGCGGCCCGTCGCTGTCGCTCGAGGGCGGCAAGGTCGCGATCGGTGCCGGCGCCGCCCCAGGCGGCAAGGCCGATGTCTGGCTGGTGCGCTATGCCAAGGGCGTCGTGCAGGTGCCGGTCGCGCGTGGCGAAAACACCGGCCGCACACTGCCTCATGCCAATGTCGTGCATGCTCTGGAAAAGCTCGGCAACTGGAGCGGCGACGCCACCGCCTATGCGCTGCCCGCCGCGGCCGGTGGCCTGAGCACCGCCGTGCTGGTGCAATCGCCCGGCGGCGGGCCGATCCTGGCCGCCGCGACCAACTGATCATCCTTTTATCGCGCGGGGCCGTGGAACACGGCAACGCATCACCCGGCCCGCTTCCGCGCGCCAAAACCCAAGGAGACTCCCATGACCAAGTACCTGACCCTGCCGGCGCTCGCTTTCGCGCTTTCGGCCGCCGTCTTCGTCGCCGGCGCCCGTGCCGACGACACGACCAATGCCATGAAGCCGGCCAATGCGATGGCGACCAACGCCATGAAACCGGCCACGGACGCAATGAAGCCAGCCGATGCCATGAAGCCGGCGACCGACGCGATGAAGCCTGCCGACCCGATGGCCACCAATGCGATGAAGCCCGCCGCTGATGCGATGAAGCCCGCGGCCGACGCGATGAAGCCGGCGGCGGACGCCATGGCTCCGGCCAACTAGGGCGAGGACATGCGCCCGGTCGCAAGAATGTGAGGCTGGGCCGCAACTCGCGCATCGCGCCATCGTAGCTGATCCAATAGACTGATCCCCAGTTGCTCAAAGGGGCAAGCCATGAGGAGTGCAACCATGACCGACATCAAGACCCGTTCGACCGGCTTTGCCAGGAGCGCGCTCGCCGCACTCGCCTTGGCGGCCGCCGGTGCCGCCTTCTGGCTGACGCCGGCCGTCTCGGCGGAAGACGCCGTGGTGATCCCGCCGCCGGCGCTGGACGAAAAGGCGGCCTCGGGCAGCGAGAAGGCGATCTTCGCCGGCGGCTGCTTCTGGGGTGTGCAGGGCGTGTTCCAGCACGTCAAGGGCGTCAGCCAGGCCGTCTCCGGCTACACCGGCGGCGCCAAGGATGACGCCGTCTACGAGACGGTCGGCACCGGCCGCACCGGCCACGCCGAATCCGTCGAGATCACCTATGATCCCTCGAAGGTGACCTACGGCCAGTTGCTGCAGGTCTATTTCTCGGTCGCCCACAATCCGACGCAGCTCAACTACCAGGGACCGGACTCCGGCACCCAGTACCGCTCGACGATCTTCGCCGAAAACGATGCGCAGAAGAAGATCGCGCAGGGCTACATCGCCCAGCTCGACAAGGCCAAGCTGTATGGGGCGCCGATCGTCACCACGATCGAGACCGGCAAGACCTTCTATCCGGCCGAGAACTACCACCAGGACTTTCTGACGCTGAACCCGACCTATCCCTACATCGTCTACAACGACCTGCCCAAGGTGGCGAACCTGAAGCAGCTGTTCCCGGCGCTGTACAGCGAGAAGCCGGTGCTGGTGCTGTCGGCGAGCAACTGAGTGCGTGATCTCCCCCCTCGAGGGGCAGGGCAATCGCATATGAAACTTCCCGAAGGTTTGCCCGGCACGTACCCCCACCCCTAACCCCTCCCCACAAGGGGGAGGGAGACTCGCGCCGGCGCTGCACTCGGTAATCTGTAGAAGTTCGACGCCAAAGCGTAGCGCGCGGCAGCGTTCCCTCCCCCTTGTGGGGAGGGTTAGGGTGGGGGTCCTCTTCGTAAAAACTCATATGCAATTGCCCTGCCTCGAGAGGGGAGATTTGCGCCTACATGGCCTTCATCGCGTCGCACGACACATCGGGGTTCATGTCGGCGAAGGTGCCGATCGGGTTCTTCTTCCAGGCCCAGACATGCAGCTCGTAGAAGGCGCCCAGGCCATAGCGATTGGGCGCGCTGTTGAAGTTGAACAGCTGCCCTTCCAGCGAGGCCGGGCCTTTCGAGGTTATGTACTCGACCGCCACCAGTTTAAGCGTGCCGTCCGCCATCGGCTCGTACATGACGGCCTCCGGCTTTGCGAGATCGACGGCATCGTCCTTCAGATAGGCCGCGTTGACATAGTGGATGCCCATCGCGCCGCCGGTGATGCCGCTGGCGCAAGGGATCGGCGCATAGCCTTCGGCGGTGGCCATCGCCACATTCTCGAAACGGCCATTGGCTGCCCGTACCTTCTCATCCAGCGTACCCGTGTCATGGGCATTCGCCGCCGTGGCCGCGATCGACAGGATCGACAGGTTGATGAGGTGCTTGGTCCACACATGAATGTTCATTTTCTCTCCTCGTTGTTGATGGTGCGCGGGAGCAGCCGCTCCCGCCGCCGGCACGTCGGATGGCTGCGCGTTCAGTGGTCTGACCGGGTGAAATCCCAGTACTGCGGCAGCTCCTCGAGCTCCGGCAAGCCGATGTCGCGTCTCAGATAGTTGTCCTGCGGTGGCAACCGGCGCCGCCCCTTGCGCAATGGTGCGAGCAGCAGCGAGGCAAGCCGCCAGGGAAGCCGGCCCAGTGACGGCCGTCGTCCGACGGGTCTCGAAGCCGCCGGCACCTCGCCGGGCGCTTCGTCAGGCATGTCGCCACCGCCGCGAAGGGCAGTTTGACGCCCATCGGAGGGATCAACGGTAAAAGTAAGGGTCAAGGACCCGCACCTCCGTGATCTTGTCGACGGGCAGCGCGTTCTTCTGGGCCGTGCTGCGGATCGCTTCCGGCGACGGCGCGTCATAGATGCAGAAGCTCTGCTTCTTGTCGGGCGACACGAAGGACTGCACCCAGGTCACGCCCTTCTCCGCATTGCGCATGATGACGCCGCCCAGCGCGTCGGCGCCGGCATCGTTCATCGGCACGCTGAGGCCGTCAGGAAATGTGCGTTGTACCACATAGCGAGGCATATCAAGTTTCCCTTTTCTGTTGATTCACGCTCGATTTGAGCGCGGCTGGACATTGATCACGCTCGCCAAGCGCGCGCATCGGAGCCTTTCCCTATTTTTTTGTTGGAAGATTCCCTATAGTGGTGACGTTATGTGGTAGGTGGCACCGAAAATGTGGGGAGGGGCACATTGTCGGTCATCGTCCCGGACGCTCGTGGCGGACGTCCAGGGATACGCCCGGACACCATCCCTGTTGAGCGAATGACGATGCTTCTGGAACGGCAGGCACAGCTGGAGCAGCTGGATGGACTTCTCGCGGAGGCCACGCGTGGCTTCGGCCATGTGGCTGCACTGTCCGGCGAGGCAGGCGCCGGCAAGTCGGCCCTTGTCGAGGCTTTCGTCGGCGGCGTTGGCGACGGCGTGCGCGTTTTCCGCAGCGCCTGCGAGGATCTGTCGATACCGGACCCGCTCGGGCCGCTCTACGATCTCGCCCGCGAGGCGCGATGGTCGATGCCGCAGGCGATCGATGCCCGGCAGGGACAGAGGCTGCCCCTGTTTTCCGACGCGCTCGAAGTCTTCGAGGCAAGGACGCAGCCAACGCTCCTGATCATCGAGGACCTGCACTGGGCGGATGACGCGACGCTCGATTTCGTCCGCTTTCTGGGCCGCCGCATCGCCAACACCCACATCCTGCTCGTCCTGACGGCGCGCACCGACCGCAGCGAAGGACAGATGCGCGTGCGTCGCGCGCTCGGCGAAATTCCCACCGGTAATGTCGTGCGGATCGACGTGCCGTTGCTCAGCGAGGCGGCGGTGCTCTCGCTCGCCATTGCCGCCGGCCGCGACGGCGACGCCATCTACCGGGCGACGGCCGGCAACGCCTTCTTCGTCACCGAGCTTTTATGCGCCGACAATGAGATGACGCCGCCTGCCAGCGTGCGCGACGCCGTCGTCGCACGAGCCGAACGGCTGTCGGCCGGCGCCCGCTCGATGCTCGACGCGGTGTCGGTGTTTCCCAGACGCGCCGACGCCTGGGCCTTGCAGGGCCTGTGCGGCGTGGCCGCCGCCGGTCAGCTCGCCGAATGCGTGTCGCATGGGCTGCTTGACGATCTGGGCGACGGCTACGCCTTCCGGCACGAGATCGCACGCCGCGCCATCGAGATGATGCTGACGACGAGTTCCCGGAGACTGTTCAACCAGCGTGCGCTGTCGGCGCTGCTTGAGAACAGGGATGTCGCCACCGCGCGCCTCGTCCATCATGCGGTGGAAGCGCATAATCTCGAGGCGGTGCGCGAATTCGCGCCGATCGCGGCGCGGGAAGCCTCGCGTGTCGGCGCCCATCGCGACGCCGCCGGCTATTACGAGGTCGCCTTGCGCCAGGCCGACACCTTGCCCGAGGAAGAGCGCGCCGGCCTTTACGAGCAATATGCCTTCGAGTGCCATCTGATCGCGCGCATCGAAGAGGCCATCAAGGCGCAGGAACAGGCGCGTGTGCTGCAGCAGGCGCTCGGCAACACGCTGAAGGAAGGCGACAGCCTCAGATGGCTGTCGCGCTTTTCCTATCTTGTGGGCGACCGGCAGGCCGCCGACATGTTCGGCGCCCAGGCGGTCGCGTTGCTGGAGACCGTACCGGCCAGCGCCGAGCTTGCCATGGCCTATTCGAACCTCTCGCAACTGGCGATGCTGGCCGAAAGGCTGGACGAGACCTTGTCGCTGGGTGCCAGGGCGATCGAGCTCGCCGAACGGCTGAACAGGCCCGAAGTCGTCTGCCATGCGCTCAACAATGTCGGTGCCGCCGAGCAGTGGCTGGACCTGGACTCAAGCCGGCTGCATCTTGCCCGCAGCCTCGAAATCGCGCTGCAAGAGAATTTCCAGGAACATGCGGCCCGCGCGTTCACCAATTGCGCTTGTGGCGAGATGAACCAGTTGGGCTACAGCCAGGCCCAATCCTTCCTTGACCGCGGCATCGACTATTGCGTCGAGAACGATCTCGCGACGTGGCGCGATTACATGCGTGGCGTGCGGGCCCAGCTGCTGCTGCGTCAGGGATGCTGGAATGAGGCGGCCGCCGAGGCTCTGGATGTGATTGCCAACGACAGGGCGACCGCACTGGTGCGCTATCCGGCCCTTGTGGCGCTGTCGCGGCTGAGGGTCCGTCGCGGCGACCCCTCGGCCGAGCCGCTTCTGGCCGATATGAAGCAGTTTCTGGAAAGGGGAGCCGAGCTGCAGCGGCTGTTGCCCTACGCGGCGGTGATTGCCGAACGGGCCTGGCTCGGCGAGGCGGACAAGGCCGAGGCGCTGCGCCTGATCGGCCTTGCCGAGGGCCTGTCGCCGACGCGGGCGGTCTTCGCGGAACTGGCCGGCTGGCGGCAGCTGCTTTCACCCGATACCGATCCGGGCGACACGTCAGGCATGGCCGCGCCCTACCGCATGCTGCTGGCCGGTGACTGGCGCGGCGCGGCCTCGGCCTGGGCGGAACTCGACGCCCCTTACGAACGCGCGCTGGCGCTCGCCCAGGGCGACGAGGCCGCGCAGCGCACGGCGCTGGAGATTCTCGAGGCGCTCGGCGCCCAACCGGTCGCGAGCCATGTGCGCGACATCATGCGGCAGAACGGCGTCATTCACATTGCCAGGGGGCCGCGCCGCACCACCCGGGCCAACAGCGCCGGCCTGACCCAGCGCCAGATGGAGGTGCTGCAGCTGATCGAGCGCGGCCTGTCCAACAAGCGCATCGCCGAACATCTCGCCATTTCGCCCAAGACGGTCGACCACCATGTCTCGGCGGTGCTGGGCAAGCTGGATGCCGTGTCGCGCGGCGAGGCGACCGCAGCCGCGCGCGACTCAGGGCTGATCTGAACCTTCGCCATGCCTTGGCGGTTGGGAAGGCCGGCGGATCAGTCGTAGGTGAGATCCGTCGCCTTGCCGCCGAACACCCTATACGCATAGAAGGAATAGAAGATGATGATCGGCAGCACCACCACGGTGCCGACCAGGATGATGGCCAGGCTTTCGGTCGCCGACGCCGCCTGCCAGATGGTCAGCTTGTCGGGCACCACGAACGGGTAGAACGACCAGGCAAGGCCGGCAAAGCCCAGCACGAAGATGCTGGCCAGCGTCAGGAACGGCGTCAGCGAATGGCGGTCGTCGGGCTTCGGCAGATGGAAGGTCTGCCGCCACAGCCACAGGAACAGCAGTGCCGAAAGGATCGGCAGCGGCGACAGGTACAGCATCTCCGGCCAGACGAACCATTTGTCGAAGATGCGCGGGCTGGCGAAGGGCGTCGCCAGCGACACCGCCACCATGCCGAGCGCGGTCAGCACCAGCGCCGTGCGCAGCCAGCGCACCGCCTTCTTCTGCAATGCGCCTTCGGTCTTGTAGATCACCCAGGCCGCACCCATCGCCGCGTAGGCCGCGGCCAGGCAGAACGCCACCAGAGCGCCGAATGCCATGCCGCCCACGCCGACATCGAGGCCGAGCACATAGACGCCCAGCATATAGCCTTGCGCCAGCGAGGCGATGACCGAGCCGAGGAAGAAGATGCGGTTCCAGCGATGCTTTTTACCGCTCGGCACCTTTGCGCGGAAATCGAAGGCGACGCCGCGCAGGATCAGCCCGACCAAAAGCACGAAGACCGGAATGTAGAGCGCGGTCAGGATGACGCCATGCGCCATCGGGAAGGCGACCAGCAGCAGGCCGACGGCCAGCACCAGCCAAGTCTCGTTGGCGTCCCAGAACGGACCGATGGCCGCGATCATCGTATCCTGCTCGGTGTCCTCGGCGGCCGCGAACAGAATGCCGATGCCGAGGTCGAAGCCGTCGAGGATGACGTAGATCAGGATGGCGAGGCCCATCAGGCCGGCGAAGATGAGGGGGAGGGCGGTTGGCCAATCGAAGCTCATGTCACTCTCCTGCCGCCGGCTGTGAAAGCGCTGCTTTCATGACGCCCGGCAATGGCGAGGTGTCGCCATCCTTGGCCGCCTTCAGCGCAAGGTGCACCAGCACGCCGAGATAGGCGATCAGCAGCAGCACGTAGAGAATGAGATAGACGGCGAGCGTCAGCGCGACATGGCTGCCCGCCACCGGGCCGACGGCGTCGGCGGTTCTGAGCACGCCCGTCACCAGCCAGGGCTGGCGGCCGATCTCGGTCGTGTACCAGCCGGCCAGTGTCGCCAGCCAGCCCGACAGCGCCATCGGCACCATCAGCATGGCGAGCGGCCTCGGCAGGCTGTGCCGGCGCTTGAGGAAGAAGGCGGCCGACCAGGAAACGGCGAGCATCAGGAGGCCGGTGCCGACCATGACGCGAAAGCCCCAGAACACCGGAAAGACCGGCGGGTGGTTGCCGGGAAAGTCGTTCAACCCCGGCACCACGCCGCTGGTCGAGTGCCGCAGCACCAGGCTGGCGCCGTCGGGAATGGCGATCTCGAACCTGTTCTCCCTCGCCGCCTCGTCGGGCAGCGCGAACAGCACCAGCGGCACGTTGGGGCCGGTGTTCCAGTTGGCCTCCATGGCGGCGATCTTCTGCGGCTGGTGTTCCAGCGTGTTCAGCCCGTGCTGGTCGCCGGCAAAGATCTGGATCGGGATCAGGACCGCCGCGGTGAAGACGCCGGTGCGCAGCGCCTTCCACATCGATTCCGAGCGGTCGCCCTGGAGATAACGCAGAGCCGACAGGCCCGATATCAGGAATGATACGGTCAGGCCCGATGCAAGCAGCATGTGGACCAGGCGGTAAGGCATGGACGGGTTGAAGACGACAGCCCACCAGTCGACGGCGTGCGCCACGCCGTCGCGGATCTCGAAACCGGCCGGCGTCTGCATCCAGGAATTGAGCGCGATGATCCAGAAGGCCGACAGGGTGGTGCCGCCGGCGACCAGCACCGTCGCCAGCGTGTGGACGCGGTTGGAGACGCGGCGGAAGCCGAACAGCATGATGCCGAGGAAGGCCGCTTCAAGGAAGAAGGCGGTGAGGATTTCGTAGGCCAGTAGCGGCCCGGCGATGTTGCCGACCTTTTCCATATAGCCCGGCCAGTTGGTGCCGAACTGGAAGCTCATGGTGACGCCCGAGACCACGCCCATGGCGAAGGACAGCGCGAACACCTTCACCCAGGTGAAATAGGCGCGCATCCAGGCGGAATCATTGGTGGCGTTGTAGCGCAGCTTGAAGAACAGCAGCACCCAGCCAAGTGCAATGGTGATTGTCGGAAACAGAATATGAAACGAAATATTCGCGCCGAACTGGATGCGCGACAGTATGAGCGGGTCCATGGTGGGCTCCGGCTGCTGCAAGTATTGATGAAGGATAGGCCCGAAGCAGGGTCAGGTCAAAGCGGCGTCCTGCCGCGAGGCTGAACGCCACAGGACAATTTTACCGGTTCATGCGGTTAAGGACTGGTCTCAGGCACCGCGCCAAGCGCGTCCGCGAACTTGCGCATCAGGCGCACCAGCTCGTCGACGTCGCGTGCCTCCCAGGTCTCGAAAATGGCGTGGCCGATCTTCTCTCGCGCCGCGTCGACGAGGTCGGTCATCGCCTTGCCCTTCGGACTGATCACGGCTTCGCGCACGCGCCGGTCGGCGCTGCCCGGCCGGCGCCGCACCAGGTCGAGGCTCTCCAGCTTGGCGACCTGGCGGCTGACGGTCGTGTAGTCGCGCCCGACACGGTCGGCCATCTCGACGACGCCGATCGGCCCGAAACGCTCGATGCCGACGAGCAGCGGGAACAGTGCCCGGTCGAGCGGAATGCCGGCCGCCTTGATCAGCAACTCGTCGCGTTGCGGCCGGTTCATCAGGCCGACAATATCGAGCACAGCGCCGTGAATCTGGCGCAGCTGATCCGCGATATGTGTATTTTGCACGTTTTTTGTTGACGACATGCCGGATCTCCTTATATGTGCATTATACACATAAATTGGATCCCAGAAAGGCAGACCATCATGAAAGCCGCTATTGTCCCAGGCGCTGGGCAAGCGCCTGTCTATGGCGACTTCCCCGAGCCGGTCCCGGCGGCGGGCGAAAACCGTGTCACGGTCATCGCCGCAGCCATCAGCCATGTCGTGAAGAGCCGCGCCTCTGGCTCGCATTACAGCTCTTCGGGCCGGTTCCCCTTCGTCGTCGGCATTGACGGCGTCGGCCGGCTCGAGGACGGAAGCAAGGTCTATTTCGCGCTGCCCAGGGCGCCCAATGGCAGTATGGCCGAACAGACCGTCGTGCCCGAAGCGCATTGCGTGGCGCTGCCCGACGGGTTGGACGACGTCACCGCCGCGGCCATCGCCAATCCCGGCATGTCGTCATGGGCGGCCTTTACCGAGCGGGCGAAGCTCAAGCCGGGCGAAACCGTGCTGGTCAACGGCGCCACCGGCACGGCCGGCCGTCTCGCCGTTCAGATCGCCCGGCATCTCGGGGCGAAGAAAGTCATCGCCGCTGCCCGCAACGCAGCCGAGCTCGATGCGGTCGCGGCGCTCGGGGCGGATGTGACCATCCCGCTCGTCGAGGACGGGGCGGCTCTTGAAGAAAGCTTCATCAGGCAGTTCAGAGAGGGCGTGGATGTCGTCATCGACTATCTCTGGGGCAATAGCGCCGAGCGTCTGCTGGTCGCCGCCGCCAAGGCCGGAGCCGGCGCCGTGCCGATCCGCTTCGTCCAGGTCGGCGCCGTCAGCGGGTCAGATATCACCTTGCCGAGTGCCGTGCTCCGTTCATCCGCGATTGCCTTGATGGGCAGCGGCATCGGCAGCGTACCGCTCGGCCGCTTCATCGCCTGCACCGGCGATCTGCTGCGCGCCGTGGTCCCGGCCGGCCTTCAGATCGCCACCACGCCTGTGCCCCTGGCCGATGTCGAGCAGGCATGGGCCAGGGACGACAGCACAAGGCGTACAGTGTTCACCCTGGGCTGAGGCAATTCCAGGAAAAGCATGAAGCGGCTTCCAGCGGGGATTGCGTCGGGGCAAGAGCTCTGGCCGCCCGCAACCGCTGTCCAGAACTGTCAGCAGCGCCTTGACTTGCGGTTGCACACAACGACATTCGGCCTATATCAGGGGA
The DNA here is from genome assembly GCF_059420305.1 of Mesorhizobium sp. GW821-FHT04C10. Classification (NCBI taxonomy): domain Bacteria; kingdom Pseudomonadati; phylum Pseudomonadota; class Alphaproteobacteria; order Hyphomicrobiales; family Phyllobacteriaceae; genus Mesorhizobium; species Mesorhizobium sp. GW821-FHT04C10. The sequence continues at coordinate 1,016,277 of NZ_JBWKTL010000001.1, read as the reverse complement.
CCTCTTTCAGGCAGCAGTTTTCAGCCCATGCCCTCCATTCTGTCCATTTCCGGGGTCTCCAAGACCTACGCCACCGGCTTCACCGCGCTCAAGGAAGTCAATCTCGACATCAACCGCGGCGAGATCTTCGCGCTGCTTGGCCCCAATGGCGCCGGCAAGACGACGCTGATCTCGATCGTCTGCGGCATCGTCAACCGCTCGACCGGCACCGTCACCGTCGACGGTCACGACATCGGCAAGGACTACCGCGCGGCGCGCAGCCTGATCGGCCTGGTGCCGCAGGAACTGACCATCGACGCCTTCGAGAGCGTCTGGGCGACGGTCAATTATAGCCGCGGCCTGTTCGGCAAGCCGGCCAACCCGGCCTTCGTCGAAAAAGTGCTGCGCGATCTCTCGCTGTGGGACAAGAAAGACGCCAAGGCGATCACGCTGTCGGGTGGCATGAAGCGCAGGCTGATGATCGCCAAGGCGCTGTCGCACGAGCCGCGCATCCTGTTCCTCGACGAGCCGACGGCGGGCGTCGATGTCGAACTGCGTCAGGACATGTGGGAGATGGTGCGCCGGCTGCGCGAGGATGGCGTCACCATCATCCTCACCACGCACTATATCGAGGAAGCCGAGGCCATGGCCGACCGTGTCGGCGTCATCAACCGCGGCGAGATCATCCTTGTCGAGAACAAGGCCGAACTGATGCGCAAGCTCGGCCGCAAGCGGCTGGTGCTGGAGCTGCGCAATGCGCTGACGGCCATACCGGAAGCCTTCTCGCGCTATGCGCTGGAGCTGTCGCCTGATGGCGGGCAACTGACCTACACCTATGACAACCAGGCCGAACGGCCAGGCGTCGCCTCGCTGATCCGCGATCTCGAGGCCGGCGGCATCCAGTTCCGTGACATCGACACGCAAAACAGCTCGCTCGAGGAGATATTCGTCAATCTGGTGAGGAGAGAGCCATGAACCTGCGCGCAGCCCCTAATTTTCGCGCAGTATGGGCGATCTACCGGGTCGAGATGGCGCGTGCGTTCCGCACCGTGCTGCAAAGCATCATCTCGCCGGTCATCTCGACATCGCTCTATTTCGTCGTCTTCGGCTCGGCGATCGGCTCGCGCATCACCGAGATCGACGGCATCGCCTACGGCGCCTTCATCGTGCCGGGGCTGATCATGCTGTCGTTGCTGACGCAGTCGATCTCCAACGCCTCCTTCGCCATCTACTTCCCGAAATTCGTCGGCTCCATCTACGAGCTGCTGTCGGCGCCGGTCTCCTATCTGGAGATCGTCATCGCCTATGTCGGCGGGGCGGCCACCAAGTCGATCATCCTCGGCCTGATCATCCTGGCCACCGCCTCGCTGTTCGTGCCGCTCAGGATCGAGCATCCGTTCTGGATGATCGCCTTCCTGGTGCTGACGGCGGTGACCTTCAGCCTGTTCGGCTTCATCATCGGCATCTGGGCGAAGAGTTTCGAGCAGCTGCAGCTGGTGCCGCTGCTCATCATCACACCGCTGACCTTCCTTGGCGGCAGCTTCTATTCGATCCATATGCTGCCCGGCATCTGGAAGACGATCACGCTGTTCAACCCGGTCGTCTACCTGATCAGCGGCTTCCGCTGGAGCTTCTTCGGCAAGGCCGACGTCTCGGTCGGCATCAGCCTCGGCATGACACTGGTCTTCCTGGCGGCCTGCATCGCGGTCGTCGCCTGGATCTTCAAGACTGGGTATCGGCTGCGCAACTGACGCGGCTGGTCTTTGGCGATAGCGTGTATGGCAGCTTGGCGCATGCGTTGTCTTGATGATGCGCTGGTCGACCCCCACTCCGTCTCGGCTTCGCCGAGCCACCTAGCCCGGGCGAGGAGAGTTCAAATCGCCTTGACCAGCCGCAGCAACCCCAGCATCTCGATATAGGTCCCCTCGCGGAAGGCGATGTAGACCGGCTCTTCCACGCCGTGGAAACGGCGCTTGAATGCCGCCTGGCCCTGCAGGTTGAACCGGCGGCGGTTGATCCAGGGCGAGGCGTAGGCGCGCTGGAAGGCGTTGCGCCAGAAGTCGCTTTCGGCAAATCCGCTTGGGGTCACGTCGACGAGCGGCGACAGGCCAAGCGTGACCACCGATATGTCTTCCTCGCGAAACCGGTCGACCGCGAATTTGGTCAGGCCGATCTCGGCATGCGGCGAGGCATCGATATGCTTGCGCTTGAAGGCGGTGGTATAGCCGATGACCTTGCCGTCGCGAAACAGCGGATCGAAATCGAGCAGCGCGACCAGCTCGCCGTCAGGACCATGCAGCACGAAACGGCGCATGTCGGTGCCGAGTTGATCGTAGAAGGGGCGGTTCAGAAAGCCCATTTCCCAGCGCTTGACGATGCGGTCGCCGCGCCAATTGTCGGAAAGTCGCGTGATCTCGTCGAGGAAGACGGTTCTTTTGTCCTCGTCGAACGAAAACCCCTTTTTCAGCAGCCAGCGCTCGGAATAGCGCACGGTCTCGTTGCGCTTGCCGGAAAAGTCATGCTCGGGCAGGACAAGGCTTGTGTCGATGCCCAGCCGGTTGATCTTGTAGCCGAGCCCGGCCAGCACGTGTGCCGTATCCGCGCCGATCTGCACGAACCACGGGGCGCCGGCGGTATCGACAAAGCGCCTGATGTAGTCGGCCCGCCGCGCCGGCGCCGCCACCGGGTCGCCGAGCGCGAAATGATGCTTCATCTTGGTGCCGAAGGCGATGTAGCCGTCGGCGTCGCCAAAATAGGAAAGCTTGCCCTGCACGGCAGTGGAATAGGCGAGCGAGAAGTCGCCATGGCGGCGGACCAGGGCCAGACGTTCGACATGCGTCAATGCCTGGCGCTCGACCTTGGGCGAGGCGCCCTCGAGGATTTTGTCGAAATAGATCCGCAAGGAGGGCATGGTCGAGATTCCGCGTGCCGTCTGTGGCGTGGCGTGCCTGTCGACACGCAAGACGCGCCACGGCGTCTTGATTTTCGCGGGAAGCCGAAATCTTTGCGGTTTCGAATTCCTGCGCCGGTAACGAGATCCGCCAGCCCCCCGGAACTCGAATCAATCACATTGCCGCGACCTGATTATCGCCGATGCCGCCGATATGCCATATAGGGCTGGATGTATTCGGACAGAAGCGGGCATTCCGCTCCATCTTGTTGTTTTGGCCGCATTTCCGCGATCCAGTCGTTTCCGCTTGGCGACGAAATGTTCTGGAGCGTGGCCGCGGCCCGGCGCAGGGCTCGGCGATGACACCCATATATGGGGCTGCGCGCGATCAAACGGTTACAGCCTGCTGCGAGCCTTGCGGGAATGCGCGGCGGCTGAATGGGACTAGAGAGTGAATGGCTGATACGACAACCAGACCGATGGTGGAGCAATTGGTGGCGGTCGAGCCTGCAATCGTCATTGGCGCCGGCGCCGCCGGACTGACCGTCGCGCATGCCCTGATCAAGGCCGGCGTGCCGACGGCGATCCTGGAAAAGGAGAGCCGGCTGGCCGAGCCCTGGCACCGGCGGCACCAGCAATTGCATCTCAACACCCATCGCGATCTCTCGGCGCTGCCCGGCCTTGCCTATCCCGGGGATACTCCCGCCTTTCCGCACAGGGACGTCGTTATCCGCCATATGAACGATTTCCGGGAGGCGAACCGCCTGCCGGTGGAGTTCGGCGTTGCCGTCGAGGCCATCGTGTTCAGGGGCGACCACTGGGCCGTGCGGACCAGCGCCGGCTTGCGCCTGGCGCGTCATGTCGTGGTCGCCACCGGCCGCGACAGGGAGCCCTTCACGCCGCAGTGGAAGGGCATGCAGGCCTTCGCGGGCCGGATCATCCATTCGGCGGATTTTGGCGACGCCTCGGCCTATGCCGGCAAGAAGGTGCTGGTCGTCGGCGCCGGCAATTCGGGCTTCGACGCCCTCAATCATCTGGCCGGCGTGGATACGGCGGCGCTTTGGCTGTCGGCCCGCAACGGGCCCGCGCTGCTGCCCAAGCGCATCGGCAAGATCGCCGTGCACCGGCTTTCGCCGCTCATGGCGCGTTTGCCGCTGCGCGTCGCCGATGCGGCGATCGCCGCGACGCAGCGCCTGGTTTTCGGCGATCTGACCAAATTCGGCATGCCGCCCGCGCCGTCGGGCGGCGCCAGCCGCCTGACCTCGGACTACACGGCGATCGCCGCGGATGATGGTGCCGTCGACGCCATCAAATCGGGCAAGATCGTCGTCGTGCCGGCGATACGGGAGTTCACCCGCGACGGCGTGGTCCTGGCCAATGGCAGCCTGGTCGATCCCGATATCGTCATTGCCGCGACCGGCTATCGCACCGGGCTGGAGCGCATGGTCGGCAATCTCGGCGTGCTCGACGGCAAGGGCGTCCCGCTCTTCAACGGCGGGCAAGCCGATGCGAAACTGCCAGGCCTGTGGTTCACCGGCATGCGGCCGAGCATCCGCGGCTGCTTTGCCAATGCCAGCATATTGGGCAAGGCGATCGCCAGGCGCATCGCCGGCTCCTCCCGGCCCTCGGGCGCGTCACGCTGATTTGATCGCGGAGGCGGGCGACAAGCATATCGCTCCAGCATTTTATATGCCATGTTATATAACATGTTACAAAATATCGCGGGAAATGATGATGGAAGACGTTATCCGATCGCTTGGCTATCTCTGCCTCGGCAGCCGGCTGAAGCGCATCGGCGAACAGTTGCAGGCCGATGCGCAACAGCTGCTCGACGGCCTGGAGGTTCCGCTTCAGTCGAGCCAGTACCCCCTGCTGGCCGCTCTTGACAGGCTCGGGCCCCTGGCCATCGGCGAGCTGGCGCAATCGCTCGGGCTGACACAGCCGGGCGTGACACGGAGCGTGTCGCTGCTGGCCGAACTGGGGCTGGTCGAAGCCATTCAGTCACGGGGTGACCAGCGGCGGCGGGTGGTCTCGCTGACGGGCAAGGGCCAGCGGCTCGTCGATGTGGCGAAACGGGATGTGTGGCCACGCATCGAAAACGCTGTCGCGGATCTGTGCCGGGACCTTTCAGGACCGCTTCTCGATCAACTCGCCGCCATCGAGGATGGGCTGGCCACGGCCCCGCTCGACCGTCGTGTCAAAACGGGCGCCGTGCAATGAAACATGTTCTCGACCGGCCCGTCTGGAGCGCGCTTGAGACGCGGCATCGCGCCTTCGCGCAAGGCGGCGATCTCGCCAGGCGGTATTCGCCGTCAATCGCCCTCTTTGCCGCCACCGCCGCGGATGATTCCGCAAGCCTGCAGGCACTTGGCGAGCTTGTTGGCCCGGATGAGAGCGTCATCATGGCGCAAGCCGACACCATTGCCCTTCCGCCGGGTCTCGCGGCGATTTCGACCGCCGACGCCGTCCAGATGATTGCCGAGGCGCCGTCGCCGGCCGTGCCGGATGAACGCGTCCAGCCCCTGACGCCAGAGGACGCTGTCGAAATGTTGGCCCTGGCGTCGCTCACCAAGCCTGGTCCGTTCACATCAGGCGCCTTGAGCCTTGGCGCCTTCTGGGGCGTGAAGGTCGAGGGCAGGCTGGTGGCGATGGCCGGCGAGCGCATGAAGCAGCCCGGCTATACCGAACTCAGCGGCGTGTGCGCGCACCCCGAGTTTCGCGGCACCGGCCTTGGCCGGCTGCTGTCCGTGTTCGTGGCCAACCAGATTTTCGCACGCGGCGAAATCCCGTACCTTCACGCCTTTGCCACAAACGCCGGCGCGATAAGGCTGTACGAGTCCATCGGCTTCAGCTTGAGGACCCCGATCAATGTCGCCGTCGTTCAGCGCGCTGCATAGGGCTGGACGCGCCCGCGGACATCACGCCGATTTCGGTTCGAGCCGGCGGAAACCGACGGCTTCCATCAACATCTCTTCGTCGACCATGCCGGCATTGTGGAGCGCAAGCAGCGTCAGGGCGATTTCGCGCGCTTCCGGCGAGTCGGGCTGCGCGTCCCGCCGCAGGCAGGCTTCGTCAAAGACGCGCTGCAGCCTGGCGATTTCGCCAGGCTTGAGCAGGCCACGATCATAGACTGACTTCGACATGGCGGCGGTCTCCTGGGAGAGGAGTTAGGGCGCCATTCCTAAATTGCCAGTCTTTCCCGAGGCTTGAGCCTTGGCGATTGGCACAAACAGCCATCGCTTCGTCATCCCGCGGTCTCCGCGACGGAGCTTCGCTCCTGCTCCGCCCTGGGATTGTTTGAGAAGGATCAGGTAGTCTGGCGGCCGGGACTGCGGCCCATCACAACCGGCAGTCCCGGCGACAGGCGACCGTCCCTGGGATCGGGCAACACCCGACGTCATCATGGTCCCTGCCGTCTTTGTCCGCCATCGCTTGGAGAGTTGATTGGCCGCTGGCTCGCGCCACGCCCGCAAACAATCCGAAGCCTGACAAGGATACCACCAGCATGGCCTTCTTGCACCAACAACCGAAACTGTGCCTCGGCCTCGATATCGCCAAGGACACCATCACCGCCGCCGATGGCACCACCACCCATGTCATCGACAACCAGCGACGCACGATCCGCGCCTTCCTCAAGAGCCACAAGCAGGCAGACCTTGTGGTCTGTGAACCGACCGGTGGCCATGAAGGCCTGCTGCTCGAAGAGTGCCTGCGTGCCGGCATCGCCTGCCATCGCGCCGACACGCTCAAGGTCAAGAGCTTCATCCGCTCCTACGGCACCCACGGGAAGAGCGATGCCATCGATGCCGCGATGTTGAGGGCCTACGGCCGCGAACGCTGGGAAAAGCTGACCCTTTGGCAGGCTCCGGACCCCGACGAGACCCGCTTGCGCGCCTTGGTGCGCCGCCGCCAGGAGCTCATCGCCATCAAGATCGCCGAGAAGAACCGCGCCAAGGCACCTGGTGCTCGAGACCTCGCCGCCTCCTTCGAGGCCGTGATCAAAGTCGTCGAGCGTCAGATCCAGGCGATCGATGCAGCCATGCACGAGCTGATCGCCAAGAGCAGCGCCCTCAAGCATCGAGCCGCCATCTGCACGGCCATGGACAGTCTCGGCCCAATCGTGGCCGCCAAGCTGCTGGCCATCTTGCCCGAACTCGGCACCATGACACGTCGAAAGGCTGCCGCGCTTGCAGGGCTCGCGCCTCATCCAAACGACAGCGGGCAAAAGCAAGGCTACCGCAAAATCCGTGGCGGACGACCGGAGATCAGGAGCATGCTCTACATGCCCGCATTGCACGCCGCTGCCGGAAGGGGCGAGTTCGCAACCTTCTACAAACGCCTCATCGCCAACGGCAAAAAGCCAATGGTGGCCATCGCTGCAGTCATGCGAAAGATCGTCGTCACCCTAAACGCCAGGCTCAGAGACGCCACCATTCCTCAGAGTTGATGACGACACTCGCGGACGTCCATGACCCACGCCAACCGGCAGATCCCTGCTCCACCAGAGCCCCGAGATCAGACCGCGATCTTGCCGCCACCCTGCCTGGTGATGGCGACGACCGCTGGCCGCACCGGCATGTCGGGCTTGAAGTCGGGCCAGCGCGTCGACGGATCCTCGTAGTAGGACGGGCGGCCAAAGCCTTCCCAATCCTCGCCGCCATCGCCCGGATGCTGGACGGCGACGAAGGCGGTCTGGTCGTCGGGCGCAAACAGCGGGCCGCACATTTCGGCGCCGATCGGCACGCGGAAGAACAGTTTCGAGGTCGCCCGCGCGGCGCCTTCCGTGTCGACCGCCCACAGGCCGTCGGTGCGCCCGGTGGCTTTCGGGCCCTGGCCGTCGGTGGCGACCCACAGGCGCCCGGCCGAATCGACCGCGCAATTGTCGGGCATGCCGAACCAGCCATTGGCCGTCGTCGCCGTCGAGAAGGTGGCGCCGACATCCGCGACGGAGGGATCGCCGCATTTCAGCAGCACTTCCCATTTGCCCTTGGCGGCCGTGAAATCGCCGTCGGTCTCGGTGATCTCGATGATGTGGCCGAAGGCGTTCTCGGCGCGCGGGTTGGCGGCATCGACCTGGTCGGCCTTGCGCTTGGAATTGTTGGTCAGCATCACATAGACCTTGCCGTTGACGCCATTGGGCTGGATGTCCTCGGGCCGGTCCATCTTGGTGGCGCCGAGCAGATCGGCGGCACGCCGTGTCTCGATCAGCACGTCGGCCTGGCTGGCGAAGCCGTTCTCGGCCGTCAGCGGGCCCTGCCCAAAGACGATCGGCAGCCAGTCGACCGTGCCGTCCTCGGCGAATTTGGCGACATGCAGCGTGCCGTCGTCGAGCAGGTCCTTGTTGGCGGCATGGTCGTTGGCGTTGAAGGCGCCCTTGGTGACGAACTTGTAGACATAGTCGAAGCGCTCGTCGTCGCCGAGATAGAAGACGACGCGGCCGTCCTTGGCAACGATCGATTCGGCGCCCTCATGCTTGAAGCGGCCCATGGCGGTGCGCTTCCGCGGGGTCGAGGTCGGGTCGTTGACGTCGACCTCGACGATCCAGCCGAAGCGATTGGGTTCGTTGGGCTCCTTGGCGAGGTTGAAGCGGTCGTAATGCGCGCCCCATTCATAGGCGCCTTCGGGAATACCGAGCCGCTTGTAGTTGGCGGCTTCCTTGTGACCCTCGGGCAGTTCGCCGGAGAAATAGCCATGGATGTTTTCCTCGGCCATCACATAGGTGCCCCACGGCGTGACGCCGCCGGCGCAATTGTTGATGGTGCCGAACACCTTGGTACCGGATGCGTCGGCATTGGTCTTGACGCGATCATGGCCGGCGACCGGGCCGGACAGCGCCATCTCTGTGGTGGAGGTGATACGGCGGTTGAGCTTGCCGTCGCGCACCACTTGCCATTTGCCGCCGTCCTTGCGGATCTCGACGATGGTGCCGCCATGCGCCGCCATTTCGACATCGACCTGCTCTTTCGAGAGCGGAGCGACCTCGGCCTTCTTCTTCCCGTCCTTCTCGACGATCGAAACGATGCCCGGGAACATCAGATGCGGGTTGGTGTATTCGTGGTTGACCACCAGCAGGCCGTGCTCGGCCGAGCCGTCGATCGGGATATAGCCGACATAGTCGTTGTTGTAGCCGAACTGTCTGGCCTGCGCCTCGGCCGACTGCTTCGTCGGGTCGAATTCCGGCGAATCGGCAAACAGCGGATCGCCCCAGCGCAACAGCACGTCGGCGTCATAGCCCGGCGCGACATGATGCTTGTCGTCGATGCCGGCCTCGAGCTCGTCGAACTTGAAGGCCGAGCCTTCCGCGGCGCGGGCATCGTCCGCGGCGATCATGGCCAGCGGGCCGACCGTGGCGGCGATCGCCGAGACGGCGAGCGATCCCTTGAGGAACCCCCGGCGCGAGAACCGCGCGGCGATGATCTCGCCCATGGTGCGGTTGTCGGTCGGGTTGATGGCCGGTCCTTCGTTTTCCTCGAGCAGGCTGGTGCGGAATCTGGCGTCGGGGGAGCGATGTTCGGTCATGAGGGCCTCTGGCTTTGGAGTGGCTGGAGCTTTTGTCGCTTTCGACCCCTACAGCCGGCTGATCACATTTTCGTGACATCATACCTGTTCCACCGCTCCGCGCGAGGCAGTTGTCATCCATGACCTCGGACTTTGGTCCAACCTTGCGCTTCCAAAGGTCCTGGGGGACAAACGCAACGGTCGGAGGTCGCTTCCGGTCAATACATCTTTCGGCGATGTTGCTGGTTGCAACGTTGGGGTGGGCGCGCCGGCTCAATCGACGGAGATCAGGATGAACGGATCGATCACGGCCCGTTGTTGCCGGCTGGCGCTCGTCACTGCGGCGGCTTTGCCGTTGACCATTGCTCCCTATCGAATCGCCCTGAACGGCTCCGCCCCCGGAATCGATGCCGCCACCGCACAGGCCGCCAAGGGCGGCAATGGCGGTGGCAACAACGGCAACGGCAACGGCAACGGTGGCAGCAACGGCAACAGCGGTGGCGGCAACAGCGGCAACGGAAATGGAAACGGCGGCAACAGTGGCAACAGCAGCGGTGGCAATAGCGGCAACGGAAATGGAAACGGCGGCAACAGCGGCAACAGCAGCGGCGGCAATAGCGGCAACGGAAATGGAAACGGCGGCAACAGCGGCAACAGCAGCGGTGGCAATAACGGCAACGGAAATGGAAACGGCGGCAATTCCGGAACAGATGACGGTAGCGGCAACTCGGGATCGGGCGCCAGCCAGAGCAGCACGGGCACCAGCCATGTCAACGCCACGACCGGCGACAAGGTCAGCGTGGACGGCAGCAAGATCTCGGTCGAGCACCCCAACGGCATGACGGAAAAGATCGAGAACGGTCGTTTCAGGATGCGCGACGCGCTCGGCCGCACGATCATCGACCGTCGGGCCACGCCCGCCGATGTCAGGCGTCTCAAGGCCTTGTGAGGCCGGTCAACAGGCAACGACCAGCTTCACACGTCACCTCCGCCGCCCCCGGCGGAGGTGACCTCGTTTTGTCTGGCTTTAGAGCAATTCCAGGAAAAGTGTGTAACGGTTTTCCCGGGACAAGCGCGCAGCGCTTGCCCTTGGGAATTGCGTAAAAACAAATAGTTAGAGCGGTTCCGCGATGGCCTACGCTCGGTTCCTGTCTCGGTCGCGCAACTCGCGCATCATGAGGGCCGCCTCGGTGCGGTTTCGCACGTTGAGTTTCGACAGCACCCCGGTCATGTGGTGCTTGACCGTCTTCTCCTGCAGCTCCAGGCGCAAGGCAACCTCCTTGTTGCTGAGCCCCTCCGCCACCAACCGCAGGATTTCCGTCTGCCGCCCGGTCAGTTGCCGCAGCCGGTCCGCCTCGCCATTGGCAGGCTGCGGGGACTGGAGATCGGACAGCAGCCGCGCCGACAGCGTCGGCGAAAGATAGCTCTCGCCGGCCGTGACGCTGCGCAGGATATCGGCGAGTGCTCGCGATCCGACACCCTTGAGGATATAGCCGTGCACCCCCGCATTCAGGGCCTTGGTGACGTCGGCATTGGCCTCCGAAACGGTCAGCATGACGATCTTCTGGGCGGGGTGGTCGGCAAGGATGCTTGTAACCGCGGCCAGGCCGCCGCCCGGCATGGAGATGTCGAGCAGCAATATGTCGGGCTGGACCGTCGAGGCGATGCGTTCGGCATCCTGCGCCGTCGCACCTTCGCCGACGATCTCGAAGCCTCCGATCTCCGACAGGCTGCGCGTCACGCCTTCGCGAAACAGCGGATGATCATCGACAATAGCGATTCGAATGGCGCCAATCATGCTTGCTCCTCAACCGATAGACTGATTACCAATCGCGTGCCTTGTGCTCCGGTCAAGGTCTGGAACTGGCCGCCAATGCTTTCGACCCTCTCCCGCAGGCCGGCCAGCCCCAGCCCCTCGACCCGCGCCGGGTCGAAGCCCGGCCCGCTATCCGACACTTCAACAAAAAGCCGGCCATTCTTCATCCCGGCACGCACTGTCTGATCCTTGGCTCGCCCGTGGCGATACGCATTGTTCAGCCCTTCCTGCACGAAACGATAGATGCTGATCTTCTCCGAGGCGCCGGGTTCGGGCAAATGCTTGGGCACGGTAAGCCTCACCGAGGTTCCCGTCCGGCGCTCATGTTCGTCGACGGCCAGCCGTAATATCTCCTTGGCGGCTGCCGTCTCTATCTGCGGCAGCACAAGGCCGGTGCAGATACCGCGTATTTCGCGCATGGCATCCTCCAGCGTCTTGCGGATCATCGCGACCTCGGTCGAACGGCTCTCGGTCGAATGGCCGTCGTCCGAAAATACCGGGCTGTCCATGCGCAAAGCCGCCAGCGCCACGAGTTGCGCCGGTCCGTCATGAAGGTCGGCGCCGATCCGGCGCAGATATCTTTCGTTGAGTGCGGTGGCGCGGCGGGACGCCCGCTGCACACGCTGCCGCAAGGCGCTGTTTTGCGTCACCAGGTCCTGCAGTTCCGACACCTGGTGGCGCAGCGCGCCGCGCTGATCGTCGATGGTGCGGCTGGCCCGCAGGACGATGCCCGACAGCAGCAGAAAAGCGGTCAAGGTGGTGCCGGCCACGACCAGCCAGCTCGACAGCAGCGCGGAAGCCAGCGTGGCCTTGAAATCGCTGGCGACCTCGAAGAATTCGGTGACGGCCACCACATTGCCGGACCAGGGTTCGCGCACGGGATTGTAGATCTCCAGCAAGGGCACGCCGACAGCCTGTTCCTTCCTTTCGTCTTCGTCGAACGTATCGAATTGGGCGGTGACGTTGCCCTGGAAAGCGGACAGCAGATTGTCGGTCAGATTGAAGCGGCGGCCGATCAAAGACGCGTCCTTCGCATAGAGCACCGTGCCGTCGCGCCGCCAGAGCCTGAACGAAACCAGGCGTTTGCCGAGCGCACCCTGGCCGAGCGTCTCGTCGAGCGCCTGCTTGACGGCCTCGCTGAGCTCTTCGCTCTTGCGCAGGTCCGGCAGCAGCGGCGCGATCACGCTGTCGACATAGAGCGCTGTCGTGGCGGCCGAATTGCGCATGACGCCGTCCCGGATCTGCGTCGTTACCCAGGTGCCGACCACGAGCATGACGGCCAGGAGGCCAAAGCCGCCGGCAACGAGGAATTGCAGGGCTAGCGAAAGCTCGCTCCAGCGCCGCGCCAAATTCTGCAGAATACGAATCATAAGCCCCTGACCGCCCCCTCCCCATCGACAGCTGGGCGACATTGGCACATTGAGCCTCAGTCTTGCCCTTGCCAAGACCTTAGTTGGAACGAGGTCGCTTGACGTCTCGGGGCGCTTGGGAAACAAGGTCCGCGGCACACGCGGCGGCAGCCGCTTCTAAGGGGACGGACGTTGAGTTTTTCGGGACTGCTGCAGCTTGGCTTTTCAACGGTGATCTTCCTTCTGGCGGCGACCGCCGCCAAGCAATGGGGACTGGCGCCGAGCCTCGGCAAGATCCTGCTGACGCTGGCACTCTATTCGCTGGGCAATTTGATCATGCTGCGGCTGATCCGAGAGTTCGGCATGTCGGTGTCCTTCAGCCTCTCGGCCGTCATTCAGCTGGTCTCGGTCAATGTCGTCGCGCTGGTGTTCTTCGGCGAGCGCGTCAACGCGCTGCAGGCCGCCGGCATCGTGCTGGCGATCGCGGCCGTGGCGCTGATCACGCTCGGGCCCTATCTGCAGGGACGATGACCGAATGAAGGCTGCGGTACCAATCCGATGAAAGACACTGCAAGCACCCTGCTTAACCGGATCGAATTCCCGGTCCTGCTGGCCGGCCTTGTCATCGCCGGCGGGCTTTGGGGCTTCGAGGAGTTGATGGAGGTGGCGCGCGCCACCACGCCACACGCCTTCGACACCGAAATCCTGCTTGCCTTCCGTCAGACGGGCCAACCCGGTATCCCAATCGGCCCGCTATGGCTGGAGGGGGCGATGCGCGACATCACCAGCCTCGGCAGCGCCAGCGTGCTGGTGCTGATCACGACGGCAACGATCATCTATCTGCTGTTGATCCGCAGGCCTGGGACCGCGCTTCTCATCTTTGTCGCCGTGGCGGGTGGCCAGGTTCTGTCGAGCCTGCTGAAGGTCGGCGTCGATCGGCCGCGGCCCGAGCTCGTCTCGCATCTGGTCAGCGAGACGTCGCTTTCCTTCCCGAGTGGCCACGCCATGCTGTCGGCGGTGACCTATCTCACGCTCGGTTCGCTCGCGGCGCGCTTCCTGCATGGCCGGGCGACGAAGATATACGTCCTGTCCCTCGCCGTGCTGACGACGGTGCTGGTCGGCGTCAGCCGCATCTATCTCGGCGTCCACTGGCCGTCGGATGTGTTGGCAGGCTGGTGTGCGGGCTTCGCCTGGGCGATGCTATGCTGGTTGGTGGCGCGGATCCTGCAGCGGCGCAAGGTGGTGAGCGACGATACCTGATGCGCCTGGCCGCGCCGCTCGGGCTTGCCCTCAGATCAATCTGTTGATCAGGTGTCCACCACATCCTGCCAGCGCCAGAGCCATTGACAGCAAGCATGCCGATGTCACCAAAGTCCTGAATATGTTCAACCGCGTTACCCCCTGCCTCAGATGGACAACATCCTAGCTTGCAATCCTCGGAAAGTATCGAAAATGGACAATCAGGCGACGGTGCTTAAGCCACAAGGATTGATGCTGATGCTTGAAACATCATGCGTCATTTCCGCGGACGCAGACATGGGTTGCGGCCGATGATCACTGCCGCGCAGATGCGTGCCGCAAGAGCCCTGGCCGGCATCGATCAGAAGACGCTCGCCGAGCGCGCGGGCGTTTCGCTTCCAACCATCCAGCGCATGGAAGCGAGCGATGGCGTGGTCCGGGGCGTGGTCGATACGCTGATGAAGGTCATCCAGGCGCTCGACGAGGCCGGGGTGGAACTGATCGGCGAGAACCAGGCCAGCGAGCGCGGCGGCAGGGGCGTGCGCCTCAAGCCCGCCGCACCGCCTGCATCAAGCGGCCGCTGGTGACCTATGCCGCCTCGATCCGCGACGCGCGGGCGCAACTGGCGGGGAAGTGAGGCGCGGCTCCTTCGCGTCCAGCTTCCTTTCAACGAAGGAGGGCGGCTGACCGGCGTCTCATCGGTTGAGCGATCTCGGACCGCTGACGAACGGGCTGCCCCTGAGATAGAATCGCAGCGGTCGGTCGGCATCCTTCGAAATGCCGATCCTGATGCCTTGCCCGATCTCGCCGGGGTCCTGGGCATCGCCTGCGAGCCATAAAAGCCCTTTCTGGCAGAGGTCGAGCCCGTCGAGCGAACGATCGATCCGCAGCGCCGAGGCCAGCCTTCCCGGCCCGCGCGCCAGGTCACGCAAGCGCTCCACGCCACGGTTCCGCCGCATGATCGCGATGCCTTCGAGTGGTTCCAGTGCCCGGATCAGGACACCGGTGCCGATCCCCTGCCCCTCGCTCGAGACGTTCAGCATCATGGAGGTGCCATAGGCGAGATAGACGTAGGCGTGGCCTCGCTCGAGAAACAGCGAACGGTTGCGCGGGGTCATTCCCCTGAAACCATGCCCGGCGGCGTCGCCCACGACATAGGCCTCGGTCTCGACGATGCGGCCGCCGACAATGCCTTCGGGCAACGCCTGCATCACCAGCTTGCCGATCAGGAAGCGGGCGAGAGCGACGGTCTCGTTCGGCAGCTCCGCGCGGGCGATCGGCGGATGATTTTCCCCATGGCTCACAATATCCGCTCGGCCCATTGTGCCCGCGAGGCTCCCGGTTCGAATGGATCGCTGAAATACTGGGTCTCGCGGGCCACCTTGCCGTCCAGGAACTCCATGATGCTGACGGTGTAGGATGGCCGCCCGTCATAGGTCAGGACATATTCGGTGACCCAGAGGTCATCCTTGCCGGTGATCCGCCGCACGGTGAAGCGCTTGCGGTTCGGTTGCGCGGCGCGGGAGGACTGGATGTTGCGCCGTCCGCGGATGCGCTCGCCCGATTGCGGATAGTCGAGCACCGCGTCCTCCCGGTAGATCCGGTGTTCCGCCTCGAAGTCACCTGCGTCGGAAGCCGCCCAGTGGCGATCCAGGGCCGCCCGGATGTCCCCGTCTTCCATGGCAAACCTCCATCACCGTCGATTTACCTTTCCTACCACGGGTCCATCGACGGCTGTTAGCGAAGGTCGCGGTTCGGCCCCGAGGCACGGTTTCTCAATCGAGCTTCAGCGCTGCGACCTCCCCCTCGTTCATCAGCGGCACCGCTTCCGGAGTTCCGCCGGCCTTGTAGCGGTAAAGCGTGCCGGTCATGTAGGCGGAGGCGTAGATGGTGTCGTCATGTCACGCCGCCTAGTTGATTTTTTTCAGAACAAACTTGTCTGACTGTAAACTGGGCATTGTGTAAGTATCGCCGTCACTCTGAAGCGTTATCGTCCCGTCCTTAGCTATGCTTACTAGCTTGTTAGGTATTCGGTCTTCACGGCCAATTTCCCATGTGTCAAAATATCCAACGTACCCAAGGCCGACTGGCGAAATCGGTAAAACATCCCGAATACCCTCATCGTAAAACAACGCAACTCTATTGAGTCCACCCAACAGCCCAAGGTATCTAGATTTCTTAAAGTAAAGCTCAAGATTTGCTTCATTAGAGTCTTGAAATGTTCCATCCACATTTGAAATCAGGCGCTCGCCGCTTAGGACGACGAGGCAAGTCTCAATGATCATATCGTTTTGCTCGCCTTCGCAGGCATAAGAAATGACCAGATCACCAACACCGTTCCTGTCCAGGTCATAAACAGTGAGGTCCCAAAAACTGCATCCGAGGCGTGAGTAGTAGTTTGCGATATGACCGTCTCTCTCGAATGTCAGGACGCCCCCGTATCGATCGTGCGAGAAGGTCGCAATCTCTGGTCGTCCATCCAAGTCCAAATCGAAAACGAACTTGGCACTGTCACAGATCTGAATGTGGCCGTCGGTTGCATATCGCTCCGGAAAGAAATTGATGCCGCCAGATGTCGTGCCCTTGGATGCGGCCTTCAGATGGTAAGCCTCTGACACACAATTGAAGACACTACTGTCGAATTTGGCCACTCCAGGAATGGGTGCGGCTCGGAGACATGGATCGTCAGCGGTCATCTTGTGGTGGATAGACCGAGTGTTGGGGGCGTCTCGAACAAGTCTCATGTCTTCCGATGGCCCATCGATTCTAGCCGTGACGCCTTCGTTGAAAGTGTATTCAACCGACTTCAAAAGGTTGCCCGAAAGCGTAAGGTCTTCATCCCAACTCATCTCAAGCGTGGGACGTTGGCGGTCATTGGTGACTTTTCGGACGTCTCTGCGAGTCTCAATGATTGCATCAAAGAAGGTATCTTTTTCTCGCAAGTTGGAGGCAAACGCTTGAGCGAAAGGGCTGTTTTGACCATTCACGGTGTCGAGAGCGGTTTGTCCCTCCGCCGAAGAGAAGGAAATGGCGTAGTCCATATCTTCTAAGGCGGCTAATTCCACGGAACGGGACGTCAGAGCTTTGACACTCCGAGTGTTCTGGTATTCTGCTGCTACGGTCGCGACGACTTGAGGGTCGTTAACGTCTATGATGTTCCGGCAAGCATCAAATATAATCAGCGCCTTTTTATAGCCCAGTTTCGAGATTGTCTTCGTGATGACTGATATGGGTATATACTCGCCATTTGAGGCACCGCCCGTGATTCTGAACGAAGGCAGAAGCAGCGACGAGTTTCCGTTAATGTTCGCGGCGTGGCCTGCGTAGTAGAATATAAAGACATCTTTATGCGGACTGTCAGCGAACTTGGCAAGTGCATCCAGCAAAGTCTGACGCCCTGCGTTTCGCTCGATCCTGGCGGCGATACCACGCGTCGCCAAGGCCGACGAAACAAGCACCGCATCCGCGTTAGGTGTTTTAAGGGTGTCGAGTTCGGCATAGTCCCAATTTGCGACGACAAGCGCATCCATCGCGTTCCCTGCCGCCCCGAGTGGCCCATAGTCGATAAATATTGAGTTGATTTGAACTTTCTGGCTGCTTCCTTCTGTCGTGCCGGGCGGAACGGCCGCGATAGCCGATGACACAAGCGGAAGTGAAATGCCGAGTTTGGCGGCCACCGCCGAATATAGGGCGATCTGCTTTTGGTGTTCAGCGCGTATGCACGCGTTATCGGCTCCGCAAAGCGCCCTACGCTTCAGGAAATTCCGCTGCTGGTCGATGACTGGCTGTCGGTTTGGCACACCGTCTCTCAAGGCAGCAAAATCCAAACTAAGTTGCTGATCAAGTTGCCCGAGCCCGCTGTCACTGCAAATCGTTATTTCGTCAGGTTTCTTCGCGTTGGAACACCACTGTTGAGCAGATACCGGGGCGCTGCAAACAAGCAGACAGAGGCCGCCTAAAATGAAGTTCAGGAACCGCATACTGTAAACCCAACCCACCCAACACCACCATCAAGCAGATTTGGTGCCAATTCAAGGCACGTACACGGCCGCGATGACCGGCCAGCGATCGGCCTCGCGGGCCGCCACAACCATGCATAGGACGGATCTCGGCCTCGGAGTTGTTCGCAACCCCGGCAAGTCGTGAGCGGAAACAGTACAGCTCGTCAGATCGAAGCTGCACTGTCTCAAAAACGGCTGCTGGTCGCTGACCGTATCAGTCTGACGTTTCGGCACGGACCTTCAGCGCCGCCACCTCGCCCTCGTTCATCAGCGGCACATAGAGGACCGACTTGCCGTCGGTGCCGATGTCGGCGCTGCCCGGCTTGAAGTGCGCCACCGCTTCCGGAGTTCCGCCGGCCTTGTAGCGGTAAAGCGTGCCGGTCATGTAGGCGGTGGCGTAGATGGTGTCGCCAATGGTGATGACGCCGTCGAGGTTGGCGAATTTCTGCGCGCCGGGCAGCGGCGAAACCACCTTGCTGGCGAGGTCGACCGACAGCAGCCCGCCCGGCTCCGCCGTGCTGAAGTCGGGCTTGATGCCCTTGCCCCAGGAGGCAACCATCAGCCGGTCGCCATCGGCGAAGACGCCATTGGGCGAAGCCAGCAACGCGTCCCTGACGAACAGCTCCGGCCTGTCGCCGTCGATGCGGTAGATCGTGTCGGCCAGCATGTCGCTGACATAGACCTTGCCTGTATGGTCCGCCGTCATGTCGTTGAGGAAGACGGCATTCGGCACCACAATGCTGGCGATCAGCCTGCCGCTGGCGAGATCGACGACGCGGACCTTGGTGATGTCGGCGACATAGAGCTTGCCGCCCGATATCGCCATACCCTTGGGCGCGTCCATGCCTTCGGTCCAGTGCTGGGTGACGATCTTGCCGTCCAGGGACAGCACGCTGAGATAGCCGTTGCCGTCGGCATCGCCCGGGTTACCCACGATATTGGAGACGATGATGCGGTTGTTGGCGGCGTCGAACAGTGCCGATTCCGGTTGTTCGAGGCCCGTTGCGCGCCAGAGTTCGCCGGCCTGGACCGCTGGTGCGGCCGCGATGCCGATGGTGGCGACCAAGGCTGAGATGATGAAGTGTTTCATGGCTGTTCTCCTGTGCTGACAGGCAGTGAGCTAGGATTTCCGATACTTTTCGAAAAGCCTGATTACCGTTAGTATCGAAAGTCGATACGAAATTGCCGGCAAGAGGTGCATCCCATGAACGGTCTGATCTTCGAGGCGCTGAAGCGGACACTGAAGGCGAAGGGCGTCACCTATCGCGAGCTGGCCGAACGCATGGGCGTTTCCGAGCCGACGGTGAAGCGCATCTTCCACGAGCGCAACTGCAAGCTCGACCGGCTGGTCGAGATCTGCGCCGCAGCCGGCGTCGAGCTGGAAAACGTGCTTGGCTCGATGAACCGGGGGCCGGGCCCGGTCAACCACATCGCGCCCGAGATCGAGCGCCGGCTCGCCGGGCGGCCGGCGCTGCTGTTCGTCTTCGTCATGCTGTCGGAAAAGTTCACGCCTGAGGGCATCATGCGCTCGCAAGGCCTGAGCGAGGCCTCGATGTTCCTCTATCTGCGCGACCTGGAAGAACTCGGCCTGATCGCGCTCGGCCGGGGCCTCACGGCGAGATTGCTGGTCGAAACGCCGATCCAGTGGAACTTCGAGGGGCCGCTCAGGCCGCTGTTCGAGATGACCAACAAGAATTTCATCGGCTGGGCCATCACCCATATCGAGAAGGAGGCGACCTTCGTCAGCTTCTCCAGGCGGATGCGGCCGGAGACGGCCGAGATGGTGCGGCGCGAAGCGGAGGACCTTGCCGAGCGCGCCAAATTGCTGGCTCACCACGACCAGCATACGACGCCCGAGGACGGGCTCACCGGCTACAAATGGACGTTTGCCTTTGGAGCGACGCCGTTTCCCGCGATCATGCCGATCGGCCCGCACCCGCGCGATGCCGGCGCGCGGACGCCTGAGCAGCCCGCCGCAAAAGGACGGCGCCCGCTTCCAGCTTGAAAGGACTGCCAAACATGCATTATTCGGCGGCTTTCGTCTCCGCACTGGCGGCCTTGTCGTCCCAGACCATTTCCCGGTAGTCGAAACCATATTCCAGCGTCGGCTTGACGATGCGGAAAAACGGGGACAGGTCGAAGTCGCGCGGCGTGTAGAGCGAGTGGTGGCGAATGTGCAGGATTTCCTTGCGCATATAGCTCGACTGCGCCGAGGCGCGGCCCGGCGCACGGGTGATCTCGGGCAGGATCGGGTAGTGGATCCGGCCATAGGCCTCGGCGATGAGCGAGGAGCAGATGGCCCGGGTCGGGTCACCGGAGCCGAAGGCCAGCATGCGCCGGCGCCAGCGCACCGGCACCGG
Organism: Mesorhizobium sp. GW821-FHT04C10; assembly: GCF_059420305.1. NCBI lineage: Bacteria > Pseudomonadati > Pseudomonadota > Alphaproteobacteria > Hyphomicrobiales > Phyllobacteriaceae > Mesorhizobium > Mesorhizobium sp. GW821-FHT04C10. The sequence continues at coordinate 996,145 of NZ_JBWKTL010000001.1, read as the reverse complement.
CGGCGTCGGCAGGAAATAGCGCAGCATGTCGAAAATGTTCTTGAGGTCGTATTTCAGGCCAAGCTTGCCGATCATGAAGGCGACGACCGTCTCGCGGTCCTCCGGCGTCAGCCCGCTCGCTCGGCAGATGCGGGTGTTGTAGGTGCGGTAGCGCGACAAGGGTACCGACACGCAGCCGTCGCCGAGCGTGACCTCGATCAGCCGCCGCCGCTCTGTTCCGTCCTCCGGTTCGGCCAGCGCGTCGCCGACATAGAAGGCCGCGTGCGACCATGTCGACTGGGTGAGGTACTTGATCGCCGCCGAGATCTTCTGGTTGCCCTCGATCAGCAGGATGTCGCCGGGTTCCAGCGTGCGGCGCAGTGTTTCAGGGTCCGACGGCGTGTAGGGTTCATAGCCGGAGGACTCTTGCTGCAACCGGCCGGCGAGCCAGCGGCCAAGTCGGTCCAGGAGCGTGTCGCCGGGCTCGGTCATGATGCAGCGTGACTAGCACACGCCGGCGGGGAAGTGCCAGCGTGCCGGCTCTTCGTCAGCCGGCCGAAGCGCTCGTCTCGTCGCGCTGCGCCGGACTGGCCAGATCATCGCGCGCCTTGCGGGCCAGCTTCTTCGTCGAATGCCTGGGGCTGTCGCCGAACAGTTCGGCCGCCTCGGCAAGGCAGGATTTCCGCAGACTCTTCTCCGAACGCTTCATGAGCTTGCCAAGAAGTTTCGTGTCCTCGGGCGGGCCAAGCGGCTCGTCGTCGGCCTCGAGCAGCGCGCGCAAGACGAACAGATCGTGCAGTTCGCCGAGCCGCTCGCCCAGTGCATCGACCGCCTTGCGCCGCGCCTTGATCGGCGTCGGCCAGAGCCTGCCCAGCAGCGAGAGGTGCATGCCATGCGTCTTGGCCGCCTTGCGCAAATCGTGGAAATCGTCGGCCTCGCCGCGCGAGCCAGCCTTGTCGAGCGCCTTCCTGGCACGGCGCAGCGTGACCCGGGCGCCTTCGGCAAGCACGTCGGCCGCCTGTTCCGGCTGGTCGGGCAAGTCGAGGCTTTCGATCCGCTTCATACCGTCTTGGCAGGCCGCGGTCGCCGCGCCGATCGCAGCTTCGAGGCCGGCGCCTTCGTGGAGATCGTGCTGGCGGGCGATCAGCCGGTCACGTACGGCGTCGAGCCCGCCATCGGCGCTCTCCTTCGGGAAAGCTGCCGCCAGCCGGTCGATGGTCTCGATCAGCGCCGTCGCCTCGCGCGGGCCGGCAAGCAGCGCTGCGACGTTGCGATAGCACTGGTTCTCTGTCGTGCAGAATGTTTCGTCGCCGGAATGAATCAGGCGCAGCAAGGCACGAGCGCTCTTAAGCCGCTTGCGGCATTTATGCAGTCCCTGCTCAGGCCGGCTGCGCGCCGTATCCAGATGCAGGAGCGCCTTGCCAATCTCCTCGGCGAGGATGCGTCTGACCTCGCCGGTCAGCGGTAGGCGTGGGTCGATACGAAAGCTCATGCGGCGATCTCCGGTATCCCCCCGAGGGCGAGCGACGCGTTGTAGAATTTCTGCTCGCCGGTGACTTCACGGCCGAGCCAGTCAGGCAGCATTTCGTCCGGTACGTCTTCCGGCGTCTCGAGTTCGGCCACCACAAGTCCCGCGAGTGCACCGCCAAAGACGTCGACTTCATAGAGATAGCCGCGGTGCCTAACATAGTGACGTGTCTTCTCGATGACACGTCCGATGGCGAAGTCCAGCATCTCCACGGCATCGGCGAGCGGGATTGGATATTCGAACTCGTCGCGCTCGCGCGCGCCGCTGCCGAATTTGAGCGTCAGCTTGGCGGAAGCGCCGTCGCTGATGCGAATGCGCACGGTCCGCCCAGGCGCCGTGGCGAGATAGAACTGGAGAATGCGGATATCCGCCTCGACCAACTCCCGCCATGCGATGCTGGAGACCAGGAACTTGCGCTCGACTTCCTTGCCCATGGCCGCGCACTTAAGCGTTTGCCGCGGGCGATGGCAAGACAACTCCGAACACAAGTTGACTTTAATCAATCGATTGATTAAAGTTCTGCCATGATCAAAACCCCCGACGCCAAAAATCCGCGCCGCGAAACCTCTCCGGCGGATCTGACGCGCACCGCACTTGTGCGGGCGGCGCTGAAACTCTTCGGCCGGCAGGGTTTCGACGGTACCTCGACCCGTGAGATCGCGGCGGAGGCGCAGGCCAATATAGGGTCGATCGCCTATCATTTCGGCGGCAAGGAAGGCCTTCGCGCCGCCGCCGCCGACTATATCGTCGAAACCATCCAGACGGTTGCCGGCCAGGCACTGGGCAGCGCCCAGGCCGCGGCAGCAAACGATCCGGAGGCTGCGCGTTTGCTGCTCTTCGGGGCGCTGGAGCGGATGGTCGGCTTCATCGTGGCGCAGCCGCAGGCCGGCGAGATCGTTCAATTCGTCCTGCGCGAACTGTCGCATCCGACAGCAGCCCTCGACCGCATCTATGACGGCGTGTTCGAGCCGACGCATCGCCGGCTGTGTCTGATCTGGGAGCAGGCGACCGGAGAGCCGGCCGAAAGCGAGCGGACCCGGCTCACCGTGTTCACGCTGATCGGCCAGGTCATCTATTTCCGCATCGGCCGCGAAGCGGTGATGCGCCGCATGGGCTGGCACGATATCGGCGCGGCCGAGGCAGCCAAGGTCGTGGCGGTCACGACGGACAACCTAAGCGCCATACTGGCCGCCCGAAAGATCGAGGAAGCGGCAAGGATGAAGGGGCAAAGACCATGAGCTTTCTGTGTTCGCTGCCGCTCGCCGCGCAGCTTTTCGGGGCCTGTGCCCCTGCCGCCCCCCTGGCCGTGGGCTATGTCGAGGGCGACTATGTGCTCCTGGCGCCGATCGAGGTGGCGCAGGTCGAGGCCGTCGCCGTGAAGCGCGGCGATCGCGTCACGCCGGGCACGACGGTGGTGACGCTGGAAAGCGCCGACGCCAAGATCGCGGTGGCGCAGGCCGAGGCAAGCCTCGCCCAGGCACAGGCGCAGCTCGCCGATTTGCAGGTCGGCAAGCGGCCGGAAGAAATCGCCGCACTCAAGGCACAGGTCGACATGGCCAAGGCGCAGGCCGACGATGCGAAGCGCAAATACGACCGCGCCGCCGATCTGTTCAAGCGCGGCACCGGCACCCAGGCCGATTACGACACCGCCTCGGCGACGCTGGAGACCGCCAATGCCCAGGTCGGCCAGGCCGAGGCCAACCTCGCCGTCGGTGGCCTGCCGGCGCGGCCCGAGACGATCAAGGCCGCCGACAATCAGGTCAAGCAGGCGCAGGCAGCGTTGGAGCAGGCTCGGTGGCGGCTGTCCAAGCGCACGCTGGCCGCGCCCTCGCCCGGCCGCGTCAACGACGTCATCCGCAATCCCGGCGACACGGCCGGCCCGACCGCGCCGGTCATCTCGATGCTGCCCGACGGCGCGGTGAAGCTCAGCGTCTACATACCGGAGGCCGCCTTCTCCTCGGTCAGGATCGGCAGCCTGCTCAACGTTCATTGCGACGGCTGCGGCGCGGGCGTGAAGGCGCGCGTCAGCTATGTCTCGCCCGATCCCGAATTCACCCCACCGGTGATCTACTCGCTCGAGAACCGGCAGAAGCTGGTCTATCTTGTCGAGGCTCGCCCGGAGGGCGATGCCGGCCCGCTGCAACCCGGCCAGATCGTCGACGTCGATCTTGCGGAAACGGCAAGATGAACGCCATCGACGTTCATGGCCTGGTCAAGCGCTTCGGCGACAAGACCGTCGTCGACCATGTGACGATGTCGGTCGCCGAAGGCGAGATCGTCGGCTTCCTCGGCCCCAATGGTTCGGGCAAGACCACCACCATCCGCATCATGTGCGGCCTGCTGACGCCGGACGAAGGCGAAGGCACGGTGCTGGGTTTCAACATCCGCACGGAGTCGCTCAGGATCAAGCGCGAAGTCGGCTACATGACGCAGAAATTCTCGTTCTACGAGGATCTGACGATCGGCGAGAACCTCGAATTCGTGGCGCGGCTCTACCGGCTGAAACCGGTCGAGGAATATGTCGCCAGGACACTGGAGGAACTCGGCCTGACCTCGCGCCGCAACCAGCTGGCCGGCACGCTGTCCGGCGGCTGGAAGCAGCGGCTGGCGCTCGCCGCCTGCATCATGCACAAGCCGAAGCTGTTGTTGCTCGACGAGCCGACGGCCGGTGTCGACCCGAAGGCGCGGCGCGAATTCTGGGACGAGATCCACCGTCTCGCCAGCGGCGGGCTCACCGTGCTGGTCTCCACCCATTATATGGACGAAGCCGAGCGCTGCCATCGCATCAGCTACATCTCCTACGGCAAGATGCTGGCCACCGGCACCGTCGCCGAAGTGGTCAGGAATGCCGGGCTGACGACATTCGTGGTCCAGGGGCCGCGGCTGGCCAAGGTGGCTGAAGAGCTGCAGGGCCGCCCCGGCGTCGACCAGGTGGCGCCTTTCGGCGCGACGCTGCATATCGTCGGTTCCGACAGGAAGAAGCTCGAAGCAGCGCTTGCCGATGTCGAGAAGGAGCACGAGGGCGTGACGGTCGCGCCGGGCGAAACCAGCCTGGAGGACGTCTTCATCCAGTTCATGTCGGGGTCGAAGGACAACATGGCATGAACAGCGTCTTTTCCTTCGCCAGGCTTGGCGCGCTGCTGATCAAGGAATTCATCCAGATGCGGCGCGACCGCATCACCTTCGCCATGATGCTCGGCGTGCCGCTGCTGCAGCTGGTGCTGTTCGGCTTTGCCATCAACAACGATCCGAAGGGCTTGCCGACGGCGCTGGTGGCGATGAGCAACGACCAGTACACGCGCGCCATGGTCTCGGCGCTGCAGGTGACGGGCTACTATCGTTTCGACCATGTCACCCAGAGCGCCGAGGAGGCGGAATTCCTGATGGCGCGCGGCGACGTTTCCTTCGTCGTCACCATCCCGGCCGACTTCGCCAAACGTGTCGAGCGCGGCGATAATCCGCAGATCCTGATCGAGGCGGACGCGACCGATCCGTCGGCGGCGAGCGGCGCCATTTCCACGCTGAGCACGGTGGCGAGCCAGGCGCTGCTGCGCGCCCAGGGCATGCAGGCGGCCGCCGCCGAGAATGCCAGGCAGCAGCTGCAGGTGGTGGTGCACCAGCGCTACAATCCCGAAGGCATTTCGCAATACAACATCGTGCCCGGCCTGCTCGGCGTCATCCTGCAGATGACCATGGTGATGATGACGGCCATGGCGCTGACCCGCGAAACCGAGCGCGGCACGATGGAAAACCTGCTCGCCATGCCGTCCAGCCCGGCCGAGATCATGCTGGGCAAGGTGCTGCCCTTCCTCGTCGTCGGTGCAGTGCAGGTCGCGGTGGTGCTGGTGGCGGCCAAGCTTCTGTTCGATATCCCATTCGTCGGCAGCCTGACGCTGCTGTTGTCGTCGGTGCTTGTCTTCGTGCTGTCGCTGGTGCTGCTCGGCTATACCATCTCGACCATGGCCCGCTCGCAGATGCAGGCGATGCAGCTGACCTTCTTTTTCTTCCTGCCGTCGCTGCTCCTGTCCGGCTTCATGTTCCCCTATCGCGGCATGCCGGGCTGGGCCCAGGCGCTGGGCGAAATCTTCCCGCTGACGCATTTCCTGCGCATCACCCGCGCGGTGATGCTGAAGGGCGCCGATTTCCACGCCATCGCCACCGAGATCGGCTGGCTGGCCGTGTTCGTGCTGGTCTTCGCGGGCACCGCGCTTTTGCGCTTCAGGCGCACGCTGGACTGACCGGCGCTCGCACGAAGCCCGCCGGAAAACTTGGCGGCACCGCCGCGCAACCTGGGTTACGCGGGCGGGCCGTTTAGAGCAAATTCGAGGAAGTGTGTAACGGTTTTCCCGGGACAAGCGCGTAGCGCTTGCCCTTGGGAATTGTGTAAAAACAAATAGTTAGAGCGGTTCTGCGATTCCGTGAAACGCTAAACCGCTCTACGGGCACGGATGGGAGATCGTGCACGTGACCGCGGTCACGACCGAGAGCTTCTCGCGCTTCATCAGCCGTGGCTTTTCGTAGGTCTTTTTCATCCTGTCACCTGTCCCAACAAACCATGATCGCCAATGACGACGACCGGATCGTAAAACGGCGTCCGAGCGCCCGCATCTCCCGCATGGCAGATGCGCCGATAACGGGCATGGCGCGGAGGACAAGCGCTCAGGCGGCCGCCATGATCCCGGCATAGGTGCCGAAATCGACATTGCCGCCGGACAGCACCACGGCGACATTCTTGCCCGACAGTTCGATCTCGCCCGATAACAGCGCCGCCAGCGCGACGCAGCCGCCCGGCTCGACCACCAGCTTCAGATAGGCCATGGCATCGCGCATCGCCTGTGCCGTCGCTTTGTCGGAGACGGCGATGGCGCCGGCGAGGTTCTTGCGGTTGATCTCGAACGTGATCACCCCCGGCTCGGCCGTCAGGATCGCGTCGCAGATCGAGCTGTAGCCCGCTTCGTTGGAAACCCGGGCGTCGGCGGCGAGCGAGCGGCGCGTATCGTCGAAATGCTCGGGCTCGACCGCCCAGACCGCTGTGCCTGGCGAGGCGTCCTTCACCGCCACCGAAATGCCGCTCGACAGGCCGCCGCCGCCGCAGGGGATCAAGACGGCGTCGAGGCTGACGCCGAGCGCCTTGGCCTGCCGCATGAGTTCAAGGCCGATCGTGCCTTGCCCGGCAATGATGGCAGGATCGTCGAAGGGCGGCACCAGCACCATGCCCTTGTCGATATAGGGGCGAACCACGGTCATGCGGTCATCGCGAAAGCGGTCGAAGGGCACCACCTCCGCGCCCATCTTGCGGACATTGCCGATCTTCATCGCCGGCGCGTCCGCCGGCATGGCGATGACCGCCTTGACGCCGAACATGGCGGCCGAAGCGGCGACCCCTTGCGCATGATTGCCCGAGGAGAAGGCGACGACGCCCCGGCTGCGTTCCGCCTCGCTCAGCGACGACAGCTTGTTGTAGGCGCCGCGGAACTTGAACGAGCCGGTGCGCTGCAGCGTCTCCGGTTTGAACAGGACGCGGCCGCCGAAGCGCTTGTTCAGCTCCTGCGATTCGATCAAGGGGGTTTCGACGATCAGGCCGGAGAGGCGGGCCGCGGCGGCGTGGATGTCGGCGATGCCGGGAAGGGTGGTCATGGCGGATCCTGTAGCGATGTGATCCGGCCATGGTGCACGCAAAGGGCGGCGCGGTGCCACCGAAAAGATGTGACCGATACAAAGTTAGGAGTCATGCGTGAAATGCGAGATCACCCCGGCCTCGGCTGCGCGCCCCCCTGTCCTGCCGGACATCTCCCCCACTAGGGGGGAGATCGGCAGTCATTGGCGCTTTCACCACTTTTCAGCGGAGGAAGAAGGGCGGGACGGTGACGCTGTTAATCTCCCCCCTTGTGGGGGAGATGGCCGGCAGGCCAGAGGGGGGCGCTGTCCCGCCGACATCTCGCCAGTTTCACCCAAGCAACGTCCGCTGCCTCTTGGTTCCGCCGAGCTTGCGCCAGTTGTTGAAGCGATGGGTAGCGGCGGCAAAGGAGATCTTCATCTGCTGGGCGACCGAATAGCGCGACTTGCCTTCGTCGAACATGCGGTAGCAGCACTCGACCCCTTCCTCGGTCAGCTTGCCGTCGGGGGCCTTGTTGTGAGGGTTGGCGGGGTCGAACTTTTCGATCTGCTGCTCGACCAGACCCTTCAGGCGCTGCAGATCGGCCTCGATGCCGGCGATGAGATCGAGAACGGGTTTCGGGTCGAAATGCTGCGGATGCGGCTTCGTCATGCGCATGCTCCTTATTCTTGTCTTAGGTTCAGCTATATAGGTGAATCTTCGTCAATAAAGAAGGATCGAGGCCGCTCGAGCGCTTCAACAATTCTTGAACCCGTGACCTCGGCGCGATTGACCCGGAGCGTGGCAAACCCTAGTTTAGAACTATTCTAAACTAGGGTCCTTTCCTCATGCTTTCCCGTGTTTTCGGCTTCGGCCGCCGCCCCTTCGAATCGCTCTCCGAACAGGAAATCCTGGCGCTGGCCATTTCATCCGAGGAAGATGACGGCCGCATTTATCGGGCCTATGCCGACGGGCTGGCGGAAAGCTTCCCGCAATCGGCAAAGGTGTTCGAGGAGATGGCCGAGGAGGAGGACGGCCATCGCGACGCCCTGATCGAACTCTTCCGCAAGCGTTTCGGCGAGCGCATTCCGCTGATCCGGCGCGAACATGTGAAAGGCTATTTCGAGCGCAAGCCCGACTGGCTGGTGAGGCCGCTCGGCATCGAGCATGTGCGCCGCCAGGCCGAGGCGATGGAGCAGCAGGCCTACCTGTTCTACGTCGAGGCGGCAAAGCACACCACCGATGCTTCGACGCGAAAACTTCTCGACGATCTCGCCATAGCCGAACAGGGTCACGAGACACTGGCGCAGCGGCTGGAGCAGAAGCATGTGCCCGGCGATGTGAAGGATGAGGAGGCCGCCGCCGAGCAGCGCCAGTTCATCCTGACTTATGTGCAGCCCGGCCTTGCCGGCCTGATGGACGGTTCGGTGTCGACGCTGGCGCCGATCTTCGCCGCTGCCTTTGCCACGCATGACACCTGGCAGACCTTCCTGGTCGGGCTTGCCGCATCGATCGGCGCCGGCATCTCCATGGGGTTCACCGAGGTCGCTTCCGACGACGGCAAGCTCTCGGGCCGCGGCTCGCCGATAAAACGCGGCATCACCACCGGCGTCATGACATCAGCCGGCGGTCTTGGCCACGCATTGCCCTATCTCATTCCGCATTTCTGGACGGCGACGGCGGTTGCCGCAGTGGTGGTGTTCTTCGAATTGTGGGCCATCGCCTTCGTCCAGAACCGCTACATGCAGACGCCCTTCCTGCGCGCCGCCTTCCAGGTGGTGCTGGGCGGCGCGCTGGTGTTCGCGGCGGGGGTGCTGATCGGGAATGCTTGAGCGCTGCCGCGCCAAGCCACTCATCCATTCACCGCCCGGCTGTCCGCTGGCGCCTCGTCCCTTTCGGTCAGCCCGTAATCGCGAACGACATGCGCGATGCGCAGACGGTAGCCGGCAAAGATACCGCCCCGGCCCGCCTGCTGCGCCTGGCGGTGCTCTTCGGTGTTGCGCCAGGCCTTCACCGCGTCCTCGTCGCGCCAGAACGACAGCGACAGGATGCGGTTCGGGTCTGCGAGACTCTGAAAGCGCTCGATCGAGATGAAGCCGTCAATGCCGTCGAGCAAGGGGCGCAGCTTGGCGGCGATCCCGAGATAGGCATCGCGCCGTCCCTCTGCTGGCTGCACCTCGAAGATGACGGCGATCACGGCAGCACCAGCTTGGCGTGGGGCCCGGAGACGTGTTTCAGGAACATGCGGTCCTCCTTGAGGATGAATCTTTCGCGGCGGGCGAACTCATAGTTTGCCTTGCCGGCCGGATCGGCGGCAAGGCGGGCCCGATAGGCTTCGTAGGCGGCCAGGCTTTCAATATTGTAGGCGGCGTAGGCCGTCGTCGCCGAACCCTCATGCGGGGCGTAATAGCCGATGAGATCGGCGCCGCAGCGCGGGATGGCCTGGCCCCAGTTGCGGGCATATTCCTCAAAGGCGGCCTTGCCGAACGGGTCGATCTCATAGCGGATAAAGCAGGTGATGGTCATGGTCGGCTCCCTGGGGTCTTGCATCGACGCTTCGAGCGCGGTCGAAACGTCATGTTGATCGATGTGCTAGGCAGTTTGGTGTCAGGAGCCATCGTCGCTTGCGTCGCCGGCTCCTTGAGCTGAAGCCAGATTAGTGGTTATCTCACAAGAATGCTTCGACAAGGATCAAACTATGCGTGAAGGACCCGATATCGCGCGCATCGCCAGCCTGGTCGGCGATCCGGCCCGCGCCAACATGCTCAGCGCGCTTATGGGCGGCACGGCGCTGACGGCGAGCGAACTGGCGCTGGAGGCCGGCGTCTCCTTGCCGACCGCCAGCTCGCATTTGTCGAAATTGATGGAGGGTGGGCTGCTGACCTTGGCCAGCCAGGGCAGGCATCGCTATTACGGCCTCGCCGGTCCGCAGGTCGCGGGCATGATCGAAGCCATCACCGGTGTGGCGGAAGCCGTTGGCCCCAAGCGCGTGCGGCCGGGCCCGCGTGACGCGGCGATGCGCGTCGCCCGGGTCTGCTATGACCACCTCGCCGGCGAGCAGGCGGTGGCGATGCTCGACCGCCTTGTCGAGAAAGACATCCTGCTGCGCGACGACAGGGAGATCAGGCTCGGCCCGTCGGCGGCATCGCATTTTTCCGCCATCGGCATCGATGTTGGTCCCAGGCCGCGCCGGCCGGTCTGCCGCGCCTGCCTCGACTGGAGCGTGCGCCGCTCGCACCTCGCCGGCACGCTGGGCGCGGCCATTCTCGACAAGATCCTTCTGGAAAAATGGGCACGCCGCGAAAAGGACAGCCGCGCGGTGATTTTCTCGCCGCCGGGCAAGCAGGCGTTTGAGAGGCTGTTTTTGGCGTAGTTTGCCGCGCTCACCCTCGCTTCAATGCCTTCCCCTGCTCGAAAAACCCCTTCCACGGATCGGCTTGCGCCAACTGTTTCAGCGTCGTCTTATCGCCGATCTGGAACGCGTTCGGCGCCAGCCCGGCCTCGATCTCGGCCCAGGTCACCGGCATCGACACGGTAGCCCCCTTCTTGGCCCTCGACGAATAGGGTGCGACCGTTGTCGAGCCGCGGCCGTTGCGCAGATAGTCGACGAAGATTTTCCCGGTGCGCGCCTTTTTCGACAGCGTCGCCGTGTAGCGGTCGGGGGCGCCCTGTTCGAGCGCCTTGGCGAAATCATGGGCGAAGGTTTTTACCGCATCCCAATCCGCCGAGGGCTTCAGCGGCACCAGCACGTGATAGCCCTTGCCGCCCGATGTCTTGACGAAATTCGGCAGCGACAGCTCGTCGAGCTTGCCCCTGATGTCGAGCGCTGCCTCGCGCACCGCTTTCACGTCGACGCCTTCATCGGGGTCGAGATCGAAGATGATCTGGTCCGGCTGTTCGAGCTTGTCGATCGTGCAGCCCCAGATGTGGATCTCGACCACGCCGTACTGGACGAGCGCCGCGACGCCATCGAAATCCCGGACGAACAGGATTTCCTCGCCGTCGGTCGGGTCTTTCATCCGGGCGATCTTTTCGCTCATCCCGGCCGAGGCGTGTTTCTGGAAGAAGCGTGGGCCGCCGACGCCGTCCGGCGCCCGCACCAGGCTGAGCGGACGGTTGACGACGAACTGCTCCATGCGCGGCCAGACCTCCGCGTAATGGTCGAGCAGACCTTGCTTGGAGATTTTTTCGTCGGGCCACAGCAGCTTGTCGGGGTGGGAGAGCTTGACGGTGGTCGTCACCGCCCCGGCGGATTTGCCGGCGCCGCTTGACGACGGCTTGGCCTTGCCTGTCGCTGCCTTGGGCTTTTCCTGCACAACGTCCTCCGCCGGCTTGTCCTCGCGCAGCCCCTGGAACGAGGCATGGCGTATTATACGGTCCGAGGTCCAGCTGCGAAACTCCACTTCGCCGACAAGCTGCGGCTTGACCCAGACCAGACCCTTGCCCTTCGGCACGGCCTTGTCGAAAGGCGAAGCCTTGGCCTTCAGCGCATCGAGTTTTGTCTTCAGCTCCGTCGCACCCTTGGCGGAGAAGCCGGTGCCGACGCGCCCGGCATAGTGTAGTTTGCCGGCCTCGTAATAGCCGACCAGCAGCGAGCGCAGCCCGCGCCCGGTCTTGTCCGACGGCAGATAGCCGCCAATGACGAATTCCTGCCGCGCCGTGCATTTCGACTTCACCCATGTCGGGCCGCGCCCGCTGCGATAGGGCGCATCGGCTCGCTTCGAGACGACGCCTTCCAGCCCCATGCGGCAGGCATGCTCCAGCATGATCTTGCCGGGCTCGGAAAAGTGGTCGGAGAAACGCACCGCCGGGTTCTCGGACTGCTTGCCGAGCAGCTCCTGCAAGGCCTGCTTGCGCTCGATGAGCGGCTCGGCGCGCAAATCCTTGCCGTCGAGGCGCATCAGGTCGAACACATAGTAGATGAAGCGATTTGTCCGCTTTGCCGACAAATCCTGCTGCAGCAGCGCGAAGGAAGAGACGCCGCTGTCGGCCAGCACGACGATCTCGCCGTCGATGATGGCATCCCTGCATTTCAAGCCGGCGAGTTCGGTGACGATTTCGCCGCCGAATTTCTCCGTCCAGTCGAGCCCGGTGCGGGTCAGGAGCCGCACATCCGTTCCGGCGATCTGCGCCTGCATGCGATAGCCGTCGAATTTGACTTCGTGCAGCCAGTCCTTGCCCGGCGGCGCATCTCTTTCGAGTGTCGCCAGCTGCGGTTCGATGAAGTCGAGTTTCCGGCCAGCCGCCTTCGCGTTGCCGGCCGCCGGCTTGTTCGAATGCCAGACGTCGGGCTTTCGGCCTTTCGCCGTCTTGCCTTCGCCGATCTCCTCGATCGTCAGGCCGGACTTCACCGATTGCGGCGCCTCCCTCAGTATATCCTCGCCCGGGCGCGCCGCGGCGTCGTCCGACTTGATCAGCAGCCAGTTGTCGCGCTTTTCGCCCGGACGCGGTTTCAGCCTGACCAGATGCCACAGCCCATGCAGCTTGTGGCCCTTGAGCTCGAAGCTGATATGGCCTTTCTTCATCGCCTTGGCCGGGTCGGTCTCGGGGACCCATGTCCCTTCGTCCCAGACGATGACCGAGCCGCCGCCATATTCGCCTTTGGGGATCGTGCCCTCGAACGGTGCATAGTCGATCGGGTGGTCCTCGACATGGACGGCCAGCCGCTTCTCATGCGGGTCCAGGCTTGGGCCACGTGTCACCGCCCAGCTCCACAGCACGCCGTCATGTTCAAGCCGAAGGTCGTAATGAAGCCTGGTCGCCGCGTGCTTGTGGACGACGAAGATGCCGCCCTCGCTTCTCCCGATCCGCGCGATCTTGCCGGCCGGTTCCGAGGTCTTCTTGAAATCGCGCTTGGCGTTATATTGCTCGAGGCCGGCCATTTGGTCCCTCAGGCCGGTTTGCGCTTGGGCGCGGCCGCTTTCGGCTTGGCGCGCTTGGCCGCCGGTTTGGTTTTCGCGGACGACGCTTTCGTGGAGCCTGAATCCGACGAAAGGCTCTTCTTCAGCGCATCGAACAGGTTGACGACGTTCGAGGGTTTGGGCGCCGCCTGGGCCTTGGGCGCTTTCTTGCCGGCCTTCTTGGCGCGGATCAGTTCGAGCAGTGCGTCCTCATATTTATCGTCGAATTTCGATGGATCGAACTTCGCCTTCTTCTTGTCGATGATCAGTTCGGCCAGATCGGTCATCTCCTGGTCGGTCTTCACCGCCTTGATCTCGCCGAACACGCTGTCCGGCTGACGCACCGTGTTGTCGTAGCGCAGCGTCGTCAGCACCATGCCCTTGCCGAGCGGCTCGATGACCACGGGGCGTTCCCGGCTATAGAGCACGATGCGCGCCAGCCCGGCCATCTTCTTGCCTGCCATGGCATCGCGGATCACGGCGAAAGCCTCCTCCGACACCTTGTCGGCCGGTGCCACATAATAGGGCGTATCGAGATAGATCTGCTGGATCGAGGCTTTGTCGACGAAACCGTCCAGGCTCATAGTGTGGGACGATTCAATCTGCACCGCCTCGATCTCGTCCTCCTCGATATGGACGAAATCGCCATCGTCCAATTCATAGCCTTTGATTTCGTCGCCATCGGCAAGCGGCTTGCCGGTTTGCGCATCGACATAGATGCGCTTCACCGTGTTGCCGGTCTTGCGGTTGAGAATCCGGAACGAGACCCGCTCCGTATGGGTGACGACATTGGTCAGTTCAACGGCACAAGTGACCAGCGAAAGCTTCAGATAGCCCTTCCAGGCTGGACGTGGTGCCATGACGAACTCCCGTGGTGACAGGTCGAGAACGGGCAAGTTCCATTCCAGTTCCAACCGCACGCTGATGCGCAAGCCATCACCCCGGGGCTCCGCGCACGAAAATTTCCCGCGTTGGCTGGAAGTTGAAACAGAACCGCGCGCAGGCGACATTCAAACGAAACATATGTGATGCAAAAGTCACACTCGGCGGAATGGCGACAAAAGGCATGGAAACACCCCGAATCAGCCGCATTCCGGCCACGAAGCAACGGGTTTTCGACCAGAAATTAACATCACGTTCACCGACTATTCACGCCTCGATGCTATCATTTACGCAATTCGGAAGGGACATCCGAAAATCGGGACAGGGACGGGTAAAATGAACTTCCTAACGCACCTCATCGGCTACGCCGCCGCCATTCGCGAATTCGTCGCGCCGACCTATCGGCCAGAGCGCTACTACATGCGCGGCCCGGGTCCGGCTTGCGCCCGTCGCGGCACCTCGTTGGGCGCGCACTGATCATGACGTTCGAGAGCCGCCACAACAGCCGGATCTGCCGGCCAAGTGCCAACTCCCGCGCCACCACCTATCGCGCCGAGCGTTCGGTTTTCGCCGATGAGCGGCGTGCGACAACGCCGCGTCTTTGATGCCGCCTCCGGCTGGCTTAGTGTCTCCGGACACGAGCAGCCGAGGCCAGCGTGACCGACCTTTCCCAGTCAAGTCCGTCCCTGTCCATTCGGCCCAACCCAAGCCGTCCCTCTGAACCCTTCGATACAAACCATCCACTGATCGTCTTCGACGGCGTGTGCGTGCTGTGCTCCGGCTTCGTGCGCATGGTGGTCAGGCTCGATCGCCAGGACCGCTTCCGCTTCGCCACCGCTCAATCGCCCTTCGGCGAAGCGCTGTTCCGGCAATATGGGCTGCGCACGGACACTTATGAAACCAATCTCGTCCTTGTCGATGGCGCGGCCTTCACGCGGCTGGACAGCTTTGTCGCGGTGATGTCGGAACTAGGCTGGCCGTGGCGGGCGGCCAAGGTGCTGTTGCTGCTGCCGAGGCCGCTGCGCGACTGGCTGTATGATCGCGTCGCCAAGAATCGCTACGCCCTGTTCGGCAGGAGGGACAGGTGTGACGTCCCGTCGGCCGAACTGCGCGGTCGCCTGATTGGCTGATGCATGTCGCCCAGAAGTGCTTGGCGGTTTTGGGACAACGACATGCATGAACTCAACCGTGGCTCTGGGGGGAGCCGTGCATGAAACTTCTCATCGTCGGCGGCTATGGCACCTTTGGCGGACGCATCATCCAATTGCTGGAGAGCGAGCCGCGCCTGGCCGTGATCGTCGCCGGCCGCTCCCTGGCCAAGGCCGAGGCCTGGTGCGCAAGCCGTGGCGCGGTCGCCGCCCGGCTGATGCCGGCCGCGTTCGACCGGGACGGCGATCTCGCCGCGCAGTTGGCGTCGCTGCGTCCTGATACGCTGGTCGACGCCAGCGGCCCGTTCCAAGCCTATGGCGAGGGCCGCTATCGCCTGATCGAGGCCTGCATCGCCGGCCGCGTCAACTATCTCGATCTCGCCGACGGATCGGATTTCGTTGCCGGCGTGCCGGCCTTCGATGAGGCCGCCAGGCGGGCTGCGCTGTTCGTGCTGTCCGGCGTCTCCAGCTTTCCCGTGCTGACGGCGGCAGTGGTGCGCCGGCTGTCCTGCGACATGGCACGCATCGACACGATCAAGGGCGGTATCGCGCCTTCGCCCTATGCCGGCGTCGGCGAAAATGTCATCCGGGCGATCGCGGGCTATGCCGGCCAGCCGGTCGCGCTGGTGCGCGACGGCGGCAAGGCGCAAGGCTATCCGCTGACCGAACAGAGGCGCTACACCATCGCGCCGCCTGGCCGGGTGCCGCTGAAGAACACGCTGTTTTCGCTGGTCGACGTGCCGGACCTGCGCGCGCTGGGTGAGTTGTGGCCACAGGCGAAAACCATCTGGATGGGCGCCGGGCCGGTTCCCGAAATCCTGCACCGCGCCCTGATCGGCCTTGCCTGGCTGGTGCGCATCGGGCTGGTTGGCTCGCTGTCGCCGCTTGCCCCGTTGATGCATTGGGCGACCAACCGGCTGCGCTGGGGCGAACATCGCGGCGGCATGTTCGTCCTGGCCGAGGGTGCCGACAGGGCCGGCACGCCGGTCAAGCGCTCATGGCATCTTCTGGCGGAAGGCGATGACGGGCCATTGATCCCGTCCATGGCGGTCGAGGCGCTGGTCCGCAAGGCGCTCGACGGCCGTGTGCCGGCGGCAGGTGCCCGCGCCGCCGTGAACGATCTCGAGCTTGCCGATTACGAAGCCCTGTTCGCGGGCCGGACGATCTATCCCGGCTTTCGCGACGACACCGCCGCCAGTCCGGACAAACCGCTCTATGCGAAGCTGCTTGGCGATGCCTGGCAAGGCTTGCCCGATGAGATCCGAGCGGTGCACGGCCAAACGAAAATGGCAGAAGGCCGTGCCAGCGTCAAACGCGGGCGAAACATCCTTGGCCTGATGACGGCATGGCTGGTCGGGTTTCCCAAGGCGAGCGAAGACATCCCGGTTCGTGTCCGCTTCGACGTCGACGGGGAGGAAGAGACCTGGACGCGGACATTCGGCACGCACAGCTTCTCCAGCCGCCAGTTCGCGGGGCGAAGGCGCTGGCAACGCCTGCTGTGCGAGCGCTTCGGTCCGCTGACCTTCGCCATGGCGCTGGTGGCCGAGGAGGCCAAGGTGTCGCTCGTCCTGCGCGGCTGGAGCGTTCTTGGCCTGCCTTTGCCGATGTGGCTTTGCCCGCGGTCCACATCTTACGAAACCGTCGAGAATGGCCGCTTCCGCTTCCATGTCGAGATTTCGCATCCGTTCACCGGATTGATCGTGCGCTATCGCGGCTGGCTCGAGCCGGTGGACTCTCACGCCGCGAAGATGTCGCCTGATGCCGTTGCCAACTAGCCGCAGGGCTCGGCGATTGGCGGAAACGCTTGTCATTTCGTCGTCCTAGGGGAGCAAGGAGCGAAGCGACGCGGCGCAGACCCCGGGATCCATGCCGCGACATCGACACCATCACAGCGGTGCAGAATTCGGCTCCGCCGCGCACGCCACCTCCCGCCATGGCATGGATACCAGGGTCTCCGCGACGCCGCTTCGCGGCTGCTCCGCCCTGGTATGACGAAAGGCTTGCACCGCGCCCGATCAGAGCCGAAAGATTTTTCCTGCGCCCTGTCGAAACCGGTCGCTGCCGCGCGACATACGTCTGGCCCCGCAAGGACGCGGCCGTCCAAAACCACGGGAGAACACCCATGCGATACATACTTTTGATCAATGGCGACGAAGCCGCGCTGGCGAAAACGCCGGTCGAGCAGCTCCAGCAGATGAGCGCGGCCTACGCCACCTATACCGAAGCGTTGAAGAAATCCGGCGTATGGCTGGCCGGCGAGCGACTGCGCCCGACTCAGGCGACCACCTCGGTGCGGATCGCCGACGGCAAGACCCATGTGATCGACGGCCCCTATGCCGACACCAAGGAGCAGCTTGCCGGCTTCTATATGATCGAGGCGGCTGACATCGACACCGCCATCGAATGGGCGGCGCGCTGTCCGGCGGCCAGCACCGGCACGGTCGAACTGCGTCCGATCTGGGAATTGGCCGACTACATGCCCCAGAAATGACGATGTAATGGACAGTCGCCCGGAGATCGCCCGGGCGGCCGCCGAGGCCGCCGCCCGGCAGAGTTATGGCAAGCTGGTTGCCTGGCTCGCGGCGCGCACGCGCGACGTGGCCGCGGCTGAGGACGCGCTGGCCGATGCCTTTGCCGCGGCGCTCGAACGCTGGCCGAAGTCGGGCGTGCCCGAAAAGCCGGAAGCCTGGCTGCTGGCCGTGGCGCGTCGGCGTCGTGTCGATGCGGTGCGGCGGCGGCTCACCCGGGAGGCCGCCCGCGATCATCTGAAGCTGATCGCCGAGGAGATGGAGGCGCGCATGACCGACGAAGATCTGCCCGACGAACGGCTGCGGCTGATGTTTGCCTGCGCGCATCCGGCGATCGAACCGGGCGTGCGGGCACCGCTGATCCTGCAGACCATCCTCGGCTTCGATGCCGCGACGATCGCTTCCGCCTTCCTGGTCTCGCCGGCAACGATGGGCCAGCGCCTGGTGCGCGCCAAGACGCGCATCCGCGAAACCGGCATTCCGTTGCGGGTTCCGGAGCGGGCCGAACTCGGCGAGCGGCTGGACGCCGTGCTGGAGGCGATCTACGCCGCCTTCGCCGAAGGCTGGTCCGATCCGGCCGGCACCGAGACGCGGCGCCGCAACCTCGCCACCGAAGGCATCTGGCTCGGCCGCCTGGTCGCCACGCTGATGCCGGAAGAGCCGGAAGCGCTTGGCCTGCTTGCACTGATGCTGTTTGCCGAGGCCCGCCGTGCCGCCCGGCGTAGCGCCGAAGGCGACTTCGTGCCGCTGGCCGAACAGGATTGCGACCTGTGGGACCGCGCCCTCATCGATGAGGCGGAGGCGCTTCTGTCCCACGCCGCGACGAGCGGCGTCGTCGGCCGCTACCAGCTTGAGGCCGCCGTACAGTCCGCCCACGCGGCGCGACGGCTGACCGGCCGTACCGACTGGGTGGCGATCCGTGAACTTTACGACGCGTTGCTTTCGATCGCCGGATCGCCGGTGGTGGCGATCAATCGCGCGGTGGCGCTCGCCGAGGCTGAGGGCGCCATGGCGGGGCTGGCGGCCCTCTACGTGCTGGGTGACGACAAGCGGCTGAATGAGTATCAGCCTTACTGGGCGGCGCGGGCGGGTCTCCTGGCCAGGCTTGGCCAGGTGCCGCAGGCAACCGAAGCCTATGACAGGGCGATCGGCCTGGAACGCGATCCGGCGCTGCGCCGGTTCCTGCAAGGCAAACGCGCAGCGCTGCGAAACTGACCCTAAGAACAATTCCAGGAAAAGTGTGAACGGTTTTCCGTCCGGAATTGCGTCAAAACAAAGAGTTAGGGTAGTTCGCCGTTTCCATGAAACGGTGAACTGCTCTAGCCCGGCCACATCTCGTGCGACGTGTTGAGCGTCTTCAGCAGTGGATGCTCGCGCAGCTTCGCCCACAAGCGTTCGATATCAGGCCATGCCGTCCGCGCGGTTTCGATATCGGGATGCCAGGCCATGAGCATGACGAGATAGATGTCGGCCAGCGACCGCCTCACCCACCAGCCAGTCACGGCCGCGCAAAGCGGCATCGAGAACGGCGAAGCCGCGGTCCATCTCGGCGATGGCCGCCTGCTTGACGGCTTTCGTGCCGTCGGCGTCGGCCGTGTAGCGATAGGCGTAATACAGCCGCAGGATCGCCGGGTAGAGCACCGACGACATGAACGCCATCCAGCGCAGGAACTCGACGCGGGCCGGCGCGTCGATCGCCGGCGCCAGGCTGGCCTCGGGATGGCGCTCCGCAAGCAGAATGCAGATCGCCGCCGATTCGGTCATCGAGCGCCCGTCCGGCAAGGTCAGCACCGGCACCTGGTTCAGCGGGCTGATGTCTAGGAAGGCCGGATCGGGCCGGTCGGTCTTCGGCACGTCGATCTGCTCGAACGGCGCGTTCGCCAGCGCCAGCGCGGCCTCGACGACGAAGCCGCCGCTGCCCGGACGGGTATAAAGCTTGTACATGAAAATCCTCCCCGACCTGCGCAACGCAGGCCCGGGCGATATGAACCGGAAGCAGGGTTCCGCTCAAGCCGGGTCACGGGCGCCACGGAAGGATTTTTCAGCGGGCCAGCGAGGAAAAGACGCTACCGACTTCGAGGGCCGCTGAGGCCAATCTTCGAGGTACGAACGCCTAAGCCCCCAGCCCTTCGAACAGGATCGTCGACAGATAGCGTTCGGCGAAGTCGGGAATGACCACGACCAGGGTCTTGCCCTTGTTCTCCGGCCGTGAGCCGACGACGATTGCCGCTTGCAGGGCAGCACCCGACGAAATGCCGACCGGCACGCCTTCAAGGCGGGCGACGAGGCGCGCATTGGCGACGGAATCCTCATTGGAAACCTTGACGATCTCGTCATAGATCGTGGTGTCGAGTATTTTTGGCGCGAAGCCGGCGCCGATACCCTGGATCTTGTGCGGGCCTGGCTGGCCGCCCGACAGCACCGGCGAGGCTTCCGGCTCGACGGCAACGACATGCAGCGAAGGTTTGTGCTTCTTCAGCACCTGGCCGACGCCGGTGATGGTACCGCCGGTGCCGATGCCGGCGACGAAGATGTCGACCTCGCCCTGGGTGTCGTTCCAGATTTCCTGGGCGGTCGTCTTGCGGTGGATTTCCGGATTGGCGGGATTTTCGAACTGCTGCGGAATGACGGCGTTGGGGATCGTCGCGGCCAGCTCGTCGGCCTTGGCGATGGCGCCCTTCATGCCTTTCGGGCCTTCGGTCAGCACCAGTTCGGCGCCGAGCAGCGCCAGCATCTTGCGGCGCTCGATCGACATTGTCTCCGGCATGGTCAGGATCAGCTTGTAGCCCTTGGCGGCGGCGGCGAAAGCGAGTGCGATGCCGGTGTTGCCCGACGTTGGTTCGATCAGCGTCGTCTTGCCGGGTGAAATCTTGCCTGCCGCCTCCAGCGCCTCGATCATCGCCACGCCGATGCGGTCCTTGACCGAGGCGATCGGGTTGAAGAATTCGAGCTTGGCCACGAGGTTCGCGACGATCCCCTTCTCCTTGGCGAACTTGTCGAGCCGTACCAGGGGCGTGTCGCCGATCGTGTCGGTGATGGAACTGTAGATGCGGCCGCGGCCGGGGGCGCGGGCGGAGGTGACGGGCTTGTTCATGGTTTCGCTCCCAGGATTTCAGGCAAGTGGCATTGCAGCCGGCAAGATAGGGCTTTCAGCCGCGCAACATAAGCTGTCGGCCGGAAATATCCGAGTGGGGCCTGTGTCTAAAACGCCGTCGTCCCGGAAAAGCATTTCGCGGAAAAGCCTGACACCGGAATGTTTTGGCTGAAAGGGTGCTACTGGCGGGCGGCGATCGCTGCCGCGGCGCCGACCATGAAGCCGGCGGCGGTACGGTTCAGCACCTTCAGGGCGCGCGGCGATTTCAGGAACCAGCGCGCCTTGGCGGCGAGCGCCAGGTAAGGGACCAGCACGACGAACAGGACGATGACCGTCAGCGCGGCGAGAATGCCGTAGTCCGCCAATGTGATGGTCTTCAGGTCGACGATGGTCGGCGTGATGGCGAGGTAGAAGATCATCGTCTTGGGATTGCCGAGCGTGACGGTGAGGCCGGCGATAAAGCTCGAAACCAGTCCGCCCTTGCCCTTCCTGGCCTCAACCGTTTCGGGCGTGATGCCGGCGGTCCAGAAGCGCCAGCCCAGAAACGCCAGATAGGCGACGCCGGCCCATTTGATCGCCAGGAACACCATGCCGAAGGTCTGCGCGACAAAGGCGAGGCCAAGCACCACTGCGGTAAGATAGGTCAGGTCGCCAACCATCAGGCCGAAGAACATCGCCAGCGACGAGCGGAAGCCGGAGCCGAGCGCACGCGCGACAAGCGCGGTGATGCCGGGGCCGGGGATGGCGGCGGCGATGCCAAGGGCGGCGCTGTAGGTGAGGAAGCCGGTGAGGGTCATGGTTTCGGTCTCGGATCGGAGAGCCTTATCGCATGGCGCGGGCCACGGTTGAATTCCCTGGGGGTCGGAATCCATTGCACCAGACATCGCGGCCTTCACCCTGCGAGGGGGCCTGCGCCAGCCGGGCAAAATCCCTCAGGAGCGGGCACCGCCATAGGTCACGCGCCAGATGGTGCCGTTGCCGTCCTCGGTGACGATCAGTGCACCGTCGCTCGCCACCGCCACGCCCACCGGCCGGCCCCACACCTCGCCATTGGAGACCACGAAGCCGGTCATGAAATCCTCGTATTCGCCGGTCGGCTTGCCGTCCTCGAACAGCAATCGCACGACCTTGTAGCCGGTCCTGTTGCCGCGGTTCCACGACCCGTGCAGGGCCACGAAGGCGTCGCCCCTGTAGTCCTGGGGAAAACCGGTGCCGGCCGGAAGATCCTGGCGGTCGTAGAAAGCGATGTTGAGCGGCGCCGAATGCGCCTGCATCAGCACATCGGGAATTGTGGCCTTGCCGGCGAGATCGGGCCGCGCTCCCTTGTGGCGCGGATCCTCATTGTCGCCGATATAGTACCAGGGCCAGCCGTAGAAGGCGCCGTCCTTGACGGATGTTGCGTACTCGAACGGCACATTGTCGCCGAGCGCATCGCGCTCGTTGACGACGCACCACAGCGCCCCGGTCGCCGGCTGCACGGTCATGCCCGAACAGTTGCGCAGGCCGGTGGCGACGATGCGGCCGTTCTTGCCGTCCGGGTCGAAGGCCAGCACGTCGGCGCGGCCGTCCTCGGAACCCCATGTCGCGCCAAGTGGCTTCGACGTCACCCACGCTTCGAGGCCGCCATCCGGCGCCTTGCCCATGTCCTCGGCGATGTTCGAACCCGAGCCGACCGACAGATAGAGCGCCTTGCCGTCAGGCGAAAAGACGATGTCGCGCGTCCAGTGATGGTTGGAGGGAATCCTGTCGACGATGGTTTGCGGCTCGCCGGCGGCCTTCAGCTCGCCATTGCGGTAGGCAAAGCGCACGATCCTGTCGCTGTTGGCGACATAGACCCATTGCGGGTCATTGCCCGGCGGATAGAAGGCGATGCCATAGGGCTGGTTGAGATTGCGGGCAAAGATGGCGTCCTCGACGGGCTTGGCACTGTCCTTGGACAGGCGGTAGACACGGATCTGGTTGGCTTCGCTGTCGGCGACGAACAGGTCGCCGTTCGGCGCGATGCGCACGACGCGCGGATTGTCGATGCCGGACGCGATCAGCTCGGCCGAGAACCCCGGCGGCAGTTGCGGCTTCGCGCCTGCCGGCATGTCGGCGAGCCCGGCGCTGTTCGAGGCGGATTTGGTGACATAGGGCTTCGGCAGGTCTTCCGGCTTGATCAGGCGACGCACGCCTGGCTTGTCGGCGCGCCAGTCGCCGAAGGCGGCTGGGCCTTTCAGCACCGGTTGGTCCGCCTGCTGCGCGAATGCTGCTGTTGCGAGAAAGAGCGCTGGAAGCACCAGGCCGGCCGATCGGATCATCTTGTCCTCCATCTGGTCGCGAAGGAAACCAACGGTAGGTCTGTCCAGAGGTTCCGCCTCATACGATGCGTCGAGGAAGCGAAAGACCGGTTTCCGGTCTATGTCCCGGCAGCGTAAAAATCGTCGTCGAGGCGTTTTTCCAGCGCGACGAGATCCGCCGGCAGCGGCAGGCCCATGGCGCGCATCTCGCGCAGTTTTTCGCGCAGCTGTTCCTGGATTTCGTGCTGGTCTTCCGGCTGATTGACCATCTCCTCGAGCAGCAGGCTGATCCGGGCCTTGAATTCTTCGAGCGCCATTCTTTTTCTCCTTGCTGCCCGTCTCTTCTGTCCGGGGCGCTACCTTAACATGCGCGATATCAGCTGCGCGGTATAATCGACCATCGGCACGATGCGGGCGTAATTCAGCCGGGTCGGGCCGATGACGCCGAGCGCGCCGACGACGCGGGCATCCTTGTCGCGATAGGGCGCGACCACCAGCGACGAGCCGGACAGCGAGAACAGCTTGTTTTCCGAGCCGATGAAGATGCGCACGCCCGATCCCTGTTCGGCGAGATCGAGCAGCTGGATCAGCCCGTCCTGCGTCTCCATGTCCTCGAACAGATGCCGCAGCAGCTCGATATCGGCCTGGGCGGTGACGTTTTCGAGCAGGTTGGCGCGGCCGCGCACGATCAGCCGCGCCGGCAGGCCGCTTTCGGCGCCTGCCCACACCGCAAGCCCCTTCTCGACAAGGTCCTGCGACAGCGTGTCGAGCGCGGCTCGCGTCTCTTCCTTGATGCGGGCGATCTCGGTCCGCGCCTCGGCCAGCGTGCGGCCGCGGATATGCGCGTTGAGGAAATTCGAGGCCTCGTGCAGCTGCGAGAGGGTGATGCCGGCGGGCAGCTCGACGACGCGGTTCTCGACATCGCCATTCTGCGACACCAGCACGGCAAGCGCCTTGGTCGGTTCCAGCTGAATGAATTCGATATGCTTCAGCGCCACCTCGTTCTTGGCGGCGAGCACCAGGCCGGCGCCGCGCGACATGCCCGACAGCATCTGGCTGGCCTCGGTCAGCATGTGCTCCAGCGTCGCGCCCGAGCCGGAGGCTCGCACCTGTGCCTCGATGGTGCGGCGCTCCTCGTCGGAAAGGTCGCCAAGCTCCATGAAGGCGTCGACGAAGAAACGCAGTCCGGCCTGCGTCGGCAGCCGGCCGGCCGAGATGTGCGGCGCATAGATCAGCCCGAGGTGCTCGAGGTCGCTCATCACATTGCGGATGGTGGCCGGCGACAGCGAGGAGGGCAGGATGCGCGACAGGCTGCGCGAGCCCACCGGCTCGCCATCCCTGAGATAGGAATCGACAATGCGCCGGAAGATGTCTCGTGAGCGCATGTCGAGTGATTGCAGTGCAAGCGGTTGCGAACCCGGATCGATTGCCTTGGTCATTCGGCCAAAAACCTCCTTGTTCAGGATATAGACTTCGGCACGGTGGGCGCAACCCGGTGTCTGTGTCGGATCATCCCGGGTGTCTGGATCAGATCACCGGTCCGTTTTCCTTTGCGCGCTGCCCCCCATGCGTCTAAAAGCCGGCCACGATTCCGAAAAATGACTGGAAAGAAGCCCGAATGCGCCCCTCCAAACGCCAATTCGACGAAATGCGCGCCATCTCCTTCGAGCGCGGCGTCTCCAAGCACGCCGAAGGCTCGTGCCTGGTGAAGTTCGGCGACACCCATGTCCTGTGCACGGCGAGCCTCGAGGAGAAGGTGCCGGGCTGGATGCGCAATTCCGGCAAGGGCTGGGTGACGGCCGAATACGGCATGCTGCCGCGCTCGACCGGCGAGCGCATGCGCCGCGAGGCTTCGGCCGGCAAGCAGGGCGGCCGCACGCTGGAAATCCAGCGCCTCATCGGCCGTTCGCTGCGCGCCGTGGTCGATTTGCAGGCGCTGGGCGAACAGCAGATCACCGTCGACTGCGACGTCATCCAGGCCGATGGCGGCACCCGCACCGCCTCGATCACCGGCGGCTGGGTGGCGCTCCATGATTGCCTGCGCTGGATGGAGGCCCGGCAGATGGCCAGCGTCGCCAAGGTGTTGAAGGACCATGTCGCGGCAATTTCCTGCGGCATCCATGACGGCCAGCCGGTCATCGATCTTGACTATCTCGAGGATTCCTCGGCCGGCACCGACGCCAACTTCGTCATGACCGGCAAGGGCGGCATTGTCGAGATCCAGGGCACCGCCGAGGGCGAGCCTTTCTCGGAAGGGCAGTTCGCGGAATTGATGGGCCTGGCCAAGAAAGGCATCCAGCGCCTGGTCAGCCTGCAGCAGATGGCGGTGGCGTAAGCCATCGATTTTCTGGTGACCCCTTCCGCCATCCTTGAATCAGCCCTGTACGTCACCGATCTGGCGGCGGCGGAAGAATTCTATGTCGGCGTGCTCGGCCTCGACCTGCTCGGCAAGGTGGACGGCAGACATCTTTTCTTCCGCTGCGGGCCGGGCGTGCTGCTGGTCTTCAACGCCGAGGCGACCAGAATACCTCCGGCGCCGGACGCCCGGCTGAAAGTGCCGCCGCATGGCGCGGTCGGCGAAGGTCATCTCTGCTTCGCGGCGACCGCTGCGGAGATCGTGGCCTGGAAAGCCCATCTGGAGGCAAAAAGAATTGCCATCGAAAGCGAATTCGAATGGCCGCAAGGCGGCCGTTCGCTCTATATACGCGACCCCTCGGGCAATTCGATCGAGTTTGCCGAGCCAAGAATCTGGGGCCTTTGATGCATTCTCTTGATGGAAAGAAGATCGTCGTCGCCAGCCACAATGCCGGCAAGCTGCGCGAATTCGCCGATCTGATGGGGCCGTTCGGCTTCGAAGCGAAGTCGGCGAAGGACTATGGCCTGCCGGAGCCGGACGAGACCGGCACCACTTTCGAGGAGAATGCCTACATCAAGGCGCTGGCCGCCGCGGAGGCGACCGGCCTGCCGGCGCTGTCGGACGATTCGGGCCTCTGCGTCGACGCGCTCGACGGCGCGCCCGGCGTCTACACCGCCAACTGGGCCGAAACCCCCGACGGTTCGCGCGATTTCGCCATGGCCATGCAGCGCACCGAAGTGGCGCTGCAGGAAGTCGGCGCTGCCCTGCCGGAACAGCGCAAGGGCCGCTTTGTCGCCGTCATTTGCCTCGCCTTTCCCGATGGCGAGGCCGAATATTACCGCGGCGAGGCCGAAGGCACGCTGGTCTGGCCGCCACGCGGCGAGCTTGGCTTCGGCTATGATCCGGTGTTCTTGCCCGATGGCTTCGAAAAAACCTTCGGCGAGATGAGCGCCGAGGAAAAACACGGTTGGAAGCCGGGCCAGGCGACGGCGCTGTCGCACCGTGCCCGCGCTTTCCAGAAATTCGCCCAGGCGCGATTGAATTTGCCGGGATTGGGCTCGGCATGACTGGATCCGGCATGACCATGCCGCTCGACCGGGCGCCTGGCTTCGGCGTCTACATCCATTGGCCGTTCTGCGCGGCCAAATGCCCCTATTGCGACTTCAACAGCCATGTCCGCCACCAGCCGGTCGACCAGGAGCGCTTTGCCGCCGCCTTCGAGGCGGAACTGGCGACGATGCGCCAGCGCACCGGGCCGCGCGAGGTGACCAGCATCTTTCTCGGCGGCGGCACGCCGTCGCTGATGAAGCCGGAAACGGTGGCCAGGGTTCTGGACGCCGTGGCCAAGAACTGGACGGTGCCTGATGGCATCGAGGTGACGCTGGAGGCCAACCCATCCTCCGTCGAAGCCGAACGTTTTCGCGGCTATCGGTCGGCGGGCGTCAACCGCGTCTCGCTCGGCGTGCAGGCGCTGAACGACAAGGATCTGCGCTTCCTCGGCCGGCTGCACAATGTCGATGAAGCGCTGCACGCCATCGGCCTCGCGCGGGAAATATTCCCAAGGCTGTCCTTCGACCTGATCTACGCCCGGCCCGGCCAGACGCCGGAGGCCTGGGCATCCGAGCTCGAACAGGCGATCGGCCATGCCGCCGACCATCTGTCGCTCTACCAGCTGACCATCGAGGAAGGCACGCCCTTCCATGCGCTGCATGCGGCGAAGAAATTCGTCATTCCCGACAATGACCACGCCGCCGACCTCTATGCGCTGACGCAGGAGATTACGTCCGCGCATGGCCTGCCGGCCTACGAGATTTCCAACCATGCCAGGCCGGGCGCCGAGAGCCGGCACAACCTGACCTACTGGCGCTATGGCGAATATGTCGGGGTCGGTCCCGGCGCGCATGGCCGCTTCGTCGAGAATGGCCGCCGCACGGTGACCATAGCCGAGCGGATGCCGGAAACCTGGGCCAATCTTGTCGAGGCCAAGGGCCATGGCGTTACCGGCGGCGAGATCCTGACCCGCTCGGAAGAGGCCGACGAATTCCTGCTGATGGGGCTGAGACTCGCCGAAGGCATCGATCTCTCGCGCTACGAGGCGTTTTCCGGGCGCGGCCTGTCGAGCGCGCGGCTGTCCATGCTGCAGGGCGAGGGGCTGGTGGCGCCGATCGGCAATGCGCGCCTGCGCGCCACGCCGGCCGGCATGATCGTGCTCGACGCCGTGGTGGCGGATCTTGCGCGGTAGATACATTCGACATCAATGATTGAAAAGATTTGATTCCTTACTAAGCTCCCATTGGGGGCACCGAAATGACACGAGACGAGTGGAAAACACGATCGCGAGAGTTTGAACGTAGCGCCTCGACCCTGCTCGTGAACGGTCACTATGATGTGGCCTACCATGTTGCAGGAATCGCGGTTGAATGCGCTTTGAAGGCGAAGATATCGACTCTTTTTCGCGCAAACGACGTTCCCGAAAAGAAGTTCGTCGAAGATTTTTACAGGGATGGCCATGACCTAATCAGATTGGTGAGGCTTGCTCAACTTGATGCTCAGCTTGTAGCCCAAGAGCAGGCACATCCGGCGTTTCGGACGAATTGGGCGACTGTAAGAGCGTGGAATATCAATTCGAGGTATAAAGCCTGGTCACAAGTCGAGGCCACGGACATGGTACACGCCGTGGCCCGAAGAAGTACGGGAGTACTCTCATGGTTAAAACGTCATTGGTAGCCCCCGATATCGACGGCGGTAGGGAATTGACAGAGGCCCTGGAAAGCGCCGGGCTTCCGATTTCAATTGCTGCTTGGCTTCACTTAGGAGATTCAGCTGATTGGCAGCTATTTGTAGCATCTCCAGATGTTCAGACCTATGGTCCAGCCGCGGTGAACAAGTTTGTTGATAGAATCAGCTCTGCAATTAAATCTTCGATCTCGCTTGACCAGATAACAGCTGCAAATACAACAAACCACTTTATCAATAGGATATACGTATTCACATATCCAAAGTCGACCACAAGTAAATATGTGCCACCGATCCGCCTAAGAAGTGTACATCTTGGCGACGTAGACGTTGAGGATGGCTTCATCTACAAGGTCGACAGGGAAGTCAAACCTTCCAAAGCTCCTCCCCAGCCAAATGCAGAAGCCATTCGTAGAGCTAAGGCGCTTGCCGCATAGCTATGCGTCGTGCTTGAAACGGCGCTTGCCGCGATCCTTCTCGGCATGCGCCTCTCCGTTGCGGGCCGGTTTGGCGTCAGCCTTTTGCCGGCGAACGCTGTGCTGGTCGTTCATCGGATGCGGGGGCACGCCTTCCCTGGCGCTTTTCGTTTCAAGACGGGTGATGAAGATATCGAAGCGATTGGGCATCGTTCGGTCAGTGCTCCGTCGTGCTGTCTGGTTTGTTGTCGGAAAGCCTGACATTGGTGGGCAAGGCCTTGGCTGCCCGCTTGGTCAGGCTGGCGTCGTTCTCGGCAGGCAGGCGCTTGTCCCTGGGCAGGGAGGCGATGTTGCGGCCGGCATAGTAGGGCGCGAACGCGTCCTGTATCTTCAGGCTGTCCATCCTGTCCTCCCTTGGGAATCAGGGCCTAAATCTGCCAAACCCGGTTTCGTTCCCTACTGTGGCGAAGGAATGGCGGTTACCTTACATCGGCGTGAGTTTTGCAAGCCGGCACCACCCGTGCCAAACAGGATTGGCAGCCAAACAGGGCTGAACGGAGACGGCATCGGTGACTGACGAGACGGGCAAACGCAGCTATGTGGTCGGGCAGACCGAGATCGTGGCCCGTCCGCTCGAGCCGGCGCTCTATCTGGTGGCGACGCCGATCGGCAATCTCGCCGACATCACGCTGCGCGCGCTGGAGACGCTGGCCGCCGCCGACATCGTCGCCTGCGAGGACACGCGGGTGTCGCGCGTATTGCTCGACCGCTACGGCATCCGCCGCCGCACCACGGCCTATCATGAGCACAATGCCGGCGAGGCCGGGCCGAAGCTGATCGCGGCCCTTCAGGCCGGCCAGAGCGTGGCGCTGATTTCCGATGCCGGCACGCCGCTCGTCTCCGATCCCGGCTACCGGCTGGTCGGCGAGGCAATCGACCACGGCATTCGTGTCGTACCGATCCCTGGTCCGTCGGCACCGCTTGCCGCGCTGACAGCGTCCGGCCTGCCGTCGGACGCCTTCCTGTTCGCCGGATTTCTGCCCGTGAAATCAGGCCAGCGGCTGGCGCGGCTGGAAGCGCTGAAGGCCGTACCGGCAACGCTGATCTTCTTTGAATCGCCACGCCGGCTGGCCGAGTCGCTGGGCGCCATGGTCGAGGCGTTGGGCGGCGAGCGAAAGGCTGCCATTGGCAGGGAATTGACCAAGACCTTCGAGGAAATGCGTATCGGCACGCTGCGGGTGCTGGCCGACCACTATGCCGCGGCCGACACGCCGAAGGGCGAGGTCGTCGTCTGCGTCGGTCCCGCCGAGGCCAAGGCGGACGAGCCGGCGGATATCGACCGCCTGCTGTTGTCGCTTGCCGCCGAAATGCCGGCTTCCAAGGCGGCGGCGGAAGCCGCGAAGATGACCGGAGGCCAGAAGCAGGCCCTCTACCGTCGGCTGCTGGAGCTCAGGGAAGGCGACGGTGGCTGAGCGGCCGAGCGCCAGCCGCCAAAAGGCCTATCGGCGCGGCCATCGCGGCGAATGGCTGGCGGCGGCCGCGCTGATGCTGAAGGGCTACCGGATTCTCGCGCGCCGCCACCGCACCCGTTTCGGCGAGATCGACCTGATCGCGCGGCGCGGCGACCTGGTGCTGTTCGTCGAGGTCAAGGCGCGGCGCACGCTGATGGAAGCCATGGAGGCGATCAGCCACGAGTCGGAACGCCGCATCGAGGCGGCCGCCGACATCTGGCTGTCGCGCCAGGCGGATTACGGCAGGCTGTCGATGCGCTTCGACATGGTCGCGGTGCTGCCATGGCACTGGCCGGTGCATGTCGAGAACGCGTTTTATGGGCGGAGTTAGGGGAGCACTTGACCGGCGTTGCTCGCCCTTCGCTGGCTCAGGGCGTTCGTCGTTCGGAAAGCCAAGCAAATTGGCTTTCCGTCCGCTGCGCGGAACACTCCTCACCCCCAAACCATCAATGCCAGCAACCCGACAATCCCCACCACCAGCCGCCACCAGCCAAACAGCGAATAGCCGTTGCGCGAGACGTAATCGAGCAGGAAGCGCACCACGAACAGTGCGGTGACGAAGGCGGCGACGAAACCGATGGCGATGATCGGCAGGTCGGCCGAGGTCAGCACGTTGCGGTTCTTGAACAGGTCGAAGGCGAAGGCGCCGACCATGGTCGGAATGGCGAGGAAGAAGGAAAACTCCGCCGCCGCCCGCTTGTCCACGCCCAGAAGCAACGCGCCGACGATGGTAGAGCCCGAGCGCGAGGTGCCGGGGATCAGCGACAGGCACTGAAAAAGCCCGATCTGCAGGTAAAGCCTGGTCGGGAACCGCTCGACGTCGCGATAGACCGGCTTCAGGTTCATGCGGTCCACCACCAGCAGGATGACGCCGCCGATGATCAGCATGATGCAGATCAGCCTCGGCGATTCGAACAGCACCGTCTTGATGAAGTCGTGCGCCAGCGCGCCGATGATCGCCGCCGGCAGGAAGGCGATCAGGATGCCGATGACGAAATGCCTCGTCAGCCTGTCATGCGGCAGGTCGAGCAGCATCTGCCACAGGCGGCGGAAGTAGACGCTGAGGATCGCCAGGATCGCACCGAGCTGGATCAGGATCTCGAAGGCCTTGCCGGTCGAATGGAAGCCCAGGAAATGGCCGGCGAGCAGGATATGGCCGGTCGAGGAGACCGGTATGAACTCGGTCAGCCCCTCCAGCAGGCCGAGCAGCAGGGCTTCGACGAAGGTCTGGCTTTCCATGGCTACCTCGGCTTTTGCGCGACGGCTAACAGAACGGCTTGCTTGTCATGGCGTTGAAGTGCCCCTATAGGTCGCAACACCCTGACGGCCCGCTAACCGGGCGGCCAAGACTTACCGGTGCGCCCGGCGATTCGCCAGTGCGCTTTATCATCGCGGAACCATGCTGACGCTTTTCCACCATCCCATGTTCGCAACTTGCCGCTTCGTCCGCCTCGCCTTTGGCGAGTATGGCGAGGAGCTGGCGCTGATCGAGGAAAAGCCGTGGACGCGGCGCAAGGAGTTCCTGGCGCTGAACCCGGCCGGCACGCTGCCGATCCTGCTCGCCGAAGGCGACGTGCCGATCGTCGGCGCGACCGTGATCTCGGAATATCTCGACGAGACGCGCGGCGTCTTGAAGCGCGACAAGCGGCTGTTCGCCGAGGACCCGATGCAGCGCGCCGAAATCCGCCGGCTGATCGACTGGTACTTGAACAAGGCCGAAAGCGAAGTCACCCGCCATCTGGTGCGCGAACGCGTGCTGAAGCCGATCATGCCGGAAACGGCCGGCGGCGGTTCACCCGATTCGGGCGCCATCCGTGCCGCGCGCGCCAACATCCGCCAGCATATGAAATACACCAACTGGCTGGCCGGCACCCGCCATTGGCTGGCCGGCGGCAGGGTCACCTATGCCGATCTCGCCGCCGCCGCGACGCTGTCGGTGCTCGACTATCTCGGCGAGATCGATTGGCGAGAACACGCCGCGGCGCGCGAATGGTACACCAGGGTAAAGTCGCGGCCCTCCTTCCGGCCGCTCCTGACCGACCGCGTGCGCGGCCTGTCGCCGGTGTCGCATTATGCGGACCTCGACTTCTGACGCCGCAAAACTGCGCGCGCTGATCGACGCGGAGGCGCATCGCGCCGGCTTCGATGCCATTGCCGTCACCTCTCCCGATGCGATCCCGCTGGCTCCGGCCCGCCTCGCCGAATTTGTCGCCGACGGCTTTCACGGCTCGATGGACTGGATCGCCGAGACGCTGGAAAGGCGCAGCGAACCTTCCACGCTTTGGCCTGAAGTGCGCTCGATCGTCGTGCTGGCGATGAATTACGGCCCCAACCATGATCCGCGTGACCTGCAGGCCCGGCACGACCGGGGCGCCATCTCCGTCTATGCGCAGAACCGCGACTATCACGATGTGATGAAGGGCCGGCTGAAGGAGATCGCCGGCAAGATCGTGTCGCGCGCCGGCGGCGACGTGAAGGTCTTCGTCGACACCGCACCCGTGATGGAAAAGCCGCTGGCGCAAGCCGCGGGGCTCGGCTGGCAGGGAAAGCACACCAATCTGGTCAGCCGTGAGCACGGTTCCTGGCTGTTCCTCGGCACCATCTTCACCACGGCCGAACTCACGCCCGACCGGGCCGAGATCGACCATTGCGGCTCCTGCCGCGCCTGCCTCGACGCCTGCCCGACCGATGCCTTCCCCGCGCCCTACCGGCTCGATGCGCGGCGCTGTATTTCCTACCTCACCATCGAGAACAAGGGGCCGATCCCGCATGAATTCCGCAAAAAAATCGGCAACCGCATCTATGGCTGCGACGATTGTCTGGCCGCCTGCCCCTGGAACAAGTTCGCCCAGGTAGCCTCCGAAGCAAAGCTCGCCGCGCGCGCCGATTTGCGCGAACCGCCGCTCGCCGAGCTGTTGCAGCTGGATGACGCGGCCTTCCGCGCCTTCTTCTCCGGTTCGCCGATAAAGCGCATCGGCCGCGACCGTTTTGTCCGCAATGTGCTGATTGCAGCCGGCAATTCCGGCGATGCCGGGCTGGCCGGCCCTGTCCGTGCACTGCTCGGCGACGCCTCGCCGCTGGTTCGCGGCGCGGCAATATGGGCGCTGGCGCGGCTGGTGTCTCATGCCGAATATGCCGAGCGGGCCGCGAGCGGCCTGAACACCGAAAGCGATGGCGTCGTGCGCGAGGAATGGCGCCTGGCGCGGCCAGACAGGACGCATGCATGAGCGAAAAACAGGTCTTCATCTTCGGCGCCGGCTATTCCGGCAAAGCTTTTGCCCGGGCCGGCAAGGATGCCGCTGCGATCCTTGGCACGACGCGGTCAGAGGATAAATTCAATGCGTTGCGCCAGGCCGGCATCGCACCGCTGCTGTTTGATGGCGCGCTGACGGGCGAAATCGGCGAGGCGCTGGAGAAAACGACGCATCTGGTGATTTCAGTCGCCCCCGAAGCGGCCGGCGATCCAGCGCTGAATGCCGCCCGCGCCGCAATCGCGGGGATGCCGGCGCTGCAATGGATCGGCTATCTCTCCACGGTCGGCGTTTACGGCGACTATGGCGGCGCCTGGGTCGATGAAACGGCCACGTGCCGGCCGGTGTCGAAACGCTCCGTCATGCGGGTCGAGGCCGAGCAGGACTGGCTGAAGCTCGGCGAGCATATCGGCCGGCCGGTGGCGATCCTGCGCCTGTCCGGCATCTATGGTCCGGGCCGCAACGCGCTGGTCAATCTGGAAAACGGCACGGCGCGGCGGCTGGTCAAGTCCGGCCAGGTGTTCAACCGCATCCATTGCGACGATATTGCCGGCGCGCTCTGGCAACTGATCGGGGGCAACACAGGCGGCATCTTCAACGTCACCGATGATGAGCCGGCGCCGCCGCAGGATGTCGTTGCCTACGCCGCGTCGCTGATGGGCGTCGAGCCGCCGCCGGAAATTCCCTTCGACACCGCCCAACTTTCGCCCATGGCGCGGTCCTTCTATGGCGAGAACAAGCGTGTCGCCAATGCGGCGATCAAGGCGGCGGGCTATCGCTTTCGCTTTCCGGACTACCGCGCTGCCTTCGACCATATGTGGGCAAGCGGCGACTGGCGCGACGGCGAGGCGCGCAGCCCGATGAAGGGCGGATGATCGAAGCCTGGCGGCCGACGTGCTATGATTCGGTTTCGGGATTGCGGTGGGGATCCGGTTTCATGAACTCAGCGATGCGTCCATATTTCGGCAGGTCGTCACGGTTGGTGGTCGCTCTTGGCCTGCTTGCCCTGGCCGGTCTCGCCGTGCAGCCGGCACGCTCCGAGGAACGGGCAAAAGACCTGTTCGGCGCCGAAAAGCTGCCGGCAGCGACCGCGGCGCAGTCGATCGGCTTCTATTCCAAGGGCTGTTTTGCCGGCGGCGTCGCCATTCCCATGGATGGCCCGAACTGGGAAGTGATGCGCCCCTCGCGCAACCGCCGCTGGGGCCATCCGGCGATGATCGCCGTAATCGAGAAGCTTTCACGTGATGCCGCCGCCGATGGCTGGCCGGGCTTGCTCATAGGTGACATTTCGCAGCCGCGCGGCGGTCCGATGCTGACCGGCCACGCCTCGCACCAGATCGGCCTCGATGCCGACATCTGGCTGACGCCGATGCCCAGCCGGCCGCTGTCGATCGCGCAGCGCGAATCGATGAGCGCTACCTTGATGGTCGACGAGAAGACGCATCTGGTGAAGGACGCGCTGTGGAAGCCGCAGCATACGGCGCTTTTGAAGCGCGCCGCGAGTTACCCCGAGGTCGAACGCATCCTGGTCAATCCGGGCATCAAGAAAAAGCTCTGCGACACAGTCAAGGGCGACCGCACCTGGCTGCGCAAGATCAGGCCGTTCTGGGGCCACGACTATCATTTCCACATGCGCATCGGCTGCCAGCCGGGTTCGCCCAACTGCAAGGGGCAGGAGGCGACGCCGGATGATGACGGTTGCGGCAAGCCGCTGGCCTGGTGGTTCACCGAAGAACCGTGGCGTCCCAACAAGAACCCGGACGCGCCGAAGGCACGCGACGTGATGACGATGGCCAACCTGCCCAGGGAGTGCCGCGCCGTGCTCGACGCGCCCGGTCCGGCCTCGGCCGAGGCGGCGACCTATCACGGCGGCGCCATGCCGGTCGCGGTCGCCACACCCGAACCGGAAGCACCGTCGTTGCCCGCCACCACGGCCAGCGGCACAGCCGGCCTGCCAGGCGCGCTGAACGCCTTCACGGCTACGCCCGAGGTCGGCGTGCCGGTGCCACGGCCACGGCCGCCCGCGAACTGATCGTCGCGGCGGCATCGGCGGTCTCAATCGGTTTAGCATCGAGTTTTCCGCGAAATAGTGGCCGTTTGGCCGCAGAACCTTTCCCTGCGCATCACCCGGTTCGAAAACCGTTTCCCTTTTCAAACTCATGCGCTAGTCAACGGAAGAACGGCGAGACGCCGTCAGGGGCGCCGGGGACGGACCAGAGCATGCCAAGCGTAAGCGATACCGACACGTCGTTGCGGTTCCCGATTCTGATCGGCGACATTGGCGGCACCAATGCGCGCTTCTCGATCGTGCTCGACGCCAATTCCGAGGCCGGCGAGCCGACCATCGTGCAGACCGCCAACTACAACACCATCGACGAGGCGATCCAGGCGGCCGTTCTCGACCGCTCGTCGGTCCGCCCGAATTCGGCGGTCCTGGCGGTGGCCGGTCCGGTCGATGGCGACGAGATCGAGCTCACCAACTGCCCATGGGTCGTCAGGCCGAGGCAGATGTTCGCCAGTCTTGGCCTGAGCGACATCGTCGTGCTCAATGATTTCGAGGCGCAGGCGCTGGCCGTCGTGGCGCTGGGCGAAGAGCATATGGAAAAGATCGGCGGCGGCGCGCCGGAGCCCAATGCCGGCCGCGTCGTGCTCGGGCCGGGAACCGGTCTCGGCGTCGCCGGGCTGGTCTACGCGCTACGTCACTGGATACCGGTGCCCGGCGAAGGCGGCCATATGGACATCGGCCCGCGCACGCCGCGCGATTTCGAGGTTTTCCCGCATATAGAGAAGCTCGAGGGCCGCATTTCCGGCGAGCAGATCCTGTGCGGGCGCGGCCTCGTCAACGTTTATCGCGCGGTGGCCACGGCGGACGGCAAACCGTCGCCCTTCACCACGCCGGCGCAGATCACCGGCGCGGCACTGGCCAAGACCGATCCGGTGGCGCAGGAAGCGCTGGAGACCTTCGTTACCTGCCTCGGGCGCACGGCGGGTGACCTTGCCCTGGTGTTCATTAGCCGTGGCGGCGTCTTCCTCACTGGCGGCATCGCGCAAAAGATCGTGCCGGCGCTGAAGGAAGGCAATTTCCGCGCCGCCTTCGAGGACAAGGCGCCGCACAGCGCGCTGATGCGCACCATGCCCGTCTACGTCATCACCCATCCGCTGGCGGCACTTCTCGGCCTTGCCGCCTATGCCCGAAACCCGTCGCTTTTCGGCGTCCAGACCGCCGGCCGGCGCTGGCAAGCCTAGCTCTTCGACTGGATGTGCCTATATTCCCCGCGGGCGCGCTTGAGCCGCCCGCGACGAAGTTAATCAGCCGCGGGCATAGGCAAGCCGGCCTCATGACGTTAAGAGGGGTGCCGAATTCGCAGCCCGATCCCACGAGGCGGAAAACCACAAAGCGCTCCTGATTTGACACTTCAAGCCCCCAAACAAAAAGTCCGGCCTGGCGAGGTCACGGCGGTGCTCCGCCGCATCCTCGCTGAAAACGGCAACGAGTATCGTTGGACCTATGTCGTTGCCGTCAGCTGCTTGCTGATTGTTTCCGGCACCACTGCCTTCACGGCGTGGATCATGGCCCCGATGATCAACCAGATCTTCTACGAACGGCGCGGCGATATGCTCGTCTGGATCTGCGCCGGTTTCATGGGAGCCTCCCTGCTGCGCGGCTTCGCTGGTTACGGCCAGGCAGTCGCGTTGGCCAAGATCGGCAACAATCTGGTCGCGCGCTACCAGAAGCGCGCCTTCGACCATCTGATGAAGCTCGGCGTCAACTTCTTCAACGATACGCGTTCCGGTCGGCTGGCGGCACAGGTCAGCGAGAATGTCGGCGGCGTTCGCGACCTGCTGTCGCTGACACTGACCTCCATCAGCCGCGACGCGGTCACACTGGTCGCTCTCGTCGGCGTCATGATCTACCAGGATCCGGTGTTGTCGCTCAGCTCGCTGCTGATCGGGCCTCCGCTGATCTGGGCCGTCGTCTACATCACCCGCCGACTGCGGCGTATCAACCGGGAATCCGTGTTGATCAATTCTAGGCTGAACGGATCCGTGCAGGAGGCCACGCAAGGCATCGCCATCGTCAAGGCCTTCACCTTGGAGGCCGAGTTGGCGCGCCGCATCGGCATCATGGCGGACACGGCCGAGCAGCGTAACAACAAGATTGCCCGCGTCTCGGAGCGGCTGTCGCCGATTTCCGAGATTCTGGGCGGTCTCGCCATTACCTCCGTGCTTGCCTATTCCGGCTACCGGGCGCTGGTGCTTGGGCAACCGCCGGGCGCGGTGTTTTCCTTTATCACCGCTCTGATCATGGCCTACGACCCGGCAAGACGCCTGGCGCGTACGCAGGTCGGGATGGAGCGGGCGCTGGTCAATGCGCGCATGATCTACGAGTTGCTCGACCTGGAGCCGAAACAGGGCGATGCGCCCGACGCTGTCGAGGCCAGGGTCACCACCGGCGAAGTGCGCTTCGACAATGTGACGTTCGGCTACAACGCCGACATGCCGGTGCTGAGGGACCTGAGCTTTACCGCCGCGGCCGGCAAGGTCACGGCCATCGTCGGTGCATCGGGCTCCGGCAAGTCGACGCTGGTGGCGCTCTTGCAGCGCTTCTACGACGTCGACCAGGGCAGCATCGAGGTCGATGGCCAGGACATTTCGAAGGTGACCAAGCATTCGCTGCGGCAGTCGATCGCCTATGTGGCGCAGGCGCCCTATCTGTTCGAGGGCACGATCCGCGACAACATCCGCTATGGCCGCCTGTCGGCCACGGACGCCGAGATCGAGCAGGCGGCGAAACAGGCGGCAGCCGACGAGTTCATCCGCCAGCAGCCGCAAGGTTACGATACGCCGGTCGGCGAAGGCGGCTCGACCCTTTCAGGCGGCCAGCGCCAGCGCGTGTCGATCGCCCGCGCCATCGTGCGCCAGGCACCGATCCTGCTGCTCGACGAGGCGACATCGGCACTCGACAACGAGGCGGAGGCGCGCGTCCAGGAAGCGCTGACCCATGTCATGGAAGGCCGCACGACCATCGTCATAGCGCATCGGCTGTCGACGGTGGTCAATGCTGACCACATCATCGTGCTGGAAGAGGGACGGTTGGTCGAGGAAGGCACCCATGCGACGCTGATGGCCGACCCGGACAGCATCTATTCCCGCTTCCACCGCATCCAGGGCAAGAAAGGGCTGGGGCTTGTCGATGACAGCAAGCCGATCCAAACTCCGGTCCGAGCCACGCGTGCGAAGAAGACTGCTGTGAGGAGCACATGAGCGAAGCAGGCGATATGGGCCTGGTGGTGGTGGGCGCAGCCGGCCGCATGGGCCAGACCCTGATCCGCGCCATCCATACCATTCCGGGCGCCCGCGTCATCGGCGCTGTCGAGCGCGCGGATTCGCCCTATCTGGGCAAGGATGCCGGCGAGCTGGCAGGCATCGGCATCATCAACGTGCCGATATCGGACGATCCGCTGCCGGTCTTCGCCAAGGCCGATGGCGTGCTCGATTTCACCACGCCGGCCTCATCGGTCGAGTTCGCCGGCTATGCGGCGCAGGCGCGCATCGTCCATGTCATCGGCACGACCGGCTGCTCGGCCGACGACAATGCCAGGATTGCCGCTGCAGCGCGCCACGCGACGATCGTCAAGTCGGGCAATATGAGCCTCGGCGTCAATCTCCTGGCGGTGCTGGTCGAACAGGCGGCGCGCGCGCTCGACGCCGACGATTTCGACATCGAGATCCTGGAGATGCATCACAAGCACAAGGTCGACGCGCCGTCGGGCACCGCTCTGCTGCTGGGCGAAGCCGCCGCCGCCGGGCGCGGCATAGCACTT
The DNA here is from genome assembly GCF_059420305.1 of Mesorhizobium sp. GW821-FHT04C10. Lineage (NCBI taxonomy): Bacteria > Pseudomonadati > Pseudomonadota > Alphaproteobacteria > Hyphomicrobiales > Phyllobacteriaceae > Mesorhizobium > Mesorhizobium sp. GW821-FHT04C10. The sequence continues at coordinate 957,116 of NZ_JBWKTL010000001.1, read as the reverse complement.
GCCGGCAATGACGTACGTTCACGCGACGGCCATACGGGTGTGCGAAAAACCGGCACGATCGGCTTCGCCACCCTGCGCGGCGGCTCGGTGGTCGGCGACCACAGCGTCATCCTGGCTGGCACCGGCGAGCGCATCACGCTGTCCCACCATGCCGAGGACCGCGCCATCTTCGCCCGCGGCGCCGTCAAGGCAGCGCTGTGGGCACGGGGCAAGAAGCCAGGACTGTATTCGATGCGGGACGTGCTCGGCCTGAGCTGAAGCGGCCAATCTGCCAAATTTGCCAATCTGAAGGAGCAAACATGTCGAGAACCCTCGTGCTCGTGCGCCATGGCCAGAGCGAATGGAACCTGAAGAACCTGTTCACCGGCTGGCGCGACGTCGACCTGACCGAGCAGGGCCACGCCGAGGCCAAGGCCGCCGGCCAGAAGCTCAAGGCGCGCGGCCTGAAGTTCGACATCGCCTTCACCTCGGCGCTGATCCGGGCGCAGAAGACCTGCCAGCACATTCTCGACGCGGTCGGCCAGAGCGACCTGAAGACCATCCGCGACCAGGCGCTCAACGAGCGCGACTACGGCGACCTTTCCGGCCTCAACAAGGACGATGCGCGCAAGAAATGGGGCGAGGAGCAGGTGCATGTCTGGCGCCGCTCCTACGACGTGCCGCCGCCCGGCGGCGAAAGCCTGAAGGACACCGGCGCCCGCGTCTGGCCCTATTATCTGCATGACATGCAGTCGCACGTGCTGGGCGGCGGCACCGTGCTGGTCGCCGCCCACGGCAATTCGCTGCGCGCGCTGATCATGGCGCTGGACGGCAAGTCGGGCGAGGAGATCGTCAAGCTGGAACTCGGCACCGGCGTGCCGGTCATCTACCAGCTCAACGCCGATTCGACCGTGGCGTCGAAGGAAGTACTGGACGGCTGAGGGTTCATGAGCCGGCAAGCGGAGGCCGCGGCCTTTGCTTGGGGGTGAACTTTTGCGGAAGCCGAATTCACCTTTCGGGATGATGGTCCAAAAAGCGCGTTGACAGCCATCGCTTGCCCGCTTACATGAGCCCGCACCAGCCCAGATGGCGGAATTGGTAGACGCGCACGGTTCAGGTCCGTGTTCCGCAAGGAGTGGAGGTTCGAGTCCTCTTCTGGGCACCATCAACCCCTTAGGGGGTTGATTCCGCTTTTCTTTTTGAGTTTGCTCGGCAATTTGGCCCAGTTGTAACAGTCGCTGTTATAGATGGGGCAGATTGCATGGCTGGAATGCCTGAGCGAATGATGTTGCGGGGCAGCACGTATTATTGCCGTGTCTGGGTGCCGACGGACGTGGCGCCAACCTTCGGCAGAACGCTGGTTGTGACCTCTTTGCACACAAAAGATCTGAAAATCGCAAAATCCAGGCTTGCCCGTAAGACCGTCGAATTGGAGGACCAGTTCGAACGTGTTCGGTCGGAAAGAGACACCGCGAATCACTCTGCGGTTTCGCAGCGGACCGAGGGCGACCTTTTTGCACTTGCGAAAGTGTACAGCGCAGAGGTAGCCGAGAGCGAAATCGTTGCGCAGGCGAATTTCTTCGCGCAGGCGTCCAGCGATCCCGCAAGGCTCTGGAGTGGCGATCTCATCATTTTGCCGACGCCTGCGGACTATGGCCAGGGCGAAGCAGATTCCTTCACCCACTTTGATCGTCTTGTTGCGGAGGGCGATCTAGACGCTGTGATCGCATACCTGCAGCGGTTTCGTGTGCGCATGCGTATCAACGACCTCACACGGAGGCGCGCAATAGGCGACTTGGCTGAGTTTTCGGCTGCTGCCGATCGCCTTTGTCCGGGATTGGCCGAAAATCAAAGGCTCGTTTTCGCGCGTCTTCTTCTGACCGAGGAGCTTCGCACGCTACAGTCCCTTCGGGATGAAAGGATCGACGTAGTGCAATTCTCGGTCGCGCAAGGCGAATCGAATGGGGGCAGTCAACCAAGCAGTCCCGCTTTGTCTCAATCTACTGCATCGAAACCAGAATCCGTGTCGCTGGATGAGCTTTTCCAACGGTGGGAAAAGGAAAGCGATCCGAGCGCAAGCACGTTGTCGTCGTGGCGGGGCATCGTGCGAAACTTGAAGGCTCACCTTGGTGACAAAGCTGACGATATCCGTTCAATCGAGCCGGGCGATATCGTCGACTGGAAGGATATCTTGGTAAAGTCCGGAAAAGCGGCCAAGACAATTTCGAACGGGCATTTGGGTTGTGCCCGTGCATTGTTCCGCTTCGCCGTGGCGAACAAGTTGATGGATGCGGATCCCGCAGAGGGCGTCCGTGTCTCTCGGAAACTGAAGCCGGGCACAAAGATGCTGGCATATGAGAACGATGAAGTTGCCCGGCTCTTGGAACTGGCATCTGCAGCCTCGGAGCCCTGGAAGCGGTGGCTGCCTTGGCTTTCAGCAGCGACCGGATCGCGCATTGGTGAAATGGCGCAGCTGCACGGCAGTCATATTGTCGAGCGCGACGGCATCCCTGTCTTGAAGATAGCGCCCGCGACAGACGGCGGAAGCATTAAGAATGCCGAGAGTGAACGGCTCGTCCCGATCCATTCCAAGCTTATCCAGGATGGCTTCCTCGATTTCGTCAAGGACCGTGGTGATGGCCCCCTGTTCTACAAGCGCACATCTGGCGACCCCAAGCGAAAGCACGCATCGAAGGGGCTCTCAAACCGCTTGGCGGCGTGGATAAGAGACAATGGATTCACCGATCTGAGGAAAGCGCCGAATCATGCTCTGCGCCACTGGTTCAAGTCAGAAACTGCGAGACTTGGCATTCCCGATAGTGTGGCGGATGCGATCCAAGGCCACAGCGATGGAAGAGCATCAAGTGGATACCGTCACATAGCGTTGCGGATGATGTCCGATGCCATTGAACAGATCGAGCTACCGCCGCGTCCCATTATCACAGATATCGTTCCGTAGACCAGTAAGCGTGAGTGTGACTATCGTCAGCGATACCTAAGTCTAACTGCGAAACGTGCCTTCGCCTCCGCAGTTGACGCTCCGACAGAGCCGCGCCCACCCGCCCACCGTCCCGACAACACCGCGCGGAGGCGCAACGATCTCCGCTAGGCGGCCTTTGCGCGACTTTTTGATGCAAAGAGAGGAGGACTAAGCCGGCGGCCCTGGAGGAGCGTCTGGCGCTCGCGAAGGCAATGATGGGAAACGCGGATCCGCTGGATTTCATAGAGAGCTGGGTAGCCCCGGAGGAGAGGCATCGTTCAAAGTTCATCTAGACAGTTTGGGTAGCCGGCATCGTGGGCATGGGACCCAGACAACTAAAGATGAGAGCGCCGGAGAAATCAGCGTTGCGCCCGCAGGATGGTTCAGGTGGTTAAGACGATTTTGTCTTACGTACCACCTGCATTTGTGCGAACTCGCCACTGAGATCGTGCCGCAGTCAAAGCGTAACATGTTTACATAAACATCCGTAGCGCGCCATTTGCGGGGTCGGAACATTCAAAGACAGTAGCGGGTCGACAGCGGAGTGGCGGCTTCTGGTTTCAGCTCTAGGTGAGCGGACATTCAGCTCGCCGCGAGCTTTGTCTTGGTCTTACCACGCTGCAGGCCTTTGCAGATTTCCTTGTCAGAGGCGGAGATCGCTTAGCGCTGTTTGTCATTCGACCGAGCAAGCGACGGCGGGCAAGACGTGCGGTTCATCTTTCCTTCGATTGGCCGGCAGAATGAACACCGCGGTCAGAACAAGCGCGAGCACGTTCATGACGGCGGCTCCGACGAGGACCGCGCTCACCTGGTGGGCCATTTCCGCAGCGCCAGTCAGTTGCGGGCTGGCATTGGCAGCGAAGACCACAATCAGCATGCTGAGACCAACCGAACCGCCCAGCTGGTGGGCCACGTTGACGAGCCCGGAGGCCGCGCCCTGGTCACGACTTTCCACGCCGCGCACGCCGGAAGTGGTCAGAGGCGCCATGGCGGCGCCGTTACCGATCCCGATCAGCACCATCGGCAGAGCGAGCTGCCAGTAAGCGGCATCGACGCCCGCCTGCGCCAGCGAGGCAAGGCCCACGATGATGAACAGCAGGGCTCCCATAAGCATGGGAACGCCTCCCACCACACGGGTGACACGCGGGATCGCCATGGCGGAGACGAAGGTGAGCAACGTCACCGGCAGGAAACCAAGGCCGGCCTGCAGGGCGGAATAACCCAGCACCTGCTGCATGAACTGCGTGCCGAAGAAGAAGAACGAAACCATTGAGCCGACATAGAGCATGCGCGCCAGATAGGCGGCGGAACGCTCGCGGCTGCGGAAGAGGCGCAAAGGCAGCACCGGCACGTCCGCACGACATTCGTGCCAAAGGAAGAAACCCAGGACAACCACCGAAAGCGCCAAACTCGCGAGCGTAACCGGGTCAACCCATCCGGTGTCGGCCGCGTTGACCAGGCCGTAGACCAGCAGGCTCATCCCGCAGGTCGAGGTGAAGGCTCCAAGCACGTCGAACCTGCCCACGGTCCGTTCGCCTTCCGGGATGAAACGCGCTACCGCAAACAGCAGCGCAATGCCGATGGGGATGTTCACCAGGAAGCCGATGCGCCAGGACAGAAGGCCCGCGAAAATTCCGCCCAGCACCATGCCGAGGCTCGAGCCGGCACCGGCGACGACCGAGTACCACGACAGCGCCCGGGTGCGTTCGCTGCCCTCGGCGAAGGTGACCGATATGATGGCGAGCACGCTTGGCGCCAGGATCGACGCGCCTAGCCCCTGCACAGCCCGCGCCGCGATCAACTCATAGGATGATTGGGCGATGCCGATCACCAGAGAAGCAAGTGTGAACAGGACGACACCGATCTGCAGGATCCGCCGACGGCCGAAGGTGTCGCCCAGCCGGGCCGAGAGCAGAAGGAAGCCACCGAAGCAGAGCAGATAGGCATTCTGGACCCAGGTCTGCATCACAGGGCTCATGCCCATCGTTTTGCCGATTTCCGGCATGCCGGTGTAAACGATGGACAGATCCAGCAGGATCATCAGATAGGCGGTCAGCACGACGCCAAGAATGGTGTTGGGGCCGGCCGGCCGCGCGGCGCGTTGAAGGGTCATGGTATGTCTTTCGTTGATCTGTCCGGCATCGGCCGGATTGCTGAGACCAACGTAAGCCACGTCGACTATGTCGATTAGCCGATATTATCGGCATGAGCCTTTAAGTGTGGCTAATAAATAATGCGGTGATGAGTTGATCGCCCTCTCCCCCCTGCTGGTTCGCCGTTCTACGCCTATCCCGCAAATGCGCGAATACGGTCCATATCGGCAACGATCTGAGCCGGTTCGCTACCAATCGGCATATTTGGCACGTCACGCGCTCCGTCCAATGCGCCGGCCGCATCGGCTTCAAGCGCGGCGAAGATCGGATCGAAATCCCCCTGCTCCGGTCCTCGTTCGCTGTGCAGTTCGAAGGTCTTACACAGCGCAGCCTCCGAAGACAGGCTGCGGACCAGCACCTCGGCGATCTGACGGCGCGCAATCGCGCCGTCGGTTGGATTGCCAGCCAGCGGCTTGTCGCCCTGCAGCATGACAAGCCGGTGTTGATCAGGCTTGTTGTAATCGAACCAGGCGGGACGCACGATCGTGTAGGGCAAGCCGCTGGCCCGCACCAGGCGCTCGGCGCGTCGCTTCCAGTCATGTGAGCCCTTGCGGTCGGTGGTCCCTATCGCCGTCATCAGCGCGATGCGCGCGTTGTGTCCCCGGAGAGCGGCAAGCACGTTGCGCACACCGCCGTAGTCGACGGCCTCCGCTGCAGCCGGGTTGCCATAAGTTCCTTGTGTAAACACGATGGCATCAATACCAGCGACCGCTCGGGAAAGCGTTTCCGCATGGGTCAGATCCCCGACGACAACCTCCACCGCCGGCGGAAAGGGCTCCCCGCGATGCGCGTGGCGAACCAGAGCACGCACGGCAAATCCATGATCGAGTGCGGAAGCGACCACGTATCGGCCGATGCTTCCGGTTGCTCCAACAACCAGTACCTTGAGTGGAGACTTGTCCATCACCCTTCCTTTCAGCGCGCCTTGGCGCTCCTGATGAATTTTTCCCAGAATCTCGTCGCATCGGCGGTCCATCCTTGGGCATCGGTGCCGATACCCGGCCCGAAGCCGTGACCAAGGCCCTTGTACTTGTGATACTCCACTTCCGTGCCGGCCTGTCGCAAGGTCGCCACCCGCCGCTCCATGATGGAAGGCGGTGCGATGCCATCCTACTCACCGACAACGACGAAGGTCGGCGGCTCGTGGGACGAAGTGTCCGAGTGCGCGGTGTAGGCCATCACGACAGCAGCGGGTTTTGGACGATCGTCGCCTCCAAAAGCAGCAACGCCATGCGATCCGATCGCCGCGGCCATCCTGGCGCCCGCCGAACTGCCCCACAGCGAATAGTCGCGGGTGTCGACACCGAGCGCTCTTGCATTTCGGAAGATGGTGGAGATCGCCGCGGCCAGATCCTCCGTGGCCACGCGACCGCCAAGGCCCGCTCGATATTTCAGAACGAAGGCGTTGTAGCCGTTGCCGGCGATTTCGACCGCGTAGGGAAACCCCTCATGAACAGAGCCGACATAGGAAAACCCGCCGCCAGGCGATATAACTGCAAACGGTGCGCCGGGCTTGCCCCGAAAGAAAGACAGCCCCGTCTGTTCTTTTGTCGGATCAGCCCGTCTCTGCGCTTCGGAGTAGACATCATAGAAGACGGGGCTGCCGTTGCTCACATCGTCGATCATGTGGTTCAAGCCGGCAACGACCGTGCCGGCATCGACATGGCTGTGATAAGGTAAAAGTATCCCAAAATCGCGGAGCCGCATCGCTTGGTCATAGCTGCGGCCGCTCCATGGCATTAGAAGTTGCGAATATCCGGCGAACGCCGGATGGTTCAGAACGTCCCCGATGGTGCTGTCAGCATCGAGGTGACCGCCCGCCACTCCGGACGATGCTTTGTTTCTCGTCGGATCAACCCTGCGACTGGAGTGCGCTACCTCACCCTCCCTGGCTTCCGCCACGAGAGGCGCCAAAAGCACTGACGCAGCCAGCAAGGCGGTTTGCAATAGGAAAGCACTCATGGCGTTACTGTTTGGCCTTCTCTCTGATCTGCTGCAGCGCCGCATTGAAGCCCTCTGGCGTGCCGCTTGATCCGGCGAGCTTACCCACCCGCAACTGATCAATGGGCTTGCCCACCACCACGGCCGGCACCGCGGCGGCGAAGCGTCGCTGAAAGTCCAGCGAGGTCGGAACGGTGGCGTGGGTCGTAACCACGACATCCGTGATGATGCCGTCCTTCAATGTCACGGTTGCCGTGATGAATGATGGCGCTCCACCGTATTGGCCGGTCGCGGTATAGACGCCGTCGGCATAGCGGCTTGCGGCGGTCGAAACGCTGCCGTCTGTACGTTGTGCCTGAGTTGCCTGGGCGCCGGCTTCCGAACCCCAGATCATAACCAACACAATGGCCGCCGGCAGCATGCTCAAGATATGCATTTTTCTGTGATTGTGCATCTCGATATCCTTTCTCAAGTGAATAGTTCGCCGTCGAAATTCGGGGAAATCTCCGCCCGACCGTCAGCGAACATGCGGACGAATGAGAAGTTGAAAGATGATGCGAGAACTTCCGCTTCCGTGAAGAACAGCGCGGTCGCCAGACCATCAGCAGTCAGGGCGTCGTCCGCGACCACCCACGTCGCGATCACGTCGCGGACCGGAACGCCTGTGCGTCCATCAACGACATGGTGAAAAGGCCCCCCAAGAGCGCCGGTTGGAAGCCGAGGCGCAGAGCGCGCGTCCCTTGAGCCGGGCGACGCCGATTGCAAGGTTCGGGTCCGACGGATGCTCCAATCCGACGGCGAGCGGTTCCGGTCCGGCGTGGATGAGATCGCCGCTGCCGTCCACCACGAAGGCGTCGATGCCATCGTCGCGGAGCATTCCTGCGACGATATCGACGAGATATCCTTTGCCCGCCGCCCCGACATCGATCACCACCGCATGCCGCGTGACGATGGTGGAGCCTTGTCTTCGGATATTAGCGGTCCAGTTCGGTCGCTCGCGGGAGTGTCGCGCGATTGCGACCGGATCATGCGTCAGGGAGTAGTGCGGATCGTATCCAAGCAGTTCCAGATCTCGTCCGACCAGGGGATCAACCGCCCCAGACGTCGCCACATGCAGCCTGTCGTAAAGCTCAAACAGCGCCGGCGCGTCATCGGGAAACTGGAAGCTCCCGCCATCTGTCGCCGCGGCGATCCGCGTGACAAGCGAGTCCGATCGAAAGCGCGAATAAGTGGCATCGAAACGCTCGATGCGTTCAAGAATCTCCTGCCGCAGCGATGCAACGATAGGCTGAGGCGTATCGATCTCCCAGGATGTCCCAATAGCGTCGAACGCGAATTTGAACATGGCGCCGGCCCGGCCGCCCGGCATGACAAGCAGAGCGGCCGTCTCCCTTGGTCTCAGTGACCGGTCATCTTGAGCACGGCTTCCGGCAGGCGCTCGCCCTGGACCTCGATCTTGGAGGCTTCGGCGTTGATCTCGGCGAGATCGCTGGCGCTCAGTTCCAGATTGACCGCGCCGAGGTTTTCCTCGAGGCGAGTGAGCTTGGTGGTGCCGGGAATCGGGACGATCCACGGCTTCTGCCCCAACAACCAGGCGAGAGCGACCTGCGCCGGCGTCGCGCCCTTGCGGTCCGCGACGCTTTTGACCACGCCCACAATCGCCATGTTGGCCTTGCGGGCTTCCGGAGAGAAGCGCGGCACCAGATTCCGAAAATCGTCCGGCTCGAACTTCGTGTTCTCATCGATCTTGCCGGTCAGGAAGCCAGCGCCGAGCGGGCTGAAGGGAACAAAGCCGATGCCGAGTTCTTCCAGCACGGGGAGAAGCTCCGCTTCTGGCCCGCGCCAGAACAGCGAATATTCGCTCTGAACGGCGGTGACCGGCTGAACGGCATGCGCGCGGCGGATGGTCTGGATACCGGCTTCCGACAGACCGAAATGTTTCACCTTGCCTTCGGCGATCAGGTCCCAGACCGCACCGGCGACATCCTCGATCGGCACATTGAGATCGACACGGTGCTGGTAGAACAAGTCGATACGATCGGTCTTCAGGCGCTTGAGTGCGGCTTCCGCCACCGCCTTGATATGTTCGGGACGGCTATTGGTGCCACCGTTGCGGGCGCCTGTTTCGAGGTCGATGTCGAAGCCGAATTTGGTGGCGATGACGACCTTGTCGCGGATGGGCTTCAGCGCCTCGCCGACCAGTGCTTCATTGGCAAACGGGCCATAGGCTTCGGCCGTGTCGAAGAACGTGACGCCGCGATCGTGCGCATCATGGATGAGCTTGATCATGTCGGCCTTTTCGACACCCGGACCGTAGACGCCCGTCATGCCCATGCATCCGAGGCCGAGGGCTGACACTTCCAGATTCTGTCCAAGTTTGCGGGTTTTCATGGTTCTTCTCCATCGTGGTTCGTCGCCAGCAACGATCTTGACGGCAAATTTAGCGCGTGCCGCAGCTTGCGATAAGATGCTATAATCCGCATGAGCCTTTTAGCTGGGCTAATAAATCAAAACGGAAAACCTCAACTCAAGATGGAAAACTTCAACGACCTCGCCGCATTCGCCGTCGTCGCTAAGGAGCGAAGCTTTACGCGCGCCGCTGCCAAGCTTCGCGTTTCGCCATCGGCCCTCAGTCAGACCGTCCGTAATCTCGAAGAGCGCCTGGGCCTGAGGCTCCTGACCCGGACCACACGTAGCGTCGCGTCGACCGAAGCCGGCGAGCGGCTGCTGCGCACGATCGCGCCACGGTTCGAAGAAATCGAAACCGAACTCGCGGCTTTGAGCGAGCTTCGCGACAAACCTGCCGGCACTGTTCGGATTACTGTCGGCGAGCATCCTGCAATCTCGATCCTCCAACCTGCGCTCAAACGCTTTCTGCCGGACTATCCGGACATCCAGGTCGAAATCATTATCGACTACGGCCTGACCGATATCGTCGCCGAGGGATATGACGCAGGCGTTCGTATGGGCGAGCAGGTCGCGAAAGACATGATCGCCGTCCGTATCGGCCCGGACATGCGCATGGCGGTCGTCGCGTCACCGGCCTATTTCGAGCAATATGCTCCGCCGCAGACGCCACAGGATCTGACCGCGCACAAGTGCATCAACATTCGCCTTCCCACCTATGGCGGGCTGTTTGCCTGGGGCCTGGAGAAAGAAGGGCGCGAGGTGAAGGTGCGGGGAGAGGGACAGTTGGTCTTCAACAGTCTGGCCATGCGGCTCTCCTCGGCCCTGGACGGCCTCGGCGTTGCGTACATGCCCGAAGACCAGGTACTCCCCTATGTTGCTGACGGGCGGCTGGTGCGGGTGCTGGAAGATTGGTGTCCGTATTTTCCCGGCTATCACCTCTACTACCCGAGCCGTCGACAGCAATCGCCGGCTCTGGCCTTATTGGTGGATATTCTCCGGCACCGCGGCGACTGACCTGGTCGTGCTCCTGCTCTTCTGGAGCCATTTCATGGCGTAGTAGGTCAGGCATATATAGAGCCCGGCGATCGCGATGCAGTGGATGAAAAAGCCTGCGACAGATTCCTCGAAATTCCACCAGTCGAGTGTCACTTGCATCGAGAGCTTTGTACCGACAGCCAACTCGAACGAACTCCACACCCCATGAATCGCGATCGCGACGGCTATTACACGAAGCACGAGCGTCCGGATGGCGCTGGGCTGTGAGATGCCGGCGAGCTTACGCACCACGGCCATGAGCATTGGCCAACGCAGGCCCAAATGGACGGCCACGATCACGAGAACCCAATAGGCAGCCAGGGTGTGAATTTGCCTGACTGTGAAGCCGCCATAGGCGGACATGCCCCCGGACAGTGCGTTGGAAATGAGTACGCTGGTGACGAGCAACGCCAGCATTGCCACAAGCAGCAGAAACGTCACCGCGATATTGAACAGGCCGCGCGGCTCCCGGCGGGCTTTGGATATCGTGCCGTACCAGCGGCGGTTGAAGACGTTATGGACGGTGACGAGCAGGAACATAGCGGTTCCGGCCAGTTCATGAGCGGCGTTGCCGAGCCACCAATAGGAAAAGGCGAACAGCAGCAATCCCGCGGCGATGACGTCGAAAGCCAGACGAGACAGGAAAACAGGGCTCAAACGCTGGCCTCCTACTCGACCGGAATGCCGTTGAACCCGGGGATGCGATAAGCCGTATAGAGGTAATCGCTGGCTTCCTGGCCACGATGACAGGATTGACAGCGTGCCGTGTTTTCGCTCGTGTTGATCGACTTGTCCGGCCAGAACCACTGGAACTGCCAGTCACCGGTGCGGCGGCTCTCGTCATAGTCGGCGCCGAAGCCTTCGCCCTTCTCCATGACGAAGTAGCGATAGAGTTCGCCGTCGCGATGGTCGACCAGCACGAAATGCGTGCCCGCAGGGATCGGCTTGCCGCTCTCGACGGCTGCAATAGCCGCGGGCGTGGTCATGATGTGCTCCATCACATTGCCACGCCTGACCGTCGTGTAGTGCACCAACTGGTCGAGGTTGGGAAACTGGACGCGGTTGGGTTCGGCATGGACCTGCCAGCCGATCAAGGAGACAGCGCAGGTGGCAAGAGCGCTCAATGCGACAGGATATGCGAATTTCTTCATCAACAAGCTCGCCTCAAATTCGAGGAATGAATGGGCTCGACGGCCGGCCGCCGCGCTCACGGTCTGCAGCGGTTCACTTCGATTGGCAGATCAGCGGCGTCCGTACTGCTCGTCTGAAACCTTCTCCATCCACTCGACGGTCTTCCCGTTGAGCGCTTCGGAGAAAGCGATATGGCTCATTCCAACGGTTGGGCTGGCGCCATGCCAATGCTTCACGTCGGGCGGGATCCAGACGATGTCGCCGGGCCTGATTTCCTGAACGGGACCGCCCCACTCCTGCACGAGGCCGACACCCGCAGTGACGATCAACGTCTGACCGAGTGGGTGCGTGTGCCAGGCGGTCCGCGCGCCCGGCTCGAAAGTGACCGTCGCACCGCTTATCCGGGCCTCGCCACTTCCCTTGAAGCGCGAGTCGACACGCACCCGCCCGGTGAAATTGTCGACCGGTCCGAAGGAGGATGGTTGTGTGTCGGGATGTGTAACGGTGATCATCTGATTTGACCCGGCTGAGGCGGACGACGCGAGCACGGCGAGGGAAAGGATGGCTGCGGCATAGGACTTCATTTAGCGCCTTTGTCTTGAAAGACCTCTTTGGCGATCGCGAGAGACGACACCGCGCTCGGCCAACCTGAGTAAAAGGCCATGTGGGTGATGGCCTCGACGATCTCATCCTTGGTCAGGCCGTTTTGAAGGCCGATATTGATATGAGATCGAAGCTGATCGGGCCGATTGAGGGCGATCAGGGCCGTGATGGTAACAAGGCTGCGGTCACGCTTGGAGAGGCCAGGACGCTCCCAGATGTCGCCATAGAGCACATTGTCGGTCAGTTCGACCATCTTCGGCGCGATGTCGCCATAGAGCTGCTGCGCACGCGAAGGTTGTTTGGCCGTTGCATCGGCCGCGGCGGGATTCTGGTTTTGGGCGTTGGCCATGGTGGCAATTCCTCCGGTAAGCATGAGGCTGGCTGCGACGAGCAGGTTTCGGGTGAGTATCTTCAATGTTGCGACTCCTCGGTTGGCGGTAAGTGGCGCCTAGGCCATGGCTTGGACGCCACGTCTCGATCGGTCAGGAAACGAGGGCCCGCGCGAAGAACGGCGCGAGCTTGCTCATGGCGGCTTTGACATATTCGGGAACCCAATAGGTCTGGATGTGAGTCGCGCCCTCGATCTTGAACAGCTCCTTGTCCGTCGTCCCGGTAGCCTTGGGGAACGCATCCTCGGTCATGTAAAGACTGTCGGCCTTGCTGCCGGCGATCATCAGCAGCGGCTGGTCGATCAACTCGATCTGGTCGGTGGCGTCCCAGCGCATCAGGTCCAGCAAGCTACTGGTGGTGTATCTGAAGGTCGAGCCGGCGTGCGCGTGCGTGCGCCAGTAATATTGGTATCCCTCCCGGTACATCTCGAACGGCAGCGCCGCGATCTGCGCATCCGTCATGTCGGCATCGCCGGAATAGAGGATCTTTCCCCCGGCCACTTCCTGGGCGCGAGCGGCCGAAGCCTGCCGCAGGCGCTCCTGGATCGTCTTGAGCTGCGAATCCGCGAAGCCGTTGCGGCGAACACGCCCCGAATTGAACATGCTCAGCGTCGCGACAGCCTTGAAGCGCTTGTCGGTCTTCGCCGCTGCCAGCGAGTATCCGCCGCCGCCGCAGATGCCGAGCAGGCCGAGCCGATCCGCATCGACGCCAGGATACTGGGTAATGAAGTCCGCCGCGCCGTGGATGTCTTCAATGCGGTTTGTGGGTTTGTCCACGCTGCGCGGCTCGCCGCCGCTTGCACCCTGATAGGCGGCGTCCATTGCGATCGTGACAAAGCCCTGTTCCGCCAGATGCTGGGCATAGAGGCCCGCTGTCTGTTCCTTCACGCCGCCGTTCGGGTGCGCCACGACGATCGCAGGATATTTCTTCTGCGGGTCGTAGTTCGCCGGAGTGTAGACGTTGGCGGCGATGTCGAGGCCGTGGAGCTTGTACGTGACCGGGTGGACGTTGACCTTGCCTGGCTCATTTTGCGTGATCGCCCCCCGGTAGACCGGAGTGAACCCATCGATCTTGGACTCTGCTGCGTTTGCCATTGCTGGAACTCCTATTATTGCACTTGCGAGACCGAGCACGGAGGCTCCGAGGAACTCGCGCCGTCTCTGGTTGATGGTTTTTTCGCTCATTTCGGTCTCCTTTCCTGGCGTTGCGTATGATGGGCGCGCACGACGTCGCGAGAGGCCGCGCGGAGCGCGTCAGTCCAACTTCTTCTCGCCAAGGAACTTCGAGATCTGGTCGGCGATCTGGACGTTGTTCAGATCCCACATCAGGAAGTGCGTGTTGCCGCGAATGCCGATGTCCGGGAGATGCACGAGCTTGGCGTCGCCGCCATGTCTGTTGATGGCTTCGACCCAGAGCTTGGCCATGGCCAGCCGCACGCGCCAATTGTCCTGTCCGCGCTCCTTGGTCGGCTCGGTCGGAAAGTTGTCGCCGTAAAGGATGACGATCGGGATGCGGGTGAGCTTCTCGAAATCAGCGAGCGGCACCGCTCCGGGTTTCAACGTACCCGCCGCGCTCGGCATTTCCTCGGGCAGTTCGCCTTCGGGGAAGATGAAGCCGCTGCCTGGCTCAAGAGCGACGATGCCCTTGACGTTCCGGCTCTTGATCGCGGTCAGCCAGCCCGGCTCGCCGCCCTGCGAGTGGCTGAAGAGAATGGCAGGGCCGATCTTGTCGAACAGCGCCGCCAGCGCATCCGAAATCACGCCTGCATCATAAGGTCCGGTGTTGGGCGTGACAGCCTGGAAGAACTGATCCAATGCCGCCGGGTCGCGACTGAACTGGACGTTGTCGAAGAAGTTCGGCCACTTGCCCATCCGGAACTGATCGAAGAAGAGCTGGTCGTAGGGCGTCGGCTCGATCGTGGTGGCGACAGTACTGTTACCGGCTCGGCCGCGGCGGGGCTGATCGACGATGTAGATCGGGAAATGCCGGCGCAGGAAGATGGTCTGAAATCCCTCGCGGCCATCCGGGGTGGTTTCCCAACTGCGGCCCGACTCGTAGGCGCCGTGCAGCATGACGATGGGCAGTGGCCTGGGGTTCAGCGGAACCTGATAGAAGGCATAGAGGTGATCGCCGTGGAAGGTCTGGCCTTCAGAGCTCGGCTTGTTGTTATTGTAGGTTCCAGGCGTGCTCACCACCTTGCCGCCCACAGAGAAGCTGCCCTGCTCCTGGATCGTCAGCGGCTCCGGCTTCCCCTTTTGATCGGCCAGGGCGCCTGCGGGGCCCAATACGGCCACTGCAGCCAGCAATGACGCAACGTACTGATTCAGCAAACTCACGGTGTCCTCCAACTCGATCCATTTGTTGTCGAGAAGGGTAGGCCGAACTGGATTGCTTGATTAGACGCCGATATTCGTATGCGTCTTTAAGTTCAGCTTCATAATTCCATTGCTTCGCTTCGATATGGGTGATGCTTGGTGTCAGCTCTCCCTGCGAGAGATCGGCCGTCGACGCGCAACAGCAATGTCCGCTTTCGGTAGGCGGCCAAGTCGGCCGGAATGACCGACATTGGGCGCAAAGCTGCCGTTCGCCTCCTGGCAGGCCAATTCGGCTTCCGGTGAAACGCCAGGTTCGCGGTTGGTGCCGAACTCAATCTGCCGAGAGGTGATCGACACTTTGCGCCGCGTATCGGCAGTAGAGATTGGCTTGCCGTCGCCTGAAGGACAAATCTCCCGCCTTCGTCGGATCGTCATTGTCCTCCATTGACACGCGATGATAACACGCGGCATTGGACAAGGCGCGATTCAGCCTGAGCGGTAGGTCTGGCAAATGATTCCATACTCACGAAGTCTCTCCGACACTTTTGGTCGAGAACATACCGCGAAAGCGAATATCTGAAGCCGCCCTATACGAACTCCCACCTTCACCGTCAGCGGTCAAAGTGGGGAATAATGCGCTCCACGATGATAGCCGATTCATTATCAAGGAAAGGCAAGACTGCCCGCAACGCGCAAACGTAATCAACGTCGGAATGGGTTTTTACCTGACTTTCGCTTGATCGCTCGAATCGGGACAGGGAGACGTCATCGAGCAAATACTGCAGACGAAGCCGTTCGGCCGGCAGCATATCTGCAGCTTCAAGACGATTGGGGCTGAGACGCAGTCGGAAGTCGTCAACAGGATTTTTCTCTTCGACCGGTTTGCCCGAATTTGCAAAGTTCAAGCGCTGCATCACGTCAGTTAATTCCTGCGGCCGAGACACACCTGCGCGGGTGAGAATTTCGGTCTGCTCATCGGTGTATTCTTCGGAGCATACTGTTGCTTCCATAGCAGTTTCCTTAATTTATTAACCGGCAAAGTGTTCGGTCGAGCGGAAATCCCGCTCCCGAAATCTAGGCCATTCAGAGTTGAGTTCTTGGAGGTTGTCGACGCACTGCCCCGCAGTGATCGTCGCGGAAGATAATAGCTGAAAGCGAAAGAGCCGTCACGCTATTTTGCGAGACGGCTCACGTTAAGTCAGTGTCACTCACGCCATATCTCCGTTGTCACGCGTCCATGTTGGCGCGGACTTAAAGACTCCCTTCCTGAAGCATCGAAAGAAGCAGGAGGGCTTCGTCCGTTGCCGGCGATGGCTGAAAAGTCTCCGGGTTGCGCGCAAATCGTTCTTTGACCAAATCAGTAAGTGTTGCGTAAGCCCAATCCTCCTTCTCAGGAGTTCGCGCGAGGCCACATGCTCTGCGGATCAGATCCTCTCGTTGGCGAATACCTATTGGAGCATCAGCAACAAGGAGGCTCCGCAGTTCAATAACGGCAATCCTCGAGTTTATCTTTGTTTTCAGATGACTTGGTCGACGCAACGACATTTCTCCAGATTTGCTCGCAAGATCGTGGGAGCAGTAGACGTCTTGATTTCGATGGGTGGAGCGGCTTTGCATAGCGAAAAAGCAGTCCACGCAAATCGCCAAGCGACAGGTGCTGCAGCTACGCATGGCCGCCTCCCGCCATTCTCGCCTCGCGCTCCATTGCGGTTAGGATTGCATGAAGGCGCTTTCCCGCGAGGCGGCTGTGTGCAGCATCGATGTAGTGCTTCTCCGTCATAGCGAAGGAGGCATGGCCCAACAGGTCCTTGGTGACTCTGACATTTTGAGGATCGGCTGCCAAAATGAAGTTCGCAACCGCATTGCGAAATCGATGCGGGCTAACAGCCACGCCAAGCGCGCCATGCGTCCAACGGAAAGTACGTCGCCGGATCATCTTGTCGGTCATCGGTCGTCGGATGTGGGTCCAAAGCCAGTCGTGATCTACTGCGCTTGGGAAGGTGATGCGAAAGTGATCGAGATAAACATCCATTGCTTTCGACAACCGCTCCGACAGCAAATACTCTTGACCCCTATGGGTTTTGGTGAGGCCGTCCGGCACGGTGATTTCCCAGAGCTCGCCGACCTTGCGAAGGTGCTCTTGGATCCGTAGCTGTGAAAAGGCACGCCGACGCATCGGGGCCTCGACAAGCGTCGCGATCAAAAGCCCATCACGGTACATCACCGCCGCACTTTTGGTTACGAACGCAGCACGCTCAACCTTGGCTTTCGCCTTGTCCATCAGCCGTAGGCCGAGGGCATAGAGATCGCTGCTCAGCACTACTGGATGCTTTATCGGTTCTGCAGACCGGTTTATTCGGCGAGCAAGGCGATATAGCCAATCCCAATCCGCCTCAGGATACATGGCGCGGGCCGTATAGAAGAGACGAGCGAGCTGATGCGCGATTGTTGTGTCGCGGCAGTTCTCGCGCAGATATGCCACGTAATCCTCAATGCGTTTTCCCGTAAGCCGGTCCTGCGCTGGGCATTCCAGACATTCCGGCTCCAGGAGACTCAGGAAGCCGAGCCAATGACCATAGGCGGCCCGACGTCCCTGTCGTGTTGCATGGGATAGGTGAGATCCCGGTGTGTCGTCGAAGATATCAACGCTGGTAAAGCAAGCAGCCCATCTTTGGCGGTCTTGCTCAGGCCATGAGCCAAATGGGAGAGCAAAATTCAAGTGTTTTGTCATCTCTGCCTCCCTTATGGCGCCGGACGGTTAGCTTTGCTGGCGGATCTGGTTGCGTTGCGCGCAGCAAGAGCCTGCCCGAGCAGAGCTTGATGATGGCGCCCAGCGCGAACAGTGTCGACGCCGGCATAGAAGGTCGCCGTCGTCGCCAGCGATTTGTGTCCAAGCAAATGCTGGACAACGACATGCGCACTGGGGTTGTTGTCGAGAATGAACTTCGCTGCCAAATGCCGGAACGCATGCGGGTTCATGTGGATGCCAACGTACAGCTTGAGGTAGCGCTCAATAAGATAGCGAGCGTTCGCCAATCCTTTCAGGTCTCCATCAACGTTGCAGAACAAGAATTTTGGCCTATTACCGAGCACGCTCGGCGCAATGACCTCTCGATACTCGACCAATCGCTCCACCAGGGTTGGCGGGAGCTCGTATTCCACAGCGGCTCCTGTCTTGG
Organism: Mesorhizobium sp. GW821-FHT04C10; assembly: GCF_059420305.1. Classification (NCBI taxonomy): domain Bacteria; kingdom Pseudomonadati; phylum Pseudomonadota; class Alphaproteobacteria; order Hyphomicrobiales; family Phyllobacteriaceae; genus Mesorhizobium; species Mesorhizobium sp. GW821-FHT04C10. The sequence continues at coordinate 939,001 of NZ_JBWKTL010000001.1, read as the reverse complement.
TTTCATCGGCCGAGAGAGTGAGTGTTGAAGTTCCACCTTCCCGGATGACAAGATGCTGATCGAAGGCGAGCACACAAAGGTTGCCAAGTCGCACCGGCAGGTACATCAAGATATTGATGCCTAGTGCGGCCTGCGCTTCGGCAAGCCTGAGCCGGTTGTTTTTAGTGCTCGCCCGTACTTCCCGCCACATGCGATCAGGGGCAGTGAGCAGGCGGTCCCTGAGTGTGCCTTGGTCGAACTGGGTGATCAGAAGTTTGTTCTTCCGTGTCATCCCAAACGCAACCTTCGGCATTTTGTTTTTCAAACGCTTGAGCTCAGCCAGTGTCTCGGCATCGACTTTCACCCATTCGCTTGCAATCTGCAGCAGGTTCATAGTCATGCCGAAGTTGTCATACGTCGGCTTGCCCTCAGCCACTTCATAGCGACGCCGCAAAATGCTGCGAAACGCTTCGATCGTGACCAGGTCCGCGAGCCTGCGAATCGAGGAAGGCTGGATGCCGGTCTCCACCAAAGCATTCGCGGCCAGATGGACGCGCCGCAACGCTACATCGAGCGAAGACTGCTTCAGACGCACGGGGCGAGCGTCGTCGGCGAACACGTCCTCGCCATGGGCCCACTTCGCATACGCATTCCAGTCAGCCAGAAAGGACTGCGGAAACTCAGAAAGTGGTATCCGGGTCAGGCGCAGTCGCGATGGCGGCACGGTGACTTTTTGCAATCCCCTGTCTGGGAATTTATCGACCACTTCGTTCCAATATTTGGTCGTCGCGCGTCGAACATGATACTGTTTTGGTCGAAGAGAGCTGGCAGCCATTTCGGCCATGACGCGGTCGATGATTGGATCGTCCACCGCTTCGGGGGTCACTCCATTCCGGTTGCACCAATTCATGAGGCGTGAGAGCCCATTCCGTTGGGCATTGGTCGTCAACGCACCGTAGACGGATACCCAAGCCGCGTGCTTGGGCCTGCCGCGAGACACGGTCTGAACTAGGCCTGGCGCCAATTCGCTGATAGTCAGCGCTTTGAGGCAAAGGCTCTTTGTATTGGCCAGTGTCTTGGGCCTGATCCCCAAGGCCGCGGGTTTGATTGTCTCGAACAGAGCTGCAAGGTCCGGCACGGTGGCACCAATATCCTTGAGGCTTTTGCCAGACCATTTTTCTACGGCGCGAAGTGCCGATGTTACTGCCTCGCGCTTTTCTGGCGGGAGGTCACGGCAGTCGATGGTAGTTGCGACGACATCCGCAAGGGTCGGGATAATAACAGTGAATTGATTCATGGTCATTTCTCTCCTTCAGTTGGGGTGCACGTTCAGTTCCCAAACGTGTCGTTGAAGGAGCGAATTTCGGGAACACCTCTTTCTACGAAACACACAAACTCATCGTAGAAAGTCATTCCCCACAAGCGTCACCGGCGAGCTCCGCTGTTTGCCTGCATTTCGCTCCGCGCTGCGGTGTCCTGCAGCCGAGGCAAATTCACTCGGCAAGGCATCCAAGTCAAATTGAATATTATGTTAAGGTAAAAGTCGTCATTCGACCATTTACCTTACTGAAATTTGGTTAAGGCAAGTTAACACAAATTATAAACTGCGGCCAATTCTCTATTACATACCGAAAAAACTAAGCGGTAGCCACGAGTACACGCGCGATGCTTATTCAGGTCATCAAATCCTCGGGCCGTCCGGCGAAACTATGCACGGAGTTGTCATAACTCACCGTACTAACAAGCTCCATGTCACAGGATTCCTGGGGTCCCCTGCCATGATTTTTTGGGCTTCGACACCAGCCAGGCATGGTCGGTCGCGGGCGCGCTCGCGTTTGTTGAAAGCTACTCGCTGCTCCGGCTCTTGCTTTGGTGAGGTAAGTTGGACAGTCTGCTGCATCATTCCGATCAGGCCGGAGCCAGTATACGAGCGACCGCTTCCACGATCCCAAGCAGCGCCACTCGACGCTGGGGTTATCTCAGCCACTTCGCCGGCAGCAGGCGAACGTTCGAAGTTCTGAGTTCAGCTGTTTTTGCGACTCTATGGTGGATTCGTAGGGTCCCCAGCCCTTCTGTGACTAGGTCGTTTTCTCTATCCTGTTTGCGCCCAAGTGACTAATCGGCGCAAATAATACAATGACCGGAATCGGGCCGTTAGCTGCTGGGCAGCCTCGTTTGCGCGCGGACAGGAAAGCGGACTACTGCGGTGCAATACAGCTGGCGAATCCGGGAGCTGGCAAGGAAAATTGCCAGTTGGAGCTAAGCAGTTTATTTCGCCATCTTGTCAAGCCGCATCAGATCCTCTTTGGGAGTCGGCAATAGCGGTCGGTGAGAAGGGGTAGTGACTGATGCTCTGTGAGTTTGCCAACCGCTTTCCGTGCGACCTTGCTCAACTCCTCGAGCGCGACCGTTATCTTACCCGCAACTTCCGCGAGGAGACCGCGACCGATCTGCTGATGATGGGTCTCATGCCGCTCCAGCCGCTCGGCGTCCGCGTCGACTTCCCCGATGAGAAGGTCACGGGCGCGGACATGGACTGGATCTATGCAGCACCGCATGAGGTTGGTGGCGGTAGCTATCTGCGCCTGATGATCCAGTCGAAGCGCTGTAAGGAACAGAAGCTCAAGGATGGCTCAAGCTACTGGTATTACGATCATCTCGATCATGGCGCGCCGAAAGGGAGTCAGATTCAGACGCTGGTGAACCATGCTGCGACATCGCCCGACGGCATGGCCACGCTTCCACTCTACATGTTCTATCATCCTCAGTCGGCGCTGCAGCGAGCGGCAGGAGCCCTCCCGGCGATCGAAGGCATCAACATCCGGCTTGCGCGCGATGTCGTCGGCATCGTCGCCGGCGGCTGCAAGCGGAAGGAGAAGAAGGTCAGCCGATGGCGGTCGGGCTTCATGTCGCTGTCAGATCTTCTGTGCTGGCCGGTGGTTGACCTGCCCTCGCCGCCGTCACCGGCGGCGGATCCCGCAACCGAGTTCCTCCTGCCTAGCGGATTCCGGGAGCTCAGATATCTGTCAATCGCCTTCCATCCGGACCTTGTCGCCGAGCGCATCAATCTGATCCGCGGCGAGGCCGCCCGTGCCGCCGACGCGGATTTCCAGGTCCGTCCGTCAGGGGAACTTCCCGACAGCATTCGCCGGGCGATTGCTGGCGAGGTGACCGACAAGGACCGCGCCACTCTGCAACGGCCGAGGGTCATCCTCAGCACGCCGCTGACGCGCGAGGACCCGAGCTTTGATCAGGCTCGCGCCGCCGTGCGTCGTAGAAGGGGTCGTCCCGCCGGCAACTAACCGCAACCGCATGGCAAGATCTACCGGCGTCCCGAGGCGGAGGGACGCTCCGCGCTTCAACCTGCTCGCGCTGATCCTCGTCGACCGTCCCCGGACGGTCGGGAACCTTTGCCCCAAAACGCAACCGCGAGACGTGCCCTGCCCGCCTCAGCCATCAGCATGCGGATCGCGTCGAGCGCGGTTGTCTCGTCGAGAAGCTTCACTCTGCGGACTTGCATAATCGTCCCAACCGTCGTCAACATGATCCGATCGCACCGACAGTCTGGCAGGCTTAGTTTCGGGGGAACATCATGCGCCACGAAGAGGTGGAGGAAGATCTGCGGCCGCTGATTTTAGACTTCTTCTTCTGGTTTTCGCGGTTCGAGTCCGCCCTAAAAGAGAATAACTGGCTCCAGTCCAAAACGGTCGGCGCGACTGCGCTGGCGGACTGGAAGGGTTTCGTCGAAGCGTATAGCGGAGACTATGCTCCGTCCGATGCCGCCGGACGCCTCGTCGTCGCCAACCCGCAGAAGCAGATCATCGGCGATGCCGGGCTGACGTTCACCGATGTGACTTTCAAGGACAGCGCCTCGCAGCTCGACCGCGTCACATTGCTGCTAAAGACGGTGCGCAACAACCTGTTCCACGGCGGCAAGCATGGAAGTGCCTATTGGGACGATTCCGAACGGATACGGCTGCTGCTGCCGCTTTGTATCACCGTGCTCGAAGAACTGGCCGAGCTCGGCGGTATGCAGGCCGACTATATCGGTTATTACTGATGGCGAGGCCCCCAACAGACGGGTTCGGGTTCCCCTGGAAGCGAGACGATCCCTGCCCATGCGACAGCGGGTCGAGCTTCGCCAACTGTTGCCTCGGTGGTGATGGCTGGCCAGCAATGGTCCTCGGCGATCTCGTCCCGCCCGCGCCGGTGACCGGCGAAGCGCAGAGCGGCTGCTATATGGCGGCGACCGCGGACTGTAATGGCGGACTCAGCCGCGAGCACTATATCTCGCGCGGCTTGATAGGCGGTCCGGAACTCAGGGTGCGCGGCATGCCCTGGCAGCGTGAAGAGGTTGCGCATTATTCCCCCGACAATCTCGTCGCGCGCATCCTGTGTCGCCGTCACAACAGCGCATTGTCGCCGCTCGACGCACACGCGATCCGGTTCTTCCTAGCGCTTGAGCAGGGGCTGAAGCACGCGCAGCGGCGTTCGCTGTCGAGCAGAAGCCGATTCTTCATGACCTCCGGCGACGGACTGGAACTGTGGGCGATGAAGACACTTGCCAGTCTCTACGCCTCGCAGATCGATTTCACGACACCCGATCACCGGTTTCGTGATTTCGGGCCGCCGATGGATCGAATCGTGACGGAGCTGTCCTCGCAGAGTCCGCGCAGCTTCATGACGCTCAGCCTGCCCCTGACACAGGATGCACATGAGGACCTAGTCGGCCGGCGCGCGGTTTCGATCGGGCCGATCGTCGATGAGAAGAGCCGGCGGCTTTCCGGGCTTCTAGTCCGGATGCATGGCATTGCCCTGGTCTTCAACATTGACCTGCCTGCTGAGGAGGCGCTTCCCGAAGCGGAAATAGCACGTCCCGACATGATCGACTTGATCGGCAAGGGGCGGACCTCGCGCATCTTCCTTTCTTGGCAAAAGCGCCGTCGCGAAGGCAGGATCGTCCAGATTCGGTTGGGTCATCCTCGGACCGACCGGCCAACCGGCAGACCCGACCGCGGCTGGGATCGCCAGCCCTTACGGAAATAGAAAGCTCGCGCATCTAAGGGCTATTGGCCGCTTCGATGATCGTCAGGCTTGAGGACTTACCGATCTACCTTCTGAACGGCCGTAATGCGGGCGCGAAGGGGACTTGGCTCAATCAGTCGGTGAGCAGAATCCTGCCCGGAAACTGCTCGGTTCTCCCGCGACAACGGTATCGCGTCTCCTTGTGGCGCAACCGTGACCTGCAACGTGGTCGCGTCGGAAATGGCAGCTTTCAGGACTTGGAAGCCGCAACCTCAATGTCCGAGACCAGGCGCATTGCCGCCAGCCAGTTTTGGGCTGGAGGCGGACTGGCAGCTTTTTGGGACTAGGCCGGGAAAACAGACATAGGTTTGCATTCGAAGCAGCCGGTACGTTCGAACCTCGTCAGGCACCCCCGGTTTGAGAGAAGGCTGCCGCCTGCGGCAGAAGTTTCTATAACTTAAGAACGGCGCGTCGATTTTCTATCGAGGACGCAGGGCATCTCGTTTATCATCTACGCCATGGACATAGTCACACCCGCAGCACGGTCGGCCATGATGGGCCGCATCAAAGGCAAGGACACGAAGCCCGAGATGGCCGTTCGCAAGCTGGCCCATGCGATGGGCTATCGCTTCCGACTCCATCACCGAGATCTGCCGGGAAAGCCCGACCTCGTCTTTCCGTCACGAAATACAGTCGTCTTCGTCCACGGTTGCTTCTGGCACCGCCACGAAGGCTGCAAGTGCTGCTATACTCCCAAGTCAAACATTGAATTTTGGCTGGGAAAGTTTAATGATAACGTTGCCCGCGATGAACGCGTGCTAGGGGAGCTTCAGGAGTTGGGGTGGAAGGTTGCAGTCGTATGGGAATGCGAGGTCGATGATCTGCCTGGCTTGAAATCGAAGCTCCAGGCATATTTGGAATCATGATCGCATCCGACCACCAGCAGATTCGCCGAAACAAGCTCGTTCGCCTGCAGACCGGGGCGACCCCGCGCGCACTCGAAATCTGCTCGGGTTGCGGGGGGCTATCACTCGGACTAAAGACTGCCGGCTTCGAACTTTCCGCGCACATCGAACTCGATGCTGAAGCCGCGCGAAGCTATGCGTTTAATTTCGGCGGAGACCGCGAGCCTGATGACGCTTGGTCGAAGCCGCGCGATATGGAAGATGTAACGGCCGCGAAGCTGGTCAAGGATCTGGGGTTCGAAACATCAGCTTCAGAATCCTTCGACGTTCTTGCCGCCGGCCTGCCGTGCCAAGCGTTCGCGCGAATTGGGCGCTCCAAGCTACGCTCGATTGCCGGCCACGAAGACGCGTTTCAGAAAGACCCGCGCGCTTCGCTCTACCGCCGCTTCCTCAAATTCGTCGAAGACACGCAGCCGCTGATCATTCTCATTGAAAATGTGCCGGACATTCTGAATTTCGGTGGTCACAACGTGCCCGAGGAAATCTGCGAGACCCTCGAGTTCTCGGGATATCGCACCGGTTACACAATCCTCAACGCGGCGTACTACGGCGTACCCCAGGTCCGGGAGCGTCTCTTCATCGTCGCACTCGCCGATGTCCTGGGCAAAGCACCGAAATTTCCGGAACCGCTGCACTTCCTCGATCTGCCGCGCGGGTACGAAGGCTCTCGTCGTGTAGCCCTTAAGCATGTTGACCCCGGAAGCCACCGCTTCCACGAAATCCATATCCCCTCGGCGGACCTAGCCGACGCCGTCGGCGTGAAAGCCGCGCTCGATGACCTGCCGAGGATCAAGGAACACGCCAGCAATCCTGCCGTCATAAGACGCCGCAAGCTCTCGGAAGTTCTGCCCTATCGGGAGCTGACTACCGGCCCGTCGGCGTACGCACTGAAAATGCGGAACTGGCCCGGCTTCGAAACCGCCGATGGCGCCAACGGCCACCTCATTCGCCTAACCCCGCGTGACTTCCCGATCTTCGCGGGCATGAAGCACGGCGCCGACTATCCGCAGGCACGCGCGCTTGCTGAACAGATGTTCCAGGACGCACTGATCGCCCAGGGGCTGACACACATCAGCAAGGAGTCGAACGCCTACAGGGATCTGCGTGCGCAGGTGGTCCCGCCGTATGATCCGGAGAAGTTTCCGAACAAGTGGTGGAAGCTTGATCCGTCGAAGCCCTCTCGCACATTGACCGCGCACATGGGGAAGGACACCTACTCGCATATTCACTACGACAGCACGCAGAAGCGGACTGTCTCAGTGCGCGAAGCAGCACGGCTCCAGTCGTTTCCAGACGGTTTCGTCTTTGCCGGCGCGATGAATGCTGCCTTCCGTCAGATCGGCAATGCCGTCCCGCCGCTACTCGGCCTCGCAGTTGCCCGCGTCCTCAAAGAGCAGCTGACCAGTCGAACCGGCAAGAATAAAGAGGCTTCTGACCGGCAGGCGGCGTGACATGTCGCCTGAACGCATCATCGAGATTACCCCGGAAGCACCGGCCCTCATCACGTCGCTGAGAGGCCTGGGTTACTCGCCTGAAACGGCGCTCGCCGATCTGATCGACAACAGCATCACCGCGCAGGCTCGCTCCGTCGAGATTGACCTCCAATGGAATGACGGAACGCCAGTCGTCGCAATTCTCGACGACGGCAAAGGCATAGATGAAAAGCGCCTCGCCCAGGCACTGAAACTCGGCGGACAGGGACCCGACAGTCCCCGTGAGGCATCCGACCTCGGCCGGTTCGGCATGGGGCTCAAGACCGCCTCCCTCTCGCAGTGTCGTCGAATGACCGTCATCACCAAGGCCGACGCGACCCTTAGTGCCATCACACTTGATGTCGACACGATCGCCACGCGTGGCTGGATCGCGATCGTACCCGATCCGCTTCCGATACATCCGTTCGTGGCGGAACTCGCGCAGCGCCCGACCGGCACCCTCATCATCTGGGACCGGATCGACGAACTGAGCGGTCTCGCGGGCCTCCAGAAAGAAGCTTTCTATCTGCGCATCGAAGAAATCCGCGCGCATCTCGGCATGGTCTTTCACCGCTTCATCAGCGGTGATGCGTCGCGCCTTTCAATCACGCTCAACGGACGCGCAATCAAGGCGTGGGACCCCTTCCAGACAACACACCCCTCAACGCAGGAGATGCCCTCCGAACGCATTCGCCACGCGGGGGCGTCGTTCACTGTCAAACCCTATGTGCTTCCTCACCGCGACCGCTTCGAAAACGATCGGGACTATGAACTCGCAGGCGGCCCTGGTGGCTGGGGCGCACGGCAGGGCTTTTACGTTTATCGCGGCAAGCGCCTGCTTGTCGCAGGCAGCTGGCTCGGTCTCGGCGGCGTTCGAACCTGGACGCGCGACGAAGCGAGCCGCCTCGCTCGCATCGAAGTCGACCTGCCCACCGGGCTTGATCGCGACTGGCGAATTGATGTGCGCAAGTCCCAGGCGCGTCCGCCCGGCGCACTACGTGCCCGACTGACTGCCATCGCAGGACGCTCCCGCGAAGAAGCTCGAGAAGTGTTCGCTTTCCGCGGCCATGGTCCCCATCATCGCGGCGCGCGCCACGATGTACCCGCAGTCTGGCTGGCTGTACCGAGCGCCAAAGGCATTCAGTACCGCATCAATCGGGATCATCCAGTTGTTGTCGCATGTCGTGCGGCCGCGACCGGCGGATTGCGCCCGCTTAACGCCGTACTGTCAATCATCGAGCGCAGCGTTCCCGTGGAACGCATCTGGCTCGACGTGTCGGAATCTGAAGGCGCCGAAGTCCCTGCTCTTGACGCCGACGATATTGCTCAGCTGACTGAACCGCTCGTCGAGCTCGGCAAGGCTCTGCCTGCCACCATGACGACAGACCAGCGCATCGATGCACTTCTACTCAATCTTCCGGGAGACCTGACACAGCTGCGAACGGAACTGACAAGAAGATTGGGGGGTCGGCATGGCTGATGTTGTCGAGGCTCTCGCTCTGAGAGCGCGGAAAATTCTGCAGATTCAAAAGGACGTTGGCGACGAGATCACGCGCGAAAGCATCGCGAAGATCATCGGCCTGGATGCGCCCATCTTCAGCCTGACCACGAAGCAGATCATCTCCCCCGAACAGCTTGAGGCGGCAACGCGCTTGCTCTGGACTATCTTTGTCACCGAACAAGGGCCAGCGCTCTCGCTGATCGACACATTACGACCGGCCGCCTGGTATGTTGGCGAGCGACGCCAGCCGGGAGATTTCATGCGGCGCTACCTAAACAAGCTTGAGGAAGACGGATGGCCAGAAGAATCCATTCTGCAGCTGCAGGACAGCACTGCGAGAATCCTTGAAGTAATGGACGATCCCAAGCGGCCCGGCAGCTGGGACTGGCGCGGTCTTGTCGTGGGCGACGTGCAATCAGGAAAGACCGCCAGCTATGCTGGCGTCGTCAACCGCGCTGCAGACGCCGGCTACCGGATCATCATCGTCCTAGCCGGCATGCATAAGATTCTGCGCCTGCAGACGCAGAAGCGCTTCGACAACGACTTCCTGGGTTACGATACAAATCCGAGGACCCGACAGCCCAACCAGCCGATGCGCATCATCGGCGTTGGTAATTTCAACGCGCAGCTGACAGTCGACAGCCTGACGATGGCTGACCCGAACGGAGACTTCAATCAGCGCATCGCCGACCAGCTCAGTTTCTCTCCCGTCAACCAGCCTTGTGTGTTCGTCGTCAAGAAGAACGCAAAGGTGCTGGAGAACCTCAACGGCTGGATTTCGCGTCTGCCGGGGCCTGCGAAGGCCGCCCCAGTCCTCGTCATCGACGATGAATCCGACCAGGCGTCAGTCGATACGGGCGACCAGCCGCTCCTGGAAGACGGGACGTTCAAGGAAGAATACGAGCCCAAACGGGTCAATGGTGAAATCCGTCGCCTGCTGATGTCCTTCGAGCGCCGGGTATACGTAGGTTACACGGCAACGCCGTTTGCAAATATTTTCATCCACGACGAACGATCGGCGAAGAATTTCGGCCCTGACCTCTTCCCCTCGACCTTCATCGTTTCGCTCACGCCGCCCGATGACTATTTCGGCCCAGCCGCGGTCTTCGGTACAAACGATGATGCGGACAACCCTGGCCTGCCTCTTGTCCGGCCGCTTGAGCAGACCGAAGAAAACTGGATACCGGAAAAGCACGACAAGACGCTAAAGCCCCTGTTCAACGGCCAGGATGTCATTCCGAAAAGCCTGGAAAGAGCAATCGACGCCTTCCTGCTCACCTGCGCGGCACGCGCCGCCAGAGGGCAGGAAACCGAACACAACTCGATGCTTGTGCATGTGTCGCGATACGTCGACGTTCATTCCGAGGTTCACCGACAGGTAGAAAAGTACCTTTTCGAAGCTCGCGCCATGATTTCCAACGGCGACCGCGAAATACTCCAGCGCCTCAAGTCGGTGTGGGAACTCGACTACCTGCCGACGACCGAAAAAGTCAGAACAACGGTCTATGGGCGTAATACATTGCCCGTGACCTGGGAACAGGTTCTGACCGAGCTTCCGGAAAGCTCGGACAAGATCCAGGTCATCACCGCCAACGGCAAGACGAAGGCCGACATTGACTACGACGCCTACAAGAAGACTGGCTACTCCGTCATCGCCGTGGGCGGTGACAAGCTTTCTCGGGGACTTACGCTCGAAGGGCTCTCAGTCAGCTATTTCCTGCGCATTTCGCGCCAGTATGACAGTCTTCTGCAGATGGGACGCTGGTTCGGCTATCGCCGCGGGTTCGCCGATCTGTGCCGGCTCTTCACGACTTCAGACATGGAAGACTGGTTCCGGTACGTAGCGACCGCGCAGAAGGAACTGCGGGGCCAGTTCTATGAGATGTCCATCACGAACGCGACGCCGAAGCAATTCGGCCTCAAGGTCGCGGTGCATGACATTCTCGAAGTCACCGCGAAGAACAAACAGCGTCACGCCGAACTTCACCAGAGCAGCTACGCCGGTGAGGGCAAGGTCCAGACGGTCATGTTCCAGGACGCAACGACTATTGAGCGCAACGCCTCAGTGACCGATGACTTCCTCGTCGCACTCGGTACCGGAACGGACAATCCACGCCGTCCGGGACCGGGTGACAAGAGGGCCTCGGGCACACTGTGGTCGGGCGTTTCGGGCCAGGACATTGCTGCCTACCTGAGAAACCTGACCTTCCCCCCGGAAAGCCAGCAAGTCGATGGCAAGAAGCTGGGGACTTACATCAGCGATCAGCTGGCGATGAACCCCGCTGAGCTTACAGACTGGACTGTCTACCTCGCCACCGGTGATGAAGAGCCCGTTGATCTCGGTAACCGCCGCATCAAGTCCATCCTGCGTTCACCCCGGGAATCCAGAAACGACAAGCCCATGCCGGGCGACCGTTTTATTATCGGCACCGCCCTCAGCCCGCTTGATCAGGCCATCGATCTTACCGATGAGGAATTCGATTCTGCGCTGACCATGACAAACAACGAACGGCTGACACGCACCAAGCTGCCGACGGATGTCCCCTCTGGTGAATTCATCCGCAAAGCCCGCGGTGCGCGCCCGCAGAACGGCCTGCTGATCATCTATCCCATCGATCCCGTAAAGGCACAGGTCGAAAAGACTGAACGCCCCGTAATCAGCATCGTTGTCAGCTTCCCGGACAGTGATGCGGCCGACAACCGCGTGTATCTGATCAACAGCGTCCGTCAGCGCGAGGTCTCATGACCGGCTGGCTTGACGCACTGAACAAAGCCTGGAATACGCTCGCCAAAAGCGCGCCAGTTTCGCGTCAGTATCGTTCCAAATTGATTTCGACTGAGGTTCCTCTCGATGTCCTGGCCGCGATGCGAGCCACCGACAATGCACCGTGTCTGATGCTGCAGGCGGAACTTAATCCGGATGCGCTCTTCGAACTCGGCGGCATGCGCCTAAGCCTCGTGCCCGACACGGCTGGCATATTCCTGGTGCTTTCACTCGAAGACAGCTCCAGACGCGATCTCTTCGCCACAATCTGTGCCGACGTGGTGAGTGCTGCAGCACTGGCAAACCGCGCTGATGCACTGGATCAATTTCTCGCACGCCTGGACGCTTGGCGACAGTTCCTCCGCGATCGACGCGACGGTCTCTCAAGACTCGAAACCGTGGGCCTGATCGGAGAGCTCATCATTCTCGATCAGATACTCACATTCCGCGCTAACGGCCTCTCGACCTGGCAAGCGCCTAATGACGGATTGCATGACTTCGTAGACGAAGGCCATGCTCTAGAAATCAAGACGGGGCTCGGACCTTCATCGACGATTACAATTTCCGCTCTGGACCAGCTTGATGCCTCCGGCCTCAGCCGCCTCGATCTCATGCATGTCAGGCTGATTGAGACCCCGGAAGGAAAGCCCCTCCGGGATTTCATCTCCGATGTCTCAGCCCGTCTGCCGAATGATACAGGGCGCCGTGCCTTCGAAAATGCGCTTCTCAGTCGTGGCCTGATGCCCGATGACGACGTTGCACGCGCCGTGCCCAAGGTTCAGCTCCGCGCTATCGACAGTTACCAGGTCCAGGAGAACTTCCCACGCTTGGTCCGTGCAAATCTTCCGGTCGCCATTACCGACGCCACCTACTCGCTCGAAGTGCGAGCCATCGCAGGCTTTGCCACCGATAAGGCCCTCGTCCTTGAAGCGTTCGTTCAAGGAGACCCGTCATGACAGATGACGTAGTAGCGGCATTCTCACAAGAAATCGCCGCCGAGGTCGAAGAAGGCCTCACGACCGACGCACCCTTCTCCCAGGAGGTGTTCACTCGTCTCGTCCTTGAACGACTGGAAGATGCCGGACACCTGGAATCGACGTTTCCGCTCTACCAGGAAGGCCGTGTTAAAAACGCGCTCTATCGGATCGATGGCTACGCCTTTGACGAAGAGCGCTCGCGCCTTGACCTGTTCACGACCATTTACAGTGGTGAGCTTCCGGCAGCGAAGCTGCCGACTGCCGATGTGACAAAGGCCATCGAGCGCGCGCTTCGTTTCGCCAATGCGTGCGTTAACGGCTTGGCAAAGGACTTGGAGCCGTCAAACACAGACGCAAGCGATCTGGCCCGCCTGATCGAAACGCAGGCTAAGGACCTGGCCGTCATTCGCGTGGTCCTGCTCACCGATTGCATCGTCGGGAGTCTGGCCGGCTCAACGCAGTGGCGGGATCGCGAGGTCCTGTTCGAGGCATATGATATCGTCAGGCTTCAGCGCGTCCTCGGTGAAGGCGAAACGCGGGCCGATATCACGGTAGACCTTGTGGCACTTACCGGCGACGGCGTTTCCTGTCTCCATGTGCCCAGCCATGACGGCGGCTATGACGCGTACCTTGCAGTTCTACCCGGTGAGGCCCTTTCAAAAATCTACGAGCGCTACGGTGTGCGCCTGCTCGAACTCAACGTCCGGGCATTTCTCGGCCTTCAGGGCAGGAAGAGCGTCAACGCCGAGCTGCGCCGCACGATCGTCGAACAGCCGTCCATGTTCCTCGCCTTCAATAACGGGATCGTGGCAACAGTCGATGACCTCGAACTCGCCGACAACGGCGCTGGCGGAACAGAAATCACATCCTTGAGGGGACTTCAGATCGTGAATGGCGGCCAGACGACGGCATCCCTTCACCGCGCGCGCCGCAAGGAAAGTCTCAGCCTCGACAACGTCTCGGTTCCCATCAAGATCATCAAGGTGGGCGGTGCCGACCTCGGCGAAATGGTATCCTCCATTTCCCGGGCCGCCAACCGCCAGAACACCGTGCAACTCGCCGATTTCTCGGCAAACGATCCTTTCCACCAGAACATCGAGACGATCGCTAACAATACGTGGCTCGATGATGGCAAAGGCCGCTGGTTCTATGAGAGGGCTCGCGGCTCCTACATCGCAGCCGAACAGAAGGCGGCCTACCGCAAGACGGAACAGCAGGCCTTCCGCATGCAGACGCCCAAGAACAGGCGTCTCAGCAAGCTGGACGTCGCCCGCTATCTCGCCGCCTGGGGTGGACTTCCATACCGGGTCTGCCTTGGTGGCCAGAAGAACTTCCAGCACTTCATGCAGCTACTCAAAGATGAGCCTCAGAGGCCTATCGGCGACGCATGGTTCAAAAGGCTGGTTGCACTGGCGGTACTCTACCGCGCGACCGAGAAGAAGGTCCGAAGCATGAAGTTTCCGGCCTACGGAGCGCAGATCACAGCCTATGTCGTGGCCGGTCTCTCCCACAGAACCGGGGGCAGGATCGACTTCAACCGCCTCTGGTCTCGCCAAGCCATCAGCCCGGAGTTGGAACAGCTCATTGAAACCTGGGCCCCGCAGATGGATATCGCCATGCGCGCGTCCGCCGGTCAGAAGAACCCCAGCGAGTGGTACAAGAAGGACGAATGCTGGCAGGAAATTCAGAAGCAGCTTCCGCCTCTCAGCGACCCGCTTCCTCCAGAGCTGTCCTATGCTGCGGTGAGCGCTGAAGATGGTTCTATGGTCGCGCCCGTGGGCACGACGCATTCCGTCGCGGACTATGACCGCATAGCTCTGTGCATGAAGCTCAACGGTGCGATCTGGCTCGACGTGGCGGAGAAAGGTCAGAACGCCGGTGTGGTACACTACCGCGTGGCCGCGATCTGCCGGACACTTGCCAGCTATGCGGCTGGCGGCTGGGGACAGAAGCCATCACCGAAGCAGGCAAAGCCGGCACTTGAAGCTGCGTTCGCTGTCGACCGCGCGGGGATCGTAGCAACCGGCCTTACCGAGCAGGCCGCTGAAGCCAGTTAGGCTTCTTTCGGAAATTCCTCTTCGAGCCATGCCTTGACGGCGGGCAGGCTGCCTCGGCCATTCCTTCGCAACAGCTCTACGATGTCCTTGGCAGATAGGATCAGGATCGGGTGCTGATCTTCCTTGATCTCCTTGTAAGCCTGGAGATCAACGCATGACGTGGTGACCAGAACACCGAACTGCCGGTGCCTCAGACGGGAAATCAGCCGGGACATGTCCTTTACCCCCACAGCGGTCGGCGGCGAGTAGCACTTCGCCTCAAGGGCGAAGTTCATAAGGATACCACTCGGACCGGTACCGACACGCAGCTGGCCTACAGCATCTCGACCTCCGTCACGCGATGGTCGCGTTACGTCCAGGCCCGCGATGTCTGGAATCATCAGTCGCGCAAGTGCAGCGGCACAATGCTCGAAGGCGTGGGGACGGCCCTTGAAATGCTCGCGGACAGCGCCGATCAATGCTTGGCCGTCCTTGTCGTCAGGCAGCTGCTCCGCCCGCGAACGGTACTCCATGGTACGAGCTGCGATCAGTGCCTTGCGCTTGCCTGTCTTGCGCCATGTCTTCCAGGCGTCGGGAGCAAGCCCGTGATTCGGCTGTTTCGCAGCTATGCTGTCGATCCATGCGCGCGACATCTGTGCCGCATCGAGAACCGTGAAACGCGCCCGATAATTCTGGAATCTACTGCCCTTGACGTTGCGCCAGATCGCGACCAGTTCCTCAGAGGCATCAAGATCGCTGGCGCCGGGCACCGCCAATCCGAGAAATCTGACATCGCGCGATACGCCTACGCTTGAAAAAAGGAAGATCGGCGGGACAACGCCTCGTCCTTCGGCGCCCGAGCGAGAATCTTCGAAGATCGTCTTCAGGATCAGGTTGCCGTCGCGCCCGGTGTCGTGCAGGTCGCGCCCCGGCTTCTTATTATCGCCGTAGTAGGTAAAGATGCCCGTCTCGGCATCAAGATCGTCAGGCCAGTCCGCATCGTTCATGCTCGTCATCAGCACGAGCATCTCCAGCTTGCCCTTCACCTTGCCGCGGTAGCGAAAACCGCCCTGACTGTCGACGCGCATGAGCGTAGGGAGCGGATCATCGCCCGCATTGCCTTTGCGGCCGCCCTGGTAGATTGCGTCTACATGCAGATCGGAACTGGATAGCTGATCAACTGGAACGACTTTCACGATTCCCCCTGAAGCGATTTTGGGGGCATTTGCTGCTGAAGTCGAGACGAAGGCCTTGTTGTATTTTCATAACCAATAATGGCGTTTGCTTCGGACGGGCTCTCGTGAACGAGGCCTTCGGTATCCGCCATCCGGCGTCCATCCCTGGCGTGTTGGCGGCGCAGACCTGGAAGCCTAACCTGAAATGTCGTCATGACGACGGCGGATTGCGTGGCCGCTGCGCTCAACAGTCTGGATCAGCAAGAGCCTGTTACAGCTCCATCGCTCCACAAGCACTCTTGCGCGAACACGAAGCTGCCTATCATTGAGGGCACCTCTTGGGAAGCAGCAGCACAACCTTCTGAAATGGGGCGCAAAGCAGTCATGGCGTCGCCTCGAAGGATCACCGGTCCCGACTGACACTTACATTCAAACAATGACACCGATGTCCGGCTTGGACTGTGTTAGAAAGTGTGATAGTGCACAGTCGAGAACTGGCCTTCTTGATGAGTAGATTCAATTAGATAGCTCAGATGTGGCGCGTTTTGGCGAGTCCTCTTCTGGGCACCAAATTCCAGTTTCGAGCCACTCCATGGTTCAGAAACCCAAAGAAAAAGCCCGGTTCGCCCGGGCTTTTTCTTTTTGAAGCAACCTCCCCTTTCGGCCAGTCCGCCAATAAACCGCTTCAAACCGCGCGGCTGCTTCGCTACGCTCAAAACCATGTCTCAATCCAGCACCGCAATCTTCGGCGCCCGGCGCGATCAGGCGTTTCCCACGCTGAGCGAGACCGACATCGACCACATGCGCCGTTTCGGCGAAGCCAGCTTCTATGCCGCCGGCGAGCACATCATCAGGGCCGGCGATGTGGCGCCCGGCCTGATCGTCGTGCTGTCGGGCAGGGTTGATATCACCCAGGACGGCGGGCTCGGCCGGCGCGAGACGATCGTCACGCATGGTCCGGGCAGCTTCGTCGGCGAGCTGGCGCAGCTTTCGGCCCGCCCTTCGCTGGTCAATGCCGAGGCCGCCGAGCCTGTCGAGGCGTTTGTCATTCCCTCTCAGCGCGTGCGCGACCTGATGGTGCAGGAGGCCAATCTCGGCGAGCGCATCATGCGGGCGCTGATCCTGCGCCGCGTCGGGCTCCTGGAAAGCGCGACCAGCGGACCGATCATCATCGGACCATCAGGCAATGCCGATGTCTTGCGGCTGCAAGGCTTCCTCGCCCGCAGCGGCCAGCCGCACCGCGTGCTCGATTCCGCCAGCGACCCCTGCGCGAAAACCCTGGTCGAGCGCTTCGACGTCGATCCCCACCATCTGCCGGTCGTGCTGTGCCCGAACGGCAGGCTGCTGATGAATCCCGGCGAGAAGGACCTCGCCCGCTGTATCGGCCTGCTCAGGCCGATCGATGCCGACACGCTGTATGACGTCGCCATTGTCGGCGCCGGGCCGGCTGGGCTGGCGGCGGCGGTCTATGCGGCGTCGGAAGGATTGTCGACCATCGTGCTCGATTGCCGGGCTTTCGGCGGGCAGGCCGGCGCCTCCTCGCGCATCGAGAACTATCTCGGTTTCCCCACGGGCATCACCGGCATGGCGCTGATGGCGCGCGCCTACAACCAGGCGCAGAAATTCGGCGTCGAAATGGTGATCCCGGACGAAGCCAAGCTGCTGAGCGCCGCGGCCGACAATTCAGGCGCCCGCTACCTGCTCGATGTCGGCGACGGCGAGACCGTGCGCACGCGCAGCGTGGTGATCGCCAGTGGCGCGCGCTACCGGCGTCTCGATGTCGCCAATCTGTCGCGGTTCGAGGGCACGTCGGTGCACTATTGGGCCTCGCCCATCGAAGGGCGGCTTTGCGCCGGCCAGGAGGTGGCGCTGGTGGGCGCCGGCAATTCGGCCGGGCAGGCGGCGGTCTATCTGGCCAGCCATGCGCGCAAGGTGGCGCTGCTGGCGCGCGGCGGCAGCCTCGATGCCTCGATGTCGCGCTACCTAGTCGAGCGTATCAAGGCGCAGCCAAACATCGAGGTGTTGACCGAGACCGAGATCGAGGCGCTGGAGGGCGAGGAGGGCAATCTTGCCACCGTGCGCTGGCGCAACCGCGTCAGCGGGGAGCAGACGACACGCCCGATCCGCCATCTCTTCCTGTTCATCGGCGCCGATCCGAACACCGACTGGCTGGCGCAGTGCAACGTGGCGCTGGACGCCAAGGGTTTCATCCGCACCGGATCCGAGCTCGGACCGGAACGGGGCCTGATGGAGACAAGCCGCAGCGGGGTGTTTGCTATCGGCGATGTGCGTTGCGGTTCGGTCAAACGCGTCGCGGCGGCTGTCGGCGAAGGCGCCCAGGTGGTGGCTGCGCTGCATGCCTATCTCGCGCAGGACGGAACCCACGCCGCGGAGAGCAATTTCAGGAAAAGTGTGTAACGGTTTTCCCGGGAAAAGCGCAAAAAGGAAGAGTTGAGCCTCAACTGGCCAGGAGAGTGTGATGGCGGATGAATGCAAGCATGCGGCTGGGATCAAGGACGTGACGCCGAGCGCGCTCGGTTGCGAGGAGTGCCTAAAGAGCGGCTCGTGGTGGGTGCATCTGCGGCTCTGCCGCACCTGCGGCCATGTCGGCTGCTGCGACGACTCGCCCAACCGCCACGCGACGAAACATTTTCACGCCACCAGCCACCCCATCATCGAGGGCTACGATCCGCCGGAAGGCTGGGGCTGGTGCTATGTCGACGAGGTTTTTCTCGACCTAGGCGACCGCACGACGCCGCAGAACGGCCCGATCCCAAGGTTTTATTGAGGCCGCATCGGGCGGACAGCGGAACTCGAACCGCTCGACGATTCAGTATCCGAAAAGCCCGGTTCGTCCGGGCTTTTTGTCGTCCAAGGCATGAGCTGTGGCCCAGGCACGGCCAACGGGATCGTCGCCCGACAAAGCTTTGACATGATCACGGCTAGTTTAGAAGTATTCAAAACTGGAAGCCTCGCATGCACCCCACCTATACAAGCGCGCAGAAGGCCATTCACTGGGCGGTGTTTCTGCTGGTCATCGGCCTTTATGGCCTGACCTATGTGGAGGAGCTCTTTCCGCGCGGCGATCCCGGCCGCGCGCTCGTCTGGTGGCTGCATATTTCGTTCGGGCTGCTGCTTTTCACGCTGGTCGTCATCCGTGTCGGCCTGCGCCTAACGCTGGGGACGCCCGGCCTGCCGCAGGAAATGTCACCGCTTGAGCGATGGGCGGCCAAGGTTGCGCATCTCGCGCTTTACGCGCTGCTGATGGCCATTCCCGTGCTTGGAATCTTGCTGACCTGGTACAGGGGCGATGCCCTGAGTTTCTTCGATCTTTTCACCATCCCGGCGCCAGTTTCGCCGGATCGCGACACGGCCCGGTTCATCAGGGAGCTGCACAGCCTCTGCGCCAATTCGATCCTCATCCTTGCCGGCGTGCATGCGGCGGCGGCGCTGTGGCATCATTTCATCCGCAGGGATGACGTGCTCAAGCGAATGCTGCCGGAAAGCACGCGCTGATCGCGCACGCCGCCTTCCTTCGATCAGTCCCGCTTTGGCGCCACCGGCGCGGATGCCGGATTGTCGACGCTGTTCTCGTTCACCTGGAAGGCCTTTCCTTCGACCTTCTTTTTCCTGAGGTCGTCACCGGTCTCAGGCTGCGGCGGGCGCTTCGGATTTTCTTCCGTGTTGTCGTTGATATCGAAAGCTCTGGTCATCATGTCCTCCAGGGGCTGTACTGGAACACAATGTCCGACAGTGCGTGGGGTTCCGCCGGCAACTCAACCATCATGCCGGCTTTTGTTGCCGCACGATCCTCCACTCGTGCCAGATCAACACCATGACGACCGCATCGAAGACGGTCAGGACCAGCAGGCCGAATGATTGGGTGTATGAGTAGCGGTAGACTTGATAGACCATGAACAAGCCCAAGGCCGCGAGCGAGGCAGGGTAAGACCAGAGCTTGCCTCTCAAAAGCCCGACCACCAAGGCAAGCTTTATCAGGCCGTGGCTAAGCAGGTAGAAGGCATAAAACTCCTTGCTGGCGATCGAAAAATGACTTGCCATCCGCGACAGATGGCCAGCTATGAAGTCGTTGGGATCCTCGATCAATTCCTCCGCGGTGAGGGCATTGACCCAGGAGGCAATGGTATCGGTGGTGACGACATAGAGCAGAATCCCGCCGATGCATTCGATCAGGGCATGCGCGCCCTTCAGCCACAGGCTGACTTTGAAGATCTGGTGGATGCGGTGTTCATCGACAAGCTTCAAGAATCCACCTCACAACCAACCACGGAAACCCATGCCGATGGAGTCGCTCTAAAGACGCATTCGGGAGCGCAATCGCGTTGTTCCACGTTACAAGGCGCGGCTTCAAGATCAGCCGGCGAAGTATCGATACGCCAGCCATCCCGCCAGCGCGACCGAGGCGCCCCAGATACAGGCGATCATCACCGCCGCGCTGCGGCTCACGGGCCTGTCAACGGCGAGGGCGGCGGCCTCCCTGTGCTCTGCCATGACCTCGGGCGGTATCATCTTGACCACGGCAAGGATCCCCAAGGGAACCAGGATCGCATCATCGAGGTAGCCAACCAGGGGGATGAAATCGGGAATCAGGTCGATTGGAGACAAGGCATAGCCCGCGACACACACGGCAAGCGCCTTGGCGTACCACGGCGTTCGGGGATCGCGCGCGGCAAGGTAGAGCGCATGCACGTCGCGCTTGATCGCTCGGGCCCATTCGCGCAGTGCTGTAGCCATTGGATGACTGTAGCGCCAAAGGATGACGCGCCCAATAGCGCACAGCGTTCGCGGCCGGCTGTCGTGCCGTCTATCGCACCGACCCGGTTACGGTGCGGTCGACATCGGGAACGGATTTGCGTTCGTTGCCGGCAAGCGCGGCTATGATCAGCAGGCTGGCGACAACCGGAACGAACAGGACGGCGACGCGGGCCTGTACGTGGAGAATGGCGCGCCATTCGTTGCTGCGCTTGTCGGGGCTGTCGCTCATCATACTCACTTTGCCATGGACCCCCCGGGAGGTCACATAGAGGTGAACGGTTAAACAACTCCTTCCGACTTCGTTAACGGACGCAAGTCCAGCGCGAAAATCAGCTGAGCCCGATGCGCCTTGCGCCTTGCCGGAACAGCGCCTCGGCATCGGGATCGAAGCGGAACGTGCCGATGAAATCGTCGGCGCGATAATCAGGCAATGTCTTGCGGATGGCGGCGGCAAAGCCGCGCGCCTCTTCGAGCCGGCCGGCCAGCGCCAGGCAGTGCGCTGCGATCGCCAGGATGATGGTATGCGCATTCGGCCGCGCCGCCGCTTTCAGCGCCCAGTCGGCCGCCTCTTCGAACTGGCCGAGCCGGACATGCGACATAGCGCGTGAGCCCAGCATGCCGAACAGCAGCGGGTCGAAGGGGCTGAGATGACGCGAATGGTCGGAGGAGCTTATCGCCGCCCGCGGGTCGCCCGATTGCGAGTGGACGAAGGACAGCGCGTAATGGCCGAGCGCGAAATTCGGGCTGAGATCCACCGCCCGCCCCAGTTCGGAGAGCGATCCATCCTGCTCGCCGCGCAGCCACAGCGCCCGGCCCATCGCCCAGTGCGCGGCCGGATTGTGGTCGTCGACCAGCAGGCTGTGGCCGGCGCTCTCATAGGCCAGCGCGCTTTCGCGGTCGCGGTCGCCCCAGCGCTGGAACGCATTCTGCCAGTGGGTGAACGACAGGCCGGCATAGGCGCGGGCAAAGGTGGGGTCCAGCTGCAAGGCCTTGTCAAAGAAATGCCGCGCCTGCTCGTTCTCGGCCTGCGTGAAGCGGTACATGTGCCAGAGGCCGCGATGGTAGGCCTCCCAGGCGTTGAGCGAATTGGGTGCCTTCAGCATAGCGCGGTTGCGCTCGACCGTTTCGATCTCGGCAGAGATCGACGACACGATGCTGTCGCCGATATCGTCGAGCACGGCAAAAATGTCGTCGGGCCGGCGCTCGAAGGTCTCCGCCCAGACGATCCTGGCCGTGCGCACCTCGATGAGCTCGACGCTGACGATCAGCCGGCCGGCCGCGTTGCGCACCGTGCCGGTGGCGACATAGTCGACGCCAAGTTTTCTGCCGGCTTCTTCCGGCGCGATGGCTTTTTCAGCCAGCGCAAACACCGATCCGCGCGCGATGACGAAGAAATCGCGGAGTTTGGCGAGGCGGGTGATGATGTCATGGGTGAAGCCGTCGGCAAGCCCGCCGCGTGTGCCCTCGCCGGCTTCCTCGACAAACGGCATCACCGCCAGCGAGGCCTGGCTTGGCTCGACCGTGCCGGCATCCGGTGGGACTGCCAATTGCGATGGTGTGGACAGGCAGGCCGGTTGCGCCTTGAGCGAGCTGCCGGACTGTTGGTCACGGATTGCCTGCCAGGCCGCGCGAAGCGGAGCGAAATCCAGTTCTTCCGATTGGAACAGGCGAGCCGCCGAAGCCAGATGCTCCTCGGCCGCGCCGATGGCGCCGCGCTCCGCCAGACTGGACAGCAAGGCCAGATGCGCGCGCGTGTCGAACGGCGCCAGCTCGACCCATTTGTCGAGATGCATGGACATTTCGGGCGAGCCCTCCGGATGGTTTACGGCAAGCTGTTCGAGCACGGCGGCGTGGTACGCCTGGAAACGCCGGCGCTGGGCGATCAGCCAGCTGTCGAAAAGCGGGCTGCGCTCGAGGTCCAGCCCGTCGAGCAAATCGCCGGCGAAGAGTTCTGACAGCGCCCGCAACCGCTCCCGATCGAGCGTGCCGATCCCTTGCGCGGCGGCGCGGGTGACGTCCAGCGCATCGACAAGGCAGCCATCGAGATCGAGCGCCACCGTGTCGCCCCGTGTCTCGACCCGGCGCCGGTCCGGCGTGTCGAGGGCCGCGCGCAGCTTGCTCAGGTACCAGCGCAACTCGCCGCGTGGATCGTTGGGCACGTCCCACAACAGCTCGCACAGGCGGCTGCGCCCAACCGCGTGCGGCGCCAGCGCCAGATAGGCGAGCAGCGCGCGCAGCTTGCGCGATGCCGGTAGCGCTACCGGCGTCCCATTACGCAAGATTTCCAGCGGTCCGAGCAGGCGCACCGACAGGCGCGGCATGTCGCCGTCCAGCCTCGATGGTGCGGATTCCACGTCCGTTTCCACGCCTGCTCCCACGCTGATCCGCCGGCCTTTGCTGTATCACCAAACACGACACAGCGCATCCGGCGGCGAATTTCCACGCCGGGTACCGTTATTGCCGCATCGTCGGCACGTCAGTCCTAGCGCGGCCATGTCTCGAAACCTCGCCGCCCAAGCCGCCGGTTTGTAACCGGCCTGTGAAGATGAACACGATCGAGGAGATCAACGATGTTGAATAAGCAGAAAATCAGGACCACGGCCGGACGCGGCCGCCTGTTCGACAGCATTCTCGACACTGTCGGCGACACGCCGGTGGTGCGCATCAACAATCTCGGACCGGCCCATGCGACGATCTATGTCAAGGCCGAGTTCTTCAACCCAGGCGCCTCGGTGAAGGACAGGCTGGCGCTCAACATCATCGAGGAGGGCGAGCGCAGCGGCGCGCTGAAGCCTGGCCAGACCGTGGTCGAGGCGACCAGCGGCAACACCGGCATCGGGCTCGCCATGGTCTGTGCGCAAAAGGGCTATCCGCTGGTCGTCACCATGGCCGACAGTTTCTCCGTCGAACGCCGCAAGCTGATGCGCATGCTTGGTGCCAAGGTGGTGCTGACGCCGCGCGCCGAAAAGGGCTTCGGCATGTACAAGAAGGCGGTTGAACTGGCTGAGGCCAATGGCTGGTTCCTCGCCCGCCAGTTCGAGACGGCGGCCAATGCGGCCATCCACGAGGCGACCACGGCGCGCGAGATCGTCAATGATTTCGCCGGGTCGCGGCTCGATTGCTTCGTCACCGGCTATGGCACTGGCGGTACCGTCGTCGGCGTGGCGCGCGTGCTGCGCCGCGAGCGGCCGGACACCCGCATCGTGCTCTGCGAACCGGCCAACGCCCAGCTGGTCGGTAGCGGCAAGACGCAGCAGCGCGGCGCCCATGGGGCGCCAGCCGCCAGCCATCCGGCCTTCGAGCCGCATCCTGTCCAGGGCTGGACGCCGGACTTCATCCCCAATGTCCTGCAGGAAGCCATCGACGCCAGCCTCTATGATGAAGTGATGCCGATCGCCGGGCCCGAGGGCATCAAATGGGCGAAGGCCCTGGCGCAGAGGGAAGGCATCTTCACCGGCATTTCCGGCGGCGCCACCTTCGCCGTCGCACGGCAGGTCGCGGAGAAGGCAGCGCCCGGATCGGTGATCCTGTGCATGCTGCCCGACACCGGCGAGCGCTACATGTCGACGCCGCTGTTCGACGGCATCGAGGCCGAGATGGATGCCGACGAGATGGCGCTGTCGCGCTCGACGCCCGGCTGCCAGTTCCCGGCGGCTTGACGGGAGCCCGGTCATGGATATCGCGCAGGAGACCCTTGGGCTGGTGGCCGAGGAAACGCTTGACCCCGCCGACTGGACCTCTGTCCAGGCCCTGTCGCACCAGGTCATCGACGATGCCGTCGACTATCTGCGTGATGTCAGGGACCGGCCGGCCTGGCGGGAAATGCCGGCGGATGTGAGAGAAGCCTTCGCGGCACCCTTGCCGCGCTTCCCCGCGCCGCTGGCCGCTGTCTATGGCGAGGTCTCGCGCACCGTGATGTCCTACCCGATGGGCAACGTCCATCCGCGTTTCTGGGCCTGGTATATGGGCTCGAGCAACTTCACCGGTGCGCTCGGCGACTTCCTGGCGGCAATCCAGGGCTCCAACCTCGGCGGCGGCAACCACGCCGCCGGGCTGATGGACGGCCAGGTGGTCAACTGGTGCAAACAGATGCTGGGCTTTCCCGCTTCCGCCTCCGGCACGCTGGTCAGCGGCGGCTCGATGGCCAACATCATCGGGCTGACGGTGGCGCGCAACACCAAGGCCGGCATCGACGTGCGCGAGCACGGCGTTGCCGCGATCGAAAAGCCGCTGCGCTTCTATGGATCGGACCAGATCCACTCCTGCCATCGCAAGGCAATGGAAGCGCTTGGCCTCGGCAACCGGGCGCTGCGCCGGATCCCGACCGACGCCGGGTTGCGCATCGATATACCGGCCCTGCGAGCAGCCATATCGGAGGATCGCGCGGCGGGTTTCAGACCGGCCTGTGTCATCGGCAATGCCGGCACGGTCAACACCGGGGCGATCGACGATCTGCGGGCGTTGGCCAAACTCGCTCATGAGGAAGACCTGTGGTTTCATGTCGACGGCTGCATCGGTGCGCTGATTGCGATTGCGCCTGAGAACGCGCATCGCGTTGCCGGCATCGAATGGGCCGATTCGGTCGCGCTCGATCCGCACAAATGGCTGCACGCGCCATTCGAGGTCGGCTGCGCCCTGGTCAGGGACGCAATCGCGCATCGCCGGACCTTCGCGGTGACGCCGGAATATCTGGAATCGATGCCGCGCGGTCTTGCCTCCGGCGAATGGCTGCACGACTACGGCCTGCAGACGTCGCGCGGCTTTCGCGCGCTCAAAGTGTGGATGGCGCTGAAGGAGCATGGCGTCGACAAATTCGGCCGCCTGATCGACCAGAACATCGCGCAGGCTCTCTATCTCGCCGAACGCATCGAGGCCGAGCCGCTGCTGGAGCTAGCGATACAGCCGACCATCAACATCGTCTGCTTCCGCTACCAGCCTGGCGTCACGGGTGAGGCGCTGAAGGCGCTCAACACCGAGATCATGTTGCGGCTGCAGGAACAGGGTATTGCCACCCTCTCCGACACCACGGTGCATGGCGAGCACTGGTTGCGCGTGGCGATCGCCAACCATCGCACAAGGCGCGACGACCTCGACCTTCTGGTCGGTGAGACGCTGCGGCTGGGCCGGGAGATCAGGGCGCAGGGGCCTTCCGGGAAATAGTCAGAAAACGCGAGCGACAGGCACGGGCGGCCATGCGATTCTGCGGCAATGATTCGGGAGGCCAGACCGTGACGCTCTTTCGTATGGCCGTGCTCGTGGCGCTGGTCTTCACCAATTCAGCCAAAGCCGCCGACATGGCCTTCTTCGTCAAGAACCTGCACAGCCGCGCGGTTGCGGTCGAGCTGTTCAGCCGCGACCGCGAGACGGTCTGGCCGGGCAACGACAAGGTGTTCCTGATCGATCCGGGCTCGCAGAAATCGGTGCCGCTGTCCTGCAATCAGGGCGAGCGCATCTGCTATGGCGCCTGGGTCGACGGCAACGACCAGATCTCCGCCGGCGTCGGGCCGGACAACGATCAGCCTTGCGACAACTGCTGCTTCATCTGCGTGGAACACTCGACCGAGACGATCGATCTGGTGCCGTGATCGACCGGCACGTCAGTCCGGCAGCCCGGCTTTGCGGAAGCCGTCCACGAAATGCTCGAGCATCGCGGTGTCGCGGAAGGGCTCCGTCCAGACCCAGTGGCGGGTTGTGAAATGCGGGTTGCCGACGAGGAACAGCTCGACCTCGGCGCGCGCCTCGTCGAGCCGGCCGAGTTGGGCCAGGCTTGCCGCCAGGAAACGGCGTGAGCTCGTCCGGTAGGTCTCGTCCCGGCGCAGCGTTTCGACGGCGGCCTCGTAGTCGCGCGCCGCATATTGCGCCTGGCCAAGGGTGAGATAGTACCAGCTTGCCGGAAATGGGTTCAGCCGGAACGCCTTACGGATCTGCTCGAGGCCTTCCTCGACCCGCCCGGCCAGTGTCGTGATGTCCGACAGTGTCGCCCAGGCGTCCGCCTCGTTCGGGTCGAGCTCGAACGCCTTGGCGAATTCGGCATCGGCCTCTTCGAAGCTGCGCTCATAGGCGAGCAGATTGCCGAGCACCCAGTGGCAGCCGGCATCGTTGGGGTCGATCGCCACGGCCTTGCGCGCCAGGTCCAGGGCAATGCGGCGGTTGGGTTCGACCGGCTCACCCCAATGCACCCATCCCATCCAGTGGTTCATGGCAAGCCAGCGATAGGCCTCGGCGTAGGCCGGATCGAGAGACACCGCGCGCGTCAGCATCAGATGCGCTTCCCGTGCCGATTGCGGCGAATCGTCGATCAGCTTGCGCGCCCGCACGCACAGATCGTAGGCCTCCAGGTTTGTGGGGCGGTTGCGTGCCGGTGGCGCGCGCAGCCTGCCGAGCAGCGCCTCCACGATCTTGGCCGTGGCCTCGTCCTGGACGGCAAAGATATCGTCCAGACCGCGATCGAAGCGTTCCGCCCACAGATGCTCGCCGCTCAACGCGTCGACCAGCTGTGCGTTGATGCGCACGCGCCCCGCCGCGCGCCTCGCACTCCCTTCCAGGAGGTAGCGCACGCCAAGCTCCTCGGCGATCGCGCGCACGTCCATCGCCTTGCCCTTGTAGGCAAAGGTCGAGTTGCGCGCGATGACGAACAGGCCCGGGGCCCTGGACAGGTCGGTGATCAAATCTTCGGTCAACCCGTCGGCGAAGGCCTCCTGCTCGGGATCGTTGCCGAGGTTGACGAAGGGCAGCACCGCAATCGATGGTTTGTCGGGCAGCGGCAAGGGTTTTCGCTTCGCGCGGTCGAGCTGCTCGATGGCGCCCGTGAAGCGGTAGCCGACGCGCGGAACCGTCGATATCCATTCGCCGCCGTCGGCGGGCGGCCCGAGCAGTTTACGCAGCTGTGCGATCTGGACGGTGAGGTTGCCTTCCTCGACCGCCGTGCCCGGCCACGCCGCGTCCATCAATTCGGCTTTCTCCAGGATTTCGCCTGGCCGTCCGACGAGCGCCGCGAGCAGCTTCAGCCCGCGATAGCCGACGGCAACGGGATCGTCGTTCCGAAGCAGCGTTCCCGCACCCGGATCAAGCACGAACGGACCAAAGGCAAAGCGCGATCCCTGCATGAGGCGCATCTATAGAGCAATTCCGGGAAAAGCGTGAGGCGGTTTATCGGAAAACGCGATGCGCTTTCCCCGGGGAATGGCGCCAAAACAAAGGGTTAGAGCCATTTGGAACTTTTGAGAACTATTTGGCGGGCTTTAATTACGGCGCCGTCCGTATCCTGCAGAATTCAGCCTCTTTCAGTTCGAGGGTGCCCATTCTCAAACCGTTTGGGCCCCCAAGCCACATGGAGGTTGCCATGACCAATAGCTTTGCATCGGCCCCGCATCAGGCCGTACGGCGGGGAACCACCGTCGGGCAGGCGCCGCGTCGTCGCTATGGCCTTGCGACCCTGCGAAACACCATCGCGGCCTGGCGCGAACGGACGCGCTATCGCTGGGACCTCAAGCGAATCTCGGAGGTCAATCCGCATCTGATCGACGATATCGGCCTGACCAGACGACAGGTCGAGGATGAGATCGCCAAGCTGCCGTTCTGGCAGCGATAGGCGATGTCTTGAGATCCGGTGTCCGATTAAGTCAGGAATTGTCACCATCATCCCTTTAGCGCCCGCCCGCGTCATGGCATAACCCCGATCGGCCGTCAGGGCCGATTCTTCATCGGGGGTTTCCATGTCTTTCACGTCCGCGCGCCGGCTTGCCGCCGCGTTTTCGCTTGCTGTCCTGTTTGCACCGTCCGCCCATGCCGGCGACGTCACCTTTGCCATCAAGAATAGCCATCCCAACGCCATGCGCATCGAGCTATACAGCCAGGACCGGGACTATGTCTGGCCGGGCGATGGCAAGGACTTCTATCTCGACGACGGCGAGACCAAGTCGTTGCCGATCTCCTGCAATGAGGGCGAATCGATCTGCTACGGCGCCTGGGTCGATGGCGACGAAGGCACCTACTGGGGCGTCGGCCCCGGCAACAAGGAAAAATGCGAGGATTGCTGCTACACCTGCAGCGGCGGCGAGACCGAGGAGATCAATCTCGTCCCCTGACCGGTTTGCCAGCTTGACGGTTTTCCTGTTGGCGCCCTAGCCTGCGCCGAGACGATCACCCCGAGCACGCCGCGCGGCTTCCTTTGAAACGCGGCGTGCTCCAGGCAACAGGAGCACCGCGATGGCCGGCATGGTCGAAAGCGACAAAATCGACGTCGGATTTTCCGGCAAGCGCTGCATCCATTCGCGCAATTGCGTGCTCGGCGACCCGCATGTCTTCGTGCCCAATGCGCCGGGGCAGTGGATCCACCCAGAGGCGGCCAGCGTCGAAAAGATCGTTGCACTGGCCGAAAATTGCCCATCGGGCGCTATCACCTACATCAGGAAGGATGGCGGCCCGCAGGAGCAGCCGCCGGTGGTCAACACCGTGCGCGTCCGTGAAAACGGCCCGCTGGCCGTGCACGCCGAAATCGTCCTGGGCGACGAGACCTTCCATCGCGCCACGCTCTGCCGTTGCGGCGCCTCGCAGAACAAGCCGTTCTGCGACAACAGCCATATCAAGGCCGGCTTCACCGCTACCGGTGAGCCGCCGTTAAAGGAAGCGCCGGCACTCGAAGCGCGCAATGGTCCGCTCAATGTCACCCCGACGAAAAACGGCCCGCTCAAGCTCGAGGGCAATCTCGAAATCGTCACCGGCACCGGCCATACGATCGATCGCACGACGGTCGCTTTCCTGTGCCGCTGCGGCCACTCGGCCAACAAGCCGTTTTGCGACGGGTCGCACAAGAAGGTTGGATTTGTGGGGTAGTTTGACGCTGCGGCCGACGCAGCCAATCTCCCCCCTCGTGGGGGAGATGTCCGGCAGGACAGAGGGGGGCGCCGTAGGGCACCAACTTCAATAGCCACCGAGCGCAACAATGCCCCACACACCGTTGCCTCCGAGACATCGCGCAGACGCCAGATCGATGCGCAAGGTCATGACATCAGCCGAGTTGAAGCTCTGGAACGAGCTTCGCGCGCATCGGCTGATGGGGCTTGGCTTCCGCCGACAATTTCCGGTCGCCGGTTACATTGTCGACTTCGCTTGCCCGGAGAAGAAACTTGTCAGTCGACGGTTCCCAGCATGCAGAAGCCGATGTGCTCGCCAGCGACGAAGCAAGGACGTTGCGCCTGGAACAAGACGGCTGGACCGTCCTGCGCTTCTGGAACGACGACATCATCCGCGACATCGACAATGTCTGCCAGCATATTGTGATTGTGGCCGGGCTTGCAGCGGCGCCTTCACCGAATCGGCTGGAGGAGCTGTAGTCGCGGTGATGTCGGCGGGACAGCGCCCCCCTCTGGCCTGCCGGCCATCTCCCCCACGAGGGGGGAGATTGGCTCTCCTCCCTTGGCCCAGCGCTCGCGGCTTTATCGGCCCGCCTGTATCGGCTAAGGGCTGGGGCAGATAAATCGGACCACCATCAGCAATGACCGCCAAGACCAAGCCAAAACCCCTGTTCCTCGGCATCGACACCGGCGGCACCTATACCGATGCCGTGCTGTGGTCTGAAACCGAAGGTCCGCAGCAGGGGCCGAACAAGGGCAAGGTGCTGGCCAAGGCCAAGTCACTGACCACCAGGCACGATCTGGCCGTCGGCATTTCCGGCGCCGTCGACGCGGTGCTCGAAAAGGCCGGCACCAATCCGGCTGACATCAAGCTGGTCTCGATGTCGACGACGCTCGCCACCAATGCGCTGGTCGAGGGGCAGGGCGGCCGCGTCGCGCTGGTCATGATCGGCTTCTCCGAGGCCGATCTTGCCCGTGACGGGCTGAAGACGGCGCTCGGCACCGATCCGGTGGTGTTTTGCCCGGGCGGCCACGATGTCCACGGCAATGCCGCCAAGCTCGACCTGTCCGGGCTTGAGGCCGCCTTGCCGGAGCTCGGCGCCTCGGTGTCCGGTTTTGCCGTCTGCGCCTATTTCGCCACCCGCAATCCGGCGCACGAGATTGCCGCCCGCGAACTGATCCGCGAGAAAACCGGCCTGCCGGTCACGGCAAGCCACGAACTGTCGGCCAAGCTCGGTGGCCCGCGCCGGGCGCTGACGACCCTGCTCAACGCCAGGCTGATCTCGATGATCGACCGCTTGGTGGCGGCGACCGAAGGCTTTCTCACGGAGCGCAACATCGCCGCCCCGCTGATGGTGGTGCGCGGCGACGGCGCGCTGGTCTCGGCGGCGTTCGCCCGCCAGCGGCCGATCGAGACCATTCTCTCCGGCCCCGCCGCCAGCCTGGTCGGTGCCCGCCACATGACCGGGCTCGACAATGCCATGGTGTCCGACATTGGCGGCACCACCACCGACGTCGCCGTGCTCGACAACGGCCGGCCGCGGCTCGATCCGGAAGGCGCCACCGTCGGCGGCTTCCGCACCATGGTCGAGGCCGTCGCCATGCGCACTTTCGGTCTGGGCGGCGATTCCGAAGTGGCGCTGGAGGATGGCGCGCTCAACCCGAAAATCCTGCTTGGGCCGCGCCGCCTGGTGCCTTTGGCGCTGGCCGGCATGGCGCATGGCGAGGCGGTGACGTCAGAACTCGAGCGTCAGCTGCGCGCGCCCAACACCGGCCGCATGGACGGCCGCTTCGCGGTTCGCACCGGCGTGCCGGACAGGCTCGCCGCCGGGCTGACCGCCCCGGAAGCGCGGCTCTACGAGGCGATAGGCGCGACCCCGCTCGCCCTCGACCGGCTGCTGACGTCGAATGCCCAGAACGCCACCCTGAACCGGCTGGTCTCGCGCGGGCTGGTGCATATTTGCGGCTTCACCCCTTCGGACGCGGCGCATGTGCTTGGCAAGCAGGCCAACTGGGATGCCGCCACCGCCCGCCTTGGCGCCGACCTGTTCGCCCGCAAGCGCGACGGCCGTGGCCAGCCTATAGCGGCGTCACCGGAGGTGATCTCGGAGCGGGTGCTGGTGACGCTGACACGCTGGTCGGCCGAATACATCCTTGAAACCGCTTTCGCCGAGGACGGGCTCGATGGCGCCGCGACCGTGGCGCACGCGCTGGTGCAGCGCGCCGTCGACGCCCATCCCGGTATCGCCCGGCTGAGCGTCGCGCTCGACCGCCCCGTCATCGGCCTCGGCGCCTCGGCGCCGCTGCACTATGCCGGCCTGGCGCCGCTGGTCGGCAATGACTGCGTGGTGCCGGAAGACACCGATGTCGCCAACGCGCTCGGCGCCGTCGTCGGCCAGGTCAGGGTCTCGGCCGAAGCGCGGGTCAGCCAGCCAAAGGAAGGGCTGTTCAGGCTTGCCTCGGGTGAGACGGTGCGCGATTTCCTCGACGAGGCGGCGGCGATCGCGGCGGCCGAGGCCGATGTGCGGGCGATTGTCGCCGAGCGCGCCCGGGACGCCGGTACCGACAACGCCGAGATCGACGTGGCGACCGAGTTCCGTGTTTCGACGGTCGAAGCCCAGCGCATGTTCATCGAGGCGCATGTGGTGGCGGTGGCCTCGGGAAGGCCAAGGATCGCGGTGTAGCGGCTGATCTCCCCCCTTGAGGGGGAGATGTCGCCGAAGGCGACAGAGGGGGTCGGTTCGACGGGACGCGACCTTCTGCTTTGAACAGAAGAGGCTAGCGCCTTATGTCGGGCGACCCCCTCTGGCCTGCCGGCCATCTCCCCCTCGAGGGGGGAGATCGGCGCTTCGCCAACCTTACCTAAATACGGCACCTTCACCCTAAGCTGAATTGACCCGGCAAACTCAACATGCCAAACGCCCCGCAAAGCCTTTCATCTGGAGTAGCCTGATGACCGATCGCGTCGAGATCGCCGGATTGCGGATTGCCCGCGAGCTGCATGATTTTGTGGCTGGCGAGGCCTTGCCCGGCACCGGCATCGCCGCCGATGCGTTCTGGAACGGCCTTTCGGCCATCGTCCACGATCTCGCTCCGAAGAACCGGTCGCTTCTGGCAAAACGCGACGCCATGCAGGAAAAGCTCGACGGCTGGTACCGCGACAATGGCGCGCCCGTCGACATGGACGTCTACAGGACCTTCTTGAAGGACATAGGCTATCTCCTCCCCGAGGGGCCGGCCTTCAGCGTGTCGACGGAGAATGTCGACCCGGAAATCGCTGATGTCGCCGGGCCGCAGCTGGTCGTGCCGGTGATGAATGCGCGCTATGCGCTCAATGCCGCCAATGCGCGCTGGGGCTCGCTCTACGACGCGCTCTACGGCACCGATGCCATTCCCGAGACGGGCGGCGCGGAAAAAGGCAAGGGCTTCAATCCGGCACGTGGCGCCAGGGTCATTGCCTGGGCCAAGGATTTTCTCGACCAGTCGGTGCCGCTCACCTCGGGCAAATGGGCAGGCGTCAACGGGCTGTCGGTGGCCAATGGCGCGCTGAAGCTCGGCGCCGGCGCCGGCGGCACCACACTGGCCGATCCCAAGCAATTCGTCGGCTATCGCGGCGATGCCGCCAATCCCGATGCCGTGCTGCTGGTGAAAAACGGGCTGCACATCGAGATCGTGATCGACCGCGCCAACCAGATCGGCCGCACCGATCCGGCGGGCATCGCCGACGTCATCCTGGAATCGGCGCTGACCACCATCCAGGACTGCGAGGATTCGGTCGCGGCGGTGGATGCCGAGGACAAGGTCGTCGTCTACCGCAACTGGCTTGGCCTGATGAAGGGCGATCTCGCCGAGGAGATCACCAAGGGCGGCAAGAGTTTTGTCCGCAAGCTCAATCCCGACCGCGCCTACACCGCGCCCGCCGGCGGCCAGCTCACCGTGCCCGGCCGCTCGCTGATGCTGGTCAGGAATGTCGGCCACCTGATGACCAATCCGGCGATCCTGGACCGCGACGGCAACGAGGTGCCGGAAGGCATCATGGACGCGGCGCTGACGGCGCTGATCGCGCTGCACGATGTCGGACCGAACGGCCGCCGCGCCAACTCCCGCGCCGGCTCGATGTACGTCGTCAAGCCCAAGATGCACGGGCCGGAAGAGGTCGCCTTCGCCGTCGAGATCTTCGACCGCGTCGAAGCGCTGCTCGGCATGGCGAAAAACACCATCAAGATGGGCATCATGGACGAGGAGCGGCGCACCACCGTCAACCTCAAGGAAGCGATCCGCGCCGCGAAGGAGCGCGTCGTGTTCATCAACACCGGCTTCCTCGACCGCACCGGCGACGAGATCCACACCTCGATGGAAGCCGGGCCGATGATCCGCAAGGGCGACATGAAGCAGGCCGCCTGGATTTCCGCCTATGAGGCCTGGAATGTCGACACCGGGCTCGAATGCGGGCTGGCCGGCCATGCCCAGATCGGCAAGGGCATGTGGGCGATGCCGGACCTGATGGCGGCCATGCTGGAACAGAAGATCGCCCATCCCAGGGCCGGCGCCAACACCGCCTGGGTTCCGTCGCCGACGGCGGCGACGCTGCATGCGACCCACTACCACAAGGTCGACGTGCATGCCGTACAGGCGGCGCTGAAGAGCCGCCCGAAGGCGAAGCTCGACGACATCCTTTCCGTGCCGGTGGCGGTGCGGCCGAACTGGACCCCCGACGAGATCCAGCGCGAACTCGACAACAACGCGCAAGGCATTCTGGGCTATGTCGTGCGCTGGATCGACCAGGGCGTCGGCTGCTCGAAAGTGCCCGACATCAACGATGTCGGCCTGATGGAAGACCGCGCCACGCTGCGCATCTCCTCGCAGCACATCGCCAACTGGCTGCGCCACAAGGTGTGTTCGGAAATCCAGGTGCGCGATTCCCTGCAGCGCATGGCGGCCATCGTCGACCGCCAGAACGTCGGCGATCCGCTCTACCGGCCGATGGCGCCGGATTTCGACACCTCGATCGCCTTCCAGGCCGCCTGCGACCTGGTGTTCAAGGGAACGACCCAGCCGAATGGCTACACCGAGCCGGTGCTGCACGCGCGGCGGCTGGAGCTGAAGGCGAAAGAGCGGGCCTGAACAAAAGGTCCAGAAGAGATTACGCACTGGCCGAGCACGGGCGGAAGCGCCAGCGTTCCTCATCCCCTTTATAAGGATCGGATCGCGAGCGACATGAAGACGTCGGTATGCCTGACATGCTCGGGTGTTTCGCGAAAGGGCGGGCAAGACCTGAAGCCGAACGACTCGTACACGGCGACCGCACTCGTCATGTAGAACGTCGTGTGGATCAGCACTGTCCGGCTCCTGCCCTTCCTGATCTCCGCCAGCGCGGCCCCCATCAGGGCACGGCCAATCCCCTTTCCGCGAAACGATTCATCGACAAAGAACCTATGAACCTCCGCCGTCTCGTCGTCGAACCGGTCGAAGGCGAGGCAACCCGCCGGCTGGTTCTCCGATCGCGCGATGAACGCCATGGCATCCGGCGCGCCGAACTTCGCCGCCAATCCGCCGCCGCTCGTTTCGGGATGGAAAATCGTCATCACGTCTTCTGCCGAGACACCGTAAGGCTGCACCGCTTCGGCATCCCATAGCGCAAGCTTGCGGCAAAGCCCGGCCATTGTCTCGAAGTCCTCGGTACCGCGCGCCGGCAAAATCGAAATCATCCCAACCCCCGGTGAGTGCATCATCGTGAGACTACGCGACCCGTCAGGCGCTGGCCTCACGAGTGCAGCGTATTGGCAATCACTAATTTAGTCAGAAGAGTGGCCATATTTGATACAGCTTTCCGGGAATTTTAGCGTATATTTACCATGATAGTGGTGACGACAACTCGGCTTGGGGGCGATCCATGCGACTTGTTTTAGGTTTCCTGCTTGCAGGGATGACCATCACTGGGGCCAAAGCGGCAGACATTGTTCAACCGGTGGCTGCCATGGATATCCCATATTCATGGACGGGCTTCTATGTCGGTGCAAACGCCGGCGGCGCCTTCGGCAAAGTCGACGGAGATTACACCGGCATTCTCGGCTCGGCTGACATCGGGAATTTCACCGGTGGCGGTTTGGTCGGCGTCAACTATCAGTACGGTCAGTGGGTTCTCGGTGTTGAAGGCGACATCAACTACCTGGGATTCAAGAAAGAATTTTCGCCGGGCGTCGATGGTGGCGGCCTCGGCGCTGAAGCGAGAGTGGATGCCTTCGGAACGATCCGAGGCCGCGTCGGCTACGCCTTTGATCGCTGGCTTCCTTATGTCACAGCCGGCGTTGCGATGGGCAATGTGAAAATTGATGAGCATGTCTTCGCGGCGGCCGAGACCAAGTTCCAGACCGGATATGCGGTCGGCGGCGGTGCTGAATATGCCTTCAACAACAATTGGACCGTCCGTGCGGAATATCTTTACGTCGACCTTGGCAAGAAGGATTTCGGGTTTGACCCGTTCGCGTCCTATGAGGTGAAGACGAGTTTCAGCGTCGTTCGCGCTGCCGTTGCCTATAAATTCTGACTCCCGGCCACGCGAAGCCGGCGCTTGATGTCCGCACGACCGGACGGTCTGGGCTGCGATCGATTTCGATCCGCGGCCCCGCGCGAGCCCTCAGTTCAATCCCAGCGTCCCCCGCAGCTTGGACAAATCCTCGGCCAGCGCCGTCACCGGGCCGGCCAGCGCCTTGCGATCGGCGTCCGACAGCTTGTCGTAGGTCTCGAAACCATCTGATGTCTTGTACTTGGCAAGGATGGCGTCGACGGTGGCGAAATTGTCGTCGACGGTCTTGATCAAGGTGGGGTTTTCCTTCTCGACCAGCGGATGTACCAGGGCAACGATCTTCTGGGCGCCGTCGATATTGGCCTGGAAATCCCACAGATCGGTGTGGCTGTAACGGTCTTCCTCGCCTGAAATCTTGCTGGACGCCACCTCCTCGAGCAGCCCGGCCGCCCCGTCGATGGCCTTTTCCGGCGGCACGGTGAGGCCGGCGACGCGCTTCTGCAGGTCCAGCACATCGGCGTCGAGTTTTTCGGCCAGCGGACCGAGGCCATCCGTGGTGTTCTGGCTGAACAGGCCGTATTCGATGCGGTGGAAGCCGTAGAAGTCCGCCGACTTTTCCTTCTGCTCATGGTCGTCGGCGCGCGAATCGATGGCGCCATCGAGGTCGGAGAACAATTCGGCAATGGGCTCGATGGTCTCGTAGTTGACGCGGGCCGGCGCATAAAGCGCCTTGGCCTGGGCGAGGTCGCCTGCCTTGACCGCGTCGGTAAACGCCTTGGTGCTGGTCACCAGCGTCTCGATCTTGCCCTGGACGTAGAGCTTGTAGTCGGCGATCGGCTGGACGAGATCGAGCGGCGAGACGGCGGCGTGCGCCGGCGCGAGGCCGGTCAGCAGCGCGATTGCGGAGGCGGCAAGCAGGGTTCTCATCGGATATATCCTCTCATGGTGCGAAGCGGGTTCGGGGTTCAGGCATGCGTCGAAGCGGCCATTTCGAGCAGTGACCGGCCGAGATAATCCTGATCGTCCTGCACGCCCGGCAGGACGAAGAAATAGCCGCCACCAAAGGGTTTGATGTATTCCTCGAGTGCCTCGCCGTTGAGGCGGGTCTGCACGGCGACAAAACCCTGTTCGAGGTCTGCCTGGTAGCAGATGAACAGCAGGCCCATATCCATCTGGTTGGATTTGCTGACGCCGTTCGAATAGTTGAAAGGCCGGCGCAGGATCAGGTGCTTCTGCGCTTCGGCGTCGCGCGGATTGGCAAGCCGGATATGCGCGTCGAGCGGTGTGGTCTTGCCCTGGGGGTCGCTGGCGAAGTGAGGAACATCGGCCTCGCTCGTGCCGCCTTCCAGCGGCGCGCCGCTGGCCTTCTGGCGGCCGATGATCGTCTGCTGCTCCCGCAGCGGTGTGCGGTCCCAGCGCTCGACGAAATTTCTGATGAGGCGCACCACCTGGTAGGAACCGCCTGACGTCCAGGCCGGCTCGGCGCTGCCGGACTGCACCCAGACGATCCGCTTCATCAGCTCGTCGTCGGTGGAATCCGGATTGGCCGAACCATCGCGGAAACCGAGGAAATTGCGCGCGCTTTGCTTGGGCTTTCCAGGGTTCGCCGGCCGCACCGGCACCGAACCTTCCTGCTTCCAGCGCAGGAGCAGTGTATCAGGCGTATTCTTCACGATATCGCGCAGCGCATGGATGTTGGTGTCCGGCGTGTTCGACGAGAACTGCAGCAACAGGTCGCCGTGGCAGAACTCTTCCTGCAGGGCGTCGTTGGAGAAGGAGGTCATCTGGACGAGATGCCTCGGCTTCAGCGCCTGCAGGCCGAAACGATCGTCGAAGATCGACGCGCCGAGCGAGGTTGTGATCGTCAGATTGTCCGGCGTCACCACGGGACCGAGGATGCCGGAATCGGCGGCGGGAAACTTCGGGTCGAGCACGGGCGGCGTTCCGCCCGCCATCAGGAAGGCCGTGCGCTCGGTCAGCGTGCGCAGCAGCCGCTGCAGTCCGGCGCGGTTCTGGGCAAGCACGTCGAACGAGGCAACGAGGCCGGCCGCGGGCCGCGGCGTCACGATGCCCGGCTGGTGCTCGCCATGGAAGGGCTGCCGCTGGTCGATCGTGTCGCTCTCCGGCGCATTGGTCACGCTGCCGGCGCTGGCCGCCACGGCGGCCTGCGGGGCGAGCGCCCCGGCGACCGCGCCGATCAGCACGGACCGGCGCGAGGGCGAGAAGGCCGCGTTCGGTTTGTCTGGTTTTCCCCCGGCTGTCATTGGCTCAGGTCCATGGTTTCGCGCAATCGTGCGAGGTCGCCGGCGAGCACGGTTGCCGCCTTGCCGAGTTCGGCCTTGGCGGGATCGGACAGCGCGTCGGAGGCTCCGGCGCGGCGCACCGCGATCATGTCCCCCAGCACGGTGAAATCCTTGTCGAGCGACGTCACGATCTCGGGCGCGCTCTTGGCCGCGATCGGACGCAGAAGGTCGAATACCTTGCGCACACCCGTCACCGCCGCCTCGAAGGAGGTGAGGTCGCCATGGGCGTAGGGGCTGTCGCCGAAGTCGGGACCTGGAGCGGCAAGCCGCTCGAGGATCGCAACCGAGCCGCTGACCATGCTTTCGGGCATGATGCGCAGATCGTGGATGCGCGTCTTCAGCAGCGCCGCGTCGCCCGCCAGCTTGTCGGCGACCGGAGCGAGGCCGTCCGTGCCGCCCTGGCTGAACAGCCCGTATTCGAGGCGATGCAGGCCGCCGAAATCCGGATCGACCTCACGCTGGCCGAAAGTATCGGCGCGCGCGTCGATGGCCGCGTCGAGGTCCGAAAACAGCGGCGACACCGGCGCGAGATGCGCATAGGCGATCTCTGCCGGCGGATAGAGCGTCCTTGCCGCCGCCAGGTCGCCCGATTTGACCGCGTCTGCAAAGGTGCCGGCCGCCTGGACGAAGGCATCGGTCTCGGTCGCCAGGAACACCTTGTATTCGGCGAGCGCGCCGATATAGGCGGCAAGATCAGGTTTCCGTGCGGCGCCGGCATTGGCGGCCGGTAGAACGTGCAGCCTGCCGCGCGGGTTTGAGAGCAGGCCGCAGGTGATGGCGTAGTCACCGGGCTCGAGCCGCGTCGCCAAGGTCTGGGTGAAGCCCGGCGCGATGTTCTCGCGCTCTTCCAGCACCATCACGCCGTCGAGGATTTCCCACTCAACGGCGCGGTCGGAGCGGTTTTCGATCTGGAACACATGACGACCAGCGGTGACGCTCAGCTCGTTGGGCTCGCAGGATTTTCCGGTGATCGCCACCGAGGTCGCCGATGCCGCGAGATGGCGTCCTTTCTGCGCGACCCGTGTCGCATAGGTGAAGGCGGCGGCAGCCGCGACCAGCAGCATGAGGGAAAGCGCCAGGCCGATGCGGACCGCCGTGCGCGGCAATACAGGGGATTGCGGCGTCGCGGTCATGTCGCCGGCCGCCCTTGCTTGGAGGCCGTTGCCGATTGCAGGCCCGGCCGGTCGGCCAGGAAGACCCACAGCGACGGCAAGAGGAAGCCGAGATAGATGGCGATCTCGCTGACCGTTGGCGCGTCGATATAGCCGAAAATGCCTGAAAGCACCGAGCCCAGCGGGCTGTCCATAGGCAGCACGCCGCTGGCGTCGAAGACGATCGTCTGCCCATGGTTCCACAGGCCGGCCTCATGCAGCGCGTTGACCGAATTGGCGAGCAGGCCGGCGGCGACGATCAGGATGAAGGCGCCGGTCCAGCGGAAGAAGCGCCTGAGGTTGAGCCGCACGCTGCCGGCATAGATGCCGTAGCCGACAGCCGCCGCCACCAGCACGCCGGCAAGTGCCGCCAGCGGCGCAAGACTGTTTTCCTGCTGGAAGGCGGCGAGCAGGAAGAACACCGACTCGACACCTTCACGCGCCACGGCCAGGAAGACCATGGCGATCAGGCCGAAGCCTTTGCGCGATGGCGTCTCGAAGGCCGCGTCGATGGAATTGTGCAGCTCCGCCTTGATCGAACGGGCCGCCTTGCGCATCCAGAACACCATCGAGGTCAGCACGCAGACGGCGACCAGCCCGATGACGGCCTCGAACAGTTCCTGCGCCTTCTGCGGAAACTCTACGCTGGCGAATTGCAGGATGGCGCCGACCCCGAGCGAGAAGGCGAGCGCGAGAAAAATACCGATCCACACCACCGGCATCCAGGCGCCACGGCCGGTGCGCTTGAGGTAGCTGGCGATGATGCCGACGATGAGCGCCGCCTCGACGCCCTCGCGGAACATGATCAGGAACGGTACCAGCATTGTCTGTCCAGCCACGCCGACGAGGAGGCCCTTGGGAGGCTGCATCCGCCGAAGTTGACGCTTTCCATGAGGGAACCGAAAACTTGTGCGGAGCGGTCAGCTTTTATTCTCGACCGCCGCGGCGGCACAAGGGAGGCGCGATCACATCAATGAGATGTCGGCGTGATCGCGGCGACCGAAAGGGAGGGATCTTGATTGCGCCCGCAGGGGCGTGGTCAGGCCGACTGGTTTATCAACCTCGCCTGCGCGTAGCCTTCCAACGTGTCGTCATGCCCGGCACCGCCAATGATATCGCCGAGCGGCGTCGAGAGGGCCCGATTGTCACGCTGATTGAAAAACAGGAAGTCGCTGGCGACATCGCGTCTGATGTTGCCGGTCGTGGTCTTCGACGTAGTATGGGCATGCAGTGCCATGGGGCGAAGACGGCTCACCCCTTCAATTGCGGTCTCATATCGATCGAAACGGCTTATCACTACGATCGGCCCGAAGGGCTCGGCATCCATCGAGCCCGCTTCCGGTGTTCCTTGCGTCAAGGCGGTAGGCCAGAAGAAATATCCGAAATTGCCCATCCGATGCCCTCCGGCCACCACGACGGCCGACCGTGCCTGAGCATTGGAGATCGCGGCCTCCATGGTCCTGATGCGATGTTCGCCCGTCAGGGGCCCCATCTCGATACCGTCCTGAAATCCGTTTCCGACCGGGATACGTTTCATAGCCTCGATGAAATCGTCGAGGAAACGTCCGTGGACGGAGTCCTGCACCAGGATATGCGTGGGGGCGAAACGCGATTGCCCCGCATTCCGGAACTTCGCCTTGCAAAGCAAATTCACCGCGAGACCGATATCGGCATCGTCGAAGACGATCGCTGGCGCCTGTCCGCTAAGCTCCAATACCAGTCGCTTCCCGTGGGTGCCTGCCAAATCCGCCAATCGCGCACCGAGCCAGGCAGGGCCGCTAAATGAGCCCCCCTCGATGGCGGGATGTGCGACCAGGTATGGTGCGACTTCCGCTTGCGGGCCGTAAACCAGGTTCAGCACGCCGGCAGGCAGACCGGCGTCAGCGAAAGCAGTGACCAGGGCGGCGCAACTGGCCGGGGCCGCGTCCGGCCCCGCCAGGACCACCGAGCGGCCGCAGGCTAGGGCGGCCGACACCTTGCGCGCGGCCTGCCCGAGGGGAAAGCTCCAAGCCACGAACGCCGCCAAGGGTCCGATCGGTTCGGCCTGCGCGAAGGTCTCCGTTCTCGGGCGCGTCGCCGTCGCCGCGCCGTTGCGGCTCTCATTTGCGAACCAGTCGATCAGGGCGGCGGCCGCGGCGGCCTCGGCGCGTGCCTCGGCGAGCGGCTTTCCCTGCTCCATTGTCATCGACCGTGCGATGGGCTCGATGCGTCGGCGCAACAGCTCGGCTGTCCGTGTCAGCGTCTGGTACCGTTCGAGAGCGCTCGTCCGTTGCCATATGGACAACCCGTGCTCCGCGCTGGCGACAGCATCATCGAGGTCTCCCACGCCGGCCGTGGCGAAGGTGCCGATGCGAGCCTCGGTGGCCGGATCTACGACAGGAAGGCTCGGCGAGTGCCCTGACCGCCAGCGACCGTTGATGTAGAGCAGCGTGTTGGCATTGGTATGGATCGTCATATCTTCCCCCCGGCGCCCACTGTCGAAGAGGCGAGCACCGGCTGGCCGTCTTCGTCATGGCTTTGGTGCCCCAGACGAGGCATCCACAGCGGCCTCACCGCCATGGACGAACGATGCTACCCATTCTTTTCGCTAGTTTTTCTGCACTATTGAATCTTGTTTCCGGATTGTTTCGTGAGATCGGGCCGGCGGAACGGGTGCGACCTCGCCAAGGCTCTCGACCGCGCATGCGGCCGTTGGCCGCCTGGCGGGAACGGGATGCTCTCGCTTGGGGAAGCGTCGCATTCCGACAACCATGCTGGTAGTCACCGGCTTCAAGAGGAACGGTACTACGCCGACTACGCTGCCTGCGCCACCCGCTCCGAGCTCATGCGATAGGAGATCGCCTCGGCCAGATGGATGCGGCCGACGGTCTCGCTGGCGTCGAGATCGGCCAGCGTGCGCGCCACTTTCAGCACCCGGTGGTAGGCGCGCGCCGAAAAGGCGAGTTTCTCGCTGGCGTCCTTG
Source organism: Mesorhizobium sp. GW821-FHT04C10 (assembly GCF_059420305.1). NCBI lineage: Bacteria > Pseudomonadati > Pseudomonadota > Alphaproteobacteria > Hyphomicrobiales > Phyllobacteriaceae > Mesorhizobium > Mesorhizobium sp. GW821-FHT04C10. Next base: position 896,534 of record NZ_JBWKTL010000001.1, on the reverse strand, counting down.
AGCAGCGACAGGCCGGCGGCGTCGGGCACGGCGATGTCTTCGATGACAGCCGGCGCGCAATGCGCGTTGGTGGTGGCGCGGGTCACGCCGAGCCGCTCGAAACGCTCGCGCTGGATGGTGCGCGCACGGGCGACGCGCAGCGCCACGGAAGCGCTCTTCTCCGCCCGGTCGGGCCTTATCAGGTCGCTGGCCGAAACGGCCGGCACTTCGATCCTGAGATCGATGCGATCGAGCAGCGGACCGGAAATGCGTGCCTGGTAGTCGGTACGGCAGCGCTCGCCGCGCAGGCAGCGATAGCCCGGCTCGCCGGCCATGCCGCAACGGCATGGGTTCATCGCCGCCACCAGCTGGATGCGCGCCGGATAGGTGACGCGGTGGTTGGCGCGCGCGATCATGCAGTCGCCGGTCTCCAGCGGCTGGCGCAGCGCGTCGAGCGTCTGCGGCGTGAATTCCGGGAATTCGTCGAGGAACAGCACGCCGTGATGCGCCAGCGACACCTCGCCCGGCCGTGCGCGCAACCCGCCGCCGACCATCGCCGCCATCGAGGCCGAATGGTGCGGGGCGCGGAACGGCCGCCGGTCGGTCAGCTTGCCTTCGCCGAGCTCGCCCGCCACCGAGGCGATCATCGAGACTTCCAGCAATTCCTTCGGCGCCAGCGGCGGCAGGATCGACGGCAGCCGCTGCGCCAGCATCGATTTGCCCGAGCCCGGCGGCCCGACCATCAAGAGATTGTGGCCACCGGCGGCCGCCACTTCCAGCGCCCGCTTGGCCGTCTCCTGGCCCTTGATGTCGGCGAGGTCGGGCAGGTCGCGGGCCGAGGCGTGGATACCGGCCTCGGGGCGCGACAGCACCTGCGTGCCACGGAAATGGTTGGCAATGGCGATCAGGCTGCGCGGCGCCAAAATGTCGAAGTCCTTGCCGGCCCAGGCTGCTTCCGGCCCGCAGGCGAACGGACAGATCAGCCCCTTGCCTTCGGCATTGGCGCCGATCGCCGCCGGCAAGGCACCGGCGACGGCGGCAATCGTGCCGTCGAGCGAGAGCTCGCCAAGCACGACATAGCCGGCCAGCATGTCGCCCGGAATGGCGCCAAGAGCTGCCATCAGGCCAAGCGCGATCGGCAGATCATAGTGGCTGCCTTCCTTGGGCAGGTCGGCCGGCGCCAGATTGACCGTCACCTTCTTCGACGGCATCGACAGGCCCGACGCATGAAGTGCCGCCTGCACGCGCTCGCGGCTTTCGGCCACCGCCTTGTCGGGCAGGCCGACGATCTGCATTGTGAAGCGGATTAATTTGGCTCTGGTCCTAGAGTCTGCATGGAACTTCGAAGATGGGATGTCGGTATGGGATGGGGTCGGTTCCGACGCTGAGTTTCCGTGCCACTCCGCATTGGTGTCGACCCACGCTGGAATCATGGGTCAGGTCTGCTATTCTGGGAAGCATCAGGAGGAGATCGCATGGACGAAGCCGGATATAAGCGCGAGAGAGCTTATGTTCTCTACAAGTATGGCAAGAAGGTCGAAACATGCCATACCGCTGACGTGAAGGCTGCTTTGGGCCTGACCCGACAGATGGCACCTAACCGTATCAGTACCGCCTCCAAGGTTAAGCCCTGTCCACCTGAGTTGTGGCCCATGATGGAGGAAGCCGTGCGGCGCGTGCATCGGAAAAGCTGAATGGCTAATCGCAGGCTCGCTGCCGATGAGCTTCTTAAGGCAAATGAAGTCCTGGCCGTTATCCGCGCCAAGCTTATGGAACTTGCGGGCGACGACCGAGACCTGTTATTCGCCTATCGTCGGAAGGTGTTTAAGGAACTGATCTACGACGAACGCGGCAAACCGATGCAGCGTCGGGCCTTAAAGCAGAAGAAATGGGCGCAGCAGGACGGGCGATGCGCTCACTGCAACGAGGCAATGCCGGTCGCCTACTCCGAATTGGACCGCTTTAACGCCGCAGATGGCTATACGGTCGAGAACACGGAACTGGTTCACGACCGATGCCACCGCGAACGGCAGGCAGCCAAGCGCTACACGTGATCATATGGTTGCTGCCCCTGCCCGGAGAGCGCCTTTTCGAGCAAGTCCTCAAGCGAGTCGATGACAAACCCGCTGAGGTTCTGCACCAGCTTTGTAGATTACGTCAAAAGCAGCCTGCACCGTGTGCAGTCTTTTCTGCCTTCAGACGATAAAGGAACGTCCAAGGTGAAACCCAAAGCTGCAATCGCGCTGTGGAAGGCACACGTCGGCTTCGGGTTAGCGGGTGGAGGATCCATACTGATATTGTGCCATATTAATTGGACGTGGATTTACGGGCCACTGAACCCGAACGACCGGACTCGACTTCAAGCCGGACATCGGTGACTGAGGCAGACATTCCATCGGATCAACAAGTGCCGATTGAGGTATCAATTCTTACCTGCTGACCGACCAGTCGGAGTTGACATTTTACCAGCTTCACTCGGGCGGATGGGAGTGGCGTTTGGGTCGCGTGGATCATCTGGAAACGGTATGTCGAGATTCAGCTGCATCCCTTTCAATATTGAAAGTAGATACATTGCATCCCCAAGCACCATGTCCAACTGATGCCACTGGCCCGATCTATCCTTGTACTGGATGCCCACCGCATCGTGCCCGTAGTTAATGCTTGCCCCCATCATTTCTCCAACAGCGGGCACGATGTTGATGTGTGAGCTGGCATTTTCTGACTCCGGCATGGACATCTCTGGCTGCTCTGGTGGGCTAAAATGTACGGTGCCTTGTCTCGGCGGCGTTCTCTTATTGTCCGGCGAACTTAGCTCGGGATGAACAAACCAACTGGCGTCCTGGTAGCTTATGGCGAAGGTTGCGATAGGGCGCAGCTGAATAGCGGCCGCAAGTTCGGAAGGCAGCATCAATTTGGTATTGAGCTGTGGGAATTCTTTGTGTTGCGAAACGCGCCTGAAGTTGTTCGCCAGAGGAAAATCAATGGCCAGAAAGCAATACAGATCATGTTTGTGGGCCGTATGGATGTGCCACGCATCAAGGTTGCTTTTCTTCGGTAGCAGCCGCGCCAGAGTTACGAAAGGCTCGGCTTTGGATTTCTCGAGACGTGCTTGCTGGGCCGCCCTTGCGTCAACTGCATCAAAATGATGCCCATCAACTGAGGACATATGGATACCCTCGAACACGTTGAGATCCTGAGTGCCATATCCGAGGAAACGACCGATTGGTTGTCTCTGGCTTTCGGCCTGCAGCTCCGCCGATGTCACGAGTTCTATGTGACCCCGCTTGGCCAGCTCAGCAATGCCGACGAGATATGTCACCTCACGATAGATGCGATCCGAGCTACCCGGCGCATGGACGGGAATTCGTGTTGAGTACCCTGTGTTGACCGGAATCTGCCCGCCCCACAATGATATTCCGGTATTCATCCACGCCGTCTCATGGGTGATGCCATGCCCAAGCGCCGAATTGTCAATAAGAACCTTTATCGGGCCATTCTTTCGCAGATACATTTCCGCCTGAAAAATCGACAGACGAACATAGGCGCGGCCAAGCACCTTTTTGTAGCGGAAGCTAACCGTGTTTCGCAGCAGGGTGATACGGCGCCTGACTTGCTCAAACGATGCTGAAATGTGTCCCATGCCAGCACTATAGCCGACTTCGTATGATCCGCTATCCAGGGTAGATCTGAGGGCCGGGAAGCGGGCTGACCGCTTGGGAGTTGGCATTGCAATTATCTGCCATCGATGGATTTGAAAGTCGCGCCACCTCCGACGTCGAAGCAAAGCCGCTGTCGGTTCGCAGTCCAGCCTTTATGGGCCGTGCGCTAGGCAGGACGTTTAATGGGTATAGCAATCCACTCATTTGGGGGGCGCAGCGACAAGCTGTGAAACTCTTCAAATTGGGCTGGGAAGTTGTGTGCGAGGTAGCGCACCACCTTTGAATTATCCATCAGCCGGTCAAAATAGCGGCCAGTTGCCAGCAGTTCCAGGCTCACAGAGCCACGTCGCTGCACGGCGCTCAGAAATTCACTGCTTAGCCTGCCAAGTTCTGGCGTCATCGCGCTCAGTTGATCTTCCGACACGTTCGCAATCGTCGCCGGATCGAACCCTTCGGCCAGTAGCGCGCGCGGCGTAAAAGCGACAAGGATCTTTGCGTAAGTAAACGTGACCCGCTCCATGGCAACCATCAGTCGGGCAATCTCCAATTGCCTGGGGGGGAGCACATGCCGTAGCAAGCCGAAGATTTTCACCTTCACAGGGCAGTCTTGGAGGAAAGCGAGGACGTCCGGGCAAATCCCGCTGACAGGTTGCCGGCCCGCGCTGCTGCCTGCGGGCGACATGCCGGCATGCTTTGCTGTTGCCCTCTCAAACGTAGCGTCGTCGTGTAACCTCTGCACCAGGCAGTTTGGGATGGTGGCAAACCCCTCTGACATGAGCAACGAGAGAAACTCTTTGTCATTCATGATCACGCGAATCGCTTCGGCCACACGGATCAGGCAGCGTTCCGCTTCCTCGGTTTCTCGTATGAAATCGCGCTTGCGGCCGCACGCCGCCTTGTAGGCCGGCAACAGCTTGGGCGCGAACAGCTTCTCCTTCGACCCAGGTTGATCGACAGCAATTTCGCGGGCGTGTCTCTGGGCGCTGCCGTGCAAAGCCTTGTAGGCAGCTTCGCGGGTCAAACGACGCTTCAACCGCACCATAGGGTCTCCGCACTGGCTCGCGCTGACAGCTTGACGAGAGGGTCGAGCGTGGAAAAGAGGTAGGTGTCCAGCTGCGCTCCATTGGTCGGGGCCAATTGCGATTTGCCGACGATTTCAGAAGCGGGGGCAATGAGGTAGTCCCGAATGAGCAGATCACCCGGGCGCATCCTGATCAGGGTGAAAATGTCGGCCACCGACTGGCGTTGGGTGTCCATGGACCAGAAAGGATAGCCGTGGTCGGAAGCGCGGCAGCGTGCGATTTCGACCGCAACCGTGAACTCGTCGTTGATCCGCAAGAGGTCGGCCTCTCTGTCGTAGGTCGCCTTTCCGCCAACGCATCCGATCGCGGCCAGTAGGTCCCCGATCGCCTGTGTGCGCAGCGACGCCAGTCGCTCTCGCGATGTGATAAACTGCCAGTTTTTGGGCGGCTGATACCCAATCAATTCGTAGGCCTTCAGAAGGCTCCCGAAGCGATGATGATACAAGCTGGCCTTGGGGCAATCAGGCGCGGCGTCGACGATCGAGCTGGACAGGGCGCCGTGACGCGCCAGGACCTTCTTCAGTGCAGCCAGAATCTCATCATTGCTCACGAGCAGATGCGAATAGAGCTTTCTGTGGATGGCTTGAGCCCGATCGAACAGCTTGTGGTCTACAATCGGCTCGAATGCGCCTTCCGCGCGCACCCACTGTTCAGGAGGATTGCTCACTGCCTTTGCTTTCAGCTTGCGAGAGCGCCTGTTCCAGATATTGGTGCCGACGTATTTTTCATTAGTTAGGACGCCGCGCACAGTTTCCCGCTTCCATGGTCGCCCAAGGTCCGTCAGCACGCCGCGCTTGTTCAGGAGCCTTGCCATCTCAAGCTCCGTCATGTGCGTTTTGACGAACTGACGGAAGATCCACCGAACCGTTGCGACCTCTTCGGGCGGCCCGGGCACCAGGATCGTTCTGTCGGTGTGCACGCTCTTTTGCTCGTGCTCGGAGAGAATAAGTTTTGGACGTCCCGAATGGTCCATAATCTGGCGTCTTAAGCCGAGCCCTGGCTTACCACCCTGGCGGAATCCCAACCGGATCAGCCTTGCCTGCCCTATGAACGTCTTTTGCGAGAGCATGCGGCTTTGCTCGGCCGCCATGCTGCGTTTGATGGCCTTAAGCACGTTCGAGCCGATACTGCCGTCGTTCAAAAACTGCTCGGCGCAGAATTCGATCCGAACGCCGGCCATATGGCAACGGTATTCGTAGGAGGCGCTTTCATCGATGTTCTGAAAGCGTCCCCAGCGGCTGACATCATAGACAACGATGGTTTCGAAATCGGCGCGGCCGCTCTCCACATCGGCGAGCAAACGCTGAAGGCCAGGCCGTCCGCCTAACTTAAGGCCACTGCGACCCGCGTCCTCGTATGTGGCGACGATATCGTAGCCCATTATGTCGGCATAGTTGCGGATAGCATCTTTCTGGTTGTCGATCGAGTAGGTCTGGTGCTCTTTCGACATGCGCAGATATTGCGCAGCGCGAACCCACCGCCTCCCTTCAGGAGTGGTGCGGGTTGATGTAGTCTTGTCCATCGTCTTGCGCCGTCATGCCGACTCCCTAAGCTAGGGATCTATGGCCTTACGGCAAGAGCCGCCATCTTTGTCTGGTCGTTGGTGAGCGGAGCGAGGCGGTGTTTACAGTAGCGAGTGATACCTTTCCAGTTTGGCAACCATGGCGATCAACTGCCGGGAAACCGTGATTCACTTCGTGAGCGAGTTCCGCCGCCGTTCCGCCGCAATGCACCCGCAATTGGGCGAAATCGCCCCTGTTTTCAACCTGTTGTCATTTCCTGGGGCTTCAGAGGAGTTCTAGTGATGATCATTAAGAAGGCTATCCTGGCCGTGCTCATGACCGCAGCACTCGCCGGCTGCGAGACGCAGACCGAAGGCCAGCAGCGGGCCACCACGGGTGCGTTGCTCGGTGGCGCCGGCGGCGCCCTAGTCGGCCAGGCGATCGGCGGCAACACCAAGAGCACCGTGATCGGCGCGGCCAGTGGCGCGCTGCTCGGTGCCGTCGTCGGCTCCGCCACCACCCCGCAGCAGCCCCGTGGCGAACAGATGTGCCGCTACCAGGACCGCTACGGCCGCATCTACACCGCGCCCTGCGACGACCGGTATTACAACGGCAATTATTGATTGAGGTCTGACCGGATGGGAGACCGGCGCTGAAAGCGCCGGCTCCTCCGCGTTGTCATTCTTTCGTGCGGTTTGCGGGATAAGAATATTTTTGCGGCGGGCAGGAGGAGGTCGAGAATGACAAGCCTTGCCGGCGCCCTGACAAATCGTAGCAAGCATGTCGTAAAGCGGTTGCTTCGCTATGACAGTCGTAACTGGCTACGCATCCGCCAGATAGAAGCCTTCACGACATTCCTCGAAGCGGCCAACCGCAAGTCGCGCGACGTGATCGAAATCTCGCCGGGCTGGAACCGCTATTGGCGCGCACTCTGCCCCGACTATCGCTCGGTCGATTTTCCAGACTTCGACATCTGCAAGGATCGCACGGGGCAGCAATATTCCATCGTCATCGCAGACCAGGTGCTGGAGCATGTACAACGCCCGCAGGCGGCCGCCGCCAACATCCACGCCATGACCAAGCCCGGTGGCTGGGCGATGGTGGCGACGCCGTTCCTTTTTCGCGTGCATGCCAGGCCCCATGACTATAACCGCTGGACGCCTGCCGGCCTCAGACAACTGATGATCGAAGGCGGCTTCAGCGACGACGACGTACAGGCGTTTGGCTGGGGCAACAAGGCCTGTGCCAAGGCGCATATCGGGGGCCCGGTGCGGGCATACGGACTATGGAGGGACCTCAGCAATGATGAGGAATATCCCTTGATGGTTTGGGCCTTTGCCAAAAAAGCTGCATAGACCGGCGGGTCGTTTATGCTGATATTATGCCACATTAATTTTGCACATTTCGGCAATAGATTTTACAGCCCATCAAACTGTCCCGATTAGCTGGAATCGACGACCTTTTGACATTTGAATGGCCGCTAGGCTGCCTCGGAAACGGACGAGCAGTGGCACGCCAATATCAAGCCAATGCTGGTGGTAGGCCGCCGAAAAACCCGATCAGCATCGCCTTCATCGCAGCATCGTCCATCACCAGCTTGCGAACGGCCGATTCGTACTGATTTCTGTTCTTGAATTGAAGGGCGCCCACGATGCCTTCCAGCGCCATTGTCTCCCTAATCGGGTACCGCGCAATGATCTTGCTCACGTCTTTCGAATCGAGCCAAGCCTTCAATTGGTCGCGTTCCGATTGATAGAGGGCCTGCGCATCGACTGAGATAGCCACGTCGTGCCCTGCTTGAATCCTCCTCCAATCAGGCATTCCTAGGCTGATCCGATCCTTAACCGCCTGTTCCGTCATGCGTGCGGCTAGCCTGTCCGCTTGCGACGACACTGCCGTGAGTAAATTTGCCCAGGCTTGGGCGATCATTTGCTGTGCATCTCCGTCAATAACCACACACTGTCGCTTCGCCACCGCCTCGACTATAGCGGGATTGTAGTAAAGCGCTTCGACCGAATAAACCGAGAGCGGAAACACTCCCTGTGTTTCAAGGGCGGCTTTCTTTTCAGATGTTAATTGGTCTTGGTCCACGATGCCAAAAGCTTGCACCCATGCCACAGCGCTGGTGTCGCGGACACTAGCGACAGCATGCTCGACATCACGACATGATGAACGAGGAAAGATCGAAACTCCGGGAAACAATATTTCGTAGAGTGGTTTATCCAGGCTGTTTTGCGTGCCCTCGATAAAGAGCATTTTGCGCCGAGAGCCAATGATCGCTTGTTTCGTGGCGTCGTCGATCTCAATGCCCGGTTCGAGAACGTCAAGATCCCACCTGTTGACATCATCATTAATCGTCATTGAATCTCGAATCAGTACCGTTCTAGCGTTAGGACAGCTCACCGGGAGGCTTAGCTCGTGCGTCGATACCACGAACGTGCAATCGGGGCGTTTGCTAAAAAGCTGCAATAACAATGGCGTCACGATTGAGGCATGCAAGTGCCGCTCTGGCTCATCGACGAGGATCAACGAGCCCTTCCCGGCGGTTAGCACCGTGCCAGCAATCAGCAACGCCGCCCGCTCACCGTCAGATAGCGAAGCAACGCTATAGCTCTGGCCGCCGTTTTTGCTGGCAACTATCGAACTATTCTCCGCAATCCTAATTTTGATAGGGATACCAGATTCACCAAATAGGTTGTTGATTATGTCCAGCGGCGCCAGAGAAGAAGCGAGTTTTTCCGCCATCGTGGTATTTCCACCAACGATCTCGTCTCGTATTTTACGAGAAAGTGCATTGTCAGCGTCTATCAAGTCAGCAATCACAATACCGCTGCGCACAGATGAATTCCATTCCTTCCATCGTGCGGTTGGCTGGCTATCTTGACCTTTTATAGTACTCTCGGTACTAATTTTATCTTGTGGCGAGAACGGAACGAAATTACTTTCCATCCAAGTCTGCCTATGAGCAGCAATTCGAACTGCCTTTACATGGTTCGCGCGGTAGAGGAACAACATCAGCCCGGATTTGCCTGCACCATTCGGACCGACGATAAACAATGGGGCCCCAGGCGAAACAGGCAACGTTATCGACGCCCCGTCCAACAGTTGCAGCGCTGTGCTGAAATTGGATTGAGAGGCCTCCGAACTTAGCATCATAAAACCCTATATCTCGACCACGATATTCTTGGTCACATTGCAGAAAAGACGGCGCCCCAGCAGCCGTCTTGACATTTGCGGATCTCAAGAACCCCTCATATCCGCCATAGAAATTCGGTTTCGGAGCCTGGGTTTACCTTGACCTGCAAGCTTAGCAAGAGCTTTCGGCCGACGGATTGGTCCCGGATGACGGCATTCACACGGGCCCCGAGGTGAGGCAACAGCGCCGGAGCCGACTCTCTACGGAGCGGTGAAGATGGCTTGCGCACTCTGATCGAATCGGTTGTGAGTTGTGCAGCGCACAATCTGGACGAGTCGGGCCAGAATCCGACGTGCTCCGGCACAATCTTCATACGAGTCTCAGACAAGCCGTTGGGAAGAGGCCAGCCAAGCCTTTGATTTGTTTGCGTATTTTAGCACATCGCGAAATGGCGTGTTGCGCTCCTTTTCGTCGCCTTGACTCCAGCAAAGCAGATCACTCATATCATCCGCGTGGCGGAAAAGATTCCTGCTGCCCGAAACGACAAAGCCGGGGCTCGCGACCCCGGCTCCGTATCGGTAACCGCAAAGTCTTGGATGGCTTGCGGCTAGTCGTTTGGTGACAAGGGATACATACCCTCATTCGACTCGCTGTCAAGCCGTCCAGGCTGATAGAAGGCTTTGGACCAATGAACGAGAATGATCCCCCATATAAATTGACGTTCGAAGACGCCGTCGAGATTTGGCTGCGGCATTCGAACGGAGACTACCAGCACCATATTGCCGCTGACTACCGGGTGAACCCCGGTCGTATCAACGACGTGCTCAAGGGCCGGAAACATCTTGGAAGCGAAAAGATCGCAGCCGAAAAAAGGACTGCAGCCTAATGGAAAAATCCGGAGATGAGATCGACAAGGGAGCGCTCGACGCGTCTTCGGTCAAGAAATGGTCAAGGACCGCAATGAACGCAGCGGGGGGGCATCCCGTTTGTGGGAAGCTTCCTTTCCGCCGCTGCTGGGCATTGGTCGGAAGAGGAGCAAGAACACGCGACCAATGTGATCCGACAGTGGCTACAAATGCTCGAGGACGAGCTTAGGGAGAAAGGCAAGACGATCGCCGAAATTGTCGCTCGGTTGGACATGAAGGACGAAAAGGTCACCGAGCGGATCGAGTCTCCCCAATACCAGTCGCTGTTGAAGAAGTCGTTTCGAAATTGGTCGTCGATAGACACGGAGTACAAGCGACAACGACTTCGTAACATCCTGACAAACGCCGCTGCAGCGGAAACCGCATCTGACGACGTCGTTCGGCTCTTTATCGATTGGGTCAATCTCTACTCCGATTTCCACTTTGAGGTGATCGGAGAGATTTACCGAAATCCAGCGATCACCCGCGGCGAAATGTGGAACAATCTCGGCAAACCGCAGGTGCGAGAGGATTCTGCTGAGGCCGATCTGTTCAAAATGCTCATTCGGGATTTGACGCTCGGGAGCGTAATTCGCCAGCATCGCCCGACGGACTACGCAGGCAACTTCCTCAGGAAGACGCCGTCGAAGCGGTCTGCTCCTGGCCAGGCTCCGACCACGGCAAAGTCTGCCTTCGACGACATCGACCCGTACGAGCTGACAGATCTCGGCAAGCAGTTTGTCCACTACGCGATGAACGAGATCACCGCGAAAATTGAATATCACGAATTCACAGAGCCAAATTCTGTTGGCGAGAGAGCAGCATGAGCGAACATCTTTTTCGGGGACCAAGCTGGCACCAGGAATTTGAAGCCAGAGTGAGCAGGGCGGTCGAGACGGTTGCAAGAATGCCAAGGGATCAGGTTTCGAATCCTGCCTCCGCCGGAGCTTTGAACGAGCTTGCCAGGTCGCTTCGATTTGATGTTCCCACCCTTCTTGTCGATCAGAAATCTGGAAATCGCCGCGAGGAACGGCGAGTGACTGATGATGGCTGGGGAGAGAGAGTGAACCGGTCATTCCCCATGATGGACATCACTATACCTTTCTCCGGTGATCCCGACGGTTTTCGGCTCCATCCGTCACATTCGCCGCTCGGGCTCCGGGCGACCATCAGGTCGGATTCAATCGTAATAACCCTTCCGGATGATGACAGGGTTCAAGCTACTGTCGATAGTTTTGAGAGCCGTGTCTCCGAGACATTGGATTTACTGCGAAGAGAGGTAGCCGCATCGGAGCCGCGCCTTGCTACGGCAATAGAAAATGCTTTCCGGACAAGGCGCAAAGAAGTCGAGGAACAAAGCCGTCGTGACGGTGCCTTGAAATTTCCGGTTCGGTAAATATACGACTTTGCGGCCAGCTGGCGTTGCCCGAAAGCTAGGAGATGAGTGGGGAACCGGATGAAGTTTTGGGCAATTGTGGGTGACGCTAATACACGAAAATCTTCGACGATTAGGGCGCTTACAGGTGTACGAGTTCGATCCCCAGCTTGGCAAGTCCAGCTGTACGAAAATTCGACGCCCCAATGTGTGTTTGTTGAGATGTGCGCGTTGCAGGAGTTGCGACAGACAGCAGAAGCATTCGTTAAAAAGGTTCAGGCCGAGACCGCAGGAAACGCTATCGAATACGTCATGGTAGCGTTGAGGCGGACAGGTCCCCACCAAACATCTAGGCAATGCATAGATTACTTTATCGATGTTGCTGGCTGGGAGCATTTGGGCACTGCGGAAATAGGTGGCGAAGAGCCCAATGTGATCAACGGCCCTGCGAACGCAATGGCAGCCCAGCTAAGGCTCCGTTGGGGAATTGTCTGACCATCGTGCTATGGCACTGAGAACGCTTTTCGTGAGCGGCCGGCTGCAAGTCTTCGAAGGACAGTCAGTTGCAGAAAGACAGGAAGACAGGATCGCTCGCCTCGCTTGACCGCTGGAACTTCCAGCTGAGCTAGCTAAAAATTGGTGTATCCCAATCGGCTTCGCCTAAGACATCCGTAGCAACGAAATCCATTATCGCGTGCCCTGCCCGCAGAAAATCAACTGTTCGACCGCAGGTAAACGGGGCTGGCATCTGATGCTTGTTCCCATGCGCGACGTTGTTCCTCAATTGGGCGAAGCTCCTAGACAACAGGCGATCCCATGAATCGATCTTAATGTTGTCGCTATCCCATTTCAGCGCCCCGTCTTGCGTGGCTACAAGATATTGCGGAGTGGTTTCCTTAAAGATGAGGATGTCTCGCCGCGAAAAATCGAAGCTGGCGAAAGGGAAGCTGCCTTCTATTTGGTTGGCGATCACGGTCCAGTTGACACCTACAACGACTTTGAGGCCACGAACATCCGCCACGTGGGCAAACCGGATGTTACGGTTGACCAAGAAAAACTCAAACTTGGCCGCCGCGAGGATAAACCGGGAAATTTCCTCTTCCATACGAAGTTGGCTCCTTGCCGATTCAAATGCAGCACATCTGAGAACGGAACCTTCGACCAACGGCTCTTTCTCTGTTCGATCTGACATTCAAGAGGTTGGGGCACATGGAAACGGATATGAGTGGTAAGGCCTGTGACTTCTGCTGTTAGGGGGCGTTGTCATCAACAACCAAATTTATGATGCCCTTAAAACATAAACCAGCGTTTATGTTTGACGAGGCTCCATGAAATATGTCGGCTATTACCGGGTTTCAACGAAGAAGCAGTCGAGGTCCGGGCTCGGCTTAGAGGCTCAGCAGCAGATGGTCCGGCAATTTGCTCAGGTCCACGGGTCGCTTGTCGCTGAGTTCGTCGAGGTGGAGTCTGGCAGGAACGATCAAAGATCTGAACTGGCAAAGGCGATGATTGCGTCGAAAAAGGCAGGAGCATCGCTATTGATCGCCCGGCTCGATCGCTTTTCCCGGCGGGTCAGCTTCATAGCGTCGATGATGGAAAAGGGCGTTCAGCTTGTCGTCGCTGAAATGCCCCATGCAACTGACTTTCAGCTCCATATCTTTGCTGCGCTGGCCCAGGAAGAACGCAGGCTGATTTCCGTGCGAACCAAAGCGGCGCTGGTTCAAGCTAGACTAAGAGGCACTGCACTGGGAAAGAACGGAAGGGCCTTAGGTGAGAGAAACAAGTCTAGGGCGCTAAAGTACGCGAACCAGATTCGTGACAGGCTGCCCGAAACATGGAAGACAATGACCTACTCTGAGCTGGCCCGCCGATTAAATCAGGCGGGTATTGTCACAATCAATGGCAATCGGTTCTATCCGCAAACTGCTAAGAACCTGACCAGAGCAGTTCAACAGACCCTGTGATAGCTACGGCGAGAGAGCAGATGCGTGACCAGCCTACGGCTGAAGATGCCGAACCACCGCTTCATTCGCACGGGGCATACTGGGACGAAAGATAGCACGATGACGGCTTCGGCTGACGTGGAGAGAAGTTTGAATAGTTCGGTCTAAAATAGTTGAAAGTGACTGGCTTACTGAGACGCTCGCTACCGTCCGAAAACGTTGAGACAATCCTGAAATGCGTAATTGAGGAGGTGTCGGACCAGAGTTTCAGCCGGTTAATGAATCTCGGCATGTTTTTGTTACCCCGTAGCGGCAGATCTACCGAGTAGCCCTTCTTGCTGGGAACCAGTCTAACATCTTGGAACCGCATCGCCTCCGGCATTGCCTCGTAGCCATCTCCGCACTCAAAAAGGGGGTCGGTTTCGATCGCTGCGACCATTACAGTTGTCTCGAAGGGCTCGTTTTCTTCGTGAGTAGCGTTGTTGTCATCGACCCAGGTATATCGGAGGTCACCTTGCAAAGTGGCATTCATTGACATACCGGGACCACTCGCCCACACGTAGTCGTTTAGATCACCGAAAAGCCCCTGGGCTTTCAGCCTGTCACCACAAATACCTATCTCTTTATTTGAGGAGCAAGTGAAACGCTCTGTCGTCAACCTGTTGGCATTAACACCCATTTTTTGGAACAGCTTCTCAAGCGTTACGTCTATCCCATTAGAAAAATCTCCGACCGGCTCGGTAAAGGTTGAACTTGGCTCTCCCTGTTTTGTCAGCTGCCAGTCGCTATCATAGCCTTCGCGAATGAAGTTGAACGAAAGTGAAGCGTCCTTCACGTTTCCCCAGCCATCGTTTATTATTGCAAAGTACGGTCGGTACCCAACACAACCATAGCCGCTCTTTACCCGCAACATTGGCTTACGGAACACTTCGCTTGAGATGACCTTGAGCTTGGTGCTTTTGAGTCGAAGCTTAGATTTGTCGCTACTCCTTGTCTCAATGTCGAGAAAAGTGCGTACTTTCTCCCACTCTATCCTGAATGGGCCGACCGGAAAGGCATCCAACTTGTACGTCCCGTTCCATGCGCTGACAACGTCCTGGCGCTCGGGAAAGATCTCGATCGCATCTGGTCCTACAGTGGCCTGATACTGCATGCCGGCCTCCAGGTTGAGCCTTTGATTTACTGAAACAGCGATCTCGGCCTTGCTAGCAACACTGCTGTTTTCCCCAGCCTTTATTAGGCCTCCCAATGTCGCGTCGGTAAACGCGCTTGGTCGGGCTCCCCCTGACTCCGCACCCAGCGTCCAAGTGGACACATAGCTAGTGCCGCCCGATAGCGTTGTATGTCCCGGGCCATCCTTCAGGCCATTTACAAAAAGCCCATCAAAGATCTCTCCTGTCGGCGAGTAGAGCGCTCCCTTGCCATTGGGCATTCCCGCCGCAAATTGACCCTCATATCGGCTGCCATCGAGGCCGATATGCATTCCAAGGCCATTGAGTTCGCCGCCGGTCCAATTACCCTCCCAAACTTCGCCTGTACGCATCTCCAAGCGTCCGTGTCCTTCCGCCCTCCCATTTTTCATACCTCCCACGTAGCTGCTAAATATAGTTTGTGGGTCATAGCTGGCTGATCCACGTACCCGCCAAACCAGCTTCCCCTCACCATTCACTGTACCATCTTCCGAAACGGCACCGTCTGAGGACCCGTGGTCGTTTGGCTCCCACAGAAACTCGAGTTGCCGCTCTGGATGGAAATCCCAAACGCGAACACTCCTTCGAACGACTGAATGGGTGTCGCTTTGATAAAAAACCTGCACTCTCTGTGACCAGGCCCCAAAGGGATCTACAGCCCACGCCACAGCCGCGCTCACGACGATAGTCGCGCACAAGACTCCAGCATAAAGAAGTATTCTCATATCAGGTGCCCCTTCCCCAAGTCTTAGCTCGAACGGCAACCCAGTTACAAACCGGGTCGATCCACATTTGAAATTTTTGAGTGTCGCCCCCCTAGGCTACCCGCGCATCAACGTGGGCGTTGAGAACAACGTTCGTTCACTCATCGCCTTGAAGGGCGCCAAGGGTAAGCGCCTCACTTTGGCCAAGGGCTTTCTCCTTTGAAGCATTAGCCTTCCTAGCTTTTGGCGGCAGGCTAATCAACGGCGGGCCGGCCTTCGAGATCATCTCGCACAAATCCACTCTAACATTCCTGCGCCTCGTTTTCCGACGAGCACGTTGGGAATGCCCGCCAACACCTCACCAATTTGATTGACCGTAACTTGCGAAACGCGGGCATTAGCTGGACCAGAACGCTCAGCCAAAATCCACCCCGTTGAACCACATCGACAAAATGCGAGGAGCGTCGGGGGATCGCCATTCCAGCGATAGAAGTATCGCTGTCCCGACTGGACGGATGCGAGCGCGTAAGCAAGCTCTTCTCCACCCTTCAGGCAGTTATTGAATTCGTGTCCTGCTTCTCGGAGCTGTTCCGCTGTGGTGATCGGAGCGAGATCGCCAACCTGCTCAAACGGAGGGTCAGGGAATGGCACGAGACTGAATAGGTTTGCCAGAATTGCAGGCGGTTGGCGACCGTGAATAATGGCGCGAACGAGTCGCAGCTCATCGTGCATGGGGGACAGCCGTGTGATCACCCACAGCAGTTCAACCAGCTCCGGGGCGGGTATTTTACACTTCAGCAGCGAGCGGAAAACTCGGTTCGCCACTGGCATCGTCGAGGCTGATGCCAGTGAAAGAATGTCGTCGTCCCGGAATTCCGTTGCCTGATAGACATGGTTTGCCAACGGTCCAGCGGCCGCGAGCACTTGATGGAGCGCCACATAAACGTGTTTTGACCTGGCGTATGGTCCCAACTTACCGAGTGTCGAGACCATGCCGGCAGGGCAGGCGTCGAACGCATCAGTGAGAATCTGCCGGGATTTGGCGAAGGTAAAAAACCGGTACGTTTCGGCGGCGTCGGAAACGCCCGTGCCATGCACAGCTAGCCATGCATGCCAAGTGTGCCGGCGGCTATCAGATGCAAGAAGGTACTCACAGATTAGATCATTCGGCCATATCGACAGGACTTGAGCACTGTCTTGCCGCGCTAGTAGGGCGATGATCGACTTCTCCGACCCGTTGGGATCGAGTGATCGGCTGTTTAGATTGTGATGCATGGCGGCTATCTCCATATAGCCGTGTCATCGGAAAGCGCGTTCCGGACAACGGCTTTGCCACTGCACCGAATGCCGATCCGTTACCCAGCTTGCCGTTCCGGGGAGCGGGAACGCAAGCGGCAATCGAATTGGCCAAGCGAAGAAGACCGTGTATACGGTGGCCCGCGCTGACGATCGGCGTCAAACACAATGCACGGTCCAGCCGAGCCCAAAGCACTGGTAACTCTGATATCCAATATGACGCAAAGTTCGGGAATTCAAACGCCAAAGCATGTCCAACTGATGAGCACAAGCCCACTTATGACGACCAAGATTGCGGAAATCGTGGCTCCGTCCTTGTGCAAAGGAGATGTCATCCTCTTGGATGGCGACCTAGCCGCAGGGAAAACGTATTTCGTGAAAGCGATGTTGGCATCGCTTCGATCGCCGAGTTTGGTAACTAGCCCTACATATGCGTTGGTTCAGATATATGACACGGCAGCAGGTCAGGTAGTTCATGTGGATGCGTACAGAGTTGATTCACTGTCTGAATTTGAAGATCTTGGACTAAATGATTATACCGAAGACGCGATCACTATAATCGAGTGGGGAAGTAAAGTAAGAACGATTTACCCATCCGCCTTGGTAATCGACTTCGATTTTGTGGAGGACGAGCCGAACCAGAGGGTCATTTCTGTGACATCGGGGGCTTCACGTTGGGAGCACCTGTTGGCAAACCTCGCAAACCTTACGATCTAGCCACCGATGAGCATTATTCTAGCGATAGAGACATCCACAAGGCGCTCGAGTGTTGCGATCCGGAAAATGGATCGCGTAATTTACGACTCCGAAAATGAACCGGTGGCGTCGGATGGCTTCGATCTTTCAGCCATGGTTACGTCGGCACTTACCGTCACTGGAATAGACCAAAACACGATCCGGGGCATTGCAGTCGATGTCGGTCCGGGAGGACTAAATGCGGTGCGGGCCGGCGTAACATTCGCCAACGGCCTCGCGATTGCGTTGGGAATTCCAATCTTTCCTGCGAACTCGCTTGAAATTATGGCCTATGCGGCGAGCGAGAGGATGGGTTTACCTGTTGTTTGCGTACGCGGCGCTAACTCTGACAGCGCCCTTATGGCGATCTATAGCAATGGAGAGCTTGAAGGATTCTATAAGGGCACTCTTCCAGCTCTCGTGAATTACGCTCGCAATTTGAAAGGTCCGCACGCTGTAGCCGGCCGATTTCGGCAGCAGCTTATAAGCGCGCTGGACAAATCAGAATTCTTTGACAGCGAAGTAGAACACCCGACGGCATCTGCACTTCTATCTCTTGTTAGCAGTCGGCTAGCGCCTCGTTCTCACCAACCACCCGTCGAAATTATCTATCCGGAGGCATTAATATTGTGACACGACCGATCTCTACGGTTTTGGCTTCGGAGAGGACGATGGCCGGCGCTCTCCGAACATCTTCTTTGCAGGCAATTCGCTCGATTATGTTGAAGCGAGGGGTGGTTTTGATTCCAGGTGACTGCGGATACGTTTTGGGTGCACTCGCCGCAGATGACGCGGCCGCTGAGTTTTTGACCAAGCTATCCGGAGATAACGCCGGACCATGCGAACTCAGCTTCCAAAGCTTCTTCGCTCTTTCGGAGCGATCAACCAACAGCGACAAACCCGGAGAAGCTTGGTTTGCGCTTTCGCTACCGACAATCAGTGTTCTCGAGCGCTTTACGCCAGGTCCCCTGACAGTACTTTGCAATGGTACAACTAAAGCGCCCCAAGGGTTTCGCTCTAGCTTCGATAAAGAGGCGGTAGCTGTAAGGGTTCCCGACAGTCTCCCAGAGGGTCAGATTGCTGGTGCTACTTTGTATCCGCTGGCCACCCGACAGCTATTCGGCGAGACATATCCCTCTGCACCAATAACTGACTTCGGGCACGCTCTGGCGGTAGTAGAAAAAGCTGCGACCCGATTTGGCGCGGCAGGTTGGATTGCTGTCGAAGGTGCGCATAGTGAAAATGCCGACCAAAAGAGAACCATCGTCGACGTTCGGCAGGGTAGCCCTATCTTGCTGCAGGATGGAGGCATAGCGTTCTCGGCGATTGAGGCTGCGGTTAGCGACCTCCCAAGTGCGACCTTCGAGGATTGGGGCTAAGCAAGCTCTGGAGAGGCAGATGAACGAGTTTCAGGCTCAACCGACGGTAGGGGAGGTCGCAAGATGTCTACAGGATGGAGGGGTGGTCTTGCTGCCCACGGATACGGTGCTTGGCCTTGCGGCGATCCCTTCGAGGGAGGCAGCTGTTGAAAAACTCTATCGGTTGAAGATGCGGCCACTTGAGCGCAGGCTCCCCATCATGGTCGCCTCGCCTGGCCAACTCGATCCCTTGGGAGTAATTGTAACGCCGGCTGCGAACCGTCTCCTGAATTCCAGTTTCGTCCCGGGGCCACTTACTATTGCGCTGGGACTTGGCGACTTGAAGCCGAAGTGGCTCGCTGGACGAGATGAAATCGCTGTACGAATTCCTGCGGACGAGTTCTTGCTTGCGGTTTTGCAACTTACTGGACCCCTTTTTGTGACAAGCGCGAATGCGCATGGATCCCTCCCACCCTCAACCACCGACCAGGCCTTGTTGCAGTTAAGTGGTCAGCCAGATCTGGTCGTTCAAGGAGTATCGAGGACTGAACGCCCGTCATCGCTGGTAAATTGTAATTGCGACCCTCCAAAAATTGAGCGTGAGGGAGAGGTTTCCTCAGACACAATTAGAGAAATAATTTCGTGAGCAAAAAAGAATACATATTGGGGATCGAATCATCTTGTGATGATACGGCTGCTGCAGTTGTGGATGCAGCGGGTAGCGTTGTTTCGAGTATGACGGTCGGGCAATTGGAGGTTCATAAACCTTATGGAGGTGTTTTCCCGGAGGTTGCCAGCCGAGCACACGTAGCCGCAATTTTCGACGTTATCGAGCATGTACTCGACGAAGCAGCTGTTCGGGGGGCTGAACTTGAGGCAATAGCAGTTACTCGCGGCCCGGGTCTGATTGGTCCTCTCTTGGTAGGCCTCAATGCAGCATCTGGCCTTGGTATGGGTTGGAACGTCCCTGTGATAGGCGTCAACCACCTGCGAGGTCACCTCAGAAGCGCCGACCTCGAGGAAGCACGGCTTTCATTCCCGGCCACCATCCTTTTAGTCTCTGGCGGTCATACGTTCCTTGCACACATGAAAGGTGGCGCAGAGGTAGAAATATTGGGCAGCACGAGGGACGATTCTGTCGGCGAAGCTTACGACAAGGTAGGGCGTCAGATGGGGCTGGGATACCCTGCAGGCGCTAAGATGGATCAACTGGCTAAAATTGGGAAAACAACGGTTACCCTTCCCCGACCACTGATCAATGAGGGCCTCGATTTTTCATTTTCTGGGCTCAAGTCAGCTGCAAGCAGGGCGATACAACAGGGCGCAGTTCGTGAAGACCTCGCCGCATCATTCGTTGATGCTTGCATGGATGTTTTGCTGAAAAAGAGCCGTCTGGCGCTTACAGATCGCCCATCAAAGTGCTTTGCTGTTGTGGGGGGCGTTGCTGCGAGCCCACAACTCCGTGAACGAGCGTCAATCCTTTGCCGGGAAATGGGGGTCACTCTATGTCTACCCCCCATAAAGTGGGCAACGGACAATGCGGCGATGATTGCATTGGCAGGGTGGGACTATTTACGATTGAACAAACACCCGAGGCCAATTGTCAGCCCGAATTTGCCTATGAACCAGTTTTGACGCCCAATCCAGTTGCCGCTCAGAGTCTATTTGTCTCGAATTTGCATAGTTAACATCCTAACAATCAGCACGTACAGCACTATTGCTAAGATAGATTGCACGACGGTCCAAGTATGTAACGCGTCTTGGCTAAGTGAATACGACTTTATTAGGGGCATCTCAATTAATATGGGCTGACTACCGTCAGTCGCTGGTTCCCATGCTCTTTTCTGACCGAGCGGGCCGACCTGAAGCATTAAATCAAGCGAATAAATATAGGGTTGGAATTCAACGAGTTCGGGTATCTGCTGACTCGTGCAAGCTGTCCAGTTCACAGGTTGGTTGGCGATTCCCTGACCACACGCTTGCCGGTTGTGCAAATCTCGAGCAAACGCTTTGTCAACTGGGACGAATGAACCGGGCACTTTAGCGGCTTCTTGATAAAACCAACCACTCCCAACCAAGAGCAAAGCAAATGCAAGGTAGGTCGGTGACTGGCGATGCCCTGCCCCTAAGAATAGGTTCAAGGTGAACCATCGAAGTAAGAGCAAAAGGCTCCCAATCGCGAACTGCAGCAAAGCCAAGAAGGTGGTCAGTGGCCACGCAAGGAAAAGAATGAAGGACCGCGCGTCACCAAACGACCGCCACCATGAGGATTGTCTGAAGCTTGGCAAAGAAGGACTGCTAACTCGGCGTAAGAATGCCCGCCTCAACAATAACCACTCTTGATGCCGCAGCGCAGTAGCCTTGTCCTGGAGAACCTTCTTAGCGTCTCTCTCACGCCCCATAGCAAGAAGGGTCTTGGATAGTTGTTCGTGAGGTTGGGGGCGAAATTCCACGCCCAAATGACGCGAGGGTTGTCTTTTTATTAGTGAAAGCATTGCTGACAAGATATCGTTTCCAGCAAGTACACCGACATGATTATATTGGAAGCCATCTAGCGTAACGGTACAGTCGAGTCTTTCACCCCGGTCTCCAACTACGTATTTGGGGGGGGCTGATTTCGGGTCGAAAACGAGATTTCCAGCTTTGGTGGCAACAAGATTTAGAGAACCTATGAGTCGGACGGGATCAGGGTGCGCGGGCAATATAGGGCTTAGGAAGAAGCTCCCCACCGCCAAGTTCTGAAGATCTAGCACGAATGAGAGACGCGGGCGCGAGTGCACTCGATTGTCGGGTATGGACTGAAACGTTCTCAGGTAACCACCCGACATCTGGAGATGACCATCAACGCGTCCGCCTGCCAGGCGAACTTGACCAAGGGATACAAAGTTTGCGCCGAGTTGGAGACTGCCACGGATCTCGGCGAAATCGGCGACGATGGTCTGCCCGCGTGGGTTGGAAAGCGTTGCTCCTGCGCAGTTTATTGATCCGCCAATTGTGGCGCCAGATATGTGAAGGGTTCCAGAGCAAAGTAACCCACTGCTTAAGTCAATATCGCCTCTGACCGATGCAGCTTTGAAGTTTATATCGTCGATGCGGGATGATCGGAAGATCAATGTGCGCGTCGTTGATCCTTCGAATGATATCGGTCCGGAAATCAAACAACCCTCAAGCCGCACGTTAAACGGTATATTAATTCCAGAAAGGTTGAGCCCGTTCTCAACCGCATCCGGGATAATCCATCCGCCCACCAATTGAACGCCATATTCATGTACAGGGTTTTGATCATCGCCGCCCAAGACGAGAAAACGAAGAAATTCGGCCCGCACAGAGGTGGTCTCGTTTGCTGGTACTCCGCGCCATCCGGCTAGTTCGGCCGCGAATTTGGAAGACTGCGCTCGAAATAGGGCGCGGGCTTCTACCTCACCCAGCTGATCCACCGGCTCGTATGAGAAATTGCGAGCAAATGTCGCGAATTCCGTAAGAAAGATGGTTGCTGTATCGCTGATTGCGTCTTCTGCAGCAGATTGAGCGGGGCGCCTGGCCACAGCGTATGCCTTTGCAAAGAAGCTCGGGTCACCTTCAAGTCCTTTGAACTCATCTACCAGTGGTTTGGAATTTATGAGACGGCATTCTCGGCCCATCCGGCAGGCTTCCAACAATTTCTGTTCGGCAGTCGATAGCGGTAGGAAGTCGCTAAGAGACCGACCATGTGCTCGTTTTGGTTTAGTCATTGTATCTCCGAGAGCGCCCGGCGGCCGGAGCCGGAAGATTCAACTACGCCGATGGCCGGCTGGTAGAGGGTCCAATAATCTAGCAATTGTTGATCGAGCGGAATACCAGCACGGCGCTCCTTTGGCTTGATCTAAGTCCGGCGAGGATCGCATCGCATGGTGGTTCCGTTACATCTATCAACGAGATCGCGGCAGGGCTGCGGACTAGCTTGGCGCCTGAATCACAGTTAGTCGCAGGATTTTCTGGCTTCCTTTTGAGGGCAAACATCGGGAATGACTGTGAGGATCGAATTGGGGCGAGACCGGCAGCTAGACGGCCAGAGCCCATAAAATCCGCCTCAATGCCCGTTGTCGATAGTCGAACCTTCGGGGACAGCACCATCCATCGGACCAAACTGATGGAGAACGGCGATGGACGCGCGCATTGTCAAGGCACTGGCCTGCGAGAGCAGGCTTAAGATCCTGGATTTTCTCAGTTGGCCGGAGCTGTATTTCCCAGACATTCCCGACGCGCGACAAACCGGTCTGACGAACAAGCTGATCTGCGGCAGACTCGGCATCACGCAGGAGTCAGTTAGCCTGCACATGCGCTGGCTGACAGAAGCTGGGTTGGTTTCCGCGACGAAGGTCGGAACACAGGTCTTCTACAAACGAAATGAACAGGGAATTGACGAGGCGATCACCGCTATGTGTGGCCTTCTACAAAGACAACGCTGACAAAGAAAGGCAGTCCGGCGTTCCACCAGAACTATTGGCAGCACACTTTGCGGACGTAATTGTTGCCGAAAGTGGGGTAGGCATCCACAGGGATCGCACCCTTAGCCTTCATCTCATTGACCAGGTTTTTGGCCATACGCTCGTCGAACGTGTTGTCGAGGGTGATCGCGAACCAACCATTGGTGGCGAGATAGGCAGAAAGCGGGATGGATGATGACCGCACATACGCCTCAGCCGCAGCGTAGTCGCCGAAGCTCTTCACCTGGATATGGCGTTTACCGAAGGGGCCACTGTCATACTGGTCGACGTGAACCCAAGTGTCATGCATATAGCCAACCCTGTTTTCTATCTGGACCTTATACCATCGGCCCGTATTGCCGAGGATCGCAACCGCAACTCCGTTCCGTATTACGGCAACATTCTCTGACTTAGCCTCCGGCAACGCCTTGAGCGGTGCAGCGCCCCTGGGGTGACCGATCCGTCCCGAATGGGCATCTGGAATGAAGAGCGACGGCCTCGTTGCTGGTGGTTGGGAGGCAAGTACCGGCGGGGCTGACGGGGGCGGTTGCGTATGTGGCGGCACCTGGCTCGCTACGTTCGGCTGATCAGCACCAGGTGATAACGTCACAACCTTATATTTCGCCATCTCGCTCGTCGACAGATAGCGAATATCGTTGCTGTCGTACTGCAGCGAAAGCTGAAGTAGGGCAGGGTCCGCACCCATTTCGATCATGTAGGTGATTATGTCGGCGGTAATTTGCTGGACGGCGGAAACCGCCTCGTCAGTGCTCAGAGGGACGTCGCCTTGAAACGAAGACTTGTGAACACCGATGGAACCCGGTTCTGCATAGCGCACAACCCCGCCGAGAAACGAAAGCGAGCAAGCTGACGCGCACTCCGCGACCCTGAACTGCACCGTGTTGATGCCCATTCTACGGATGAGCCTGCCCAACTCCATGGCCTTCTGGATGTTGCCACCAGGCGACCTAAACGTAACGGCAGTCGCGGCACTGGATCGCACCAGATTCTCAAAAGCCAACAGATCGTCCTGATAGGCGAAATCGCCTGAGACAACTACGTAATGAAGTCCACCATCGGTCTGACCAGCCTCGAATTGCAAGCCAGCGCGAGCCGCTGGCGTATCCAGCAAAGCCATTGCGATAAACAGTGCGACGCAGATGGAAAAGACGCGAAACATGGCCCCAGAACAACCCCGACACAGTTTAGTGCGAGGCTGATGAGACTGTCGACTCATTGTTGTGAACTTGATGAATTTCAGTCCCGAAGCCCTGAGCCGTTGGACCAGGACGATTGGGGCCAACTAGAACTTCAAACCCTTGCCCGATCCAGGCGTGATTTCTACCACGGCATCTAGCGCCATGCTGAAGCAATCCTCCTCTATCCGAAACAGTTCGCCTTCCGAGGTTCGTCCCTTGAACGCAAAAGGCTGGCCGCCCTTGCATACCTCATCACCGGAGATCACCTCCATTTCGGCCGGGCCACCAAACTTGTTGACGAATTCCTGCGTGACTTGTCGCAATCCGAGCCCCTCAGCACCGAAAAAGCACGCTGCAAACACCATTTTCTTGATCTTGCGATCACCGTTGAACGCGATCGATCCGCAATCGTTATCCCGGTCGAAAAGCGTGGCACGCTTGCCCTCGCTGTCGTCACCTCGCCATTTTACGGTGAATCCTTGGCTCTTTGCGGTGTTGTCAACCTGATCAGGGCTGTCCGACACGGTGAAACCGCGAAAGCTGCTATCGGCAAACAGCGGGGTTGGAGTGGCAACAGCAATCGATAGTGCCGCTAAAACGCCTCGAGAAATGCTGCTGCGGGGAAAGGCAGCCGATAAAATGCTCATCTGCCCTCTCCTCAATAGTAGTACCGCTTGTTTCGAAACAGGTACATCAGGATGTACCCCGGCAGCCAAAGCCCGCCGGTAACGATGGTCAACAGGATGTGGAACCAGTGAGGAAATCGCCTAAGGGTACCGGCACCTGATGCAGCCGCGGCTGCCGCTCCGCCGCCAGCATTCATAAACACCTGAGGGCTGTTTCTCTGGCTCTTCAGAAGCTCAATTTCCCGCATTTGCGGATCGAGAATTTCCCCGCAGTGCTTGCACTTCTTGGACTTGGGATTGATCGGCTCCGAGCAATACGGGCAGTCGATCGTGCTGATAGGCGCTGCTGCTTCTTCCATTCGATACCCCTTCTCACCCGCTTTCAGGCGACCCCTGATGCAGGATAGCGATACTCTTGGTCGCGCAGGGGATCAACAAAAACTGGTAGTTCTCTACGATAAATTTATCAAATATCGTAATTCTCTAGGTTCAACGAAATTGGCAGGCAGCGCACATCTGCGACATGTCTGCAATCGACAATTTTGGATTGATTCTGAAGGAGCTTAGGAAGCTTCGAGGCTTAACGCAGGACGATCTTGCGTCCCGCACAGGCAGATCGCTTGACGCGGTTTCGCAGTGGGAGCGAGGCGTCAATTGGCCGAGTTTCGAGACATTGATCCGATTGAGCGACGCTCTTGACGTCCCGGTCGAGAGCTTCTTTGAACAGGCTAAGCGTCCCGACGACCGAATAAGGAATGAGACGGAGGCGCGATTGCTGCTTAGGGATTTGACCGATAGTGATCTGATCGTGGCGGTCGAGCAACTTCGTGCGCTTGCAAGACGGCGGGTCTGAGGCATTGGACCCATCCCAAGTACAGTATCGGGATGGGCTACTTTTCACACACAGGTAAAATCACCGGCCCTTCTTGAAACGAGCCCTAACCTGCTCAGACACGCTGGCCAGCTGACTGTCGAACGTTCCGTCAATGGCAGCTACCCGGGCCTTCTGAAGTGCATCGGTGACGCCGGCGATATCAGCGCATGCTATCGCATGCTTGCCTTTGGCAAGCTCCAGGGGGATTTTGCCGTACTTGATCGCCAGCGTCGGCTTGCCATCGATGCCGATCGTCCACCAGCGGCCACGGAATTTCCGGGCGACGTTTTCCGGTTCGGCCATATACAGCTGATGATCGATCTGCATGACCAGCCTTTGCCGACGTTTGGATGCCGGATCCGATGCATCTTGCTTCGGGGTGGCGACCAGCTTCAATCCTTCGAATGCCATTGTGATCTCCTTCCTTGTTGATCGACAACGGCATCCCGCCGAACGACTGAGAAGGTCAACGCGGCCCGAGTCGGGCATATTGAAGCAAAACTTTTTTCGAGCAGAATGGCGCGGGTTTGACGCCTAAGTGGGTTTTGACGCCGAGGGCTCGCACAACCCACTGATATCGCGCTGGATTCTGCGAATTAAGTTAAACCAATGGGCATTGGTTTAACTTAAGTATAGATTTGCCAAATTTCCGTTATATTGCGTTTTTCGCCCATTAATGCTACATAGGCCTTAGTGATAAAGCGGCTTCACATTTTTAAAAATTAATATTTTCAAAAATTCAGCATCCTGCTGGGCCACCAAACAACAGTAAAGGACTTTAAAATGAATGGTTTCACAACCAAACCCCTCCGCTTGTCCATAAACAAGCGGCTCATCAACAAAGACGAACTCGGCGACACTCTAGCAAGGGCGGATGGGTTCGAACCCTGCCAGGTCTCCGTCGGCGAGTTGATCGCCAACATCAAGAACGGCTACGCCTACTGTGCAGAACTCAGCGGTCGGCGTAAGGCCGACAACTTCGTTGCCACGGACATTTTGTCCGTGGACATCGATGGCGGGATGACCCTTTCAGAGGCACTAAAACATCCCTTCATCCAGGAACACGCGTCTTTTATATATACGACGTGCAGCCACGCCCCTGACCAACATCGGTTCCGCGTGGTGTTCGCCCTCGAGGAGACTCTGCTTGACGCTGATGATGTCAAAGCAGCTACCCGTTCTCTCGCACTGAAGCTCCATGGCGACCCGAAGGCAATCGATGCCGCTCGCATGTTCTACGGCAACACAGATGCCCAGATCTTTGAAATCAGAATGACACTTGCACCGGCTTTGGTCGATGCATTGATCGAGCAGACGGCGACTGCCGGCCACAACGATCGGTCAATTGGTGCGATTGGCACAGGGCGTTCCACAATCCAATTGCCGCTGGAGCAGATTGTTCGCACTGCAAAAGGCATCGAGATTCTGCTCGCCAGCGCGCCGGCCAAGACGGAAGTGCATTGCCCTGTTCACGACGACAAGAACCCAAGCGCCTTTGTCGTTGAAAACGCCAACAAGCGGAACAAAGGTGTCCATTGCAGCGCTTGCGGTGTCACTTATTGGCAAGGACAACCTGAACCGCAAGATTTCAATGATTTCGACAAGTGGGCACGGAACTTCGCGCGTTCGTCACAAGGTTTAGCGAGCCCAACTCATGAGGGGCCACTCGCTAGTTTGGAGGGTGCCAAAATCTCGTTTCGCGATGAGAAATTCATCAGTGCCGTCCGTATCGAAGACGGTACGACGTTCATAAAAAGCCCAAAGGGCACGGGAAAAACGAAGCTGCTTTCGCAGATTGTTGGGTCGACGAAAGGTCGTGTCCTTCTGATAGGGCATCGACGTGCCTTGATCGACACAATGTGCTCGGGAATGGGCCTTGCGTGCTACCTCCATGATGATCAGGTGGACGAGCCTTTGGCGAAGCGCCGACAGCGCTATGGCATTTGCCTAGACAGCATCCTTAAAGTGGTTGAAGAGGCCCCTTACGATGTCGTGGTGATTGACGAATCGGAGCAGGTGCTTGCGCACCTACTTTCCCAAACGCTCGCTGACAAACGTTCCGACGTTTTAAATGCAGTGATCTGCATACTTGCCAGAGCAAAGCGAGTCATCGCTTCGGATGCGGACCTTTCGTGGACATCATTCAACTTCATTAGGGAGTGGGCCGAGCGCAAAGACGGGCCATCGAACAGCCAGATCGTTATCAACCAGTACCGCTCACCCAAAGGCAAACTCGCGGTTTTTGCTTCGGAGACCCACCTGATTGGCGACTTCATAACCGCCATACAGCAAGGCAAGCGTTGCTATTTTACGTCGAATTCCAGGGAGAAGATAAAGGACATTGCGACGCAACTCGCGGATCAATGCCCTGAGATCACCTGCCTTGTGGTCACGTCTGAAGAGACAGCAACCAAGGACCCTGCCGCGATGTCATTTATCAAGAGCCCATCGGTCGAGGCGCGGAAATACCACGCCGTTTTGTCATCGCCGTCCATTGGTACTGGCGTGGACATTACGTTCCCAAATGACGAGCAGTTTTACGACACCGTATACGGCCTGTTCGTCCCGCAAGTGCTAACCCATTTCGAGTGCGACCAACAGCTGGGCCGAGTTCGTCACCCCAAGCAGGTCAAAGTCTACATTTCGCCGGCCACATATTCCTTTGAAACCGACCTCAGCGTAGTGAAAAACGACGCACTGGACGCCCACGTGTTCAGCAGTTCTGCTCGTGAATGGACGATGGATTTCATCCCCACACGAGTTATTCGCCCCGATCCGCTGCTGGACGTCGCCACGGCGATCATCTCACTCCAGAGAGCATCCAAAAACCACCTTTGGAGGAACTTCTTACATTACAAAGTGCAGCAGGGTTGGGAAATCGAACACGTCGGTCCGCATGCCGAAATCGCGTACCTTGGATCGGGCATCCTTTCACAAGGCAAAGAACGCCGGGTCAAACTTCACGTCAATCGACTGATGCAAGCGGAACCGTTGCCAGAAGCCGATTTCCAGCGAATCGATCGTCGCATCCGGAGGTACGAGTTTGCCGACGATAGCGAGCGTGCGGGCTATGAACGGTCGGCGATGGAGCGGTTCTATAATCAGTCGATCTCGAACGAACTGATCACCCTCGATGATAGGGGGCGTTTCCGTACTTGTGTGGCCAACTTTGAGATGATGCTCGATCCCAAGACCAGCGACGCGCTCGGTGATGGGATCCATCATCCAGACAGGCGCAAACAGTCAGGCATGCTGATTCCGAACGTGCGGAATGGCCGTATTTTGTTGATGGAAACGCTCTCCATGACGCCGATCTATCGAGACTTCGTCTTCAACCCAGATGTCAGCTTTGGCAAACTTGATCTTTTGCCATTCATCGATTGGTTCAAAACCAATCGGATCGCCATCCAGCAGCAATTCAATGTCGCTATCCATAAGGGTCTCGACAAAAATCCAATCACCCAGCTTCGTCGATTCCTGGACATGGTTGGTCTTGAATTGACCAAGCTTCCTAAGACTAACGCAGGAGGAACTACGGTCGTCCCGTATCAGATCACCCAAGCCAGCTTGGAACGGATGATGAAGATCACCGTACAGCGCAACTCGAACAACCTCCGACACGCAGCTTGAGAGGACTGGCAGCCAATTTACTATATCAACACATGCCCTGCCCCTCTCTGTTAGGGGGTGGGGCATCTTCTTTTAGGTCGCTGCGCAAATCCCATTCTCATTCTTGCAAGGCCACACCAAGCCACACACCCGGTTCACGGGCGTCTCCTGAAATCCAGAAATCCAGGCAGGGTGGCAGCGAGGCCATTCGAATTTCCGGTGTTGACCGAACAACCAAATCCTAAGTGCCTTTCAGTTCAGATTCAGTTCACAACCATACCTGCACCCTGCCTGAACCCTGTCTTAGTTGATCGTTTTGTCGACCTGATTCGGCAGCACCCTGAAGTCGTCGGCGACTTTTAGCTCGTGATTATTGTGCACCATGAATTTCGCCATTCGTGCCATCGCCACGTCCCGCGTCGATTAGAGACTCCCCAAGTTTATGGAATCGAGGCAGTGTGGCGTTCGGACTTCTAGCAGGGGTAGGCGGACGATGGTCGACTTCGGTTTTGGACCATTGCTCGATAAATTCGAGCAACACTACGGTCGCCGCGCGACAAAGATACTTATCGGCCTCGTCGGTGCAGCGGCCGCCGCTACGTGCCTAGGCATCATATGGAATATTGTTTCACCGATCATTGGATGGGGAACTGACACTGCAACCGGCTCCAGCACTGTTTGGCTAGCGGGGAGGATCATCTGGTATATTGCCAACGGCGTGATCTTAATTGGCGCAACTTCGATATTGGCTTCCTTAGTGGACGCCAAGTCTATGCTAAAACAGGCTGAAGGTATGGTCTCAGACGTAGCCGTTATTTTGGAGAAATCGGCAGATATGTCTGACAAAGTAACGAATTTGTTAATTCGGTCTCAGAATCTGATGAAAGGTATAGAGGACGGATCAATTGTTCCTGATATGGGATCGGATCAATTTGACGATGTCATCGAGCGATCTCGTGATAATGCCGGGGAGATAAGAACGGCGGCGGCTAAAGCTAGGAAACTCTTCGAAGGAAGGGGGAGCATTCCCCAGGAGATGTCGGAGAAGTTGTTGCCTATCGGTTTGTCATCAGGCGAAGGTGCTGCTACCGAAGTGAAGGACCGCGACTAGCCCAGCCCCTTTTCTCAGTGCGAAACCCCTTTCATGGCGAATTTGCGAGTGAACTTGCCCGCCACTGCGCTAAGTGACCCCGTTTCCCTCATCGACTCGACATCGTGCCCTGAACCGATGTCAGTGGACTGATCTGGTGGAGCCGATCGGCAGCACCCTGAAATCGTCAGCAACTTTTAGCTCGTGATTATTGTGCACCATGAATTTGGCCATGTACGATGATGCACGGCTCTCACCCGTCGAATTTCGATGGTCATGATCCAGCTGCTGGATATCTAGCTCTCGAATCGAAAACCGTTCCTTGACGGATAGCAGCCGTTCTTTGTCGGCTAATAACTTTTGAAATCCATCTCTGGTTTGATCGGTGAAAATCCAGATCGAGTGTATATGGGCGTTTTCTAACTCTCCCATCGATCTCCAGTATCTCGATCCGTTCATGTCCAGACAACCGATAGCTAGAGGTTTGAGCTCGTGGAATGATGGTCGATGATAGTTCCGTCCAATCACATTGCGGCAGATTGAGTTGTATAGGTCTGTGAACGTATCCATCACCGTTTTGGCACATGGTCCGTCGATCAGGGCGGAACCTTCTAACCGCTGCTTGCGACGGCTGTGATCGAACGAGATCGTGATGAAAAACCCGTTCCGTCGTTTGAAGAATGAGGGTGGATCGAATCTGCCTTTGTGAGCTTCGATGAACTGCTCGATCCTGTCATCGAACCAAGATGCATATTGAGATGAGATGGAGGGTGAAGAGACGTGTGAGTGGGTTTGCAGCATGTGAGTTGGGCTTCTTTCATAGGGATATAGACCCATCGAATCTCGTGGGTTGGAATTGCGTTTAGGTGATTGAAGTCGTGCGAGGATCGCCGTCGGCACGGTTCAGAAAACCGATGTTTGGAAACTGAAAAACGAGGGAAAAACGGTTCTGAAGGTTCTGAGAATGATCGTGGGAATGTACCGGCCAACTATTTATGGTGGTTGAATCGCAGTGGCCGTGGGTTGGGTGGAAAATCTCAGATTACTGAGCTGCGACAGGCTCGTCGAATTCGGTTTCCCACAACCTACCAATCGGCATCCCACGATCGCTACCGGAGATCGTACCATCCTTGTCGACTAGAACCTCTGCAATGATGTCAGTCGGTTCGTCACTCTTCACCACTACATAGCGAGAAACGCCATCGGCCAGCATGACCCTGAAGCTACGATTGTACCGTTGCCCCTCTTCGTTGGACCTTTCGACGTGTTCGAGCAATTGATCCCGTTCATCCGGACTTAGCCCCTGGCGATCCAAGAAGGTTTTGATCCCCTTCATTTTGGGCCGCCTACCGTCTGCTGCTAACCGCAACGAGGTTACCAGTATGCTCAGCCGGTTAGCCACTGCCGCTCGCCGCTCAAAAATGTCTGGTGCGGACATATCTTGAATCGATGCGATCAATGAACGCAACTCGCCGGCGGAGATGGTCGGCAGCGTGTCCGCGATCGATCTTTGCTCACGGATTTGCGCGATCAGCGCTTCTTCGGCAGCGATTGATACTTCACATTCGTCGAGTTTGCCTTTGATGAAGGCCGTGGATGATCCCGGCTCGGTCAACAAGTCGAAAATCCGCTCTCGCTTAACCCTGAGTTGGCGAACCTTCTCCTCGATAGCCGTGATTTGCTGTTCGAGTGATGCACGTTCGGAATTCTCTGCGGCAGCCTTCAACGTAGCGGTGAGGTCAATCTCCTTGACGAAGTAGAGGAACGATGTCTCGAAATCGGAATACCGCCAGCTAATGCCCTCACAGCCAAGACCGCGAACCGCGTTTGTACATTTCAGCGCTTGCGACCCCTTGGGTGGTCGCCCTTTGTGTACGAACCTCATCGGTGCGCCGCAGTACTCGCATTTGGCTATCTTAGTGAAGAGATTTCGGTATTCGGGTCCCTTTCGTCCGGCCCCTTCGACAAGCCTTCTTCGACGTGAGGCTTGAACACGATGGAACTGGTCTTCTTCTATGATCCTGGGAAAGTAGTCGATAACCGGTTCGCCATGCGGGACACGATCCCCATGGTCATCGTAGCGGTGCGGCTGGAACTCACCAAGCGCGGCTCGATTGTTGAGAATCTTAGTCACATACGACTCATGCCAGCCGTGTGACTTGGTGAATGTTGGTACGCCTGACTGATTGAGCCGGCGTGCGATGGTAAAAGACCCGTGGCCCGCGTCAGCCATCTGAAAAATCTGGCGGACAACATCGACACGTTCAGATATCGGGTCGAAACTCTTCCGATCCTCCTGCAACAACAACCAGGCCGGGGCTACTTTGGTCAGCTTCCTGCTACCGGCGTTCTTCCGCTTGTTCTCCCAAGCTGCACCAACGCGCATGCTCTTGGTCTTGGATTCCTCATACGCTCGACCAAGGACCACAACCGAGTAGATGACATCGGCAACGTTGGTATCGCCCGCTCGATAGACGTGGTTGTCGGCAAGGGTGACGACATTGATCCCGCTTTTCACGAGGTCGAAGAATATGGGTACTGAATCCAGTATCTGCTGACGGCTAATACGATCTAACGACTCGACCAGCAGATAGGAGCCCTTAATTATCTCCCCTGCCTTCACAAGGTCTAGGAATCGGCCAAGTGCCCCTGACGAAACGTTGGCGCCTTTGAATGCCGAGACGCCAATATCCTCAAGTTTGAAGTCCTCAACGAGATGCAGGCCATGTTGCTCTGCATACCTTTTCGAGGCCTGTTCCTGCCTCCGGAGACTGTCACCTCGCAATTGAATGTCGGTCGACATCCGAATGTAGGAGTATGCCGGCGGGGCTGAGACATCTGAAGACATAGAATCTATGTAGACCGCCTGATATCCAAGCTCAACGCGCTCTAGCACCGGGAACCGGCCGCTGATTTAGGAGAAATTAATCCGCCTTACCATCTGCATGCCGACCTTGCCGGGCGCGATCATCACCTGCACGTCGACCGGCACGGCCTCGATGCCCTGGAAAGCGACCGTGCGAACCCGCGCCACCATTTTGCTGCCCCCAGATACGGCCGCAACCCAACCGATTGGCTAAGAATGGCCCTTCGGGAAGACAACCACACTTCCTTGATCAAATCAAGAACATTACAGGAACACGGAAGCGTACTGGTTGCAATCAGGTTGTATCCGGCTGCAAAAGCGGAACATGGTTAATACGAAATGAAAACGGGCTGCTTCCGCTTGCTCTCAACCGCATTGAGAGGGCGACCAGTTCCTCTGGCAATCCGAGGCTGTTGCCGTCTGAGCGGTGACGAAGGCATCGACCGCACCGGAAAGGGATCGATCGATTGCGATCTGCGGTGGAAGCCACTCCATGACAGGGTATCGGAAAGGCCAAGGCATGGCGATCCGGTGCAAGGAGCCGCTTTCCAG
Source organism: Mesorhizobium sp. GW821-FHT04C10 (assembly GCF_059420305.1). Lineage (NCBI taxonomy): Bacteria > Pseudomonadati > Pseudomonadota > Alphaproteobacteria > Hyphomicrobiales > Phyllobacteriaceae > Mesorhizobium > Mesorhizobium sp. GW821-FHT04C10. The sequence continues at coordinate 862,388 of NZ_JBWKTL010000001.1, read as the reverse complement.
AAAAATCTCATTTACAAGGTCTATGAACCGCTCGCGGTCTCGTTCAACTCGTTTCAAAGTTTGCGAACGAATATAAGCCCGGGGAATTCGTCGCTCTTTCAGCGCCAAGACAGCCTCCGCGATGGATCGAGGATCGGGTGGAACTGTAAGCGAATACTCGTCATCCAGATAAAGGTCTCGGCCGCCAAGGTTCGGCGTGGTGACCACAGGAAGCCCCGCGAGAAGATATTCCGTGCTGGCGAACATTGGTCCCTCCACTTCAGAGAGACAAAGTCCAACGGCTGCACGATTTAGATGCGTGTTCACGTGAGCTGATGTCAATCGGACAGGCTTGCCGGTGCCGTCAAACGCGTTGATAAAGACGTGATGCGGCGCGAGTTCTCTGTGCCGATCTATTCGTGCTCTCTCCGATTCCTTCGTAGAGGACTCGATTTTATCTCGATAAAACACAAATGCGCAACGCGGTATGCCAAGAGACAAGTCATGGCGCTTCCACGGAGCCAGTTGCGCATTGTAGATTGCATCAAACTCTACAGGGACGTCATCGAGAGGCCTGAATATGTATTCGGAGGTTGTTGAAGTCTTGTTGTGCAGGACGGCGGCCTCGCCGGACTGATTCAACAGATCAGCCTCGGCTTGCGTGTTGGACAGGAAGATTAGCGAGTGACGGGGGTTCCTAAGTCTATGCAGAACGGCATAGGTGCGGATGGTTTTGACGCTAGAACTGTTTTCGATGGACCAGGTTGGCGAGATGAGAAACCAGGCACGGTGGCCGCGTGGAAGAAGAGGCATATGACTTGCTAATCCGAGGGGCGTACCGGACATTCCCGAATAGGATATGAACGGATCGTCCGACAGCAAACTTGCCTGAAGAGCAGGTTGCGATTTCGCAGAAGGGTGCCCTTTTCTGAGGTTACGGCCATGACGCAGCATAGCTCTGACAATCTCGAATCTGGTAGGAGGGCGATACCCGTGCTTTAGAGTCAACATGCGGCAATTGCGATCATGAGTACGGAAGACGGCAGAGAGAAATTTCGCAAAGAAAGCATCGCCAACTGATCGACTGAATATCTCAGCGATCAAATTTGGTGTGCGAAGGAGCGCCTCGTGGAAGAAAGCATCCTCCCAAGCGGGGCTGGTTCTCACATCGCACTACCAACCGTATCCGTTTGCGTAGGCTGTTTCAATCAAGAGGCATTCATCGACACTGCGATCCGATCCGTAGCGGCGCAGACGTACACTGCGTTCGAGTGCGTGGTGGTCGATGATTTTTCGACCGACGGTTCCCGCCGAAGGATTGAAGAGTGTCTGTCCCAGCTTGGCGACAGCCGTTTCCGCTTTCTGCCCCGACCGCAAAATGGCGGGCAGTTGGCAACAATAATGACTGGGCTTGACGCGACAGCCGGACCTCTGATCTCCTTTCTTGACGGTGACGATGCCTGGCATCCTGACTTCATAGAATGCCATGCGACAGCCCATCTCAGTCACACCCGTATCGCGGCGATCTCGAGCTCCGATGAAGTGTTGATAGATGCGGCCGGCAAGCTGCTTGCTGGCGGTCATCCCGTATTCCACCTGAATGACCCGCGATCGATGCCGAAAATGAGCGGTTACCTGCATGTCGATACGGAAGCTGACCCAACATTGTTATTTATTGATCGAGGTACTGTGGGTTGGTTTTGGTCAACCACATCGGGGATGATGTTTCGTCGAGCTCCGCTTGAAATCATGCGTCCATCTGATCCGGACGAAATTAGGATAGGTGCCGATGGTTATATGGCTCGTGCTGCCCACATGATTGGGGGAACCGTGAGGATTGAGCGGGTTCTTGGCAGTTATCGACTTCACGGCGGCAATGGCTGGGCGGACGGGCGCGTCCTGGGTGGCGGAGTTGACCTCGGTAGGATGTCGCCTGATACCGAAAGAGCGATACGGCGGGCACTGGCCAATCGTTGGTGCGAGGTGGCGCCGGGACTGGAGCATTTGATCTCCCGCCACTCAATGCGCAGGACCTTGGTCGACTTGATCGGACTGTCTGCGGCTTTTACATTGCTGGAAAAGAACCCCGATGCGGGTTTTCTGCTGAAAGACTGGGCAACACCACGGCGAAAATTGCAGACCAAACTTATCGGTCTCCTTCCCCCGAAACTGAGGCCTCGGCGCTTCCGGGACAGAGTTTGATGTGATGGCCGCTGCTTAGCGGTCTTATTCGATAAAGAGCATCTTTCGATGCTTCTCTGGGCTCACCGAAGTCCTCCGTAACAACACACCTTACACGGCCGACTTCCGCCGCTTCTCCTCCACGCAATCCCAGAACAGGCTGGCAATGTCGGCGCCGCCGAAACGCTGCACTTCGCGCACGCCGGTCGGCGACGTCACGTTGATCTCGGTCATGTAGTCGCCGATGACGTCGATGCCGACCAGGATGAAGCCGCGTTCCCTGAGCGATGGCCCGATGCGGGCGCATATCTCGCGCTCGCGCTCCGTCAGCTCGGTTTTCTCGGCGCGTCCGCCGACATGCATGTTGGAGCGGGAATCGTGCTCGGCCGGCACCCGGTTGATGGCGCCGACCGGCTCGCCGTCGATCAGGATGATGCGCTTGTCGCCCTTGCGAACGTCCTTCAGGTAGCGCTGCACGATATAGGGCTCGCGGAACAGCTGACCGAACATTTCGAGCAGCGAGGCGAGGTTGCGGTCGGCTTCCAGCAGATGGAAGATGCCGGCGCCGCCATTGCCGTAGAGCGGCTTGACGATGATGTCGCCGAACTCCTTGCGGAAGGCGGCCACCTCCAGCGGATCCTTGGTGATCAGCGTTTCCGGCATCAGGTCGGCAAATTCGGTGACGAAGATCTTTTCCGGGCTGTTGCGCACCCAGGCCGGGTCGTTGACGACCAGCGTCTTCGGATGGATGCGCTCCAGTATATGCGTGGTGGTGATGTAGTTCATGTCGAAGGGCGGATCCTGGCGCAGCAGGATGACGTCTATCTCGGAGAGATCGGTGCGCACCTTTTCGCCCAGCGAATAGTGATTGCCCTTCTCATCGCGCAGTTGCATCTCCTCGATGCGGGCAAACACCTTGCCGTCGCGCAGCGACAGCCGGTCGGGCGTATAGTGGAACAATTGGTGGCCGCGCCGCTGCGCTTCCAGCGACAGTGCGAAAGACGTGTCGCCGGCGATCGACACGGCGGAGATATGGTCCATCTGGACGGCGATTTTCAACTTCATGGCAGGTCCCCAGCGCAGTCGACGAGAGCGATATAAGGGTCGCGGCGCCTTCTGCCAATCGGGCCAGCGATCTAAAGCGCATCCTTGCGACGCGCTTTAGACATTGGCTTCATGCATGTCGTTGTCCCAAACGGGAGCCGCTTTCGGGCGGCATGCATCAACGATCGAAGACTAGCCTGGAATAACCGAGGAAGGACAGCGCCATGGCGGCCAGCGAGGCGATGGCGAGGGCGGCAAGCGGCGGCGCTGCCGGCAGCGCGAGCAGGATCGCGGAATAGACGAGGTAGTTGACGATGCTGGTGGCGATGCCGACGCCGCCATAGCGGGCGCCTTCTCGTGCCATGCCGCGGCGCGAGGGCGCGAAGGTCAGGTGCCGGTTGATCTGCCAGGTGACGCAGAGCGCGAAGCCTATCGACAGCACGCGGGCGGCGAAGGGCCCCAGCGGCGTGAAGGTGAGCAGCAGCCAAAGTGCCGCCGCATCGGCGACGAAACCGATTCCGCCGGCAAAGACGAAGCGGACGAGGCGGCTCACCGCCTCAGGCCGCCCGGGGTGTCTTGCCCGGCGCGACCTTTGCCGCGGCGGGCGCGATCGCGCCGGTGCGACGCTCGGCACGGCCCGAAGGCATGGAGAGATAGAAGATGCGCTTCTGTTCGGCCCGCCCGCGCGACACCGAATCAAGGATCAGCCCGGTCACCGCCGCAAGCATGGACAAGAGCAGCAAACCGACCGACAGCACCCAGGTCGGTATACGCGGGACAAGGCCGGTTTCAGCGAACTCGACCAGCACCGGCACCATCAGGAACAGGCTCGAGGCCAGGAAGAACAGCGAAAAGGCGCCGAAGAAGCGCAGCGGCTGCGTCTCCTTCATCAGCATGGCGAACATCCACAGGATCCTGGCGCCGTCGCCAAAGGTCGACAGTTTCGACGACGATCCGGCCGGCCGGCGGCCGTAGTCGAGCGCGATTTCGCTGACCGGCAATTTGAGCTGCGAGGCGTGTACCGACATTTCGGTCTCGATCTCGAAGCCGCCGGAGACGGCTGGAAAGCTCTTGACGAAGCGCCGGGTGAAGACACGGTAGCCGGAGAAGATGTCGGTGAAATCGCTGCCGAACAGCCATTTGTAGAGTCCGTTGAAGACACGGTTGCCGAAAGCATGGCCGGCCCGTCCGGCATCGTCGGAGACGCCGCGCCTGGTGCCCACCACCATGTCGGAACGTTCGGTCAGCAGTGTGTTGATCAGCTGTGGCGCGTCCTCGGGCGCATAGGTGCCGTCGCCATCGGCCATCAGATAGATGTCGGCATCGATGTCGGCGAACATGCGACGCACCACATTGCCCTTGCCCTGGCGCGGCTCGCGCACGACGATGGCACCTGCCGCTCGGGCGCGGAGCGCCGTCAGGTCCTTCGAATTGTTGTCATAGACATAGACGGTGGCGGCCGGCAGCGTTTCGCGGAACCGCCGCACCACCTCGGCGATGGTCAGCTCCTCATTGTAGCAAGGCAGGAGCACGGCGATGACAGGTTCGTGGTCTTGCGGCATTTTCGTCTCCGAATGCCTTGTCGACCACACGGCCGCGCGCCGGAAACCGGCCTCATCCAGGCGGTTTTACTATTTATTGAAGCCGTTAAGGCTAGGTTTAAGACCGACTTCATGAGTGTCGATTGGCCTGGAAAGGCCCGGCATTCCCGCCAAGGGCGATCGGGATGGGCACAGCAAGGGGAACTTCCGCAGGGAAGTCCGATATCGCGTTCGCGCTGCTCGCCGCCTTGCTGCTGCTGGCTCTCAACGCCTGTGCCGGGTTTCCGCAACTGGCCAATCCGGCGGGCGACAATGACAGCTTGCTGCAACTGGTCGAAGTCCGCGATCTGCTGGCCGGCCAGGGCTGGTTCGACCTGCACCAGTACAGGATGGGGCTGGAAGGCGGCTTCGTCATGCACTGGTCGCGGCTGCTCGATGCGCCGCTGGCGCTTGCGATCCTCGCCGTTTCGGCCCTGACGGGCAGCACCGCCCTGGCCGAACAGATCGTGCAAATAGTCTGGCCTGCCCTGCAATTCTTTCTCGCGATGTTCTTCATCATCCGCGCCGCGCGCGCTTTCGCCGGCGCGCACGCCGTGCTGCCCGCCGCCGTGGTCGGTGGCGCGGCCCTGTACTACATCGGTATTTTTTCGCCCGGCGCGCTCGATCATCACAATGTCCAGCTGATGCTGACCCTGGCGAGCCTCGCTCTGCTGCTGGAGGCGCCGACGCGCCGATCGGTGGCCTTTGTCGCGGGCATCTGCGCGACATTGACCTTGGCCATCGGCATGGAAAGCGCTCCCTATGCCGGAGCCCTCGGCGCCGTCGTCGCACTGCTGTTTCTCGGCAATCGCGACGGCGAAAGGCTGATCGCAAGGGATTTCGGCCTCGGCGTCGCCGGCGTCTCGGCCCTTGTCTTCGTCACCACCATCCCGGTTTCATCCTGGGGCCAGGCCCAGTGCGACACATTCTCGGTCGTGCAATTCGCGGTCACCGGGCTTGCCGGAGCCGGTTTGGCAGCGATCGCCTCCTTGAGGATCGCCAACGCGACGGCTGCCCGGCGCCTGATCTCGCTTGGCCTGCTTGCCGTCACGCTCGCTCTGGTCGTGGTGCTGCTGTTCCCGCAATGCCTGGCGGCGCCCTATGCCCATCTCGACCCGCGCCTGCAGCAGATGTGGCTCGGCCATATCGAGGAGGCGCAGTCGATCGTCCAGCTTGTCTCCGATGACCCGGCCAGGGTGGTGGCGCGTTTTGCCACGCCGCTGGTGTCGATTGTGCTGATGGCGCTCCGCCTCGGCCATGGCGGCTGGCGGCGGCAGGACAGCCTCGTCGGCGCGCTGCTGATCGTCGCGGTCCTGGTCAGCGCCTGGGAGGTACGCGGCTCGACCTTCTCCATTGCCTTCGCCGTGATCCCGCTTTCGGCCTGGATCGCCAAATGGCGGCAGCAGGCCGAGGCCAGCCCGTCCAGCGGCTCGATGCTCAGGATGGCCGCCGCCTGGTTGATCTCGGTCAATGCGATCTGGTCGGGCGCCGCCCAAGCCGCATCGAGCGCCTTCGAGACCGGCGCACCCGCCGGCGACGCCAGCATCGATGCGCCCTGCAACAGCAAGGCGTCGTTCGCGGCACTCGGCACGATGACGCCCACCTCGGTCCTTGCCATCTCCAATCTTGGCTCGCCGATCCTCGCCTTCACCGGTCATCGCGTTTTCGCCGGTCCCTACCATCGCAACGTCGCCGGAAACCTGCTCGTGTTCGATGCCTTGCTGGGCTCGGCCGCCGACGCGAAAGCCATCGTCGAAAGCCACCATGTCGGCCTTGTCGCGCTCTGCCGCGGCAACACGGAAAGCCGGCTGTTCGCGGCCAAGGCGCCGGACGGCTTCCTGGCCGGTCTGATGCGTGGCAGCGTGCCGGACTGGCTGGAGCCGGTGGCGGGAACCCGTGGCACGCCACTTGAACTCTACCGCGTCAAATCAAGCGGCTGAAAATCCGCGTGAAAACAATGGCCTGATGCTTTCTGCGGATGGCCTCGCGAAGGCAGCCGGCTGTCTGTTTGGGCAAGATCGCCGGTGAAACCCGGATCCATTTTTCGGGATCATGCGCCGGCGGCGAAAAATTGGTTTTCAGGATACGTTTCCTAAAGGGTTTGCTGCCAGTCTCGGAAATAAATTCCGACGTCAAAAACAGGGACACCGATGCAAACTCCGTTTGGCACCGGTCAGGCAAATAGGGAGAGCACGGATCTGGCCTTCACCGATCCGTTGACCGGGCTTGGCAATCATCGCCGCTTCTTCGACAAGGTCGATCGCCTGATCAGCGACCGCGCCGACGATCCCGCGCCGTTTACCGTCGGCATTCTCGACCTTGACGGCTTCAAGCCGATCAACGACCTGTTCGGCCACAAGGCCGGCGACGACATCCTGATCCAGGTCGCCATGCGGCTGCGCGCCTCGATGGACGGCCACTCGACGGTCTGCCGCATCGGCGCCGACGAATTCGCCTTCCTCTATCCGCTGGTGTTCTCGGAGGAGGCGGCGGCGGAGAAGTCCCGCATGCTGATCGAGATCCTGTCGGCGCCCTACGATGTCGGCGAACGCACCGCCAGGCTGTCGGCCTCGGTCGGCTGCTCGCTGTTCTATTCCGGCGACGAGACCACCGAGATCCTCATCAACAAGGCCGAAACGGCGCTCTACCACGCCAAGCGCTCTGGCCGAGGCCGGGTCGTGGTCTACACGCGTGAGATGGAAGAGGCGGCCAAGCGCGTCACCCGCATCGAGCAGGCGCTTCGCCGTGCCGTCTCGGCCGGCGAGGTTGAGCCGCATTTCCAGCCGATCGTCGATCTCACCACGCGTCGCACAATCGGCTTCGAGACGCTGGCGCGCTGGACCGATCGCGACCTCGGCGCGGTGCCGCCGACGGTCTTCATCCCCATCGCCGAGGAACGCGGCATCATCGGCCCATTGTCGCAACTGGTGCTGCGCAAGGCGACCGAGGCGGCCAGGAGTTGGCCGAATGACCTGTTCCTGTCCTTCAACCTTTCGCCCTCGCAGCTCGTCGACCAGAACACCGGCCTGCACATACTGGCGATCCTCGACCGCACCGGCTTCGACCCGCGCCGCCTCGAGATCGAGATCACCGAGACCGGCCTGATGAACGATCCGGCCTCGGCGGCGCAGATCGTCGAGGATCTGCGCCGCGTCGGCATCCGCGTCTCGCTCGACGATTTCGGCACCGGCCAGTCCTCGCTCGGCCGCCTGCGCGAATTCCATTTCGACAAGCTCAAGATCGACCGCGCTTTCGTCTCCTCCATACTCGACGACCGGCCGTCCGAACACATCATCCGCGCCATTCTGGCCATGTGCGAGGGCCTCGGAATGGACGTGGTCGCCGAAGGCATCGAAGAAGAAGCGCAGGCCGACCGCCTGGTCCAGTTCGGCTGTGCCGGCGGGCAGGGCTATCTGTTCGGCAGGCCGGTCGATGCCGACGCCACGCTCGGCTATCTCCGCGATTCCTTCCGTGGTGCCTTGCGCGCCAAGGCGATCTGACCGGGATCTCTGTTCGGCCGACCATCGCGACATTGCGCCGAATGCGGCGCATTGTCGTTTTGTCTGACATAAGCCCCCAAATCCAGCTTTTCGCCCTTGCCCGCGCGACTTGCGTGGCTAGGATGCGCGCCGGTCAGGCTGCAGCGCCACGCGTCCTTCAGCACGCGTAAAGGACGCTGCAGCAGTTTTGGTTTGCACATGAGCCTTTCCGAAAATCGATCCGATTTTCGGGGTCATGTGCGAGGAGAGAAAAGACATGATGCCATCGGCGGATTTTGCCGACCTCAGGGGGGCCTCGGTGCTGATCACCGGCGGCGGGTCCGGGATCGGCGCGGCCCTGACCGAGGGGTTTGTGCGCCAGGGCGCCAACGTCGCCTTCATCGACATCGCCGACGGCCCGAGCATGCTGCTTGCCGACCGCATCGAGAAGGAGTTCGGCCGGCGGCCGCTCTACCTCAAGACCGACCTGCGTGACATCGAGGCGTTGCGGGCCTCCGCGGCCAAGGCGGCCGAGGCGCATGGCGATGTCACGGTGCTCATCAACAATGCCGCGTGGGACGAGCGCCACGCCGTCGAGGACGTGACGGTGGAGTTCTGGGACAACAACCAGGCGATCAACCTCAGGCCGCATTTCTTCACCGCGCAGGCGGTGGCGCCGGGCATGAAGCGGGCCGGCGGCGGCTCGATCATCAATTTCACCTCGACATCCTACCTCATCAACCACCCCGACATGCCGGCCTACACCGCCGCCAAAGCGGGCATCCTCGGTTTGACAAAGGGCCTGGCCGGCAAGCTCGGACCGGACCGTATCCGCGTCAACGCCGTCGCGCCCGGCTGGGTGATCACTGAACGGCAGCAGGAACGCTGGGTGACCGAAGGGGCGCTTGCCGCCCATGTCGCCAAGCAGTGCATCAAGGACGTCATGCGCCCGGACGACATGGTCGGCACGGTGCTGTTCCTGGCCTCGGACGCGTCGCGCATGCTGACGGCGCAAATGCTGATCGTCGACGGAGGCTTCCTGTGAGCCCAGCCAGCAACGCTCCCGCGGTCGCGGCGCTCGATTGGGGCACCACCCGGCTTCGGGCATGGCTGATCGACGGCAGCGGCAAGGTACTCGCCGAACGTCGCGGCGACGACGGCCTGATCACGGCGCGCGAAAAGGGGTTCTCCAACGTCCTCGAGGGTCACCTTGGCGCCATGGGAGCGCCGGAAAAATTGCCCGTCATCGTCTGCGGCATGGCCGGTTCCCGCCAGGGCTGGATCGAGGCGCCCTATGTGTCCGTGCCGGCGCCGATCGGCTCCATCCTGCGCGGTGCGGCCCGCATCGAGGACGGGCGCCGCGACATCCGCATCGTGCCGGGCCTCGCCCAGCGTCTGGCTGACGCGCCGGATGTCATGCGGGGTGAGGAAACACAGCTTGCCGGCGCTGGTTTGCCGGCAAAGGGGCGACATCTCGCCTGCATGCCGGGCACGCACTCGAAATGGGTCGTGGTCGAGGATGGCGCGGTCGCCGGCTTCGGCACCTGGCCGACAGGCGAATTGTTCTCGGTGCTGGCGGCGCATTCCATCCTCAAGCATTCGCTGGGCGAGCACCCGGCTCCGGTGGCGGTGGACAACCCATTCTTCCGGCAATGGTGCGAACGGGCGCTTGGCGAGGGCGGCGACGTCACCTCGAAGCTGTTTGCCATCCGTGCCGCCGGGCTTCTGCAGGATCTGCAATCGCAGGATGCGGCGGCCTGCCTGTCCGGGCTTCTGATCGGCGGCGAGATCGCCTCGGCGAAGCGCCGCTATGGCGCCGGCCATGCGCCGATCGTGCTGATCGCGTCCGGCGCGCTCGCTTCGCTCTATTCGTCAGCACTCGACCTTGCAGGACTTGCCTTCCGCACGGTCGATGCGGATGAAGCGGTGCGCGCCGGCCTGATCGAGGCCGCGCGCGAGAACGGCATGATCGCCACAACCGGAGCCTTGGCATGACCGAGACCGCAGCCTTTCCGAAACTCAAGCGCGGGCTGGTCGCCATCCTGCGCGGCCTGAAGCCCACTGAGGCGATTGCCATGGGGCAGGCGCTGTTCGATGCCGGCATCGAGGCAATCGAGGTGCCGCTGAACTCGCCCGAGCCTTTCTCGTCGATCGCCAGGATTGTCGAAGTGCTGCCGAAGTCGGCCCTGGTCGGCGCCGGCACGGTTCTGACGGCGGCCGATGTCGACGGCCTGCACAAGGCCGGCGGGCGGCTCCTGGTCAGCCCCAACATCGATGCCGAGGTGATGGCGCGTGCCATGCACCACGGCATGGTGACGATGCCCGGTGTGTTCACGCCCACCGAGGCTTTCCAGGCGATCCGGCTCGGCGCTTCGGCCCTGAAATTCTTTCCGGCGAGCGTGCTCGGGGCGGGCGGCATTTCGGCGATCCGGGCGGTGCTGCCGGCACAGACCCTGGTCGGCGCGGTCGGCGGCGTTTCGGAGAAGGATTTTGCCGGCTACAAGGCGGTCGGGGTCACGGTCTTCGGCCTCGGCTCCAGCCTGTTCAAGCCCGGCATGAGCGTCGACGATGTGGCAGTGCGTGCGCACGCCGCCGTCGCGGCCTGGGATGCGGTGTTCGGAGACGCATGATGATTGAAGCGATCGTTTCTGTTTTTTCCGACCATGTCTGCCAACTCGGCGAAGGACCAAGCTACGATCCTGCCACCGATGCGTTGTTTTGGTTCGACATCGTCAACGGCCAGCTTCTGGAGAAGCAGCTGTCCGGCGGCGAGACCAAGGTCCATGAGCTGGGCCAGATGGCGAGCGCCATCGCCATCATCGACGACAAGCGGCAGCTGATCGCCACCGAGACCGGGCTTCATGTCCGCGATGTCGCGACCGGCAAGATGACGCTGCACACGCCGATCGAAGCCGACAATCCGGTCACCCGCTCCAACGATTCGCGCGTCCATCCCTGCGGCGCGCTGTGGACCGGCACGATGGGCAAGGGCGAGGAAAAGGGCGCCGGCTCGATCTACTGGTTCTTCAAGGGCGAACTGCGCCGCCTGTTTTCGGATATCACTGTCTCCAATTCGATCTGCTTTTCCGCCGACGGCGCGCTTGCCTATTATACCGACACATCGACCGGATTGCTGATGCGTGTCGCCTGCGACCCGGCGACCGGCCTGCCGGTGGGCGAGCCGAAGATCTTCGTCGATCACCGTTCCGCCAAGGGCTATATCGACGGTTCGGTGCTCGACCGCGACGGCATCCTGTGGAATGCCGTATGGGCCGGGAGTGTCATCGAGGCCTATGGACCCGACGGAAAGCTCGTCCGCACGGTCGCCATGCCGGTGACACAGCCGTCCTGTCCGGCCTTCGTCGGCAAGAACGCCGATCGCCTGGCGGTCACGTCGGCCTGGTCGGGCAAGAGTGAGAAGCAGCGCCTGCTCGACCTGCAGGGCGGCATGACTTTCCTGCTCGACATTCCCGTCAATGGCCGGTTCGAGCCGCGCGTGCTGATAGCCTGAACAGATTGGGCGATCGGCGCCGCTCCCGGCGATGCTGTCACGCAGGCGTCCGGCCTGGGTCGGTTTCGCGAAAGCCGTTTGCATTGGCCATGCCATGGTAGGCGATCGCACCGCCAGAGCCGGATGATTTCAGGTTGATTCGACCTGAAATCTGAATCCGTCTCTAAATCAAAGAGATAGAGCATGGTGTCGTCCGAAAGCCGCTCCACGCTTTTCGGCATCATGCTCCAGGAACCGTTCATCGATGTCGAGCCACAAGCCAAAGCTGATCCTTGTCTACGAGCCGGAAAAGGCCTGCTTCGACCGATTGATCGCCGACGGCCACCCGCAGGAGCGCGCCGCCGAAATCTCGTCCTACCTGGCGCAGTCGACGGATATTGCCCCTGAATTCGGTGCGCTTGCCGCTGCCTGCGAGGCGCGCGGTCTGGCCTTCACGCCGGTGGCACTCGACGATGCCGCCCAAGCGCTTGACGGCGGGGATGCGGAGAACACGCTGATCTGGACGCTGTCGGACGGCGTCGCCTATTTCCGTGGCGGCGCCGCTCCCGCGCTGGCCAGGCTCAAGGGATTGAGGACCATCGGCGCCGACGATTCGTTGTTCGCGCTCTGCCAGGACAAGTTCCGCTCCGGCGCCGTGCTCGGCGCGCTCGGCCTGCCGATGCCGCAGGCCGGCCTTGCACGGGATGGTAAATGGCTGGTCGAGCCGCCGGCATCCACCGCCGGCTGGTTCGTCAAGCCAAACCGGCTCGGCGCCAAGATCGGCATCTGGCCGGATTCGCATGCGGCGGATCTCGGTCACGCGCTGGAGCTTAGCCGGCGCGTCTTTACCGCCTATCGTGACGACGTCGTCGTCCAGCCCTATGTTGCCGGCCGCAACGTGCGCGCCAGCTTCCTCGGCCTGACGCCGGAAACCGGCATCGAAGCGCTTGGCATTGCCTTTGTCGATTCAGGCGGCGATTTCCAGACCATGGCGGACAGTCTGGCGCTCTACGGTGAAACCGGCGAGGCCGCGAAGGCGGCAGGACAATACGTCGAACCGGAACTGGTTGCCGTCGCCGACCTTCAACCGGTCGCCGATGCCAGGATTCGTGCGATCGCCGGGCGGCTGATCAGCGGGCTTGGTTTGCGCGATGTGTTTTCCGTCGACCTGCGCGTCGAGGCGGATGATACCGTTCATCTGATCGAATTCGAGGTCTGCCCCGGCCTGCCCTGCTTCGATTTCCGCGCCTACTGCCGCCAGCAGTGGGGTCTGGAGCTTGCCGACGCCATGGCCGAAACCGCGGCGAGCCGGCTGATCGACGAGAAACGCCTGAAATAGACGGCACTGCCGGAACCGCCGAACTAGGCGGCGTGCGGTTCGGGCTGCACGCCTTGACGCGTCCCGCTCTGCCCTTAGTGTCGGCTTGACAACTTACTCTTGCCAAGGCCGCGCAATGATAACCACGCCTGTCATCCCTGAAACCCTGCACCATCACATCAGGCGCATGACCGGGCGCGATCCGCATGAAGGGCATCGAGTCGCCACCCCGCTCGAACTTCTGTTCGATCTGACCTTCGTGACGGCGTTCAGCTTTGCCTCCTCGCAGCTAGCCCACGCACTGGCCGAAGGCCATTACGCCTCGGCCTTGCTCGGCTTTGCTTTCGCCAGCTTCGCCATCTGCTGGGCCTGGATCAACTTCTCCTGGTTCTCGTCGGCCTATGACACCGACGATTGGGGCTTCCGCCTCGTCACCATGGTGCAGATGATTGGCGTGCTGGTGCTGGCCGTCGGCCTGCCGCGCATGTTCGCTTCCATCGAGCACGGCGAGCATCTCGACAATTCGGTGATGGTGCTGGGCTATGTGATCATGCGGTTGGCCATGATCTTCCAGTGGCTACGCGCCGCGAGACAGGATCCCGCCCGGCGCCGCGCCTGCCTTACCTATGTCAAGGCAATCGCGGTTGCCCAGATCGGCTGGGTGGTGCAGATCGTTGTCGATTTCCCGGTCGGCACCAGCATCATACTGGCCGTCATCCTCGGCCTCATCGAGTTGGCGGGGCCGGTGATTGCCGAACGCAGGGATGGCGGCACGCCGTGGCATGCGCACCACATGGCCGAGCGTTACAGCCTGTTCGCCATCATCGCGCTGGGGGAAGGGGTTGTCGGCACGCTCGCGAGCCTGTCGGCCGTGGTTGAGGAACAGGGCTGGTCCCTGGACGCGGCCCTGGTCTGCATCGCCGGCACCGGGCTCACCTTCGGCATGTGGTGGGTCTATTACATGCTGCCCTCCGCGCCGATATTGCACGCCCACCGCAACCGCGCTTTCGTCTGGGGCTATGGCCAGATGCTGATCGTCACCGCCATCGTCGCGACCGGCGCCGGCCTGCATGTCGCGGCCTATTTCATCGAGCACAAGGCGCATGTCGGCCCGCTTGCGACGCTGCTTGCCACCGCGATTCCCGTCAGTGTCTTCCTGGCGGCGATCTATGCGCTCTACACCTATCTCGTCAGGCGCTTCGACCCGTTCCACATCTGGCTGCTGGTCGCGACGGCGGCGGTCGTGGCGCTCGCCATCCTCGCCGCGCTTGCCGGCGTCGATATGGCGATCTGCCTTGTCATCCTGATGCTGGCGCCGGCCGTCACCGTCGTCGGCTACGAAACGCTCGGGCATCGCCACCAGGCGGAAGCGCTGGCCAGCGACGAGCATTCGACGGTGACTTAGAGCGGTTCAGCGTTTCACGGAATCGCAGAACCGCTCTAACTATTTGTTTTTACGCAATTCCGGACGGAAAACCGTTACACACTTTTCCTGGAATTGCTCTAGCCGGACTGTACCGGGCTATCCCGCGGGCATTCGCTCGAATGCCTGCAAGGAAGGATCGACGACATCCCAGCCTTGGCCGCGGATCGTGTAGGTGACGGCCTGCGGCTTGAAATCGCCGGGGTCGTCGAGGCTGGCCGCGGGAACGGCGATCAATTCCGGCATGGCGACGAATGTCAGGTAGACCGGTGTTCCGCAGGTCGGGCAGAAGGCGTGGACCTTTTCGTTGCCGCTGTCAGCGGCCAGCCGCCAGGTGCTCGCGTCGCCGGTAATCGCCATATCGGCGCGCCGGCCGAAGGTCAGATAGGATCCGTGGCCCGTGCCCGCGCGCCTCTGGCAATCGCGGCATTGGCAATGGTTCTGGAAGATCGGCTCGCCGCTGGTCTCATAGCGGATCGCGCCGCACGCGCAGCCGCCTCTATAGCGCTTGGTCATTGTCGTTCTCCGCTGGCCTGGTCGGCACGATATCGCAGCACGTCAGGCCGATTTCGGCTTGGCGAAAAGGTCGATGCCGCTGCCGGTTTCGAGGAAGGATTTCAGGCTGGACAGCACGGCCGGCCAGCCCTGGCTGATGCCTTTCGCCATGCCGCTGCCGGCTTCGAGTTCGTCATGGGTGACGGTCAGCCGCACCATGGTGTCGTATTCCTCGATGCCGAACGTCACCCGGCTGTATTTCGACGGGTCGCCGGCCTGCGAGGCGTTCGCCCAAGTCATCACCAGACGGGTCGGAGGCTCGATTTCGACGACCTTGCCGACCAGTTCGACGGTGCGCTCGTCATTGGCGCGGATGTGCTCCCATTTCGATCCCGCCTTCCAGTCCGAGACGTTCTCGTGACCCCAGTAGCGCCGTGCGATGTCGGGCCTGGTTATGGCCTCGAACACTTTTTGCGGCGTCGAGCGGATGTAGGTCACGTAGACAAAACTGGTCGTCTCTCGGGTCATTGGCCCTCTCCTTCGAGTTCTTGTTTCAGGTCGTGCAGCAGGCTGAGCCGCTGCCGTTCGAATTTTCGCACCCAGCGCTCGTAGACTTCGTGCAGCGGCACCGGGTTGATGAAGTGCAGCTTCTCGCGGCCGCGCTTGACCGTGCTCACCAGATTGGCCGCCTCCAGGAGGTCGATGTGCTGAGTGGCGGATTGCCTTGCCATGTCCAGATGCTCGCAAAGCTGGCCGAGCGTCTGCCCGTTCTTCTCGCAGAGAAGGTCAAGCAGCCTTCTGCGTGTCGGGTCGCCCAGCGCTTTGAAAACCTTGTCGGCGTCCATCGGTCTCAATCTGTTGTGAGGTCATAATATGCAGGTAAATACCTGCATGTCAATCCGCAGTCGTTCCCGCCTCGCCGTGCTCGACGAGGCTATTCGGACGCTGACCTCGATTGCCGGATGGCCACGGATGACGTGTGGGCTTCGGGGTGGGCCCCGCCCTTGGGCCAAGCACGGCGCGCCTTCACGGTTTCGCCGGGACCATTCCCGGCTCCCAGTCTGACGGGACGGGGCCTCAGATGCCTTCGACCAGCACGATCTCGCCGTCGGCGACCTTCTGGCGGATGGCGACGGCGCGCTGGTATTCGGGCGAGTGATAGCAGTCATGCGCGACCGCGAGCGATTCGAATTCGATGATCACGTTGCGTCCGCGCCCTGGCCCTTCGGCCTTTTCATGCGCGCCGCCGCGCGCCAGGAATTTGGCGCCGAACCGGTCGAAGGCCAGCTTTGAAGCGGCGACGTAGTCCTTGTAGCCTTCGGCATCGCGCACATCGACGCGGGCGATCCAATATCCCTTGGGCATGCTTTTTCTCCGAGTTTCTGTCCGTCAAGCGAGGACCGGTCTTAAGAATCGCTCCGAAACGGCTCGTGGTGTTCTTCGGTCACCGCAGGGTGACAGGCGCAGCGTACCCAAAGCGGGGGAGCATCGGAAGCGTGGAAAGCGCCGCCGCCGGGGCGGAGCTTGGAGCTGGTCCTCAGGCCGAGCGCATTTCTTCCAGAATGGCTTCGGCCGCCTCGCGTCGGTTGGCCGCCGCGACGATCGGCCGAGCCACAACAAGATGGCTGGCACCGTTGCGGATCGCCTGCGCCGGCGTCACCACGCGTTTCTGGTCGCCATGGTCGCTGCCCGCCGGCCGGATGCCGGGCGTCACCACTGCCATGTCCGGCCCGACGATGCGGCGCACGGCTTCAGCTTCGGCGGCCGAGCAGACGATGCCGCCCATGCCGGCGTGCAGCGCCTGTTCCGAGCGCCTGAGCACCAGCGTGTGCGGATCATATTCATAGCCGACATCGATCATGTCCTGCTCGTCCATCGAGGTCAGCACGCTGACGGCGAGCAGGCAAAGGTCGCTGCCGAGTGCCGCCTCCACCGCCGCGCGCATTGCCTTCGGATAGGCGTGGATGGTCAGCATGGTCATGCCCATCTTGACGATGTTCTCGACGCCCTTGGCCACGGTGTGGTCGATGTCGAGCAGCTTCATGTCGAGGAAGATCCTGGTGCCGCCGCTGGCCAGTTCCCTGGCGAAGTCCAATCCGCCGGCGAAGGCCAGCTGATAGCCGATCTTGTAGAAGGAGACGACGCCGTCGAGTTCGCGCACCGCCTGCTCGGCTTCCCTCACGGTCGGCACGTCGAGACCAACGATCAGTCTTTCCTGCATGGATTTGGCCTGCATGGGTTGGGTCTGCATGGTTGCGGCGATCACGCCTCGATCCGCGTGGACAGCATGCGCGAGGTTTCGATCAGCGTGCGGCATAGATGCTCCATCGATTTGTGCAGTCTCTCGTCACGAAAATTGCCGCCTTCCGCGAAGGCGTCGTCGCCGTCGGGCACCGAGCATTCCGGCGTCACCACCTCCATCTGGCAGCGCACCAGCACGGCGCGCAGATGATTGATGCAGCGGATGCCGGCGAAGTGTCCGTTGGAGGAGGAACAGAGGGCGGCCACCTTGCCGGCAAGCGGTCTGACCGGCCGGCCACCATCGCGGCGCACGCGGCTAACCCAATCGATCGTGTTCTTGAGCAGCGGCGGGATCGAGCCATTATATTCCGGCGTGGCGATCAGCAGCCCGTCATGCGCGGCGATCAGACGGCCGAGCTTGACGGCGTTTTCCGGAACGCCCTTTTCCTTCTCAAGGTCCTCGTCGAGGATCGGCAGGGGGTAATCGGCGAGCGAAATGCGGGTCACCTCGGCGCCTTGCACCGCAAGTTCCTTCTGCGCCACGTCGGCGGTCCTGCCGCTATAGGCGCCCGTCCGGTTCGAGCCGGCGAAGACGAGGATTCTCGCGATCACTGCCATTGGCCATCCTTGTTCCCGGACAGGTACAGCCAAGGTACGAGCAAATCAACGCCAACTTCGTCATCCCCGGGCGAAGCAGGAGCGAAGCTCCGTCGCGAAGACCCTGGGATCCATGCCGTGACCTTGGCCGTGGAGTGCAGCGGAGGAGAATTCTGCACCGCAGCGGCTGCCCGGGAGTCGCGGCATGGATCCTCGGGTCTGCGCCGCGTCGCTTCGCTCCTTGCTTCGCCCGTGGATGACGAAGTGATTGATGTCTCTGCCAATCGCCAAGGTCTGCAGCCAGCGCTAGTGATCCTCGAACGGCTCCACCCGAGGAACCTAATGCGCTTCCCTTCGATAGATCCACAGCTGCGTCGGCGGGATGTTGCGGATGATGAAATCGAAATGCTTGACGGTATAGTCGCCACGCCCGGCCGGGATCGGCGACATCGGGCCATAGGTCAGCTGCACGATCGGACGCCCGGCGGGAATACGGTCAAGCAGGCTCTCAATATAGGCAATGCGCTGGGCGACAGGGAAGTTGAGCAACGGCACGCCGGAAACGACGGAATCGAAGATCATCCCGCTCCTCTCGCCAAGCGTGGCGTTGAGGTTGAAGGCATCGCCTTCGATGACGTTGACGCCGGGGTAGAGGCGGCGCAGGTGGCGGACGAAATCGGTGTTGTATTCGACCGCGTAGAGGTTTTCGGGCCGCACGCCCTGGGCGAGGATGGCGCGGGTGATGACACCGGTTCCGGGGCCGACCTCGAGCACCGGCAGGCCGGACCTGGGATTGACGATCGAGGCCATCTTGCGCGCGGTGATCGAGCTGGTCGGAACGATCGAGCCGACCGTCTTCGGTTTGTCGATCCAGCCCTTGAAGAATTTGAGTTCGTCGTCGAACTTCTCGGCAAGCGCCTTCCGCAGTCCGTGACCACGTGTCATGCAAGCTCTCCTCAACGCTCCCCGCAAGCTACTTAACACCTGGTTGACGCAAGGCAAGGTACGGCAAGACGCATGTCGTGGATAAGATAGATTTCGTCGCGCTTCGGGATTCGGCGCGTTTCATCCGACCACGCGCCATTTCTGCTCGATCAACGCTCGCCGAAGGATTCGAAGAAATCCTTCATGCGGGCGAAAAACCCGCTCGATTGGGGCGAATTCTCCTGCGAGGAGAGCTGTTCGAACTCCTCCAGCAACTCACGCTGGCGGCGGGTAAGGTTCTGCGGCGTCTCGACCGCGGTCTGGATATAGAGATCGCCGACATTGGGCTGGCGCAGCACCGGCATGCCCTTGCCCTTGAGCCGGAACTGACGCCCGTTCTGGGTGCCTTCGGGCACCTTAACCTTGGTCTGGCTGCCGTCCAGCGTCGTCACCTCGAAGGAGCCGCCAAGGGCTGCCGTCGTCATTGAGATCGGCACCTTGCAATAGAGATCGGCGCCATCGCGCTGGAAGAATTCGTGCGGCTTCACCGCCAGGAAAATATAGAGGTCGCCCGAAGGCCCGCCGCGCAGGCCGGCCTCGCCCTCATTGGCCAGGCGGATGCGGGTGCCGTCCTCGATGCCGGCCGGAATGTTGACCGACAGCGAGCGCTCCTCGGTGACGCGGCCCTGGCCGGCGCATTTCGGGCATGGATCCTTGATGGTCTGGCCGCGGCCCTGGCATTGCGGGCAGGTGCGCTCGATCGAGAAAAAGCCTTGCGTGGCGCGCACCTTGCCGTGGCCGTGGCACATCGAGCAGGTGACAGGCTGGGTGCCGGGCTTGGCGCCGCTGCCTGAGCATTCCGAGCAGGAGATCGAGGCCGGCACGCGAATCTGCGCGGTTTTTCCCGCGAAGGCCTCTTCCAGCGAGATTTCCATGTTGTAGCGCAGGTCGGCACCGCGCTCGCGGCCACCCGACGAGCGGCGCTGGCGCCCGCCCATCATGTCGCCGAAAATATCCTCGAAGATGTCGGCGAAGCCGCCGGCGCCAAAGCCTTGCGCGCCGCCATTCATGCCGCCCTGCTCGAAGGCGGCGTGACCGAAGCGGTCATAGGCCGCGCGCTTCTGCGGGTCCTTCAGCGTCTCGTAGGCTTCGTTGATTTCCTTGAACTTGTGCTCGCAGGAATGATCGCCGGGGTTGCGGTCGGGATGGAACTGCATGGCGAGCTTGCGGAAAGCGCTCTTGAGCTCCTTCTCGTCGGCGCCCTTTTGCACGCCCAGCGTTTCGTAGAAATCAGCTTTCATTTTTTCCCGCTGTCCGGATGCTCAACGTCTTGATGCATTGTTGCGTCGTTTGCCGGCACGTTGTCTCGATTTAGGATCGGTGCCGCCCGGATGCCAGTGCTGGCATGCGCCTGTCCGGGCTTTTCTGTCGTTTTTTCGGCAAGGCCTCGCACTTTTTCGGCAAGGGTTGCAAAAAAGCCCGGCTTTACGCCGGGCTTTCCGCTCTATTTTTGCCGTCGGGCGGCTCAGGCCGACTTCTTCTTGTCGTCGTCCTCGTCGATTTCCTCGAAATCGGCATCGACCACGTCGGAGTCCTTGGCGGCGTCCGCCTTGGCGTCGGCTTCCGCCGCTTCCTTCTGCGAGGCCTCGTACATGGCCTGACCAAGCTTCATCGAAGCTTCGGCAAGTGCCTGGCTCTTGGCCTCGATGTCGGCCGCGTCGTCGCCCTCGGCCGCGGTCTTCAGCGCCGCGATCGCATCCGATATCGCCGTGCGTTCGGCTTCCGAGACCTTGTCGCCATATTCCTTCAGCGACTTCTCGGAAGAATGCACCAGCGCCTCGGCCTGGTTGCGGGCCTCGACCACGGCGCGACGCTTCTTGTCCGTCTCGGCATTGGCCTCGGCGTCCTTGACCATCTTCTCGATGTCGGCGTCCGAAAGACCGCCAGAAGCCTGGATACGGATCTGGTGCTCCTTGCCGGTGCCCTTGTCCTTGGCCGAAACGTTGACGATGCCGTTGGCGTCGATGTCGAAGGTGACCTCGATCTGCGGCACGCCGCGCGGCGCCGGCGGAATGCCGACCAGGTCGAACTGGCCAAGCGCCTTGTTGTCGGCCGCCATTTCACGCTCGCCCTGGAAGACCCGGATGGTCACCGCCGACTGCGAATCCTCGGCGGTCGAGAACACCTGGCTCTTCTTGGTCGGGATCGTGGTGTTGCGCTCGATCAGCCGTGTGAACACGCCACCCAGCGTCTCGATGCCGAGCGACAGCGGCGTCACGTCGAGCAGCAGCACGTCCTTGACGTCGCCCTGCAGCACGCCGGCCTGGATGGCGGCGCCGAGTGCGACGACCTCATCCGGGTTGACGCCCTTGTGCGGCTCCTTGCCGAAGAACTGCTTCACGATCTCCTGGATCTTGGGCATGCGGGTCATGCCGCCGACCAGGACCACTTCGTCGATCTCGCCGGCCTTCAGGCCGGCATCCTTGAGCGCCGCCTTGCAGGGCTCGATGGTGCGCTGGACGAGATCCTCGACCAGGCTTTCGAACTTGGCGCGCGTCAGCTTCAGCGTCAGGTGCTTCGGCCCGGTCGCGTCGGCGGTGATGAAGGGCAGGTTGATTTCGGTCTGCGTCGTCGAGGACAGCTCGATCTTGGCCTTTTCAGCCGCTTCCTTGAGGCGCTGCAGGGCCAGCTTGTCGTTCTTCAGGTCGATGCCTTGTTCCTTCTTGAACTCGGCCGCCAGGTACTCCACCAGGCGCATGTCGAAATCCTCGCCGCCGAGGAAGGTGTCGCCATTGGTCGACTTCACCTCGAACACGCCGTCGCCGATTTCGAGCACCGAAATGTCGAACGTGCCGCCGCCAAGGTCATAAACGGCAATGGTCTTGCCGTCCTTCTTGTCGAGGCCGTAGGCAAGCGCTGCCGCCGTCGGCTCGTTGATGATGCGCAGCACTTCGAGGCCGGCGATCTTGCCGGCATCCTTGGTCGCCTGGCGCTGGGCGTCGTTGAAGTAGGCCGGAACGGTGATGACCGCCTTCTCGACCTTTTCGCCGAGATAGGCTTCCGCCGTTTCCTTCATCTTCTGCAGGATCATGGCCGAGATCTGCGAGGGCGACTGCTTCTTGCCGCCGGCCTCGACCCAGGCATCGCCATTGTCGCCCTTGACGATCTTGTAGGGGACAAGCTTCTTGTCCTTCTCCGTCACCGGATCGTCATAGCGGCGGCCGATCAGGCGCTTGACCGCGAAGATGGTATTTTCAGGATTGGTGACCGCCTGGCGCTTGGCCGGCTGGCCGACCAGACGTTCGCCGTCGCCCGAGATGGCGACGATGGAAGGCGTCGTGCGTGCGCCTTCCGCATTCTCGATCACCTTAGGCTCCTTGCCATCCATGATGGCGATACAGGAATTTGTGGTGCCGAGATCGATACCGATTACTTTTGCCATTTTTCTAGTCTCTCCGCTAAGCAGGCTTTCAGGACCCGTGAAGGCGTTCCGACGAAAGCCCCTGTTCACAAGAAATCCCGTTCGGCAACCGGTGTCCCGGCGCCGGACGGCTTGGCGCGTATATAAGAACAGGCGGCATCGGGCGCAAGCATTCTGCGCAAGGCTTCCATGAACCTTTCCACCTCCGTCCACGACTGACGTCCAGGTGCCGCATGGTGCGGCCCGGAAAGGAAGTCCCCATGACCAGCAACCGAGAGGCTCCGCGGTCTCCCGGAACAACAGGAACTCGGCGCGATCACCGCCTTCGGGACGGGGTCGACGCGCTGGGCTTTCCGCTGATTCCGTTGACCCTAGGTAAGAGCAGGCGTATCGTAATGAAGAGGAAAGCAGACAATTCGATCAGGGAAGAACGTGCCGGACCGCCGCGCCCTGCCCTGATTTGCGCGGCGCAGCCGGAGATTCCTCCCGTAGACTTCGGGGGGAGTTCTATGTCTCGCGATCACGGCGTGTCAGTGTCTTCTCGCGCCAGCCGTTTGCGCCGCCTGATCACGACAACCGGCGGCGTTCTTGCATTCGCCCTGACCGCCGGCCTCTGGCTCGGCGGCGCCGCCCGGGCGCAGGACACCCAGATCATCTATCCAGGCTCGATGGCGGTCACCGGCTTTCCCGGCACCGTCATTCCCAATTTCGATGAGGGCCTGCCGCCCGGCGTCGATCCGGTCGACGAAACCTTCATCGACACCACGCGCGCCACCTTGCGCGTGTTCGACGTTTCGCACCTGGGTGGCCCAGCCTCGGGCCAGCTCGTCTTCACGCCGCCGCCTTTCGAGGTGACGGCAGGCCAGATCGGCGAGGTGTTCGGCCTCACCTATGATGACGGCGTGCGCGATGGTGTCCCGTCGGGCATTCCCAACCTTTATGCCGCGGCCACCTCGCTGCACGGCATCGAGATCGTCACGCCGGACGCCGACAAGGATGGCAGGCCGGAGCGGCAGCGCCGCGGCACGGCAGGCGCGACCTTCATGGATGGCCAGTTCGGCACCGAAAATGGTGGCGGGCCGGGCACCATCTGGAAGATCGACGGTATCACCGGCCAGGTCGCCAAATTCGCCGACATCGACACCAACAGCGGTCCCGGCATCGGCAATATCACCTTCGATCCCAACCACCGCCAGTTCTTCGCCTCCGACCTCGACACCGGCCTGATCCATCGCATAGACGCCAATGGCAGGCTGATCGACACCTACGATCATGGCGTCGCCGGGCGGCCGGCGCATGGCCTGGCTCCCGTCGCCGACGATGGTGCGGTGATGGACATACAGGGCGCGGCCTTCGACACGGAGGACCCCGAGACCTGGGGCTACACCCAGGACGAGCGCCGTGTCTGGGCCGTTTCGTATCATGGCGGCCGGCTCTATTACTCGGTCGGCGAAAAATCGGAGATCTGGTCGGTC
Organism: Mesorhizobium sp. GW821-FHT04C10; assembly: GCF_059420305.1. Lineage (NCBI taxonomy): Bacteria > Pseudomonadati > Pseudomonadota > Alphaproteobacteria > Hyphomicrobiales > Phyllobacteriaceae > Mesorhizobium > Mesorhizobium sp. GW821-FHT04C10. Next base: position 838,741 of record NZ_JBWKTL010000001.1, on the reverse strand, counting down.
GGCATCGCCCGAGACGGCACGTTTGCCGGCGACCCGCGCTGGGAGCTGACGGTCAAGGCCGACAAGGACTACGCCGTCACCGACATCGCCTTCGACAACAGCGGCTTCATATATCTCGCCCAGCGCGGCCCGATCGAGAACCGCTACGACTACAGCCGGTTCGCCGATTCCGGCAAGGGCGAGGTCATCCGCTACTTCAGAGAAAATCCGGACGATCCGGCAACGGAATCGGTCTGGGTGGAAGTGCCGCAGGAATACGCGGTCGGCTTCCCGCAGGGCAACCGGCAGTCGGCCGGCGGCCTCGACCTGCAATATGGCTATGACGCCGACGGCAATCTCGACACTTCGGTCTGCACGCAGACGCTGGTCAACACCGGCGACAAATTGCGCGACAATCCGACGCTCGCCGAACAGCTCGCCGCTGGCGGCCCGCTCGCCGTGCATGGCGTGCAGATCACGCCCAAGGACCTGGTCAAACCGGCCAACGTGCCGCCCTTCGGCTCCTGGTTCGTCGATTTCGACGGCTATTTCGAGGATCCCGAAGTGGAAGGTCATGTCGGCGACGTCGCCGTCTGGCACCCCTGCGAGGGCCGCGCCGGCTATTATGAAGAAATCCCGGGCGGCTATCTGCCACCCTTCTACCCGCCGGACTTCCCACCGCCCGGCAACCTGCCTCCCTGTCTCGATGTTGAAGACGTCCAGTATTACTGCACGCCTTCGGGCCTCGAGGCCGATCTCTATCTCCATGACCATGCCGGCTTCGGCGGCGATTCGATCAAGGCCCAGTCCAGGACGCCAGGCGTCGGGGTGACCACACCCATGTCGCATGCGCCCGGCAAGCCGTACACGATCAACATCACCGGCCACTATCCGGGCGACAGAGTGGACGTTGGACTTTGCTTCTACAGGAAGTCCGACAAGGATAAGGGTGGCTACTACCCTTGCTGCAAGATGACCTTGCCGCTCCGCACCCCAGCCGTCAGCTGCGAACGTTGAGGAGGGGAAGATGAACAATCTCGCACTCTCCCCGCTCGCGCAGGACAACTCAACCGTCATGGAGACGATCATGAAACCCCTGTCATACGCCAGGCGCGGCGCGCGCTGGCTGATGGCGGCCGGTATCGCGGTCGCCATGCTCACCCCTCTCGCAAGCCACGCGGAAGACGCCGCTCCGGTCACACCGGAACTGAGGCTCGACCTCGACAATTCGCGCGTCGTCAATCCGAGGCCGGAACGGGTCGTGCCGTTCTTTACCAAGAAAGGCACCCAGAGAGGCTGCGACTATGTCGTTTACTCCCTGAGCTTCGGCCTGCGCGGTGACCCGCAGGGCTTTGCCGATCCGGGCCTTGTGGACTTGCTGAGGAAACTCAAGATCGAGTTCAAGGACCAGCTTCCGCACGGCCTTTCGATCGTCAACGTCAACGTGTCCGGCGACGGCACGGATTCCTCCGGCGGACCACTGCCGGCCGCAACGATCAGCAATACGGCGGGTCCCAATGATACGGCAACGGTGTCCGACTTCCGGCTCTCCGCCGCCGATCTCGACGGCGCCGGGGCCGCCAACGAACGCGTCATCAATTTCCAGATCACGGCCAGGATCGACCATGCGGCGTTTCCCGCGCCGACGATCGTCGACAATCAGGGCCTGATCAAGGTGAGCAACGGAGCCGGCACCGGGACCATCATCCCGTCGCAGGATCCGAGCAAGCCTGACGATGGCGACTACAAGACCGGCGTGAAGACCTCGATCAAGATCGATGTCACCAAGTGCGAACCGCCGCCACCGCCTCCCGGCAAGGAATGCTTCAAGGTGGAACGCGGCACGGTCGATTGCGTGCCCGGCGGTGGCGCCTTCATCTACCACATGCCGGTCGGCCCGGAGATGGGCGGCAAGTGGGTGCAGGTATCGACCACCACGCCTGGCATCACCATCATCCCCGACACGCAGCTGGTGCCTCCGGGCGGCGGTGTGCTCGACTGGAAGATCGTCGGTGCATCGCCCGGCGACGTCATCCACCTCATCGTCACCGGCATCGAGACCTATGCCGGACCGAAGGAGGGCTGGGGCCTGTGCTGCACGCAGACCATCGACATCGTCATCCCGCGTGACCAGCGGTGCCCGCCCAGGGACAAGGAGCCGGACCTCAAGGTCGAGAAACGCGCCGATGTCGCGCGCTGCACCATGGCCGGCGGCTGCGACTTCACCATCAGGGTCACCAATGTCGGCACCGCGCCCTACAACGGCAAGATCGTGCTGGACGAAGTGACGCTGCCGGCCGGCTCGACGCTGAGCTCAGGGCCCAATCCGCCCTGGGTCTGCGTGCCCGGCACCACCCCGATGACCTGCACCTATCCGGTGACCACGCTCAATCCGGGGGCCTTTGTCGACCTCAAGCTCGGCTTCAGGCCGGCGGGGGGCTGGCAAGGCAGTGCGCTGCGCAACTGCGCGACCTACAACTATGCCGCCAGCGGCAAGCCGTTGTTCGGCAGCCAGTCGAACGACCGTGGCTGCGCCTCGATCCCGATCTGCCGCCGCGGCGATCGTGACCGCGACTGCCAGCCGCCGGTCGAGAAGAAGGTCGACCTGATCCTGAAGAAGCGTGCCCGCACCGAAATCTGCACGGCCGACGGCGTCTGTTTCTTCGTGATCGACATCATCAACAACGGCACCTCGACCTATAACGGGCCACTGACGGTGATCGACAACTATCCCGGCGGCGCACCGGCCTCCTCGACCTTCGGGCCGAGCCCGCCCTGGACATGCGGCCCGAACGGCCCCGGCCAGTTCCGCTGCGACAATCCCGGCATCGCGCTGCCCGCGGGCGCCTCGACGCCGATCTTCGTCAAGGCGGTCATGCCGGCCGATTACCGGTCCGACACGGTCGAGAACTGCGCCGAGGTGAAGGCCATTCCCGGTGAGGTCGACCTCACCAACAACAAGGCCTGCGCCAAGGAACGCATCCGTCGTCCCAATGGTGGCCAGCCCGGCCTGCGCATCACCAAGGTGTGCAACGGCTCGCTGGCCGGTGCGGCGGCCGTCTCTTGCCGCATCACCGTCTCCAACGCCGGCACCGCGGCCCCCACCGGTCCGGTGCGGGTCAACGATGCCGCCACGCTGGTGTCGGGCGGCGCGCCCGTCCAGATCCAGACCGTCACTCCAGACGGCGCGGAATGGGCGTGCGGACCGGTTCCGGCCAACACGCTGTCGTGCCAGATTCCCGGTGCCGTCATGGCACCCGGAACCAGCCGCCACTTCGACGTGACGGTCTCGGCCAATGGCGAGTTCGAGAACTGCGCGCGCGGCTCCTATGGGCCGGCGCAAGGCGACGATGTCGTCTACCCGATCGGCCAGGCCTGCGCCAAGGGCGGCGGCTCCTCGACCATCCGTGTCGAGAAGACCGGCGACCGCGAATGCCGGCTCGGCCAGCCCTGCTCGTTCAACATCACCATATCCAATGACGGGACGAGCCCCTTCTCCGGCCCGGTTCGCATCGGTGATGCGATCGGCGTGGAAGGGCTCGGCCGGCTGGACGGCGTTGCGATCACCTCGATCGATCCGCCCTTCGGCTGCTCGCCGGAGCCGATCACACTGCCGGCCTCCTGCATCGCCAACCTGACGCTCGGCGCCGGCGAAAGCCAGTCGCATCATGTCACCGTGATCATTCCCGACGACGGGCGCCTTGCCAATCTGCAGGGCAACGTCAATGGCCAGAACTGCGTTGGCGTCCTGTCTCCCGACACGCGGGTGCAGGGCGGCGGCGACGTGCTTGGCGGCGACCAGACCAATGTGCAGGGCGATCGCGGCAAGGCCTATGCGTGCCATCCCTTCACCATCACGCATGAGGTGAAGAACCAGTGCTCGCCGGGCTTCGTCATGAACGACGCCGGCCGCTGCGTCTGCCCGGAAGGCACCACCTTTCGCAATGGCCAGTGCACCGGCGGGGGCACCAACCTTCTGCCGCTTCCCGTGCCGCCGCGCTGCGTGCTGCTCGAAGGCCAGATCCGCACCGAGGACGGGCGCTGCATCTGCCCGCGCGGCACGGCGCTGGAGAACGGCGCCTGCGTCAGGACCGACAAGCCCGAGCAGTGCACCATCCGTGGCCAGGTCCACGATGCCGATGGCGACTGCATCTGCCCGCAAGGGACCGAGGTTCGCAACGGCGCCTGCCGGCCGATCCGGCCGAAGCCCGAGCAGTGCACCATCCGTGGCCAGATCCACGATGCCAACGGCGATTGCGTCTGCCCGCAAGGCACCGAGGTGCGTAACGGCGCCTGCCGCCCGGCCCGGCCGAAGCCTCAGCAGTGCCGCATCCCCGGCCAGATACGCAATGCCGATGGCGATTGCGTCTGTCCGCAAGGCACCGAGGTGCGCAACGGCGCCTGCCGTCCGGTCCGGCCGAGGCCCGACCAGTGCACCATCCGTGGCCAGGTGCACGATGCCAACGGCGATTGCGTCTGCCCGCGGGGTACCGAGGTGCAAGGCAATGCCTGCCGGCGCAAGCAGCCGCAGATGGAGCAGTGCGACATACGCGGCCAGGTCCACAACAAGCGCGGCGAGTGTGTCTGCCCGCGTGGGACCGAGGTGATCGACGGCGCATGCCGCAAGCCCAGGCAACAGACGGAATGCGCACCGGGCTCGCAGATGATCAATGGTCAGTGCCAGCCGATCTTCAAGAGGCGCTGCCCGGAAGGCACGGTTGGACGCTATCCCAACTGCCGGCCGATGCGCGGACAGCCGTCGCTGGAGCTCAATCCGGGCCTGCTGCTGCAGCAGGTTCTGCCACGGCGCCTGCCGCAGGCTGAACAGCAGCAGGAACCGGCACCAAACAGGATCCTGAAGCTCCAGCAGCAGTAGCCGTCTGCTCGACGCCAGACCTTGAACCCGCCGGAGCAATCCGGCGGGTTTCTTCATCATGTCCCGGCAAGCGGGGAATTGGCTGCGGCAGGATCGGAGATGGCGCAACGCCACCCAAGCCTGTGGAGCCCCCGTGCCTGCACCCTCGACAAGTCACCCGCCGGGCATTAGGCAGTCGATCCAGGGTGAACGGTATGAAAAGGGCGCCCGGAAAGGCCGCGAGATGAGCAAGAAGACCTTGATCGCACCATCGGTGCTGGCTTCGGACTTTTCGAAGCTTGGCGACGAGGTCGAAGCCGTCGCCGCTGCTGGCGCCGATTGGATCCATCTCGATGTCATGGATGGCCATTTCGTCCCCAACATCACCTTCGGTCCGCCGGTGATCAAGGCGATCCGCAACCGCACCAAGGCCTTTTTCGACTGCCATCTGATGATCGCTCCGGCCGATCCCTATCTCGCCGCCTTCGCCGAGGCCGGCTGTGATGGCATGACGGTGCATGCGGAGGCCGGGCCGCATCTCGACCGCTCGCTGCAGACCATCAGGAACCTCGGCAAGAAGGCCGGCGTTTCGCTCAATCCGGCGACACCGGAAACGATGATCGAATATGTGCTCGACCGGCTCGACCTGATCCTGATCATGACCGTCAATCCGGGGTTCGGCGGCCAGGCCTTCATCCCGGGGATCGTCGACAAGGTGAGAAGGGTCAAGGCGCTGATCGGCGACCGGCCGATCCGCATCGAGATCGACGGCGGCGTTTCGCCCGAAACGGCCCCTTTGGTCACGTCAGCAGGGGCCGATGTGCTGGTGGCCGGCGCAGCGATCTTCAAGGGCGGCAGCGTCGAGGCGTACCGTGCCAACATCGAGGCGATCAGGACAGCGGCCGACAACGCCGCCGGCTAGGGCGGTTGACCGTTTCAAGGAAACGGCGCACCGCTCCGGATTGCTCGAACGCACCACAATCATCCCGCCTCAAATCCAACAGGCCGGCTGGCCGGCAGCTTTTGCGCGGACACGGTTCTTCAGGAGCCCGGTTCCGCCCGAATCAGATCTGCACAGGAGGGATGAGCGGGCACAGCCGCGCGTTATTTTTGCGCGCGGCAGAAAAGATGCTCGCACGGGCACACAAGAAACAGATAATCCTGCGTGCATACAAAACATGTTAAGTTTCCATTGGTTGCAGAGGCGCGCGAATTCCCCGATCAGACGGCGGATAGCGTCATATTCCTTCGTGCTTAAGTACTAGGATGGCATCTTGTGCTTGAGCCTCTTGACGAAGGCACTGTAGGGTACATGTACGGAAGGATTCTTTTCGGACTCGAATTGCCCAGACAGACATGGGGACAAGGAGTCGAATTTGACATACGGCGCTGCCAACCTCAACGACGACGGCACAGGACCCAAGAGTACGCTTGCCAGTACGGTCTATCACCAATTGCGGGATGATCTTCTTGGCGGCGCTCTGGAAGCCGAAAGCAAACTGCGGGTCGAGTGGGTTGTTGCCAAGTATGGCGCCGGTGCCTCCCCTGTCCGTGAAGCCCTTAATCGTCTTGCCTCCGAGGGACTCCTTGGCCGTCACGATCAGCGTGGCTTTTTCATCATGCCGGTCAGCGCGACGGAGCTCGAGGAACTGACGCGCACCCGCTGTTGGCTCGAGGAACGCGCGCTTCGCGAATCCATTGCCCACCGCACCACCGACTGGGAGGAACAACTGGTGCTGGCGCTGCATCGCCTGGGTCGCGCCTCACGACATTCGCCGCAAAATCTCTTGTCGCTCGATCCGGACTGGGAAAAATTGCACCGCACCTTCCACCGTGTGCTGATCTCGGCCTGCCGGTCGCACTGGCTGGTGGGTTTCTGCGATCAGCTTTCCGATCACGCTTATCGCTACCGGCAAATGGCCACTGACGGCGAGGGCATCCAGCGCGACGATTTCGGGGAACACCGGCGGATCGCCGAATACGCGCTGGACGGCAATGCCGACGGCGCCGTCCAGGCTTTGATCGATCATTACCAGCTGACCGCTTCCATATGCATGGAGCGCTTCAAGCAAGGCGAAGTCTCAAAACCCGCCGCTTCGGTCGAGCGCGCTCGGCGGTAACGATCATTTCCCTTGACGGAGCTTGTTGCCATCGTTCGCGGCTTTTTCGGCCGATGTGACGCGCCCGACCGCCGTTGCGGTCTTGACGACATGGACCGGAAACGCGAACTCTGCGCGCCCAAAGGGCACTGCCGGCGCCGCCATTGCCATCACAGCAGGAAAATTTCATGACCAATCATCTGTTCGATGCGTTCCGGTCCCGGATGCCGGCGCCCGGGCGCCTGTTGATGGAAACCGACGATGGGCGCTCGCTCAGCTATGGCGACATGCTGGCGCGGTCGGCGCAGCTCTCGCACGCGCTGCTGCAATTGGATGTCGAGCCCGGCGACCGGATCGCGGTGCAGGTCGAGAAGAGCCCGGAGGCGATGCTGCTCTATCTCGCCTGCGTGCGCGCCGGTGCCGTCTTCCTGCCCCTCAACACGGCCTACACGCTGACCGAGCTTGGATATTTCTTCGAGGATGCAGCGCCTCGGGTCATCGTCTGCGATCCGGCGAAATCGGCGGATATCGAGCGGATGGCCGCGCCATCCGGTGCCGTCGTGGTCACGCTCGACCGCACTGGCCTGGGATCGCTGACGGACCAGGCATCGCGGCAATCCTCCGATTTCCATGATGTCGAGCGCGGCGAGGACGATCTCGCGGCGATCCTCTACACGTCGGGAACGACCGGCCGTTCGAAAGGCGCCATGCTCAGCCACGGAAACCTGGCGTCGAATGCGCGTGTGCTGGTCGACCAATGGCGCTTCACCTCAGGCGATGTGCTGATCCATGCGCTGCCGATCTTCCACACGCATGGCCTGTTCGTCGCAACCAATGTCATCCTGATGGCCGGCGCCTCGATGCTGTTCGAGCAGAAATTCGATCCGGCCCGCATCGTCTCACTGCTGCCGCGCGCCACGGCGCTGATGGGCGTGCCGACCTTCTATACCAGGCTGCTGCAGCAGGACGGGCTGGACCGCGAGGCGGCGAAGAACATCCGCCTGTTCGTGTCCGGCTCGGCGCCGCTGCTGGCTGATACGCACAAGGCCTGGCGCGAGCGCACCGGCCACGCCATCCTCGAACGCTACGGCATGACCGAGACCAACATGAACACGTCCAACCCCTATGAGGGCGAACGGCGCGCCGGCACGGTCGGCTTCCCGCTGCCCGGCGTGTCGCTGCGCATCACGGATCCCGATAGCGGCAAGCCGCTGGCCCAAGGCGAGGTCGGCATGATCGAGGTCAAGGGTCCGAACGTGTTTGGCGGCTACTGGCGCATGCCGGAAAAGACCAAGGCGGAATTCCGCGCCGACGGCTTCTTCATCACGGGCGATCTCGGCATGGTCGACGCCGACGGTTATGTCCATATCGTCGGCCGCGGCAAGGACCTGATCATCTCGGGCGGCTACAACATCTATCCGAAGGAGCTCGAAAGCGAGATCGACGCGCTTGATGGAGTGAGCGAAAGCGCCGTCATCGGCGTCACCCATCCGGATTTCGGCGAAGGGGTCACGGCCGTCGTCGTGCGGGCGCCGGCATCGCGGATCACCGGGGCCGAAATTCTCAGTGCCATCGCCGGTCGCCTGGCCAGGTACAAGCACCCGAAGCAGGTGATCTTCGTCGACGAATTGCCGCGCAACACCATGGGCAAAGTGCAGAAGAATATTCTGCGCGACACGTACAAGGACCTCTACGCATCGTAGTGGCGGGCGCGCGCCGTTACTTCGCCTTGCGCGGCTTTTCGGTCGTCGTGCCCGAGCCCCACAAGGCGCGCGTGAGCAGGCCGCGTTTGCGGTTGCGCGGCACGAGGTCGATGTCCCTGACAAGTTTCGCGCCGCCCTTGTGCCGCTCGAGCGTGATCTTGCGGGTGTGGAAGGCTTCCAGTTCGGCGCGATGCGCCACGCTGAGGATCGTGACTTCAGGCAATTCGCGGATCACCGTTGCCATCATCTGGTCCTGGCTCTTTTCGTCCAGCGCCGAGGTCGCCTCGTCCAGGACGACGATGTCGGGGCGATGCAGCAAGAGCCGCGCGAAGGCGACCCGCTGCTTTTCGCCACCCGACAAGGTCTGGTCCCAGGGCGCTTCCTCCTTGATCCGGCCGGCGAGGTGGCCAAGGCCAACCTTGTCGAGGGCGGCCTTGATCTGGTCGAGCTTCCACTTGTTGGCGGCCGCGGGGTAGGCGACCACCCGGCGCAGCGTGCCGGACGGGATGTAGGGCCGTTGCGGCAGCATGAACAACCGCCTGTCGGGATGGAAATTGACGCTGCCGCTCCCCCATGGCCACAGGCCGGCGATCGCCCGCACCAGCGTAGACTTGCCCGAACCGGATTCGCCTGAGACCAGCACCCGCTCGCCCGGTTCGACGGCGACCTCCGTCTCCTTGACCACGGACGTGCCGTCGTCGAGCGTCACCGAGAGATCGTCGAGGCTGAGCATGGCGTCGCCCTTGGTCTCGCCACGCTTGATGCGCCCGAGCTCGTCGCTCTGCTCGGCACGTTCCAGCCCGTCGAGCGACATCATCAGCGAAGCGATGCGGCGCGCGGAGGCGTTCCAGTCGGCGAGGCGCGGATAATTGTCGACCAGCCAGCCGAACGCGCTCTGCACGATGGCGAAGGCGGATGCCGCCTGCATGACCTGGCCGAGCGACATCGACCCTTCGAGGAACTTTGGCGCACAGAGCAGGACCGGCACGACAGGCGCGAACAGGCTCGAGCCCTGCGACACTAATGCCGTGCGCATGTGCTGGCCGGTCAGTTGCGCCCAGCGCTTCAGCACGCCGGCAAAGGTTCTGTCGATGCCGCTGCGTTCCTCTTCCTCGCCCCCGAGCAGGGCGATGCTCTCGCCGTTTTCGCGCACGCGCGTCAGCACGTAGCGGAATTCGGCTTCCGTCTGGTTCTTCTCCTCGGACAGCCGCACGAAATCGCGGCCGATGGCGAACATCGAGGTGGAGGTGATCGCGGCATAGATCACCGCGGTGATGACGAGGAAGCCGGGCACGGTGATGGTCGAGCCGCCTAGCGGGAAGCTCAAGGCGCCGCCGATCGTCCACAGCACCACGATGAAGGTCGAGGCCGACAGGGTGGCGACAATCACGCCGGCGACGAAATCGACGGGTGACTCGGTGGCGACCCGCAGATCTTCAGACAGGCGCGCCTCCGGGTTCTGGTGGTCGCCCTTGACGAGGTTCAGCTGATAATAGCGGCCGTTGGCGAGCCAGCGCGCTATCACCGAGGTCGTCAGCCAGGCGCGCCAGCGGCGCTGCATGGTCATGCGCAGCCAGACCTGCGCGACGACAAGGCTGATGCTGCCTAGCACCAGCGGCACGAACACGGCGCTGAGGAAATAGACGGTATGGGCGTCGCGCTTCTCGATGGCGTCGAAGATCGAGCGGTTCCAGACATTGATCCCGTACTGGAAGCCGACATTGACGACGATCAGGATCAGCAGCCCGACCGACAATGGCCAGCCGAGCCTGTCGCCATGCCGTCCCCAATAGCCGCGCCCGCTGATCCAGAAACGCTTCAGCAGGTATTTCTTGCGCGCCTGTTCTGCTTCCTCGGGCGTCAACTCCGGGTTGGGTTCGACGGCTTCCGGCGGCGGAGCTTCGCCGGCGATATCGGGCGCGGCCGCTTCGACGATCGGTGCCTTCTTGTCGCCTGGCTTCTTTTTGCTCGCCTCCTCCGCGCGCGGGTTCTCGTCGCGCGGCTTTTGCCGTCGCCGCTTCGGGGCGGCGCGCGGCTTTATGCCGTCGGTCGGTCTCGATCTGGGTTTCGCCTCGGACATACGCCCCGACAACGACCTCGAAATCAAAAGGTTTCATGACATCAGCCTGAGCGGACGAATTCCCGGCGGCGCTTATAATCGCGTATGCAGCAGCCCCACGACATGGTCGGCGATCGCCAGGCCCGCGGTCAGGCCGGGGCTCTCTATGCCGAAGAGATTGACGATCCGCCCAGCGCCGTGATCGGCCGGCCCCTGGATCATGAAATCGGCAGCCGCCTGACCCGGGCCGGATAGCTTCGGCCTGACGCCGGCATAGGCCGGTTGCAGGGCACCGTCGGCAAGATCAGGCCAATAACGCCGGATCGCCTCGTAGAAGGCAGCGCCTCGGCCGGGATCGACTGTATAATCCACGCGCTCGATCCATTCGACATCAGGCCCAAAACGCGCACTGCCGCTCAGATCGAGCGTCAGATGGACACCAAGGCCACCTTCGACCGGAACCGGATAGATCAGCCGCGAAAACGGCGATCGGCCTGGAAGGGCGAAATAATTCCCGCGTGCGAGCCACTGTCGGGGGATGAGATTCCCTGGGAAGCCGTCGATCCGGCCGGCCACGGCCGGCGCATCGAGACCCGCGGCATTGACGAAGGTGGCCGCCTCCAGGGCGAAGGTCTCGCCATTGGCATCGCGCGTTTCGATCCGGATCCCGCCGGCCTGGATCGTCGCTCCGGCGACAGTGGTGAGGAAAGCAAAGGACGCGCCGGCCGCCTCGGCGTCGCCGCGCAACGACAGCATCAGCGCATGGCTGTCGACAATGCCGGTCGACGGCGACAACAGCGCGCCCGCGCATGCCAGCGCCGGTTCCAGGCTCCCGGCTTCGCCGCGCGTCAGGAACCGGAGATCGTCTACCCCGCAGCGTCGGGCATTGGCCTCGATCTTCCGCAACCCGTCCATCTGGCTGGGCTCGCTGGCAACGATCAGCTTGCCGGTGCGCGCATGGGCGACGGCGTGCTCGGCGCAGTAGGCATAGAGAAGCCGCCGCCCTTCGACGCAGAGCCGGGCCTTCAGGCTTCCCGGTGCATAATAAAGACCGGCATGGATGACTTCGGAGTTGCGCGAACTGGTGACGGTACCGATCGCCTCGGCCTGTTCGACCACGACCACCTCGCGCCCGGACAAGGCAAGCGCCCTGGCGATGGCAAGCCCGACGACGCCTGCTCCGGCGACGACACAATCGATCGTCTGCATGGCCTTGCTCTCAGCGTGGAGCGCCGGCCTCGAACACCTTGTTGCCGCCGATCCAGACGCGTCCTATGCCAAGATCGTCGGACAGTGCAACGACATCCGCCGCCGTGCCATTGGCAAATCGGCCAAGCCGATGCGACTGGCCGATCGCCTGCGCCGGGTAGAGCGAGGCCATGCGCAGGGCTTCCGTGAGTTCGACGCCGACGACGCGGTGCATGAACCGGATCGCCGAAATCATGTCGAGATCGGCGCCCGCCAGCGTTCCGTCGGCAAGCCTGAGACTCCCGTCCTTGCGGTAGATGGTGCGGCCGTTGAGCGTGAACGAGGTCATGTCAGTGCCGATCGTCGCCATGGCGTCGGTGACCAGCACGATCTTGCCCGGTCCCTGTTTGGCATCGAGCGCGATCCGGATGGTCGCGGGATGAACGTGGATGCCGTCGGCGATGAGCCCGGCGGACAAGGTGCCGACGTCGATCGCCGTGCCCGCCAGTCCAGGCTCGCGGTTGCCGATCTGGCTCATGGCGTTGAACAGGTGGGTGACCACGCTGGCGCCCGCCTCGGCGAAGGTTTTTGCCTTGAAATAGCTGGTATCCGAATGGCCGAGGCTCACGACGACGCCGGCCTTCGCCAATGCCGCGACCCGCGCCGGTTCGACGGATTCCGGCGCGACCGTGGTCAGCAGCACCGGCAGCTTCTGCCGCGCCGCGATCAGCATCGCCTGGTCGGCATCCGTCATCGGCCGGATCAGCGCCGGATCATGCGCGCCCTTGCGCGCGACCGACAGGTGCGGGCCCTCGAGATGCAGGCCGAGGAAGCCTGGCACCTTTTGCAGCGCTGCTGCTTCGCCGGCAGCGATGGCGGCGGCGGTGATCGCGGGCGTGTCGGTGATCAGCGTCGCCAGCAGCGCCGTCGTGCCGAATGGCGCGTGCGCCCGGCAGATGGTTTCGATCGAGGCGACATCGGGGTGGTCGTTGAGCATGACGCCGCCGCCGCCATTGACCTGGATGTCGACAAAGCCCGGCACCAGCATACCGCCGCCGGCGTCGACGACACGGACGTCCGAGGATAGGGCCCCTTGGCGCACTACGGCCTCGACAAGACCGTCGCGCACGACGAGCGCCGAGCCTTCATGCCAGTTGTCGCCGTCGAAAATGCGGGCGCCTGTCAGGGCAAAACGGTCGCTCATACGGTCTCCGTCACCTTGCGAAGGTTGCGCGGCGTGTCGGGGTCGAGGCCGCGGTGGCGCGCGAAAGCCTCGACGAACACGTAGAACGAGACGATCAGCGTTAGCGGATCGGTCAGCGGGTGTCCGGTGGCGACATGCGGCAGGCGCGTGGCGCGGTTGGCAAGAGCTGATGTGACGAACACCGGCGCCCCCTTGGCCGCCAGGCCGTCGGCCGCCTCCGCGATTGAGGGCTCTGACGCATCGCGCGCGGCCAGCGCCAGCACCGGAAAGTCGGGGCCGATCAGCGCCAGCGGGCCGTGCATGACTTCGGCCGCGCTATAGGCCTCGGCATGCATGCCGCAGGTCTCCTTGAATTTCAGCGCCGCCTCGTTGGCCATCGCCGCCGACGGTCCTCGGCCGAGGATGAACAGCGATTTCTGCTTCTCGATGGTTTCGGAGAGCACGCTCATCCAGTCGCAGACGATCGCCTTGCCGAAATGCTCGGGCAAGCCGGCAAGTGCCTTGAGAAGCGCCTCGTCGCCGGTGGAATGCGCCATCAGGGCGAGACCGGCGACAGCGGAATTGACGAAGGTCTTGGTCGCCGCGACGCTGCGCTCGGGGCCGGCCAGGATGTCGATCGCATAGTCCGAGGCCCGCGCCAGCGGCGAATCGGCGGTGTTGGTGACGGCGATGGTCAGCGCGCCGCCGGCGCGTGCGGTCTCGGCCATGGCGACGATGTCGGGGCTCTTGCCTGACTGCGAGATCGCCAGGCAGGCTGAGCCGTCGAGCCTAAGCTTGCGGCCGTAGATCGAGGCAATGGACGGACCGACCGAGGCGACGGCAAGGCCCGCGGTCAGTTCGACGGCATATTTCATGAAGGTCGCGGCATGGTCGGACGAACCGCGCGCCACGGTGACGACAAAATGCGGGTCGCGTTCCCGGATGCCGCGCCCGGCCTCGGCGAGCATGGCGCCTGAACCGTCCAGCAGTCGGGCGACGGCCTGCGGGATCTCCTCGATCTCGCGCTGCATATGTGTGGTGTTGGAGGTCATGGTCGGCCCTCTTCGCTCGGCCCTGTCAGCCGCAGTTCGGCGACGAAATCATAGGCGTCGCCCCGGTAGATGGAGCGGGTGAACTCGATCACCTTGCCGCTCGCCAGGTAGGAAATGCGTTCGATATGCAGGCCGGCAATACCCGGCGGCACTTCCAGCAGGCGCGCATCGCCGTCGCCGAGATTGGCGGCCGAGATGCGCTGTACCGCCCGAACCGGGCGATTGCCGGTCAGTTGCAGCGCCGCATAGAGCGAGGAGCCGATGCCCGCCGGGTCGGGCAGCACGCTGGCCGACAGCGAGGCGCGTTCGATCGCCAGCGGCGTGTCGTTGGCGATGCGCAGGCGCGCCACGCGCGCCACCAGTTCGTTCGACGACAGGCCGAGCACCATCATCTCGTCGGGCGAGGGCGCATAGAGGCCGCGGTCGAGCCAGGCCGAGCGCACCGCCATGCCGCGTCGCGCCATGTCCTCGGTGAAGGAGGTCAGCCGCGACAGCGATTGCTCGACGCGCTCCATGCGTGGCGCCACGAAAGTGCCCGAGCCATGGCGCTGCACAAGAATGCCGCCCTTGACCAGATCCTGCACCGCCTTGCGCACGGTGACCCGCGAAATGTCGGCCTTGGTGGCGATGTCGCGCTCGGAGGGCAGCGCGTCGCCGGGTCCGATCAGGCCACGGTTGACCGCATCCTCGATGCTTTTCCTGAGCTGCAGGTAGAGCGGCGCGCCGCTTTGCGACGATTGTCTCAGCGTGGCGAAAATCTGGTCGGCGGCATCGCTCATCGGGCCGCCTCCACTGGCTTGGCGAAAAGCCTGACCGCCATCTGCACGGCACCGCCCAGCGCATCGTCGAGCGGCGGCTTGAGCAGCGTCCGGTAACGTGGCGACAGCCGTGGCGCGTAGAGCGGCGCCAGCCCGCCGAGCAGGCAAAGCGGCGCGTCGTCGGAAAGGCCGAGCGCGCCGAGCGAAGCCTCGACATCGCTGACCGCCTTGTCGACGATCCAGTTGGCGACGGTATCGCCCTTCTCGGCGTGCTCGAACACTTTTGGCGCGAAGCCGCCGAAATCGCCGGGCTTGGCATTGGTGGTGAATTCCACCACGTCCTCGGGATTGTTGCGGAAGATGGCCATCATCGCGTCGGTCAGCGGCGAAGCCGCGCGCACGCCGTCATGGGCAAGCAGCGTCTGTTCGAGCAGATCGCGGCCGATGCGGGCACCGCTGCCCTGGTCGCCGACCTGAAATCCCCAGCCGCCGATCGCCCGTGACCTGCCGCCCTTGCGGGCCATATAGGCGGTGCCGGTGCCGAGGATCGCCATGGCCCCGTCGCCAGAGCCCACCGCCCCTTCCAGCGCGATTTCGGCGTCGGTCTCGACGCGGCTGGTGCTGAACGGCAGGATCGCTTCGAGCTGCTGCCGGTAGGTGCCGACATTGGCGCCGGCAAGGCCGAGGATGGCCGGTGTCTGCGGAATCAGCTCGGGATCCTGCCCGGCGGCGATGAAAGCCTGCCGCGCGGCATCGACGATGTTCGACCGCGCCCCGGTGAGGTCGGTGCGAATGTTGGCGGCGCCGCTTTTGGCGCGACCGACGACCGTACCGTCCGCTGTTGCAAGGGCGGCCCTGCAGCTGGTGCCGCCGCCATCGATACCGAGCACGAAATTCACGCGATTTCTCCTCCGGGCCGATAATACCAATAAAATACCAATAGCCAAGGCTTAATTTCCGTTTCAAAAAGATTAAGCCGTATTTTATTGAAAAATCTAGACATTTCGTCGGCTCACCGATTTCCTGTCCGCGAATTCGTTAATGCGTGTGGACAAGTGGTATTTTTTTGGTATTGTTCTGGTATTGGAGGAACACGGATGGCTGAAACGCGCACCGAAGCGCTTCACAGGAATGCCGAGGGGCTGGATATCCAGGCACCGGAAGCCATCCTTGTTTCGCTGGCCGATGCGCAGATCGAAGCCGCGAAAGCCGTCCGCAATGCCATTCCCGCCATCGCCAAGGCAGCCGAGATTATTGCGGGCCGATTGAGCGGCGGCGGCAAGCTTGCCTATGCCGCGGCCGGCAGTTCCGGCCTGATGGCGCTGGCCGATGCGCTGGAACTGCCCGGCACCTTCGGCATCCAGCGCGACCGCATCGCCATCCTGGTCGCCGGCGGCGATGAGGCTTTCAGGACGCTGGCGGGCGGCCCCGAGGATGATGTCGAGGAGGCCGCGACGGCTGTCGCCAATGCCGGTATTGGCGCCGGCGATTGCCTGATCGCGCTTTCCGCCAGCGGCACCACGCCATACGCGGTGCGCGCGATCGAAGAAGCCGCCCGTCGCGGTGCGGCCACCATCGGCATCGCCAACAACCGGGACTCGGCCCTGCTTCGCCAGGCCGAAACCGCAATCCTGCTCGAAACGCCGCCGGAAGTGATCGCCGGCTCGACGCGCATGGGCGCCGGCACCGCCCAGAAGATCGCGCTCAACATGCTCTCGACCCTGACCGCTGTTCATCTTGGCCATGTCCATGACGGCTACATGGTCAATCTGATGGCCGACAACATCAAGCTGCGCGACCGCGCCGCGAGCATCGTCGCCGCCATCAGCGGGCGCGGCAAGGACGAAGCGGCCGGGCTGCTCGAGAAAAGCGGCGGCGCGGTCAAGACCGCAATTCTGCTCGCCGCCGGCGCCGACAGCGCCGCCGCGGCGCAGAAGATACTGGAAGAGGCTGGCCAGAAACTGCGGCCGGCCCTTTCCGCGTTGGGGCATGATCCCGAAAAGCGGAGACCGCTTTCCGGAAAAGATCATGCTCGAACAGAGAAATAGAGCCTGTTTCATCCCGTTTTCCATCGGGGTGAACCGGGCTTGCGAGGGGAGCAAGGGGCCAAAAGCCCCTGTTCTCATCAAAACCGAACCTGAAAAAGGTCAACAGGGAGACTGAGCATGACAACGAAACTACTGACGGCACTGCTTCTGGGCACCAGCATTCTCGGCTCGGCCGGGTTGGCTCACGCCGAGGACGTAACGCTCAACATCGAAAGCTGGCGCGGCGACGACCTGTCCATCTGGAAGGACAAGCTGATCCCCGCCTTCGAAGCCAAGAACCCCGGCATCAAGGTGGTGTTTGCACCATCGGCTCCGACCGAATATGACGCCGCGCTCGGCGCCAAGCTCGCCGCCGGATCGGCCGGCGACCTGATCACCTGCCGCCCGTTCGACAAGTCGCTCGAACTGTTCAAGAAGGGCAACCTCGCCGACCTCAGCGCGCTGCCCGGCATGGAAAACTTCTCGCCGGTGGCCAAGTCCGCCTGGCAGACCGATGACGGCAAGGCGAGCTTCTGCGTGCCGATGGCCTCGGTCATCCACGGCTTCATCTACAACAAGGACGCCTTCGACAAGCTCGGCATCAAAGTGCCGGAGACCCGCGACGAGTTCTTCGCCGCGCTCGACAAGATCAAGGCCGACGGCACCTACATCCCGATGGCGATGGGCACCAAGGATCTCTGGGAAGCCGCGACCATGGGCTACCAGAACATCGGCCCCAACTACTGGAAGGGCGAGGACGGCCGCGCGGCGCTGATCAAGGGCACGCAGAAGCTGACCGACAAGGAATGGGTCGCGCCCTTCGAGGAACTGGCCAAGTGGAAGCCCTATCTGGGCGACGGCTTCGAGGCGCAGACCTATCCGGACAGCCAGAACCTGTTCACGCTCGGCCGCGCCGCCATCTACCCGGCCGGCTCGTGGGAGATCGGCCTGTTCAACACCCAGGCCCAGTTCAAGATGGGCGCCTTCCCGCCGCCGGTCGAGAAGGCCGGCGACACCTGCTACATCTCCGACCATACCGATATCGGCATGGGCCTGAATGCGGCTTCCAAGCATGCGGACGCGGCCAAGACCTTCCTGTCCTGGGTGGCTTCGCCGGATTTCGCCACCATCTACGCCAACGCGCTGCCGGGCTTCTTCAGCCTGAACTCGTCGCCGGTGAAGATGGAAGACCCGCTGGCGCAGGAATTCGTTTCCTGGCGCGGCAAGTGCAAGTCGACGATCCGCTCGACCTACCAGATCCTGTCGCGCGGCACGCCGAACCTCGAGAACGAGACCTGGGTCCAGTCAGCCAACGTCATCAACGGCACCGTCACGCCGGAAGACGCGGCCAAGAAGCTGCAGGCCGGCCTCGACAGCTGGTACAAGCCGGCGAAGTAAGAGCTCAGGCAACGGAGCCGGCTGGGCGCATGCCTGGCCGGTTCCGGACTATCCTGGTTCCCAGGGTGCGCCTGTTCGAATAGCGATTGTCGGCACCGCCTCGCGGCCTTACCCTTGATCTCCTTGGGAAGGCTAGCTGATCAGTCGCAGGCCTTTGTTCTTGCCGTATCGGGCAAGGATGGATGGGCCGTGCATCGAGGCATCATCTAGAGCAATTCCAGGAAAAGTGTGAAGCGGTTTTCCGTCCGGAATTGCGTGCAAAAAAGATAGAGCGGTTCGGCGTTTCCGTAAAACGGTGAACCGCTCTAGCATCAACATCGTCTGGAACCGAGAGACGGCGGGAACCGAACTCATGGCCGCAGAAATACGACCGAAAAGACCGTTTCGCTGGCACATCGCCGTCTTCCTGGCGCCGGCCGTGCTCGTCTACACGGCGATCATGATCCTGCCGCTCGCCGGAACGCTGCAGCTGTCGCTGTTCCGCAACATCGAGCAGCACCAGATCTTCGTCGGACTGGACAATTTCCGCACCTTGTTCGGCGATCCCAACTGGTCGGTGGGTTTCTGGAACGCGCTGAGGAACAACACCTGGTTCTTCATGATCCACATGCTGGTGCAGAACCCGATCGGCGTCATGCTGGCCGCACTTCTATCCAGCCCGAAACTTCGGTTCGCGGCCTTCTACCGCACGGCGATCTTCGTGCCGACCATCCTGTCCTTCGTGATCGTCGGCTTTGCCTGGAAGCTGATCCTGTCGCCGCTGTGGGGCGTGGCGCCGCACATGCTGGACCTGGTTGGCCTGAAAAGCCTGTTCACGCCCTGGCTCGGCAAGGAGCAATACGCGCTGACCGCGCTCAGCCTGATCTCGGTGTGGCAGTTCGTCGGCATCCCGATGATGCTGATCTATGCGGCGCTGCTGTCGATTCCCGACGAGGTGATCGAGGCGGCCGAATGCGACGGCATCACCGGCCTGTCGCAGTTCTGGAAGATCAAGCTGCCGCTGATCCTGCCGTCGATCGGCATCATCTCGATCCTCACTTTCGTCGGCAATTTCAACGCCTTCGACCTGATCTACACCGCGCAAGGGGCGCTCGCCGGGCCGAACTATTCGACCGATATTCTCGGCACCTTCCTCTACCGCGCCTTCTTCGGTTTCCAGCTGCAGGTCGGCGATCCCAACATGGGCGCCGCGATCGCCACGATGATGTTCCTGATCATCCTCGGCGGCGTCTGCGTCTACCTCTTCCTCGTCCAGACGCGCCTGCGTCGCTACCAGTTCTGAGGGGCCAGGAGATGAGCACCGCCACCCGTTCGCTGCCCCGCACCATCGGCGCCCACGCGATCCTTTTGACCTACACGGCGATCGCGCTGTTTCCGGTGATCCTGGTGATCATGAATTCGTTCAAGTCCCGCGCCGGCATCTTCGGCGCGCCGCTGACGCCGCCGACGCCGAAAACCTTCGACCTGATCGGCTACACCACGGTGATCGGCCAGGGCGACTTCATCCACTATTTCCAGAACAGCCTTGTCGTCACCGTCGCCTCGCTGTTCTTCGTGCTGTTGTTCGGCGCCATGGCAGCCTTCGCCCTGTCGGAATACCGCTTCCGCGGCAATTCGCTCATGGGGCTCTATCTCGCGCTCGGCATCATGATACCGATCCGGCTCGGCACCGTCGCCATCCTCCAGTTGATGGTGGCGAGCGGGCTGGTCAACACGCTGACGGCGCTGATCCTGGTCTACACCGCGCAAGGCCTGCCGCTCGCCGTCTTCATCCTGTCGGAATTCATGAAGCAGGTCTCCGACGACCTGAAGAATGCCGGCCGTATCGACGGCCTGTCCGAATACACCATCTTCTTCCGCCTGGTGCTGCCGCTGGTGCGGCCGTCCATGGCGACCGTCGGCGTCTTCACCATGATCCCGATCTGGAACGATCTGTGGTTCCCGCTGATCCTGGCGCCGTCGGAGGAGACCAAGACGGTGACGCTCGGCGCGCAGCTCTTCCTCGGCCAGTTCGTCACCAACTGGAACGCCATCCTGGCAGCACTTTCGCTGGCGATCATGCCGGTGCTGATCCTCTACGTCATTTTCTCGCGGCAATTGATCCGCGGCATCACCTCCGGAGCCGTCAAGTGAGTTTGGAAAAACCTCTTCGCGTCGTCGTCGCCGGGCTCGGCAATATGGGCCGCAGCCATGCGCTGGCCTATCACACCAATCCGGGCTTCGAGATCGCTGCGCTGATCAACCGTTCCGACGTGCCGCTGCCGGACGGGCTGTCGGGCTATGGCATCAGGCGTTCCTTCGACGAGGCGCTGCGCGATGAAAAGCCCGATGTCGCCTGCATCGCCACCTATTCCGACAGCCATGCCGACTATGCGGTGAAGGCGTTCGAGGCCGGCTGCCACGTCTTTGTCGAAAAGCCGCTGGCAACGACGGTGGCCGACGCCAAACGCGTCGTCGCGGCGGCACAAGCCAACGGCAGGAAACTGGTGATCGGCTACATCCTGCGCCATCACCCGTCCTGGATCAGGCTGATCGCCGAGGCGCGCAAGCTCGGCGGCCCCTACGTGTTCCGCATGAACCTCAACCAGCAGTCTTCGGGCCACACCTGGGAGACGCACAAGCAGCTGATGCAGACGACCTCGCCGATCGTGGACTGCGGCGTCCACTATCTCGACGTCATGCTGCAGATCACCGACGCCAGGCCGGTCGAGGTGCGCGGCATGGGCGTGCGGCTGACCGAGGAGGTGGCGCCGTCGATGTATAATTACGGCCATCTGCAGGTTCTGTTCGATGACGGCTCGGTCGGCTGGTACGAAGCCGGCTGGGGCCCGATGATTTCGGAGACCGCCTTCTTCGTGAAGGACGTCATTTCGCCGAAGGGCTGTGTGTCGATCGTCATGAAGGAAGGTGTGAAGTCGGACGACATCGACACCCACACCAAGACCTCGACCATTCGCCTGCACAGTGCGGCGACCGGCCCGGACGGCAAGTTCGCCAAAGCCGACGAGATGCTGTCGATGGAAGGCGAACCCGGCCACCAGGACCTCTGCGATCTCGAACAGGCCTTCGTGCTGAAGGCGATCCGCGAGGATCTGGATCTCACCAAACACATGGACGACGCGGTGAAGTCGCTCGCCGTCTGCCTTGCCGCCGACGACAGCGTGCGCAGCGGCATAGCCGTCAAACTCTAACGACAGGAACGAAGCCGTGGGTTCGCTGAAGATCGAGAATGTGAAGAAGGCCTTCGGGCCGGTCGAGGTGCTGAAGGGCATCGACCTCGAAGTGACCGATGGCGAATTCGTCGTCTTTGTCGGCCCGTCGGGCTGCGGCAAGTCGACCTTGCTTCGGGTCATCGCCGGGCTGGAGGATTCGACCTCCGGCCGGGTGTTGATCGACGGCGAGGATGTGTCAGTCACGCCACCGGCCAAGCGCGGCATCGCCATGGTGTTCCAGACCTATGCGCTCTACCCGCATCTGACGGTGAAGAACAATATGGGCCTTGGCCTCAAGCAGGCCGGCACACCCGCGGCCGAGATCGACCGCCGCATCGGCATCGCCTCATCGATGCTGTCGCTTGAGCCCTATCTGGAGCGGCGGCCGGCCGAACTCTCCGGCGGCCAGCGCCAGCGCGTAGCCATCGGCCGCGCCGTGGTGCGGGAGCCCAAGCTGTTCCTCTTCGACGAGCCGCTGTCGAACCTCGATGCCGCGCTGCGCGTCAACACCCGGCTGGAGATCGCGCAGCTGCACCGCCGGCTGAAGGCGACGATGATCTACGTCACCCACGACCAGGTCGAGGCAATGACATTGGCCGACAAGATTGTGGTGCTGAACGCCGGCAGGATCGAGCAGATCGGTGGCCCGATGGAGCTCTACAATGCGCCGGCAAATGAGTTCGTCGCCGGCTTCATCGGCTCGCCGAAGATGAATTTCATCGACGGCGCCCGCCTCGGCGAAACGGCCAAGACCATCGGCGTTCGGCCGGAGCATCTGACCGTCGATCCGAAATCGGGCGCCTGGAAGGGCACGGTGGTGCATGCCGAGCATCTCGGCGCCGACACCAATCTCTATCTCGACTGCGAGAAGGCCGGGCTGATCACGGTGCGGATTTTCGGCGTCTACGACGCCGAGCCGGGCGCGACGCTCTATGCGACGCCGGATCCGGCCAAGACCTATCGGTTTGGCGCTGATGGGAAGGTGCTGAAGTAATCTGGCGCCAACGCCTCTTACCTTCTCCCCTTGTGGGAGAAGGTGGATCGGCGCGTAGCGCCGAGACGGATGAGGGGTCTTCCAGCGGAGTGAGGCGTGAAAAGGCCGAAAGACTTCAGGCGCTTGACTTCTGCAAGCAGAGATCCTTCGCGCACCCCTCATCCGACCTCGCTTCGCGAGGCCACCTTCTCCCACAAGGGGAGAAGGGGAAGAACTGCCGCGGCTACAAATCAGCCTTGAACGTCTGCTTCTGCTGGCCCAGGCCCTCGATGCCCAGTTCCACCACATCGCCCGCCTTCAGGAACACCGGCGGCTTCATGCCGAGGCCGACGCCGGGCGGCGTGCCTGTCGAAATGATGTCGCCGGGATGCAGCGACATGAACTGGCTGAGATAGGACACCAGATATTTGACGCCATAGACCATGGTCTTGGTCGAGCCGTCCTGCATGGTCTTGCCGTTGACGGTCAGCCACATCTTGAGGTTCTGCGGGTCCGCGACTTCGTCCTTGGTCACCAGCCACGGGCCGGTCGGGCCGAACGTGTCGCAGCTCTTGCCCTTGGTCCACTGGCCCTGGCGTTCGGCCTGGAAGGCGCGCTCGGAGACGTCGTGGGCGACGCAATAGCCGGCGACATAATCGAGCGCATCGGCTTCGCTGACATATTTTGCCGTTTTGCCGATGACCACGGCGAGTTCGACTTCCCAGTCGGTCTTCACCGAACCGCGCGGGATCAGCACGTCGTCGTCCGGCCCGACAATGGCCGAGCTTGCCTTCATGAAGATGATCGGTTCCGGCGGTACCGTGGCGCCGGTTTCGGCGGCGTGGTCGGAATAGTTGAGGCCGATGCAGATGAACTTGCCGGTGCCGGCGACGCAGGCCCCGAGGCGCGGCTTGCCGGAAACCGCCGGCAGCGACTTTGCATCGAGCTTGCCCAGCATCTCCAGCGAGGCCGGATGCAGCACCGTGCCGGCAATGTCGGCGACATGGGCGGAGAGATCGCGGATCGTCCCATCCGCATCGAGCAGGCCGGGACGTTCGCTCCCCACCTCGCCATAGCGCAGCAGTTTCATCTAAATCCTTCTCCTGGTTGCGGCCTCGCGGCCTTTTGCAAATTCTCCGCCGAGGCGATGGCTTCCTTGAGGAGCCCGGCGGACCCTACCCATCGACCTGAGAACCGGCAAGCGCGGACATCTGTTGAACGGGTCCGCGAGCCGGATTTTCAGACTTCCCGATCTCGATAAGCGCCGCGATTCTCCGCTTGCCGACCGCCTGCTTGATTGCGCTAGATCGACCAGCCGCCGTCGATATTGTAGGCCTGCCCGGACGTATAGGTCGCGCCGGCCAGATAGACGGCGAGGTCGGCGATCTCCTCCGGCGTGCCGAGCCGGCCCATCGGCTGGCGGGCGATGAAGGCGGCGCGGGCGGCCTCATAGTCGCCCTGCGCATGCATGCGGTCCTGCAGCGACGGGCTTTCGACCGTGCCGGGGCAGATGGCGTTGCAGCGTATGCCCTTGCCGACATAATCGGCGGCGACCGCCTTGGTCAGGCCGATGACCGCGGCCTTGCTCAGGCCGTAGACGAACCGGTTCGGCACGCCCTTGGTCGAGCTCGCCAGCGAGGCCATGTTGATGATGGCGCCATCGCCGCGCTCCAGCATGCCGGGCAGCACGGCGCGGATGGTGCGAACCATGGCGCGGACATTGAGGTTCAGCGCGAAATCGAGATCGCCATCCTTCATCTCGAGGATCGATCCGGAATGGACGAAGCCGGCGCAGTTGAACAGCACGTCGACGCGGCCGATCTCGGCAAAGGCCGTATTGACGGCCTCGTCGTTCAGCACATCCAGCTTGCGGGTCTTGATCCCGGACGTCTTGGCGAGTTCGGCGAGCAGCACCTCGTTGATGTCGGTGGCATGGACGGTGGCTCCAGCCTTGGCGAAGGCCAGTGCGCTCGCCTTGCCGATGCCTTGTGCCGCCGCCGTGATGACAACGACCTTGCCTGCCAGATCCGCCATGCTTTTCTCCTCGCTCCTCTGGATCATCCGAATTTACCGGCGTCCTGCCACGGCGTCGTGTGCCAGTAAGGCATCACCATGCAGCCTGGGCCGCCGTCAGTTTACAGATAAAGATGTTTTTTCTCGTTAAAGAACATGTGTCCGGGCGTCAAGTCCGAACGCGATCACCATTGCGACAGCACGGAAATGTCAGTCGCCGTAAGGCACCCAGACGTTCTTCACCTCGATGGCGCGGCGCAGGAAAGCATCGCCGGCCGCCTCGTCGGATGCCCAGTCCAGGCTGCGGCCATTGCCGCTCCAGACGCGCTTGAGGTTGCCGACGGACTCGGCTTCCGCCCTGGCGCAGGTCTCGGCATCGGCGAACACCCAGAGCCCGTCGACATCGTCATGCTTGGCCAGCACGCCGGCAAGCTCGGCGCTGCGTCCGGTGACGATGTTGATGGCGCCGGCCGGAACATCGGAATATTCGATCACCTGATAGAGGTCGGTGGCGAGCAGCGGATAGCGTTCGGACGGCACGGCGACCACGGTGTTGCCCATCGCGAGCGCCGGGGCGATGAGCGAGATCAGGCCAAGCAGCGGCGAGGCATCGGGCGCTACGATGCCGACGACGCCGACCGGCTCGTGCAGGGCCAGCGTCACGGCGCGAGCCGGCGGCTGGTGGACGCGGCCCTCGAACTTGTCGGCAAGGCCGGCATAAAGGAACAACCGCTCGATCGACTGCTCGACCTCCTCGCGCGCCGCCTTGGCCGTCACGCCTGTGAGCTGCACGAGGCGTGCGGCGAACTCATCGGTGCGGCCGGACAGGTTCTCGGCAAGATAGTAAAGCACCTGGGAGCGGTTATAGGCGGTCGCCTCCGGCCAGGCCTTGGCACCGCGTGCGGCCGAAACCGCGTCACGAATGTCCTTGCGGCTGCCGAGCCCGACCTCGCCGGCCAGCTTGCCCTTGGCGGTGGCGACGGCCAGCGAATAATTGCCGTCCGGCCGTACCTGCTTGCCGCCAATGAAGAGCTTCGCCGTGCGGTCTATGGCCAGGCCGTCGGCTTGCTCGACCGGTTGCGCCGAGACAGTCGCGGCCTTGATGACCGGACCGAGCGGCAGCTTTGCCGCGAGATACTCGAACATGCCTTCGCGCCCGCCCTCGCGGCCAAAGCCGCTCTCGCGGTAGCCGCCAAAGCCGCAGGCAGCGTCGAACATGTTGGTGCCGTTGACCCAGACGACGCCGGCCTTCAGTTGCGGCGCCACGTGCAAAGCCAGATTGACGTTCTCACTCCAAACCGAGGCCGCCAGTCCATAGCGCGTGTTGTTGGCGAGTTCGATCGCTTCCTCCGTGTTGCGGAAGGTCATGGTCGCCAGAACCGGCCCGAACACCTCTTCCTGGGCAAGGATATTAGCCGGCGAAACACCGGTTGCGAGCGTCGGCAGATGGTAATAGCCGGAGGACGGCAGCGCCGCGTCCGGCTGCCAGCAGACGGCGCCCTGTTTCGCCCCTTCGGCGACCAGTCCCTTGACGCGGTCGAGCTGTGTGATGTCGACCAGCGGGCCGATATCGGTGTTCTTGTCGAGCGGACTGCCGACGCGCAACCTGCTCATCCGCGACTTGACCTTGGCGATCAGGGCTTCGGCAATGCCCTCCTGCACCAGCAGCCGCGAACCGGCGCAGCAGACCTGGCCCTGGTTGAACCAGATGCCGTCGACCAGACCTTCCACGGCGCTGTCGAGATCGGCATCCTCGAAGACGATGAAGGCCGATTTGCCGCCGAGCTCCAGCGACAGCTTTTTCCCCGATCCCGCCGTGGCTTTGCGGATGATCTTGCCGACCTCCGAGGAGCCGGTGAAGGCGATCTTCTGGATGCCGGGATGATTGACGATGGCAGCCCCCGCTTCGGGTCCGCCATGGACAATGTTGACGACGCCCTTCGGCACCCCAGCGCGTTCGCAAATCTCGGCGAACAGAATTGCGGTCAATGGCGTGAATTCGGCCGGCTTAAGCACCACCGTGCAGCCGGCGGCAAGCGCCGGCGCAATCTTCCAGGCCAGCATCAGCAGCGGGAAATTCCACGGGATGATCTGGCCGACGACACCGACACCCTTATGGCCCGGAAAGTCCTTGTCCAGCGCCTGCGCCCAGCCGGCATGATGGATGAAATGGCGGATCGCCAGCGGCACGTCTATGTCACGGCTTTCGCGGATCGGCTTGCCATTGTCGATTGTCTCCAGCACGGCGAACAGGCGCTGGTGGCGCTGCATGGCGCGGCCGATCGCGTAGAGCACCTTGGCGCGCTGGTAGCCTGAACTGGCGCTCCATTTCGGCAATGCCTTGGTGGCTGCGGCGACCGCCGCGTCGATATCGGCCGCACTGGCGTCCGAAACCTTGGCCAGCAGCTTGCCGGAAGACGGCTCGCTGGTCTCGAAAGTCTTGCCGCCGGACGCGGCCTTCCAGGCACCGTCGATGAACAGCGCCTTGCCGAAATCGCGCGCGGCAAGCCATGCATCGGCCTCGTTGCGGGCTTCCGGCGCCGGGCCGTAGTCCATGGCGTGATAGCGGTCGAGAATGTTCATCGTGCCTCCTTCACCCTCCCAAGGGAGGGTCGATCGGCAAAGCCGATCGGGGTGGGTGCTCAAGCCATCGCGTGGCGGTGATTGGCCGAATAATGCCCGGTCAAATGGTGCTCCAGCTGGCGCTCGATGTCGGTCAGCAGGCTCGACGCGCCGAAGCGGAACAGCTCGGGTTCGAGCCACGGCCGGCCGAGTTCTTCCTTCATCAGCACCAGCCAGTCGAGCGAGGCTTTCGCGGTGGAGATGCCGCCGGCTGGCTTGAAGCCGATGAGATAGCCGGTCTCCTCGAAATAGGCCCTGATGGCGCGCACCATGGCGAGGCCAACCGGCAGCGTCGCATTGACGCTTTCCTTGCCGGTCGAGGTCTTGATGAAATCGGCGCCCGCCATCATCGCCACCATCGAGGCCAGCATGACATTGCGCAGCGTGGCGAGGTCGCCGGTGCCGAGAATGACCTTCAGATGCGCGTCACCGCAGGCGGCGCGCATCGACACGATCTCATTGTAGAGCTCCCGCCATTTGGCGCCGAACACCAGCCCGCGCGGAATGACGACGTCGATCTCGTCGGCGCCGTCGCGCACCGAAGCCTCGATTTCCTGCAGGCGCGTCGACAGCGGCGCAAGGCCATGCGGAAAGGCCGTGGAAACGGCGGCGACATGGATGCCGGTGCCGCGCACGGCGTCGACGGCGGTAGCGACGAAGGGATGGTAGACGCAGACAGCCGCCGGCCGGATGGTTTCGCCCGAAATGCCGAGGCCCTCGACGATGTCGCGGCGCAGCGGGTTGATCGCCTTGGCGCAGAGCCGGCGCACCCGCTCCTCGGTGTCATTGGAATTCAGCGTCGTCAGGTCCATGCAGGCAATGGCGCGCAGCAGCCAGGCCGCTTGGTTGTCGGCCTTGATCGAGCGCCGCTTGGTCAGGCTGGCGACGCGCCGTTCGAGTGCCGAGCGGTTGACGCTGCGAACCGATTCCATGAAGCCGGGATCGAGCTTCATGCCGGGATTGCGCGCGATGCGATGATCCGGCGGTATCGGGGTGTTGGCGGCGGCGCGAGCCGGCAGCGGCGTCACTTTCGACGCGCTGGTGCCGGGCTCGGCTTCGCGGATCGTATTGCTCATTTCCTGCCCTTTCTCGTTCAATGCATGTCGCCCAAAAGTGACCTCGGTTTTGGGGGAACGACATGCATAAAACAAAAGCCTAAAGCGCGTTGCACGAATCCGTTCCGACGCGACGCGCTTTAGGGCGATACTTACACGATCGTTTGGACCGAGGCCACAAGCGGATGTCGGCCCGCGCGCCGACGCAAGCCTACTCGGCCGCCAGCTTGCGCGCCGCCACGCCGATTTCAGCCTCGATAAGTTCGGGTTCGGCATGCTCCGACTCATGCTTGCCGAATGAGGTGAGCCAATGGGAAAGGTCGTCGAGGTAGAGATAGATCACCGGCGTGGTGAAGAGCGTCAGCGCCTGGCTGACAAGCAGCCCGCCGAACATTGTGTAACCGAGCGGCTGGCGGATTTCCGCCCCGGTGCCGTTCTCCAGCATCAGCGGCAGCGCGCCCAGCATCGAGACCATGGTGGTCATCATGATCGGCCGGAAGCGCAGCAGGCAGGCCTGGCGGATCGATTCCAGGGAGCTGAGATTCTGGTCCCTTTCCGCCGCGATGGCGAAGTCCACCATCATGATGCCGTTCTTCTTGACGATGCCGATGAGCAGGATGACGCCGATCAGCCCGATCAGGTTGAACTCCATATGGAAGACGAGCAGCGTGCCCAGCGCGCCAAGCCCGGCGGAGGGCAGAGTGGAGAGAATGGTCAGCGGGTGGACGTAGCTTTCATAGAGGATGCCGAGGATCAAATAGACCACCACCAGCGCGCCGAGGATGAGCACCGGCACTGAAGACAGCGACTGCTGGAAGGCCTGTGCCGTTCCCGTGTAGTTGGTCTGGATAGTCGCCGGCAGCCGCATCTCGGCGGCGGCCCTGTCGATGGCGGCGGTGGCTTGGCCGAGCGCGATGTTGGGCGCCAGGTTGAAGCTGATCGTCACCGAAGGGAACTGGCCTTCGTGATTGATCACCAGCGGCTGCACTGGTTTCGTCGTCCATTTGGCGATGGCCGAGAGCGGCACCTGCGACCCGCTCGATGTCGTCAGATAGATCTGGTCGAGCGCCTTCAGGTTGCCGCGCAGCGACGGCAGCACCTCCAGGATCACATCGTAGGTCGAAAGCTGCGTGAAGTACTGGGCGATCTGGCGCTGGCCGAAAGCGTCGTTGAGCGTGTTGTCAACGTCGTTCGCCGTCAAGCCATAGCGGGCGGCCTGGTCGCGATCGACCTGCAGCGTCAGCGTCGTGCCGGAACTCATCTGGTCGGTCGAGACGTCGCGCAATTCGGGCAGGCGCTGCAAGGCCGTCAACAGTTTGGGCGCCCAGTCATCGAGCGAGTCGAGGTCGCTGCTTTCCAGCACATACTGGTATTGCGAGGCCGACAGTTTGCCGCCGACGCGCACGTCCTGCGAGGCCTGCATGAACAGGCGCGCGCCCTGGACGGCCGATAGCTTCGGCTGCAGCCGCCGGATGATCTGGTCGGCCGAAACGTCGCGCTCGTCACGCGGCTTCAGCTGGATGAACATGCGGCCGGTGTTCTGCGTGTTGCCATTGCCGCCCGTCGATGCCGCGAAATGCGCCACCGCCGAATCCTTGGAGACGATCCCGGCAAATTGCGCCATGTAGGATTGCATCTGGCCGGTGGAGACGTCCTGGCCCGCGATCACCTGGCCGAAAATCAGGCCGGTGTCCTGCTGCGGGAAGAAGCCGCTTGGAACCAGCGTGAAGAAATAACCGGTCAGCCCGACGCAGGTCAGGAATACCAGCAGCGTGATGAAACGATGCCCGAGCGCCCGGTCGAGGCCGCGCTCATAGGCGCGCAGCATGCCGTCGAAAACGCTTTCGCTCCACCGGTAGAGCCTGCCGTGATGTTCCTCGTTGGCGGGCTTGATGAAGCGCGAAGCCAGCATCGGCGTCAGCGTCAGCGAGACACAGGCCGAGACCAGAATGGTCATGGCCAGCGTCACCGCGAACTCCTTGAACAGGCGGCCGATAATGCCGCTCATCAGGAGCAGCGGGATCAGCACCGCCACCAGGGAAATCGAGATCGACATGATGGTGAAGCCGATCTCGCTGGCGCCGCGGATCGCGGCATCCATCGGTTTCTCACCGTGCTCGATATAGCGGACGATGTTCTCCAGCATGACGATGGCGTCGTCGACGACAAAGCCGATCGAGATCGTCAACGCCATCAGCGACAGATTGTCGATGCTGTAGCCGGCGGACCACATCAGGGCGCATGCGCCAAGCAGCGCCAGCGGCACGGTGAAGGCCGGGATGGCGGTCGCCCAGACATTGCGCAGGAACAGGAAGATCACCATCACCACCATCCCGATGGTGAGCATCAGCGTGAACTGCACATCCGCCACCGAGGCGCGGATGGTCTGGGTGCGGTCGGAAAGCACCTGCAGCTTCAGCGAGGCCGGCATCGAGGCGGTCAGCATCGGCAGCTCCGCCTTGATCTTGTCGACCGTGTCGATGATGTTGGCGCCCGGCTCCTTGAAAATGACGAGCACGACGCCGCGTGTCGTGTCGGTCCAGCCGGCCTGGGTGTAGTCCTGCGCGTCGAGCACGGCCCGGCCGACATCCTTGACCCGCACCGGCGCCCCATCGCGATAGGCGATGATGGCGTTGTTCCAGTCATCGGCCGCCGTCATCTGGTCGTTGGAGAAGATGGTGAAGGAGCGCACTTCGCCCTGGATGTTGCCCTTGGGCAGGTCCACCGTGCCGATCGACAGCGGGGTGCGCACCGCTTCCAGCGACAGGCCCCTTGCCGCGAGCTTGGCGGGATCGAGCTGGACACGGATCGAAGGCGTCTGCTGGCCGCCGACCAGCACCTGGCCGACGCCGTCGACATGGCTGATCACTTGCGCCAGCTTGGTGTAGACGTCGTCGCTCAACGTCGTCAGTGGCAAGTCGGTCGAACTTGCGCCGATCAGCATGATCGGCGAATCGGTCGGGTTGACCTCCCTGTAGGTGGGTGGATTGGGGAGGTTCTTCGGCAGCTGTCCGCCGGCGGCGTTGATGGCCGACTGCACCAGCCCGGCGGCCGATGCGATATCGACGTCGAGCGCGAATTGCAGGGTGACCTGGCTCGAGCCGGACAGGCTGCTCGATGTCATTTCGGCAATGCCCGGTATCTGCGCGAACTGCGTCTCGAGCGGCTGGGTCACCGACGATGCGATCGTGATCGGGTCGGCGCCCGGCAGGCTGGTCGACACCTGGATCGTCGGGAAGTCGACGTTCGGCATCGCCGCGACGGGCAGGTTGAGATAGGCGACCACGCCGACGAACAGCACGCCGATCATCAACAGCGACGTGGCGACGGGATAGCGGATGAAAGGCGTGGAAACACCGATCTGTGCCATCAGCTTGCACCTCCGGCAGCGCCGTTCTGCGCCTGTCCGCCGCCAGGAGCCGGCGTTGGATCGACGCTTGCACCATCGACCACCCGGTATTGGCCGGCAACCACGACACGCTGTCCGGCGGCGAGGCCGTCGGTGACGACCGTTTGCCCGCCGTCCGAAGGACCCGTTTTGACGGCTTGCCGACGGACCTTGCCGTCGTCGCCGACGGCATAGGCGAAGAGCCCGTCAGGGCCGTGCTGGACGGCTTCGTCCGGCACCACGATCGCGCCCACCATCGTGCCGATGCGTATGCGCGTGTTGACGGACAGGCCCGGCCACAGCGCATTGTCCTGGTTCGTGAACGTCGCCTTGAGCGAAATCGTGCCGGAAGCCTGGTCGACCGCGTTCTGGATCGCTTCCAGTCTGCCGCTCGCCAGCACGGTCTTCATGTCCGCGCCAAGCGTATCGATCGCAACCGGGCCGGCCGCGAAAACCTTGTTGATGGTCGAAACCTCGTCCTGCGGCTGCGTGAACGACACATAGATGGGCTGGAGCTGC
Source organism: Mesorhizobium sp. GW821-FHT04C10 (assembly GCF_059420305.1). Taxonomy (NCBI): domain Bacteria; kingdom Pseudomonadati; phylum Pseudomonadota; class Alphaproteobacteria; order Hyphomicrobiales; family Phyllobacteriaceae; genus Mesorhizobium; species Mesorhizobium sp. GW821-FHT04C10. The sequence continues at coordinate 806,658 of NZ_JBWKTL010000001.1, read as the reverse complement.
ACGACCGTGAAAAGCCCGGGGCTCTGGCCGGCCTGCACGATGTTGCCCGGATCGATGGTGCGGAAGCTTGTCTTGCCGGTCAGCGGCGCCGTGATCCGGGTGAAATCGAGGTTGAGCTGCGCCGCCTCGATCGCTGCCTTGTCACCCTCGATCGTGGCGGCGGTCGTGGTGACGACAGCCTGCTGGTTATCGACATCCTGCTGGGTTTCGAACGTCTTTTTCAGGAGCGTGGACAGGCGATCGAGGACGACCTGCGCATTCTTGAGCGTCGCTTCGTCCTCCGCCTCCTTGGCCTTCGCCTGGTCGAGCACCGCCTGATAGGGACGAGGGTCGATCTCGGCGAGCAGGTCGCCCTGCTTGACCATTTGCCCCTGCTCGACCGGAACCTGGTTGACGACGCCGGCGACGCGGCTCGAGATGCTGACGTTGTTCAGCGGCGTCACCGTGCCGAGCCCATAGAGATAAAGCGGGAAATCGGTCTTCTCTGCCGTGGCCACGGTGACCGGGACCCTGGGCGAGGGTTGCGCCGTTTGGGTGGCTGCTCTTGCCACGCCGTCGGCGTGGCTGCGCCATAGGCCGTAGCCGCCGGCGAGCAGGAGGAGTGTGGTCAACAGGACGATGCTCCGGGAGCGCTTCGGCCGTTTGCGACTGGTTTGCTGTGTTGATGAAATGCTCATGGTGCCGTCCACCTGGCTGGCAAGAATATCAAGCCTTTTCAGGATGGTTGGGAGGTTAGGACCGACCGCGTCGATCACCGGGACAGTAGTCCCGATGGCCCGGCCCTGTCAGGTTACAAGTCGGTCATGTTGCGCTGCGGCATTCAAGGATGCGTGAGGCCGCCTTGAATGCTGCATCGCAATAAAGTGACTTCCAGGGTCCGTCCGAGCCAGGGCTCGAGGAGCGCCTCAACCGCACACGGCCATGCGGGCCCGGTCGACGCGGCGGACGTCGACATTGCCGTTCCCGGCACGACCGTGCCTGGCCTGAAATCAGATATGACGGTATGCGCTGACAGGCGCGCGATTTCGGTGCCTTCGGTCGGGATCGAGCGGTCCGACCTGTCCCAGCAGGGCATCCCAGATCAGGCGTTCGCCTGGAAGGAAAGGGGGCAGCAGGCCTCAGCCGACGAAGGCGCGCTCGACGACGAAAGTCGCGGGATGGCTGAGCGAACCTTCCTGGAAGCCGAGACTTTCGGCAAGTTCCTTGACGTCCTTCAGCATATGCATCGAGCCGCAGATCATGATGCGGTCGGTCTCGGGATTGAGCTTCTCAATGCCGAGGTCGGCGTAGAATTTGCCGGAGCCGATCAGCGCGGTGATGCGGCCCATGCAGGCCGACTCTTCGCGGGTCGTCGAATTGTAGAGCGTCACGCGCCCGGCGGTCAGTTCGCCGATCAGCGGGTCGCTTTCCAGCGCCGCCACCAACTCCTGGCCGTAGGTGAGTTCGGCATTGTCGCGGCAGGTGTGGGTCAGGATCAGCTGATCGAATTTCTCGTAGGTGTCGGGATCGCGCAGCAGGCTGGCGAAGGGCGCGATGCCGGTGCCGGTCGAGATCATGAACAGCCGCTTGGCGGGCGTCAGCGCATCGACCACCAGCGTGCCGGTCGACTTCTGGCGCATGATGACTGTATCGCCGACCTGGATCTTCTGCAGTTCCGAGGTCAGCGGGCCGTCCGGCACCTTGATCGAGAAGAATTCCAGCTCTTCGTCCCAGGCCGGGCTTGCCACCGAATAGGCGCGGAACACCGGCTTCTCGGCATTGGGCAGGCCGATCATGACGAACTCGCCGGAACGGAAGCGCAGCGACTGCGGTCGGGTGATGCGGAACGAGAACAGCCGGTCGGTGTAGTGTTTCACCGAGACGACGGTTTCGGCATAGACATTGGCCGGAATCGGAAACTGAAGCGGGCGGGCGCCGGCGGTGTTGAAGGCGGATGTGGTGTTCATCAAATCCAACTTTCTGGCCCAATCGGGGACGCGGGCGCCAAACCTTTTCCTGCGCGCCCGAACCGTTCAGGTTCCGGCGTGCTGCTCGCACACTCCAAGGCGGTAAGCTCTTGTGTCCGGAATTTATTAGTATACAAACGATATTTGCGTCAAGATACCGTCGCGAAACACCTTTCCAAACTGTGCCGTATCCGTAGTCCCAGCATTTCGGGTTTCGACAATGAAAGAGAATTTTTCGGTGCAGCCGCCGGATTCCCTGGGCAGCGTCGTGGCCGGCATCGATGTCGGCGGAACCTTCACCGACCTGCTTCTGATCGACGGCAAGCACGGCGGCAAGGTGCACATCGCTAAGACCCCGACCACGGTCGACAACCAGGCGTTCGGCGTGGTTTCGGCACTCGGCGCCACCGGATTTCCGATCGGCGGCATCGACCTCATCGTGCATGGCACCACCACCACCACCAATGCGGTGCTCGAACGCCGGCTGGCCAGGACCGGCATGATCACCACACGCGGTTTTCGCGACGTGATCGAGCTTGGCCGGCGCACACGGCCGCAACCCTATGGCATGACCGGCACCTTCGTTCCCGTCATCCCGCGCAATCTCAGGCTCGAAGTGTCGGAGCGCGTCGAGGCTTCGGGTACGGTGCGCACGCCGCTCGACGAGGCCGGGATGCGTGAAGCGGTGAAGACGCTGATCGCGGCCGGCTGCGAATCCCTCGTCATCCATTTCCTGCACGCCTACGCCAACCCTTCGCATGAGCGGCGCGCCGCCGAGATCGCCGCCGAGCTCTGGCCGAATGGCTACATCACCACGGGTCATGCGCTGCTGTCGGAAGCGCGCGAATTCGAGCGCGGCGTCACCGCCTCCGTGAACGCCTCGGTGCAGCCGATCCTCGAGCGCTATGTCGAGCGGCTGCGCAAGGAACTGGCCGCCAAGGGCTATGCCCGCGACTTCCTGATCATGAACGGCAATGGCGGCATGATCTCGGCCCGCTTCGTCACACGTGAATCGGCCAAGACCGTCATGTCAGGTCCGGCCTCCGGGGTGATTGCCGCTGCCTATACGGGCAAGCGCGCCGGCTTCGAAAACCTCGTCACCTACGACATGGGCGGCACCTCGACCGACGTGGCGCTGATCCGCAACGCCGAGCCGGCGGTCTCGAACGAGATCGAGATCGAATATGCCATGCCGATCCACGTGCCGATGGTGGCGGTGCACACGGTGGGAGCCGGCGGCGGTTCGATCGCGCGCGTCGATGCCGCTGGCCTGATCCAGATCGGCCCGGAAAGCGCCGGCGCCAATCCCGGCCCGATCTGTTACGGCCGCGGCGGCCTGGAACCGACCATCACCGACGCCAATCTGGTGCTCGGCCGGCTGGCGCCGAAGAAACTGCTGGCCGTCGAAAACCCGGTCACCGTGGAGCGCGTCACCGGCATCTTCGAAGAGAGGATCGGCAAGGCGACGGGCCTGTCCGGCGTCGAGGCGGCGGGCGCGGTGCTCAGGCTCGGCAACATGAAGATGGCCGGCGCCATCCGCATGGTGTCGGTTTCGCGGGGCCATGACCCGCGCGATTTCGCGCTGTTCGCTTTCGGCGGCGCCGGTCCGCTGCACGCCACGGCGCTGGCGCGCGAACTCGGCCTGCCCAAGGTGCTGGTGCCGGCGCGCCCCGGCATCACCAACGCGCTCGGCTGCGTCGTCGCGGACCTGCGCCACGACTTCGTCAACACCGTCAACCAGCCCGTGGCCGTGCTTGATGAAACCCAGCTTTACCAAATATTGGAACGGCATCGAAACGAAGGCGAGGAGCTGATCGGCAAGGAAGCGGTCAAGCCGGAGACGATCCGCGTCACCCATTCCGCCGACATGCAGTTCGTCGGCCAGACCCACATCATCAACGTGCCGCTGCCGTCCTCGACAGTGAGCCGCAAAGAGCTGCAGGCCCTGTTCGAAAAGGCCTATTTTGCCCGCTTCAAGGTCGAGTTGCCGGAGATCCGCGCCAACCTCGTCAACCTCAACACCTCGGTGACAGGCGTGCGCCCCGCGATCGACCTGTCGCGCCTGATCGATCCGGCGGGGCGCGCAAAGACGCTCGACGAGGCACGGCGTGAGATCCGCCCGGTCTGGTATGCCGGGCGCTGGCACGACACGCCGGTCTATATCAGGGAAAAACTGCCGCTCGATGCGGTTATCCAAGGCCCGGCGATCCTCGAACAGATGGACGCCACGACCGTGCTTGAACCCGGCGATCGCGCCCGTTCGGATGCCGACGGCAACATCATCATCGACATTGGCGAGGCCTGAGATGCCTGACATGGATATGGCAAAGCTCGACGCCATCACGCTTTCGGTTCTCCAGGCCGCCTTGCAGCAGGTCTGCGACGAGATGGACCTGACTTTTTCCCGCGCCGCCTTCTCCCCGGTCATCGCCGAGGCCAATGACCGCTCCGACGGCATCTATTCGGCGGTCGACGGTTCGCTGATTGCACAGGGCAGCCAGGGCCTGCCGGTGTTCGTCGGCGTCATGCAGTATTCGACCAAAACGGTGATCGAGATGATCGCCGATGGCCGCTGCCTGGCGCCGGAGCCGGGAGACATCTACATCGTCAACGACCCCTATCTCGGCGGCACGCACCTGATGGATGTGCGCTTCGTCATGCCGGTCTACCGGGGCGGAAAAATCTTCTGCTGGCTGTCCAACACCGGCCACTGGCCCGATATTGGCGGCTCGGTGCCGGGCGGTTTTTCCGCCTCCGCCACGGCGGTCGAACAGGAAGGCCTGCGGCTGCCGCCGGTAAAACTGTTCAAGAAGGGCGTGCTCGATCCCGAGATCTACGCCATCATCTGCTCCAACATCCGCGTCGCCGACCAGCGCATCGGCGACATCAGGGCGCAGGCCGCGGCGCTGCTGATCGGCCAGGACAGGCTCAATGGAATCCTGGATCGTTACGGTGACGAAACCGTTGTCGAGGCGATCGCCGAACTGCGCCGCCGCGCCGCCGAGCAGATGCGCGCCAACATAGCGGCCATTCCGGATGGCACCTATCATTCCCAAGCCTTTGTCGATTCCGACGGGGTGGTCAACGAACCGCTGACCATCGCGCTCGCCGTCGAAAAGCAGGGCGATACGCTGACCTTCGATTTCGCCGGTTCGTCAAAGCCCTGCGCCGGGCCGATGAACAGCGTGCTGGCGACGACACTGTCCTCGGTCTATCTCGCCATGCGTCACATCTTCCCGGATGTGCCGATCAGCGCCGGCGCCTTCGAACCCTTGATCGTCAAGCGGCCGGAAGGCACCTTCCTCGACGCGAGATACCCGCGCCCGGTCTCTGGCTGTGCGGCGGAAGTCTCGCAGCGGATCGCCGAGGCGGTGTTCGCGGCCCTGGTGCAGGCGCTGCCGGACAAGGTGACGGCTGCCCCCGCCGGCTCCAGCGGCAATTTCGCGCTTGGCGGCAACGATCCCGTGCGTGGCCGCGATTACGTCATGTATCAGATTTCCGGCGGCGGCTATGGCGGCAATTCCGGCCATGACGGCCTGACCAATGGCTGCTCGACCATCGGCATTTCCAAATCGCCGCCGGTCGAGATCATGGAGCAGGCTTTTCCCGTGCTCTATCGCCACTATGCCTTGCGCGAAGGCTCCGGCGGCGCCGGCAGGCATCGCGGCGGTTTCGGCCTCGCCTACGAGGTCGAGATCCTGCGCGGCGACGCGCGGGCCTCCTTCGTCATGGATCACGGCCGCTTCGGCCCGCAAGGCGCGCTCGGCGGTGGGGATGGCGCGGTCAACACGGTGACCGTCTTCCGCAATGGCGAGGAACATGTGCCGCCGCATCTCTCCAAGGAGCAGGACATCCCGCTCAAGGCCGGCGACCGCGTGCGCGTCGGCACCCCGGGCGGTGGCGGTTATGGCGATCCGCGCGAGCGTGACGCCGATCAGGTGCAGCGCGACGTGGCGCTGGGGTACTACACCTCTGAGGAAGCCGCCCAAAAATTCGGCGTGGTCCTGTCGGCGGACGGTCTGACAATTGACCGCAAGGCCACGGACAGGCAGCGCGCCGGCTAAACACCGCCACACGCCATGGCGCAGAGCGGTCACAGCGCCGTGATCGCCGCAGCACATGTCGTTTCCGTCACCGCCGGTTGCACGAAAGCCCGTAGACTTCCGCAGTCAACGGAGATCTGGAACATGCGTCTTTTCGGTCGTTTCGTGCTTGCCGCTTCCGTCGCCCTTACCCTTGCTGCCGGGGCTGCTTCCGCGCAGGACAAGAAGCTCAGGATCGGCACCGAGGGCGCTTATCCGCCCTTCAACTACGCCAGCGCCGACGGCACGCTGGGCGGCTTCGACATCGATCTCGGCAAGGCGCTGTGCGCCGAAATGAAGGTCGAGTGCGAATTCACCGTGCAGGATTTCGACGGCTCTATTCCCGCGCTGCAGGCCGGCAAGTTCGATGCCATCATCAACATCACCATCACGCCGGAACGGGCCGAGAAGGTCGAGTTCACCCACAAATACTACCAGACGCCGCCGGCCATCGCCGTGCCGAAGGATTCCACCATTGCGGGCACCTCGCCGGACGATCTGAAAGGCAAGGCGCTCGGCGTGCAGACCGCGACCATCCACCAGAAATTCGCCGAGCAGAAATATTCGGGCTCGACCGTCAAGGCCTACCCGACCGGCGACGATGCCCGCACCGACATGGCCAATGGCCGGCTTGATGCGATGATGGACGGCTCGATCATCCTGACCGAATGGCTGAAGAAACCGGACGGCGCCTGCTGCAAGCTGCTCGGCACGCTGACGGCCGATCCGGCCATTCACGGACCCGGCGTCGGCATCGCGCTGCAGAAGGGCAACAAGGAACTGGCCGACAAGTTCAACACCGCCATCGACGCGCTGCGCGCCAACGGAAAGTACAAGGAAATCAACGACAAGTACTTTTCGTTCGACGTCTACGGGAGTTAATCCCGGCACCAATCGACCTCGGCGGCGCCACCCGGCGCTGCCGATTTTTTATGAACGATGGAGATATCCTTGGCTGAGCGGCGTTCCCCTTTCTACAGCAGCATCGTCGGGCTGGGCGCGACCATGGGCCGGGTCGGCGGTGATTTCATCTCGGCCAAATACTATTCCGGCATCGCCGACGAGCATTTGAACACCCGCAAGAATGTCGGCGTGCAAGACCTCAGCACCATGGGCAAGATGGATATCAAGGGGCCGGACGCCGAGGCGCTGGTCTACCATGTCATCGTCAACGACGCGGCCGCGATGAAACCGGGCCAGGTCCGTTACTCCACGGTCTGCCGCGAGGATGGCGGCATCATGGACGACCTCACCGTGTTCAGGCTGGGACCGGAGCATTTCATGCTGGTCACCGGCTCGGTCAACCGCCTGAAGATGCTGCCCTGGCTGCAGCACCATGCCGAGGGGCGCAAGGCCTATGTCACCGACATCACCGCCGCGATCGCCTTCCCGACCATCCAGGGTCCACGCTCGCGCGAATTGTTGAAGGCGCTGGTCTCCGATGCCGATCTGGACGGCCTGAAGCGCTGGGCGTTCACCTCGGGGCGCGTCGGCGAGACAAAGGTGCTGATCTCGCGCACCGGCGTGACCGGTGAACTCGGCTTCGAATTGTTTGTCCCGGCCGACGAGGCGGTCTCTGTCTGGGACGTGCTGATGCGGACAGGAGCCGACTTCGGCCTGCAACCCTATGGCGTGCTGGCGATGTTCACGCTTGGCCTGGAAAAGGCCTATCCGGCGCATGGCATCGACATGGATGAAAGCCGCACACCGTTCCATGTCGGCCTCGATCGCTGGATCAAGTTCGACAAGGGCGATTTCGTCGGCCGCGAGGCGCTGCTCAAAATCCGCGACAAGGGCCTCGACGAACGCTGGACCGGCCTGATCCTGGACGGCGACAGACCGGCCGCGACAGATGCGCGTGTACTGGCCGAAGGCGAGGATGCCGGCATCGTCACCTACAGCGACCACGGCTATTCCCTTGGCAAGGTACTGGCGACGGCGCATCTGCGGCTACCCTTCACGGCCATCGGCACTGAACTCAGCGTCGATATCGATGGCAAGCCGACCCGCGCGGTCGTGGCGCCGATCCCCTTCTTTGACCCGGAAGGGGTTAGGTTGAGAGGCTAGTGCTGCTTATCGGAAGATCGACCTCATCCATCGGGTATACCGACGGCAAGCAGGTCTCTTCGAAGATCCTCCAGGATCTTCGGGTCACGATAGGGATCGATCAAGATGGTGCTTACGGTCGCACCGGGCCTTGCCGCCAGGCACTGTCTGGCTGCTTGAGCGGCGAGATGCCCGTCACCCATTCTCAAATGACAGACCGCCAGAAACGCATAGGCCCAAAATGCATAGGAATTGAGATTCCGGTAGGAGGCTATCGCCTCAGGATACCGTCCGAGAACCAGGAGAACCTGTCCGCGTAGATCCCAGAACCAATCGTAATTCAGGGGATCACGGGCGATACAGACGTCCAGGTCGGACAAAGCTTCCTCATGCCGACCGAGATAGCTCCAGCACAAGCCCCGTATTGCTCTCGCCCGGGTTTCATTCGGATTGAGGTTCACACCTTGCTCGAGATGCAGCAACGCCTCCTCCAATTGTCCCATGAAGATGAGCGTGTGACCCACCGCTGTATGGCTCCATGCCTGTTTCGGCTCAAGTTTTAGAGCACGCCGACCGTGGGCAAGAGCGATCTTGAGCGTGTTCCCGTCCCCCTCGAGCAGCCATTTGCTTGTGAGCACGGTCGCCATCATCGCATGGATGGTAGCGACATTCGGGTCGAGCTCAATCGCCCTGGCAAGATAGGGCTCTGCTTCCAGAGTGGTGTCATAGCGAACCATCCGAACGCGAGCCTGAAGATACAGATCGTAGGCATCGAGCTGGGTGATCGGAAGGCGCCGTATCTTCTCCACACCCGAAGTTCGGATTGTGCCGACGACGGTGATGGCGACACTTCTGGCGATGTCTTCCTGAAGCTCAAAAATATCCGTCAGCTCCCGATCGAATCGATCGGCCCAGATTTGATTGCCGGATCTGGCCTCTATGAGTTGCGATGAGATCCTGACCCTGTCGCCGGCACGGCGAATGCTGCCCCGAAGCAGATAGTCGACGGACAACTCTTTCGCGATGGAGACGGCGTCGACAACCTTTCCCTTGAACACGAAGGAGGAATTGCGGGCTATGAGATGAAGTTCGCCGAATCGCCCCAGTTCGGTGATGATGTCCTCGGTGACCCCGTCGCTGAAATATTCCTGATTGGGGTCGCTGCTCATATTGTCGAATGCTAGGACCGCAACGACTGGCCCGCGGCTTGATGCGCCACCGTTCTGCGGTTTGGACGTCTCGTCCATGCTCCTGCGCAATAGCCGAAGCTCGTCACCTGGCTCCAGGTTCAGTTCGCGCTTCAGCAACAATTTGCACGTCTCATACTGCTTGATGGCGAGCGCGGCCTGACCCAAGGCGATATGCGCCCGCATCAACGCGACATGCGACGGCTCCCGCAGCGGATCAAGAGCAACCAGCCGTTCGCAAATTGCAACGCGCTCGCTGCCGCTCTCCGATTCTGCCAAAGCTTGGAACACATCGATTGCCCGCAAGGACAGGCCCGCACGGACTTCGCGAAGCCAATCCTCGAAAGCGTTGTCGAACGTGCTCAACCCATCAAGAAAAGAGCCGGCATAGAGGGTGGCAGCCCGCCGCAGCTCAGCCGTGTCCCGGCTCGCGGATGCAGCCACGAATTCAGTCACGTCGACGGTGAAGAATTTCGGATTGAGCGCGACACGATCCCCGACCAGGGCCAAGGCATCCGCTCCCAATCCGGCAAGGTCCCTGCGGATAGCGGCCAGGGCCTGCCGCAGGCTGTCCCTTGCCTGTTCCTCACCTCGATCGCTCCATAGAAGAGCGGCCAGCTTGTGACGCGTCGCCTCCTGGTTCGGCGCCACGGCGAGAATGCCTAGAAGTGCTCTGTTCTTCTTGGCGGCCACCTCCAAGGTTTTCCCCTGCGGGAACGTCAGATGAAAGCCACCCAGGAGATCGAGCCGCGCCAGACTCATCACGATGTACTCTGAATTTCAGCTTTTTCGCGATATTCACGAGCTTTTCACAGCCGTCTCACGCCTCGAATTCGATGCTGCCTCTCGCAACTAAACAACATCTGAGAGGAAACACCAATGTCGGTCGTCGCAGAGTTTCTGGGAAAGGCAGGCGGGACTCTCAAGAAGGGGCTCTTGAAGTGGCCTGGATTCCGTCTGGGTCGCTTCTTGTTCAGTATAGCCGAGGCATACGCCTCAGCGATTTGGAAGGCCTACAGCGCAGCGACCGGTCTCGATGAGAATAGTCCCGGGCCGCGCTCCGACGAGGACCTCGACAACTACTGAACGTCTTCGGCCGAACGCCGCGACACAGGCGTCACATTCGCTGGCCTGTACGTCACCCCCGCCGGTCCAGCCGCGCCACTAGACGATCACCCGCCCACTGGATGCCGCACACCAGGATGATCAGCACGATGACCACGGCGATCATCACCGACGTCTCGAAGCGCTGATAGCCGTAGCGGATGGCGAGGTCGCCGAGGCCCCCGGCGCCGATGGCGCCGGCCATGGCCGAGGCGCCGATCAGCGTCACCAGCGTCACCGTGAAGCCGGCGACGATGCCGGGGAGCGCCTCGGGCACCAGCACCTCGCGGATGATCGTCCAGCGGTTGCCGCCCATGGCGCGCGCCGCCTCGATCAGGCCGTGATCGACCTCGCGCAGCGACACTTCGGCGATGCGCGCATAATAGGGTGTGGCGGCGATCGACAGCGGCACGATGGCCGCCCAGGTGCCGATCGAGGTGCCGACGATCAGCCGCGTCAGCGGGATCAGCGCCACCAGGAGGATGATGAATGGCACCGAGCGGAAGCCGTTGATGACGGCGCCGAGCACGCGATTGACCCACAGGCTTTCGGCGATGCCGCCGCGTTCGGTGGCGATCAGTGCCAGCCCGAGCGGCAGGCCGAAGACCAGCGAGATAAGGCCGGAGGCGGCCGTCATCAGCACCGTTTCCCAGATAGATCGCAGCAGAAGCTCAAACAGGATCGGCGACATGGCCAAGCACCTCCACCCGCGCCTGGCGGGATTTCAGGAATGTGATGATTTCAGCGAGGTGGCTTGCGTCGCTGCCGGGAACAGAGAGGAACAGCGTGCCGACGGGCTGCTGCTGGATATGGTCGATGCCGCCATGGACGAGGCGGAAGGAGCCCGGAACAGAAGTGGCAAGGTCGGACAGCAATGGTCCACGCGCGACCTCGCCAGCCACATCGACACGCAGGATCGTCTCTGCGCCGGCCGCCGGCAGCAGGCGCGCCGACAACTCCGCCGGCAATTGCGGTCGGATGGCGCCAAGCAGGCTGCGTGTGACGTTGGACCGCGGCTCGGCGAACACCGACCACACCCGCCCGTCCTCGACGATGCGCCCGGCATCGATCACCGCCACGCGGTCGGCGATGGAGCGGATCACCTCCATCTCGTGGGTGATCAACAGGATGGTCAGGCCAAGTTTCCGGTTGATGTCTTTCAGCAGCGCGAGAATGGAGCGCGTCGTCTCCGGGTCGAGGGCCGAGGTCGCTTCATCCGACAACAACAGCGCCGGCCGCGCGGCCAGCGCCCGGGCAATGCCGACGCGCTGCTTCTGGCCGCCCGACAGCGATGCTGGATAGGCCTTGGCCTTGTCCGACAGGCCGACAAGTTCAAGCAGCTCCGCCGCCCTTGCCAGACGCTCGGCCTTCGGCCGGCCCTCGATCTTCAGCGGCAGCGCGACATTGTCCTCCACGGTCTTGGCCGACAGCAGGTTGAAATGCTGGAAGATCATGCCGATACGCCGCCGCAGCGGCTGCAGGTCGCGTTCGCCGAGCCGGCTGATTTCGCGGCCCTCGATGAACACCTCGCCGGAGTCCGGCCGCTCCAGCCCGTTCAGGCAGCGGATCAGCGTCGATTTGCCGGCGCCGCTGCGGCCGATAATGCCGAGGATCTCGCCCTTGCGCACCGTCAGCGAGATACCGTCGAGCGCCGCGGTGGCGCCAAAGCGGCGCTTCAAATCGACAAGGCGCACCACGTCCTGTAGCGCGTCGGGTCGGGCGTGGGTCGGATCGGCGATCTCCCCGGACGCCGTGATATGCTGGTTCATGCGGTTCCCTGTTCTCGCCATCGCAAAACGCAATTGCGGCCCGCGCTCAAGCGCGGACCGCTTTTGCTCTCGAACTGGACGTCCGGCGATCAATAGGCGCTGAGGCCGGTTCCCTTGTAGACCTTGTCGAATTCGGCCTTGACCGCGTCGTTCTGGTAGGAAGCCACCAGGGTCTTCACCCAGGCTTCGTTCTCATTGCCGACCTTGACCGCGATGAAGTTGCGGTACGGATTGTCGGATATCGGCTCCTGGGCGATGCGGTTTTCCGGCGTCAGGCCGCTTTTCAGCGCCCAGTCGGTGTTGACCACGGCGGCATCGAGATCCTCGACCGAGCGGCCGACGATGCCGGCGTCAAGTTCCTTGATCTCGACCTTCTTCGCATTCTCGGCGATGTCGGCGGTCGTGGCCAGAATGCCGGTGCCGTCCTTCAGCTTGATCACGCCCTCGTTCTGCAGAACGCGCAGCGCCCGGCCTTCGTTGGACGGGTCGTTCGGCACGCCGATGACCGCGCCCTCGGGCAGGTCGGCGACTTTCGTGTACTTCTTCGAATAGAGGCCGATCGGCCAGACGCCGGTGTAGCCGACACGCACGATATGATAGCCTTGCGTCTTGATCTGGTTGTCGAGATAGGGCTGGTGCTGGAAGGCGTTGGCGTCGATTTCGCCGCGCTCCAGCGCTTCGTTGGGCTGGGTGTAGTCGTTGAACACCACGGTCTCGACGGTCAGGCCCTTTTCGGCCGCCTGGGCGACCACGACGCGCCAGACATCCTCGTCCTCGCCGCTGATGATGCCGACCTTGATCGATTTCTTGTCTTCGGCGAAGGCCGCATGCGGCGCCATCAGGCCGCCGACCGCGACGGCTGATGCGAACAGCAGAGCCAGGCCACCGCGCCGGTTGATGATTGACCAAAGGGAAGATGGCAAAGTGTTGTTGACGTTGGACATGATTGATCTCTGCGGTTGTGAAGTCATGGTGCCAAGGCGGATTACCCAGGCTTGGTCACATCCTCAGAAATTCTATCGGTTTTATCAAAGAACGTGTTTCGCTGTTCTCGGCGAAGCCGGGAATATTCTCTCAAAAATTCCAGGGAAGGGAGCACAGGACACCACCGAACCGACCGCGGCGGTACCGCGCTGCGATCCTGTGGGCATAGGTGTTGATGTGGACGACGCCCGCATCGACGGCACGCACAATCTCGAAAAGCGTCGGCGCATGTAGGGGAGCTTCACTTGCTGTAATTAACGCATTAAGTACAAGTGAAGTCGCCGAGGTCAAACCTTGCATCCTGCCTGAGGCGACGATACGGGATGACGGTGACGGGCTTTGAGAACAGCCTGCTGGCAAAGCCTGCCGCTGGTCGCAGTCAGCATTGGAGAAAACGTCACTTGCTGCCGGAAAACTCCCGTCGTTCCTTGCCGATGGCGCTTCTGCGCGCCCGCGAAGCGGTGATGGCGCGGTTTCGTCCAATGCTTGCGGCCCATGACGTGACCGAACAGCAGTGGCGTGTGCTGCGCGTGCTGAGCGAGGCTGGCCCGGTCGAGGCGACCGAGCTTGCCGATCGCGCCTCGGTGCTGCCGCCCAGCCTGACCCGCATCATCAAGACGCTCGAGGGCCGAAAATTCATTACCCGCAACAAGGCTGAAGGCGATGGCCGCCGCGTGGTGCTGACCATCGCGCCTGCCGGTTCCGCCCTGATCCGCGCTCTGTCGCCCGAGCGCCGCGTCATCTACGACGACATCGAGCGCCGTTTCGGCCACGACAGGCTGGAACAACTGCTCGATCTGCTGGATAGCCTCGTCGAGGGCGAGATCTGACGACTCTCCCACTCGGGTTGGCGCCGCAAGCAATTGCAGGAGGACCACTTTCCCGCTTGACTGACCCGCCGGACCGAATACCCTAGAACGAAATACCGGCTCTGATCGCCGGGCGGCAAGAATGCCTCGTATGCCTCGCCCTTGCGGCGCTGGCTGCGGGGCATTGTCATTTCTGGGGTCCTGTTTGAAACGGCGCATCGAGATCGGCATCCTCTATTCCCGCTCGGGGAGCTATCAGCTCGTCTCCGATGCGTGCCGCATGGGCGCCATGCGCGCCATCGCCGACATCAATGCCGATCGCGGCTCAGGCATCGAACTGGTGCCCGTCGAGCGCGATCCGCAAAGCAATGCCGATCGCTACGCGACGCTTTGCGAGGACATTTTCAAGACCAGCAGCGCACGCCATGTCGTCGGCTGCGTCACATCCTGGAGCCGCAAGGAGACGATCCCGGTGCTGGAGAAGGCCGGCGGCATGCTCTGGTACGCCTGCCCCTATGAAGGCTTCGAGGCCAACGAGCATGTCGTCTACATGCACGCCTGTCCCAACCAGCACCTGGTGCCGCTGATGGCCCATGTCGTGCCGCGCTTCGGCGCCAACGGCTTCCTGCTCGGCTCGAACTATATCTGGGGCTGGGAGATGAACCGTGTCGCGCGCGACCTGATCGCGGACGCCGGCGGCAAGGTGCTGGGCGAACGCTATCTGCGCATCGGCGAGACCGACGTGTCGCGCCTGATCGGGGAAATCCGCGCCACGCGGCCGAACTTCATCCTCAACAATCTGATCGGCACCTCGTCCTATGCCTTCCTGGCCGCCTATCGCGATTTGGGCGATGAGGATCCTGCCTTCAGCCCGGAATCCTGCCCGGTCATCTCCTGCAACCTCACCGAGGGCGAACTGCCGGCGATCGGCGAAACGGGCAAGGGACATCTATCGGTCGGGCCTTATTTCGCACCACGGCCGGCGGCTTTCGCCTCGTCCTTCGAGGCCTCCGCCTATGCCTCCGTGCAGGTGATGGCCGAGGTGCTGTCGCGCGATCCCGACGCCGGCCCGGCGGAGTTCTCGAAAGCCTTCGCCGCAACGCGCTTCTCCACCCGGCTGGGGCCGATCGCCATCGACGCCCACACCCAGCACGCGACGCTGCCTGTCATCATCGGCCGGATCGCCGACGGATATTTCGAGGTCGTCAGCCAGCAGCACGAAGTCGCGCCGGATCCCTATCTGTCGCGCTACGACCCCGCCAAGACATTCGGCCGTCCGCGCCTGAGGGTGGTGTCGTGACCAGAACCCCGCGCATCCCCAATCTCGGCGGCGCCAAGGCCTTCATCCTGCATCGCCCGCATCCGACGGTGCAGGCCATCACAAGACAATTGTCGGCCATCGGCCTCGTCACGCTCGACTGCTGGCCGGAACTGCCGCCCGAGGCGCTCGCCGCCGATTTCGTCTTCTTCGACGCCGATCTCGGTTTCGACGAGCAATTCCCCTGGAAGCCGGGCGAGGCGCCGATGCCGCTGGTGGCGCTGATCGGTTCGGAGGCGCCGGGCCGTATCGAATGGGCATTGTCGCACAACGCCGATGCCCAGCTTTTGAAGCCGGTCGGCACTGCCGGCGTCTACAGCGCGCTGCTGATCGCGCGGCAGAGTTTCGAGGCGCGCAAGAATTTAGCCAGCGAAATTTCCTCGCTGCGCCAGCGCGTCGCCGAGCGCCAGACGATCGTGCGTGCGGTGGCGGCACTGTCGAAAGGCACGGACGACGAGCGCGCCTATGCGCAACTGCGCTCGCTGGCGATGAGCTGGCAGATCAGCGTCGAGGATGCCGCACGCCGGATCGTGGCGATGATGAGCGAGGAAACAGGCGAGGAAGGCGGCGATGACCAGTCCCATCGCGCCTGATCTCATCGCGCCGGCGCGCATGCCGGCCAGGCCGCGCGCGGGCGTCTGGCGCCGGCTGGTCAAGCGCCGTCTGGCGCTGCTTGGCCTGGTCATCGTCGCCATCGTGGTCGCCGGCGCCGTGCTGGCCCCCTGGCTGACCGGCTATGATCCCAACGAACAGATGTTCGACGGCCTGACCATCGAGGGCTCGCCCTTGCCGCCGGATGCCAAATTCTGGCTCGGCACCGACCTGCTCGGCCGCGACCTGCTGACCCGCATCCTATACGGCGCCCGCACCTCGCTGATCATCGGCATCGTCGCCAATGGCGTTGCGCTTCTGATCGGCACGCTTGTCGGCGTCACCGCCGGCTATTTCCGCGGCTGGATCGGCAGCGCGCTGATGCGCTTCACCGATCTGATGATGGCGTTTCCGGCGCTGCTGCTGGCCATCTGCCTGGCGGCGGTGTTCGAGCCCAGCCTGTGGATCGTCGCCATGGTCATCGCGCTGGTCAACTGGGTGCAGACCGCGCGCGTCATCTACACCGAAACTTCCTCGCTCGCCGAGCGCGAGTTCATCGACGCCGAACGCACCATCGGCGCCGGCGCGCCGCGTATCCTGTTCCGCCACATCCTGCCGCACCTCCTGCCGACCATCATAGTCTGGGGCACGCTCGGCATTTCGACGACGGTGCTGCTGGAGGCGACGCTCTCCTTCCTCGGCATCGGCGTGCAGCCGCCGACTGCCTCGTGGGGCAACATCATCTTCGAGAACCAGACCTATTTCCAGGCAGCGCCCTGGCTGGTGTTCTTCCCCGGCGCGGCGATCCTGGCGCTGGCGCTGGCCTTCAACCTGATCGGCGACGCGCTGCGCGACATCCTCGATCCGACGCAAAGGGGCCGGGAATAATGGGGGGCCGGTCATGATCGCCTATCTCGGCCGCCGGCTGATCCAGTCGCTGCTCATCCTGCTCGGCGTCTCGCTGATCACCTTCGCGCTGCTCTACCTGTTGCCGGCTGATCCGGTGCGCCAGATCGCCGGGCGCAGCGCCACGCCACAGACGGTCGAGAACATCCGCCAGCAGCTCGGCCTCGACCAGCCTTTCGTCGTCCAGTACTGGCACTATCTGACCAGGCTCGTCAGCGGCGATCTCGGCCGCTCCTATATCCAGCGCTCCGAGGTTACCGAGCTGATCGTCTCGCGGTTGCCGGCGAGCCTGCTTTTGATGGTCGGCGCCATCCTGTGCGAATTGCTGATCGGCCTCTCCATGGGCCTGATCGCCGCCGTCAAGCGCGGCACCGCCACCGACCAGACCTTGATGGTCGCGTCCTTCGTCGGCGTCTCGGCGCCGCAATTCGTCGTCGGTCTCTTGCTGCTCTACGTCTTTGCCGTGCGGCTGAGCTGGTTTCCGATCGGCGGCTACGGCACCTGGCGCCATCTGGTGCTGCCGTCGCTCACCATGGGCATCCTCGGTGCCGGCTGGTACGCGCGCATGATGCGCTCGTCGATGATCGACGTGTTGCGCCAGGATTACGTCCGCACCGCGCGTGCGAAAGGCCTGGCGCGTGGTGCCATCCTCTTCCGCCACGCACTGCCCAACGCCATCCTGCCGATCATCGCCATGATCGGCATCGACATCGGCATCTTCATGGGCGGCATCGTTGTCGTCGAAAGCGTGTTCGGCTGGCCCGGCATCGGCCAGCTGGCGTGGCAGGCCATCCAGCGCGTCGACATCCCGATCATCATGGGCGTCACGCTGGTCTCGGCCTTTGCCATCGTGCTCGGCAATCTGCTGGCCGACATCATCGCGCCCTTCATCGATCCCCGTATCAAGCTCAGATGACAATCAGGACATGACCGAAAACAAACAGAGAAAGGGAACATAACAATGAAAAAGTATCTCATATCCACGGTAGCGGCATCGGCACTGGCGCTGATGCTCGGCATGACGAGCGCGCGCGCCGAGGACACGATCGATCCCAACGCCAAGCAGGGCGGCGCCATCACCATCACCTACAAGGACGATGTCGCGACCCTCGACCCGGCGATCGGCTATGACTGGCAGAACTGGTCGATGATCAAGAGCCTGTTCGACGGGTTGATGGACTACGAACCGGGCACCACCAACCTCAAGCCCGACCTTGCCGAGAGCTACGAGATCTCGCCCGACGGCAAGACCTTCACCTTCAAGCTGCGCCACGGGGTGAAATTCCACAACGGCCGCGAAATGACCGCCGACGACGTGAAGTATTCGCTCGACCGCGTCACCAACCCGAAAACGCAGAGCCCCGGTGCCGGCTTCTTCGGCTCGATCGTGGGCTATGACGAGGTCGCCGCAGGCAAGGCGGAGACCCTGTCGGGCGTCACGGTCGTCGATCCCTACACCGTCAAGTTCGAGCTGACCCGTCCCGACGCCACCTTCCTGCATGTCATGGCCATCAACTTCTCGCATGTCGTGCCGAAGGAAGAGGTCGAAAAGTACGGCGCCGATTTCGGCAAGCATCCGGTCGGCACCGGAGCCTTCAAGCTCGCCGAATGGACATTGGGACAGCGCATCGTCTTCGAGCGCAACCCGGACTATTGGCACAAGGGCCTGCCGCATTTGGACAAGATCACCTTCGAGATCGGCCAGGAGCCGATCGTGGCGCTGCTGCGCCTGCAGAAGGGCGAGATCGACGTGCCCGGCGACGGCATTCCGCCGGCCAAGTTCCAGGAAGTGATGGCCGATCCCGAGCAGAAAGCTCGTGTCGTCGAAGGCGGCCAGCTGCACACCGGCTATGTCACCATGAACACCACCATGGCGCCGTTCGACAATGTGAAGGTGCGCCAGGCCGTCAACATGGCGATCAACAAGGCGCGCATCATCCAGATCATCAACGGCCGCGCCGTGCCGGCCAACCAGCCGCTGCCACCGTCGATGCCGGGCTACGACAAGGAATACAAGGGCTATCCCTATGACGTCGCCAAGGCCAAGGCGCTGCTTGCCGAGGCCGGTCATCCCGATGGTTTCGACACGCAACTGTTCGCCATGAACACCGACCCCAACCCGCGCATCGCCCAGGCGATCCAGCAGGATCTGGCGGCGATCGGCATCAAGGCCAGCATCCAGTCGCTCGCCCAGGCCAATGTCATTGCCGCCGGTGGCGACAAGGCCGGCGCGCCGATGATCTGGTCCGGTGGCATGGCCTGGATCGCCGACTTCCCGGATCCGTCGAACTTCTACGGCCCGATCCTCGGCTGCGCCGGTGCTGTTCCGGGCGGCTGGAACTGGTCGTGGTACTGCAACAAGGATCTCGACGCCAAGGCGGCCGAGGCCGACTCGGTGGTCGATCCCTCAAAGGCCGTCGAACGCGACAAGATGTGGAGCGCCATCTACGACAAGGTGATGGAGGACGCGCCCTGGGCGCCGGTCTTCAACGAACAGCGCTTCACCATGAAATCGGCCCGCATGGGCGGCGCCGACAACCTCTATGTCGACCCGGTTCATATTCCGATCAACTATGACAATGTGTACGTAAAAGATGTGCAATAACTGCGACTACACCATCCACGGACGCCATCACCATTTCGGCTGGGACAACGCCTTTGCCCCGGCCGAACGTGTGGCGCCCCGCTCGACCATCGAGTTCCAGTGCCTCGATTCCTCCGGCGGTCAGCTGAAACCCGACAGCACGGTCGGCGATATCGCCAAGCTCGACTTCGCCACGATCAACCCGGTGACCGGGCCGATCTTCGTAGAGGGCGCCGAACCGGGTGACGCGCTGAAGGTGACGATCGAGATGTTCAAACCGTCCGGCTTCGGCTGGACGGCGAACATTCCGGGCTTTGGGCTGCTCGCCGACGATTTCATGGAGCCGGCGCTGAACATCTGGAAATATGACGCAGCCTCGCTCGAGCCGGCGCTGTTCGGCAAAAATGCGCGTGTGCCGCTAAAGCCTTTTGCCGGCACCATCGGCAACGCATTGGCCGAGATGGGCCATCACTCGGTGGTCCCGCCCAGACGCGTCGGCGGCAATCTCGACATCCGCGATCTCGCCGCCGGCACGACGCTCTATCTGCCGGTGGAAGTGGCCGGTGCGCTGTTCTCGGTCGGCGACACCCATGCCGCTCAAGGCGACGGCGAAGTTTGCGGCACGGCGATCGAAAGCCCGATGGACGTCGTGCTCAAGCTCGACCTGGTCAAGGACGCCCGGCTGAAGACGCCGCGCTTCACCACGCCGGGGCCGGTGACGCGCCATCTCGACGCCAAGGGCTATGAGGTGACGACCGGCATCGGGCCGGACCTGATGACGGGTGCGAAGGAGGCCGTTGCGCAGATGGTCGATCTGCTCGCCGGGCGCTACAAGCTCGATCCGGTCGAGGCTTACATGCTGGCCTCGGTCTGCGGCGATCTGCGCATCAGCGAGATCGTCGACATGCCGAACTGGGTGGTCTCTTTCTACTTCCCGCGCTGCGTCTTCGAATGAACGCTGGCGTGGGCAAGGGGCGGACCGGAGCTGCCGCTCCGGTGACGGCGGGACCGGTGCTCGATATCGCCGGCCTGTCGGTCAGCGTGCGCGGCGAGGATGGCGAGCGCGAGGTTGTTTCCGACCTGTCGCTCACGCTTGCACGCGGCGAAACGCTCTGCATCGCCGGCGAGTCCGGCTCCGGAAAATCGATGACGGCGCTGGCGATCATGCAATTGCTGCCGCAGCCTGCTGCCCGCATATCCTCCGGCACCATCCGTCTCGGTGATACCGAGCTGACCGATCTCGACGAGCGCCAGATGCGGCGCATTCGCGGCGACCGCGTCGCCATGATCTTCCAGGAGCCGATGACCTCGCTGAACCCTGTGCTGTCGATCGGCCGCCAGCTCATCGAATCCATCGAGGCGCATACCAGCCTGTCGCAAGCCGAGGCCCGCCAGCGTGCCCTCGAGGCGCTGAAGGCGGTGCGCATTTCGGAAGCTGAAAGCCGGCTAAAGCAGTTTCCGCACGAACTCTCTGGCGGCATGCGCCAGCGGGTGATGATCGCCATGGCGCTGGCGCTCAAGCCCGACGTGCTGATCGCCGACGAGCCGACGACGGCGCTCGACGTCACCGTGCAGGGCGAGGTGCTGGAACTGCTGCGCGACTTGCAGCGCCAGCATGGCACGAGCGTCATCCTCATCACCCACGACATGGGCGTGGTTGCCGAGATGGCCGATCGCGTCATCATCATGCGGCATGGCCGCATGGTCGAGGAGGGCAAGGCATCGGACATTTTTGTCCGACCTCAGGCGGATTACACCCGCGAGCTGCTGGCCGCCGTGCCGCGCATCGGCAGCGGTGTCGGGCGGCAGAAATCCAGGGATGCACAGGAATTTTCCAAGCCGGCAAACGTCGCCGAGGTCAGCGACCTTCATGTTCGCTTTGATCTACGCGGCGGCGTTTTTGGCCGGGTCACCCGCCGTGTTCATGCGGTTGAGGGCGTCAGCTTCTCGATCGCGCCCAACGAGACGCTGGCGCTGGTCGGCGAGTCGGGCTGCGGCAAGTCGACCACCGCCAAGGCGCTGGCCGGACTGGTGCCGTATAGCGGCGACATCGTTGTCGGGGCGCGCAATCTATCGGGCCTGGGCCGCGACGAACGCAAGGCGGTGCGCCGCGACGTGCAGATGATTTTCCAGGACCCCTTCGCCTCGCTCGACCCGCGCATGCGCGTCGGCGATCTCGTCGCCGAGCCGCTCGTCATCCATGGCATTGCCTCGAAGGACGAGCGCCGGGAGCGTGTGGCGGCATTGTTCGAGCGCGTCGGCCTGTCGGCCGACCAGATGGAACTCTATCCGCACGAATTCTCAGGCGGACAGCGCCAGCGCGTCTGCATTGCCCGCGCGCTGGCGCTGCGGCCGAAACTGATCATCGCGGATGAGAGCGTGTCGGCGCTTGACGTCTCGGTGCAGGCGCGCGTGCTCGACCTGTTGAAGGAATTACAGCGCGAGTTTGGCGTCGCCTATCTCTTCATCTCGCACGACATGGCGGTCGTCGAGAACATTTCCGACCGCGTCGCCGTCATGTATCTCGGCCAGATCGTCGAGATGGGCACGCGCGATCAGGTCTTTTCCAACCCGCGTCACCCCTACACGAAACGGCTGATCGAGGCCGTGCCGGTGCCTGATCCGGCCAGGCGCAGAAGCCGCTTCGCCCGGCTCGATCAGGAGATCCCTAGCGCCACCCGCAAGATCGGGGAGGCGCCGCTAAAGCTGGCCTTGCAAGATGTCGGCAACGGCCATCTCGTCGCTGCCGGTAACTAGAGCAATTCCAGGAAAAGTGTGAAGCGGTTTTCCCTGGACAAGCGCGTAGCGCTTGCCCTTGGAATCGCGCCAAAACAAAGAGGTGAAGCAGTTCACCGTTTCCGTGAAACGGTTACGGCTCGAGAGCAATCTCTGGGATCCGCGGGCTTCTCGCAGGGAATTCGCCCAATTTGGTTAGCGAATACAGGCTTTCCATCTCTTCGGCCGGGCGACCGGGAAAGAGCTGGTTCCAGAGTTGCAAGGCATGTTCGGCCATTTTCAGTTTGATGGCCAAGTCCGTTTCGTATGTGTGCAAAACATGCTGATGGATCATTTGCCGCGTGCGCAGCAGTGCCTCTGAATGGGAGGCGGTGACGGCGCTGGTAACGCTGTCCCCGTGCCGGCGGTGATGGTTGAGCAATGCAGATTCATAGGCGACGGAGCCGTTGCGGATTGCCTCGAGGATAAAGTACCAGTCGCCGCCCGCCGGCAGGGACAGGACATGCGCGACGAAATCCGGCGTGATGTCGAACTTCCGGAAAACCGCCGCGCTGATATTGATGACCGTGTTCTTGACACCCAGCCCTTCGTTGACTTCCTGCGCCGCCGAAACCTGGTAGCTGCGCCTCCATTTGAAATCGGAGAGATCGGTGAGGTACGGGCTGGACAGATAGTCGCCGACGGTCTCGCTTCGATCATTGATCATCTTCGATGCGCAAAAGGCAAACTTCACGCCTGGATCGCGGAACAAGGGCACCAGTGTTTCGAGGAAACTCGGCTCTGATACGTCGTCGGCTTCGGCGATCCAGATCAAGTCGGCCTTTGCAAGCGCCATGCCCTTGAACCACTGCGGGTATGGCGCCCCGGAATTCCTGTCATTGACGATGACACGGGTGCCATGGACACCGGCATAGTAATTCAGGATCGATTGGCTGCCGTCTGTCGAGGCATCGTCCAGGATGATGAGTTCAAAATCCTGGAACGACTGCCCTAGAATACTGTCCATACGCTCATGCAGATGGCGCGCGTAGTTGTAGTTCGGCACGATGATCGAGACCGCCGGCGGCTTGTTTGCGACCTTCCGCATGGTCGACAGCAGGCGCGGAAAGACCCGATCGGTGGAAAAATGTAGCCTTGCCTTGGCGCTCGCCTGCCTGCCAAGCTGCATCCGCAGGGACTTGTCCCGGATTAGTCTCAACGTGGCATCGGCCATCGCGGCGGGGTCAGCCCGCTCGACGATGATGCCGGCATCCTCCTCGACGAACTCCGGTGCCCCGCCGCTGCCCGCGAAGCAGATCACCGGCAATTCGGCGAAGGCCGCCTCCAGCATGACGCGGCCGAACGGCTCTTCGCGGGAGGTCAGGAGAAACAGATCGGCGCGCCGCAGGTAAGTCCCCACATCGTCGACATCACCCAGAAATGTGACTTTTTCGTCCAACCCGTCCGCCCGCAATCTGTCGAGTTGCTGCGACCATGTACCGAGAACCTCATCCCGTTCGCGCCCCCGAAACGAGCCGAGCCAGTAGAAATGATAGTCTTCGACCCCGCGTGCCCGAAGGATTCTGGCGACCTCGATGAAGAGGTCGGCACCCTTGCGGAAGGGCATGCCGACGCCGGAACCCAAGACGATGACCTTGTCCGTCGGCCAGCCGGCAAGGCTGCGGCTTTCAAGGCGCCGGATTTCCGTAGGGCTGTGATCGGCGTTGGGTTGCGGAACCGCACTTGGGATGACGTCGATGGCGTCCGTTGCAACGTTGTGCTCGGATACCAGATAGTCCCGGACACTTCGCGAACACGCTACAAATCTCTGTGTGCGGGAAACGACATTGCCCATATTGTCCTTGGCGTATCGGGCAACGCTCGTTCCCAACTCCCTGGCATGCGTCAGGATTGGCCGGTCCAGTTCTCCAAGCAGCGCGTGCACCCGGCCGGTCGCCAGGCTGTTGCAATAGATGAGGTCCGGTATGCCACCGTACCATTCCGTAATGTGGGCCAGCTTCGTGGCGGTCGTCCCGGTCTCTGAAGCCAGATCATCCAGAACGACGGTATCGACGAGACGTCGAAACGCTTCGAGCCACTGACCGCCTGCCAGGCACAGCACCTTGATCTCCAGATTGGTATGCGATTGCAGCCATTGGATGATGTTGATCAACGATGCCTGCGCTCCACCGAGAGCCGCATCATGCGACACGAACAAAACGCGCCACGACGGCCCCCCGGGTGATCTGCCGGCCGCTGGCCGTGCCGACAGGACGTCCCGCGTCTCCTGCAGATAGGCGTAGCCATGGCGGGCATCAGGCTCGAGATAGGCTCCCTCCGCCCATTCGTTCCAGGCATTGACGAAGATCAGCCGGCTGTCGAAATCGGCAAACCGATCACATGTATCGACGACCGCGTTGGCGAGCCATTCTCTGTAGCGGGACGGCGACGGGTTCACCAGAATGTAGGCGGCCTCCATCCTCCGCGCCGTGTTGTCCCAGGAAGGGCAAACCCCGCGAAACAGCGTGTAGGCAACCTGCGGGTAGGCGCGGCTGCGATTGAGGAGCTCTGTCCAGTCGTAGATCTTCCCCCTGAAGCCGCTCTTGAGCGCTGGGATGCTGGCGCTGATATCGGGAAATCGTCCAAGATTCGGTGGAAACTCGACGGCGGCGTCGAATCCGAATTCGGCGGGATCGTCCAAGTCGAACGACTGTGGATAGGCAAGAAAAATCTCGCCGATGCCGGCTTCCCGGCAATAGGCCCTCCAGCGTCGTGCCGTTTCAGCTGCCGACGGAAACAATCCGGGCCGATAAACCATAAGCAGTGGCTTGCCGCCGATACGGATGTATCTTCTGTCACGGAAATAGCCGGCTACGTATTGGATGAAGGCCAGGTCGTCGTCGGGCGAGTGCGATTGCGGGATCAAGACTTCCTGTTGGCGCCCATCCCAACGGCGGCTCCACGGCTCGTTTGCCCAGTTGATGCAGAAACCCATCTCGTGTGCGTCGTTCTCGACGAATTGGGCGATCGGCATCTCAAGAACGCGCTTGCCGTTGAACCAGTAGAAGTGGAAACAGAACCCCGAGAGGCCATACTGAAGGGCAATCTCGATTTGTTCCTTCTGGATGTCCTTCACGCGCAGGTCATAGAAGCCAAGATCCGCCGGCAGCCTGGGCTGGTAATGACCGTCGAACTGCGGCGTCGCCCGCGTCACATTCGTCCATTCCGTGAAGCCCTTTCCCCAGAAGGCATCATTTTCAGGAATCGGATGAAACTGCGGCAGGTAGAATGCAACGAGGCGTGCCCGCAAGGCGGCTGGTCGCCCCTCGCCGGATCGCGGCACATAGCTAGTGGGTCTCTGAAGGGCGCCGGCATTTGTGCCCGGAGCACGCCGGGCGCTGCGCCCCTCCATCTTGCCGAAACGAATGTAGTGATCCAACGGATTCATCGACGCCGCAGTCACGTCGGGATACTTCGTCAGGTAGTATTCGTTGTCGAAGTCCGGACTTGGGTTTCGTGACTCGGCGGCACCGTGCCTGATGTAATGCAGGATCGGATCTTTTCCGCTTCTGGCTACATCCGGATTCTGGACCAGATACCACGACAAATCGAACAGCCCGCTGGCGCGAATTCGTTGCCAGGTTCGGAAGATCTTCCAGCGTCTTCTGCTGATGAGCGATCCTATGAAGATCAGGAATTCGGATCTATCCAATCGGGTCTGCCTCGCGGGAATCCGGCGCCATCTCGTCATCCCAGGCAATGCCGGAGATCTTTGTGCAGATCATTCCAAGCACACGCTCCAGGGCATGCTGCAACGTGCCGTCTTGTTGGCTTGCCTCTTCGGGGAAGACTGCCAAAGGCAGATCAAGTCGCATGAGGGGTTCCAGCGCGCCGCGGCGAACCCAGAACATCGTCCCGGCAAAGAAGTCGAGACGGGAACTGGAGGGCATCCCCATCGTCTCCAGCAAGTTGAGGACCATCGCCCTGTTCTCGCCCCACGCAGCCTTCTCCCCCTTCCATTCATTGGGCAACCGAAAGCGCCTGGATCCAATCATCTGGGTCTCGGGCGAACGCTCGAACTCGGCGATGATGCGGTCAACCATGTCGCGGGATCCGATCAGGTCGAACGCACTGGCCTGGCGCCAGATATCACCGAGGACCATGCGCGGCCCGCGCGGCCCAGACTTCTTGCCATGCAGCTTGCAGATCAGGTCGAAGGGATCGAGCCTTCCTTCACGAAGCAATTGGATGAAAGGACCGACGTCGCGACCGCGATTGTCATAAACGACGACCTCGGCATCCGGAAATCTCGCCTGGACGCGTTGCGCGAGTGCCGTGTCGGGCTGGGTCAGTGAGAGGATGAGATGGAACGGGCGACCGATCGTCGCCAGCAGCGCCTCGAATTCGGGCCAGAGATCGGGGTAATGCAGATGAAGCGCTACGGCGATTCTGGGCTTGACGGCGGGCCGGCGTTCGGGGGCCTCGGCTGGCGGACCATCAAAGTGCCGTAACAGGGTTTTCTGCAGATTGTCGCTCGCCGTGCCAAAACCCCAACCGGCAAGGCTGCCGAGGGCACGGGCCAACTCGCGCCCTTCCGCCCCTGAAATGTGCAAAAGAGGCTGCAATACGATGCCTTGGCCAAGAGGCAGTTGAAATCGCTTGTGGCGACGGCGCCGACTCAACAGCGCGCCAATATCCCTGATGCTTAGGAGGCGAGCACTCGCCGCAACGACGTCGCTTCTGTCGAACCGCAGCACCAGTCCGCCTTCACGGCTTTTGAGCAGATAGGACGTCCGCTTGGTGACAGGTACATAGACGACCCTGTCCAGATGTCCAGCGCGGCTAACATTGAGCCGGAGAAACGGCATCCGCCTGTCCGTTGGCGAAAGCTCGACGATGTAGCGTCCCGGCGTGTGGATGTGGATTTCGCTCAGCGCACTGCTTTGGTCGACACCACATGCGTCGCCTTTTCGCGGTTCGCAGGGCAGGACATCAGGCGGAACAAGTCTTGTGTCGGTAGCGTCAGGCGACATAGCCGCTGTTTCGATTCGCGTGCGATCGGTCAAGGATGCTGTCAAATATACCGATCAGCCGGCCCAGGGAATTAATCAGTCTATTTCGATTAAGCGTAAGGCAGTAGAAGCCTATCTTCGTCAGATAGCGGAGTATGTCCACAAATGGGCTATAGGCTATGCCGTACTTTCTGCGCAAGTGGATCTCCGACCGCATCTTGGACCGATACCGGAAGATCCGTGACCGGGTTGATTGTGCAACCGAAGTGCCAACGTCGTGGACAGCATGCGCGCTACTGACAAGGATCATGGGCTCGTCACGCTGCAGCAACCGATAAGAGAGATCGTCATCTTCGAAATACAGGAAGATATCCTCGTCGAAGCCTCCTGTATCGAGGAAGAGCGTTCTTCTGATCATGAACACGCCGCCATTGACGAAGCGCACGCAACAATCCCCCCAGACCTGCCGGATACGTGTGGGCAGCGACACACCGGAAAGGCGATCTATTTCGCTTTGCTCGCGAAACCACAGGCGCCCATCCACCGTGTTCGTGCGCGGCACGAAGACGCCGCAATTCGGGTAGCGTTCAGCCGCCTGCATCAGCGCGTCGACGGCGTCCGCGCCAAGGCGCACATCGGGGTTGACGAACAGCAAATACTCCCCCGATGCCGTCGCCGCCCCGATGTTGCAGGCACGCCCAAAGCCGAGGTTTGCAGGATTATCGATGCGATGAACGGCAAAACCGGATAGCGCGGCGGAAAGATCGTCGGTGCTTGCATTGTCGACACACACGATCTCGATGCCCGGGGGCAGGCAAGCGAGCGCGCCGCGCACGGTATGCGCGCTGTTGTGCGTCACGGTAATGGCGGTTATCGACCTATTCATTACCAAAGCCATCCTGATATCTCAGTTGGCTTCCCCCTGGAGGCTGGCGATCCATACGCAATCTAAGCGTTACGGCTCTGGCGGTCGAGTCCATTCCCCTGACTAAGAATGGGATGATGCGCTGATTCCGCCATGCCGCCGGTCACGGCTCACATGGCCGTGCCGCTTCCCGAGCTTCCGGCTGGCGTGATCTGGCCAATCGGCCTTGCTGCCACCCTGGCGGCGGCAGGCTCAGGAAAGCGGTCCGGCGGGCAAAAGCCTTGCCAGGCGTCGAACAGGAAATCCGCAAGCCGCCCCTTGCCGCTCATCCTCATCTTGCACATGTTCAATACCGCTTGCTGGTAATCGTTGGGGGGACGCTGCTGCTCGGCGGCATCGGCACGATGGTCGGGCCGATCGTCGGCGCCAGCCTGGTCGTCGGGCTGGAAAACACGCTCGCCACCTCCGGTTTCCCCGCGACCATCGCCACCCGACTCATCTTCATGGTCTGCGTGCTGGTCTTCCGCCGCGGCATCGTCGGCGAGCTTTATGCGCGCGTGCTCGGTCGGGCGGGCAGGGGCTGATCCGCTCCGGGCAATCCCCGTCACCGGATTCCTATGGTTTTTGGAATTTCAGGATGAAGCGGTCACTTTCGCCTATGGCCGCATACTTTGCGTGATCTTGCGCGCCGAGCTTGAAGGTTGGCGGCAGGGTCCACACACCGCTCGGATAATCCTTCGTGTCTTTGGGATTGGCGTTGACCTCGGAGCTGCCGATGAATCTAAAACCCGCGGCCTCCGCAAGGCCTACCGCAACGTCCTGGCGCACATAACCAGACTTGGCGAGCGGATCTTGCGGCTCGTCCGGCTTGCCCCGATGCTCCTCGACCCCGAGGATACCGCCAGGCTTCAGCGCCTTGTAGAAGGCGGCGAAAGCGTCCGCGGTGATGCCGGCACTCATCCAATTGTGGATGTTTCGAAAGGTCAGTACGAAATCCGCGCTTCCTGGCGGCGCGATCGCATATTTGTCTGCGGCAAATTCAGTGACGGTGACCTTGTCATAATCGGCCGGATCGGCGGCAAGCTTGGCTGCCAAGGCGGCATTGTCCTTCTGGACCTCAGCCGAAGGCGAAGCCTTCTCGCCATTTGCCGCGATATAGCGACCGTTTTGCTTCAGGTAGGGGGCCAGGATCTCGGTCCAATATCCGCCTGCGCCAGGAAGGATTTCGACGACGACGCTGTCAGGCTTCACGCCAAAGAATGTCAGCACCTCGCCGGGATGGCGATATTTGTCCCGCACGCTGTTGGGCTGTGAGCGCTGGCTCCCGCTGATCAGCTTCTCGAGCGCCGGATCGACACTTTCCGCAAATGCGGTCGAAGCGCAAAAAGCGCCGATCGAAACGCTGAGAAGAGCGACAAATTTCAAGGCAATGCGACGACTCGGAAGCATGAAATCATTCTCTTGTGCTTTGGCAGTCGCATCATGATACCCCGCCGGTGGGCTGGCGATGTCAGAAATGGCTCAAAGACCTCAAGAGAAGGACGACGTTTCCAATATCTACGCCTTGCGTGGAACGCCTTGCCTCCGGAGGGTTCAAAGGTCTGGCCCTTGCCGTGGATACTCTCCAAAGCTACCGAACCGCATCACTCCTGGCTGAGCAGGCGCTTTAAGGCTTGGACTGTCGCGCGCCTCTTACCCATAACACCCGCGCTCCACCGCCAGCCGCCGCACCAGCGCCAGCACGGCATCAATCGTCGGCGTCGGCTTGTCCGTCAGCCGGCCAAGTTCCTGTACTGCTGTGACCAGCGCATCGATCTCCATCGGGCGGCAGCGCTCGAGGTCCTGCAGCATCGAGGTCTTGTGTTCGCCGACATCGCCGGCGCCCTTGATGCGGCGGTCGACCCCTATGGGAAAACGCACGCCCAGGCTTTCGCCGATCGCTTGCGCCTCCAGCATCATGCTGCGGGCAAGCTGGCGGGTACCTTCATCGGCGACGATTCCCGCCAGCGTGCTGCCGGTTAGCGCCGAGATCGGGTTGAAGGAGAGGTTGCCCCACAGCTTCACCCAGATTTCGCTGCGGATATCCTCGCGCACCGGTGCCTGCAGGCCGGCCTTGACCATTTCCTCGGCCAGGCGCGTCACCCGTTCGCTGCGCTCACCCGAAGGTTCGCCAAGCGAGAAGCGCTTGCCCTCGACATGGCGGATGAGGCCGGGTGCGTCGACCTCGGCGGCGGGATAGACGACCGAGCCGATGACACGCTCCGGGCCTATCCGCTGCCAGATCGCGCCGCCGGGATCGACCGCGTTCAGCCTGGTGCCTTCGAGCGGCCCGCCCACGCCATGGAAATACCACCACGGCACGCCGTTCTGCATGGTGACGACTGATGTGTCCCGTCCGAGGAGCGGCGCGATCTGGTCCAGTGCCGGGGTGAGCGAATGGGCCTTCAGCGCCAGCACGACTGTGTCCTGAACGCCGAGTTCCTCGGCCTTCGCGGTGGCCCGGACGGGAGCGACGGATTCCTTGCCGTCCTCGATCAGGCGCAGGCCATTCGCCTTGATCGCTTCGAGGTGGGCGCCGCGCGCGACGATCGACAGGTCGGTGCGGCCGGTGATCGCCAGCTTGGCGGCGAGATAGCCGCCGATCGCGCCGGCGCCGAAAATGGTGATCTTCATCTTAGTGGGCCTTTTATTTCATGCATGTCGTTATCTTGGAACCGAGGACACTTCCAAGCGACATGCATTAAAGCCCGAGTTTGGCGGCAAGGCCGATGCGCTGCAGCTTGCCCGTCGCGCCCTTGGGGATTTCGTCGAGGATCAGCACCTTGCGCGGCACCTTGAAGTCGGCGAGCCGCGTCGCGGCATGGCTGCGTATGTCGCTTTCGGTGGCGCTCATGCCTTCGCGCAGCACCACGGCCGCCGCCACATCCTCGCCGAGCTTGTCATGCGGCATGGCGAAGGTGACGACCTGCGCCACCGCCGGATGGTCCATCAGTACGTCGTCGACCTCGAGCGGCGAGATCTTCTCGCCGCCGCGGTTGATGATCTCCTTGAGCCGGCCGGTGACGCGGAGATAACCGTCCTCGTCGAGCACGCCCTGGTCGCCGGTGTGGAACCAGCCATGCGCGAAGGCCGTGGCATTGGCGTCCGGGTTCTTCTCATAACCCGCCGTGACATTGGGTCCGCGAATGACGATCTCGCCGGTCTCGCCGGCTGTGACCAGCCGTCCGTCCGGCGCCATCACCGCGACCTCGGGTCCGCCGGCCGCGCCGACACTGCCCGGCTTGCGCAGGCCCGGCGGCAGCCGGTTCGACGCCATCTGGTGCGCGGCCTCGGTCATTCCGTAGGATTCGATCACCGGACAGCCGAAGGTTGCCTCGAGCTCGCCCATCACTTGCGCCGGCAGCGACGCCGAGGAGGAGCGGATGAAGCGCAGGCGCGCCGCCGCCAGGACCTCGGTATTGCGCGCCGCGCGCGGCAGGATCGCCTGGTGCATGGTCGGCACCGCCGTGTACCAGCTCGGCTTGGCGTCGCCCAGCCACTGGAAGAAGCGCAGCGCGTTGAAGCCCGGCGTGCAGTAGATGCTGCCACCCGCTGCCAGCGACGACAGCACCGCCGCGATCAGGCCATGGATGTGGAACAGCGGCATGATGTTGAGGCAGCGGTCCTCGGCGTTCAGGCCGAGCGTCGCGCCGATATGGCGGGCTGACGCTGCGATGTTGGCATGGCTGAGCGGCACCAGTTTTGGCCGCGATGTCGTGCCCGACGTGTGCAGCAAAAGCGCGATATCGCCGTCCCCTGCCATGGCGGGCGCTGCTTGCGGGCCGACCGCCGCGCCCTCGATGGTGAAGCTGCCGGCCGGCGCATTGGGCTGCACGATGAGCCTCAACACGCCGATGCCGAGGCGTTCGGCCACCGCCACCGCCGGCCCGGTCTCGTTTTCCGCGACAAGGATCGCCTTGGCGCCGATGTCGGTGAGATAGAAATCGAGCTCGTCGGCCCGGTAGGCCGGATTGAGCGGTGCCGTCGAGGCGGCGGCCGCCACGGCGACGAAGGCGGTGGCCATCTCCGGCCCATTCGGCAGCACGATCGCCACCCTGTCGCCCCTACCGATGCCGAGCGCATGCAGCCGCTCGGCCGTGGCCTCGATCAGGCTCCGCAGCCCGCCGTGGGTGAGTGTGGCCCTCTCGGGCGCCAGGATTGCGGGAGCGTTGTCGGCGCCGGCGGCGAGACGATGGGAGAGGTCTTTTGAATTCGTGCTCATGGTCACCGACTATGGTTCAAACAACTGCTTCTAGAAAGTCCAGCGGACGATCCGGCTCCGGACAATTGTCGACGTTGGCGCCGGCAGGCGGATGAGGGCCAGCGCCAACACCTTGAAGGCGGTCCTCCAATTCCCTGCCCCATCCCTCAATACCCCAGCGCCATCCCGTCCTTGCGCGGATCGGAGGCGCCGGTCAGCGTGCCCTTCTCCCAGTCGATCAGCACCGCCTGCCCGCCGCCAAGCGGATGCTGCGGTTCGACGACACGATGGCCGCGCTTGCGCAGGCCTTCGAGCGCATCAGGGGGAACGTTACGCTCGGCCTCCACAACGCCGTCATTGTAGAACACGCGCGGCGCGTCCAGCGCCTGCTGCGGGTCCATGCCGAAGTCGATCATGTTGGTCAAAAGGTGGACATGGCCGAAAGGCTGGTAGCCGCCGCCCATGACGCCGAACGGCATCACCACGCGGCCGTTCTTCGTCGCCATGCCGGGCATGATGGTGTGCATAGGCCGCTTGCCGGGCGCGATCGCGTTCGGGTGCGCCGGGTCGAGCCGAAAGCTTGAGCCACGATTCTGCAGGACGACGCCGGTCTTCGGACTGACGACGCCGCTGCCGAACGAATAATAGGTCGAGTTGATGAAGGAGACCGCGTTGCGGTCACGGTCGACGATCGAGATGTAGACCGTGTCGCTGCCGGGCAGGTCCAGGCGCGGCAGATGCGTCATGGCGCGGTCGCGATGAATCTCGGCGCGCAGCCGGTCGGCATAGGCGCTGGACAGAAGCTCTCTCACCGGCACCGGAACATGGTCCTGGTCGCCGAGGTAGCGGTCGCGGTCCTGGTAGGCCAGGCGTCCGGCCTCGATCTCCAGATGCAGGCGCTCGGCGCCGTTGGGATCGAGCCCGCCGAGCTTGAAGCCCGACAGCACGTTCAGCATCAAAAGCGCCGTCAGCCCCTGGTTGTTCGGCGGCATCTGGTGGATGTCGTGGCCGCCATAAGAGGTGCTGACCGGCGCTACATAGTCGCCCTTGGTCGCCGCGAAATCCTCGTGCGAATGCAGCCCGCCGAGTTCATTGAGCCGGCGCACCATGTCGTCGGCGACAGCACCTTGATAGAACCCGGCGCGGCCCTGCTTGGCGATTATCCGCAAGGTGGCGGCGAGTTCCGGCTGGCGATGGATATCGCCGGCCTTCGGCGCCTTGCCGTCCGGCAGGAAGATGCGCGCGGCGTGTTCGTCGGCCGACAGGTCGGTTTCCGGCTCGGCCCAGTCGAAGGCAACGCGGTCATGCACGACATAGCCGTTCTCGGCATAGTGGATGGCCGGCACCAGCACCTCGGCCAGGCTCTTGCGGCCATGATCTTCCAGCAGCCGGCACCAGGCATCGATGGCGCCTGGCACGGTCACCGCGTGCGGTCCCTGTTTGGGAAGCTCGCTGAAACCCTTGTCCAGATACCAGTCGACGGTGGCGCCCGCGGGGGCTCGGCCGGAACCGTTGAAGGCCAGCACGTCGCCTTGTCCCTTCGGGCAGTAAAGGACAAAGCAATCGCCGCCAATGCCGGTCGATTGCGGCTCGACGACGCCTTGCACGGCGGCGGCGCAGACGGCGGCGTCCATGGCGTTGCCGCCGGCGCGCAGCATGTCGATCGCGGCGAGGGTGGCGAGCGGATGCGATGTCGCGACAACCGCCTCCGTGGCACGAACCGGCGAGCGGCCGGGAAACTGGAAATCACGCATTCTGTCTGGATATCCCATGGTCACTAAAGCGAATTGGTCTGATGGAAATCAATGCCGCCGCCCGAAGATCTGCGCCATCGACAGGAGCAGAACGGAAAGCACGATCAGGCAGGTCGAGATGGCGGCGATGGTCGGATCGATCTGGTCGCGCAGCGCGTTGAACATGCGGCGTGTCAGTGTCGTCGTCTCGCCGCCCGAGATGAACAGCGAAACTACCACTTCGTCGAAGGAAGTGATGAAGGCGAACAGTGCGCCCGAGACGATCGAGAAGCGGATCTGCGGCATCGTCACCTGCCAGAAGGCGCCGATGCGCCCGGCACCCAGGCTACGCGCCACCCGCTCCTGGTTCATGTCATAGGAGCGCAAGCCCGACAGCACCGTCAGCACCACCAGGGGCAGCGCCTGCACCGTGTGCGCGATGACCAAGCCGGTCAGCGTGTTGTTGAGGCCGATGCGCGCATAGAGGAAGAAGGTGCCGATGCCGATCAGGATGACCGGAATGATCAGCGATGCGGTGAGCAGGCCGTTGATGGTGCCGTTGAAGCGTAGCGTGCCCCGGTTGATCGCATAGGCGGCCGCGGTGCCGAGCGGCGTCGCCACCAGCACGGTCATGACCGCCACCTTGACCGAGACGATGGTGGCGTCGCGCCATTCCAGCGACTGGAAGTAGCTCTCGTACCAGCGCAGCGACCATTGCTGCGGCGGGAACTGCAGCAGCGTCGAATTCGAAAACGACATGATGACGATGATGACCGACGGCGCGATCAGGAACAACAGCACCAGGCCGCCCAGCGCGTAGAGCCACAGACGTTGCCGGTGCGAGATCGGCAGGCCGACATCCCCGCTCATCGCGAACTCCACACACCGGTGGCACGCGCGCCGAGCAGCCATTGGAAGAGACCGAGAAGCGCCAGCGTGACCAGCAGCAGCACCACGCCAAGCGCCGCGCCCGCACCCCAGTTGGAATAGAGGCTGGTGGTCTGCTCCATGCGCATCGCCCACATGATCACCTTGCCGCCGCCCATCAGCGCGGGCGTGACGAAGAAGCCGAGGCAGAGCACGAAGACGATGACCACGCCCGAGGCGAGGCCGGGCAGCGACAGTGGAAAGAAGATCTGCCGGAAAGTGGCGGCCGGGCCGGCGCCAAGGTTCATGCCGGCGCGCAGGCAATCCGTGTCGATGGTCTTCATCGAGGCGTAGAGCGGCAGCACCAGGAAGGGCAGCAATATATGCGTCATGCCGATGACGACGCCGGACAGATTGTTGGCGAGCGACAGCGGCTGGCTGATCACGCCGAGGTCGATCAGCCAGCTGTTGATCAGGCCCTTGCGCTGCAGGATCACCAGCCAGGCATAGGTGCGCACCAGCACCGATGTCCAGAACGGCAGGATGACGAAGATCAGGCAGATCGACGCCGCCCGGCGCGGCAGCTGCGACAGCATGTAGGCCAGGGGATAGCCGAGCAGCACGCAGGCACCGGTGACGATGAAGGCCACCTTGAAGGTGGTGATGAAGGTCTTGATGTAGGAGGCCTGCTCGAAGAAGCGCGCATAGTTGGACGCGCTGAGGGCACCGGCCTCGTCGAACAGAGACAGCCAGAACAGCCAGCCGATCGGCACGATGATGATGGCGAAGACGAGGACCAGGCTGGGCGACAAAAGCGCCAGCAGCCTGAGCTGCTCGCGCCGCGCATCGGCGCGCAGAGCCCGCGCGTTGAGGTCCCGGCCCGCGCTGGTGGCCTCTTCGAGGAGGGCGGATGGCGCACTCATCCCTCGGCCTCCACCAGGATCGTGTCCTGTGCATCGAGGCCAAGCCTGACCGGCTGGCCGGGGGCCGGCAGCCTGGACAGCACGTCGCTGCGGCAATAGTCGCGCAGCGTCAGCTGGCGGCCGTCACGCAGCGAGGCGTAACAGACGAAGCTGTCGCCCTGGTAGATGATGTCGCTGAGCGTGGCGTCGAGCACGTTGATACCGTTCGGCGGTTCGGCAGCCGTGACCAGCCGCAGCTTCTCAGGCCGCACCACCATCAGGTGCCGGCCGGCGGCCGGCGGCGCCCCTGCCGTCTGGATCCGCCTGTCCTCATACCAGACTGACCCGTTGCGGCATTCGACGGGAATGAAATTCGATTCGCCGATGAAGCCGGCTACGAATTGCGTCTTCGGCGCGGCGTAGAGTGTTTCCGGCTTGTCGAGCTGCTCGATGCGCCCGGCGTTCATCACCGCGATGCGGTCCGACATGGTGATGGCTTCGCGCTGGTCGTGCGTGACATAAACCGTCGTCATGCCAAGCCGCCGGTGCAGGGCACGCAGCTCGATCTGCATGTGTTCGCGCAGGCCCTTGTCGAGCGCCGACAGCGGTTCGTCCATCAGCACGATGCGCGGCTCGAAGACGATGGCGCGCGCCAGGGCCACGCGCTGGCGCTGGCCGCCGGAAAGCTGGTCGACCCGGCGCTCGCCCAGGCCCTTGAGCTTCACCAGCTCCAATGCCTTCTCCACCCGCTCCGCCGTT
Organism: Mesorhizobium sp. GW821-FHT04C10; assembly: GCF_059420305.1. Classification (NCBI taxonomy): domain Bacteria; kingdom Pseudomonadati; phylum Pseudomonadota; class Alphaproteobacteria; order Hyphomicrobiales; family Phyllobacteriaceae; genus Mesorhizobium; species Mesorhizobium sp. GW821-FHT04C10. Next base: position 770,239 of record NZ_JBWKTL010000001.1, on the reverse strand, counting down.
TCCGTGGCCGGTACGCCGCGTTGCTTCAGCGGGAAGGCGATGTTGTGAAAGACGTTCATATGCGGAAACAGCGCGTAGTTCTGGAACACCATGCCGATGTTGCGCTTGTGCGGCGGCGTGGTGATGATCTCGTCGTCGCCGACCCGGATCGAGCCGCCATTGGCCCTGACGAAACCGGCCAGAATCATCAGCAGCGTCGTCTTTCCGGAGCCGGAGGGCCCGAGCAGCGTCAGGAATTCGCCGGCCTCGACATCGAGGTTCAGGTCGCGCAGCACCGACACGCTGCCAAATCGTTTCTCGATCCGGCGCATGCTGATCGGCAGCGCGGATGGCGCAATGGACAAGATCATCGTCTCCTGGTGAGGGGCGGCGGAAGCAGGGCGGGTTCCGTTTCAGCGTGCGCCGCCCTGCCGTGGTTCGGGTCCCGGCCGCGGCCTATTGCTGGATCAGATTGTTGAACTTCTCCGTCGCCTCCACCAGATTGTCACGCCAGAACTCGGCGTCCTGCAGCACCTGCTTCTTGACGTTTTCGGGCGACGAGTTGATGTCCTTGATCCGCTCCGGCGGGATCTTGCCGGTCTCGAAAGCCTTCTCGTTCACCGGCCCATTGTCGACATAGAGCGGCAGATTGGCCTGCAATTGCGGGCTGACGAACATCGCCAGCGCCTTCATGGCGGCTTCCTTGTTCTTGGCGCCCTTGGGAATGACCATGCAGTCGGCGGTGAGCACGCCCTGGTCGAAGGAGAAGCTGACCGGCGCGCCTTCCTTCTTCAGCGTCCCGGCGCGGCCGTTCCAGATGCTCGCCATGTCGACTTCGCCGTCCTTGACCAGCTGCATCGCCTGCGCGCCTGATGTCCACCAGGCATCGACATGGCCACGGATCTTGTCGACGGATTTCAGCGCGCTGTCGATGTCGACCGGATAAACCTTGTCGATCGGCAGGCCCGAGGCGAGTGCGGCGACGCTCAGCGTCTCGGTCGACTGGCTGCCGCTCAGCGCGCGCCGCCCCGGAAACTTCTCCACGTTCCAGAAGTCGGCCCAGGTCTTGGGGCCTTTGTCGCCGAAGACGTCGGTCCGGTAGATGAGGACGACGGAGGTGTAGGAAATGCCGACCCAGTCGTCATGCACCAGCTTCGGGTTGATGCCGCTCTTGTCGATGATGCCGTAGTCGAGCTTCTCGAACAGGCCTTCCTTCGATCCGCGCGCGCATTCGTCGGCGCCGAGTTCGGTTATATCCCATTTCACCGCATTGCCGGTCACCTGGAGGCGCACATCGTCGAGGCCGTTGGTGGTGTCCTGCTTGATGGTGATGCCGAGCGCGTCGGCGGTCGGATTGAAGAAGGCCTTGGTCTGAGCCTCCTGATAGGTGCCGCCCCATGAGGCGACGGTGATGGTATCGCCCGCCATGGCGGGGGCCGCGCCGGCCGCCATGAGGGCGGCAACCGCAACAACGCTAACGCTTCTGATCCTGTTCATTTTTCGGCTCTCCAACCGGTGTTCCCATTATTTTTGATTTCGCATGCTATTTTGTATACAATTTTGAGTGTAGCTTGGCGATCGGCGATGTCAACAGCGCTCGGCATTGCCAGGAGCCTTTGATCGGGAGGGCTGGCAGGACGCGGTGCCGGGGCGTGGCAAATCGCGCCGACTTTGAATACAGCTATGAGATCATGTCGACTTCCGGCGGAAAGACCGGAGAACTGGAAACGGACTTGGCCAAGGAAACCAAAAACACGCTGCGCGACTCGGTCTATTCCTCGCTCAAGGCGATGATCGTGACCGGTCAGATTCCGCCGGGCTCGCGCGTCACCGAGAACGATATCGCGGCCAGGCTCAATGTCAGCCGCACGCCGGTACGCGAAGCCTTCAACCGCCTAGAACGCGACGGCCTCGTCACAGGCCGGCCGCGCCAGGGCTATGTCGTCACCGAGTTCGACATCAACATGTTCCGCGAGGCCTTCGACATCCGCGAACTCCTCGACGGCCATGCGACCGAACTGGCGGCCGCCGCCGCGACCGAGAAGGACAAGGCACGGCTGCGCGCCATGCTGGCCGAATGCGAGCGGCTCGCCGCCATTCCCGACCGCACCACCAAGGAAAAATTCCAGGAACTCGAAGTGGGCATCGACCTGCATCGCGTCATTGCGCAGATCAGCGGCAACGCCATGCTGCACGGCATGCTGTGCGGCATCCTCGACAAGTGCCAGCACTATGTCTGGACCGAATTGCTGTGGCTCGACGAGTGGAAGATCGCCCGCGAAGAGCATGCCGAGATCATCGAGGCGATCTGCGCCGGCGACGCCGCTCGGGCCGGTACCCTGGCCCGTGCCCATGTGCGGGGATCACGCGAGAATGTGCTGCGCCTGCTGCAGGCCAAGTCGGATTACCAGAGTTTTCTGGCCAAGGCGTCCTGAGGGCGGCTTGGATTGCAACGACACGTTCTGCGCGATCACGGTCGCCCCACCCTTCCTTCGAAGAGCGAGCTTTCCGCATCCCTTCCGGGGACGGCCAAGAACCGGCGGCGGTGATGCTACCGATGCGCGCCGCTGGCCTGGGCAGTCGCTTCAGCCAACACCGCCAGCGCCTGTTCGACACTCCGTGCCTGGGCATCGGTGCGCTCGATATGCTTCACCATCAGCTTTCGCAGCACGGCGAGCTTCGCGGCGCGATATGCGGCACTCTTTTCGGGAGAGGGCATCATGGTCATGGCACAATCAGTGTGTGGTGGGATCGATCTGGCGGAGGCGTGAGCGCGCTTCAGCCACACGTTTTTGCTCGGATCTGATCCGGCAGCACAGGGCAAGGCTGATGCCGACGCCACGCTCCCCGTCCAGCATTGCATTTGCTCGCGTGAGAAAGAATTCCGCACGCTTGACGCGCTGCCTGGCTCTCGCCAGTTCCAGTTCCAGATGGTCGTACATTGTTCCGCACCCTTGAGGTCTGCGGTCCCTTCGAGGGGAAAACCGCCGCCGGGCGGTTTGGTTCCCCCCTGCTTGGCTCAAGGGCACCGAAGGCACACCCTTCAGCCCTTGTGTTCCTGGAGGCTGTTGCCGCCATCGACCACCAAAAGAGCGCCGTTGACATAGCTGGCGCCTTCGGAAGCCAGGAACACGACCGCCGCCGCCACTTCATCCGGCCGGCCCGCCCGCGCCGGCGGCGTATGCAAGGCCGCCATCCGTTCCATCTCGCTCGACGCGCCCGTTTCGATCCAGCCGGGAGCCACTGCATTGACCGTCACGCCGCTCCTGGCCACTTCGAGCGCCAGCGTGCGCGTCAGCCCGACCATGCCGGCCTTGGCGGCCGAATAGGCCGATGTACCTTCGAAAGACACCAGCGGCCCGGTGACCGACGCCACATTGACAATGCGCCCATGGCCCGCTTCGATCATCGCCGGCAGGAACGCATGGGTAACCAGGAACGCCGTCTTCAGGCTGACGTCGATGCCTCGGTCCCAATCGGCCTCGGTCATGGCGAGAAACGCCTTGTCGGCCGAGGGTGATGCCAGCGAGCCCATGCCGGCATTGTTGACCAGTATGTCGACGGCGCCGACATCTGCCCGCAGCCGCGCGACATCGGCGGCCTTGGTGAGATCGGCGACCATGGCCCCGGCATCGATGCCCGTGGCGCGAAGTTCGGTGGCGCGGTCAAGCACACGCGCGCTGGCGCCGGTGAGGAACACGGCGTGGCCGGTGTGACCAAGCTGGCGGGCAATGGCGAAGCCGATGCCGTCGGCGGCTCCGGCGCCGGTGATCAAGGCGCGTTTGATGCCGGGAAGGGTCATGATCAGGTCTCCAAGGGCCATGCCTGCCGCACGCAGACGGGCAGTGTCGGCTGTATCAGCGGAACCATACAATCCATCAGTAGGCTTGGCGGCTTGTGTGGGCCTCGCCCGGCTGCGAGGCTTATTCTTCCCTGTCAACGCGCTGCAGTATCGCGCGGTAACGGTTGCACACGGCGGGATCCCTGTAGAAATCCACTTCCGTATCAACGATCTCGTCAAGGTTTAGTCCGGGGTAATGTGCCTTGACCTTTGCCAGGACGTCTTGCGCTTGCCTGGTTTCGCCGAGCTCGGAATGGCAGATGGCAAGGCGAACGAGCGACCATGGCGGTACGGCTGCCATTTTCGCGTAGCAGGACGTTGCCTCGCTGTATCGTCCAGCCGTGGTCAGCAGGACGCCGCGAAAGTCATCATACCATCCCACGGCGTATGGGTCGCGGCGCTGGGCTTCGTTTATTTCACCAAGCCCTTCCTCCGGCCTGTCCGTGTGATTGAGGAAAATAGCGCGGATACTGAGAATGAACGGATCGTTCGGATTGAGCGCAATCGCCCGGTCAAGGCTGATTTCAGCTTGCCTGAACTGGCGCAAGTACAGGTGAGCGAAGCCGGTGGCGAGATGCCCATAGGCCTCGTCGGGGTCAAGGCCCAATGCGGTTCTCGCGATCTCCAGTCCGGAATGCAGATGACCGGGATTGTTGTAGTCCCAGTAGTACTTGATGGACTCCACAAAGCTCAGCATGGCGTGGGCGGCGGCAAACCGCGGATCAAGCTTTACCGCCTGGCGCAGAAACGGTTCCGCTTCGAGCACCGTGTCATAGACCGATGCCAGTTGCAGCGCCCGCAGGTAAAACTCATAGGCCGACATATTGTTGGTCGGCCGGGCCCTGGCGCGCGACGCGATCGCGGTTCTGGCCTGCCGGGCCAGGCGGGCCGCGATCATCTGGGTGATGTCGTCCTGAATGGCGAAAATATCGTCGAGTTCGCGGTCGTAGTGCTCGCCCCAGATATGGGCCGCCGAGGACGCGTCGATCAACTGCACGGTCACCCGGATTCGGTTGCCGGTCTTTCGCACGCTGCCTTCGACGATGTATTTGACGCCAAGTTTTTCCGCCACCTCGGCCACGTCATTGGCCTTGCCGCGGAACTGGAAGGAGGAGTTCCGCGCAATGACCAGGAACTCCCTGAACTTGCCAAGCCCGGCGATGATGTCTTCGGTTATCCCGTCGCTGAAATAGGCCTGCTCCGGGTCGCCGCTCATATTGTAGAGGGGAAGGACAGCGATGGACGGCCTGGACGTCGCCGGAGCTTCCGTTGCAACCGCCAAGGGCTTGGGGCCGGCATATTTATAGCCGCGGCCATGCACGGTAACGATCATCTCGGCAGGCAGCAGTTTTCGGAGCGCTGAAACGTGGACTTGGAGCGTGTTCTCCTCCACCACCACGCCGGGCCAGACCGCATCGAAGAGTTCGGTCTTGCCGACCACTTCGTCCGGCCTCTCCAGCAACACGGCCAGGATGTCGAAGGACCGCGCCGAAAGCTCCACCGGCCCCTGGGGCCCCAGCAGCACCCGTTCGGTTCGTTTCAGGCTGAAGTTCCCGAAATCCACGTCCATTTGCCAAAAGCCCGTCGCTCGCGGGCAGGATAACCCAGGACGGTATAATCCAAGACGGTCCTGATGGCGAACTTCAGGACTGTTCAGGGTTATTGAGGGCTTTTCAGGCTGAGGCCAAGGACCTGGGCGCAAGGCGGCGTCATCCTCACTTGCAGGAGGACGCCATGACCGACATGTCCACGAGCGCCCCGATCACCAGCTGCCGTTCCGGCTTGCAGGGAACAAGCCTTCCCACGCTCAGAATCGCGGCATCGCTTGCCGCCATGTCCGCCGTGCTCGGCGGTGCCTTCAAAATGGCCTATGCCGAGCCATACACCAGTCACGGCCGCCGGCCGCAGGTTCTTCCGGTCGATGATCTCGAAGGTCGGGATCCGACTTGGTGAGCTGCTCAAGACGCCTGTCGAGTGGTTCTGGAAGATACCGCGCCGATGACTGGGGCGGAGTGGCACGGGCGCACATCGCGCGATCAGGCAGGAACGTAGGTCAGCCGGATCACGTCCTCGCCAATCCGGTCGTGAGCCAGGAGGCGGAGCCGCGACCGGGGTCCGGCGAAATATGGCTTGCCGTGACCAAGCACGACGGGGTGCAGGTAGATTCGATACTCATCGATCAGGCCAAGCTCTGTAAGGCTTTGCGCCAAGGTCGGACCAGCAACCTCGATCTCCCCCTCGCTCCCGGCCTTCATATCGCGGATCGCACTTTCGAGATCATCCCCGATCAGCCTGGCCTTGGGGCCGACCGACTTCAGCGAGCGCGAAACGACCCATTTTGGCTGGTTCCGCCACGCCGCCGCGAAGGCCTGTCGATCCGCATCCCATTCAGGATGATCGTCGTCCCAGTAACGCATGATCTCATACATTTGGCGACCGTACACGCTGCCCGCCTGCTGCCGGGCCTCCTCGATGAAGTGGCGGAAGAGTGTAGGGGGTGGCGCAAATCCCATATGGTCGACGTAGCCGTCCAGGGACTGGTTCATTCCGAACACGAGCTTGGCCATAGCTTCCCCTTTCCCCGCACGGCACATCCGTGCGCTTCTGATTGCACTATGCAATCAGTCTAGATCGAAGGGCTCTATCCCGCAATTGGTTTTTAGAGCGCGCATGAAACGTCTCACGATCGAGCTTTTTGACCGATCCCACTCTCCCGGCGATGGCGGATCGCTGGGTCGCGTTGCCCGACGGAGATGCCTCTAGGGATCGAAATTTTCGTGTCCGCGGCAAGCCGAACACGATCACCGTGTGAACTTCTCCAACGCGGTCGAAGCGAGCCCGCTCTTTAGATGTGGGTGCAGGGTCAGCCCGCATGCGGCGCGAGCGCGCACGTGCCTGCGTGATGAAAGAGCCGCATCGATAGTCTTCCTTTCAAAGTTTCAGAAGGCCACCGTCAACCGCGATGGTCTGGCCGGTGACGAAACGTGCGTCGTCGCTGGTGAGGAAGGCGACGGGTCCGGCGATGTCGGCAGGCGTGCCCAGGCGCTTGATCGCCTGCATCATGAAGACCTGTGCCTTCTGCTCGTTGGGCATGCCGCTGGCGCCCTCGGTGTCGGTGATTCCGGGATGGACGGCGTTGACGATGATGTTGTCGGCGGCGAGCTCGTTGGCGAGCGCGCGGACCAGGCCGACGACGCCCATTTTCGACGCCACATAGTGCGAGAAGCCCATGCCCGGCGGCGTCACCAGGTTGACGGCATCGGACCCGATAGCGACGATCGAGCCGCCACCGCCCTTGCGCATCGGAGGCACGATGGCACGCGCGCCGACCAGATGCGCGTCGAGGTTCACCGAGAAGACCCGGTGCCACTCCTCCGGCGTCATTTGGTCCAGTGTCGCCAACGGGTAGATGCCGGCCGCATGAACCAGGATGTCGGCACGGCCGAAGCGCTTTTCGACGTCGGCTGCGACCTTGGCCCAATCGGCCTCTTTGGTAATGTCGGCCGCGAGCGATATAGCGTCATTGCCGATGGCCTTGGCGATGTCAGGCGCGTCAGTGCGATTGACGATCACAACCTTCGCCCCGCGCTTCGCCAAGAGATCTGCGATGCCTCGACCAATGCCTTGCCGACCGCCCGTGACGATCGCGACCTTGCCTTCATGGGTTTTCATGGTTTTCACTCCTTCTTTGGGTTTGTGTTTGTAGTGGCCAAGGCGCGCAGGCGCGGCTCGCCGATCTCGGACAGCATGTCGTTGTTGCGGGGCGCCCAGCCGAGAGACTTGCGCGTCGCCGCGTCGCGCACACGGCTCGATACACTCATGATGAGCGCGCCGAACTCGCCCCATATTTCCGCGGCCTCGGCCATGGTGACGCTGCGCGTCTCGCAGCCCAGGTCGCGTGCGACCGCCTCGGCGATCCAGCGGTTGGGGATTTCGCCCGCGACAGCATGGTAGAGGGCGCCGCGCTCGCCAGCTTCGAGCGCGCGAGCAAACAGCTCCGCGATGTCGTCGACATGGACGTTGCCGTAAGTGGCAAGCCCATCGCCGATGTAGCAGGCGGCTCCGGTCGCCGCGACGGACTGGTAGACCATGGGCACATGGCCATGGTCTCCCGGCCCCCAGATCATAGGCGGCCGAACCACCATTGCACGCAACCCGCGCCCAGCGGCCGAACGCACCAGCGCCTCGGTTTCGACACGTGCCACCGCAAGCGGCTCGGGAGAAAACGCCTCGTCTTCGGCGAAGCTGTCAGTGCTCCACGCGCCCTCGGTGCGCTGGCAAAGAACCCCTGAGCCGGAAAGGAATACGAACGTCTTGTCGCTACCCGAGAGCGCGTCGAGCATGGCCGATACGGCCTCCAGTTCGGCCGGTGGTGCGATCTGCGCCGCATAAACAACCGCATCGACTGACTTTGCGGCGGCGACGACACCTTCGATGTCTTGCTCAAGGTCAGCGTGGACCGGGGTAATCCCGACCTCGATTAGCCGCGCGGCGGCTTCATCCGATCGCGCCAGTCCGCTGATGGCATTGCCCTTCGCGGCGAGTCTTCGCGCAGTCGCGCCACCCACAAACCCGGTCGCGCCGATGACAAGAACTTTAACTTTCTGGGACACAGGAGAACTCCTTCGCTTTGAAGGTGGTTCTTTCCAGATCCCATCAGTAGCCTATATTAGTAGATCGCACCCATCTACAGGAACGATAGATGCTCGATCCCGTGTCCCTCGACCAACTGCGTACCTTTGTTGCGGCGGCTGATACAGGCAGCTTTTCCGCTGCGGGGCGGTCGCTCGGCCGAGCTCAATCCGTTGTAAGCCAGACCATCGCCAATCTTGAGGCATTGCTCGGCGTCAAACTGTTCGAGCGCGTGGGCCGATACCCCGTGCTCACGGTCCAGGGCACCAGCTTGATCGTCGATGCCCGCCGGGTGCTAACAGAAGCGAACATGCTGAAGGCGAGGGCGCGAAGCATGTCTGAAGGGCTCGAGGCGGAGCTGTCCATTGTCGTGGACGTCTTCTTCCCCAGCCCGCATCTCACCGCGTGTCTGGCGAGCTTCAAGCATCAGTTCCCTTCGACGCCGCTGAGGTTGCATGTCGAGGCATTGGGAGCGGTGGCCCAACTGGTTCTGGACAGGGTATGTAGCCTCGGCATCACCGGTACGCTGCCTTTCCCGCCGCCCGGGCTGATGTCCGAACGTCTTGTCAGCGAGGAACTGGTGACGGTCGTTGCGCCGGAAACCTCCCTCGCGCGAGTTCGCGGCCCCGTAACTTTGCGAGAACTCGCCAGCGAGACGCAGCTGATCCTCACCGACAGGTCGCAGCTAACGGCGGGTGTCGAATATGGCGTGCAGAACAAGAATATCTGGCGGCTCGGTGATCTCGGGGCCAAGCACGCACTTCTGCTCGCTGGACTTGGCTGGGGACACATGCCCCGCTGGATTGTGCAAGATGACCTTGAGAGTGGCCGGCTCACGCAAATCGATCTGGAGGGACCGGCGGCCGGGATCATGCCCTTCCAGGCGGTCTACTTGAGCGACGCTTTGCCGGGGCCTGCTGGTCGATGGTTGATATCGAGCCTGACGGACCCGAGCACGGCAAGCATTGTGTGGTGAGCCACCTCGCTCGCCGCGGGAGAGTGGTGGCACCGGTTGATCAGTGCCTTTTCTTGTGCGGCGGGTTGGCTGGACGTGCTTGAGCCATTCGATGATGTGGTGCCGGTCGGCGAAGCCCCAAGCGGTCCAACGATCCGGCTTCGTTCAAGGCGCGCTCGAAGCGCGCCTTGATGCTTCATGAGGGCTAACCCGTCAGTTCCCTTTGAAGAAGAGGCGTAGGTGCTCTTCGGTGCGTTCGGGGCACTCGGAGGCGAGCCAGTGGCCGCAGCCCTTAAGGCTTTCGCCACGAAGGTCGGTCGCAGCCGTCTCCAGCTGCCGGCCCAGCAGGTCGCCGGTGCTGATGATGCCTGCTGTTGCCATTTCGGCCTCTGGCGTGGTTTCTCCGCCCAGCCACAACACCGGCATTTGAAGCTTGCCGCCCTTGGCGAGCCATGCCTTGTTCGCAGCGCCGTCCCGATCGAAGGCACGGTAGTAGTTGAAACCCGCGCGCATCGTTCCGACCGCGGCATAGGTGCGCAGGAACTCCTGGATGTCGGCTTCCTCGAAGCCGCGCGGATTGTAGGTGTATCCGCTCCAAAACTGGTCAAGGAAAAGGCGCTCATGGCCCTGTGTCAACGCTTCCGGCAGATCCGGCACCTTATTGAAGGCGAAGTGCCACGGCTGAATTGCGTCGGAATACGGCATCCCCATCAGCGGCACGTCGAGAATTGCCAGGCGTTTCACCATGTCGGGATGATTGCGGGCGATAGCAAAAGCAATCTGGCCGCCTAGGTCGTGCCCGGCGAGCGAGAAGCGGGTCAGGCCAAGCTGACGCGCCAGTTTTACGATGTCCTCACCGAGCTGGTCCTTGTCGTAGCCATTCTGGGGTCGGCTTGAATCGCCGAGTCCGCGTGTGTCCACCGCGATCACGTCGAAGTCCTTGGCCAAGCCCGGCATGACTTTATGCCACTCCCACCACGTTGTCGGCCAACCGTGGAGCAGGATCAATGGCTCCCCCTTGCCGCCGCGAACGTAGTGGAGGCGCACGTCTCCGACCGCCACGCGGTGATGGGTGAAGCCCGTGTCCGGACCGAGACCAGGGGTCAGCGGGTGGGCCAGCTCGGATACCGCGGCCGACGTCTGCGCTGCGGTCGCGTTTTGCGCGCCGGCCGCAACGCTGAACAACGTGGCGAGTATTAGGCCAAGCGCGACAACGTCCTTGCGTATACTTTTCATAGCCAGTTCTCCTTCATTTTCATTGAGGGGGAAGTGCTCGGCCGGGCTCTGCAAGACAGCGACCGGACAGAGCGTTGCGTTTTGCGCCACAGGCAACCCAATGCCATCCATGCGTGGCGTCAAAAATGCCAAACATTCAAAATTCGTAATGAGTATTACGATAACGATCAGTATGTTATCTGGTGAATGAATGTCAAGGAATTTATAATGACCGTTTCGAAAAACAGTTTTTGAGGTCTGCGGTCGCTGCGCTGGGAAGGCGTCTGATACGATGGAATTTCGTTCAGCGACCGTCGCGAAAGGACGTCTAGGACTTGGTGATTTCGAGCGCGGGCCTGTGCTGGCCCGTCACCGGGCGACCTTCCTTGAGACCGATCGCTTTTCGTTGCCCGGCCATGTGGAAAGTGCCTGGTCGGCGACAGCCTTCAGCATGTCGTGGCTAAAGCCTGCCTTGGCCTGCACAGCCATGCCGTGTGTAATAGCCATCACGAATGCAGCAAGGGCGTCGGGCTTCGCCTGCTCCGGCAAGTCGCCCTCTGCCTTTGCCCGCTCGAAGCGGGCACGAAGCTGCGCCTGACCCGCCGCACGAAAATCTATCAACGCTTGTCGTACGGGTTCCGCGTCGTCGGACACCGCCAGGGCTCCATTGACGCCAAGACAACCCGTATGGTCGGGATAGCGCGTATTAAGGTCGGCCGCATTATAAAGGATGTGCGCGGCAACCTCCCGCGCGGTGGGCAGCAGAAGCGCTTCTGGAATATAATCCAGGTACAACTCGTCATAGCGAGCCAAGGCTTGCCGGAAGAGAGCTTCCTTGTTGCCGAAGGCTGAGTACAGGGCGGGCCTCTCCACGCCTGCCGCCTCAACAAGGTCAGCATACGATGCGCCCTCGTAACCCTTGCGCCAAAAGACGTTCAATGCGGCGTCCAGTACCTTCTGCACATCAAATTCGCGATGGCGTCCCATCTGGTCGACCTTCCATTTTCATAACGGACATTATTAAACCACTTGACAGATCAAGTGCAAGGTCGCCGACATGCTGGGCCACTTCGGACGCGTCAGAACCAGACGGCTCCGCTTGCGGCCGGCAGATCTTAGACGTCGACCCTGCGCAGCATCGAACGACAGGGTTCGCACCCCGAAGATGCTGAGGTCTAGGCACTCGAGCGCCTTCTAAGAAATGTCCGTTCTTCCAAACCGGATGAATTCTGGTACCCAGGTCGGTGCGGTCGCGTTGGCCAGCCTTAAAACACCAGCGATTTCAATTGAATGGAATGGCGCGCCCGAAGAGATTCGAACTCCTGACCCCCAGATTCGTAGTCTGGTGCTCTATCCAGCTGAGCTACGGGCGCGCATCAGGCCATGTTTTCAACGGCCCCGCGATCCGATCCCAAGGACCGGCCGCGAATGTGTGCAGTTCCCTAGCGACTGAATTTGGGAAAAGCAAGCCGATCCGGCAAAAGTTTTGTCGTGAGTGTGTCATCTGGCGGTGACAGCCCCGCCCGGAGGCTTTGAAGCGGCCGACGAGCCGGTCTGATTTCAAGCTGGGCGGGGAAAAGTCGCGGGGAAGGCCATCAAGAGCGTCAGTCCCGAAAGGCGAGAGCCTCGGGAAAGCACCACCGAGACTGTCAAGCCGGACGGCGCAGGCTACCGCGCGCCTGGTCGAGCCGCACCGGTTGGTCGGGGATGGTGACCGCGAAAGTGGTGCGCCCGCCAATCGATTCGACCAGTTCCACCGTGCCGCCATGGGCGCGGATCAGTTCGTGCGCGATCGCCAGGCCAAGACCGGTTCCGCCGCTGCGCGCCGAGCCGCGGAACGCCGCGAACAGGTTTTCGCGCGCCTTCGGCGGCAGGCCGGGCCCGGTGTCGGTGACGGCGATGCGGCTGACACTGCCCATGCGCTCGGCCGAGACCGCCAGCCGCCGCACCACCGCGCTCTCTGTGTCCGCCGCCATCGCCTGCACCGAGTTGCGGCACAGATTGGTGAGCACCCGGAACAACTGGTCGGAATCGGCATCCACCTCGAAAGCCACCTCGACCGCGTTGATGAACTCGATGCCCTCCTCGATGTCGAGCAGGCCGTGTACATCCTCGACCAGCTGGCGCAGCCGCACCCTGCGGCGCGAAGGCGGCGGCTCCTGCGTACGGCCGTAGTGAAGCACGCCTTCCGAATAGGAGACGGCCCGGTCGAGCGCGCGCAAAAGCTTCGGCGCGAAGGCTTGCACGGTCGGATCCCTGACCTGGCGCAGGCGGTCCGACATCAGTTGCGCCGAGGCCAGGATGTTGCGCATGTCGTGGTTGATCTTCGAGACCGCCAGGCCGAGGTCGGCAAGGTGTTTCTGCTCGGAGAGCATCTTTTGCAGCCGCTCCTGCATCTGCGACAGCTCGCGTTCGGCAACGCCGATCTCGTCGGCGCGGGCGGCGGGATGGATGATGCGCCCGGGATCGTCGGGGGCCTCGGAGAAGGACAGCATCGAGCGCGTCATGGTTCGGATCGGCCCGATCATGATCAGGTCGATCGCGGCATAGACCAGCATGGCGGTGAACAGCGAGATCAGCAGCGAGACGAAGGCGACGTTGCGCGAATAGATGAGCATCGCCTTGCGCAGGGAGTAGTCCGGCATGATCAGCTCGAACTCCTTGTCGCTGTCGCCGACCGGTCCGAAAACCCGCAGCATCCGGTCGCCGCCGAAGAACAGCGTGTCGAGCGCGCCAGTCATGCCCTTGATCATGCCGACGCTGGCGAGGTCGATGTGCTCGTCTACCTGCGGCGGCATGTCCGCCACCACCAGAAGCCGCGAGACGCCGCCGTCGCGCACCGCGATCGCCTTGGCGCCGATCGCCATCAGCACGTCGTTCTGGGCCGTGCGCGATAATGAGGTGGACTCGCCCTGCACCAGCACGATCGAAACGGCGGCGGCCGTGCTCAGCCGCTCCTTGAGCCAGCTCAGCCGGTAACTGGCGATCCAGGGCAGGAAGATGAGCACTTCAGCCAAAAGCACGAAAACGATGGTCAACAGCAGCAGTTTTGTCGACAGGCCGCGTGACAAGGGCACCGTGCGGACGGCGGCTGGCGCCGTGCCGATCCCTTCCCCTGCTTGGCTGGCTTCGCTCATGCGACTCTGTCTTCACAATCACTTGATCGGCCAAGATTAGGCGATTATGCGTTTTTTGCCAATTTCATCCTTCGGTCCGAACATTAAATTACCGTCATGAAGCCTGCGTCCACGTCGCGACGACGCCGGATTGACTTCCAAAACCCTTCTTTCTATAAGCCCGCTCACGCTCGGGCCATTCGTCCCGGCGCGGTTTCGATCGCGCCAAAACAGGCCCGGCAAAGCTCCTGTTACAAAGTGACAGAATCAAGAAGGGCCGCACCCCGCGGTATTAAAACAAATGAAGCGTACCTACCAACCGTCCAAACTCGTCCGCAAACGCCGGCATGGTTTCCGTGCCCGCATGGCCACCAAGGGTGGTCGTGGCGTCGTCGCAGCTCGCCGCAACCGCGGCCGCAAGCGGCTCAGCGCCTAAGCGAGACAAGATCGTTGCCCGCAACCGGCAAGCCAGTGGGGCAAAATCCCAAGCGGCTTCTGAAACGCGCGGAATTCCTGGCCGTCCGTCGTGGTGAGAAGCGACGCGGACGGTTTTTCCTCGTCGAGGTCCTTGACCGCGGCGATGGCGGCGTGCCGCGTGTCGGCTACACCGTTACCAAGAAGGTCGGCAACGCTGTTGTGCGCAACCGCGTCAGGCGGCGGCTGAGAGAAGCCGTCCGCACCCATGCCGCAGATGACATGACGCCCGGCAATGATTATGTCATCGTCGGGCGCGATGATGCGCTGCGCGCCCCCTTCGGCCAGTTGAAGGCCGAACTCTCCCGCCGACTTCGCGGAACACGATAGGCCAAGGGCTCTCGATGGAAAATAACCGGAACTTCTTCATCACCATCGCGCTGTCGGTGCTGATCCTGACTTTGTGGCAGGTTTTCTACATGAACCCGCGCGTCGAGGCGCAGCGCGAGGCCGCCAAGATCGAGCAGCAGCGTGTCGAGGAGCAGAAGAAGGCGGCCGAGGCCGCCAACCCGGGTGCTGGAACGCCTGCGCCTGCGCCTGGCGCCATTCCCAACGCGCCTGGCGGCGACACCGTCACCGCGGCCGGCCGTGATCAGGCACTTGCCGCTTCGACGCGCGTCAAGATCGACACGCCGAGCCTCGAGGGCTCGATCAACCTGACCGGCGCGCGCCTCGACGACCTCAAGCTCAAGCACTACACCGAGACCGTCGACAAGAATTCGCCCGAGATCGAACTGCTCAACCCGTCGACACTTCCCACCGGCTATTTCGCCGAGATCGGCTTCGTCGGCAATGACAAGACCGGCACGGTACCGGGTGCGGACACGGTGTGGAGCATCGAAGGCAACCCGACGCTGACCCCGTCGACGCCGGTGACGCTGACCTACACCAACGACAAGGGGCTGACCTTCAAGCGCACCTACTCCGTCGACGGCGACTACATGTTCACGGTCTCGGACACGGTGCAGAATTCCGGTTCCAGCGCGGTTTCACTGTCGAATTACGGCCGTGTCACCCGCTATGACAAGCCGGCTGTCGCCAGCACCTACGTGCTGCATGAGGGCCTGATCGGCTTCACCGGAGCGGAAGGCCTGCAGGAACACAAATACGCGTCCATCGAGAAGGACAAGGAAGTCAAGCCGGGCAAGTCGACCGATGGCTGGCTTGGCATCACCGACAAATACTGGGCGGTGACGGTGGTTCCGAGCGAGAAGCAGCCGTTCCAGCCGCGCTTCGGCTATTTCGTGGACGGCCGCCACCGCTATCAGTCCGACTTCCTGACCGATCCGATCAATGTCGAGGCCGGCCAGTCGGCGACCGTTGAGACCGAGGTCTTCGCCGGCGCCAAGGAAGTCGCCAAGATCAACGCCTATGCCGAAGACCGCCACATCAAGCGGTTCGACCTTCTGATCGACTGGGGCTGGTTCCACTTCATCACCAAGCCGATGTTCTGGCTGATCGACACGCTCTACAAGTTCCTCGGCAATTTCGGCCTGGCGATCCTCGCCACCACCGTCATCGTCAAGGCCATCTTCTTCCCGCTCGCCAACAAGTCCTACGCGTCGATGGCGAACATGAAGAAGGTGCAGCCCAAGATGCTGGAGATCCGCGAGAAATACGCGGACGACAAGATGAAGCAGCAGCAGGCGATGATGGAGCTGTACAAGACCGAGAAAATCAATCCGCTTGCCGGCTGCTGGCCGGTGGCGCTGCAGATTCCGGTCTTCTTCTCGCTCTACAAGGTGCTCTACATCACCATCGAGATGCGCCACGCGCCGTTCTTCGGCTGGATCCAGGATCTGGCGGCGCCCGATCCGACGTCGCTGTTCAACCTGTTCGGCCTTATCCCGGTCACGCTGCCGCATATGCTGATGATTGGTGTCTGGCCGCTGATCATGGGCGTCACCATGTTCCTGCAGATGCGCATGAACCCGACGCCGCCGGACCCGACGCAGGCCGCGATCTTCACCTGGATGCCGATCATCTTCACCTTCATGATGGCGGGTTTCCCGGCCGGCCTCGTCATCTACTGGGCCTGGAACAACACGCTCTCGATCCTCCAGCAGGGCGTGATCATGAAGCGCCAGGGCGCCAAGATCGAGCTGTGGGACAATCTGGTCGCACTCTTTCGAAAGAAACCGTCGCCGGCGGAATAAGGCTCCTTGCAGCCAGCAGCCTTCGGGCTGCCCCCCGGATCGTGCCAGGTGGAAGACAGATTGGCGGCTAGGCGAGAGGTCGAACCAATGAGGTTCTCTCTGGAGGCCTCCTGGTCGGCTACGCGACACGCAGATCGCGCGTGGCCTTCGCCAGGTCTCTTGACGGAGGCTGACCGAAAAGGCGCGCGTATTCCCGGCTGAACTGGTTCGGGCTCTCGTATCCGACACCGAAAGAGATCGATGTTGCGTTTCCCTGTCCGGCGATCAGAAGCGATCGGGCATGGAGAAGGCGGACGCGCTTTTGATACTGCAGAGGGCTGAGTGCCGTCACCGCCTTGAAGTGACGATGGAAGGCGGACACGCTCAGGGCCGCCATCTCGGCCAGCGCCTCGACCCTGATTTGCTGGGCAAAGTTTTGCCGGATCCAATTGATTGCCAAGCTGATTCGGGAGAGCGCCGTATCGGGCGAGGCGATGTCGCGCAGCATCCATCCAAGCGGGCCCTGAAGCACCCGGAACAGGATTTCCCGTTCATAGACAGGAGCAAGCACCGCGATCTCGTTCGGGCGGTCCATCAGCCGTAGCATGCGGATCCAGGCATCAAGAAAATCGGCATTGACCGGGGCGATCGAGAACCCCGACCCGAACAATTCGCTGCACACTTTTACCGGGAGATCGCGGATCAACCCCGCGAGGGTCGTCGGATCGAGCGTCAGGCTGACCGCCAGATAGGGTTCGCCCGTCGCGGCCGGATGGACTGAGCCAACAGCCGGCAGATCCACGGACATGACGAAATAGGTCGCCGGGTCGTAGTGGAACGTCCGATCGCCGACCGTCATCGTCTTCGACCCCGTCAGGATCAGGTTGACCATCGGATCATAGACGGCGGCTAGCTTGTGTTCGGGGATTTCGCCCTGGACCATCGCCACGCCGGGAATGCCCGTCTCTGTACGCTTGTTCTCGGCCTTCGAGGCCAGCGCCCGTAGTTCTTGCAGTTGCCTTTCCATCATCCGACCCTGACAGCGCGCACGCGGCTACGCAAGGGTGAAGCAGAAATAGGCAAGTTTCAGAGAGGAATGGGTGAGCGCCTGATGTGGCGCGGGCATAGCTTCGGGTCACACCAGACACGAAGGAGAGGCATATGAAGATCGTCATCGTTACCGGGAGCAGCCGCGGCCTCGGCGCGAGCACCGCCATCAGATGCGCCGAGCGCGGCATGGGCGTCATCGTCACCTACAACAATAGTCCAGGGCAGGCTGAGCACGTTGCTGGCAAGATCACCGGTAAAGGTGGCAAAGCCGTCGTCTTGAAACTCGACGTCGGCAACAGCCGCTCATTTGTTGAATTCCGGGATGCGGTGAGCGTGCAGCTTCAATCGGTCTGGGGGCGTCAAACGTTCGACTACCTCGTGAACAACGCCGGATACGGTCTCTATGCTCCGATCCCGACCGTGACCGAGGAACAGTTCGACGGTCTGTTCAACGTGCATCTCAAGGGTCCATTTTTCCTGACCCAGGCCCTGCTGCCGTTGATGGAAGACGGTGGCCATATCGTCAACCTGACCAGCGCCACCAGCCGTGTCGCGACATCGGGCGTCTCTCCCTACGCCTCGTTCAAGGGAGGCCTGGAAGTTCTGACGCGCTACATGGCCAAGGAGTTCGGCGATCGCCGGATCAGGGCGAACTCCATTGCTCCAGGGGCCATCCGCACCGAACTGGGCGGCGGCCTGAATGATGAATTCGAGGCCCTGCTTGCAGGCCAGACCGCGCTCGGCCGCGTCGGCGAACCCGAAGAGATCGGCGGCGTCATCGCCAGCCTGCTGTCCGAGGAAAACCGCTGGATCAACGCCCAGAACATCGAGGTCGCTGGCGGCTATGTCATCTAGTGCAAAGGAGAGCGCCATGCTCGACCATGTCTTCATATCGGTGAGCGACATCGATCGCTCGATTGCCTTTTACGAGAAGGCACTCGCGCCCCTCGGGATTGTCCACGCCGGCGACTACGACGGAAAGGATGGCCCTCCGGGCCATCCCGATCTCAAGGGTTTTGGCGCAAACGGCCGGGTGTTTTTCTGGCTCCGCAAGGGCGTCGTCGAAGGCCGTGCCGCCCATGTCGGCTTCGTTGCCAATGGCGCGGGCCAGGTCGACGCCGCCTTTGCCGCAGCGATATCCGCGGGCGCCTTGGAGATCCATCCGCCCGGACCGCAGCTTCACTACGACCCTCGCTATTACGCCGCTCAGGTCCGCGACCCCGACGGCTACAGCCTCGAATTCGTCTACAAGGAATGGCAGCACTGAAATGAAAAAACTGATGATCTACGGTGCGACCGGATACACCGGTCGCATGGCGGCCGAACGCGCGAGGATCGCTGGAACCCCCGTCGTCCTCGCAGGACGCAGTGAAGTGCCGCTGGTCAAGCTCGCCGCGGAACTTGGCGTCGAGTACCGGGTCTTCGCCCTCGACGGTGCCGCGGCGATCAACCGGGCTCTGAGTGACATCTCCGTTATCCTGAATTGTGCCGGTCCCTTCATGCGGACGGCCGATCCCCTGATGCGGGCTTCCATCCGCAACGGCATCCACTATCTCGACACCGCGGCGGAACTCGACAGTTATCGTCTGGCCGAAAGGCTCGACGATGAGGCGAAGGCGGCGGGCGTCATGCTGATGCCGGGCGGTGGTGGCAGCGTCGCTATGCTCGGCAGTCTGGCCGGACGCGCGGTAGCCAGGGTGAAACAGCCCCGCAAGATCAGGATCGCGCTGCATGTCGCGGGCGGCCTCTCGCGTGGTTCCGCGATCAGCGCCACGGAAAACCTGACGGCTCAGACCCTCGGGCGTGTGGAAGGCAAGCTTGTCGGCCGTGCTGCCGGCAACATCAAGAGCTTCGATTTCGGCAAGGGCCCCGTCGACTGCTTCCAGGTGACGCTTCCCGATCTCATCACGATCTGGCAGGCAACCGCTGTTCCCGACATCGAGACTTTCGTGCATGTGACCGGAGACGGTTTTCCGCAAGGCGATCTCTCACTGCTTCCCGACGGACCGAGCGAAGCGGAACGATTGGCAAACCGCTATCAGGCGGTCGTCGAGGTCACAGATGCGGACGGAGAGGTGACCCGTGCGCGCCTCGACACGGTCAACGGCTATACCTTCACCGCGGTTGCGGCAGCCGAGGCCGGACGCCGGGTTCTGGCAGGCGAGGTTCGCGCCGGTTTCCAGACCCCCGCTGGATTGTTCGGCAATGGTTTCGCCGAAACGATCGCCGACACCAACATTGTCGACATCTGAGGAGCGATCATGCGGAAGCTCGTCGAGAACTTTATCCAAATCACCAACGCCTTCGATATCGAGGGCGCGTTGGAGCTGTTTGCGTTCGACGCGGTCATCGATGACGTTTCGGTTGGCGATGCGTTCGTGGGCAGTGATGGCGTCCGTGTCTACCTCGAGCGTTTCTTCGTCGGGTACCACACCTGCGGCAAGTTTCTGTCGATCGAGGAACTGGACGGCTTCAATGCTGTGGCCCGCCTCGATTTCACCGGCGATTTTGGCCACGAGATCGGAGTCCTGAAGATCGCGATCAACTCGGAAGGCTTGATCGCGCGCATCGATGCGGATCTCGAATAGACAGCACCATCAGACGCAACGGTTGGCACTTCCAGAAGTGCTGACGCGAGGGAAGGTTCTCATTTCGTGAACCTCCGGCATGACAAGGAAAACGATTATGACAACCTCCCCATCATTCGCCCACCAGGCCGCGGACAAGCTCGCGGTTGTCGAAGCCCTCTATCGTTTTGCCGCCGGCATCGATCTTCGCGACAAGGAGCTTCTCGCGTCCTCGCTCGCACGGGACGCGGTGTCGGATTTTCGTCCGGCAGCCGCCAAGGCCGGATTCGAATATCCGGTTATTGAGGGTAGAGATGGTATCGTCGCGGCGCTCACAACCTCCCTTGCATCGCTGGACACAACGCATTCGGTGACCAACGCCCGTGTCACGATCGACGGTGACACAGCTCGCCTCGATGCGCTCGTTGAAGCGCAGCATGTGCCTCGGCACGATGCCACAAAACACTATCTGATGAAGAACAGGTACGATGTAGAGCTGGTGAGGAGCGGGGAGGGCTGGCTCATCCAGCGGACGATCGTCGACAACGTCTGGCGCTCGGGCGACCTCGCCGTGCTGTCGGCAATCTAGCATTCGCCGGATTGCCGATAGGCCGCGCCACGGAATTGCCTTCGGAAGCGCCGCCAATAACTGGTCGTGGGCAAGCCCGATTCTTATTTGGGTTAGTTCACGTTCCCGTGATCGGCGAAACTGCAAGCGGTCGCGGGACGTGACTGCGTGTGCGTTTCCAAAGGCTATCAATTCCGATCAGCCCTCACCCGGAGGAAGACCACATGCGCTTGCCATCATTCAGGACCATCGCCATTTCGGCCCTTGTCGCCAGCGTGGCGATTGCCGCTCCTGCCTACGCCAAGAACCCGAATGTCGGCGGCGCGCCGATGTACACCACCAAGAACATCGTCGAGAACGCTGTCAATTCCAAGGACCACACGACGCTGGTCGCCGCCGTAAAGGCCGCCGGCCTGGTCGATACCTTGCAGGGCGCCGGACCGTTCACGGTCTTTGCACCCACCAACGAAGCCTTCGCGGCATTGCCGAAGGGCACCGTCGACACGCTGCTGAAGCCTGAAAACAAGGACCAGCTCACCAAGGTGCTGACCGCGCATGTAGTGGCCGGCAAGATTTCGGGCGCCGAAATGATGAAGAAGGCCAAGGCGATGGGCGGCAAATACGAGATGAAGACCGTCTCCGGCGACACGCTCACCGCCGAGGTCAAGAAGGGCAAGCTCTACATCATGGATGAATCCGGCGGCGAGGCGAAGGTGACCATCGCCGACGTCAACCAGTCGAACGGCGTCATCCATGTCGTCAACAAGGTGCTCTTGCCGAAGTAGCGGCTTCCGGCGAAAGGGGCAGCGGCAGGTCTTGGGGCTTTATCGGCCTGCCGTCCCCGCCTCATGTCGAGGTGCCAGGTTTCTTGGGAAGCCGTATCGGCGAGGCCGGGGTCCTGTCGTCCCTCACAGGGCCCCGGTTTCTTTTTGCGGGATATGTGCCGGCTGGTCCCGGCGCGGTCAGCCGGACCCCGGCCTCACTCCATGACGGCGCTGTGGTCGACCTTGGCCGGCGTGCCGGGCTTGCGCAGCAGGAGCACCAGGGGAATGGCCGCCAGCGACAGGATCATCATCAGCTTGAAGTCGTTCATATAGCTGATGATCGTCGCCTGCAGTGTCACCACGCCGTCCAGCGCGGCCCGGCCGGCGGCGGTGTAGGGGTTCATCGCCTGCGCGATCGCCGGGTTGCTGAACGCCTGGTTGAAGGGCGTCACATAGGTGGCGATGTTGGCATGGTTGATCTGCACGTTCTGCGTCAACAGCGCGGTGACCACCGATATGCCGACGCTCGAGCCGATGTTTCGCGACAGGTTGTAGAGCCCGGTGCCTTCCGCGCGCCGTTCCGGTGCCAGCGTGGCGAAGGTGATGGTGGTCAGCGGCACGAACAGGAAGCCCAGGCCTGCGCCCTGGACGAAGCCGGTGCTGATGATCGTCCATTGCGAGACATCGGGGGTCCAGCCGGTCATGTCGTACATCGCCCAGGCGGTGATCAGCAGGCCGATCAGCAGCAGCCATCGCGTATCCACCTTGCCGATCAGCTTGCCGACCAGGAACATGCACGCCATCGTGCCAAGGCCGCGCGGCCCCATGACGATGCCGGCCGTCACCACCGGATAGCCCATCAGCGTCTGCAGGTAGGGCGTCATCAGCGCCAGCGAGGCGAGATAGGTGATGCCGATGATGAAGATGAAGACCATGCCGACGGCGAAATTCCTGTCCAGGAAGAGCCGCGGATTCACGAAGGTGTTCTTGGCTGTGAAGGTGTGGACGAGGAAGATGTACAAGGCCGACGCGCAGATCAGCGCCTCGACGATGATCTCGGATGAGGAGAACCAGTTGAGCTGCTCGCCGCGATCGAGAAACATCTGCAAAGCCGCGATGGTGATGCTGAGCATGCCGAAACCCAGCCAGTCCAGCCTTGCCTTGATGTCCAGCTTGGTTTCCAGCACGAACAGGGACACGCCCGCGAAGGCCAGCGCGCCGATCGGCACGTTGATGTAGAACACCCAGCGCCAGGAGACATTCTCGGTCAGCCAGCCGCCGATGACAGGCCCCAGCACCGGCCCGACCATCACCGAAACGCCGAACAGCGCCATCGCCGAGCCGCGCTCCTCGACGCTGTAGATGTCCAGCAGGATGCTCTGCGACAGCGGCACCAGGGCCGCGCCGAACAGCCCCTGCAGCAGGCGGAAGCCGACGATCTGCGGCAGCGACTGCGCGAAGCCGCACAGGACCGAGGCGACCACGAAGCCGGTGATCGAGGTCAAAAGGATGCGCTTGCGCCCGAAACGGTTGGCGAGGTAGCCCGAAGGCGGTGTCATCACCGCCGCCGCGACGATGTAGGAGGTCAGCACCCAGTTGATCTGGTCGGCACTGGCCGACACGCTGCCCTGGATGTAGGGCAGCGCCACATTGGCGATGGTCGTGTCCAGCGCCTGCATGATGACGGCCAGGATCACGCAAGCTGTGATGGCGCCGCGATTGGCGACCACCGCTGTGGCACCTGCCGCGGACGCGTTGCTCATGATTTCTGTCCGAACCGGTTCAGGAGGTTGGTGACGAAGTCCGGCAGGCCGCGCGCATGGCCGGTCTCGACGTCGACCACGGCGCTCATGCCGCCGCGCAGCGGGGGCTTGCCCTGGGGATCGTCAACCGTCACGCGCATCGGGATGCGCTGCACGACCTTGACCCAGTTGCCGGTGGTGTTCTGGGCCGGCAGCAGCGAGAAGCTCGACGACGAGGCGGGGCTGATCGAGGCGACGGTGCCGTGCCAGACGGCGCCCGGATAGGTGTCGACGCTGATCGTCGCCGTCTGTCCCGGCCGCACATAGGTCAACTCGGTTTCCTTCGGCTCCGCCTCGATCCACAGATCGGTCGACGAAACCAGGCTGAAGGCCGGCTGTGAAGCGGGCAGATACTTGCCGACCTGAAGCGCGTCGACATTGGTGACGATGCCGTCGAACGGCGCCTTGACCACCGAATCGCCGAGGTTGCGCTGCGCGTCATCGACGCCCGACTGGGCCTGCAGGTAGAAGGGGTTCTTTTCCACCGGCTGGCTGGCATCGCCGCCCAGCTGGGCAAGCATGGCCTGCGCCTGCGCCTTGGCGACGGACACTTTCTGGCGCGCGGCGACGAGGTCGTGCTGGGCGCTGTCGAAAGTCGCCTTGGAGGCGGTCGAGGTCTTGAGCAGATCCTGCTGCCGCTGGAAGGCGGCCTCGTAATAGGGAATGTCGGCCTCGGCCTGCTCGATCTGCGACAGCGATTGCTGGTAGCTTGCCTGCAGGGTCAGCACCTGGTTGCGCACGGTCCCGAGCTGGGCCTGGGCGGCTGCAAGAGCGGTTTCGAACGAGGCCGGCCGCAGGCGGAAGAGCACGTCGCCCTTCTTTACAGCCTGGTTCTCGTGCACGTCGATCTCCTGCACGGTGCCGGAGACGTCGGTGGACACGCCGAGCGACTGCGCCTGGATATAGGCATTGTCGGTCGTCATCACCTGGCCCCCGGTAACGTAATAATAGCCGCCGACGGCCAGCGCGACGGGAAGCAGGGCAAAAAGCACCGGCCGCGTCAGGCCGCGCTTCGGCTTGGCCGGGGCAGGATCAGGAGGGGCAAGGGCGGCAGGGGCCTGCTGTGGCTGCGGCTCCTTGGCCGGAGCCTCGAGTGCCGCGGGCTCCAGTGCAACGGGAGCTTCCAGCTCGTCATTGTCGATGACGACATTGGCGCGCCTCTGTTCGCGCTCACTGTCCAGCAGGATGATCTGGTCGCCGGCGCGACCCTTTGAAGAGTCATCCTCGGCAGGCTTCTTTGGGGATGTTGATTCAGCCATGTACGTTCTCCCGGTCGACGGCTGGCTGGGTGCAAGCCGCGAGCAGATTGGATTTGATCAAGCTTAGGGTTTGCAGCAGATGCTGCTGTGTTTCAGACGAAAGGCCGGCGAAGGCCTCGTCTCGTGTTTTCTGGCCGTTGCCGCGCATGGTCTCGAGCAGCGGATGGGCCCGCGGGGTCAGGTAAAGCAGCCAGGCCCTGCGATCGGTGGGGTCGGGCCGGCGCTCGATGAAGCCGCGCGCCTCCATCTTGTCGAGCAGCCGCGCAAGCGTGATCGGCATGATCTCGATGAGGTCGGCGAGCTTGTTCTGGTGAATGCCTTCATGCAGCGAAAGATAGGCCAGCACCTGCCATTGGGCGCGGGTCAGCCCCGATGTCCGTGAACGCTGCTCGAACCGCTTCCGAAGCAAGCGCGCAACGTCGTGCAGCACGAAGCTGATATTTGGCGAGGGAGACATGGGAGGAGGTCAGGATCTATGGACAACTTTTCGTGAGCATGCTTATTATCATCATGCACATAATCCTGCTGGACGGCGCGCGCAAGACGCACTAAGCCGCGCGGAAGAAAAATTTCATGGGCCACGGTGCGAAGAAGGCGCCTCGCGGCGCGAATTTTCCGGCAAGGATTTCGACGATGAATTGGATCAGGATCGCAGCCGTGACGGCGCTTGTCGGATGCCCGGGCGTGGCGGTTGCGAAGGATGCGGTCAGTTGCGGTGGCGCCGCGATGCTGGGCGGCGCGCAACTGAACTGCAGCCATGTGGAACCCAAGGCACCGCCGCAATTCTGCACGTTTAGCTGGGCTCTCCACATGGCATCAGGCGACCAGAAAGTCGTCGAAGGCACCTTCCTGCTGCCGCCCGGAGCCTCGAATGTCACAGTCTACCAGGGCAGTGGTTTCGACAGCGCGCTGTCCAATCCGATCGTGATCTGCCGCGGCAACAAATGAGCTTGCTCGCCACGGGAGACTGGCTCTCAGGCCGATTGGTGCTATAGGGCGGATCACGTTATTTTGACCAGGCGCCTCCGGCTGCGGATGCGCCTGTCTGCCAATTCCCGGACGAACCGATATGGACGGACCCAACCCCGACATCAAGCATCCGATCCCGATGCACACGCGTGTCGGCTTCTTGAAGCCGCTGGTGACGGAGCCGAACATCGAGATCGGCGACTTCACCTATTATGACGACCCGGACGGGCCGGACCAATTCGCGCGCAAATGCGTGCTGCACCACTATCACTTCATCGGCGACAAGCTCATCATCGGCAAGTTCTGCGCCATCGCCGAAGGCACGCGCTTCATCATGAACGGCGCCAACCACGCAATGTCCGGCTTTTCGACCTATCCGTTCAACATTTTCGGCCATGGCTGGGAAAAGGGCTTTGACCCGGCGACATGGTCGAGTGAGGTGCGCGGCGACACGGTGGTCGGCAGCGATGTCTGGATCGGCATGGAGGCGGTGATCCTGCCCGGCGTGGAAATCGGCCATGGCGCCATCATCGCCGCCAAATCCGTGGTGACGCACGATGTGGCGCCCTATGCGATTGTTGCTGGCAACGCGGCCAAGATGGTGAAGATGCGTTTCGACGACAGGACGATCAGGCGGCTTCTGGCATTGGCATGGTGGGATTGGCCGGTGGACAAGATCGGCCGCAACCTCGATGCCATCAGGGGCGCCGATATCTCTCTTCTGGAGGCAGCAGCTTGAACGCTCAAAACAGCACCGTGATCGGCACCGACCTGTTCACGCGCGGGTGGATTTTCATCCGCGGCGTGCCGGCCATGAAATTCCTGCCGCCGGAAGGGCCGCCGGAAATCGCCTTCGCCGGCCGCTCGAATGTCGGCAAGTCCTCGCTGATCAACGCTCTGGTCAACCAGAAGGGGTTGGCGCGCACCTCCAACACACCGGGGCGCACGCAGGAACTCAACTATTTCGTGCCGGACGGATTTTCGGGCGAGGGCGCCGACCTGCCGCCGATGGCGCTGGTCGACATGCCGGGCTACGGCTACGCCACCGCGCCCAAGGAGAAGGTCGACGAATGGACCAAGCTGGTCTTCGACTATCTCAAGGGCCGCGTCACGCTCAAGCGGGTCTATGTGCTGATCGATGCCCGCCACGGCATCAAGGCCAAGGACGACGAAGTGCTGTCGCTGCTCGACAAGGCGGCGGTGTCCTACCAGATCGTGCTGACCAAGACCGACAAGATCAAGGTCGCCGGCGTGCCGCGGCTGATCGAGGAGACGCTGCAGAAGATCAAGAAGCGCCCGGCGGCGTTTCCGTTCGTCCTAGCCACGTCATCGGAAAAGGGCGAGGGCCTGGAGGAATTGCAGGCCGCGATCGTGCTTGCCGCCAATGGCGGTTAGGGCAGGGAGCGGGCCGGTCCCGATGAACCCTGCTGGCCCTATGCCTTGGCCTCTAGGGCAATCATCTGGTGGCTTTCCTCCTCGGCGAGCCTTTCGGTGCCGTAGGCCTTCAGGAACATGCCGACGCCCGACCGGACGATGTGGTCGATCTCATCCTGGTTCGGCGCCTTGGTCCGGTAGGCGAAGATGCACTGCCGGAAAAGGCCGGCCAGGCAAAGTTCGGTGAATTGGTAGGCGGCAAGATCGACATCGTCGATCTCGAGCAGGCCGCGTTCGATGGCGGCATTGAGGAATTCCACCACCTTGTCATGGCCGCGTTTGGGCCCGCGTTCGTAAAAACGCGCGCCCATGTCGGGGATCCTGTCGGAGGCGCCGATGACCGTGCGTTGCGCCTGGATGACCTTGGCCGAGGTGATCTTCATGGACAGCACCTTGCCGAACTTGACCAGCGTCTGGCGCAGGTCGTCTGCACGGTCGAGCATGTCGTACATGTTCTTGAAGATGGTGCCGCGCTCTTCCTCGATCAGCGCCTCGAACAGCTCTTCCTTGTTGGCGAAATAGACATAGATGGTGCCTTTCGACACGCCGGCTTCGCGCGTGATGTCGTTCATCGAGGCGGCCTCGAAGCCCTTGTCTATGAAGACACGGCGGGCGCCATCGATGATCTGGCTGCGCTTGACCGGATCCTGTCCGGCCGCCGGGCGTCCGCGGCGCAGGCTGTCCAGCAGGTCGCACTGTTCCTTTTCAATACTGGCTGAGGTTTCGGCTTTGGTTTCGGCCATGGGGTGACACCTCGAAATAATTCGAACCAACCGGTTCGATTGCCTCTTGATATGGTCCTCTTTTCACGCTATGTCAACGGCCAGATCGAACCGAACGGTTCAGTATTATCACTTTAGAGAGATGTCATGTCCTCGAACGCGCCCACGTCAGCCGAAGTCCGCCCTTTCCCCAACGCCAAGGTCGCTCCGGCGACGGAAGCACCGGAGATTCCGATCCAGCCGGTCGCACCGCCGCCGGCGGCTGAAGCTCCGGCCAAGAAGAAGCGCTCGGTGCGATCCTTCCTGCTGCCGATCATCGGCCTTGCCCTGCTGAGCGGCGGCGCCTGGTACGGCTACGACTACTGGACCACGGGCCGTTTCATGATCTCGACCGACGACGCTTATGTCCAGGCCGACATGGCGTTCGTCTCGCCCAAGATTTCCGGCTATGTCGACCAGGTCAAGGTGAGCGAGAACCAGCTGGTCAAGGCTGGAGATCCGCTGCTGACCATCGACGATGGCGACTACAAGATCGCTGTCGCCCAGGCCGAGGCGCAGATAGCCACGCTGTCGAAGACGCTCGACCGGATCGACGCCCAGACCAAGGCCGCGCAGGCTTCCCTGCAGCAGGCGCAGGCGCAGAAGGTCGCCGATCAGGCCGCGGCCGACAATGCCGCCCGTGCCCAGCAGCGCGCCGCGCAGCTGGTCAAGACCCATGTCGGCACGCAGGCACAGCTGGACGACGCCCAGACCGCGCTCGATCAGGCCAATGCCGCTCTCGTCGGTGCCGACGCCCAGATCGCCGCCGCACAGGCCAATATCGGTGTGCTCGAGGCGCAGCGCGCCGAGTCGGCGAGCACGCTTGCCTCCTTGCAGCTCAACCGCGACAAGGCCGCGCGCGACCTGTCGTTCACCGTGCTCAAGGCGCCTTATGACGGCGTCGTCGGCAACCGCTCGGTCGAGCAGGGCGATCTCGTCAGCCCCGGCCAGAAGCTCGCCGTCGTCGTGCCGATGGACAAGCTCTACATCGTCGCCAACTTCAAGGAGACGCAGCTTGCCCGGCTGGTTCCCGGCGAAAAGGTCAACATCGCGGTCGATGCCATCGACGGCCAGCCCATCCAGGGAACCGTTTCGTCACTGGCTCCGGCTTCGGGAGCGGTCTTCTCGCTGCTGCCGCCGGAAAACGCCACCGGCAACTTCACCAAGGTCGTGCAGCGCGTCCCGGTGCGCATCGACGTCCCGGCCGAGGCCCTGAAGACCGGCAAGCTGCGCGCTGGCTTGAGCGTTGTCGTCAACGTTGACAGCCGCACCGCACCTGTCGCCACGACCAACTAAGCGCTTTCGGAGGGCGGCTCGGTGGCTGATTGAGCACTGAGCCGCCCGGCCTGCCTCAAGGAGGCTCACGCAATGGCAACCGCAACAATCACCGCAGGAGCGCCGCCGGCACGGCCGGCGGTCCCCGACACCATTTCCACACGCCGTATCATCGCCTTCCTGGCGATGGTGTTCGGCATGTTCATGGCGATCCTGGACATCCAGATCGTCTCGGCCTCGCTGTCCGAGATCCAGGCGGGCCTCAGCGCCAGCTCCGACGAAATCCCGTGGGTGCAGACGGCCTATCTGATCGCCGAGGTGGTCATGATCCCGCTGTCGGGCTTCCTCAGCCGCATGCTGTCGACGCGCGTCCTGTTCACCATCGCCGCCGCCGGCTTCACCGCGGCCAGCGCCCTTGCCGCGACCGCCACCAACATCGACCAGATGATCGTCTACCGCGCCGTGCAAGGCTTCATCGGCGGCGGCATGATCCCGAGCGTCTTTGCCGCTGCCTTCACCATCTTCCCGCCTTCGCGCCGCGCCATCGTCTCGCCGATGATCGGCCTGGTGGCGACGCTGGCGCCGACCATCGGTCCGACCGTCGGCGGCTATATCAGTCACGCTTTTTCATGGCACTGGCTGTTCCTGGTCAATGTCGTGCCCGGCATCCTGGTGGCGACCGCCGCCTGGTCGCTGATCGATTTCGACAAGCCCAATCTCAAGCTGTTCAACAAGTTCGACTGGTGGGGCCTCGCCGGCATGGCGGCCTTCCTGGGCTGCATGGAATATGTGCTTGAGGAAGGCCCGAACAATGATTGGCTGCAGGACCAGGGGGTGTTCATCTGCGCCATCGTCATGACGGTCGGCGCGGTGATCTTCTTCTGGCGGGTTTTCACCGCCGAGGAACCCATCGTCGACCTCAGGGCGTTCAGCAACATCAACTTCGCCTTCGGCTCGCTGTTCTCCTTCGTCATCGGCATCGGCCTCTACGGCCTGACCTATCTCTATCCGGTCTTCCTCGGCCGTATCCGGGGGTACGATTCGATGATGATCGGCGAGGCGCTGTTCGTCAGCGGCCTGGCGATGTTCGTCACCGCGCCGATCTCCGGCATCTTGTCGAGCAAGATGGATTTGCGGCTGATGATGATGATCGGCTTCTTCGGCTTCGCCACCGGAACCTGGTGGATGATGCATCTGACCGCCGACTGGGATTTCTACGAGCTGCTCATCCCGCAGATCCTGCGCGGTTGTTCGATGATGCTGTGCATGGTGCCGATCAACAACATCGCGCTCGGCACCTTGCCGCCAGACCGGCTGAAGAATGCGTCCGGCCTGTTCAACCTCACCCGCAATCTGGGCGGTGCCGTCGGCCTCGCCCTCATCAACACCGTGCTGATCGATCGCAACGCCTTCCACTATGCAAGGCTCTCCGAGCATGTGCAGTGGGGCAGTGCGGCCGCGCAGACCAAGCTGCAGAACATGACGCTCAATTTCGAGCAGACCACGGGCCTCGATGCGACCAGTGCGGCGATCTCCAAGCTGTCGGGCATGGTCCAGCAGCAGGCGGCGCTGCTGTCCTTCATCGACGTGTTCTACATGCTGACCGTGCTGTTCGCGACGCTCGGCCTGTTCACCATGCTGATCAAGAAGCCGGCTGCGCCCGGAGGCGGTGGTGGCGGCGGGCATTAAAGCAATTCCAGGAAAAGTGTGAAGCGGTTTTCCGTCCGGAATTGCGTCAAAGCAAAAATACCATCCGCCGGCAGCGGTTTCGGGAAGCTCCTCCAGTCCACGCCCGAAACCCTGACAGCGCAAAAAAACTCCGGGCCGCAAGACCCGGAGTTTTTTGCATGTATAGTCTGTTCAGGCCGTGGCGGGCTTGAAGGTCAGCGCCACGCCGTTGATGCAATGGCGCAGGCCGGTCGGCGCCGGGCCATCGTCGAAGACATGGCCCAGATGGCCGCCGCAGCGGCGGCAATGCACCTCGGTGCGGGTCATGCCAAGCGACCGGTCCTCGGTCTTGCCGATGCCGTTGGCGATCTCCTGCCAGAAACTCGGCCAGCCGGTGCCGGAATCGAACTTCGTCTCCGAGGGATAGACCGGCAGGTCGCAGCCGGCGCAAGCGAAAATGCCCTTGCGGTGCTCGTTGAGCAGCGGGCTGGTGCCGGGATACTCCGTGCCCTCCTTGCGCAGCACGTCGAAGGCGGCCGGCGACAGGATCGCTTTCCACTCGTCATCAGTCTTGGTGATCTCGAATTTCTCGGCCGCCTGCGCGGCTTGCGGGCTGCTCATGCGCAGCAGGGTTGACGCGGCCCCGACGACGCCGATGGCGCTCAAAAGAAAGTCGCGACGGTTCATGGCCAGTTCCTCCTGTCTTGTCTTTTGCCAAACTATACCGCCACGCAGAAATCAAAAGCCGGTGACGGTTTGCCCTCGAACGACACTCCGCGCCGTTCCACGGGTTACCGTGGGCGGCGCGGAGCATGCGTGTCGATTGCGCATCACGGGAGCGAGACGACGCGATCGACGGAGAGCTCTTGCTGCAACTTCGTGCGCGGCAAGCCCTTTGTTACATCTTCGGCAGAAGAACCTTGTCGATGACGTGAATGACGCCGTTGGACTGCTCGACATCGGCGATCGTCACATTGGCGACATTGCCATTCTCGTCGGTGACGGTGACCTTGCCGCCATCGGCCTTGAGCGACAGCTCGCAACCGCCGACCGTCTTGACCTTGTGCGTGCCGCCGTCAGCCTTGGCCATCGAGGCCACGTCCGCAGCCATCGCCTTGGCGCCGATGACATGGCAGGTCAGGATCTTGACGAGCTTGTCCTTGTTCTCGGGCTTGAGCAGCGTGTCGACCGTGCCTGCCGGCAGCGCGGCGAAGGCCTCATTGGTCGGCGCGAACACGGTGAACGGACCGGCGCCCTGCAGGGTCTCGACCAGGCCGGCAGCCTTGACGGCGGCGACCAGCGTCGTGTGATCCTTCGAATTGACGGCATTCTCGACGATGGTCTTGTTGGCATACATGGCGGCGCCGCCGACCATCGGGTTTTCGGCATAGGCAGCGGTGGCAAGCGCGGAGACAGCGATCGTACCGGCGAGCAAAAGGGTGGCGAATCTACGCATGATGTTCAAACTCCTCGGGTTTCTCTTCCCATTTTTGGGGACGCGAGGAGATACGGAACACAATCGCGGGAGTTTCAGAATATTTTTGAATTTCTAATTTATTCGTCCGGGCAAAGAGATTTGTTCCGCGCAACAGTTTGCCGGCACACATGCCTGTTTAAACATGTGTGACATGAGATAAATCTGAAATATTCTGGAGACGGCTTCGCTACGAGGAGATACCGGTCAGATGCTCTTCAAGTCGCCCGCGGCAACCACCGGGCCGGTGGGCTGCCCGGTCGGCGAGCCGCCGGCCGGCTCGAGGCTGACAGCCAGCACCGCGCCTTGCGCCAGTTTCTGCTGCGTGGCGGGCGAGACCCCGATATGCGCGGTCGCACCGGCGGGGATGACGCCCATCGAGACCGGGGCGTTCTTGCCCTCGATCATCCAAAGCTCGAAGTCCTTGCCGGAAGCGAGCGTGCCGGAAACATGCGAAAGGCTGACCTCATGCCGCTCGGAATCATAGACGGCGAGATATTTTACGTCGCTGCCGTCGGCGGCCAGCGAGGCGACAAGCCGCGCCTGCGGCTGTTCAGCAGGCCGATTGACGTAGGGCACGGCGACATAGAGAGCCAGGGCGGCAACAGCCGCGACGGCAAGACCGCGCCAGAAGGCAAGGCTGGACCACAGGCCGGCGCGTGCCTCGGATTGTATCGCAGCCGTCGAAGCGAAAAGCCGGCGGTCGATCGCCGGCTTCACCGAAGCCGGTGGCTCGACCTCCGGATACGCCGCGCCCAGTGGCGAGAGATGAACCTCCCAGCCGTCGACGAGCCGTGCGAATTCGGCTTCGGTATCGATGCGGCTGATCGCGATCTGCCGCTCTTCCGCCGGCAGAACGCCAAGAACGTATTCGGCGGCGAACAGGTCGTCGCCTCCACGTTCCGGTCCATTGTCCTCTGCCAGCGTCATCTTTCCAGACATTCTCTGAGTTTCAACAGGCTGCGGCGCAGCCAGGTACGCATCGTGTTCAGCGGCACGCCGTGGCGTTCCGCCAGTTCGGCATAGCTTTCGCCCTTGAGATAAGCGCCCCGGACGGCCGCCGCCCGGTCCTTTTCCAGCTCATCGAGACAATGATGGATGCGTTCGGATTCATCGCCCGCCACCGCCATCGCTTCAGGTCCCGGCGCCGGATCGGCCACGTCTAGCGCGGCATCGATATCGGCGGCAGGCTTGCGCCGCGCCCTGATGCGATCGATCGCGTGGTTGCGTGCGATTGCCACCAGCCAGGAGATCGGGCTCAGGTCGGACACAGCAAAACGATCCGCCTTCGTCCATATCTTGACGAAGACTTCCTGCAACGCTTCTTCCGCATCTCCCCGATCGTTCAATACACGAAGGCAGACGCCGAAAAGTTTCGCGCTGGTCTGCCGGTAGAGCAGATCGAACGCAGCCCGATCCTTCATCGAAGTCCGGACGATCAGCTTCGAGATGTCCTGCGGCGTCATGCGAGCCAAATTAGGCGATTGCGTTGTATTTGCAACGCCGGAAATATTCCGTGCACCTGAAGCTCCGGCATTAGGTAGCGGCTTCGATTGCCAAGGGAATCGCCGCTGGCTAGCTTGGCCAAAAGTGGGAAACGCTGATGTCGGTCGAACGGACCCTTTGGGAAGAAGACGCAACCGGCCTCGCCGATCTGGTGCGCAGGGGCGAACTGTCGGCGATCGAGCTGACCGAAGCGGCGATCGCGCGCGCCGAGGCCACGCGGCCTGAAATCAATGCCACGGCCGAGCCGCTCTACGAGGCCGCGCGAGCGCGGGCCAGGACCATCGACCGCTCCCTGCCGCTGGCCGGCGTGCCCTTCGCCATCAAGGACCTCGGCATCGCCGTCAAGGGCGTGCCGTCGCATGGCGGCAGCCGCATTCCCGCCTGGGTGCCCGGCGTCAATTCGGTGATGACCGACCGTTACCTTGCGGCCGGGCTAATCCCGATCGTCACCTCGACCTCGCCGGAACACGGGTTGCGGCTGATGACCGAATCAAAGGCCTTCGGCATCACCCGCAATCCATGGAATACCGGCCACACCAGCGGCGGCTCGTCGGGCGGTGCGGCAGCCCTCGTCGCCGCCGGCGTGGTGCCGGTGGCGCATGCCTCCGATGGCGGCGGCTCGATCCGGGTGCCTTCCGCATGCACGGGCCTGGTCGGCCTCAAGACCTCGCGCGGCCGCATCCCGCTGACGCCGCTGGTGAGCGAAAGCTGGTACGGCATGGTGGTCGACCACGCCGTCACCCGCTCGGTGCGCGACACCGCACTGCTGCTCGACCTCACCCATGGCCCGGACTCCTCGTCGCCCTATGCCGCGCTGCCGCCGAAGGGCACGTTCGCCGCCGCCGCCGCGCGCGATCCGGGCCAGTTGAGGCTGGCCGTCTATCGCAAGTCGCCGCTTGGTCTGCCGATCTCGGCCGAAACAATGAAAGCGCTCGACATGGCGGTGGCGCTTGCGCGAGAGGGCGGCCATACGGTGGAGGACATCGACCTGCCCTTCATCGACCGTGACTTCTTCGCCGACTTCTGCAGGACGGTTGCTTCGGCCGTCGCCGGCATGCTGCGGGCGGAAGCGCTGCGCGTCGGCCGTTCCGTCACCGGTGACATCGAGCGTGCCACGCGGGTGCTGGGCCGGTTGGGCGAAATGGTCTCGGCCGGCGAGACCTATGCCGGCCTGCAGCGGCTCCATGCCGCCTCGCGGCGGATGATCGAGGAAACCGCGCATTATGATGCGGTGCTGATGCCGATCATCGCCCACCCGCCGCTCGCCTGCGGCGCCATGGATCCGAAAGGCGCCGACGAGCTGATCGAGAACCTGCTCGACAAGCTTCACCTGACGCCCCTGCTGAAGCTCAAGCCGCTGTTCGGCCAGCTGATGGACAAGAGCCTTCTGTTCACGCACTGGCCGGCGATCCACAATGTCAGCGGCCAGCCGTCGATCGCGCTGCCCGTCCATGTCACGGAGGCCGGCCTGCCGCTCGGCATCCAGGCCGCCGGCCGTCCGGGCGACGAGGAGACGCTTTTGTCCTTCGCCGCGCAGATGGAGAAGATTTCGGGTTGGCTGGGCCATAGGGCGCCGCTGATGGTTCCGTCGCGATGACGACGTCGTGAGACGTTCGAATATGACAGCAATGCCATTTGCCCCCTGCGCCAATTCCCGCTAAGACGCCGCCGTCTTTACCTGATGCAGGTCGCCCCAAAATTGCCCAGCGGTTTTGGGGCAGCGGCATGCACAAACCAAAAGCCAGGGAACCGCCCCGATGACGGACATCGCCGCCACCGCCGAAATGCAGGCAGCCCTGCTGTCGCGAGCCCTGCCCTACATGCAGCGCTACGAACACAAGACCGTTGTGGTGAAGTATGGCGGCCACGCCATGGGCGACATCGAACTCGGCAAGGCTTTCGCCC
This sequence comes from Mesorhizobium sp. GW821-FHT04C10, assembly GCF_059420305.1. NCBI lineage: Bacteria > Pseudomonadati > Pseudomonadota > Alphaproteobacteria > Hyphomicrobiales > Phyllobacteriaceae > Mesorhizobium > Mesorhizobium sp. GW821-FHT04C10. The sequence continues at coordinate 734,890 of NZ_JBWKTL010000001.1, read as the reverse complement.
GCGACATCGCGCTGTTGAAGCAATCCGGTGTCAACCCGATCGTCGTTCACGGCGGCGGCCCGCAGATCGGCGCCATGCTGACCAAGATGGGCATCGAATCCAAATTCGAGGGTGGGCTGCGCGTCACCGACCAGAAGACGGTCGAGATCGTCGAGATGGTGCTGGCCGGCTCGATCAACAAGGAGATCGTCGCGCTGATCAATGCCGAGGGCGAGTGGGCGATCGGCCTGTGCGGCAAGGACGGCAACATGGTGTTCGCCGAAAAGGCGCGCAAGACCATGATCGACCCGGATTCCAACATCGAGCGGGTGCTCGATCTCGGCTTTGTCGGCGAGCCGGTGGAGGTCGACCGCACGCTGCTCGACCTTCTGGCGCGCTCCGAGATGATCCCGGTGCTGGCGCCGGTGGCGCCCGGCCGCGACGGCCACACCTACAACATCAATGCCGACACCTTCGCCGGCGCCATCGCCGGCGCCTGCAAGGCCTCGCGTCTTTTGTTCCTGACCGACGTGCCGGGTGTGCTCGACAAGAACAAGAAGCTGATCGATGAGCTGACCGTCGCCGAGGCCAGGGCGCTGATCAAGGACGGTACGGTCTCGGGCGGCATGATTCCCAAGGTCGAGACCTGCATCGAGGCGATCGAGCGCGGCGTCGAAGGCGTCGTCATCCTCAACGGCAAGACGCCGCATTCGGTGCTGCTCGAACTCTTCACCGAACACGGCGCCGGCACGCTGATCGTGCCCTGAGCAAAATATCAGCCGGCTAATCTTTTCTCCGGCGGCTCGCGATTTGCGGCGGAAAGCGCCGGTTTTGGCGCCGCGCGCCGAACGGTCATCGATTCTTCCTCGGCGTCCTGCGGCGCGCCCCAGAATTCGGCGAGCGTCGGCCCGTCCTTCACCCTGCCGTCGCGGGCCAGAAATCCCCAGACCTCGCGGAACCAGACGCGGCGGCCCATTTTGGTGTACCAGCGCATGGAGTGCCGCTGCTCGGGATCGGGATGGAACAGGATGCGCGCCAGCGCCTTCGGCCTGGACTGCACGGCAAGTTCGATCAGCTTGACACTGAAGAACAGCATCCATGGCTTCAGCCGGGTCATGTTCAGCACCTGGTGCTTGTAGTCCCACAGCCGGGCATCTTTTTGGATGACCTTGCGGTTGCGCGCGATGCGGAAGAACGGCGTCCAGCGGTGCGGCGTCACATAGAGCGCCTGGATCTGGTCGGGGTCATAGGCAATGAGCTGACGAAAGCCGCGCCACAGGTCGCGAAACCCCTCATCCTCGAACCCGGCCACCCAGGTCGCCATCGACAGGATGCCGTGCTGGCGCAGCAGTCTTATCGCCTCGCGGTCGGATGAAGTGCTGCCGCCCTTGCGGATCATTTGAAGCGTCTGCTCGTCGGTGTTCTCCATGCCGAGCAGCCAGCGGATGACACCGGCCTTGCGATAGAGATGCAGTATGTCGGCGTCGCGCACGATGTCGTCGGCGCGCGTCGAGCCGACGATCAGCACCGGCACGTCCTCGGCGATCAGCGCATCCAGGAACGCGCGCCAGGCCTTCTTGGAAACCGTCGGGTTCTCGTCGGCGAGATTGATCAATTCGACGCCGTGTTCGCGGTGCAGCCAGGCGATCTCCTGGGCAAATTTCTTGGGGTCGCGATGCCGCCAGCGGGTCCAGAAGCCGCGCTGGCCGCAATAGTTGCACAGATGCGGGCAGCCGCGCGAAAACTGCATCACCACCGCGCGCTTGCCGCCCCAATAGCTGTATCTGTTGTGGTCGATCAGCTCCCAGCCGACACGGTAGGCGTCGAGCTCGGCAATGGTCATGGCGGCCTGCGTGGCGAAGGGCCGGCGCAGATCGTCGCGAAACGCGACACCCGCCACGCTCGCCGGCGGCTGGTGCATCTCCAGCGCCTCGACCAGCGCCACCACGGTCGCCTCGCCTTCGCCGCGCACGATGAAGTCGAAGACATCCGTCGCCACCAATATGTCGTGCCAGTGATAGGTCGGGAAGACGCCGCCATAGATGATTGTCGTCGCCGGCTCGCGCTGCTTGATCATCCCGGCGATCAGCAAGGCGGTCGGGTGGGCCGAGGTCGAGCCGGAATGGCCGATCAGGACGAAGTCCGGGAAGTCATGCAGAGCCTCTCCCACCACCGTCTCGAGCGGCATCGGCCCGAATTCGGCATCGACGAGCCGCACGTCATGACCGGCATCGATCAGCGGGCCGCCGATCGCCAGCAGGCCGAGCGGCGGCAGATGGTCGTCGGGCACGCGGCTGCCGATGGCGGTGTGCGGCGGATTGATCAGGACGATTTTCATGGCGGACCTCATGGAGAGACGGTCCGCGTATGCTGACCCGGGATATAGACCCCGGATTGGCCTGTTTCAGCAGTTTGCGTGCAGCTTTTCCCCAGGGAACGAGGAAGGCCGTCATCGCCTCAGATGCGCGAGCGGCACGTGGCCTGGCCCCTTGATGTTCTGCAGCACCAGTTGGGTATGGACGTCGCGCACGCCGTCGAGCCGCATCAGCCGGTGCATGACGAAGGCGTTGAGTTCGTCGACCGACGGCACCATGACATGCAGCAGGAAATCGTGGTCGCCGGTCATCGTCCAGCACGAGGACACCTCGTCCATGCGCTGCACGGCGGCAATGAAGCTTTCCGGCGAGCCGTCGCTGTGGCTGACAAGGCGCACCTGGATGAACACCTCGACCATAAGACCGACCGCGCGGCGGCTGATCACGGCGGCGAAGCCCTTGATGATGCCGGCGTCCTGCAGCGCCTCGAAGCGTCGCGCGCATGGCGTCGTCGACAGGCCGATCTCTTGCGCCAGCTCGGAGACCGGCTTGCGGCCATCACGTTGCAGGACATCGAGCATCTTGATCTCGAAATCGTCAAATTGAGGCATTTTCACTCCCTTGGTACGGATTGTGAGTGAATATTATCTCTAATGTTGCCGATGAACCATCATCAAAACCGATTTGCCTCGGCAAATCCGGCTAGCCTCTTGGCACGTCAGCAATCGATGATTTGCGAGGAGGAAACCATGACGACGATGACCGTTGCCGAATATGCCCGCGACTGCGCGGCGCAGGGGTTGCGCGGCGACTATTCGGTCTGCCGTGCCGATTTCACCGTGGCGCAGGGTTATGACTACAGCGCCGAGGAACAAGCGGTGTGGCGCACTTTGTGCGACCGCCAGACCAAGCTGACGCGCAAGCTCGCCCATCACTCCTATCTCGACGGCGTGGAAAAGCTCGGCCTGCTCGACCGCATCCCCGATTTCGAGGATGTCAGCGCCAAACTGCGCAAGCTGACCGGCTGGGAGATCGTCGCGGTGCCGGGTCTAATTCCGGCGGCCCCCTTCTTCGATCATCTGGCCAATCGCCGCTTCCCGGTCACCAATTGGCTGCGCACCAGGCAGGAACTCGACTACATCGTCGAGCCCGACATGTTCCACGATTTCTTCGGCCACGTGCCGGTGCTGTCGCAGCCGGTATTCGCCGATTTCATGCAGATGTACGGCAAGAAGGCCGGCGACATCATCGCACTCGGCGGCGACGAGATGATTACAAGGCTCTACTGGTACACGGCCGAATATGGCCTCATGCAGGAAGCCGGCCAGCCGTTGAAAGCCTTTGGCGCCGGCCTGATGTCGTCCTTCACCGAATTGCAGTTCGCCATCGAGGGCAAGGACGCCCATCACGTACCCTTCGACCTCGAAACGGTGATGCGCACCGGCTACGAGATCGACAAGTTCCAGCGCGCCTATTTCGTGCTGCCGTCCTTCGACGCCTTGCGCGATGCCTTCCAGGCCGCCGATTTCGAGGCGATCGTGGCGCGCCGCAAGGGCCAGAAGGCGCTCGATCCGGCGACGGTCTGATGCATCTCGCCCAAAGACCTGAAGCGCGTCGCATGGATCTGTTTCAATGCGACGCGCTTCAGACGCTTTGACCCGACAGGCTATTGCATGGCGGCGGGGTTCATCCACAGCAGCTCCCAGACGTAGCCGTCGGGATCTTCGATGTGGCGGTTGTACATGAAACCGAGGTCCTGCGCTGGATTGGGATCGGCGCGACCGCCTGCAGCCACGCCCTTCTCGATCGTGGCATTGACCTCGTCCTTGCTGCCGGCGGTGAGGGCGATCAGCATCTGGCTGTCGCGCCTGGCGTCGCCGATCTGGCGCGTTGTGAACTGGCCGTAATGCTGGTGCGTCAGCAGCATGACCCCAATGGAATCCGAGAACATGATCGAACTGGCCTGGTCGTTCGAGAACTGCGGATTGAGTGCGCCTCCGATCGCGAGATAGAAGTTGGTCGCTGCCTGCAGATCGCGCACCGGTAGATTAACGAAGATCATTTTGCTCATCGGTATAAGCCCTGCTTTCGTTGACGGGTACTAGTCAGTCTAGTACTGTGCCTGTGACTATCATGCGGGAACGGTACCGTCTAGTACCGGTCAGGAGGATTCCATGGAAATCGACGGTGAGACCAGATCGGCACGCAAGGATCGTGAAATCATCCAGGCGGCCACGGCGGCGTTCATCAGCAAGGGTTATGACGGGACCAGCATGGAGGAAATCGCCACCAGGGCGGGGGCTTCCAAGCAGACCGTCTACAAGCATTTCACTGACAAGGAGACGCTGTTCGGCGAAGTCGTCCTGTCAACCGCCACCCAGGTCAACGACATCATCGAGTCCGTGACGACGCTGCTTTCCGAGGCGAAATTCATGGAAGGTGGCCTGCAGCAGCTTGCCCGACGCTTGATAACGATGCTCATGGATGAAGAGTTGTTGAAGCTGCGGCGCCTGATCATCGCCAACGCGGATCGAATGCCGCAGCTTGGCCGCAGTTGGTACGAAAAAGGTTTTGAGCGCATGCTTGCCTCGACGGCGTCCTGCTTTCAAAAGCTCACCAGCCGGGGACTGATACAGACGAGTGATCCCTATCTGGCAGCCAGCCATCTTTTTGGAATGCTTCTTTGGATCCCGATGAATGAAGCCATGTTCACGGGAAGCAACCGGCGCTCCAGGGCCGAACTGGAACAGCACGCGGATGCCTCGGTGGAGGCGTTTCTTGTCACCTATGGGGTCAAGCCGAAATAGTCTCGGTCCGTGCCGACATTTGCGGTGACGCCGCAAACACATCGCACCCTTATCGCCTGGGAGTGTCCGACCCTTCGGCCTTCAGCCGCGCAAGCTGTGCACGCTGCAGGTCGAGCGCGGCGTTGACGAAGCGCGATATGGTCGCGAGCTCGGCGTCGCTGAAGGTGGCGATCACCTTCTCGCCCTCCTGCGCGATGACGCCGTAATAGCGCGCCGACAGCTCCCGCGTCGTTTCCGTGGCTTCGATCACCACCTTGCGCCTGTCTTCAAGGCTACGCGTGCGCGTTAGCAGGCCGCGCGCTTCCAGCCGGTCGATCAGCGCCGTCACCGCGGCCGGCGTCAGCCCTGTCGCGGTCGCGATCGCGCCTGCCGATTGCGGGCCGCCATAGAGCAGTCCGATGCAATGGCGCTCGGCCATGTTCAGCCCAAGCCTCGTCCCGACCGCTTCGTCATAAGCCTGCGTGGCGTCCTGCCACTGCATCACGGCGAGGCCGATCGCGTTCGTCATTTCGTCGCGATGCCCGCTTGACGAATTTATTTCGATCATCTAACTATCAATCCGTCTAACATTTAGACTATCGCAACAATATGCGGCCGAGGCGCCGACAAGGCAAGTGCCGGTCGCCGACAAGGAGTGAAAAATGAGCCTGATTCAACAGCGTTCGCCCCTCTCGCACGAGGATGAATTCAAATACGCCAAGCTGGCGATGGAATGGTATGGCTGGGGCTCTCCCATCGGCCTCGGCATCCTGCTCGTCGCACTGGCTGCCGCGGCCGTGCTGGTGCGCCTCGCCATCTACGGCCTTTGAGGGCCATGCCGGGCTTCCGCCGGCGCCGTTATCGGCGCCGGCAACATATCGGCTTGCAGTGGAGCGAATGGGCTCGCGGCGCAACCGTCAGACCGTGACCACCTTGCTCAGATGGTCCCCCAGCCGGCAGGCCAGCGCGGTGATCGTCGTCGTCGGGTTGGCTTGACCCGAGGTGCAGAACACCGAGGAGCCGCCAACATAGAGATTGTCCATGCCGTGCACCTTGCAGTTGGCGTCCACCACGCTCCTGGTGACGTCGGTGCCCATGCGCGTGCCGCCCATGTGATGGTGCCCCGCGGTCTCCTCGTTGTTCGGGTAATCCTCGGCGTTGGCAATCCAATCCATCAGGCGAACACGTCCGAGATCCTTCTCGATGAGCGTCGTGCCGAACAGTTTCAGGCCTTCGACAAGCGTGCGGCGTTCCAGCTCCGATTTCTTCCAGTGCAACTCGATGCGTGGCACGCCGGCATGGTCGACATCGGTCTTCGACAGTTCGATCTGGTTGGAGGCCAGCGGCGCTTGTTCCCAGGCGACGTAGAGCTGAGCCGCGCAGCGCAGGTTCTGGCTGAGCTGATAGGCGACCCATTCGGCCATGTCGGGTGCCGTGCAGGCGAGGTCGGCAATCACATGCTTGACGCCGGCATAGGGCGTCTCGATCAGCCTGATGCCGAAATTCATGATCCGCAGGCGTTCCATCGCGGCGAGCGTCGGCGAGAAGAAGGCTTCGTTGACGGCATCGACCTCGAACTCGCTGTAGTTGGCCAGGATGGCATTGCCGCCCTCGAAGGTCGGATGTTCCATCCAGTAGCGGCCGAGCGCCGTGGCGTTTGGGACCACGCCGCCGTTGGAGCGCTGGTTCGACCACAGCAGCAGCCGCGAATTCTCCAGCCCGCCGGTGCAGACGATGAAATAGTCGGCGCTGAAGGTACCGGCATCCTGGCCGTTGGACCATAGTTTGGCGCCGGTCACCCGTTTGCCGTCGCCGGCAAGTTCGGTGGCATAGGTGTTGAGCACGACGGCGATGTTGCGGCTCTTGTCGAGTTCGTCGGCGAATTTCTCGCCGAAGCGCACCGCCGGGCTCTTGATCAGCTGCACCCAGCGTATGTCGTCCGAGATCGGCACGTCAGGCCGGAAATCGGGAAGCTCGAGGATATCGTGCACCTCGGGCAAGTAGGGCTCGATGTCGGCGCGGCGGATTGGCCAGCCGGTGTCGGGTGCCCAGGCCTTCGGCTCGAAATCCTGCTTGTCGAGCACGCGGCACCAGCCAGCCCAGTGGTTGGAGCTGCCGCCCATATACCGCAGCCGGGTGATGTCGAGATCGAAATAGAAGTCGCCGACCGTGGTGCCGCGGTAGAAATCCTGCGACTCGTCGCTGAACTCGCGCGCGCCGGCCTCCAGCACGACGACTTGGATGCCGGCGGCACCCAGCTTGCGGGCGATGGTGGTGCCGGCCGGACCGGAGCCGAGAATGCAGACCTTGGGCTTGAAGGTGGCGGCGCGATACGCCTCGTAGCTGTCGAAGATCATGCCAGGTCGCTCCGCTTCAGGATCCAGCCATTGACCTCGACGATCTCGTTCGGGTCGGCCAGGGATCGACTGGCATCGGTAGCGCCGGCCTCAGGCAGCTTGCGGAACAGGGACAGGGCAGGCAGTGAGATCATTGCCCGCACGATTGTGCGGCGTGACATTTTCTTGAAGAAACTCATGACAGGTCTCTCGCATAGGGGCTTCGATGCGCATGCCATTCCCCGAACGGCACACGCATCGTCACGGACGCCAGTATCGTGCCAAGTCAGGTCTCAAGGCAGCGAAAAGACGGGCAAGCGGCACAACCGAATGCAAACAGCGTTAGAAATTCCTTAACAGGCGGGTGTATCGGGCCGGCCGTTCAGGCGGCCGCGGAAATGTCCGTATCGAGGATCGACAGATTGCGGCCAGCATGCTTGGCCTGATAGAGGCGCTGGTCGGCGGCACGCATCAGCTCCGAGACGTTTGCCTCTTCTCCGCAGACGGTGCCGCCGATGCTGACGGTCAGCGGAATGGTCCGTTCGTCGACGGGCCGGAAGCGGATCAGTTCGACCTCGCGGCGAATGCGCTCGGCAACGCGCTTGGCTTCTTTTTCCGTGGCTCCGACCAGGAACGCGCCGAACTCCTCGCCGCCAATGCGCCCGAGCACGTCGCCGCTGCGCACGCCGCGCTCGATGGCGCTGGCGATCAACAGCAACGCGTCGTCGCCGGTCAGATGGCCGAAACTGTCATTGATCTTCTTGAAATGATCGGCGTCGATGATCAGCAGCGCACCGCGGTCGGACTTGCGCCGGGAGCCGTCCAGCGCGGCGAAGAAACTTTCCCGGTTGAGCATGCCGGTCATGTCGTCGCGGCTCGCCTTTTCCGACAAGCGGCGGTGCGCCGCGGCGAGCTGGGCGTGCGCCCGGGCCAGTTCGCGGTGCGCGTTTTTCAGCCTGTCGCTCTGCCAGAAGGTGCTGATGCAGGCCACCCACGCAAGCACCAGCGGGCAGAGCGTCGAAGTCAGCCAGATCGTCCGGTTGATCGGAAATCCCATGGCCGGAACGATGATCAGCGTGAGAAGAAGAGAGGCGGCGACGGAGGCAAAAGCGATAGCGGCGGATTTCAGAATGATGCTGTTCATCGCGGGCTCCCACAGGACTGTCTCTGTGCCAGCAAGCCCTGAAGGCCACCTTTCGCGGTTGCTTAAAATTTGAATCGTGAGGCCATTTCCGCCACTGAAAGCGCGTGGAAGTTGTGGATAAAGTCCCTTTCAGAATCCCCGTTTCATGCCATAAGGAGCGCATGACCACGCTGCCTGATCCCGCCCGCTTCGCCCATGTCACCGACTGGGTGTTCGACCTCGACAACACGCTCTATCCGCATCATTCGAATCTGTTCTCGCAGATCGACGTCAAGATGACGGCCTACGTCGGGGAACTGCTGGCCTTGCCGCGCGACGAGGCGCGCAAGCTGCAGAAGGAGCTTTATCTCGAATACGGCACGACGCTGAACGGGCTGATGACGCGCCACGGCATCGATCCCGACGATTTCCTCGAGAAGGTGCATGACATCGACTATTCATGGCTGGTACCCGACCCGGTTCTCGGCACCGCCATCCGCCAGCTTCCCGGCCGCAAGTTCATCTTCACCAATGGCGACCGCAAGCACGCCGAGCGCACCGCGCGCCAGCTTGGCATCCTCGATCATTTCGACGACATCTTCGATATCGTCGCCGCCGGCCTCAATCCCAAGCCCGCGCGCCAGACCTATGAGAAGTTCGCCGAGCTGCACGCGGTCACCGGCCACAACGCGGTGATGTTCGAGGATCTCGCCCGCAACCTGGAGGTGCCGAAGGCGCTGGGCATGACCACCGTGCTGGTGGTGCCGCGCAATTTCGAGCCGACTTTTTCCGAGATCTGGGAACGCGACCCCGCGCAGGATGACGACGTCGATTTCGTCACCGACGATCTCGCGGGGTTTTTGACGGCGATAGTCGCAGGGGAGGAAGGCAGTAGGGCAGTAGGGCAGTAGGGCAGTAGGGCAGTAGGGCAGTAGGGCAGTAGGGCAGTAGGGCAGTAGGGAGAATAAGGCGCTCTCAGCCCCTGATTTCCAGGTTTCACCTACTGCCTTACTGCCCTACTCCCTTATTCCCCTAACTTGTAGAACCGGCTGATAATGCCCCAGGCCTCGTCGGCGGTGTCGACGAAATCGATGATGTCCTGGTCGCCAGGGCTGATCGTGCCTTGCTCGGCGAGGAAGTTGAGGTCGATAGCCCTTTTCCAGAAGGATTTGCCGAACAGGATCACCGGCACGCGCTCCATGCGTCCGGTCTGGATCAAGGTCAGCGTCTCGAAGAACTCGTCCATCGTGCCGAAGCCGCCGGGAAACACCGCCACCGCCTTGGCGCGCATGACGAAATGCATCTTGCGGATGGCGAAATAGTGGAAGTTGAAACAGAGTTCCGGCGTCACATAGGCGTTCGGCGCCTGCTCGTGCGGCAGCACGATGTTGAGTCCGATCGACGGCGCCCCAACGTCATCGGCGCCGCGGTTTCCCGCTTCCATGACGCCGGGGCCGCCGCCGGTCACCACGACATATTCGCGGTAATATGAGGCGGCCGACTGCTGCGAGCACAGCCGCGCGAATTTGCGCGCCTCCTCGTAATATTTGCTGTTTTCCTCGAGGTTCTTCCTCTGCGTCTCGTTCTTGGCCGCCCAAGCTTCGCCGCCTGGTTCCGGCAGGCGCGCGCCGCCGAACAGGATCACCGTCGAACGGATGCCGCGCTCGGCAAGGATCATTTCCGGTTTCAAAAGTTCGAGCTGCAGCCTGACCGCCCGCAATTCGCGCCGAGTCATGAAGTCGGGATCGTTCCAGGCAAGCCGGTAGGTCTCGGCCCGCGTCTGCGGCGTGTCCGGCACGCTTTTCGACCGCTCCAGATCCTCGTCCGAATGCGGCAGCGGCGTCCATCCCGCCTTTTCCATGGGAGTCATCGAATCCACCCGTTCAATTCCTTTACTTGCGTCGTCCCGTGACGCAGCCACGATTGACCCCCATTGAGCCTTAACATAAGCAGGTTCCGCAAAAGTGTCCGGCGGTTTTGCGACAAGAACCTGCTACATGCAAAGACCCAAGCATGCAAAGCATGCGTGGGGGTCCGCGCGGCTTTCAAAACAGGTTAAGACGCAGCCCCTTAACAGCTTGGTAATGGAGCAAATTCATGTCGAAGCCCGATCTGGCGAGCCTCGAAAAGACCATCGAGAAGGCCTTCGAGGAGCGCGACTCCATTTCAACCGCGACACGCGGCGAGACGCGCGACGCCATCCAGTCGGCGCTGGACCTGCTCGATCACGGTAGTGCCCGCGTCGCCGAGCGGCAGGCCGACGGCAAGTGGCACGTCAACCAGTGGCTGAAGAAGGCCGTGCTGCTCTCTTTCCGGCTCAACCCGATGGAGGTCATCAAGGGCGGGCCCGGCCAGGCCGTCTGGTGGGACAAGGTACCGTCCAAGTTCGACGGCTGGAGCGCCGTCGATTTCGAGAAGGCGGGTTTTCGCGCGGTGCCGTCGTCGATCGTGCGCCGCTCGGCCTATGTCGCGCCGGGCGTCGTGCTGATGCCGTCCTTCGTCAATGTCGGCGCCTATGTCGATAGCGGCACCATGGTCGACACCTGGGCCTCGGTCGGCTCCTGCGCCCAGATCGGCAAGAACGTCCACCTGTCGGGCGGCGTCGGCATTGGCGGCGTGCTGGAGCCGATGCAGGCCGGTCCCACCATCATCGAGGACAATTGCTTCATCGGCGCGCGTTCGGAAGTCGTCGAGGGCTGCATCGTGCGCGAGGGCTCGGTGCTCGGCATGGGTGTCTTCATCGGCCAGTCGACCAAGATCGTCGACCGCGCCACCGGCGAGATCTTCTACGGCGAGGTGCCGCCAAATTCCGTCGTCGTCGCCGGCTCGCTGCCCGGCAAGCCTTTGCCAAACAACGAGCCCGGCCCCAGCCTCTACTGTGCCGTCATCGTCAAGCGCGTCGACGCCAAGACCCGCTCCAAGACTTCGATCAACGAATTGCTGCGCGATTGATCTTTCCGCCGGGCGGGCGCACCTTCCGCCGGCGCGACAATCGGTCGCGCTGGTTCAACATGGAGGGGTGACATGGACTGGAAGTATCTGCTGACCAGCTATGAGGGGCGCATCAACCGCGCAAAGTTCTGGGCTTGCGTGGGCGTGATTTTCGTCGGCGCGGTGATCGCCATGATTCTCGACAACATACTGGGTACGACATTCAACCACATGCCGTACGGCTTTATCTATTTGCTCTATGCGTTGGCCATGCTCTATTCGGTCTTCGCCGTCTATGCCAAGCGCTGGCATGACCGGGGCAAGTCCGGCTGGTGGAGCCTGATCATCCTGGTGCCTTTCATCGGCGCGATCTGGTTTCTGGTGGAATGCGGCATTCTCGAAGGCGCCAAGGGTGCCAATCAATACGGATCGGACCCGCTTGCCTGACAGTTCAAATCTCACCTGGCTTTTCTTCAAGACATCGGGCCGCGTCAGTCGCGCGGCCTATTTTCTTGGTGGCTTGCTGGTCGCCATCATCCAGGCGTTCCCGCTCTATCGCTTCACGTTGGTGCCGGAAGGCTCGGCCGAGAGCAATATGTGGTCGTTCATCTTCTTCATCGCCTTCATTGCCTCGCTATGGTCGAACATCGCGCTGGCGGTGAAGCGGCTTCACGACCTCGACAAGCCGGGCATTGCCGCGCTGATCCTGTTCGTGCCGGTCGTCTCAATCGTCGCCTTTCTTGTACTGTGCCTGTTTCCAGGGCAGCCTGGGCCCAACCGCTATGGCCAACGCACCAACGAGCCGGCACAACCCTAGAGCCGGATGATCTCAGGTCGAATCGACCGGAGATCTGAATCCGGCTCTAAAATCAAAGAGATAGAGCATGATGTCGTCCGAAAGCCGCTTCACACTTTTCGGCCTCATCTTCTGAGGACCGATCGGACATGCGCTACCGTACGCTTGATCCGAAACTGATCATCGAGACCGCCGAACGGCTCGAGGGTCGCGTTGCGGAACGTTTTCCCAAGGCCGGACTGCGTGGCGTCGCCGCCGAGCTGGTATCGCTGTCGCGCGATCTGGCCAAGGCGGCGAAAGGGCTCGAGGAGCCGATCTGGTGGCTGCGCGGCCTCATCGTCGCGGCCTTCATTGCCGGGGTGCTGATCTTCCTGTTCGTCGGCACCATCCTGCCGCTCGACCGGATTTCGGGAACCGACGATGCCGTGCAATCGGTCCAAGGCATCGAGGCTTCGATCAACACCGTCATCCTCGCCGTGCTTGGCTTTCTGGCCCTGATCCGCACCGAGGAGCGCATCAAGCGCAAGAGGGTCTTTCGCCAGCTTCATGGCCTGCGCTCGCTGATCCATGTCATCGACATGCACCAGCTGACCAAGGATCCGGCGGCGCTTTCGGCCAGTTTCAAGCCGACGGCGCAGTCGCCGGCCCGCATCACCAATGCCGCCGACCTGGCGCGCTATCTCGACTATTGCTCCGAAATGCTGTCGATCACCGGCAAGATCGCCGCTCTGTTCGCCCAGTCGGTCAATGACGACGTGGTTATCGATGGCGTCAACGACATCGAGAATCTGAGTTCCAACCTGTCGCGCAAGATCTGGCAGAAGATCACCCTGATCGAGAGCCACCCGGCGGCACAACCTGTTCCGGCGCCAGACCCGGCGAGCCGAGCCGCGCCGCTTCCGCCGCGCGCACCAAAGCGGTAACGCTTTTCAAGAATGGCGCCGGCGTGCCTGTTCTTTCGGCGAGGCTGAGCACCGCCCCTTGCAACTCGCCGATCTCGGTCGGCCGGCCGCGCTGCAGATCGTCCCACATCGAAGAGCGCGCCTGAGGGTCGATCGCCAGCATGCGCCGCGCCAGCCGTTTGAACAGCCAGTCCGGCAACCGAAGCCCCTTCGACAGCAGCGCCGGCCGCAGGCCGGCGATCCGCGCCGGCGCGATGCCGGAGGCTTTCATCGCCAGCAAGGCCTCGTCGATCTGCCCGGCCAGGATCAGCCGCCAGCGCCGATCGGCGAGTTCGTTCGCCAGCGGCAGACCCGACAGCGCCACCAGGGCATTGTTCAGGTTCATCAACAGCTTGCCCCACAGCACGGCCTTCATGTCGCCATGCGTCTCGACCGCCAGCCCTTCCACATCAAGAAGACTGGCGACATCAAGAAGACCGGCGACATCGGGAAGGCCGGCGCGGCCGCTGTCCTCGATCATCACCTTGCCCTCGCTGGCGCGGTGGACGCGCAGCGGCAGCTCGCCCTCAGGGGACTGCACCACGTTGAACGGCACCATGCCGGCCAGCACGGCTCGCTGGCCGAGCCCGGCGCGCAGCCTGTCGGCATTGTCGACGCCGTTCTGCAGGCTCACCACCACTGCGTCGAGGCGGGCATGGGTATTGATAAGCGCTGCCATCTCGTGTGTCGCGCCGCTCTTGACGGTGACCAGGATCACGTCCGCCCCGGGCAAGGCGGCGGCCGGATCCACGGTGATACCGAGCACGTCGGGCTTGACCAGGCGGTCGCGGCCCTCGAGGTCGCTGATGCGCAGTCCGCCCTGCCGCATGGCTACCTCGATGCGCGGCCTGGCCAGCAGAATCACCTGCCTGCCGGCGAGCGCCAGGCAGCCGCCGACATAACAGCCGATGCTGCCGGCGCCGGCGATGACGATCCTTTTTTGCCCGTTTGCCATACTGCCGCTCCGCACCGGCCCGACTATACGACATGAAAACCATAATGTCGGCGGCATCGCCTGCCATTGGGCTGGCCTCCATGTCTGGCCGTGACAGGCCCTCAGCTTTCGACTATCGCTTTTGCCATGACGCTGCCGACCGACCCCGCCGCAAACCTCGCCGCCCTTATCCGTTGCGCCTCGGTGACGCCAGCCGAAGGCGGCGCGCTGAGCGCGCTGGAAACGATGCTGAAACCGCTCGGCTTCCTGGTCGACCGGCCGGTGTTCTCCGAGGACGGCACCCCCGACATCGAGAACCTCTATGCAAGGCGGTCCGGCAACGGCCCGCATCTGATGTTCGCCGGCCATACCGATGTCGTGCCGGTCGGCGACGAGGCCGCCTGGACGCACCCGCCTTTCGCCGCCGAGATCGCCAATGGCGAGATGTATGGCCGTGGCGCGGTCGACATGAAGGGCGGTATCGCCTGTTTCATCGCCGCCGTGGCCCGCCATGTCGAGGCGAATGGCGGCCCCAAGGGCTCGGTCTCGCTGCTGATCACCGGCGACGAGGAAGGCCCGGCCATCAACGGCACGGTCAAGCTGCTCGAATGGGCCGCTTCCAGGGGCGAGAAATGGGATGCCTCGATCGTCGGCGAGCCGACCAATCCGGATGCACTGGGTGACATGATCAAGATCGGCCGTCGCGGCTCGATGTCCGGTTCGATATCGGTCAATGGCCGCCAGGGCCATGCCGCTTATCCGCAGCTTGCCGACAATCCGGTGCGCGGGCTGGTCAGCCTGGTCGACGCCTTGCTGCATCCCGTCTTCGACAAGGGCACCAGGGATTTCCAGCCGACCAATCTGGAGGTCACCTCCATCGATGTCGGCAACCCGGCCACCAATGTGATTCCGGCCAAGGCCACCGCGACCTTCAACATCCGCTTCAACGACACCTGGACGGCCGAGACCATCCAGGCCGAAATCCACAACCGGCTCGACCAGGCGGCCAAGCGCAAGAAGTACCGGCCGGGCAAGAAAACCCCGGTCGACTACGACCTTGTCTGGCGCGATCGGCCAAGCCATGTCTTCCTGACCCGTGACGACAAGCTGGTCGACACGCTTGCCGGCTCGATCAAGTCGGCGGTTGGCAAGGAACCGACGCTGTCGACCTCCGGCGGCACATCGGATGCACGCTTCATCAAGGATTATTGCCCGGTGGTCGAGTTCGGCCTGGTCGGCAAGACCATGCACATGGTCGACGAGCGCGTTGCCCTTGCCGACCTCGAGACATTGACGCGGATCTACCATCGCTTCATCGAAGACTGGTTCGGACAAGGCTGAGCAGCATGCTTTCGGCGGACGAAACCCAAGCCTCGTTGCTCGGTGCCTGGCGGCTGATGCTCGGCAAGGCCGATGGCCTGCGCCTGCTCGACCTGTCGGCCGACGGTTTCTGGAATTCTTTCTTCGCCATCATCGTTGCCGCGCCGCCGCTGATCGTCGGCTGGGTCGGCATCGCCAACGAGATCGGTGATCCCGATGCTTTCGTGGGCCGCTTCAGCATGCTGTTGCGCTTGGCCACGGTCGACATCGGCTCCTGGGTGCTGCCGCTGATCGCGCTCGCCCTGGTCGCGCCGCGTGCCGGCATTGGCGGCCGCTTCGTCCACTACGTCGTCGCCAGCAACTGGGCCTCGGCCATCACCGCCTGGCTGATGCTGCCTTCTGCGCTGGTCAGGCTTTTCCTGTCCTCGGCGAGCCAGGTCTCGAGCCTTGTGTCGCTGTTGTTGTTTGCCCTGTCGATGGTGCTGACCTGGCGCATGACCACTGCGACGATCGGCAAGGGCGCGGCGGTTGGAACCGCCGTTTTCGTCGGCATGTTCATCGCTTCGCTGCTGGTGCTGTTCGGGCTCCAGATGCTGCTTGGCATCAGCGTTCCGGACGGGGAGGTGATGTCCTAGCGACGTCGCAAATCCCGCCCGGGGAACAGACCTGACCCTAACGAGGTCGCTTGTTCGACGGATATCACGGAGAAGAAAATGTCGAATGGTTGCCGAAACATATACAATAAGGATCGTTAGGCGCGCAGTCGCACTCATCCAAGTCTTTGGCCAAGCTTATGTTTCTCATATCTTGGGAATTCTTGACGAAATCTTTGATCTTCTGAAATTTATTGTAGTCCATAAACACGGTTTTGTCGTGGGGGTTCGGGCCCAGTATCGCGTTCAGGGCGGCTTCATGTCCGCTATCGTGAAAGGCTTTTACGAGTTTGGCCATACCAAATACACTGACCCTGGCTACATCCTGTGCTCCGGACGGGGGGCCTTTGGCACCGGACTTGCTGACCTTTGCTCTTGATCTGCCTGACGGTTTGGCTTGACTCTTGGCACTTGATTTTGGCTTTGAAGGCATATCCAAGACCTCACTGGTTCACAATGATCGTGGTGTTAAGCGCTTTCTGAGAGAGTTGCTGCTCGACGGCTGCGGCTGCGCCCTGTTGCGCCGGCCCGCCCGAACTGGTTACGAATGTCCCGAATACGACCTTCTTGGATTTGGTGGATGTTTTGGCGCCTTCCTGGTCGAGATAGAGTCCGACAGTCAATTTATGAGTGTCCGAACGAGACATCTTTATCCCCAGACTCGCGTCGCTGAACTGCAGGTTCTTTCCTGAGGGCGAGAACACGACCTGGGGTGTGGAACTGCCGGTAATGGTTGTTTGAAACTGCATCTGCTCGACCATGGTAGGGGGGCCGGACACGGTGATGGAGTTCTTCACATCATTGCCAGACAAATTGCTGAACAATGTATTTTCCAGGAATTCGCGGACAAGCTCATCGATCCCGACTTTTCCGGCTATTGGGTAAGCAAAATTCTCCGGCTTTAGATGGCCCGTGCAATACCCCTCAGGAACATCCTGTATTAGGCCCGCAAAAGTATCAGTGACCATGAAAGTTTGCTCATTCTGACGCTGACGGTCAAAATTACCACCGATACCGAAGGAAAATTTAGAAGAGATCGGCAGCGGCCGAAGGAAATCTATAGTCGGATCTATGTTGTTTGTCTCTACTGCTTCCAGGTCGAAATTATATGCTACGCCAGTATGAAGCATCAAATCGACAACGGTCTTTGCCATTCCGGTCAGGCGTTTGCTTGAGAAGTTAGATATGTATCCCTTACCCCCATTGTACTGAGCAACAAATTCTTGACCAACTTTTCGGGATGCGTCATCAACTTTTTGGAAAGCCTTCTTCGTTTTTGGATCGGTGACAGATTGGTAATATATCTTTTGATTATTGTAGGGCTCCGTCAAAAAGCCTAGAGCAGAGTCTATTACAGCTTTCCGCATTTCGCAGCGGACTTGCCGTACGATCACAAACGTTGGAATGTGGGTGACGTCCCTGGGAGTTGGATGAATAGCGCATCCTCCCAAAAGCGGAAATAATAGATACAAGCACCATCGGTTTTTAGTCGGACTGACTACGCTAAGAAAACGCATGCCCGCAGTCCCCCACTGCCTGTCTGATTTAGATAAATCTTAATTACTTGCAAAAAAAAGAGCATCACGACAATTTGACTACCGCCTCGTGTACCAAGGTTCGTTTGCCGTACGAACGTCATCGATATCGCTTGGAAGATTTCGGGCGCCATTAATTCCCTGGGAGCAGTGCGCAGATGTCTCGTCACCTCGGTGCGCTGATCTGGGTACAGGTGGATGCGGCCTGTTACATCCCGGCAGCAGTCATTGGATATCGAGTAGTCTGAATCTGTGGTTCTCCCCGGTGGAGCCACTCCAGATTATTCGCAGAACCGGCTTTATCCGGGATAATCGACGCCAATGAGAAAAAGCCCGTCGGGCGGCGCCACCTGGCCACAGGCGGCGCGGTCTCGCGCTTCGAGCGCTGCCTTGAGGTCGGCCTCGGTCCAGCCGCCGTCGCCGACGCGTTTCAGCGAGCCGACCATCGAGCGCACCTGGTTGTGCAGGAAGGAACGCGCCGAGGCTCTTACCTCGATCATGTCGCCCGTCCGGCTGACATCGAGCCGCTCCAGCGTCCGGACCGGGCTGTTGGCCTGGCACTGCGTCGAGCGGAAGGTGGTGAAGTCATGCCGGCCGAGCAGGACTTTCGCCGCCTCGTGCATGACGGCGGCGTCGAGCCGCTTCGGCACCCACCACACCTTGCCCTTGTCCAGCGCCGATGGCGCACGGCGGTTGAGGATGCGGTAGAGATAGTGACGGCCAGTGGCCGAGAAGCGCGCGTCGAAATCGTCCGGGACGACCATCGCCTTCAGGATGGCGACATGCGCGCCGGCAGCCTGAAGATGGGCATTGACGGCGTCGCGCACCTTGTCATCCGGCCATGCCTTGGCGAGATCGACATGCGCCACCTGGGCCGTCGCATGCACGCCGGCATCGGTGCGGCCGGCGGCACGCAGCCGCACCGCCTCGCCGCTGAATTTCTCGATCGCCTGCTCGATTGCCTGCTGCACCGAAGGCTGGTCGGCCTGGTGCTGCCAGCCGGCAAAAAGGCTGCCGTCATATTCGATGTCGAGGCGAAAACGCGGCATGCCGGGCGACTATACGCTCTTGCCTACGCGGCGAGAGCGGTGAAGGCGGAAGCGTAGACCAGCCTGCCGGCTTCCGGAGCGTCGCCCCAGGCCAGCGCCTGCAGCGCTTCGCTTTGGTATTCGCTCTCGAATCTTTCGGCCCGCGCATGGCTATAGCCGAAACGGCCGTAATAGGCCGGATCGCCCAGCACCACGGCCAGTGTCTCGCCGGCATCCCTGAGACGGATATGCGCCTCGCGGATCAGCGCGCCGCCAATTCCGCTGCCATGGAACGAAGGCTCCACCGCCAGCGGCGCCAGCGCCACGGCCGCGAGACTCTTGCCGCCATTCTGGACGAAGAGCCGTGAAAACAGGATATGGCCGACCACCTGGCCGTCTTCTTCCGCCACCAGTTCGACCACGGCGTCGCCGCCGGTCACCAGTGCGTCGACCAAGCCGGCCTCCGCCTGCTGGCCGAAAGCGTGTTCCTCGACGAGGCGGATGGCCTCGCGATCCCGCGGCGTCGCCGCGCGTATCGACATCATGCTCATGAGAACTTCATTCCTTTAACAATCTTGGCTCCGCGCAGGAATTCCGACGCGGCGGCGGGCTTTCCGCCCGCACGTTGAACTTCGACCAGTCTGATCGCGCCTGCGCCGCAGGCGACCGTCAGCCGGTCATCGAGAATTCCTCCCGACTCGCCCAGATCTTCCGAAAGCGACAGACCTTCGGATAGCGTCGAGCGAAGCAGTTTCAGCCGCTCCATGCGGCCGCCAATGTCAATTTCGGACCAGGCGCCGGGAAAGGGCGACAGGCCACGAAGGTGGTTATGGACCTCGACGGCAGGCCGTGTCCAATCCACACGCGTCTCGGATTTATCGATTTTTCTGGCGTAAGTCACCCCGTCAGCCGCTTGCGCGGTAAATGTCAGGGTGTTCTCTTCCAGCCGCGCCAGCGCTTCCACGATCAGGGCGGCACCGACACTCATCAACCGATCATGCAGATCGCCGGCTGTCATATCGGGATCGATGGCGCATTTTTCAAGCAATCCCACCGGACCGGTGTCGAGACCCTCTCCCATGCGCATCACCATCATGCCGCTTTCCAGGTCTCCCGCCATGATGGCGCGCTGGATGGGGGCGGCACCGCGCCAGCGCGGCAAGAGCGATGCATGGCCGTTGACGCAGCCGAGCCGGGGGGCGTCGAGAACAGCCTTCGGCAGCAGCAATCCATAGGCGACGACCACGGCGATATCGGCCCGCAAGTCACGGAAAGTGGTTCGCTCGGCCTCGGCCTTGAGGGAGGCCGGCGTGCGTACCTCGATGCCAAGCCGCTCGGCCTCGCGCTGCACCGGCGAGGGTGTCAGCTCCAGCCCGCGCCGGCCGGCCGCGCGAGGCGGCTGCGTGTAGACGGCGGAAATCTCATGTCCGGCCTCGGCAATCGCGCGCAGCGTCGGCACCGAAAATTCCGGCGTGCCCATGAAGATGACGCGAAGGGGCATTCCCCTATCCCACCAGCTTGCCCGGCGCCTTGTCCTTGGCGAGCTTCTTGAATTTCTTCACCACCATGTCGCGCTTCAGCTTCGAGATGTGGTCGATGAACAGCACCCCGTTGAGATGGTCGATCTCGTGCTGCAGGCAGGTCGCCATCAGACCCTCGGCCTCCATCTCCTGCAGCTTGCCGTCGCGGTCGAGATATTTCACCCGCACGGAAGCCGGGCGTTCGACCTCGGCGTAATAGTCGGGGATGGACAGGCAGCCTTCCTCGTAGATGGAGCGCTGATCGGCGCTTTCGAGGATCTCCGGATTGATGAAGACATGCGGCGCCGGCGTTTCGTCTTCCTTGGCGAGGTCGATCACAAGCATGCGCAACGGCTCGCCGATCTGGATTGCCGCCAGCCCGATGCCGGGCGCGTCATACATGGTCGCCAGCATGTCGTCGGCCAGTTTGCGCAACGGCGCGTCGACGCGCTCCACCGGCTTCGAAACCTGGCGCAGGATGGGATCGGGTAGGATGATGAGCGGCTTGATCGGCATGGCGTCCCACGTAAGACGTCCAGCGAAAAGCGTCAACCGGTGGGCTTCATAAAGCAATTCCAGGAAAAGTGTTAAGCGGTTTTCCGTTCGGAATTGCGCCAGAACAAAGAGATTCTCGTTCACGTTTTGATCTGTGCCAGCCCCACGAATCGGCTATGCTGTCCACATGAATGATCTGAGCACCATCCTTTCCGAGCCCGTCGCCCGGCTTGGCGCCTCGACAATCACGCTCGGCCACGCTCTGGGCTTCGGCGCCTTGTTGTTTTTCGGTCTCTTCGTGGCGCTGGTCGTCGCGCTGTGGCGGTCGGCCAAGGCGCGCGCCGTCGCTGCCGCGGAAGCCGCCGACCATGCCCGCGACGCCGAGGCGCGGATGGCCGGCATCTTACAAAGCCAGGCCGAGATGCAGGGCCGCATGGGCGCCATCGCCGAAGTGTTCGGCGCGCGCCAGGCGGAGTTGACGCAGTCGATCGGCCAGCGCCTCGACGCCATGACGGGCCGCATCGGCCAGACCATGACCGAGCAGACCAAATCCACGCATGAGAGCCTGGCCAAGCTGCAGGAGCGGCTGGCGGTCATCGATACCGCGCAAGGCAACATCCAGTCGCTTGCCGGCCAGGTCGTTCAGCTCCAGGCCATCCTCTCCAACAAGCAGACGCGCGGCGCCTTCGGCCAGTCGCGCATGGAGGCGATCGTTGCCGACGGCCTGCCGCATGGCGCCTATGAATTCCAAGCGACGCTGTCGAACGGCAGCCGGCCCGATTGCCTGGTCAAGATGCCGAACGGCGCGCCCTCGCTGGCCATCGATGCCAAGTTTCCCCTGGAAGCGTGGAACGCCATCCGCGCCGCCGATGGCGCCGACCTGCAGAAGGTCGCGTCCCAGGCCTTCCGCCGCGACATCGACATCCATGTCCGCGACATCTCCGAGAAGTATCTGATCCAGGGCGAGACGCAGGACACCGCCTTCATGTTCGTGCCGTCGGAATCGGTGTTCGCCGAGATCCACGAGAATTTCGAGGCGATCGTCCACAAGGCGCACCGCGCCCGCGTCGTCATCGTCTCGCCGTCGCTGCTGATGCTGTCGATCCAGGTCATCCAGGCGATCCTCAAGGACGCCCGCATGCGCGAACAGGCGCATCTGATCCAGGGCGAGGTGATCCGGCTGATGGAAGATGTCGCGCGCGTCGACGAGCGCGTGCGCAAGCTGCAGGGCCATTTCGGCCAGTCGGCCAAGGATATCGAGGACATACTGGTCTCGACATCGAAAGTGACCAAGCGCGGCCAGAAGATCGAGGCGCTGGAGTTCGGCGCCCAGGCCGAAGGCGATGCAGGCCCGGAGACGCCGTCCCGGGCACCGGCCGCGAAACTCGACCCCGGCCCGCGCGTTGCCGATTCAAAGACCGGGCAGCTCAGGCTGCGGGTCGTCGAAGGCGACGACTGAGCAAATAACTGCCTAGAGCAATTCCAGGAAAAGTGTGTAACGGTTTTCCGTCCGGAATTGCGTAAAAACAAATAGTTAGAGCGGTTCTGCGATTCCGTCAAACGCTGAACCGCTCTAGGCCACGGCGACGATGACGTGGGCTTGAATCTTGGCGGCAACCACACCGCTGCCATGCCTGGCCGCAATCGAGGATGCGGCATAGTCCGTTGCGGCGTCGAGTTTTCCCGGGTCCCTGGCCTCGATTTCGGTGCGAAGCACCGTTCCCTGGCAATAGGCAACGGCCGGAATGCGCGGCGAGGGTGCACGGCTTTGTTCGGCCCTCGTCTCGATCGCCACAGCGGAGAAGCCCGCCTGCTCAAGGTCTCCGCGGATCAATGCCGTATCGTGGTAGCCGTGCGGCGTGCGGGCCAGAAAGCGCGGTGGATCGTTCGGAAAAATCCTGGCCAGGGCATTCGTCACATCATCGGCAAACACGTTCTCTTCGATGCGATCCCATACGTTGAACAGAAAATGTCCGCCGGGCTTCAGCACCCGCCTTGCTTCGCGGTAAGCGGAGGGGCGGCTGGGAAAGAACATCGCGCCGAACTGGCAGCAAACGAGATCGAAGGTCGCATCTTCAAACGGCAGCGCCATGGCGTCGGCCTGGCGCCATTGGATGCGGCTGTCGGGAGCTTGTCGCGAAGCGGCATAGTCGAGCATCGGCTGGTTGAGGTCGGTCACGACATAGCTTGCGCCAGGAGACAGTCTTGGCGCCAATGCACGGGTGACAACCCCGGTGCCCGCGGCGACTTCCAACACGGCGCTGGGCGAAAAGGATGCTGCTTTTTGCGCAAGATCCGCGGCGAACGGCTCGAAAATCAACGGCACCATATAGCGGTCGTAGTTTTCCGGGATCGAGCCGGCAAACAACTTGTCCGTTTCCAGCATGGCTATCACCCGCCCGTTTGATGGCGAGCCAGGCTAGCACATAATTGCTGCCTTGGGCGGCTTTCGGCGCAGGGGCTACTGCTCCTCCACGATGCTTATGCCCTCGAATTCCGGAAGCCAGTGCAGAGCCGATCGATGCCACTTCTGTTGTGTCGGGACCAGATCCTCGCGTTGCCGCGCGGTCCCCGCCCGGATCCCATAGACCTTCGGGCCGTCGCCGACAGACGTCGCATAAAGATGCGAACCGCAGTCGCCGCAAAATGCCTGGGCGCGCTTGGCGCCGCTCGATCCGGTCTTGATATAGATTTTTGGCGTGCCCCTGGTGATCCGGTAATGGTCCTCGGGCGCGGGAACTGTGACGCGAAAGGCCGTACCGGTCAGTTGCTGGCAGTCCGTGCAGTGACAGATGGAGGTCTTTCCCGCGTCGACCTCCGCTTCATAGGTGATGGCGCCGCAATGGCACCCGCCGTCGATCTTAATGGTTGCTCCTCCGAAATCCTTCGACTGATCTTAGCGGGGCCAGGCGGTTGG
Source organism: Mesorhizobium sp. GW821-FHT04C10 (assembly GCF_059420305.1). Lineage (NCBI taxonomy): Bacteria > Pseudomonadati > Pseudomonadota > Alphaproteobacteria > Hyphomicrobiales > Phyllobacteriaceae > Mesorhizobium > Mesorhizobium sp. GW821-FHT04C10. Next base: position 711,281 of record NZ_JBWKTL010000001.1, on the reverse strand, counting down.
GCCAACGGTGCAGTGCTGGTCCACGACTAGTTCGATGCGGCCTCGATCAGCTTGCGTCGCTGCTCCCAGGTACCCGTGGTCTGCGGCTTGACGAACAGCCGCGTGATCTCCGGCATCTCCTCCTTCAGCCGCGTCTCGATGCGTTGGACACAGGCCTCGATTTCCGGCGCGGTAAGATGATCCTCGAATTCGATGCTCAACCCTGCGACGATCTCTTGCGGTCCCATGTGAACGGTCAGGACGCCGTTCGCCCGCTGCACCGCCGGATCCTGCTGGGCGATTGCCAGCACTTTCCTTTGCACCTCGAGGGATGCCGGCTCGCCGATGAGCAGGCCCTTGCTTTCGCGGGCGAGGAAAATCGCTGTCGCGCCGAGGATGAGCGCGATGCCGATCGAGGCGGCGCCGTCGAGTTCCGGCATCTCCAGCAACTCCGCCGCCAGTATGCCGCCAAAGGCGACGATCAGGCCAAGAAGTGCTGCACTGTCCTCGAACAGCACCGTATAGACGCTCGGGTCCTTGCTCGATTGCACGGCTTGCAGCCAGCCTTGCTTGCCCTTCTCCCGGCGAAATTCCTTCAGCGCCACCAGCCAGGAGCTGCCTTCGAACAGGAAGGAGAGGCCCAGGACGACATAGTTCACCTTGACATTGGCGACAGGCTCCGGGGCCATGATGTGGATGATGCCCTCATAGAACGACACGCCGGCGCCGAGCGCGAAAACCAGGAGCGCGACGATGAAGCTCCAGAAATAGAGCTCGCGGGCGTGGCCCAGCGGATGCGTGCGGTCGGCCGGGCGCGCGGCCCGGTGCATGCCGTAGAGCAGCAGCCCGCCATTTCCGGTATCGACCAGCGAATGGACGCCTTCCGACAGCATCGCCGAACTGCCGGTGAAGAAGGCGGCGGCGAATTTGGTCAGCGCGATCGCCAGATTGCCGGCGAGCGCCGCATAGATGACCATTTTGGAGCCGCTATGCCCGGCCATGCAGTTTGGTCCCCGTTTGACGCACCCAGCCTAACGGCCGGACGGCCGAAGCTCCACCATAACGCGCCAACTGCCGGGTTGTTCAAGACCCGATTTGCCTGGGACCGGCGGGGGGACGGCGACTATTCGACGATTTCGTCGGTCCACACCTTGAAGCCGGCCAGTGTCCCCGGTCCGAAAATATGGGTCAGCGGCACATCCGCCGCGTCGCGTCCGGAGGCGATCAGGATACGGCCGATGCGTGGTGCATTGTTGCGCGGATCGAAGACATGCCAGCGGCCGCCGAGATAGACTTCCATCCAGGCGGCGAAATCCATGCTTGCCCATGGCTTCGGCATGCCGATATCGCTGATGTAGCCTGTGCAGTAGCGTGTCGGGATGTTGAGCGCCCGGCAGAAGGTGACGGCGAGGTGCGCGAAGTCGCGGCACACGCCGCTCTGCTCGCGATAGGCTTCCGCCGCGGTGCGCGTCGGCCGCGCGTTGCCGTAGTTGAAGACGATGTGGTTGTGGACGAAATCGCACACCGCCTGCACGCGCGGTATGCCGAGCGGCGTATGGCCGAACAGCCGCCATGCCTCGCTGGCCAAAAGGTCGCTCTCGCAAAACCGGCTGGGCAGCAGGAACAGCAGCGTTTCCGCCGGCAGGTCACGCACCTCGTGCTGCCAGGCCATCAGCTCGCTCATCTCGAATGTGCCGGGCGCGCGGATCACCGCATCGGTGCCGAATGTGAACCGTCCAGGCGGCGCAACGAAGCGGTTGCACCAATTGCCGAAACTGTCGCGGTAGCTCTCGATCGGCACAGGCGGGTTCGATGTCAAGAAGTCCGGGCGCTCAAGATCGGAAGCGCGGGAATAGTGGACATTGAGCATCGCGATGAGCGGTGTTTCCTGCGGAAAGTCGAAGCTCATCTCGCAGCCGATATGGATCCGCATTGTCGTCCTGACCGGCCTGCCTGACGATCACCCGGCGAAAGCGCGGATCGATGCTGCAGTGCGAGGACGACCATGGCACGGACGGTCATGGTTTACGAGAGCAGTTCCAGGAAAAGCGTGACGCGGTTTTCCCGGGCAAAGCGCATAGCGCTTTGCCCTTGGGAATTGCGCCAAAACAAGGAGTTAGGGCAGTTAACCGTTTCCGCGGAACGTGAACTGCTCCAGAAATTGGTTGAAAGCGGCCGACCGTCAGTTCCTGACCGGCGCTGCCCCCTTGCAGCGAAGCGTTTCTCTTGTTTCAATTCACTCCCCGCAATTGGAGGAACGAATCATGGCTAAAGGTGCGATGAAGGCAGGCAAGGAAGCCCGCAAGCCGAAGAAGGACGCCAAGAAGCCGGCAGCCGCTCCCGTCCTGAAGGCGCCGCCGGTCAAGGCGATGCGCATCAAGGAGAAGTAGGCCTCGACAAATCCGGCGCGGTGGGATCTCACCGGCGGCATTCGACAATGCCGACGGCGGGTGTTGATCGGGCTTTTGGACAACCCTATATCCCTGGCGCGGGGACGACCCCGCGCTTCTCCGAAAAATTAGGTCGGGACGACCCGCCCATTGTTGATCTGAGGATCGGATTCTGTTTCCGATCCGATGCTGGATGGAGCGTTCCCGATGTCTTGGATTTTTCTGTTTTTCGCCGGCCTGTTCGAAATCGGCTGGGCGATCGGCCTCAAATACACTGATGGGTTCACCAGGCTCGTTCCGACCGTGCTCACGGTCGCGTCGATGATCATCAGTCTCACCTTGCTCGGCCTAGCGCTGAAGGCGCTTCCCGTCGGCACCGCCTATGCGGTGTGGACCGGCATTGGCACGGTCGGCACGGCGCTGCTTGGCATCTGGCTGCTCGGCGAACCCGCCACGGCGATCCGGCTTGCCTGCATCGCGCTGATTGTCTGCGGCATCATGGGGCTGAAGTTCGCGGCCTGAATGCACGTCGCCCAAAGCCGCCAAGCGGCTTTGGGACAACGATACGCATCCCCGAAGGCCAAGGCGCCATTTTCGCGCAAACACATTCAGGGCCGCTGCAAGGCGACCCTGATTCAACATTCAAACTTGGCTGCGCCGAAGCTGCTAGCGGGCGGAGAAGCCTGGAGGCGTTCTGCCGGTGCGCTGCTTGCGCGCCGCATAGCGTGCGTCGCGTTTTGCCTTGCGTTCGGCTTCGTCGGCCAGCAAACGAGCAATGCGCTCGGTCTCTTCGGCTTCCTTGATCTTCGCTTCTGCCTGTGCCGCCTCTTCGGCCGCAATGCGTTCCGCTTCGGCCGCCGCCTCGCGCTCGGCCTTCTCGACCGCCTCGCGTGCCAGCTTTTCTTGCTTCAGCCTTGCCTTCTCGGCTTCGCGTATCGCGCGAGCCTCGAGGATCGCCTTGCGTTCGGCCTGTCGCGCCAGCACCGCAGGATCATCTGCCGCCGGCTTTGACTTGAAACGCTCCAGAAGCGCCTTCTTTGCCTCGTTCGCGGCGTTGCGCCGCTCGAAAATGTCTTTTTCCCTGTAGATAGCCAAGTCCACTTCCCTGAAGTCAATTCGCGAGGCTTACATACGCGCGAATGCCGAGAGTTCAAGCGCCAAAACGGTATGCCAGCCATGAAATTCCGCGATGTTGCAGCCGGGAGACGCCTTTTCCCACCCAAACCGACATGCACTGTTCACCGTCAGCCTCTCTGGCGGCGAGGCGGTACGATCGCTACGTCAGCGGTTCGCCTTTCGGTGAACCGCTCTTTCTCTTTGACGCAATTCCGGACGGAAAACCGTTTCATACTTTTCCTGGAATTGCTTTACCGACAAAACCCAACACCAGGATGACATCACATGGAACTCGGTCTCTACACTTTCGCCGACGTCAGCCCGCAGCCCGGCCCAGGCGCTATCGGGCCGCATGAGCGGCTGCGCAACCTGATCGAGGAGGTCGAACTGGCCGACCAGGTCGGCATCGACGTCTTTGGCCTGGGCGAACATCACCGCCCCGATTATGCCGCGTCCGCGCCGGTCGTGGCTTTGGCGGCCGCGGCCGAGCGCTCGAAGCGCATCAAGCTGACCAGCGCGGTCACCGTGCTCTCTTCAGATGACCCGGTGCGCGTCTTCCAGCAGTTCGCCACGCTCGATCTTTTGTCGGGCGGCCGCGCCGAGATCATGGCCGGGCGCGGCTCGTTCATCGAATCCTTTCCGCTGTTCGGCTACAATCTCGAGGATTATGACGAGCTCTTCGCCGAAAAGCTCGATCTGCTGCTTGCCATTCGCGACCAGGTGAAGGTCACCTGGTCCGGCAACCTGCGCGCGGCGATCAACGATCGCGGCGTATACCCCCGTCCGTTCCAGGAAAGGCTTCCGATCTGGATCGCGATTGGTGGGACGCCACAGTCCGCCGCCCGCGCCGGCGCGCTCGGCCTGCCGCTGGCGCTCGCCATCATCGGCGGCGAGCCTGCCCGCTTCGCGCCGCTGTTCGACCTCTACCGCGAGGCTGCCAAGCGCGCCGGCAGTGATCCCGGGGGTCTCGCCACCAGCATCAACGTGCACGGCTTTATTGCCGAGACGACCGAACAGGCAGCCGACGATTTCTACGGTCCGCAGGCGGAGGTGATGAACCGCATCGGCCGCGAGCGTGGCTGGGGCCCGACATCGCGGGCGCATTTCGATCAGGCGCGCGGCCCCAATGGCGCGCTGTTCGTCGGCAATCCGGAACAGGTGGCCGAAAAGATCGTCGCCCAGCACAGGATCTTCAACAATGACCGCTTCCTGCTGCAGATGGCGATCGGCACCATGCCGCATGCCAAGATCATGAAGGCGATCGAGCTCTACGGCACCAAGGTGGCGCCGATCGTGCGCAAGGAGACGGCGAAATCCGCGCCGGCGGTGGCGACTCCGGTGGCGTAAGCTAACGGCAGGGCCGGCTTCTCGGACCCTGCCGGCTAACGGAACCTTGAAGCCGCGCCAGCGTTTCCGGTCGACGGATTGCACCAATTGCGGTGCACCGCCGAGGGACCGAGATGAAAGCCGAACCCGACGCGCTGGGCGCGGGCGTTGCCGAAGCGGCCGAAGCGCGCGCCGTGGCGCGTGCCGATACGCATCTGATGCGCACGCTGCTGGTCGGCATCTTCATTTTCATGACCGTCTATGCGCTCTATTTCGCCCGCGCCTTCTTCATGCCGGTCATCCTGGCGTTCCTGCTGGCGCTGACATTGACGCCGATCGTGCGGCTGCTGCGCAAGCGCGGCATTCCCGAAGTGGTTTCGGCGACGCTTCTCGTGCTGTTGTCCATCTGTGTGTTCGCAAGCGCCGGCTACCTGCTCAGCGGCCCGGTCTTCGAGCTCATCAACAACACCTCGTCGATCGGCCAGCAGCTCACCGACCGGCTGGCGCAATTGCGGCGTCCGCTGGAAAAGATCATGCAGGTCTCGCATCAGATCGAACAATTGACCGAGACGTCGCAGGAGCCCGGCGTGCAGAAGGTGGCGGTCGCCCAGTCGGGCATCCTGTCATCCGCCGCCAGCAACATCCTGGCGGCGGGAACCAGCCTCACCATCATCTTCGTGCTGTCGCTGTTCCTGCTCGCCTCGGGCACGATGTTCTACGAGAAGATCATCCAGTCCTTCGCCAGCCTCACGGAAAAGAAGCGGGCGCTGCGCGTCGTCTATGACGTCGAGCGCGAGATTTCGCACTATCTGCTCACCGTCACCATCATCAATGCCGGCCTTGGCACGGTCATCGGCCTTGGCCTGTGGGCGCTCGGCATGCCCAACCCGCTGGTCTGGGGCGTGGCCGCCGCCCTGCTAAACTTCCTGCCCTATGTCGGCGCGCTGCTGACCATCGTGCTGGTCGCGGTGATGGCGCTGATCAGCTTCGACACCATTTCCTACGCGCTTCTGGCGCCGGCCTTCGTACTGCTCTGCGATGTCGTCGAAGGCCAATTCGTGACGCCGATGGTGGTCGGCAGGCGCCTGGAGATCAACGCCGTGGCGATCTTCATCGCCATTGCCTTCTGGTCGTGGCTGTGGGGTTTCGTCGGCGCCTTGATGGCAGTGCCGCTGCTGGTCGTCATCAAGGTGTTCTGCGACCATTTCGAGGGGCTCGGCCATGTCGGCAATTTTCTCGCCGCGCAGCAGACCGCCGTGGTGGGGGACGATGATGCCGCCGACACCGAGCCGGCGAAGGGCTGATCAATATTTTTGAATTTGCGGCGTCGCCAGGCGCACCCTACATGCGGCTTCTACACAGGATCCCACCGCATGACCGAACTGTCCGTTCTCGACCTGTCGCCGATCGTCGAAGGCAGCGATGCCTCGCAGTCGCTGGCCAACTCGCTCGATCTTGCCCGCCATGCCGAGCGGCTGGGCTACAAGCGCTACTGGCTGGCCGAGCATCACAACATGCCGGGTATCGCCAGCGCAGCCACATCGGTGGTCATCGCCCATGTCGCCGGCGGCACCAAAACCATTCGCGTCGGGGCCGGCGGCATCATGTTGCCCAACCATGCGCCGCTGGTGATCGCCGAGCAGTTCGGCACGCTGGCAGCCCTGTTTCCCGGCCGCATCGATCTGGGGCTCGGCCGGGCCCCCGGCACAGACATGAACACCGCGCGCGCCTTGCGCCGCAACCTGGAAGCCGGCGTCGACAACTTCCCGCAGGATGTCGTCGAACTGATGGGCTATTTCCTGCCGGCGGAGGAAGGCCAGCGCCTGCGCGCCGTGCCCGGCGAAGGCCAGACCGTGCCGATCTGGATCCTCGGCTCGAGCCTCTATGGCGCGCAGCTCGCCGCCATGCTCGGCCTGCCCTACGCCTTTGCCTCGCATTTCGCGCCGGCGGAGCTCGACCATGCGCTGGACATCTACCGCTCCCGCTTCCAGCCGTCGGAGCAGCTCGACAAGCCGCATGTCATGCTCGGCCTCAATGTATTTGCGGCACCTACCGATGCCGAGGCGCGTCTGCTGTTCACCTCGCTGCAGCAGGCCTTCGTCAATCTGCGCACCGGCAGGCCGGGAAGATTGCCGCCGCCCGTCGAGAACTATGACAGGGATCTCGACCCGATGGCCAAGACCATGCTCGGCCAGGCGCTGTCCTGCGCCGTCGTCGGCTCTCCCGAAACGGTCCGGCAAGGCATCGACGCCTTCGTGCGCCGCACCGGTGCCGACGAGCTGATGGTCACCGCGCAGATCTTTGATCATGCGGCGCGGGTGCGCTCCTTCGAGATTCTGGCTGAGGCTCATAAATCGCTTTTGCAGGCGGCCTGATCTTCCAAGCAGACTCCGCTGGCTTCGCCAATGCGTCGTCTGCTTGAGTTTCTTTGTCTGCCGCAAAACCGTGCAACACTTTTACGGAACCTGCCTGGCAGGCACTGTTGCAGGCACCGCCGTTTTGCTATGGGCGGTTTCCCTCCACGGATCGGAAACTTCCCTTGAAAAACGACCATGAAGCGCGCGAGCGGTTTGCCATCGATCTGGCGCGGCGCGCCGGTGACCTCGGTCTCAGATATTTCCGCGATCTGGACAGCCTGACCATCGAGAGCAAGGGCCATCAGGACCTGGTCTCGCAAGCCGACCGTGAGGTCGAGCTGTTCATCCGCGCTGCAATCGCCGCCGACTATCCGCAGGACGGCATTGTCGGCGAGGAGCATGCCTCGGTCGCCGGCTCTACCGGCCATGTCTGGGTCATCGACCCCATCGACGGCACCGCCAATTTCGTGCGCGGCATTCCGGCCTGGTGCGTGGTGATCGCTTGCGCCCGGGACGGGGAGACGGTCGTCGGCGTCATCCACGAGCCGTCGACCGGCGAGACGTTTCACGGGCGGCTCGGCGGCGGCGCCTTCGTCAACGGCCGGCCGATCAAGGCAAGCGCGGCGACCAGCCTGGAAGAAGGGTCGGTGGGGACCGGATTTTCGAACCGGGCCGAGGCCGAGAACATCGCCGTGCTGATCAAGAAGATCCTCGCCGAAGGCGGTGTCTTCTTCCGCAACGCGTCCGGCGCCCTGATGCTGGCCTATGTGGCCTCGGGCCGGCTGCTTGGTTATGTGGAGGAACACATGAACGCCTGGGACTGCCTGGCTGGCATGCTGCTGATCGAGGAGGCCGGCGGCACGGTGCTGAAGGCGGATCGCAAGACGGTGCTGCAGAGCGGGACGCAGGTCATATCGGGCGGCAAGGGTGTCTTTTCCAAGCTGCAGGCGCTTTGCTTGGGAGTGTTTCCGGCCTAGAGCATGATGCCGAAAAGTGTGAAGCGGTTTTCGGACGACATCATGCTCTATCTCTTTGATTTAGAGGCGGATTCAGATTTCAGGTCGATTCGACCTGAAATCATCCGGCTCTAGGCACTCACGCTCTGCGCGATTGCTCCGAGCGGCCGGCACGAATTGCGGATCATCAGCCGGCCTTTGAGCACCAGCTTGCGCGGTGGCGCGTCCCGGTTGCCGGCAAGGCGGTCGAGCAGCAGATTGGCCGCCTGTTCGCCGATCGCCTGCACCGGCTGCGCGACAGTGGTCAGTTGCGGCTGGAACACGTCGGACCACGGAAAATCGTCGAAGCAGGCAACAGAAATGTCCTCCGGGCAGGACAGGCCGATGTCGCGGATTGCCTTCATGGTGCCGATCACCATCGGGTTGTTGGCCGAGAAGATCGCGCTTGGCCGATTGTGCAGCGAGAGCAGCTGCATGGTCGCGTTGTAGCCGTCGATCTCATGGAAATTGCCGGAGCGAACCAGGTCCTCGGCCACCGGCAGGCCGGCAGCCCGAAGCGCCTCGCTGTATCCGGTCATGCGGTCGTGCATGGGCGAAATATCGGACGTGCCGGTGATGTAGCCGATGCGCCGGTGGCCGAGATTGATCAGGTAGGTGATGGCGTCGAACACGGCGCGCTGGTTGTCGAGCACCACCGCATCGGTATCGACGCCCTCGCAGATGCGGTCCAGCAGCACGACCGGCACATTGGCGTCGTCGACGATCCCCTTGAGGATCGCGCCGTCGCCGACACGCGCCACGATAAGCCCGTCGACCATGCGGTCGAGCAAGAGCCTGATCTGGTCGTCCTGGGTGTTCAGATCCTCGTCCGTACAGCAAAGCATGACGGCATAGCCGGCGCGGTCGAAGGCCTGCTGGATGACCGAGACGACATCGGTGAAGAACGGATTGGTGATGTGCGGCACGGTCAGGCCGATGGTGCGCGTCGTGCCCATTTTCAGGCTGCGGGCGATCGCATTGCGCTTGTAGCCGATGTCGCGGATCGCCTGCTCGATGCGCTGGCTGAGTTCGGGGCTGACGGTCGCCGTGCCGTTGATCAGCGCCGACACGGTGGCGACCGAGACACGTGCCGCTTCCGCCACATGCAGCATGGTCGGCGCCGTCGATTTTCGCTGTCTCGTCCGCTTGGATGCTGCCATTTTCGAAACGTTTCGCCGATGTGTGTTCGCCATACCTACGGAATATCAAGGTTTTTCGCAAGAATTGAAAAGGGTCAATCCTGCGTTATCAGATAGCGGCTTGACAGTATCGAAACGTTTAGAATAGCGTTTGGATGAGATTGACGAGGACGGAAGGGAGGCCGCCATTGTCATGGAGCACAGAGGTCCCATCGCTCATGGGCATGCCGCGGCGGCGGACCATTCCAATGTCGTCCTGAGCGCCGAGCACATTTCCAAGAGCTTCGGCGGAATCGCCGCCCTGGTCGATGTCGGTTTCGAATTGCGGCGTGGCGAGGTCCATGCCCTGATGGGCGAGAACGGCGCCGGCAAGTCGACGCTGATGAAGATCCTCTCCGGCGTCTATACCGGCTACGAAGGCACGGTCAGCGTCGATGGAGGGCCGGTCAACTTCGCCGGCGTGCGCGACGCCGAGGATGCCGGCATCGCCATCATCCACCAGGAGCTCAACCTGGTGCCGGAACTCAGCGTCGCCGACAACATCTTCCTCGGCCGTGAAAAACTGATCGCCGGGCTGATCGTCGACCGCAAGGCGAGCAGCCGTGCGGCGGCCGCCCTCCTGCAGCGGCTTGGCATCGAACTCGACCCGGAAGCCCGTGTCGGCGCCTTGCGCGTCGGCGAACAGCAGCTGGTCGAAATCGCCAAGGCGCTGTCGATGTCGGCGCGCATCCTGATCATGGACGAGCCGACCTCGGCGCTTTCGCCCGCAGAATGCCAGCGGCTGTTCCGCATCATCCGCCAGCTTGCCGAAAGCGGCGTCGCCATCGTCTACATCTCGCACCGCATCGACGAGGTGATGCATCTGGCCGGCCGCGTCACGGTATTCCGCGACGGGCGCCATGTGCTGACGCGGCCGATGGCCGAGCTTGACGAGAATGCCATCATTTCGGCGATGGTCGGACGGGACCTGCTCGCATCCTCCCAAGACGAGCGGGATCCCGGCGGCCGAACCGTGCTTTCGGTCAGCAATCTGTCGCTGTCGAAGCCCGACCGCCAGGGTTGGCGGCAGGTGATCGACGGCGTCAGCTTCGATCTGGCCGCGGGCGAAATCCTCGGCATAGGCGGCCTTCTGGGCTCGGGCCGCACTGAGATCATGGAGGCGATCTTCGGCTCGGGCGATGGCCGTGCCGGCGGCGAGATCCAACTCGACGGCCGGTCCGTGAACATCCGCTCGCCGCGCGACGCCAGGCGGCTGGGCATCGCGCTGGTCACCGAGGACCGCAAGACGCAAGGCCTCCACCTGCAGGCCTCGATCACGGACAATGTCGCACTGCCGCTGGTCGGGTCGCTGGCACGCTTCGGCATCCGCTCGCTGGCCGGCGAGCAGGGGCTGGCGCGGCAGGCGGTCAAGGCACTCGGCATACGCTGCCAGGACATCGATCAGCCCGCCGGCACGCTGTCGGGCGGCAACCAGCAGAAGGTCGTCATCGGCAAGTGGCTGGCGACCAGGCCGCGCGTGCTCTTGCTGGACGAGCCGACGCGCGGCATCGATGTCGGCGCCAAGCGCGAGATCTACGACCTCATCTTCCAGTTGGCGCGCGACGGCCTGGCCATCGCGGTCATCAGCTCCGAGTTGCCGGAATTGCTGCATCTCTCGGATCGCATCCTGGTGATGGCCGACGGCCGCCAGACTGGCATTCTTTCCCGCGACGCGGCAAGCGAAGAGGCCATCATGCGCCTCGCCGCACCGCGCCGGACGCTATCGAGACCAGCCGCATGACTGCCCTGAAGCTCCTGTCCCGCACCAAGCTCTATTGGGGCCTGATCGCCATCTTCCTGATCGGCGTGCTCGGCTCGCCGGTCAGTTCCAAGGGCAACAACATCTTCCTGTCCTACGGCAATCTGCTCGACGTGCTGCGCCAGGTGTCGACCACCGGACTGATCGCCACCGGTATGACGGCGGTGATCATCACCGGCGGCATCGATCTTTCCGTCGGCTCGCTGATGGCCATCTGCTCGGTGGTCTGCGCCATGCTGCTGACGGTGCCAGGTGTAACGCCGGGTGTCGTGCTGGGCGTGCCGACCGTCGCGCTGGTGGCGCTTTGCCTTGGCTTCGTCATCACCCGCTTCATCTTCCTCAACGTGGAAAAATCCCGTGCCGGTCCGGATGCCGCCGCGCGCGACGTGAAGCTGGACAGCGTTCGCGGCCTGGTCACGCCGGCAATCGTCGGCGTGGTGCTGTGCTGCCTGTCGCTATGGTACCTGCTGCCGCAGATCGAGCCCAAATTCGGCGTGCTCGGCGTGCTTTTGGTGGCGCCCTGCGTCGGCCTGCTGTTCGGCGCCATCAACGGCTTCATCATCGTTGCCGGGCGGCTGCAGCCCTTCATCGTCACGCTGGCGATGATGGTGACGGCACTCGGCATCGCCCGGCTCACCGCCGGCCAGAACAATGCGGTGCTGCCGGTCTATACCGGCTCGAACGCCACCGCCGATTTCGAGATGCTGCGCTCGCTGGTGTTCGGCGTCATCCCGATGCCTGGCCTGTTCTTCCTCGGTGCCATCCTGATCTACGGCGCCGTGCTGCGTTTCACCCCGTTCGGCCGCTATGTCTATGCCATCGGCGGCAATGAGGAGGCCGCGCGGCTCTCCGGCATCGCCGCCGGCCGCGTCAAGATCGCGACCTATGCCATCTCCGGCCTGCTCGCCGGCATCGCAGCTGTGCTCTATGTGGCACAGTACCGGCAAGGCAAGCCCGATGCCGGTGCCGGGCTGGAGCTCGACGCCATCGCCGCCGTGGTCATCGGCGGCACCAGCCTGATGGGCGGACGCGGCAGCCTGATCGGCACGTTCTGTGGCGTGCTGATCTTCGGGCTGCTCTCCAACATACTGCAGCTCCACAACATCAATTCAAATCTTCAACTGGTGCTGAAGGGCATGATCATCATCGGCACCGTGCTCGTGCAGGAGCGCAATGCCGGCGATCTCCTGGCCTATCTGCGCCTGCCCGGCGGGCAACCGGCGCGCAAGGAAACGGCCGCAGCCAAGCGGCCGCCACAAGAGACCCCGTCTCTCAATCTCGGAGGAAACAAGAAATGAAACGACGTGACATGCTGAAGCTTGCCGCACTCGGCGCGGCACTGCTGACCACCACCGCGCTGCTTTCGACCGGCAATGCCTTCGCCCAGGACAAGAAATGGAAGATCGGCTTCTCGCAGGTGACGACCATCGAGCCCTGGCGCGCCCAGTTCAACAAGGACATCATTGCCGAAGCCGCCAAGCATCCCGAGGTCGAGCTGATCATCACCGATGGCGAGGACAAGACCGAGAAGCAGGTCGCCGATGTCGAGAACCTGATCCGCCAGGAGGTCGACGCGCTTTTGGTGTCGCCGAAGGAATCCGCGGGCCTGACGGGCGTCGTGCAGCAGGCCATCGACGCCAAGATCCCGGTCTTCGTGCTCGACCGCAACGTCGACACCAAGGACTACACGCAGTTCGTCGGCGGCGATAACAAGCTGATCGGCCGCGCGGCCGGCGAATATGCGGTCGAACTGCTCGGCGGCAAGGGCAAGGCGGCTGGCAATGTCGTCGAGATCTGGGGCGGCATGGGCACCCAGCCGGCGCACGACCGCCATGACGGCTTCCATGAATTCACCGACAAGGAACCGGGCATCAAGTATCTGCTCGACCAGCAGTCGGGCGACTGGAAGCAGGACCAGGCCTACAATCTGATGGCCAACGCGCTGAAAACCAACGAGAAGATCGATCTCGTTTACGGCCACAACGACCCGATGGCCTACGGCGCCTATCTCGCCGCCAAGGATGTCGGCCGCGAGAAGGACATCAAGTTCATCGGCATTGACGGCCTGCCCAATGAAGGCGTGCAAATGGTGAACAAGGGCGAACTGACGGCGACCTTCACCTATGTCACCCCCGGTGCCGAAGGCCTGCGCCAGGCGATCAAGTTCCTCAACGGCGAGAAGGTCGAAAAAACCATCACGCTGCCCACCGAGAAGATCACCAAGGAAAACGCCGCCAAGGTGCTGAAGGACAACGGACTCTGAGATAGTGGAGCTTGAGGGGTGTCGGTTGGCGCAGCCCCTCACCCGCCTGCCGGCACCTTCTCCCCGTATAGGGACGGGGAGAAGGGAGCTGTGGTGAAGCCGGCGCCCTTCTGCAACGCTGGCGACTGGCGAAGCCGTCGATGACAGCGTGTTTCTCCCCGTCCCTGTACGGGGAGAAATGTCCGGCAGGACAATGAGGGGCAGCGCAGACTAACCAATTCTACTCAACTCAATCGCTTCGGTGACCAGCTTTTGCAGGCTGGAAGGTCCGCACCTACGCCAGCTTCGCCAGCAGCTTTGTGAACGTGGCGATCTCCTTGGCCGAGAGCGGCGCCAGCGTTTCCCGGGTGATTTCGCGGGCCAGCGGGATCAACCGTTCGATCGCATCGCGACCCTCGGCGGTCAGATTGACCAGCAGCCGCCTTTTGTCGACCTCATGCCTGGACAGCTCTACCAGGCCGCGCGCCTTCAGGCGGTCGATCACGCCCTTCACCGTCGCCGCGTCCATCGCGATCAGCGTGCCGAGCTGGTTCTGCGAGGTCTCGCCGACATCGCGCAGCTTGGCCAGTGCCGCGAATTGTGGCGGCGTCAGGTCGCCTATATGCGCGGCGAAGATAGACACATGGCGCTGGTGCGCCTTGCGCAGGATGAAGCCGACCTGTTCCTGGAGGAGGTAGTCATGTTCCTCAGGCTCTTCGGCCTCGACCAGCTTGAGCAGATTGTCCTCGCCGTTCACCGCAATCCGTCCCAGGCCTTGATGTTGTCCGCCGCAAGGCCACCCATGCGGTTGTGGACGCGCGGGCCGCAGGTCATGGCGAGGCAAAACAGGATCTCGTCGGGACGCGGGCCGTCGCTGATGCCGACTTCCATGGCGTCGAAATGGCTGCGCACATAGGCGGCGTTGATGTGGCCGAGCGGTACGTCGAGCTTCGAGCCGAAGGCGCCGACCTTCTTGGCCGACGGCACGATCGCCTTGGCGTCGCCGAGCCGCTCGCGCATCGCGTAGCCGCCCGGCACATGCCAGAGCGCGCCGTGTTCCAGTTCGCCTGCCGTGCCGACGATGGCGCCCTTGCCGTAGCCGTCGATCTGCTTGACGTTGCCGCCGAGCGCCGCGATCAGCCGGTCGCAGAGCAGCAGGCCGAGTGGCTTCAGATCCTCCATCGCGCTCTGCAGATCCTCGACATAGCGCCCGGCGAACGGGTTCTTGACCACGGCCATGGCCGCTGCACGACGGCGCGGTACGTCCGCGACCGGTCCGCCCTCGTGAAAGATCTCTTCGCTCAGCACCGCGACCTTGCGGATCGGAAACTCAGGCATGGGCAACTTCCTCCCTCGGATTTTTGTTGGGCGCGGAAAGTGCAACCGAGCCACTGATGCGGGCCTCACCGCCAAGAAACAGTGCCGATGCGGCAATCAGCCCGCGCCGGCGAAAATCTTCGGCGACGGCAAGGCCATTGTCCAGCGCCTGCGCCACCTCGCCAAATGCCAGCGTGCCGACGGCCTGTGTCACCAGCCGCGCGCCGAGATCGCTGTCGGGCGACAGCTCCTGTGCCGGAATGCGCTTGATGGCGGGATTGCCGGGCAGGTCGACCGCGTTGGCAATGAGCGTCGCCGCCGCATCGGCCTCGGCGCCGGTCCGCGCCAGCACGGTGACGGCGTCGGCGATGCCGAGCGAAAAGGAGCGGCCGCGCCAGCCGCTGGTGGCAACGCCGCGAACGCCATCTTCCGCGCGGATCGTGATCCGGTCGGCCAAACCATTGCCGGTGCCGGCGACCGCCAGACCTATCGAGCGGCCTATGCCGATGTGAAGGGCGCTGTCGCCGCCATTGTTGACATAGGCACGATCGAGCCTACGTCCGGCAAGCAATGCGGCGAGCATTTCGTCGGCTACCGATCCCGCGACGGCGGCCATCGGTGTTATGAAGCATTCCGCCAAGGGCATGACGGCTGCCTCCATGCGGCGCGCCGTCGGGCCGTCAAAGGCGCGCGGCCGCAGGAAAAATGCCGGGAGCCGCAATTCGGGAAGCTCCTTGACCAACTCGATCAGGATCGTCTGGAAGCGCGCGACAGCCTGGGCGTAGGCGGCACGACACTCGTCCGCCTCGCCAAAGGCCTCGACGATCAGGTCGATCGGCCCGTGGTTGAGATGCAGCCGCTTGCCGTCCTGCAGCCAGTGGACTTGCGGGCCGTCCATCATCCGGCTCCGTTCGAGGCGGCACGCCGCAATTGCGCGAGCGGCGGCCATGGATTGTCGGACGGCGCGCCGGTTCCGCGACGTGAGTTGAGGTACTCGCCGCCCTTGGCGACGATGTCCTCGACACTGCGGATTTCGGCCTCGTAGCCGCCGAGCCTGATATAGTCGTCGCGGCGCAAGGTGAATTCGATTGGCGCCACCAGCGCCGGTGTCGGCACATAGCCGAAGGCGCCTTCCGGCACCCTGGTGACGTCGACCATCAGCGTGATGCCGCCGCCCGGCCAGACAAAGACCGGCGCGCCGCCGACCGTCACATAGGTCTTCAGGCCTTGCACCGACCGGGTGAGATTGACCGGGTTTTCGGTGACGCCGGCACGCAGCGAACCGCCGGCGCCGCCGATGAACAGCACGGTGCACAGCGCCGGCTCGCAATTGTCCTCGATCAGATTGACCGACTTCCGCAGCCGCTCCGGAAACGGTTTTTCGACAGGCTTCAATTCGTCGTCGAGTTCGTAATAGGCGAATTGTTCGCCGGTGGTCGAAACCATCAGCAACGACAGGCCCGGCCGCGCGCCCTTCTTGGCGTTCCAGTCGCCGAGGATCGACAGCGGGTCGGAAATCGAGGTGCCGCCCCAGCCGAGGCCCGGCTCGGAGACCTTGAAATAGCGGCCCGGCGTCGAGCGGCGGCCGATGATCTTGATCCCTGTATCCTGCCAGCCCAGCACCTTGCCGGCCTGATGCTCGGAAACGACGCCGGTGATGTGGTCGTCGACCACAACCACCTCGTCGACCAGCCCGCGCCATTGCGTGGCGAACATGCCGATCGTCGCCGAGCCGCAGCCGACGCGCATGCGGCGCTCCTGCTTGCCGTCGATGACAGGTGGCTTGCCGGCTTCGACGATGACGGTGGCACCGCCGTCGATGGTCAGTTCCACCGGCTTGCGATTGCACAGATTGAGCAGCGCATCGCAGGTGGCGCGGCCTTCGGCCTTGGAGCCGCCGGTGAGGTGATGCACGCCGCCAAGCGACAGCATCTGCGAGCCGTATTCGCCTGTTGTGACATGGCCGATCGCCTCACCCTCCGCCCGCACGACAGCCGTTTCCGGTCCGATATGACGGTCGGTATCGATCTTCACCTTGACGCCGCAATACGAAAAGATGCCTTCGGTGACGACCGTGACGAGATCGACGCCCTCCACCTCCTGGCTGACGATGAACGGCGCCGGCTTGTAGTCGGGATAAGTGGTGCCGGCGCCTATTGCCGTGACGAAGCGGCGCCCGGTGTTGACCAACTCGCCGTCCCAGGCCTCGCCCTCGGCGACGAAAGGTACGATCGCCGCGCCGGTCTCGGCCGCGTGGTCGAGGATGGTCAGCGGGTCCATGCGCACGATCCGGCCGCCGGCATTGCCGTAGCGGTCGCAGGCGCCGGTGCGGCCATCTGCGATGTAGCACATGACCGGACAGGCATCACAGCGGATCTTCTCCGCCACCAGCTTCTCGCCGGGATCATGCGTTTCGAAGCGCTCGGCAAGCTCGCTCATGGGCGCGCCTCCTTTTCGCGGATGCCATCCTTTTCACGAATGCCAGCGCGGATCCGCGTCGGCGTCGCCGGGACCTTGGTGACGAGGACCCCGGTGGCGTGGCGGACGGCGTTGAGGATCGCGGGTGCGGTCGGGATCAGCACATGCTCGCCCAGCCCCTTGGCGCCGAACGGGCCCTCCGGATCGGGAACCTCGATCAGGATGGTCTCGATCGGCGGCACGTCGCCTATGGTCGGGATGAGATAGTCGTGCAAATTCTCCGTGCGGCCGGGGATATATTCTTCCATCAGCGCCATGCCGATGCCTTGCGCGATGCCGCCCTCGATCTGGCCTTCGACCAGCAGCGGGTTGATCGCCTTGCCGACATCGTGCGCGGCGGTGATTTTCAGCAGCTTCACCGTGCCGAGCTTGAGATCGACCTCGAGTTCGGCGATCTGCGCGCCAAAGCCGTACACAGCGTAGGGCTTGCCCTGGCCCTTTGCATCGAGCGGCAGCGTCGGCGGATCGTAGGTCTCCTCGGCGCGGAAGACGAAGCCTTCGGCATCGACGTCGAGCGAGGCGAGATCGATGCGGCGTGCGGCCTCGCCCTCGCGGATGACGATCGCCACGCCATCCAACTGCAGGGATGCCTTTTCCGAGACATTGGCAAAGCGCAGGATCTTTTCGCGCAACGCGCGGCCGGCCTTCTCGGCCGCCTTGCCGGTGACGAAAGTCTGGCGCGAGGCGGAAGTCTTTCCGGCATCGGGGCTGATCGCCGTGTCGGCGCTCTTCAGCCGGAATCTCTCCAGCGGCAGGCCGAGCGCGTCGGCGCAGATCTGGGTGATGACGGTGTTGGAGCCCTGGCCGATATCGACGGCGCCCTGGTGCAGGACGACCGTGCCGTCAGCCGCGACGCCGACCCGGATGGTCGATGGATTGGGCAGCGAGGTGTTGCCGCAGCCATACCAGCAGGACGCCACGCCGACGCCGCGCTTTTTGTACGCGTGGGTATGGTTGAACGCATCCGCGTCGGCCGTCGCGCGCGCCCAATGCGGCCGCAGCGCCTCAAGGCACTCGGCGATGCCGACGCCGGACTCCAAACGTTGGCCGGTAACCGTTTCGGAGCCGTTCCGAAGGCAGTTTTTCAGGCGAAAATCGAGGCGGTCGATACCAAGCTTGCCGGCGAGCTCGTCATAGAGCGTCTCCTGCATGATGGTCGCCTGCGGGACGCCGAAGCCGCGGAAGGCGCCGGAAATCGGACCATGCGTATGAATGGCGCGGCCCTCGGCGCGATAATTGGGCGTCGCATAGGGGCCGGACGCATGCACCGGCACACGATTGGCAACGGTCGGGCCCCAGCTCGCATAGGCGCCGGTGTTGAAATCGCCGGCAAAGGTCATGCCGGTGACATGGCCTTCTGCGTCCACCCCGATGGTCGCCTTCATCTCAGCCGGATGGCGCTTGGTGGTCGATGTCATCGATTCGTTGCGGGTGTAGGCCAGCGCCGCCGGCCGGCCGGTTTTCAGCGCCACGAGGCCGATCAGCGGCTGCAGCGATACGTCGAGTTTCGAGCCGAAACCGCCGCCGGTCGCGGTGGGCACGATGCGCACCTTGTCGACGGCAAGGCCAAGCACCTTCGCCGTCTCGTCGCGGTCCATGTAGGGCGCCTGCGTGCAGGCGACGACAACCAGCGTGTCGCCGTCCAGATAAGCATAGCCGGCTTCCGGTTCGATATAGGCGTGCTCGACATAGGAAGTTTCGATGGCGCCGCTCACGGTGACAGCGGCATTTGCAAGCGCCGCCTCAGGGTCGCCGCGCTCGACAAGGCCCGTGGTCAAAAGGTTGGCCGGGCGGTTGTCATGGATCCGTGCCGCGCCTTCGGCCTGCGCTTCGCAAGGTTGCAGGAAATGCGGCAATTCGGTCCAGCGGACCGGGAAATCCGACAGGTCGAGATCGAGGATCGCCTCGCGCTCGCCGGCGACCAGCGCCACCGCCTCGCCGCGAAGCCGCGCAAATCCTTCGGCCAGTGCCGGCTGATCGGCGAACGGGCCGATCGCACCGAAGCAGTTCTTTCCCGGAATGTCGGCCGCGGTGAAGACACCGGCGATGCCGGGGTGTCTCTTCGCCCAACCATCGAGGTCGCCGAAGGCAAAGCTGGCGTGATAATGCGGTGAGCGGACCACCAGAACGGCGAGCGCATCGGCCGGGAAGGAATCGCCGCCGAATTTCTCAGCCCCGGTCACCTTTGGCACGCCATCGAGCCTCACAGGGGACGCGCCGATGGCATGCCCGGACTGAGGCAGACGGAAATCCAGGCTCGCTGTCTGGAGGGACGCCTCCATCACCGCCGCGATGATCTTCCGGTAGCCGGTGCAACGGCACAGAATGCCGCCCAGCGCATCCTGCACCTCGGTCTCGGTCGGCTTGGGTGTCGCGTCCAGGAGCGCTGTCGCCGCGACCAGCAGCGCCGGCGTGCAGATGCCGCATTGCGCCGCGCCATGGGCGAGAAACGAGGCCTGCAGTGCCGAGAGCCGGCCATTGGCAAGTCCCTCGACTGTTGTCACTGCCGCCCCGGATACGGAAGCCGCCGGCATCAGGCAGGCGCAGACGGGAGCACCGTCGACCAGCACCGTGCAGGCGCCGCAATCGCCGGCATCGCAGCCGACCTTGGTACCCGTTAGCCGCAATTCGTCACGCAGCACCTGGGACAGCCGGCGCAGCGGCGGCACATTGACCAGGACAGCGTCGCCATTGACCGTGAAGGCAATGTCGGCGCGTTCAGGGCCGAGGCCGGGCGTGCCTACGCCCAGACCGGGCAGGGCTTCAGTCACTTCAGGCAGAAGCTGGTTCATGCCGCCACCATGTGATCGTTCATTAGGCCGGCGGCCGTCAGCACGGCGCGGGCGACAATCTCGCGCACAGCGTCGAGCCGGTATTCCGCGCTGCCGCGCACGTCGGCGATCGGCGACAGTTCTGTGATCGGTGCGGACTGGACCGCATCGGCGAGCCGGTGATCCGCAGGCAATCCGAGCAGCGCCGCCTCGACGCCGGCAAGGCGCCTGGCGACGGCCGAGCACGACCCGACGGCGATGGCCGCTTCGGTCACTGTGCCGTTCTCGACGACCAGACGCGCCGCCACCATCGCTATGGAAATGACGAGATAGCGCCGCGCGCCGAGCTTGACGAAAGCCGACGTGCCCGTTGCAGCGGGCTTCAGCACGCGGATGGCGCTGACCATTTCCCCTGCTCGCAAGGCTGTTCGGCGGTTGCCGAGAATGAAATCCGGCAAGGGCAGGTAGCGCGTCACTGTTGCCGAACGCAGTTCGACTTCGGCATCAAGCACGAGCAGGCCCGGCACGCCATCGGCGGCCGGCGAGGCGTTGCAGAGATTGCCCGCGACCGAGGCGACGTTCTGGATTTGCGGCGAGCCGACCTCGCGCGCGGCCTGTTTCAGCGCATCGAAGGCCGGCGGCAAGGTATGGCGGATGATGTCGGTCCATGTCGTGCGCGCACCGATGACAAAGTGGTTATCTGTCTCGGCGATGCCGCGCAGCGCGGTGAGGCCATTGATGTCGAGGACATTGTCGCGGAACGGCTTCGTGCCTTGTGCCGGATAGAAATCCGTACCGCCGGCGAGGATGCGCCAGGCGCCCTCGCCAAGCAGCGCGAGCGCCTCATCGACCGTGGTGGGTTTCGCGTAACGGATCACGCTTTGCCTTCCCAGAGAGTGGGCCTTCCCCGAATTTGGCCCTCCCAAGGATTTTCCCCTGGGATGATGTTGCCGGTTTCGAACCGGAAATTCATTCGTATGCAAATGATATCAAGCCAGTGGAAATTGTCAAAGCCAGAGTTTGGGGTGTCGTAGCTGCCGGGCCGCATGCAACGAGATTGTTACGCCTCCGGAGGTTGACGCGGCCGGCCATCTGGTCAAGTTTCTGCCTCCGGTCGCAACAGCGGCATCGAGACAGAGGGAAGGAAGCCGCATGGCCGACGAAGCGCTTGTTGTCATCGACCTGCAGAACGACTTTTGCCCGGGAGGCGCGTTGGCCGTGACCGGCGGCGACGAGATCGTGCCGCTGGTCAACGATATGATCCGGCGGACCGACCATGTCGTGTTGACGCAGGACTGGCACCCCGCCGGCCATTCGAGCTTTGCCTCCAGCCATCCGGGCGCGCAGCCCTTCACCATGATCGAGATGCCCTATGGCCAGCAGACTTTGTGGCCGGATCATTGCATCCAGGGCAGCCTCGGCTCGGATTTCCATTCCGGCCTTGCCTGGACCAAGGCCGAGCTCGTCATCCGCAAGGGATTTCGCCCAGCGATCGACAGCTATTCGGCCTTCTTCGAGAACGACCACACGACGCCGACCGGCCTCGGGGGCTACCTCAGGGAACGCGGCATCGACAGTTTGACCCTGGTCGGGCTGGCGACCGATTTCTGCGTCGGCTTTTCGGCGCTGGATGCCGTCAGCCAGGGTTTCAAAACCACCGTCCGGCTCGATGCCTGCCGTGGCATCGACCTCAACGGCTCGCTTGATGCCATGCTGCGGCGCATGCGCGATGCCGGCGTGACGCTTGAAGACCATTTGTCGGACTGAACGGACGGTGGGGCATCAGGGGGGCCTTTCGCGGATCACCGCGGGCGCAATGACGGGTGCCGCCATCGCCGTCGCCATGCTGTTCCCGGAAGCGGCCTTGGCGGCCGAGGAACACGCATTGCCCGGCGCCTCGATGTCGCTGTGGTGGGCACTTCCCTTTGCTGGCCTGCTGCTGTCGATCGCGACCGGCCCGCTGCTGTTCCACCATATCTGGGAGCACCACTACGGCAAGATAGCGGCGCTTTGGGCCGCATTTGTCGTCGTACCTTTGGCGCTTGCCTTCGGGCTGCCTTCGGCGACCGAGGCGGTGCTGCACGCGCTGCTTACCGAATACATGTCCTTCATCATCCTGCTGTTTGCGCTGTTCACCATTTCGGGCGGCATCCTGGTCGCCGGCAACATCCACGGCACGCCGCTGGTCAATGCCGGGCTGCTGCTGGTCGGCGCGCTGCTCGCCTCGGTCATCGGCACGACGGGCGCCTCGATGATCCTGATCCGGCCGATCATCCGCGCCAACGACGCCAGGCCGTTCAATGCCCATGTCGTCGTCTTCTTCATCTTCCTGGTGTCCAATATCGGCGGCTCGCTGACGCCGCTCGGCGACCCGCCGCTGTTCGTCGGCTTCCTGCGTGGCGTCGACTTCTTCTGGACGACCACGAACCTCTATCGGGAAACGCTGTTCGTTGGCGGCCTGGTGCTGGCGGCGTTCCTGGCGATCGACGTCATCCTGCATCGGCGCGAGGCAGGCGCGCCGAAGATCAAGGACCCGACACCGGATTCCAGGATACGCATTCGCGGCCTGCCAAACATTCCTTTGCTGGCCGGGGTCATTGGCGCCATCCTGCTGTCGGCGACATGGAAGCCTGGTGTCACCTTCTCCATTCAGGGCGTGACGCTGGAGCTGCAGAACCTGGTACGCGACGCCGTCATCCTGGCGCTCGCCTTTGTCTCGTTGGCTGTTTCGCGCAAGGAATACCGCGAGGCGAATGGCTTCAACTGGGGACCGATCGCGGAAGTGGCAAAATTGTTTGCCGGCATCTTCATCTGCATCGTGCCGGTCATCGCCATTTTGAGAGCCGGCCATGAGGGAGCGCTGGCGCAGCTGGTCGGGCTCGTCACCTCGGCGCAAGGCACGCCCAACGACCTCGCCTATTTCTGGCTGACCGGAGCGCTGTCGTCCTTCCTCGACAATGCGCCGACCTACCTGGTGTTCTTCGAGCTTGCCGGCGGCGATCCACGCCACCTGATGACCGAATTCGCCTCGACATTGGCGGCGATCTCGGCGGGTGCGGTGTTCATGGGCGCCAACACCTATATCGGCAATGCGCCCAACTTCATGGTCTATGCCATCGCCCGGCAGCGCGGCGTCGAGATGCCCGGCTTCTTCGGCTACATGCTGTGGTCCGGTCTGGTGCTGATCCCGATTTTCTTGATCGCGGGCTTTGTGTTTTTCGGCTGATCAACCAACGCCGACATAGCGCCTGACCGCCGAAGGGTCGGCGCGCAGCTCCTCGACATCGACCGTCTCGCGGTTGCGGCCATTCTCGATGAACGAGACGCGGTCGGCGACCGACAGCACCGCCTCGACGCGCTGCTCGACCAGGATGGTCGAGACGCCCATGTCGCGCAGCTTTGACACCGTCTCGCGGATCTTGGCGATCATCGACGGCATCAGCCCTTCCGTCGGCTCGTCGAGCAAGAGCACCTGCGGTTCGAGGCAGAGCGCGCGCGCCATCGCCAGCATCTGCTGCTCACCGCCCGACAAGGTGCCCGAACGTTGCCGCAGCCTCTGGCGCAGCAGCGGGAAGAGGTCGAGCACGGTTTCGCGCACGGCCTTGCCCTTGCCGCGTGCCATCAGGCCGATCTCGATGTTTTCCGCCACCGTCATCTCGGCGAACAGCCGCCTGCCCTGCGGTACATAGGCGACGCCTGCCTTCGGCACTTCATGCGCCGGCAGGCCGGTCAATTCCTGGCCGGCGAGCTTGATCGAGCCGGCGCTCGAAGGAACCAGGCCCATGATCGCCTTCAGCGTCGTCGTCTTGCCGGCGCCGTTGCGGCCGAACAGGCACAGCACCTCGCCCTTGTTCAGCACGAGGTCGAGGCCGTAGAGCACCTGGACCTCGCCGTAGAAGCAGTCCAGTCCCGCGATCCGCAACGCTTCCGCCTTGCCCGCAGTCATCGGGCGGTCCCCAGATAGGCTTCCTGCACCGCCGTGTTCTCGCGGATGGCCTCGGGGGTGCCTTCCGCCAGGATACTGCCGGCATTGAAGACAGTGATGCGGTGGGCCAACTGCATGACCACGGGCATGTTATGCTCGATCAGAAGCACGGTGGCGTCCCTGGCGATCTCGCGCACCAAGGCGATGAAATTGTCGATCTCGCTGTCGGCCAGCCCTTGTGTCGGCTCGTCGAGGATCAGCAGGCGAGGCTTCAGCGCCAGGCCCATCGCCACCTCCAGCAGGCGTTGGTGGCCGTAGGACAACTGCCCGGCCGGCATATCGGCACGGTCGGCGAGGCCCGTGCGTTCGAGCGCCGACATGACGCCTGCCTTGATCGCGCCTGCCGACCGGCGATCGCTCAGTGTGAGTTGCACCGGCAACGCGACATTGGCGTAGGCGCTGAGATTGGCGAAGACGCTGGTGATCTGGAAGGTGTAAGCGATGCCCCGGCGCACTCTGGCATAGGCGGGCAGGCCGGTAATGTCGTCGCCGTCGAATATGATCGCTCCCGAAGACGGCTGGATGCGGCCGCTGACCAGGCTGACGAAGGTCGTCTTGCCGGCTCCGTTGGGGCCTATGACGGCGCGAATCTCGCCTGGCATCAAGGTGAAATCGACGTTGTCCACGGCGCGCAGGCCGCCGAAATGGCGCGACAGGCCCCTGGTGCTCAAAAGAGGTGTCATGGCAGCCACCTTAGCCAGCGTTGGCGGATGGTGCCAAGAATGCCCTTTGGGAAAAACAAAACCAGCAGGATCAGCGCGATACCGACGATCAGCAGATAGGCCGATGTGTAGCCGCTGGTGACGTCGATGACATAGTACATGAAGACCGTGCCGATGAGCGGTCCGAGCGTTGTGGCCGCGCCGCCGAGCAGGACCCAGAGCAGCGGCAGGATCGAATATTGCACCGAGGCGAAGCTCGATCCGACATAGCCGAACAGCAGCGCGTAGGCAGCCCCCGACGCCGCGCAGATGGTGCCGGAGATGACGACGGCGGCAAGCTTGTTGGAGAAGGTGTCGTAGCCCAGCATCTTGGTGCGTTCTTCGTTCTCGCGGATGGCGACCAGCACACGGCCATATCGGGAGCGGACGATGGCAAGCGTGATCAGCAGTACGATCGAGAACAGCGCCAGTGCACTCATGTAGCGCACGGTCGGATTGGTGAGGTCGAGCGAGGTCACGCCGAAATCGAGGACGCGTTCCGGCTGCGGCACGACCTGGCCCTGATCGCCTCCGGTCCACGTCGCGAAGTAGAGGATGAGGAGATAAAACACCTGCGCGAACATCATGGTGACGATCATGAAGGCGACGCCCGTGGTGCGCAGTGCCAGGAGGCCGATCATCAGCGCCAGCACCGCGCCGCAGGCAATCCCGCTGAGGAAGGCCAGCGGCACGCCCCAGCCGAGCTGGATGATGGCAAGGCCGGCACCGTAAAGCCCGGCGCCGAAGAACATGGCATGGCCGAGGCTGAGCAGGCCGACATAGCCGAACAGCATGTTGTAGCCCATGGCGAACACCGCCAGCACCATGATGCGGGCGAGAAGGCCATGATAGTACTCAGGCAGCACGAAGCTCAGCACGAAGAGCAGGGCGATGACGCCGAGATGCAGCGCATAGGCCTTTGCCGGCGAAGCTTCACTCATCGCGAGGCCGTTCCGAACAGGCCTTGCGGGCGGAACACCAGCACCATGGCGACCAGCAGCGTGGCGATGATCTTGGCCAGGGTTGGCGAGAAGAACATCGAGACGATGCCATCGGAGAGGCCAATCAGCACGGCGGCGACGACTGTGCCGCGCAGCGAGCCGAGGCCGCCGATGATGACGACGATGAAGGAAAGCAGCAGCGGGTCCTGTCCCATCAGATAATGCGCCTGGCTGATCGGAACGATCAGCACCGCGGCGATCGCCGCCAGCATGGCGCCGAGCGCGAAGACGCCGCCATAGACGCGGCCGACCGGGATGCCGAAGGCCTGCGCCGTCTCGCTGTCATACTGCGTGGCGCGCATGATGAGGCCGATTTTGGTGCGTGTCAGCACGAGCCATGTGGCGATCAAGAGAAGCGCGGAAGCGGCGATGATGGACAGTTTGTAGCCGGAGTAGCCGAACCACGGCAAAAGGATGCGGTAGCTGAACGGCGGCTCCACCGGCCGCGCCTCCGGGCCATAGAAGGTCAGCGCCAGCTGCTGGATGATGTAGAGCATGCCGATGGTGGCGACGATGGTGGCTTCCGGATTGTAGTTGAGCCGGCGCAGCACCAGCCGCTCGGCGACCAGCGCGATGGCGCCGACGATCAGCGGCGCTATCACCAACGCCGCCAGGAAACCCAACGCCGGATGGCCCGATATCGCCGTCGAGATCGCCCAGGCAAGCACCGCGCCCAGCATGAAGAACTCGCCATGCGCGACATTGACCACCCGCATCACGCCGAACACCAGCGACAGCCCAAGCGCGGTCAGCGCCAGCACGGCGGAGGTGACGAGGCCTTCGAGGGCGGCAAGGAGGAGATGGGGTCCGAAGTGCATTCAGGGGCGCCCTTACCCTCCCCCTCGTGGGCAGGGTGACCGCGAAGCGGTCGGGTGGGGGGTGGGGCATGGGCCGTCGCAGCCCCCACCCCGTCTCACAGGCTTCGCAAAATGCGAAGCCTGTTCGCCGACCCTCCCCACAAGGGGGAGGGTGAGGCGTCAAAGCGCCTGCGTCGTGTAATCTCCCTCGGCCTCGTAGAGCCCGTCCTCGATCTTGGTCTTGTGCACCACCTTCAGCTTGCCGCCTTCGACCTTGGAGATGTTCTGGATACCAAAGCACTGGTGGATCTTGCCGTTGAAGGTTTTCGGCCCCTGCGGATGCTCCGGGCCTTCGGCGAAGGCGGTCAGTGCCTCGGTTGCCTCGACCAGCTTGGCGCGGTCTTCCGGCCCCTTGTAGCCGGCATCCTCCATCGCCTTCTTGACGACGTAGAGCGTTTCCCAGCAGCCGAACATGTGCGCGGCGGTGGAGACGTCCTTGGGGTCGCCGACGGCGGCGCCATTGTCGTCGATGCCGACGGCGACGCGATAGGCTTTCTGCGCCTCGGTATCATCGGCCTGGGCATAACGCGGCGAGCCTTCCCAGAAATGGCTGCCGTCGAGGAATTCCAGCCCCGGGCTGTTGATGTCGACGGCCTCGAGCGAATCGATGAAGCCGAACAGCTGCGGCCGGTTGGAGCCGTAGAACTCGCCGAGTTCCTTGACGAAGGTGAGCACCGCGGGACCGACCATCACGTGGTAGATCACCTCGGTCTCGGCCGGGATCTGCGGGAAATACTTGGTGAAGGAGGATTCCGTCGGCGGGATGGCGATCTGCGCAATGACCTCGGCGCCCTGCGCCTTCAGCGCCGGCGGCAGGTAGTCGCGATGATCGTAGCCGAAAGCGAAATCGGGGAAAATCTGCGTCACCTTCTTGCCGGCATTGGCCGCGATCCATGGCGCCATCGACTGGATCTGGCTTTTCACGTCGGTGATGCCGGGCTGGAAGACGTAACGGTTGAGCTTGGTCGAGGCGACGTGGTGGCCTTCGCTGACGACGAAATAAGGGATCTTGGCCTCGCCGGCGGCCGGCGCCGAGCCAATGACGACGTGCGAAAACAGTGTGCCGAAAACGATGTCGGTCTTGTGCTGGGTGGCGAACTTCCCAACCACCTCGGCGCCGCGGCCGGGATCGGTGCCGTCATCCTCGATGATGACCTCGACCTGGCGGCCGTTGATGCCGCCGGCGGCGTTGATCGCCTTGACCGCGGCGGCGGTGGTCTTCTCGTACCAGCGGCCATAGGCGGCACCGATGCCGGTCCGGTGCGACTGGAAGCCGATCTTGATCGGCGCCGAACTCTGCGCCTGGGAATAGCGGACGAAGCCGGGCGCCATGGCGAGGCCGGCGCCCGCTGCAAGGCCCTTCAGCGCCGTGCGGCGGGTGAGACCGGTTTTCGGGAGGTTGAAGGTCTTGCTCTTGTCCATATGCCGTTCCCCTTGTTCAGCGTTAGGAGCGCAAAGTCCGCTCATGTCCGGAAGTCGAAAAATTGCATGTGTACAAACTAAATCACCAAAGTCCGGACACGGCAATGCTGGTTCCCTAAGGGAATCCCGGTTTATTTTCCAGCGCAAATGCCTCAGCCGACCGTCGGCGTGGCGAGCAGCCAGAGGCCGAAGACCGTGTAGGCGATCATCAGCAGGGTGAGCGGAAACTGGCTGAGCGCGGCGCGGGCGGGCTGCGGATGCAGGCGCCAGGCGAAGCCGTGGGCGATGAGGACGGCGAGCACATGGCCAAGGATGATGGCACCAGCCTGGATGTTCCACAGCCACCAGGCGGACGCCGCGCCGGCCACGATGCCGGCCTCGACCTGCATGTCGGCGGTGCCGAACAGGTTCCAGCCCAGCGCGAACGGGTCGGACAGGGCGGCCAGCGCGTACTGGCCGTCGACCAGCAGCGCCGTCAGATAGTGCGCGACGTGGTAGGCGAGCGCGATCGGCACGATCGACCAGACCAGCAGCCCGGCTGCCTGGGCGAGCGGCGGTCCGCTGCCGGCAAGACGTTGGCCGAGCACAACGGCCAAAAGGAACACCGCCGCCAGCAGGACGAATGTCAGAACGAGCCCGAGACTGCCGCTGCCGATCACCGCCGTGCGGCCTGGGAATTCGAGCGGATTGATGCCGAAGAGGCCAAGCCAGAAGAAGGTTTTTGACAGGCCGTCGAAGGACACGGACGACAGGGCCAGCAGCAGGAAGGCGATGCCGCTGGGTGGTAACGGCTCCGCCGTCAGCAGCTTGGCGCCTGGCCAGCACAGCGCAAGCCGGCCCTTCTCGTCGCGTTCGACAGGCGCGAAGCGCGCCACCATGGAGAAGAAGATAGTCAGGAACTCACCGCTGCGGCTCCAGCCGCGATAGCCGAACATCAGCATGGCAAGGAAGGTGAGCAGCCAATAAAAGCCGGCGACAAGGGCAAGCCGTGCAGGGTCGTCAGGCGCCGGATCGATGAGCTCGAACCAGGCAAAGGCGAAGAACAGGATGACGGCCGGCCAGCAGCCGATCCATCGGGGAAGGCGCCACAGCCCCTCATCGCTTGCGCCGCGCAGGCGTGAGGCGAGGCGCCACGGTCCATACCAAGGGTTGAGCCATGACCAGAGGTCGCCGAAAGCGCCTTGCAGCAGCGTGAGGCCTGCCCACAACAGCGTCCAGATCACCAGCGGCAGTGGGTTGGAGAGCGGGTCGCGGCTGCCGAAAAGGCCGGCGGCGACGAGGATTGCAAAGCCGGCAAAGGATACCAGGCTGAGGGAAGCGCGGGTGGTATCGCCGAAGGTGAAAAGCGGCAGCCGCCGGCGCCAGAAACGATCGATGGAAGCCGCCGGCAGCAGCGCCAGCACGAGGAAGCTGACGGCCACGGCGAACGCGCCGCCGACGAGGTAATAGCCGGTCGGCAGGAGCAGGACGTGGCCTCGGTCGGAGGCATGGGCGAAGGCGGGAGTGGGGAGGAGGGCTAGCAGGGCGATGGCGAAAGCCAATCCTTGAAGACGGCGCTCCACGGCGAAGGAACTCAGCCTATCCAACTTTGCGGCCTCGTATGGCGATGCCTCAAGCAGCGCTCGCCCCTCACACCTTGACCAGTTGCTCCACGCGGTCCTTCTCGCCGAAAATCCTGAGATACCGCTGGATCTCCTTCTCGTCGCCAGTCGCCTTGGCCGGGTTGTCGGAAAGCTTCACCGCCGGCCGGCCATTGGCCTCGGTGACCTTGCAGACCAGCGATATGGCGTCCAGGCTGTTGGTCTCCGTCGGCGCGCAGCCCTCGAAATCATTGGTGAGGTTGGTGCCCCAGCCGAAGGACATGCGCACCTTGCCCTCGAAGTGGCGGTAGGTCTCCTCGATGGTTTCCACCTCCAGGCCGTCGGAGAAGATCAGCAGTTTCTGCTTGGGATCCTTGCCCTTCTCGCGCCACCAGGACAGGATTTTTTCGCCGCCTTCGATCGGCGGGGCGCTGTCGGGGCGAAAGCCGGTCCAGTCGGCCACCCAGTCCGGGGCGTCGCGCAGGAAGGAGGCGGTGCCGAAAGCGTCGGGCAGCACGATCAGCAGATTGCCGCCATAGTAGCGCTGCCAGTCCTGCAGCACCTTGTAGGGAGCCTGTTTCAGCTCCTTCTCCGAATTGGCAAGCGCCGCGAACACCATCGGCAATTCGTGTGCGTTGGTGCCGAGCGCTTCGAGGTCGTTGTCCATCGCAAGCAGCACGTTGGAGGTGCCGGTGAAGGCCTCGCCGATACCTTCCTTGAGCGCCTCGACACACCAGCGCTGCCACAGGAAGGAATGCCGCCGGCGCGTGCCGAAGTCGGAAATGCGGATGCCGGGCAGTGCCTTCAGGCGCTCGGTCTTGGCCCACATCTTGGCCTTGGCGCGGGCATAGAGCACATCGAGGGCGAAGGGTCCGAAGGCCCGCATCGCCGCGCGGGACCGCAGCTCGTTGATGATGGCGAGCGCCGGGATCTCCCACAGCGTGGTATACATCCATGGCCCGCTGAAGGAGAGCTCATACTGTCCATTGCGCCTGGACAGTTCGTAGTCGGGCAGCCGGAACCCTTCCAGCCAGGCGAGGAATTCCGGCTCGAAGATCTGCTTGCGGCCATAGAAATTGTTGCCGCCCAGCCAGATCATCTCCTTCTTGGAGAAACGCAAGGTGCGGGCATGGTCGAGTTGTTCGCGCAACTCGCCTTCATCGATATCGTCGGCCAGCCGCACCGAAGTGGTGCGATTGATCAGCGAGAAGGTGGCCTCGACCTTGGGGTACATGCCCCAGATCATCTGCAGCATCAGAAGCTTGTAGAAATCCGTGTCGAGCAGACTGCGCACGATCGGATCGAGCTTCCAGGTATGGTTGTAGACGCGCCGCGCAATATCGGTCTTAGCCATGTTTCAACGCCGCCTTCGCTGCCTGCAATCCAACCGCGACAGGCCTCATAGCATCGAATTGACCAAAACGCTGCTTGCTTTCAGGCTGGCCCGACAAAAAGAACGGCCTGCATGCGGCCGTGCACGGTCTGCCGTCAGCCTGCGGATTTGCCGCCGATCACCTTGAGTGCCGGACGTTTGCGGCGGGTGACGAGGCGGCCGGCGACCGGAGCATCGGCGCGGCCGTCATCCCCGGCCTTCTCGGCGAACAGCCAGTCGATGAACACCTGCACGATCGGCGCCGTGCGCATTTCGTTGCGGCAGACGATGTAGAATTCATCGACCGCCGGCACCGACAGGCTGAACGGCGCGATCAGCATGCCCCTGGCCAGCAGCGCGCTTGCCGTCACGGAATCGCCCAGCGCCACGCCATGGCCGTGCACCGCGGCCTCGGTCGCCATGCGGGCATCGCCAAGATGATGGCGTCGACCGCGCTCGAGGTCCAGCGCGTCGGCGGCCGCCAGCCAGGTGTGCCATTCGCGGCCGTCGTCGCCATGCAGGAAGACATGATCGGCGAGATCCCTGACGCTGCGGATCGGGCGGTTGTTGATCAAGGTCGGGCTCACCACGGGAAACAGTTCCAGCCCCGACCATTTGCGCATCCAGCAATCGGCCCAGCTGCCATTGCCATAGTGGACGCAGACATCGATATGCGGTGCCCTTATATCCCTGGGGTCGTTGGAGGGAATGAGCGTCAGCTGGATGTCGGGATATTGCGCGGTGAAGCTGCCAAGCCTCGGCGTCATCCACAAAAGCAGCAATGCCGGCACGCAGGACACCGAAAGCGCGCCGCTGCTGGCCGGGCGCGTCAGCCGCTGCGTGGCGGCGGCGATGCCGTCGAAGGCGGTCGATACAGCCGGCAAAAGTTCGGCGCCATGCGGCGTCAGCTTGACCCGCTGGCCGACACGCTCGAACAGCTTGACCCCGAGCGACTGCTCCAGCGCCTTGATCTGGTGGCTGATGGCGCCATGCGTGACATTCAGCTCACTTGCCGCCTTGGTCAGCGAGCCATGGCGCGCCGTCGCCTCGAAGGCGCGCAGCGGGTTCAGGGGCGGCAGGCGTTTGGCCATCGGGGACTCGGCAGTTTGTGAGATTTTCTCACAGAAAACACCCTAACAATATCAATTGATTTTTCAAGGCGGCTGCCGGACACTTCAGTCCTGAACAACTTCAAGACGTGAAATCTGCAGGCAGCCAGCGGGACAAGCGACCCGGCCGGACGACGGTCAATTCGCCTGAGATCACCATTGGTCAAGCTGCACCAATCGAGGAGGAACCGATATGGGCTATGATCGCGGCAAGCTTGACGCGCTGCGTCGCAAATATGGCGAGAGCCATGGCGGCGAGATGTTCGACCCCAAGTTCCGCAAGGTCGCCGACAAGATCTTCTCCAAGAGCGGCACCAGGCTGGCGCCCTATTCCGGCATACCGACCTTCCTCGCCGCGCCCTACCGCGAGATCGCCGCGGAGAACCCGGATTTCGGCGACCTGCAGGTGGCCATGATCGGCGTGCCGATGGACCTCGGTGTCACCAACCGGCCGGGCTCGCGCTTCGGGCCGAGGGCGCTGCGCGCCATCGAGCGCATCGGCCCCTACAACCACGTGCTGGAATGCGCCCCTACGCATGAGCTTCGGGTGGCCGACATCGGCGACACGCCGTTCCGCAGCCGCTACCGGCTGGAGATCAGCCATGAGGACATCGAGCGCCGCACCAACCAGATCGTCGATGCCGGCGTGCTTCCCCTCTCTGTCGGCGGCGACCATTCGATCAGCCATCCGATCCTCAAGGCTGTCGGCAAGAAGGCGCCGGTCGGCCTGATCCACATCGACGCCCATTGCGACACCAGTGGCCTGTTCGACATGACCAAGTTCCACCACGGCGGCCCGTTCCGCAACGCGGTGCTCGACGGCGTGCTTGATCCGACGCGCACCATCCAGATCGGCATCCGCGGCTCGGCCGAATATCTGTGGGAGTTCACCTACGAGTCCGGCATGACCGTGGTGCACGCCGAGGAGGTGACCGGGCTCGGTATCCCCGCCATCATCGAAAAGGCCCGCAAGATCGTTGGCGATGGCCCGACCTATGTCTCTTTCGACATCGACAGCGTCGATCCGGCCTTCGCGCCCGGCACCGGCACGCCGGAAGTCGGCGGGCTGACGACGCGCGAGGTGCTTGAACTGCTGCGCGGCCTCAAGGGCCTCAACATCGTCGGTGGCGACGTCGTCGAGGTGGCGCCGCAATATGACGCCACCACCAACACGGCGCATGCCGGCGCCCAGGTGCTGTTCGAGATACTGAGCCTGATGGTGTTCAGCCCGGCCATCACGGGCAAGGGGGCCTGACGGACGTCACGAAAAGGCGGCCGCCGCGCTGGAGCCGGCGGCTGACCCAACAATCAAAAAGCTTCCAGAAGGGGAATGACAATGACAATCCACTCGACACTGAAATCATCCATCGCCGCCGCCCTGATGCTGGGTGCTGCTGGTCTTGGCTTTGCCACGCAGGCGGCCAAGGCCGACGCGCTGGCTGACATCACCAAGGCCGGCACCATCAATGTCGGCGTCTTCGCGGACTTCCCGCCCTTCTCCTCGGCCAGCGCCGATATGAGCCTCAAGGGCTATGACATGGACGTGGCCCAGTACATCGCCGACACGCTCAAGGTGAAGCTCAATCCGGTCCCTGTCACCGGCCAGAACCGCATCCCCTACCTGAACGACCATCGCGTCGACATCCTGATGAGCGTCGGCTACTCGAAGGAGCGCGAGCAGGTCATCGATTTCGCCGCCGCCTACGCGCCCTATTACATCGCGGTGATCGGTCCGGCGGCGATGACGGTCAAGGGCAAGGAAGACCTTGCCGACAAGTCGATCGCCGTCAATCGCGGCACGCTCGAGGACACCTCGCTCACCGAGGCCGCGCCTGCCTCGGCCGACATCAAGCGCTTCGACAACTACAATTCGGTGATCCAGGCCTTCATCTCCGGCCAGACCCAGCTGATGGTCGTCGGCAACGATGTCGGCGCGCAGGTGCTGGCCAAGCAGGATGCGCTGAAGCCGGAGCAGAAGTTCCAGCTTCTGACCTCGCCCTCGCATATCGGTCTCAACAAGAATGAGGACGGGTTGAAGAAGGCGGTCAACGACGCCATCGCCAAGATGCTTGCCGACGGCAAGCTGGACGAAAGCTCGAAAGCCTGGCTGAAGACGCCGCTCAATCCCGACAACCTCAAGGATTGAGTTCCCATGGCCTTCGGCTGGCTTCCAGGTGCCGTGGGCGACATCGCGCACGGCGCGGCCACGACGATCCTGCTGATCGCCGTGACCACGCTGGCGGGAACGCTGCTCAGCATCCTGGGCGCGGCGGGACGGCGAAACGGCCCCGCGCTGCTTCGCCGGGCCATCGCCTGGTACGTCGAGGTGATGCGCAACACGCCGTTCCTGGTGCAGCTGTTCTTCATCTTCTTCGGGCTGCCGAGTCTCGGGATCCGGCTCGACCCGATCCTGGCCGCCATGCTGGCGATGACGCTCAACATGGCGGCCTACACGATCGAGATCGTCGGCGCCGGGCTTGATGCCGTGCCGCTCGGGCAGACGGAAGCAGCGCTGGCTTTGGGGCTCAGGCCCCGTCAGGTGTTCATCAAGATCGTGCTGCCGCAGGCGCTCAAGGTGATCTATCCGGCGCTCACCAGCCAGATCGTCATCATGATGCTGGAGTCGGCCGTGGTGTCGCAGATCGCGGTGCGCGAGCTGACCTATGAAGCCGACATGCTGCAGGCGCGGACCTTCCGGTCCTTCGAGACCTATTTCGTCGTGACACTTGTCTATCTCGCTTTGTCCATGGCCTTGCGCCGGCTCCTGGTCACCGGCGGGCGTCGCGCTCTCGGAGCTGGCGTGTCATGATCGAGTTCACCTTCTGGGACATCGTGCGCAATCTTCTGCTGGCCGCACGCTGGACCGTGCTGCTGTCGCTGGCCGCCTTCGTTGGCGGCGCGCTGGTCGGAATGGTCGTGCTGTTCTTCCGGATCTCCAAGAATAGATGGAGCCGGCGCCTCGCCTCCGGCTACATCGCCCTTTTCCAGGGAACGCCGCTCCTGATGCAGCTGTTCCTGATGTTCTTCGGCCTGCCGATGCTCGGCCTGCGCATCGAGCCCTGGACCGCGGCGGTACTCGGCCTCACCTTCTTCGCCAGCGCCTATCTGGCCGAGATCTGGCGCTCCGGGGTAGACGCGCTGCCGTTGGGCCAATGGGACGCCGGCGCCAGCCTCGGCCTGCACTATCTGCAGGAACTCAGGCTGATCATCCTGCCGCAAGCCTTCTCGATCACCCGCGCGCCGACGGTCGGCTTCCTGGTGCAGCTCATCAAGTCGACGGCGCTGACCTCGATCATCGGCTTCGAGGAACTAGTGCGGACCTCGAACGCCATCAACAACGCGACCTTCGAACCGTTCAAGGTCTATGGGCTGGTGGCGCTGATCTTCTTCGTCATGTGCTTTCCGTTGACGCAATATGCCCGGTCGCTCGAACGGCGCGCCGCCCATTGAGTGGAGCTGTGTTGACGAGCATCGACGGAGACTAAAAAACTATAGGAGGCGCTCGAATGCCTCTTTGGGTCATTGGATGACGTTGGGTGCGTCACCTTTGGGGCCGCCTCCGGACTGGCGGCTATTGGCTACCCTTGAGCCAATAGCTGACGTTCTGTAGCCGACTCGTTGTCAGACGTTCTGCACGCTGCGGCTAGCACCCGAAACTCGTTATTTGTGCTGTTACGCCAATCGGCAGAGCCGCGACCAAAATCGAACCGAGGATTTTCGAGTATAGTACCGGGCTAACTGCGGGACGAACTTGTCTCCTGCTCGATAGGGTAAGGAAAGTTTACGAACATGCCGTAACATTGAACGGGGACGAGGGTTGAGAGGCGCGCGAGAGTAGTTTCCGGGCAGCTATGCGCTATAACTTGAAGTAAGCGCACCGGAGACGCGGACAATATTAGGCGTTGGTATCCGCCAAGCATCTGGTCGCTCCGACGGTTTTGAGTCAAAGGCTAACCAAGTGAACACTGCATGATCAATTCCACGCTTCTTGAGATCGACAAGAATGAGGCCCGTGTCGGGATGTTTGTTCATGGGTTCGGCAAGCAATGGCTACGCAGCCCGTTTGCAGCCAGCCAGTTCAAACTATCCAGCCCGGCCGAGCTGAAGGTGCTTCGCGAAAGTTCGGTAACGACGCTTGTCATCGATCTTTCAAAGGGTATCGGGCCGACCAGTTCGACGGTCGAGCTACCAAAACCCATTGAGAGCTCAACGCCCGCCAACACTGAGGCCGCGTTGATGAAAGCGACCGGGATGGTCCGCTCGATCTTCAGCAATGCGGCCTCATCTACATGCATTGACCATCAGCAAGTGGAGGCGGTTGTCGATGTCGTCGACCAGCTCCTATGCACTCGCCCGGCAAGCGTCTTGAACCTCACCAAGCTCAAGACAAAAGATGAGATCAGCTTTCAACATTCAGTAGCAGTCTGTGCTCTTGTCGGCTTATTCGCGCGACATCTCAAGCTTGATAGTAATTTGGTCCGGATACTGTCAGTTGGCAGTCTTCTGCATGACATCGGAAAGATTCGCATCCCGACCGCCATTCTGACCAAGGCCGACAAGCTCACGGCTGATGAGATGGCAATCATGCAGACCCATCCGCGCGAGGGATATGCAATCCTGGCGACGACGAAGGGGTTACCGGAAATCGTGGGAAAAATCTGCCTTCATCATCACGAAAAGCTGGACGGGTCCGGCTACCCGGATGGCCTGAAAGACGGACAGATCGGTGCCGCGGCACGGATTGTCGCGATTTGCGATGTTTTCGATGCCTTGACGTCCATTCGGCCATACAAGAAAGGCTTCACTCCAGAGGCTGCCGCGGAGATGATGGAGACGTGGAGCGGCCATTTTGATCGAGTGCTTTTAAAACAGTTCTTTGATTGCATGGGCTTACGATGGCTGAGCGGACCCGCTCAAACCCGGCAAATAACCGATGAGACGGGGGCCCTCGCTCAGGCGGACTTAAACAACTTCTAATTTCACCTGTCGCGCGCATGGTTTGAGCCCGTCCCCAGGTTGGCACACCGACGAACCCGACGATTCGCCAATATGCCGTCGGCCTTCGCCGCTTTGCTTCGACGTCTGCTTCTGGGACACGCGGTGCATGCCCGAACGACTGACAAGAGGCGCAAAGCAGGCGTTTCGTAGGCTGACGTGAAGGCTCCGTTCAATGAGCCGCAATGTCTGCTGCCGGGCAGCCGGCAACCGTCCGGTTCAATGCCCGAAGGCAAGCGACGGCGCGATCCGGTCGCGGCGCAGCCAGCGCGCCAGGAGCAGCGCCGCCACCACGGCCAGCCCTGTCGAGAGGCCCATCCAGATGCCGACGCCGTGCAAGTCGAAATGGAAGGCGAGCAGCACGCCAAGCGGCAGGCCCACGCCCCAATAGCCGATCGCGGCGTAGATCATCGGCACCTTGGTGTCATGCAGGCCGCGCAGCATGCCGGCGGCGACCGCTTGCGCGCCGTCGAAGACCTGGAACAGGGCGGCGAAGGCCAGGAATGAGACGGCAAGCGTGATCACCCTGGCATTGGCCGGGTTGGTGAGATCGATGAAGGCGCTGATCAGCGGATGCGGCCACAGGATCATCACCAGCCCCATCAGGGCCATGAACGAGACGCCGATGACAAAGGCGGTCCAGCCGGCGCGCGAGACGCCTTCCGGATTGCCGGCGCCGTGCGCGAGGCCGACGCGCACCGTCACCGCCTGGTTGAGGCCAAGCGGCACCATGAAGGAGATCGAGGCGATCTGGATGGCGATGGCATGCGCGGCCAGCGAATCCGCGTCGATCAGGCCCATCAGCAGCGCCGCGGCGTTGAAGATCGTCACCTCGAAGGCGAGGATGCCGGCGATCGGCAGGCCGAGCCGAAGCAAGCCCTTGAAACGCGGCCAGTCGGATCGCCAGAAGCGCCCGAACAGGCGGTAGCGCCGGAACTTCTTCTCCAGCATCACCACCGCTGCCATGCCGGCGAACATCAGCGTGCTGGACAGCGAGGTGGCAAGGCCCGAACCGGAGATGCCCATTGCCGGAAAGCCGAGATTGCCGAACATGAACACCCAGTTGAAGAGCGCGTTGCAGGCGACGGCGACGAAAACGATGACCAGCGCCCAACCAGGGCGTTCCAGCGCTGAGATGAACGAGCGCAGTACGATGTAGAGGTAGAAAGGCAGCACCGCCCATTCCAGCCAGCGCAGGTAGATGCCGGCCTGGTGCGCCAAGGCAGGCTCCTGGCCCATCGCCAGCAGAATGGATTCGCCATGCCACAGGAAGATCCAGATCGGGATCGAGATCAGGATCGCCAGCCACAAGCCCTGGCGCACGGTGCGGCGCAGGTCGCGCACCGAATGGCGGCGACGGCCAAGTTCGGTGGCGATCATAGGCGAGGTTGCCAGCATCAGGCCGAGGCCGAAGATCAGCGGCATGAAATAGAGGTTGGCGCCAAGCGCGCCGCTGGCCAGCGTGTCCGGCCCGAGCCGTCCCATCATCATGACGTCGGTGGCCGTCATCGCCGTTTGGCCGAGATTGGTCAGCACCATCGGCCAGGCCAGCGCCAGCGTCGCCTTGATTTCCTGACGCCAAAGATTTTCCGGCGCGCGAGCGCCGGCTTCGATCGCAGACATTGTTCCGCTCTTTCCAGGCGCGGCACGTCGGCAGAAAGAAGCCGGAAGCCGCATGTCAAACGGCAAAACCTGCGGTTTCGCGGCGTTTGCGCCGTCTATTGAACGAAATGCGACATGAAGGCAAGGGAGGAGGAGCGGGTACCGATTGAGCCAGCGCCATTCCCCTGGTGCGGTTGCGTCGTTCCCTTGCCGGGCGCGGGCTGTTACGGATTGCCTCGGAGATCGGCAGCCAGCGAACCCCCCGGGAGATACGGATGGCGTTCAGACAGCGAAAAAACACGACCGCGATCCCGCGCACTGCGCCGGCCTTCGAACATATCGTCACCGAGGCGAGCGACAGTTTCCTGTGGAGGCGCGACGACTACCCCTGGGAGCGCAATGTCTGGAACTTTCATCCGGAATACGAAATCCATCTGCTCAGGAAATCCTCCGGCGTGGTCCTGGTTGGCGATCACATTGGCGAATTCGGGCCTGGCTACCTGACCATCGTCGGTGGCGGCCTGCCGCATGACTGGGTGACGGCGGTGCAGCCGGGCGAACTGATCGAAGGCCGCGACATCGTCCTGCAATTCGATGCGCAGAGGCTGCGCGGCTCGGCGGGCCTGTTGCCCGAACTGCGCGAACTGGAGCCGTTCCTCGAACGGTCGCTGCGCGGCATGGTCTTTCACGGTCGCACGGCGCTGGAGGGCGCCGAACTGATGGAGCGGATGGGAACGGTGCATGGGCTCGCCCGCCTCTGCCTGTTCCTCGAACTGGTCGACCTCCTGGCCAGGACCGACGAGTACGAACTCTTGTCTTCGCCGGATTTCTCGCCGGTTCTCGATGCCGCGTCCCTCGACATCATCCAGCGCACGCTGACCTATCTGTTCCAGCATTTCGCCGAGGATCTGAAGCTGCCCGACGTGGCCGAACTCGCGGGAATGACGGAGAGCACATTTTCGCGCTTCTTCCAGAAGAACACCGGCAACTCCTTCAGCGACCACCTTGCCAAGCTCAGGCTCTGGCAGGCCTGCAAGCTGCTGGCGGATACCGATGTTGCCATCACCGACATCTGTTTCCAGGTCGGCTACATGA
Source organism: Mesorhizobium sp. GW821-FHT04C10 (assembly GCF_059420305.1). Taxonomy (NCBI): domain Bacteria; kingdom Pseudomonadati; phylum Pseudomonadota; class Alphaproteobacteria; order Hyphomicrobiales; family Phyllobacteriaceae; genus Mesorhizobium; species Mesorhizobium sp. GW821-FHT04C10. Next base: position 671,654 of record NZ_JBWKTL010000001.1, on the reverse strand, counting down.
ACATCTCGAACTTCAACCGCGCCTTCCTGCGCAAGCACAAGATGACGCCGTCATCATACCGCAAGCTGTCGCGGCAACGGCTGACGATGCGCGCATAAGCACGCCTTAAATCAACGGCTTGGATGCGATCGATACTCGTGTGACGGACTTTGTTCCGGTGTGCCGTTTTTTGCGCTGCACAATGCATAAAAGTACATGTTTGTTGCAACGGGGCTTCTAGCTTGGTCCGGTTGAACTCCTCATTTTGGCGGTGGGTGGCTTGTCGCTCGGGCGATGGTGAGGATCGCAGACCCCGAGGACGTCCGCTTCCCGCGAGTGTTCCTGGAGGAGAAAAATCAATGAAACCAATTCGGCTCGCTGCGGGCTTGGGCGCAGCTTTCATGCTTTCCGCTACCGTATCAACCATCGCGCTGGCGCAGGCGCCGGTCTGCACGGCACCGGTCAAGGTGCTGGCGCAGCCACGCGACGGCCTGACGCTTCTGGAGGACTCCAAGGCCGAGTTCGAGAAGCTTGCCGGCGCCGGCTTCCAGATCGACTATCTGAACGAAAACGACCGCCGCGCGAAATCGCGCGCCGATGCGTCCACCGTCGGCAACTACAACGTCTACTATGTCGACGAAGCCAATGTCGCTCTGTTCGCCTCGTCGAAATGGATCGTGCCGCTGACCGATTATTATCCGGCTGACTATGATTATGCCGACTTCGATCCCGGCCGTCAGAAGGTCGCGACCTATGACGGCAAGGTCTGGTTCGCGCCGCTGACCGGCGGCGGCGACCTGATGGTCTACCGCAAGGACGTGCTCGAGGCCGCCGGCATCCAGCCGCCCAAGACACTCGACGAACTGATCGCCGATGTGCCGAAGCTCACCAATCCGGACAAGGGCATGTATGGCATCGCGCTGCGCGGCGCACGCGGTTCGGGCGCCAATGTCTGGCGCTGGATGCCCTTCTTCAAGGCCTATGGCGGTCAGTGGTTTGACGGCGACAAGCCGGTCTTCAATTCGGACGCCGCCGTCAAGGCGACCGAAACCTATCTGAAACTCTTCAAGGATTCGGCCCCCGGCACGCAGACCGGCAGCTGGGATGAATCGACCGGCGCCTTCCTCTCCGGCCAGGTCGCCATCCTCGTCGAATCGACGCCGCTGTCGGGCATGGCGGTCGATCCGAAGACCTCGCAGGTGGTCGGCAAGATCGGCTTCCTGCCGCCGCCCTCGCCACTGCCCGGCGGCGGTTACGGTCATGGCCTTGCCATCGCGGCGAAGGCCAATGCCGACGACGCGTCGAAGAAATGCGCCGGTCTGTTCATCGCCTGGGCAACGTCCAAGGAAAACGAGAAGCGCCGGCTCGACGCCCATCAGTTCGGCGAGCTGAACCGCACCAGCATCCTGTCCAGCAAGGAATTCGCCGACATCTACGGCGCCGATCTCGGCCAGGCGCTGGCGGCGACCGGCAAGGTCACTGCGGTCAACTTCTGGCAGGATCCGCGCTGGCCCGATCTCGGCGACCGTTGGGGCATCATCCTCGAGGAACTGGTCACCGGCACCCGCACCGACATCAAGGGCGGCCTCAACGAGCTCGAGGCCTATGCCAACGATCTGGCGAAGAAGAAATAGAGCCATCCTCCCGCCCGTGGCGCGCGGTCCCGGCATTGTCCGCAATGCCGGGACCTGCGCGCCGCGGGAACTTTGCCCAACGAGCAAGTCATGCCGACACCATCGAGACGCAAGCGAGGATAGATGCCAATGGCCCGACGCACGTCGCTCCCTGTCACCTTCGTCGTTCCGACCATCGCCATCCTTCTGGTGCTGTCGATGGTGCCGACGCTCTACGCCATTGTCATCGCCTTGCAGAACCGCGAGTTGAGCACGCCCGATTATTCCTGGGTCTGGCTTTCGAACTTCTATGACTTGTTTCTCGACCGCCGCTTCCTCAACGCGGTCTGGGTGTCGGTGAAATGGGAGATCGTCACCGTTGTCGCGACGATGGTGGTGGCGATCGGGCTCGGCGTGCTGATGTTCGAGGTCGCCAGCCCGCGCCTGCGCAATGTCTACTGCCTGCTGTTCATCATCCCGGTGTTGTTGCCGCGCGTCTCGGCGGCCTTCGTCTGGAAATTCGCCTACCATCCGCTCTACGGCATCGCCACCTACCCCTACAGGCTCATCACAGGCGGGCTGATCTTCGATCCGCTGTCGAAGCCGGCGACGGCCTTGTTCGCAGTCGCTTCGGTCGATGTCTGGCAGTGGGGGCTGTTCTTCGCCGTCATCGTGCTGAAGCTGCTCGAAACCCTGCCGCCGCAGCCGATCGAGGCGGCACGGCTCGACCATGCCAGGCGCTGGCAGATCCACGCCTATGTCACCTTGCCGATGCTTAAGGCTCCCTTGATCAGCCTGATGTTCGTCAAGATGATCGAATCGCTGCGCTCCTTCGACCTGATCTATGTGATGACCCGCGGTGGACCGGGCGTGGCCACCGAAACGCTCGACATGTACGCCTTCTCGCAAGGCTTCATCGAGTCCGGCAAGGTCTCCTACGCCTCGGCCATGGCCGTGCTGATGATGATCGCCACCGTCATCACCTTCACCATGCTGTGGAAGCGGGTGCAGGCATGAAGCCCGGCAGACTGATCGGCAAGGCGATATTGGGGCTGGCTGGATTCCTGGCCGTGTTTCCGCTGCTGTGGACGGCGCTCAATGCGCTCAAGAACAATGTCGACATCATCACCCGCGTGCCGCGCCTGGTGTTCACACCGACATGGGCCAACATCGGCTACATCCTTGGCCGCGACAGTGTGCTCACAGGGCTCTACAACTCGGTCGTCGCCTGTGGCTCGGCCGTGCTGATCGGCGTCGTGCTCGGCCTGCCGGCGGCCTACGCGGTGGCGCGCTACCCCAACCGATGGGCCGGCGACATCCAGTTCTTCGTGCTGTCGCTGCGCTTCCTGCCGCCGGTCGCGGTGGCCATTCCGCTGATGGTGATCTGGCTGCAGGTCGGCCTCTACGACACTTTGCCGGCGCTGATCATCACCTACTCGCTGCTCACCATCTCGGTGATCATGTGGCTCGCCATCCCCGCCTTCCAAAGCGTGCCGAAGGAAATCGAGGAAGCAGCCTTCGTCGACGGCTACGGTGCCTATTCGGTGTTCTGGCGCATTGCCTTGCCCGTCGCCGCGCGCTCCTTGGCAGGGGCGGTCGCCTTCAGCTTCGTGCTGGTCTGGAACGAATTCCTGATCGCGCTGATGCTGTCGAGTTCCAATGCCAAGACCTTGCCGATCGTCGCCTCGGAACTCTCCCAGCAGGGCATGAATGTGCCGTGGGGCATTCTGAACGCCTCGGTCGTGCTCCTGTCGCTGCCGCCCCTGCTGTTCCTCGGCGTGCTCAGCGGTTTCCTGAATTCCGTTTTCCGGCAAAAAAAGACTTGATGTGAGGATTTCCCCGATGCGGGCACTGGTGCTTGAGAAAAAAGGCGAACTGTCGCTGCGCGAGATCGCGTTGCCGCTCGATGTCGGGCCGGACGACGTCAGGATAGCCATCCACACGGTCGGCGTCTGCGGCAGCGACGTGCACTACTACACGCACGGCGCCATCGGCAGCTATGTCGTACGCGCGCCGATGGTGCTCGGCCACGAAGCCGCGGGGACGGTCGTCGAGATCGGCGCCAATGTCGAGACGTTCAAGGTCGGCGACCGCGTCTGCATGGAACCAGGCGTGCCGAACCTGTCGTCGCGTGCGACCAAGCTCGGCATCTACAATGTCGACCCGGACGTACGCTTCTGGGCGACGCCGCCGGTGCATGGCGTGCTCGCGCCCTATGCCGTGCACCCGGCCGCCTTCACCTACAAACTGCCCGACAATGTTTCCTTCGCCGAGGGCGCGATGGTCGAACCCTTCGCCATCGGCATGCAGGCGGCAAGCCGCGCCCGCATCGTTCCCGGCGATGTCGCCGCCGTCGTCGGCTGCGGCCCGATCGGCATCATGATCGCGCTTGCCGCCCTTGCCGGCGGCTGTTCGAAAGTGCTGATCTCCGACTTCTCCGCGCCCAAGCTGGCGATCGCCGCGCAGTATGCCGGCATCGTGCCGGTCAATATTGGCGAGCAGTCGCTGGCCGATGCCGTTGCCGCCGCGACCGGCAATTGGGGTGCCGATATCGTCTTCGAGGCCAGCGGCAACCCGAAGGCCTTTGCCGACCTGTTCAATGTCGTTCGGCCGGGTGGCGCGGTGGTGCTGGTCGGCCTGCCGGTGGAGCCGGTCGCCCTCAACGTGCCGGCTGCGATCTCCAAGGAGGTGCGCATCGAGACGGTGTTCCGCTACGCCAACATCTTCGACCGCGCCTTGCAGCTGATCGCTTCCGGCAAGGTCGACCTCAAGCCGCTGATCACCGGCACCTATGATTTCTCCGACAGCATCAAGGCATTCGAACGGGCTGCCGAAGGCAACCCGCAAGACGTCAAGCTGCAGATCCTGCTCAGCGGCGAGAAGGGCTGATCATGTCCGCGATCGTTTGCTCCCATGTCGACAAGGCCTATGGCGCCACCACGGTCATCCGCGACCTCAACCTCTCGATAGAGGAACACGAATTCGTCGTGTTCCTCGGCCCGTCCGGCTGCGGCAAGTCGACCTTGCTGCGCATGCTGGCGGGGCTGGAGGACATCAGCGGCGGCGAGGTCTCGATCGGCGGCAAGGTGGTCAACGATCTCGATCCGGGCGACCGCGGCATCGCCATGGTGTTCCAGAACTATGCGCTCTATCCGCACATGACTATCTTCGACAACATCGCCTTCGGGCTGCGGCGCCAGAAGGTGCCGGCGGCTGATATCCGCAAGCGGGTCGAAGCGGTGTCGAGGACGCTCGGGCTCGAACCCTATCTCGCCCGCAAGCCGGCCGAGCTTTCCGGCGGTCAGCAGCAACGCGTCGCCATTGCCCGTGCGATGATCAAGACGCCAAAGGTGTTCCTGTTCGACGAGCCGCTTTCCAATCTCGATGCCAAATTGCGCAACCATATGCGCGTCGAGATCGCGCGCCTGCACCAGTCGCTGAAGACCACCACCGTCTACGTCACCCATGACCAGCTGGAGGCGATGACGCTGGCCGACCGCATCGTGCTGCTCAAGGACGGCGTCATCGAGCAGATCGGTTCTCCGGCGGAAATCTATCGGCGGCCGGGCAACATGTTCGTCGCCGGTTTCATCGGCACGCCGAACATGAATTTCATCGAGGTGACGGTCGGCCGCTCGGGTAGTGGCTGGATATTGACCGGTGCCGGAACGGTTCTTTCGGTCGAGGGCCGGGGTTTTCATCTGCAGCATGGCGACCGCGCCGTGCTCGGCATCCGGCCTCCGGACCTGAAGACGGCCGGTGCCGGTGCCGCCGGCATATTGCAAGGCACGGCCGATCTCATCGAATTCCACGGCAATGACGCGCTGGTGACATTCGGTTCAGGCGGCAAGGAGATCAGCGCGCTGGTTCCGGCGCGCGAATGCCCGGTACTGAACGCCCCTGTGCGCTACACGTTCGAGGAAGAGAGCATCCATCTGTTCGACGCGACGTCGGGCGCATCGCTGCGCAAGCAATAGCGCAAAGCCTACCGTATCGCGTCGAGCGCCTGCCGCTGCCGGTGCATTTCCAGGAATATCCGGTAGTCGCGATCGAAGCGGGCGCCAGCGCCCGGGTTTGCGGCACGCCTCTTGCCGCCCTGCTGCATGGCAAGGCAGGCGGCATTGAGGTCGGGAAACAACCCGGCGGCGGTGGCGGCGACCATGCCGGTGCCGAGCAGCACCGCCTCGTCGGCCAGCGGTTCGACCACCGTGCAGCCGGTGGCATCGGCGTAGAGCTCCATCAGCAGCGGGTTCTTGGTATGGCCGCCGGTGACATGCAGCGTGTCGATCAGGTAGCCGTTCTCGTTCAGCGCCTCCAGCACATGACGCACGCCGAGCGCGATGCCGACGGCGGTGCGCCAGTAGAGCTTGCACAGGCTGTCGAAGGAGGAATCCAGCGTCAGGCCGCTGACGACGCCGACTGCATGCGGATCGGCCAGCGGCGAGCGGTTGCCGTGGAAGTCGGGCAGCACATGCAGCCGCGCGGCAAGGTTCTCCCCTTCGGCGGCGCGCAGTTCGGCGACACGGCTGGCGATCTTGGCGTGCATCGCGGCGTCGGGCTCGCCGCCGGCGCCGTGCCAGCGGATGATGTGGTCGAGCAGGGCGCCGGTGGCCGACTGGCCACCTTCCGACAGCCACAGCTTCGGCAGCGCCGCGCCGTAATAGGGGCCCCAGACACCCGCGAAAGGCTGCGGATCGGGCGACATCGCCATGACGCAGCTCGACGTGCCGGCGATCAGCGCCAGGTGACGGCCGATATCCTGCTCATCGCCGGCAAAGCCGCCAAGCACGCCAAGCGCGCCGGCATAGGCATCGATGACCCCGGCGCCGACCCGGCAGCTTTCCGTCAGGCCGAGCTCCGCCGCCGCTTGCGCCGTCAGCGGACCAATGTCGGCGCCGACCGGACTGGCGCGCTCCGGCAGATTGCCGTGCTCGAAAAGGTCATCCAGGCCGACGATTTCGAAGAAATCGCGCTGCCACGCGCTTTCCTCATGCGCCAGATAGGTCCACTTCGCCGTCAGCGTGCATTGCGAGCGGGCCAGCGAGCCGGTCGCCTGCCAGGTAAGGAAGTCGGCCAGGTCGAATAGATAGCCGGCTTCATTCCAGGTCTTTGGCAGGTTGCGCTTCAGCCACATCAGCTTCGGCGTCGCCATCTCCGGCGACATGACGCCGCCGATATAGTTGAGCACCTCGTGGCCGCTCGCCGTGCATTCGTCGGCTTCGGCAATGGCGCGGTGGTCGAGCCAGACGATGGTGTCCCAGCGCTTGTCGCCGGTGGTCGAAACGCTGAGCTGATCGCCCTGCCGGTCGCGAACCACAAGAGAACAGGTTGCATCGAAGGAGATGCCGACAATGTCTTGCGCCGCCACACCGGCTTTTTCGCGCGCCGCACGCACGGCGGCGCAGACGGCCGACCAGATATCGCGTGAATCATGCTCGGCATGATCGGGTTTTGGCTGGTTCATGGCGATCGGCCGATCTGCACGGCCGAGCAAGGTACCACTGGCGTCGAGAATGCCCGCGCGAGCGCTCCCGGTGCCGACATCGACCGCGCAAACAAACTGTTTCGTCAAGATGCTCTAACTCTCGCTCCCAGGCCTGCAATCAGATCGGGCAATTGCAGCATGTCAGCGAATATAAAGTCCGGTTCACTCGACGCAAGCCGCGCTTTCAATGCGGGGTTGCCGGCATGCGAGCCGCCGGTGAAGGCAAAGACGCGCATGCCGGCCGCGCGCGCCGCCCCGACGCCGGCCGGACTGTCCTCGATGACGAGGCATTTGCGCGGATGGGCTCGCATGCTGGCCGCGGCATGCAGGAAAAGATCGGGCGCCGGCTTTCCCTTGGCCACCATGGTGGCGCTGAACAGATGCGGCTCCATCAGCCCGAGCAGGCCGGTGACGTCGAGCGCGTAGCGAATGCGTTCCAGCGTGCCGGAAGAGGCGACGCAGAACGGCAGGCCAAGCCTGGGCAACATCTCCTTGATGCCCGGGATCGGCTGCAGCTCCTCACGGAACTTTCGCATCAGGTCGACGCGCATGGCGGTGAGGTGCTGGTCGGTGATCTCCAGGCCGAAGTCACGGCCAAGCATCTCGCGCACGCTTTTCATGCTCTTGCCGAGGAAGTGTTCGTAGGCGGCATCCACGCCGATATTGCCGCCGGCAAGTTCGATCATGCCAAGCAGCGCCGAGACGGAAAGCGCCTCGCTGTCGACCAGCACGCCGTCGCAGTCGAAGATGACCAGTTCAGGCGTCATGATGTCGAATGGCTTTCAGAGCTTGCCGGCGAGATAGCGCGTCAGCGTGCCGCGGGCGCCATTGGCCCACAGGACGCCAAGCGCGTGGCCGAAGGCCTCGACGAATGCCGTGGCGCGGCCGACATCGCCATAGATGTCCTCCATCGCCAGCCAGGCGGCGGGCGCATCCTTTGCCGCCCTTGCCGTCGCCTGCAGCCGGTCCCAGCTCGGGTCGTTGGGTTCGATGACGGCGCCGCTGTCGGTCGTGCCGAAGCAGTAGCGGCACCACAGCGCCGATTCCAGCGCCAGCCCGGCAACGCCTTTGCCGGCCTTGAGTCGGTCGGCTATGGTCGGGATGATGAATTTCGGCTGGCGGTTGGAGCCGTCGAGGCAGAGCCGGCGCACCGTGTCGCCGATCTTGGGATTGGAGAAGCGCTTCTCGATGAGCTGGTAATAGTCCTCCAGCACAGTGTCCGGCACCGGCGGCACCGTCGGAATGATCTCGTCATGCTCGAGCTTGTCGAGAAAGCCGCGCACCAGCGGCTCCTGCATCGCTTCATGGACGAAGTGGATGTCCATCAGCCCGGCGGGATAGGCAATGGTGGCATGGCCGCCATTGAGGATACGGATCTTCATCAGCTCGTAGGGCGACACATCCTTGACGAACTGGACGCCGACCTTCTCCAGGGCCGGCCGGCCGGCCGTGAAGTGATCCTCCAACACCCATTGCTTGAAGGGCTCGCAGAACACCGGCCAATTGTCTTCCAGGCCGAAATCGTCGGCCAGAATCTTGCGCTCGCGGTCGGTGGTCGCCGGCGTAATTCGGTCAACCATGGCGTTCGGGAAAGCGACGTGGCCGCTTACCCAGTTGGCTAGGTCCTCGTCGATCAGCCGCGCCAGTCCAATGACGCCGTCCGAGGTGACGTGGCCGTTATGGGGAATGTTGTCGCAGGACATGACGGTGAACGGCACGATGCCGTCAGCGCGCCGCCGCACCAGTCCGGCAAGGATGATGCCGAACACGGTTTTCGGGGTCGCGCCCGGTTGGGCGTCCGCGACGATGTCCGCATGTGCCGGGTTGAACTTGCCCGACGCCGGGTCGATGAAGTAGCCGCCTTCGGTGATGGTCAGCGACACGATCTTGATCGCCGGATCGGCCAGCCGTTCAATGATGCCGGCGGCATCGCCCGGCGTCAGGAAGTCGATCATGGCGCCGGTGACGCGGGCGCTCATATGGCCGTCATCCTGCTCGACGACCGTGGTCAGCCAGTCCTGCTCCTGGAGCTTGCCGCGACCGATCTTCTCGCCCTCGAACACACCGGCGCCGACCAGAGCCCAGTCATGGCCGACACCTGAATTGAACAGATCGTCGAGATAGACGGCCTGGTGCGAGCGGTGAAAATTGCCGACACCGAAATGGACGATGCCGGCCTTCAGCTTGGCACGGTCATATTTCGGACCCGCGACCTTGGCGGGAAGGTTCGCGAGATTGGCGGAAGAGAGTTTCACGGTCATCTGTTTTACCCTTTGGCCGGCTCCGGCCTCGTTACTCCGCCTCTCCCGGTCCAGCCGGGAGAGGATAAGGGCGGCATGCCTGCGAAGGCCGATGCAGCCTCTGATGTTGGCCTCTGCTCCTCGCGGAGGGACGAGAAACAGAGGCCGCCCCCCTCAACTCATCCACTGGCCGCCATCGACGTTGTAGGTCTGTGCGACGATGTATTCGGCATCGGCGCTGGCGAGGAAGACCGCCATGCCGGTAAGGTCCTGGGCCGTGCCCATGCGGCCGTATGGCACCGCCTCGCCGACCAGTTTCTTCTTCTCGCCCCTGGGCCTGTTCTCGTATTTGGCGAACAGCGAATCGACATGATCCCAGTGCTCGCCATCGACCACCCCAGGCGCGATCGCGTTGACGTTGATGCGATGCTTGATCAGGTCGAGCCCCGCCGACTGGGTCAGCGAGATGACGGCGGCCTTGGTGGCGCAGTAAACGCCGACCAGTGCCTCGCCGCGCCGTCCGGCCTGGCTTGCCATGTTGATGATCCTGCCGCCCTTGCCCCGCGCGATCATCGAGCGGGCAGCCGCCTGCAGCATGAACAATGTGCCGGCGACATTGACCGAGAACAGTTTCTCGTAGCTCGCCCTGGAGATGTCGACGATCGGCGCCAGGTCGAACAAGGCGGCGTTGTTGATCAATATGTCGAGGCCGCCGGTCCGGCTCTCCACCGCCTTCACCGCAGCGTCGATCGATGCCTGATCCGTGACGTCGAGCTTGACCGCATAGGCCTTGTCGCCGATCTCGGCGGCGGTTTTCCGCGCCGCCTCGAGGTTGATGTCGGCAATCGCTACCGTGGCGCCCTCGCGCACATAGGCTTCGGCGAAGGCCCTGCCGATACCCCGCGCCGATCCCGTGACCAGCGCCGATTTGTCTTTCAGCCTCACTTCGCCATCGCCTTGCCGTCAGGGCCGAAGCGATGCAGCTTGGCCTTGTCGGGGGTGAGATAAATCGTGTCGCCGTGATGGACAGCCAGCTCGCCGTCGGCGCGCACCGTCAGCGGACCGACGCCCTCGGTCTGGACATGCAGGAAAGTGTCGGAGCCCAGATGTTCGGCAACGCCGACGGTGGCCTTCCATTCGCCCGCCGTGGTCGAGATCTGCATATGCTCGGGCCTGATGCCGATGGTCTTGGCGCCATATTTGGCCGCCGGCGCGCCCTCGATGAGGTTCATCTTCGGTGAGCCGATGAAGCCGGCGACGAACAGATTGTTCGGAGTCTTGTAGAGCTCCATCGGTGAGCCGACCTGCTCGATGTTGCCGGCGTTCAGCACGACGATCTTGTCGGCCATGGTCATGGCTTCGACCTGGTCGTGGGTGACATAGATCATGGTGGTCTTCAGCTGATGGTGCAGTTCGCTGATCTCCAGGCGCATGGTGCCGCGCAACGCGGCATCGAGGTTGGAGAGCGGCTCGTCGAACAGGAAGGCCGAAGGCTGGCGCACGATGGCGCGGCCGATGGCGACGCGCTGGCGCTGGCCGCCGGAGAGCTGGCCCGGCCGGCGTTCGAGGTAGTTGGTGAGGTTCAGGACCCGTGCCGCGTCCTTCACCTTCTTGTCGATGGTGGCCTGGTCCTCGCCCGCCATCTTCAGCGGGAAGGCGATGTTCTTGGCCACCGTCATATGCGGGTAGAGCGCGTAGGACTGGAACACCATGGCCAGCTTGCGCTTGGCCGGCGCCTCGCCGGTGACGTCACGGCCGTCGATGTTGATGGTGCCGCCGCTGGTGTCCTCCAGCCCGGCGATCAGCCGCAGCAGCGTGGACTTGCCGCAACCCGACGGGCCGACGAAGACGACGAACTCGCCATTCTCGATCACCAGGTCGAGGCCGGGGATGATGGACGTCGATCCGAAGGATTTGGAGACGTTCTTGAGCGTGATGTTTCCCATGGTTTCCTCCCCGAGGGGTTATTGTCCGTCGTCCGTTGCGTGCGGCGGTGTTACTTCACGGCGCCGAAGGTCAGGCCGCGCACCAGCTGCTTCTGGCTGAACCAGCCCATGATCAGGATCGGCGCGATCGCCAATGTCGAGGCGGCCGAAAGCTTGGCCCAGAACAGGCCTTGCGGGCTGGAGAAGGAACTGATGAAGGCGGTCAGCGGAGCAGCATCCGTGGTGGTCAGGCGGATCGTCCAGAACGCCTCGTTCCAGGCCAGGATGATGTTCAGGAGCATGGTCGAGGCAATGCCGGGCACGGCCATCGGGGTCAGCACATAGATGATCTCGTTCCACAGCGAGGCGCCGTCCATGCGGGCCGCTTCCAGGATTTCGCCGGGGATCTCGCGGAAGTAGGTGTAGAGCATCCACACCACGATCGGCAGGTTGATCAGCATCAGCATGACCATCAGGCCGATACGGCTGTCGAGCAGTCCGAGGTTGCGAAAGATCAGGTAGATCGGGAACAGCACGGCGACCGCGGGCATCATCTTGGTGGACAGCATCCACATCAGGATGTCCTTGGTCCGCTTGGTCGGCGAGAAAGCCATCGACCATGCCGCCGGAATGGCGACCAGAAGGGCCAGGACCGTCGAGCCGACCGAGAGCAGCACCGAATTGAAGAAGAACTTGAAGTAACCGCTCTGCGCCTGAACCTCGGTATAGCTCTCGAACGTTCCCGACGGGATCAGGTTGAAGCCCTGGATCGCCTCCTGTTCCGACTTGAACGAGGTGATGATCGTGTAGAGGATCGGGAAGAAGATCAGCAGGGCCACGATCCAGGCGGCAACCGTCGCGATCGTCTTGTGCTGGGTGGTGACTGCACGTGCCATCTTGTCCTCCCTTACTTGTCGAGGTTCTTGCCGACCGCGCGCATGGCGAAGAAGGCGACGATGTTGGCGAGAATGACGGCGATCACACCGCCCGCGGATGCCTGGCCGATCTTGAACTCCAGCAACGCCTTCTGGTAGACGAGGAAGGGCAGGTTGGTGGAGGCGTAGCCGGGGCCGCCATTGGTGGTGACGAGGATCTCGGCATAGACCGAGAGCAGGAAGATCGTCTGGATCAGGATGACCACGGTGATGGCGCGCGACATATGCGGCAGCGTCAGATAGATGAAGCGGCTGATGAAGCCGGCGCCGTCCATTTCGGCGGCTTCCTTCTGCTCGCCGTCGAGAGACTGCAGCGCGGTCAACAGGATCAGTGTCGCGAAAGGCAGCCACTGCCAGGCGACGATGATGATGATCGCCGTCAGCGGGTGCTGCCCGAACCAGTCGATCGGTTGCATCCCGAAGAAGCGCGCTATGTCGGCGAACACGCCATATTGCGGGTGCATGATCATGTTCTTCCAGACCAGTGCGGCCACCGGCGGCATGACGAAGAACGGCGAAATGACGAGGATGCGCACGATCCCCTGTCCCCACATCGGCTGGTCGATCAAGAGCGCCAGCAGGATGCCGCCGATCACCGTGATCAACAGAACGCTGACCACCAGGATCAGGGTGTTGAGGATCGACTGCAGGAAGGCGGGGTTGGAATAGAACAGCGCGTAGTTGGAGAAGCCGACGAATCCGTCGCGGATCGGGTTGAGCGGATTGTACTGCTGGAAGGAGAACCAGAGCGTGAGTGCCAGCGGCACGACCATCCAGACGAACAGCAGCACAACGGATGGCGCCATCATGAAACGGGCAAGCGAACGGGTCTGCTGAGTAGCCATGACGGTCACCCTTCAATGGTCAGACTGAATTTTCACAGGCGTTGAAGGCGGCCGCCCGAGCTGGGAACTCGGGCGGCCGTTGCCGGTCGAGGAGGCAACCGGCATTCGGCACCGGGAGGAGCCTTACTTGATATACCCGCCCTCGGTCATCGCCGCGGTGGCGGCGTCCTGGGCCTGCTTCAGCGCATCGTCGACGCTCGACTGGCCGGCAAGAGCCGCCGAGAAGAGCTGGCCTACAGTGGTGCCAAGGCCCTGGAACTCAGGGATGGCGACGAACTGGACACCGACATAGGGCACCGGCTTGACGGTCGGATGCGTCGGGTCGGCGGCATTGATGGAGTCCAGCGTCATCTTGGCGAACGGAGCCGCCTTCTGGTACTCGGCATTGGCATAGAGCGAGGAGCGCGTGCCCGGAGGAACGTTGGCCCAGCCTTCCTTCGAAGCGACCAGTTCGGCATAGTGCTTGCTGGTCGCCCAGGACACGAATTTCTCTGCGGCGTCGGCCTTCTTGGTGCCGGCTGGAATGGCCAGCGACCATGCCCACAGCCAGTTGCCGCGCTTGCCCAGGCCATTGTCCGGCGCCAGCGCATAGCCGACCTTGTCGGCGACGGTCGAGTTCTTCGGGTCGGAAACGAAGGACGCCGCGACGGTGGCGTCGATCCACATGCCGCACTTGCCCTGCTGGAAGAGCGCCAGGTTTTCGTTGAAGCCGTTGGAGGACGCGCCCTCGGGGCCATCGGCCTTCATCAGGTCGACATAGAACTGCAGCGTGTTCTTCCATTCGGGCTGGTCGAATTGCGGCTTCCAGTTCTCGTCGAACCAGCGGGCGCCGAAGGAGTTCGACATGGCGGTCAGGAAGGCCATGTTCTCGCCCCAGCCGGCCTTGCCGCGCAGGCAGACGCCGTTCACGCCATTGGCGCGGTCGGTCATCTTGTCGGCGGCCTGCTTGATGAAGTCCCAGGTCGGTGCGTCGGGCATCTTCAGCCCGGCCTTGTCCATCAGGTCCTTGCGGTACATGACGAAGGAGCTTTCGCCGTAGAAGGGCGCGGCATAGAGCTTGCCGTCGACCGAAAGACCGCCGGCGATGGCCGGAATGATGTCCTTGGCGTCATAGTCGTCGCCGAGCTTGTCGAGCGGCAGCAGCCAGCTCTGCTTGGCCCAGATCGGAACCTCGTAGGTGCCGATGGTCATCACGTCATACTGGCCGCCCTTGGTGGCGATGTCGGTGGTGACGCGTTCGCGCAGCACGTTTTCTTCAAGCGTGACCCAGTTGAGCTGGATGTCGGGGTTAGCCTTGGTGAAGTCGTCGGTCAGCTTCTGCATGCGGACCATATCGCCATTGTTGACGGTGGCGATGGTGATGGATTCGGCGTGTGCGGCGAAGGCGAGGGCGCTGGCCGACAACAAGCCCAGGGTGAGCGTGCGAAGTTTCATCAAATTCCTCCCATGAACCAAGATGAGCATTTGCCTTGGCTGTGAGCAATTACTCACTAAGTCTTAATTATGTCAAGCCGGATTCGATGCTGCAGCGCAGCACTCGACGGGCCGGATGCACCAGGGACGGATGGAAATTGAGACGACGAACCGCGCCCTGGGCCGGATGTCAGGCGACGGGACATGAAGGTCTGGAGGCTCGGGGCGGGTGCGAAACGCCTGTCAGCAGGCGATCTCGGCAAGCAGCCAGTCGCGAAACGCGCGGATCTTCGGCACGTTGCGGCGGGCTTCGGGATAGACCAGCCAGTAGGCGTGGCCATCGTCGCCGACCAGGTCGAAGGGCTGGATCAGGCGGCCGTCGGCAAGTTCGGCCTTGAACAGCGCCCGGGTCAGGATCGCCACGCCATGGCCCGCGATGGCCGCGTTGGCCTCATAGGCCTGGGCGCCCATGCTGCTGCCGGGCCGCTTGGCAAGATCGTGGGAGTGCACGCCCGCCGTCTCGAACCATTGTGTCCACCAGATGTCGCCGGGATCAAGGATCGGCAGCCGCAGCAGGTCCGCCGGCTCCTTGATGCCGCCGATGCTTGCCGCGAGTTTCGGGCTTAGCATCGGCGTGAAATCGGCATCGAGCAGCTTGTGGGCCTCCAGTCCCGGCCATTTGCCGCCGCCCGAACGGATGGCGAGGTCGACATCCTCGCGGGCGAAATCCGTCAGCCGGCTCGACGTCTCGAGCCGCACGGCAAGGGCTGGATGGGCCATCTGGAACGAGCCCAGATGGTGCGCCAGCCAGTTCGAGGCAAAGGTCAGCACGGTGGTGACGCACAGCAACCCATCCGCGCCGCCACGTGCCGCGGCATAGGCCTGGCCAAGAATGGCGAAGGCCTCGCTGACGGCAGGCGCCAGGCGCTGGCCGGCTTCTGTCAACTCGATCTGTCGCGGCCGGCGCAGGAACAGCGGTGCGCCGACGCGCTCTTCCAGCACTTTGATCTGATAGCTGACGGCTGCCTGTGTCATGGCGAGTTCGACGGCGGCCTTGGTGAAGGAAAGATGCCGCGCCACCGCTTCGAACACCCGGATCGCCTGCAGCGGCGGGAGTTGTGAAATCTGTCGCGAGCCAAGGTCAGGCATAAAGCCTCCTTATGGGTTCTTATCGACGTTCGATTGGCAAAGGCGGCCGGCAAGACCGACATTCAGCGTCAACCGGTCATTCGGGTTGAGGATAGCGAAGGTTGACGATCATGACCATGGCGCAACAAAAATGCACTCCCGCTCCAGATCATCGCTGGATTTCGTGGCTCACGGACGGATTCGGTTGGTTCGCGGTCAGGAAGAAGGCGCATCTCGACATCAGGGACCTGTCGCCGCATCTGCAGCGCGACCTCGGGTTCCTCGATGGCAACGACCCTGTCGGGCGGCACAGATAGCCTTGTTGGCTTTATCGCAAAGCAGTCACCCCCGGCCGCACCCGGCAAGCGGCAGCGTGCCCGAGGGGTCAGATGCCGGCCAGCAGGGCGGTCGCCGTCCGTTCATCGGTAATGAGCCCATTGACCAGCCGGCGGTTCACGGCCGCCAGGATCCCCGGCAGCTTGCGCTCGCCCATGGCGAGCGCAATGACCAGCGACTTTTCGCGTGACGGCAGCGAGGCCGACGACACCCGGTCGTTGGTGATGCCCTCGATCATGCGGCCTTCCCTGTCGAACACCCAGCCGACGATCTCGGCGATGCCGCCCGCTTTCTGCAGCGCCTTCAACTCGCTTTCCGAGATGAAGCCGTCCTCGTAGAGGGGTGCCTTCGGACCGAGGTCGCCGATGCCGATGAATGTGACGTCGGCCTCGGCGGCAAGCGCCAGCGTCGGCTGGATCATCGGCTGGTTGAGCAGCATCTCGCGCTCCTGCGGCGAGGAGGCGATGACCGGCAGCGGCATCGGGAAAGAGCGCGCCTTGACCCTGTCGGCCATGGTGAAGATGACGTTGTAGAAAGCCGCCGAACCGTCCGGCGAGATGTTTCCGGTCAAGGACACCACCTTGTGCTGCGGGCATTCCATGGGCGGCAATTGCTCGATCGCCGCCTTCAGCGTACGCCCGGTGCCGATCCCCATGACGATCGGTGTCGGCGACCGCAGCCGCCGCTCGATCTCGGCGGCCGCCGCCTCGGCGATGCCGATGGTGGTGGAGGACGAATTGGGGTCGCTCGGCACCACCTCGACCAGATCGAGCGCGAAGCGGGATCTCAGCCGGGCGGCGAGGTCGAGGCAGTTGGCGATCGGATGATCGACGCGAACCTTGATCAAGCCTTCCGACACCGCCAGCGACACCAGCCGCTGCGCTGTCTGCCGCGAAATGCCGAGCGTGGCGGCGATCTGGTCCTGTGTGTTGCCGGCGACATAATAGAGCCAGCCGGCGCGCGCCGCGTCGTCCAGCCTGTTGCTGCCACCATCCTGCCGGGTATTCACGTCCTGCCTCCGCGACCCGCTGCTCACAGGAGCGGTCCGCTCTCAGTTTCGCAGGGAACGGCTTCCTGCGCAATTGTCAATCTCAAGGGCAATTGCTTGTCCCTGCGCGGCACGGATTTTCCCGCAGGCAATGTTGCGATGCGGAAAGCAGGGTGGCGTCGGGTCCGGTCGCGGCCAGCTTCTGTGATCCCGAAGGTTTATCTCCCGGCGCAAACCCTTTAAGGGGATCGCAAAAGGAGCTCTGCATGACACCGAAGGCGGTTTTCTGGGACATGGATGGCACGCTGGTCGACAGCGAGCCGCTGCACGAGGCAGCCCTTGTGGCGGCAATGCGCAATGTCGGCCTCACGCCGCCATCCGACCTGCATGAGCGCGTCCTCGGCGTTGCCGCCTGGCCGGTCTATGAAATGATGCGCGACGAGTTCGGCCTGGGCCTGCCTTTTGATGACTGGATCGTGCGCAAATACGAGCACTACCTGCCGCTGGTCGAGGGCTTGCGGCCCCGCCCCGGCGCGATCGAGGTCTTCAATGAATTGCGGGCGCTTGGCGTTCAGCAAGCGGTGGTCTCCAATTCCGACCGGCTGATCGTCGACGCCAATCTGCGCGCCGTCGGCCTCTTCTATCCCGGCATGAAGACGATCAGCCGCAACGACGTGCGCGAGGGCAAGCCGCATGCCGAACCCTTCCTGCGCGCGGCCTATCTGGCCGATGTCGATCCCGCGCACGCGGTCGCGGTCGACGACAGCTGGCCGGGCGCCATGGCGGGTCTGGCGGCGGGCATGAAGACGATCTTCTGGCCGGAAAAGCCGATGGAAGGACCGCCCGGCGCCACCGTCATCAACAGCGCCGAGGAATTGCGGGCTCAGCTCGGGCTCTAATTCCGGTAAACCGGCTCTTCCTCGTCGAGGATCGCCTTCAACTCGGCGAGATGGCGCTCGGCCTGGCCGGGATAGTCGTCCATTTCGCTGGCCGTCTTCTCGGCGATGGCGTCGGACAGCGTGCGCAGCGGCCGGCCGGTCCACAGCGCCTTGATGTAGGTCTCGGCGGCACGCTCGAAATAGAACATGCGGTTGAAGGCGTCGGCAACCGTGTCGCCGATCACCAGCACGCCGTGATTGCCCATCACCATCACCTTGACCTTGGGGTCGGTGAGAAGCTGCGAGCAGCGCTCGCCCTCTTCCTCGAAGGCCAGCCCGCCATAATGCGCGTCGACGACGTGGCGGTTGAAGAACATCGCCGAATTCTGGTCGATCGGCGGCAATGTCGAATCGGCCAGCGAGGCCAGCACCGTGGCATGGATCGAATGGACATGCATGACGCAGCGCGCATGCGGCACATTGCGGTGGATGGCGCCGTGCAGGCCCCAGGCCGTCGGATCCGGCGCGTTGGGGCCTGACAGCGTGTCCGGATCATTGGCGTCGATCATCAACAGGTCGCTCGCCTTGATGCGCGAGAAATGCACCTGGTTGGGGTTCATCAGGAACTGCGTGCCGTTCTCGTTGACCGCCAGCGAGAAATGGTTGGCCACCGCCTCGTGCATGTTGAGCCGCGCCGTCCACCGAAAGGCACAGGCGA
Source organism: Mesorhizobium sp. GW821-FHT04C10 (assembly GCF_059420305.1). Lineage (NCBI taxonomy): Bacteria > Pseudomonadati > Pseudomonadota > Alphaproteobacteria > Hyphomicrobiales > Phyllobacteriaceae > Mesorhizobium > Mesorhizobium sp. GW821-FHT04C10. The sequence continues at coordinate 653,171 of NZ_JBWKTL010000001.1, read as the reverse complement.
GATCGACGCGCTCTTCGTAGAAGGGCAGGTTGGTCAGCGTTTCCTTCTGCAGGCGGGCAATGCTCATCGAAAATCCTCCGGTTTTGGCGAGAATGCCGTGATCGGCGGCTGCTCGCAACGGGTTTTGGTTGGTGCAGGGAGAAGCGGCGACCTGTCAGGCCGCTGTGCTGGCGGCAGCCGTGGCCCTCAACCCGCCATGCTCGACGATGAAGTCGATGACCTCTTGCAGTCCCTTGCCGCGCGACAGGTCGGTGAAGCCGAACGGGCGCTTGCCGCGCATGCGGCCGGCGTCGCTCTCCATCACGTCGAGGTTGACGTTCACATAGGGGGCCAGATCGCTCTTGTTGATGATCAGGAAGTCCGAGCGGGTGATCGCCGGCCCGCCCTTGCGCGGGATTTCCTCGCCCTGGCAGACCGAGATGACATAGAGCGTCAGGTCCGCAAGGTCCGGCGAGAAGGTGGCGGCAAGGTTGTCGCCGCCGGATTCGATGAAGATGATGTCGAGATCGGGGAATTTCCGGTTGAGCTCGGCGATGGCCTGCAAATTGATCGACGCGTCCTCGCGAATGGCGGTATGCGGGCAGCCGCCGGTCTCGACGCCGACGATGCGGTCCTCGGGCAGGGCCTGCAGCCGGGCCAGCATCATGGCATCTTCCCTGGTGTAGATGTCATTGGTGACCACGGCGATGGAGAACTCGTCGCGCAGCGCCTTGCAGAGTTTTTCGGTGAGCGTCGTCTTGCCGGAGCCGACGGGGCCGCCAATGCCGATACGAAGAGGACCGTTGGCTTGAGTCATGTCGGGAACTCCATGATGGCAAGGATGGCGAAGCCAAGCCCGATCAACAGGCAAAGCGGCGAATAATACCGGACATCGAGCCGGGCGAAAGGCTGCTCGGGCGCCAGCCGTCGCCACCACGGCGTGAAGCCGGCAATGCCGCGACCCAGGAACACCAGGCCAATGAGCAGCGAAGTGGCGGCAAGGCCCTCTTTCGGGAAGGGCGAGGCAAAGAAGCCGATCAGTGCCAGCGGCCAGAGCGTCGCCAGGCCGAGACAGGCGGCAACGGCGAAACTGGCGAAGGACGTCGGCATTTCGTCGACCCCGCGAAAGCCGACGACGGCGCGGGCGCAGGTGGCTGCGTCCCTGCCCGGCCAGATGCCGCCAATGCCCCAATAGACATGCAGCGCCGTAATGAGCAGCAGGACGAAGGACAGCGTGAAGGCAAGCACGATCATGACCGGAACAGCCGCGAATACTGGGTTTCGTGCTTCATCGCCATGATATCGGAGACGAAGGCGCAGCCGCCGAGATCATCCAATGTCGAGCGCGACGCGCGGCCAGCGGTCGAGAGCGCCAGCGGCTCGAAGCCGGCCAGCAGTGTGGTGGCCTCGCTCTGTCCGACGACACCGAGCCTGATCGCTGCTTGGACGAGATTGGAGAAGAAGGCCTGCAGGAAGGCGGACAGCGCATCCTCAAGCGCAATGCCATTGCCGCCGGCAACAGCACCGACGGCGATGCAGTAGGCGCATTCGGCCGGCAATCGCTCCAGCACGGGATTGGGCCATGCGGCGGCGGCCTTGAGGAAGGCGGCACCCTGCAGCGCGGTCTCGGCGTAGCGTTCCCGCGAGCCGGCGAGCGCCTCGGCCAGTGCAGCCACTTCATCGAGATCGCCTGCGTTGCGGGCGCGGCGCCAGCTCTCGGAAAACAGCACGGCATCGTTCCAGCCCGAGCCCATCTCGATCAGTGTCCCCAGCCAGCCGGCAAGGCCGGTGGCGTCGGCAACCAGGCCATCATGCACCGCGCGCTCGAGACCGTGGCTGTAGGCAAAGCTGCCGACCGGAAAGGCCGGCGACAGCCACGCCATCAGTCGCAGCAAGGCGATGTTCGACGGTTGATCAGTCATGGTCGTGGTGATGACCGTCGTGGGAATGGCTGTGCGAATGGGAATGCGTGTCGCCATGTGAATGGGAATGCGCTTCCGCATGGCTGTGGGCATGTGCATGGCCGTGATCGTGGCTGTGCGCGCCGCCATGGCCGGAATAGGCGCCGCGCACCGGCTTGAACGGCTCGGAAACCTCGCGCACCGTGGCGCCAAGCCCTTCAAGCATCGCCTTGATGACATGGTCGCGCAGGATGACGATGCGATCCGCCTCGATGCCCGCCGCGAGATGGCGGTTGCCGATGTGCCAGGCAAGCTCGGTCAGGTGCACACCGTCGCGGGCGCGGATGTCATAGACATCTTCCGGCGCGGCAAGGATCTCGATGTGGCGGCCATCCTCCAACACCAGCCGATCGCCGTCGTTCAGGGCAACCGGCTCGGGCAGGTCGACCAGCACCTTGCTGCCGTCGGACAGTTCAATGGCCCGACGGCGCAGATGCCGCTCGTCATGAGGCAGAACGGCGCGCCCGGACGGCACGATGGCTCCCGCCTCACCGGCAGGCAGCACCGAAACGGCGCGCGGGAACTTGGTGAAATCGGTGTTGAGGTTGAGCTTCATTTCATGGCTCCGCCACTAGCTTGTGCCCGTGCGCGGGCAGGGCGCGAAAGCACCCGGTTGAAATAGGCGTTGACGCGTTCGGACTCGATCGGGAATTTTCCAGCACGGGCCCAGCCGCCCATGTCGCCGAGCAGCACGTCGATAGCGGAAAACCGGTCGCCGAGCGCGAATGGCTTCTCGCCGAGACGACGATCCAGGGCTTTGGTTTCCGAGGCGAAATCATAGGCCGCCGCCGGGCCGACATCGACCCGAACCTCCTTCGGCAGCAGAAAGCGGTGGCGCAATTTGTTCCACAGCGGCGCCTCGAACTCGCTCTGGGCGAAATGCATCCAGGAATCCATCTCGGCACGGCCGGCGATACCTGGATTGGCACCCATGCCCTTGTCGGCGTGCTTGTCGGCCAGGTAGACGCAGATCGCCGCCGAATCCGTCACCGTCAGCTCGCCGTCGATGAGGATCGGCACCTTGCCCGAAGGGTTGAGCGCATAGGCTTCCGGCGAGCGCAGTTTGACTTCGACGAATTCGTAGGGCTGCCCGAGCTCCTCGAGCATCCAGAGGACGCGGCTGACCCGGGATCCCTGTGATCCGACGGCCTTGTACATGAGAAACCTGCCTTTCCCAGGAAGCCTAGAGCATTCGCAGTCGTCATACGATCGTGTCGAAGAGCCGCAGGATGAACGATATCTGATAGATCAGCGCCGCCGCGACAAAGGCGGTGTGAAAGCGGCGGTCGCGCACCAGGATCGCGGCAATGCAGAGTGCGACGAAGATCGGCGTGCGGAACAGATATTCATTGCCGAAATGGGCGAAATGCTCCGGCCCTTTCAGCAACGTGTCGATCACGTCGAGCAGATAGGTCGCGGCCAGCAGGCCGAAGAACCAGGCGCGCCGCGAATAGAAGAAATCCTCGTAGCTTTTGTAGTCCAGCATCGAATCCGGAAACAGCAGCGCGCAGAGCAGGAACAGCGTGATCGCGTAGAAGATGATGAAAAGGTATTTGCCGAAGGTCCATGCCTCGATGGCGTAGAGGCCGAACTCCCACCACCAGAAATGCACCAGCATCAGAAGCACCGAAGCGACCCAAGCCAGATGCACGGGATAGAGCCGGTACTGGCCGGGATGCTGGATAATACGGGCCACCCCCGACAGCAGGCGGGTGACACCAAGTCCGATCACCATGCCCATGACGATGCGGATGTGCGGGAAGATGTCGTGGGCGGAGGCTATTTCGGTGGCCATGGCAAGTCATGCGGTTTCATTGAGCCGCATATTGCGGTGTCACGGCACATGCCGCAATGGGTTTCGCGCCGGTCGGCCCGGTCGCCGATCCAGCATCAAAACAGAAAATACCGTTGCGCCATCGGCAGCACCGTTGCCGGCTCGCAGGTGAGCAATTCGCCGTCGGCGCGGACTTCGTAGGTTTCGGGGTCGACCTCGACATGTGGCGTCGCGTCGTTGAGCACCATCGAATGCTTGCCGATGCCGCCACGGGTGTTTTCCACGGCGACGAACTGCTTGTCGACGCCAAGCCGGCCATGCAGGCCGGACTCGAGTGCGGCTTTCGAAACGAAGGTCACCGACGAGTTGGTCCTGGCCTTGCCATAGGCGCCGAACATCGGCCGGTAATGCATCGGCTGCGGCGTCGGGATCGAGGCGTTGGGGTCGCCCATCGGGGCGGCGGCGATCATGCCGCCGATCAGCACCATGTCCGGCTTCACACCGAAGAAGGCCGGGTTCCACAGCACCAGGTCGGCGCGTTTGCCGACAGCGATCGAGCCGATCTCTTTCGACAACCCATGCGCGATGGCCGGGTTGATCGTGTATTTGGCGATGTAGCGGCGGACGCGGAAATTGTCGTTGTTGCCTGTCTCCTGCGGCAGCGAACCACGCTGGCGCTTCATCTTGTCGGCGGTCTGCCAGGTTCGGATCGCGACTTCGCCGACGCGGCCCATGGCCTGACTGTCCGATGAGATGATGGAGAAGGCGCCGATATCGTGCAGGATATCCTCGGCCGCGATCGTCTCCTTGCGGATTCGGCTTTCGGCGAAGGCGATGTCCTCGGGGATCGACGGCGACAGATGATGGCAGACCATCAGCATGTCGAGATGCTCGGCCAGCGTGTTGACGGTGTAAGGCCTGGTCGGGTTGGTCGAGGACGGGATGACGTTGGGCAGGCCGCAGACCTTGATGATGTCGGGGGCATGGCCGCCGCCCGCGCCCTCGGTGTGGAAGGCGTGGATGGTGCGTCCCTTGATCGCCGCCACCGTGTTCTCGACGAAGCCGGATTCGTTGAGCGTGTCGGTGTGGATCATCACCTGCACGTCGTAATCGTCGGCGACCGACAGGCAGCAATCGATGGCGGCCGGCGTCGTGCCCCAGTCCTCATGCAGTTTCAGCGAGCAGGCGCCGGCGAGCACCATCTCTTCCAGCGCGGCGGGCAAGGAGGCATTGCCCTTGCCCGACAGGCCGATATTCATCGGGAAGGCGTCGAAGGACTGGATCATGCGGGCCATGTGCCACGGCCCCGGTGTGCAGGTGGTGGCCAGTGTGCCATGCGCCGGGCCGGTGCCGCCGCCGAGCATGGTGGTGATGCCGCTCATCAGCGCTTCCTCGATCTGCTGCGGACAGATGAAGTGGATATGCGCGTCGAAGCCGCCCGGGGTCAGGATCTTGCCTTCGCCGGCGATGATTTCCGTGCCCGGGCCGATGATGATGGTGACGCCATCCTGCGTGTCCGGATTGCCGGCCTTGCCGATCGCGGCGATGCGGCCGTCCTTCAGGCCGATATCGGCCTTGAGGATGCCGGCGCTGGCATCGACCACCAGGGCGTTGGTGATGACGGTGTCGACCGCGCCCTGCGCCCGCGACACCTGGCTCTGGCCCATGCCGTCGCGAATGACCTTGCCGCCGCCGAATTTTACTTCTTCACCGTGAATGGTGAGGTCCTTTTCAACCTCGATGAAGAGTTCGGTGTCGGCCAGCCTGACCCTGTCGCCGACAGTCGGGCCATACATCTGGGCATAGGTGGAACGCGAGATTCTAGCCATCAGAGATTGCTCCCGAAATGCGGTGTGGTTGGGCGCGGGGCGCACATTGGCGCCATCCAATGGTCACGCAATGACCCGCCGGGCGACACCTTCTGATCCCATTTGGCGGTTGAGGTGAGCGGGTCACCCCAAAACGACCGATTGCCAAATCGATGGAAGGAAAATCCATGCGCAAAACGATAATTCTTGCAGCCGCCGCCAGCCTGATGCTGGCCGGTGCCGCCAGTGCCCAGCAGCAGCCCGCGCAACAGCTCGCTCCGGCCACGCCTGCCCCCAAGGCGACCACTCCCGCCCCCGGCGGTCAGCAGGCCGCGCCGGCGATCCAGAGCGTCAACATCGTCGACATTACCGAACTGCCGAAGGACACCCAGACGCAGGTCAATCAGGTGATCGCCCAGCGTGGCGATGCCGGCCTGCAGAAACTGCGCAGCTCGATCGATGCCACACCCAAGGTGAAGTCCGCCCTCGAGGCAAAGGGAATGACCTCGGCGCAGGTGGTCGCGGCCAGCATGGAGCCAAATGGCGCGTTGACCTTGATCACCAAGAAGGCCAGCTGACGGCAAGGCTCGGCGGGCCGACATCCGGTCCGCCGGCCGCATCATGAGGGGAACCGTGGCAGGGCTGGAGCCGTTTCGTTTCCTGAGTGCTGGAACAAACTGCGAAAGCGAACGATGACCGTCACCACTTTGCCCGATGGCCGATGGCTTTATGCCATTGCCGCGACTGCGTTTCTGGCAGCGAGCTTTCCTCAGGTCGCGCTGAACGCGCAGGGGCTTGAAAGTCCGGAGACCGTCGATCGGATCGTCGGCTCGCAAGTCAGCGCGGAAGAGGCCAAGACCATCGCTGAAATCGGCAAAGTCACCTCGGCGATCGACCGCACGCGCGAAAACATCGGCACGGTGCGCAAGACCTCCAAGCTCGACAAGGTCGATATCGTGTTCCTGACCGACGCGGCGCGCAGCGAAGGCGGCCCGCCGGCTGTCATCGAGAACAAGGTCCGGCAGCATCGGGACGATGTCGCGGAACTGCGCAAGGAGATCGAGGCCAACGCTTTGCTCTACAACGCCATCGATTCGCGGCGCGTGCTCGCGCAGGACATTCTGGCCGTCGAGTTCGACAATCCGGGAAAGATCGTCATCTATGCGGCCGCCAAGCCGTCGGACTAGAGCAATTCCAGGAAAAGTGTGAAGCGGTTTTCCCGGGAAATGCGCATAGAGCTTCCCCTTGGGAATCCGTGCGCGCCGCGCATGAGACGCCACAAAACTCACAGCTTGCCCATCACCTTCTGCTGGAATCCATAGACCTCGCGTTTGCCGCCGAGCGGCACCAGCGTGACGTCGCGCTCCTGGCCTGGCTCGAAGCGCATGGCGGTGCCGGCGGCAATGTCGAGGCGCATGCCGCGCGCCTGTACGCGGTCGAATTTCAGTCCTTCATTGGTTTCGAAGAAATGATAGTGGCTGCCGACCTGGATCGGCCGGTCGCCGCTGTTGGCGACTTTCAAGGTGACGGTCGGCAGACCCTTGTTGAGCTCGATGTCGCCTTGGACGGGGATGATTTCGCCAGGGATCATTGGGCTTCACACGACGCCGAAGGCGAGGCCGACGCCGATCGCCGCGCAGGCAGCGCCCGCGACGCTGGCCAGACCGCGCAACCTCATGCCAAGGCTCAGGCCGGCGGCGATGCCGACGGCATGGAGCATCACGGTGGCGATGGCAAAGCCGGCCATGTACTCGAGCCCGCCGGCATTTTCAGGCACTTCCGTGCCATGGGCGTGGCCGTGGAACAGCGCGAACAGGCCGATAATGGCGACGCCCGCCAAGACGGGCAGATCGACCGCCAGCGCCACCAGCAGTCCGAGCGCCACCACGGAGGCCAGTATGCCCGGCTCGACGAAGGGCACCGGTACATGGGCCATGCCAAGGGCAGCGCCGCCCAGCATCACGCCGACGAAGGCGGCCGGCCATGCCCAGATCGCTCTGCCGCCCTTGAGTGCCGCCCACAGGCCAACGGCGATCATCACGGTCATGTGGTCAAGACCTGACAAGGGATGCATGAAGCCGGCCGTGAAGGACGACGTCGTACCGACGCCGACATGGGCGTAAGCGGGCATTGCCGCCGCCAGAAACAGGGTCGCCGAGAGGGACAGTCGTTTTGCGGGGATCATTTCGATTTTCCTTCCGTTTCCAGTGTCACGGTGTTCACGCTGCCTTGCGAGGACCGCAGCCCTCGGCCTTGAGGACGCGTTTGGCGGAAGCCGGATATCTCTTCAGCATCGCCGTCGGTCGGATCGGCCGCGCCAAAAAATTGCCGCTGCAATTGGGGCAGACGCCGCCCAGCACGGTTTCCACGCAATCGGCACAGAAGGTGCATTCGAAGGTGCAGATCAGCGCATCCTCGGCTTCGGGCGGCAGGTCCTTGTCGCAGCACTCGCAGTTTGGGCGCAGTTCAAGCATCCCGGTTTCCTCTCCTCACCTGATGGGCTCGTGCACGGTCACCAGCTTGGTGCCGTCGGGAAAGGTCGCTTCCACCTGCACGTCGTGGATCATCTCGGCGATGCCCTCCATCACCTGCGCGCGGGTGACGATATGGGCGCCGGCCTCCATCAGTTCGGCGACCGGGCGGCCGTCGCGGGCGCCTTCGACGACGAAGTCGGTGATCAACGCGATCGCTTCCGGGTGGTTCAGCTTCACGCCGCGCTCCAGCCGCTTGCGTGCCACGATCGCTGCCATGGCGATAAGCAGCTTGTCCTTTTCCCTCGGCGTCAGGTTCATGCAGCTTTCCGAATCACAGTGACCATAATTTGGGCAGCCCCGCCCGTCCGTTGAGCAATCCGACAAGTGGAACCAGCCGCTGGCGCAGTTGGTAGCCGTCCCCGGCGTAAAGCCTCGCAAGAAGCTTGCCAGATGCCTTCACGCTCCAGACACTGGCGCCGCCCTGGTCTGCGACGATCTCGCGGACCGGGTCGAGCAGGGCCTCCGCCCGTGGCGACACCAGCAGCAGCGTTGCCACCGCGATCGCGCCGCCGGCAGCCGCCGGACGGGCGAGCGTGGCGGCGATGTCAGGCCCGACGCGGAAATCCTCGCCATGGATGAGAAAGCCATCCTGGCGAACACGCCAGCGGTCACGAAAAATACCTTGCGCGGCGCGTTCGCCCATGGCCAGGCGACCGAAGACGGTGGCCTCCAGCAGCAGTGCCTCCGCCCCGGCGGCAAGCTCGACATCCAACGTGCGGGCGAAGGCTGCCCGGTCGAAGACGATGGTTTCCTGCGGCAGCCAGGCGATGCGGCCGTTTTCGCCGACCGTCAGCTTGACCCGTACCTCTGCATGGTCGGATGCGGCGCGATAGACCTTCTCGCAGGCCTGGGTCGTTATCGACGCCGAGGCATCCGCGCCGACATCCACATCCCAGCCGATGCGGTCGCCGCCGGTCAGTCCGCCGGCGGTGTTGATCAGCACCGCCTCCAGCGGATCGGCCGAAACGGCCGGCAGCCTTATCTTGGCGGAGCCGTCCTGATAGAGGCGCCGCAGCCGCGTGCGGCCGTCGGCGCTGGCGCAGCCCAGCTGTGCCAGGCCGGCGGCGCGCTGGGCCAAAGGGGGCGAAAACTTCGTATATTCGATCGTATCCACGCCGTCAGGTTAAGCACTGCGGCGGTTTTGTCGATATATAGCTTGTTGCTTGATGGCGTTTCCGTTTCTATAGAGGGAGCCACCTCGGTACGGTCAAGCGATGCTTGGCGGGGGTATGAGGCGACGATCGCGGCCTGATATCGAGGACAAGAAGGCGCTGTTCAGTTGGCGTCGGGAAACGACAAAGTGGGGAAGAAACCGAATGGCTGACCAACTGGCAACGGATATCATCGAGAAGATCAAGGCCCATGCCGAGCCTGGCGGCGAGGAAATCACCACCAACACCGAATTGACGGCGCTCGGCATCCATTCGCTGGAACTGACCGAGATCATCTTCGACCTTGAGGAGGAATATGGCATCGAGATCGAGATGAACACGGTCGATGCCTGGAGCAATCTGAAGAATGTTGGCGACATGGTCGAGGCCGTTCGCGCGCTGATCGCGAAAAAAGCCTAACCGAATGCTGAGACGCGTCGTCATCACCGGCCTTGGCGGGCTATGCGGGCTCGGCACCGATGTGCCGGCGATCTGGGGCGAGATGCGCGCCGGACGCTCGGCGATAGGTCCGATCGACAATCCCTTCCTGCACGACCTGAAGGTGAAGACCGGCTGCGAGATCAAGGCGCTGCCCGATCACGGCATCGAGCGCAAGCAGCTGGTGTCGATGGACCGCTTCAGCCTTCTGGCGGTGCTCGCCGCCCGCGAAGCCCTGCAACAGTCGGGACTGGCTACGCATGCCGACAACACCTATCGCATGGGAACCATTGTCGGCGTCGGCGTCTGTGGCTTCGAGACGGTTGAGGAAAACTATCGCGCCATCCTGATCGAGGGCAAGAATCGCGCCGGCATCTTCACCGTGCCCAGGGTCATGCCGGGAGCCGCCGCGGGCCAGGTCAGCATGCACCTTGGCCTGCGCGGGCCGGTCTTCGGCGTCACTTCTGCCTGTTCGTCGGCCAATCACGCCATCGCCTCGGCGGTCGACCAGATCAGGCTCGGCCGCGCCGACGTCATGGTGGCCGGCGGCACCGACGCGCCGCTGGTCTGGGGCGTGCTCAAGGGCTGGGAGGCTTTGCGCGTGCTGTCTCCCGATACTTGCCGGCCGTTCTCGGCCGATCGCCAGGGCCTGGTGCTCGGTGAGGGCGCCGGCATGGCGGTTCTGGAAAGCTACGATCACGCCATGGCGCGCGGCGCAACCATCCTTGCCGAAATCGCCGGCGCCGGTCTTTCCGCCGATGCCTCGGACATCGTTGCTCCAACCATCGAGGGACCGGAAGCGGCAATGCGCTTCTGCCTGGCCGATGCCGGGCTCAATCCCGAGGACATCGACTATCTCAACGCGCACGGCACCGGCACCAAGGCCAACGACCAGATCGAGACCAACGCGATCAAGCGCGTCTTTGGCGAGCATGCACGCTCGCTGTCGGTCTCATCGACCAAGTCGATGCATGCCCATTGCCTGGGCGCATCGGGCGGACTGGAGATGATCGCCTGCGTCATGGCTATCCGCGAGGGCGTCGTGCCGCCGACCGCGAATTACCGCGAACCCGATCCCGATTGCGATCTCGACGTGACGCCCAATGTCGCGCGCGAGCGCAAGGTGCGCGCCGCGATCAGCAACGGCTTTGCTTTCGGCGGCACCAACGCGGTGCTGGCGTTCAAGGCCATCTGATTCCGGATGGTCAATGTCTGCCAGGGGGTGAGCGCCTTGGCGGCCGCACACCATGCCGCCGCGTCCGATTCGGTTGACTGCCCGTGCATGGCGAAACTGTCGCCGCCATATTGATCCCGCCTGGCTGTGCGCCTAATTCTTGGCCACCCGCCAACACCGTGCGCCTTTGGCGCAAATCCCCGCTCAGGAGTCTCTCGATGGCCGACCTGTCCGCCTTTCCGATCGCAACCCGTTGGCCGGCCAAGCATCCGGACCGGATCCAGCTTTACTCGGCGACAACGCCGAACGGGGTGAAGGTCTCGATCGCCTTGGAAGAGATCGGCCTGCCCTACGAGCCGCATCTGATCAACATCGGCAAGAACGAAAGCTGGACGCCGGAATTCCTGTCGCTCAATCCCAATGGCAAGATTCCGGCGATCATCGATCCCGACGGCCCGGACGGCAAGCCGATCGGTCTGTTCGAATCCGGCGCCATCCTGCTCTATCTCGCCGAAAAGACCGGCCTGCTCATACCGGCGGACGCGGCGCGGCGCTACGAGACGATCCAGTGGGTCTTCTTCCAGATGGCCTCTGTCGGGCCGATGTTCGGCCAGGTCGGATTCTTCCACAAATTCGCCGGCCGCGAGATCGCCGATAAGCGCCCGCTGGAGCGCTACCGCGACGAATCGCGGCGGCTGATCGGTGTGCTCGACGGCAGGCTGAAGGGCCGCAAATGGATCATGGGCAACGACTACACCATCGCCGACATTTCGCTGCTCGGCTGGGTTCGCAATCTGATCGGCTTCTATGACGCGCGCGAACTCGTCGGCTTCGACGATTTCGCCAATGTGGCGGCTTGGCTGGAGCGCGGCCTGGCCCGGCCGGCGGTGCAGAAGGGCCTGACCATTCCGGCAAGGGACTGAAACTGGCCTACGGGGCGATTGCCCTGGCCACCCGGCGATGCAGAACCTGCTACTTCGCCTTGGCCTTCGAACCGCCCCTGCCGATCACGGAGGCGGCTAGCGAGACGGCACCGCGCGCGGTGGCGACCACCGCGCCGGCGGCTACGCTTGCCACCGTGCGCACGGCACTTTGTTTGCCCTTCGCCGCCTTGCGCGGGCTTGGCGTCTTGGCGGTAGGCACGACCTTCCTCGGCGCGGCCTTGCCGAAAGCGGGTTTGGCGTCTTTCGAGCGCTCGGCGATAGCCGCGCCGGCACCGGCTGTCGCTGGGCTGGCCTTTGCCGTCCTGGTCTTGGCGGCTGCGGGTTTTCTTGCCTTGGTTGCCATCGGAAAATCCCTTACGCCCGACAAATGGGTTCCCGGACATAACGGCGCGAAACCCTTAAGGTTCCCGTCCAGAAATACCGAAAATTAAGCGTGTTAACCAATGACCAGATCGGCGGCCCGGCGCCGGCCCAACACGCGTTCGATGTTGGGCATGTCGTTTGAGGCGATCCAGGCGCGGGCATCCTCATCGGAGCGGCCATGGCCGTGCCAGCGCTCCACCAGGCGTCGCTCGAGTTCATTGCGCGGCACCTCGACGAAGATCGAGAAGTCGAACAGCGGCGCCAGCCGTGACCACGGCTCTTCGTCGAGCAGAAGATAATTGCCTTCGACCAGGATGAATTTCGTCTCGGTGCCGACGATCGCCGCCGCGGCGCGCGACAATTCCATGTCGCGGTCAAAGACGGGAATCGCGATCTCGGGTTCGCCGGCCCGGATGCGCCTCAGCAGGGCCTCGAAGCCGGCAAAGTCGAAGGTTTCCGGCGCCCCTTTTCGGGCGCGCAGGCCGCGCGCATTGAGCACGATGTCGTCATAATGGAAGCCGTCCATAGGCACGACTTCCACCGCCCCTTCCGGCAACAGGTCATGCAGGCCGGCCGACAATGTCGACTTTCCAGCCCCCGGCGGCCCGGCGATGGCGACGATGAAGCGCTTTGCCTTGCCGGCACGCTTGAAGATGGTGGCGGCGAGATGGGCGATTTCGGACATGGGAAGCCTCACTTGCCTGGATGACCGGCACGATGTTTCCGCCGCATCTTGGCGGCAGTTCACGGAAATTTCAAACCCCGCGCTCGCGCAATCCCTGCTCAGGCAGGGACGGGCTGGCCGATGCGCAGGAAATCGCTGTCAAAGGGCACGTCCAAGCTCGATTCACCCACGGCAAGCCGCATGCGACCCTCGGCGGCGGTGATCTCCCCTGGCGGGGTGCCGCCGGACAGGGGCATGGCGCCGGTGACATGGCGGAACGAAAAGCTTCGACCCTCGCCGAGCGCAAAGGCGGTCGCCACACCCTCGCGCTTCAGCCAGTTGTCGCCAATCGAGGCGGCGTGGCCGACCGCCGTGCGGCCGTCCTCGATGCCGAGCACGCCCAGATGACGCCCGCTCCAGGGCGCGTAGTCGCGCCCGCCATTGCTGAGCCACAGCATGGTGACCGGCAGTTCGGCCGGGTTCTTCAGCACCAGCACGAGGTCGCCCTCGGCCTGGCGCGCCAGCGCCGTCCAGCCCGGCCCGCCATGATCGGCCTCGACCAGGGTGACGAAATCCTCGCGCCGGTCATCCATGCGGTATTCTGCCAGGTCGAGCATGCCGCCGTCGGCGGCGGGAAATCGGCCGAGCTCGGCCGACCGCGCCGGATAGGCCAGCATGTAGCGGCCGCGCGCGGGATCGGGCTCCAGCGGATCGGCTAATGTCGCTGCAAAGCGCTTCGGCGAAAAGGCCAGCCGGCCGCCGCCTTTCATCACCGTCATCGGGTGATGGGCGACGGAAATCGCGCCGGAGCCGCCGGAAAACACATGTTCCTGGTAGAGGAAGGGATGGCCGTCGATGAGTGTAAAAATCTTGTCGACGCTGGCGCCCATGACCTTGTGCCGCAGCCGGAAGACCGCGCGCCAGCCATCCCGCGTGGCGTTGCTGTCCACGACATCCCAGGCGCTGTTGGCCGTCCAGCCATGTAGCGGCGCCTCTTCGACATCGCTGCGCGAAAACGGCGCGCAGAGGAAATCGCCGGACAACCGGACCGTGCCTTGCGGCAGGTCCTTCGGCAGCGTCTCGCCCGCGTCGACCCAAGGGGCGCGGTGCAGTGGCCGAAGCTGCCTTCCGGGGCTCTCGACGACCATGTCGGCGATGTGGCCGACAGTGAGATCGAGCGAAACCGAAATACCTGTGGCCTTGATCGTGCTGATGGTCATTGCGCTCTCACCGAATCCGAAGCCGCGAACAGAACCCTTTCAGCGGGGGTTGCGCAAGCACCGCAATCGGCATTTCGCATCAGCTACTGCCGCTTGTACTCCCGCACCGGCGATTTCGTTCCGTCGGTATAGGTCACCTGCACCGACATCGATTTCACGCTGTCGGCGACCTTGAAATAGCCCTTGGCGTCGTAGGGGATGGCGTAGGGGTCCTTCTTGTCGCAAGGCGGTATCTCGAGCGACTTGTCGAGCGCTGCACCGTTCAGGCTGTAGTGCACCTCCTTGATGGCGCAGCGGTAGGACAGCATCTGGGTGAAATAGACCAGGCCGTGATTGCCGCCGGAGTCGAAGGCGATCCACGACGTCCAGAACTGGTCGAGGATCTGCTTGTCACCTTGCTGCAGCGCTATGTCGGGGTCGAAGCGGACGTCGAACGGACCGGTCTCGCGGCCCCTGATGTCGAGATATTTTATCGCGATCGTGGTCGCCGCGGTGCTGTCAGGCAGTTCAAAGCTCGGATTGGCCATCGGCTTGCCGGTGGTCTGGTCGTTCATCGCCAGGAAGCCGGTGTCGGTGAAGGGGCCGCCAGTGCCGAGCCGCCAGGAAATCGCGGTTGCCGGCTCGGGCAGCGAAATGGTCATCGACCAGCCCTGGTTCGAACGCATCGGCGTCAGCGAAGGCACAAAGCGCGCGGGGTCGAGCACGTCGCCTAAAGCCGCCAGCCGGCTGTGGCTGCGGTCCAGCCAGTCGGCCAGCTGGGTCTGGTCGACGAAATATTTGAGCAGCCCGCCATCCTTTTCGTAGGAGACGAATTTGGTCAGCGCTTGGGCTTCGCTGCGCTTGTCGGCCAGCGTCTGGCTGCCGAGGCGGTCTTCCGAGAACTCCTGCGCCAGGAGGTAATAGGCCGGCACGTAGTCGGGATTGGCCGCGATGAAGGCGTTGAGCTTGTCGAGGCGCTGGGCATCATCGAACTGCAATATATGCACCAGCTTGATCGACAGCGCCTTGCCCTTGTCGGCAAGCTGCCCGAACACTTCACGGGCACCCGCCTTGCCGTCCTGCACCCGAAGCAGCGTGGCAAAGCGCGTATAGGGGTCGATGGCGTCGACGTCGAAGCCGGCAAAGGCGAGGTAGGAGCGCCGGGCATTGAGCATGTCGCCGGACAATTCGTAGACGCGGGCATTGTGGTAGAATTCGTCCGGCCGCTTTGGCTCGGCGATCGCCCCGCCCTGCGCCGCCAGTTGGGCAAACCCCTTGGCGATGGTGTCGATCGAAGCGGCGATCTGCTCGGTCGTGGCCTGCAGCTTTTCCGCCTGGGCCTGCTGCTGTTGCTGGCCGGCGACGAGCGTCTCGGTCGTCTGCTTGACCGCTTCGACGGTCTTTTGCGTCTCGGCGCCCTGCTGGGTCTGCTGCTGCTGGACGGACGCGATCTGGTCGGTCTTCTGTGCAACCGTGTCGGTCGATTTCTTGACCTCTTCGACGGTCTTCTGCGTCTGCGTGACCGTCTGCTCGATCTTCGCCACCTTTTCGGAGACGATGCCCATCGACTGCTGCAGCTGCGCGATCGCCGGCACCAGGCCGGCGATGACACCGTTCTGCGAATTGGTCTGCTGCTGCACGGCATAGACGCCGCCGGCGACCGCCGCCGCACTGGTGGCGAACACCAGCGCCGGCAGCGCCCTGGCCGCCAGCACCAGCCTGAGCACAATGGCGATGGCGATGATGACCGCCGCGATCGAGGCGACCAGCGCGATATAGGCGGCGAACGGCGCCAGCGGATTGAGGATGTCGGAGACCGCGCCGCCGACAAAGGCGATGCTTCCGGCCCATTTGCCGGTGCGGCTGAGCGATGCCTTGATAAGCGAGGGCGCTGCGCCCCCGGCCCCGATGTTCGTCATGCCACCCCCCAAGCCAGCCGATGCCCACGCCCCTTCCCACGGGAAGCGCGGCGTTGGCAAGGAAAGACAGGAAACCGGCGATTTCGGGGCGGCAGGCCGAACTCGACAATCCTGGGACTATCAGCCATTAACCAAATGGACGCACCAATCGCGTTACGTTAGCTTCGCCTCATCTCAGCAACCGCATCGCCAGAACGTCTTGCCCTTGTCCAAACCGCGTCCCTTTCCGCTCCTCCAGAGACTTTTCGTCGCCCTTGGCCTGTTGCTGATGGTCGCCGGCTGCTCGACCACGACACCGCCGGATTCCGTGCTGGCCGTGCCCGCGCCGCCGCAGAAATATGCCGCGATCGTCGTCGACGCAAAGACCGGCAAGCAGATGTTCGAGGTCAACTCGACGGCGCAGCGCTATCCGGCTTCGCTGACCAAGATGATGACGCTCTACCTCCTTTTCGAGGCAATGGAGTCCGGCCGCGTCACCAAGGAGACGCAGATCCCGGTTTCCGATCATGCCGCCTCGCAGCCGCCGACCAAGATGCGCTTCCGGCGCGGCGAGAGCATCGATGTCGATTCCGCCATCCGCGCCATCGTCGTCAAATCCGCCAATGACGTGGCGGTGGCGGTCGGCGAATATCTTGGCGGCTCGGAGGACCAGTTCGCCGCCATGATGACGTCCAAGGCGCGTTCGCTCGGCATGTCCAGTACCACCTTCCGCAACGCGTCGGGCCTGCCCGATGACGGCCAGATGACGACGGCGCGCGACATGGCGGTGCTCGGCATGGCGCTGCGCCAGCGCTTCCCGCAGCATTTCCACTATTTCTCCGAAAGCGATTTCATGTTCCGCGGCAAGCTTGTGCGCGGCCACAACGACATGCTCGGCCGGGTGCGCGGCGTCGACGGCATCAAGACCGGCTATATCAGGGCCTCCGGCTTCAACATCGTCACTTCCTACAATGCCGACGGCCGCCAGCTGATCGTGGTGGTGATGGGCGCCGACAGTGCCCGCCAGCGCAACGACCATGTCGAGGCGCTGATCCAGCGCAGCCTGTCGCCAACGATGGATTCCACCAAGACCAGGCTGATGTTCGCCGAACAGCAGTAGCGAAAGCAGATTAGCGGAGCCTCCACCCTCGACTTCGTCATCCACGGGCGTAGCAAGGAGCGCAGCGACGCGCGCAGACCCGAGGATCCATGCCGGGACTCCGAAGCGTTGCCACGGTCCAGAATTCTGCCCCGCTGCGACCGTCAGCAACGTCCCGGCATGGATCCCAGGGTCTCCGCGACGCCGCTTCGCGGCTGCTTCGCCCTAGGATGACGAAGCTGGGAAGGCCTCGCCCAACCCGCGAACCGCAACCAAAAAAACCGCAGCCGGCTATTGTTGTCACACTGTCATGTAATCGTCTGGAAGCCATGGCATAGGCAGCGCAATCCGACAGTGGATATGCCCCGCCACCTCGGCGTATCCTCCCTATCAGCGCCACAGCAGGAGCCAGCATCATGAGCACCGTTCCCAAGGCATCCGAGCAGAAGGCGGCCGACAATGAGAACGACAGCGGCGGCGAATATTTCGAGGCGCCGATTGCGCAGGAGGATCCGCACGAGGTTTCGGACGAGCATTTCGACACGCCCGAAGTGCCGGACTCCGAACCAGCCGGTCCCGGCGCGTCGCGGATAAAGCCCAGGAAAAAACCGTCGGCGATCTCGGGCCGCAAATTCCGCAAGCGCGACCTCGTGCGCATCGACACGCTGCGCCCGAGCCTCGCCGACCGCATTCGATCGGACCACCCGGACCTGCCCAAGGGCGCCCGCGTCAGCCGCGAGGAGCTCGGCCGCTACCGCATGCGCTATATGGAGGAGCTGCTGCAGCAGGAGCATGGCGAATTCTCGGAGCTCGACCGCCAGGTGGTGGAATCGATCGCCAAACAGGACACCATTTCCGAAAACAGTGAGGAGGAGTTCGAGGAGCACCGGACCTTTCCCGACCGTGTCTCCGACAACATGGCCGCCTTCGGCGGCAGCTGGTGGTTCCTGATCTCGTTTGCCAGCGTGCTGCTGGTCTGGATCGGCATCAATCTGTTCGAGGGTTTGAATAGAGCCTTCGACCCCTACCCCTTCATCCTGCTCAACCTCCTGCTCTCCTGCATCGCCGCCATCCAGGCGCCGGTCATCATGATGAGCCAGAAGCGCCAGGAGGTGAAAGACCGCCTGCGCTCCTTCAACGAATACCGCGTCAACCTCAAGGCCGAGCTCGAAGTGCGCCACCTGCACGAAAAACTCGACTACCTCATCTCCCGCCAATGGACGCGGCTCGCCGAAATGCAGCAGATGCAGCTGGATGCGATGAACGAGCTGGCGGGTGCGAAGAAGGCGAAACGGGCCGTGCGCGGGGTGAGGCGGCGGACGGTGAAGGGTGAGGCGGGGCAGTAGGCATTGTCCCGCAGCGGACGAAAAGCCCTCGCCTCTCGAATGACCAACCATGGGCCCGGCTCTAGAGCCCAGTGGACCTTTTTGAGGGGATGAGCTCCCAAAGGGCAGCGAGCCTGCGAAGGACCCGACAAGTGCGCGAGGCTGATCGGCATGTCCAACGCTCGATCTCCGGCGCGCCGTCCAATTGCCGATTGCCCGTTGAAGCTCGCGCCGGCTTCCGCTAAGAAGCCGTGACTTGCCGGTTCACCGGCTGGTTCGTTTTCCGGTTTCCCCGGGAAGCACCCGTAGCTCAGCTGGATAGAGCGCTGCCCTCCGAAGGCAGAGGTCACAGGTTCGAATCCTGTCGGGTGCGCCATTTCAGTACGGAACTATGAACGCCAGAAACCGCCGATTTCAGGCTTGAAGCGGCCACGAGCGTTCGCGAGAGTTCCGATTTCGATCCCATAATGCGAACTTCGGTATCCGCGACCTCCACGCGCTGCGCCAGCGCGCGCAGGTGATCCCGCCGATAGCCGCCCCCTTCAAGCCTCAGCCTGGAGGGAAACGCCCGCAACTCCTTTCTGGCCAAATCTCCGCATCGCGGCCGAAAGGTTGTTCACGAGATTTGAAAGATACCAAACATATGGTATCTTTCAAATGGATTAACTCAGTCGAAGCTCCGAGGTCCTTTTCATGAATCCCCTCCTGATCGCCTATGGTTCGCTTGCTCTCGCCATCGTCTCCGAGGTGATGGGCTCATCCCTGCTACAGAAGACTGAGCAGTTTTCTAAGCTCGTCCCGACGATCGCGATGGGCTTATGCTTCGTCGCCTCGCTCTTCTTCCTGTCGCAAGCCTTGAAATTCATCCCGCTCGGCGTCGCTTACGCAATCTGGGGCGGGCTCGGCATCGTGCTGACAGCGCTCATCAGTGTATTCGTTTTCCGCTTCGCTCTGGACGCCTGGGCACTGGTCGGTATCGGTCTCATCGTCTCGGGCGTCGTCGTGATGAACACCTTGTCGCACAGCGCCACCCACTGACATGGGCAACGCCTACATGCGCAGGAAGCAGCCCGGGCTTGTTCGGCGTGCCTTGCTCGACCATGCGGCGAGGCTCGCCGTCGAGCAGGGTCTTGCATCTGTGACGGTGCAAGCCGTGTCCGACGCCGCCGGCGTGACGAAGGGCGGCTTCATGCACCATTTCCCGAGCAAGCAGGCGCTGGTCGATGCCGTCTTCCACGAACTCCTCGATGCGCTTGCGGACGATCTGGATCGGCGGATTGCAACTGATCCGGAGCCTCACGGCTCTTTCACGCGCGCCTACCTCGAAGCCGTCTTCGACATCCCAGCGCAGGCGAATGGCGGAGTATGGGCGGCGCTGTCCGTCTCGATGCTGACGGATCCGAACCTGAGGGCACTTTGGTCCCAATGGTTGCGGGTACGACTTGAGCAACATCAAGCGACCGATGGCGACGTCAGGCTCGCTGCTGTTCGCCTTGCCGCAGACGGCATCTGGCTTGCCGATTTGACTGGCATCGCCATCCAGGAAAAGCCGCAGTTGCGCGAGCATCTTCTCAGGGAAACGCGAAGGCGGCCCTGAAAACCAGCGACCGGTCGCACGGCGTCCGTTCCTATGATTTCGTGGATCCCGTATCTGCTGGCATCGCCAATCGTATAACGGCAGAGACGCCCACGAATCCGGCGCCGATGATGCAGAAGATGCCGCCAGATTTCGGACGGCACCGATTCCTTGGTGACGCCGTGGACGAGCGCATATCCGGCGACGACAGCGGGCGCGGCGAAGATCAGCGCAACGATCAGCCGCCTGCGACGGTGCGCCATTTTAGACAGGCCGCCCTGCTTCAGCTTCACGCCGCGATCGTTCAACGCTCCGCTTTCACATCGAAACCGGGGCAGCCGGGATGCCATTTCAGCATGGAGGCTTTTGCTGCCTGGTGGCGGAAAAGCCCGCCACATCGATCGTCAACTTCGGGCAACAGCGGCCCTTGAATTCACGCCCTCAAGCAAGGCGAGCAGGCCTTTCAGAATTTCGAGGGGCGGTGGCGGGCAGCCTGGAATGTGCAGATCGACAGGCAACGCCTCCGACACTCCGCCCACCACGGCGTAGCTGCCGGCGAAACAGCCGCCGTTCAGGGCGCAATCGCCGAGCGCGACCACCCATTTGGGGTTGGGAGTTGCGTCGTAGGTCCGCTTCAATGCCTCGCGCATGTTTTTGGTCACCGGCCCGGTGACAAGCAGGACATCGGCATGGCGCGGCGATGCGACGAACCGGATTCCAAAACGCTCGATATCGTAGAAAGCGTTGTTGAGCGCGTGCATCTCGAGTTCGCAACCGTTGCAGGAACCGGCATCGACTGCCCGGATCGACAGGCTTCGCCCCAATCTTCTATGAGCAACCCCATTGAGGGCGCGTGCGAGTTCGTCAACCGCCGCGTCGCTTACTCGCGGCGGACGCTCGGTCAGCGGCGGGCGTATCAGGCTTTCGAAGAGGAGCTTGCGCATGATGGCTTGCCTTGAACCCTTAGAGGTCGTGTCCTGAATACGAGCAGTTGAACGATTTGTTGCATAGCGGGAAGTCGGCAACGATATTGCCTTCGATGGCCGCTTCCAGCAGCGGCCATTGAAACCATGACGGATCACGCAGGTGACAGCGCTCGACCAGGCCGCTTTCACCAATGCGCAGCCAGGCCAGAATGTCGCCCCGGAAACCCTCGACGAGCGCCATGCCTTCGTCCGGTCCGCCTGTCCGTGCAAAGTCGACACGGATCGGTCCGCCCGGCAACTGTCTCAGGATTTGCTCGACCAGGGACAAGCTCTGTTCGACCTCGTGAATGCGAATCCAGACACGGGCGTTCACGTCGCCTTCCTGGAGGAGAGGCACATTGAAGTTGAGCGCGTCATAGGGAGGATAGGCCGGACTGCGTCGCGCATCGAAGTCCCGGCCGGAGGCCCGGCCGACATACCCCCCGGCACGATATTGTCGAGCGAGTTCCACCTTCAGCCGCCCAGTTGCGACTGTCCGATCCTGCAGCGACGCGGTGTTGTCGTAGAGTTCCACAAGCGCCGGGAACCGCTGCCTGATCTCCGCGATCAGGGACCAGATCGCTGTTGTCCCCTCGTCGTTCAGGTAGGTCGCCACTCCTCCGGGCACGACGCGGTCGCGCATCAAACGATGGCCGAAGGCGGCGTCGCTTGCCCGCAATACGCGCTCGCGCAGGACGCCGCAGTGGGCGTGCATGAGTGCGAAGGCGGCGTCGTTGCAGATGGCGCCGATGTCGCCAAGATGGTTGGCCAGACGCTCCAACTCGGCCATGAGCGCTCGCAGCCAGACCGCGCGCGCAGGAACCTCGATGCCCAGGGCCGCTTCCACCGCGCGGGAAAAAGCAAGGGCGTATGCCACGGTACTGTCGCCAGAGGTCCTGCCCGCCAGCTTGGCGGCATGGTCGATATCGGACCCGGCCATCAAGCCTTCCATGCCCTTGTGCGTGTACCCCAGGCGTTCCTCCAGCCGGACGACCGTTTCGCCGCTCGCTGTAAATCGAAAATGCCCTGGCTCGATGATGCCGGCATGCACGGGCCCGACCGGGATCTGATGCAGGCTTTCCCCCTCGGCAGGCAGGAATTGGTAGGGGAGCGCCGCCGCAACAGAGGTCCGAACGCGGGCACTCAGCGGAAAGCTGATGCCCCAGTGGCCATGATCAAGCCACCGTCGCGTATCGGGCGCGTCCTGCGGCAAGAGACCGAACAGGTCCGCGGCCGCACGTTCAAGGCGCAGTGCTGGCGGATGCAGCAGGCCGACCGACGGGTAGCGGCCATCCGGACACGGCAGGCTGACAACGCCGATGTCCCCGCCGGCCTCGTCGAGCAGTGCCATGTGGACGGCGCCTGGCTCGCCCCAAAGACCGAGCAGGCTCCAGTGCCCTTCGGCCAGTTGCTCGGCGGCAAAGCTCCATTCTTTCGAAGTCACCACCGCGCGCGACCACGGGAGATGGTTGTCGACGCCCTTGCCGGCAAGGATGAGCTCGGTCAGTGCGGGCATGTTCTTTCTCCCGTCCGCTTCATCCCAGAAGGTTGGCGACATGCTGGAACCATATGACCAGCGGTGGTGGCAGATAGATGCCGGCGGCAAACACAAGCGCCAGGTGGGAATACATCGGAACGTAGGACGCCTCGGCGGGCGCGGTGCTGCCTCGCGGTTCGCCGAAAGCGACGCCGGTCAACCGAAGCAGCAGGGCGCCGAAAGCGAGCAGAATCCCGAATACCAGAGGAATCGCCAAAAGGGGGTGCCTTGCAAATGTCGAACTCACGACCAGGAATTCGCTCATGAAGATGCCGAGCGGAGGCAGGCCGGCAATGGCAACGACGCCGATGACGAGCGCCCAGCCAAGCCCCGGATGCGTTTCCGTCAGCCCCCGGATCTCGGCGATGTTCTGTGTTCCCTTGACCTGGGCGATGTGGCCGACCGTGAAGAAGATCGCCGACTTCGTCAGGCTGTGCATGACCATGTGCAGCAGCCCGGCAAAATTGGCGAGCGGGCCACCCATGCCGAAAGCGAACACGATGATGCCCATGTGCTCGATGGAGGAGTACGCGAACAGACGTTTGATGTCGCGGCGGCGGTAGAGCATGAAGGCCGCGAAGATGAGGGAGGTGAGCCCCATCGTGATCATCAATGGCCCAGGCGCGATCGCGTCCGGGCTGGCCGCGAGCAGCAGCTTGAAGCGCAGCACCGCATAGAGCGCGACGTTGAGGAGCAGCCCCGACAACACCGCTGAAATCGGCGTCGGGCCTTCCGCGTGCGCGTCGGGCAGCCAGGCATGCAAAGGCGCAAGGCCAACCTTCGTCCCATAGCCGAGCAGCAGGAAGACGAAGGCGACGTTCAGCAACGCCGGGTCGAAGCGCGCCGCGTGCTCGATAAGCACTGTCCAGACCATGGCGTTCGTGCCTTCGCCGACAATCGGCTGCGCGGCCATGTAGACGAGGATGGTGCCGAAGAGGGCAAGCGCGATGCCGACGCTGCCGAGTATGAAATACTTCCAGGCCGCCTCCAGCGCCTCGTGCGTGCGGTAGATGCCGACCATGAGCACAGTGGTCAGCGTGGCAAGTTCCACCGCCACCCACATCAAGCCGATATTGTTCGACACGAATGCCAGATTCATGCCGAACATCATGATCTGGTACATTGCGTGATAAAATCGCAAATTCGTCGCCGTCAGCCGCCCCGTATCCAGTTCGTGCGCGATGTAGGAGGCGCTGAACACACTGGTCGTGAAGCCGACGAACGTGTTGAGCACGATGAAAACGATATTGAGATCGTCGACGAGCAGATACTGACCGGGCTGCGGCCGATCCGTGAAGAGAAGCGACGCCGCGGCGATCAAGGTAAGCAGGCTCGCGGCGACATTGAGGCCAGCCGTTATCCGATAGTTCGGCAGGGTCGCCAGGAGCGCGGCCGCGCCGACCGGTATCAGCAAGACGGCGGCCACTGCATCGAGGGAAAACGCGGTCAACGGTGTTCCCCCCTGTAGTCGTCGAGCGCGCCGACATCGACCGAGTCGAATCTCTCGCGTATGCGGAACAGGAAGACGCCGATGACGATGAAGGCGATCAGAATCGAGAAGGCGACACTGATTTCGACAACCAGCGGCATGCCCTTGGCGCCCGTGGCGGCCAGCACCAGGCCATTCTCGAGCGACATGAATCCGACAACCTGGCTGACCGCGTTCCGGCGGGTGACCATCACCAGGAGCCCAAGCAGTATGATGGACAGCGCGAAGGCAAGATCCTCGCGGGCGAGGGGGTCGGCGTCGGGAGTGACCCGCAGCATCAGCACCATGGAAAGGGTCACCAGGCCTATCCCGGCAAGCATGGTTGGACCGATCCCGACGGCGGTCTCGATGTCGCGATGGATGCCGAGCCGCTGGATGATGCGGTGCAGGCCGACAGGAATGATGATCGCCTTGAAGATCAGGGCGATCGCCGCCGTGACATAGAGGTGATGGGCGTCCTGAATGTAGGCCTGCCAGGCCACGGACAGGGCGAGCACGATCGCATGAAGTGCAAAAACGTTGATCAGGGCGAAGAGGCGATCCTGGTACAGCATCATGAAGCTGACCAGCACCAGGCCGCCGGCAAGCAGATGGGCGATGTCGAAGGTGAGGCCGTTCATCAGAGGCTCCGCGAGACGAACAGCAAGAGCGTGCCGAGCAACGCCAGCATGAGTGCCGCGCCCAGAAAATCCGGGACGCGGAAAACGCGCATCTTGGCGATCGCGGTCTCAAACACGGCGAGGAGAATGCCGCACAAGGCAAGTTTGCCAAGATAGGTCACGGCACCCAGGGCAAGTGATTTCGGCCCGGCCCCGACACCAGCCAGCCCCCAGGGGAGGAAGACGCAGGAGATCAGCGATACATAGAGCAGGAGTTTGAGGAAGGCCGCGAACTCGATCATCGCCAGATGACGGCCGGAATACTCCAGGACCATCGCCTCGTGGACCATGGTGAGCTCCAGGTGGGTCGATGGATTGTCCACTGGTATGCGGGCGTTTTCGGCGACCGCCACCATCACGAGAGCGATGAGCGACATTCCGAGCGATACCCGCAGGCCGACCTGCGGCGAGCCCATGAAAGCGGCGACCGTGGACAACTGTGTCGCTCCGGCGACCAGCGCCAGGCTGAACACGATGAGCAGCATGGCGGGCTCGGCCAGCGAAGCGATCATCACCTCGCGGCTCGAGCCTATGCCGCCGAAGCTCGTGCCGACATCCATCCCTGCCAGCGCCAGGAAGAAGCGGGCGCTTCCCAGCAGCGCGACGATAGCTATGAGATCCGCGGTCCAACTGAAAGTGAGCCCGGTTGCGAATGTCGGGATAAGCGCGGCCGCGACCCAGGTGGCGGCAAAGATCAGATAGGGTGTCACGCGAAACAGCCAGGATGCGTTGTCCGCCAGAACGACTTCCTTTCGCATCAGCCGCAGGAGATCGCGGTAGGGCTGGATCAGCGATGGACCCTGGCGGCGCAAGAGTCGTGCCTTCACCTTGCGCACGAACCCGGTCAGGAGCGGCGCCAGCAACAGCACCAGCATCATCTGCGCGCCCTGAACGGCCAACTCAAGGATCAGGGCCATAGTGCGAGCACCAGAAGCAGGACGATGAGAAAGAGAAATACAAGGGTCAGGTAGCGCCTGATCGTCAGGAACTGCAGATGGTTCAGGTGGTCGGTCGCAAAGTCGATGGCCCTGCCGATGCGCAGGTAGAACGTTTCCCAGATCACATCGTGGATTTCGACGGTCAAACGAGCCGGGCCGGTTTCGCCAGGCGCCGGCACTTCGACTTTTTCCCGCGCGCGGAATGCGAACGTGCCGAAGACGCGTCGAATGGGCTGTGCAAAGCTTACCGATGTGTACTGCGCGGCAGGCGTTACGTCAGGGAAGCCGCAACCCCAGGCCGGGCCGCGGCGGAGCGCATGCGAGGCGAAGCGGTGAATGACGAATGCCGCGAACGATGCGGAGACCGCGATGAACAGGAACACCAGCAGGCCGTTGTAGGAACTGCGGCTCGCCGCGATCGGCACGATCGACAGCCATGGCTCAGCCATCTGCACAGGCATCCGGCTGCCAAGTAGCGGAAGTGTCACCGATGAGAGGCCGTCGATGACAAGGCCCGGCACAATGCCGGCCAGGAGACAAAGAGCCGCCAGGGTGAACATTGCCGCTAGCGAATAGCGGTCGACCTCGTGCGCCGGTTCCACCGCGGCCGAGCGTGGCCGGCCGAGGAATGTAATCCCGAACGCCTTCACGAAGCAGGCAGCGGCCAAGGCCGCCGACAGCGCCAGTAAACCGCCAACGGCGGGCACCATGACCTTCAGTCCCCATTGTGGGAGATCGGGACTTTGCAATATGGCCTGGAAGGCCAGCCATTCGGAGACGAAGCCGTTGAGGGGCGGAAGCGCCGAGATCGCCACGCAGCCGACGAGAAAGGCAAAACTGGTCAACGGCATACGGTGGATAAGACCGCCCAGTTTCTCCATGTCCCGCTCTCCGGTTGCCGTCAGCACGGCGCCCGCGCCGAAAAACAGCAGGCTCTTGAAAAAGGAATGGTTGAGGACGTGAAACAGCGCGGCGGTGAGCGCCAGCGCCGCGGCCGACGGCATGGCGTTCGCCTCGAAGGCCAGGGCAAGGCCAAGGCTGACGAAGATGACGCCGACGTTTTCGATGGTGCTATAGGCAAGAAGCCGCTTCAGGTCCTTCTCCATCAAGGCGTAAAGAATGCCGAGAACGGCCGTCAGGCCGCCCAGGAAAAGCACCACGACGCCCGACCACCATGCCGGCTCGCCGAGCAGGTCGAAAATGACACGTATGAAGCCGTAGATGGCGACCTTGGTCATGACGCCGCTCATCAGAGCCGAGACGTGGCTTGGCGCGGCCGGGTGAGCGAGTGGCAGCCATACGTGCAGCGGCACCAGGCCAGCCTTGGAGCCGGCGCCCAGCAGCATCAGGGCTAGGACCAAAGCGGCGACGAGCGGGGTGGAGGTAGCCGCACGCATCGCTTCGAACGTGTAGTTTCCGCTCGGCCCGGCCAGCAGGCCGAACGCGAGCAACAGCGCGAGCGTGCCGAAGCTCGCCATTACGAGATAGATGTAGCCCGCTCTCGCATTGTCCTGCTCGCGATGGTGCGCCATCACGAGCGCCCAGGAAGCGAGCGACATGAATTCCCAGGAAAGCAGGAAGGTGAAGGCGTCGTCCGCCAGCACGACCATATTCATCCCGGCGAGGAAGGCGGGGAAGAACGGCAGCACCCGATGCGGCGCGGACTCATGCCTGCCGTAGCCGAGGCCGTAAAGACTGGCCATGGCGCCGCCGAAATTGACGACGACGAGGAAAAAGGTCGAGAGCGCGTCCAGACGGAAATGAGCGCCAATCCATGGCAGCCCAAGCGGCAGCGCGGCAGTCGACGGGGTTACGGGATCATCGGCGATACGGCTCGCGAGAACCAGGAGCACGGCCGCCGATATGCCTAGCGTCAGGCTGTAGACCAGGCGGGTTCCCGAGCCCGATGCGCGGCTTGACGCAATCGCAAGCACCGCGGTTCCCAGGAGCGCGGCAACGCCCCACAGGAGGACCGCGGCCCCCGAAATCACGCCACACTCCTCACAAAGACCTTGGCGTCCGTATCGACCCCGCCCAGAATTCTGGCGGGATCAAAATCTGCCTTCAGCCGCACGCCGCGCCCGCCGATTTGGCTGGAGGCGCCTTCAGAAATCAACTCGACGCCGGCGAGGTCAAGCGCGCCGATCAGCTTCATCAGGGAATCCACATTGCCCCGGATGATCGACTCGCTGGCTTCCATACGTTGAATTGTCGGCACCGAAAGGCCGGACAATTCGGCAAGCCTGCGCTGGTCGATGCCAAGGAGCGCCCTCGCGGCACGCAACTGTGGAGCAGTTATCACGGTCGCATCCCCTTTTTCGATCAGCTTTGACGTATTATCTCTAACCGCTGCAGCATATATTAAAATGCAGCGTATTCAAATAATGATGCGTGACGCATCTGTCTTGAGGTTGTAGAAAACCGGGAGACATGAGTTGGGAGGCGCTGAGCCTACGGGTGAACCTCTAGGCTCCGCATGAAGGGGCCAACGGACGGAAAACCAGCCGAGCGGCGGATTTAGGAATTGGCTGTGATGACAAGGTCATGATCCGGGTTGCGAAATATCATACCGATTTCGGCAACATCGAGGTTCTGCGGGCCAAGGACTCCGGTTCGTTCATTTATCGCCAAGGTGGCTGCTATCAAAGCGAGTGCGATCCGAATGGCGTCAGCGTCGTGCCCTATATACACGCCATCTTTGGTCTCCTCGCGCAGGCGCGGGTGTCCGATGTCCTGATGATCGGTTGTGGCGGTGGCAGCCTGGGTACGATGCTGGACAGGGTTGGTGTGCGTGTTACGGTCGTCGACATCAATCCAAAGGCTTTCCAGATCGCCCGGAAATACTTTGGGTTACCTCCTGGAGTTCACTGCTGCATCTCCGACGGGCGGGATTTTTTGCGCGCCGGCCGTCACCGCTACGACGCTATCGTTCTGGACGCATATTCCGGGCGGCGCATCCCGGATCACTTGTGCGCCGAGACTTTCTTCGGCTTGGCGCAGACGCGTCTCAAGAATTCTTCCGGTATTCTGATCGGCAACGTTCATGCCTGTCATGACCTCGACATCATGCCGGATCGCGTTGCTGCAAAGCTCGCCAATATCTGGGCGGATGTGAGACTGCTCGATATCCGCGGCGCTCAGGATCGCAACGCACTCGTCATGGCAGGCAAGGTGCGGGATCTCGTCCAGCCGGTGCTGATGATGCCGCCGTCAGTGGGAGCCGAGGAGATCGAACAGGAGCTTGGTCTCCTGGCGTTCAGGCCTTGGCATGTGCCGCGACGATCTGCCTAGAGCAATTCCAGGAAAAGTGTGAACGGTTTCCCGGGGAGGCGCGTAGCGCTCTCCCCATGGAATTGCGGCGAAGCCCTGTCGAGCTACTGCCAGAGCCGCTTCATGCGGATGGACACATCTTCAAGGACCGGCATGGAAGCCAGCACAAGGAGAATGGCGGCGAGAAACAATGTCGCCGCAAAGCCGATATGTTTGAAACCCACAGCGCCGATGACGCCGCCGATGAAGAACAATGCCACGAGCGACGCAAGCAGTCTCAGCTTTCTCCGGTCTGCTTTCACGAACAGTCTGTCCGAGTCATTGCCTGAGATGTTCCAGTAAAGCAGCTTGCCGAGTTCGATGCCCATATCCGTCACCAGGCCCGTGACATGCGTAGTCCGGATTCTGGCTTCCGATAGCTTGGTGATGATGGCGTTCTGCAATCCCATGATGAAACAAAGCAGCATCACCGTCATTGGCACAAACAGCGCTTCATGACGCGCAAGATGGCCGCCGAGCAGACCGAAACAGATCAGCAGGATCGCTTCCAGGACAAGCGGGAATGCGTACTCGCCCTGTAGGCCCTGCCGCCTTCCCCAGTTGACCAGGATTGCCGAACAGGCCGCGCCTGTGACAAACGACAGCAAGGCGCCCAAGCCGGAAAGCGCCAGTCCGACATCGCCGAGCGCCAGATGGTCCGCCATCGACGAAACGATGCCGGACATGTGGGACGTGTACTGCTGAACCGCCAGGAAGCCGCCAGCGTTGGCGGCTCCCGCGAT
Source organism: Mesorhizobium sp. GW821-FHT04C10 (assembly GCF_059420305.1). Classification (NCBI taxonomy): domain Bacteria; kingdom Pseudomonadati; phylum Pseudomonadota; class Alphaproteobacteria; order Hyphomicrobiales; family Phyllobacteriaceae; genus Mesorhizobium; species Mesorhizobium sp. GW821-FHT04C10. Next base: position 623,644 of record NZ_JBWKTL010000001.1, on the reverse strand, counting down.
GAACGTCAGGAAACGGGCGAGATGCCGATCGGTTCTTTCGCTTCGTTCCTTTCCGGTCAACCGACGCAGATACAGGATCATGAGCGAACCTTGTCTTTCCATGCGCAAAAGCAGGACCGCAAGCTGATGTGCCGGGAAAGGCTCATTGAGTGTTTCTGGAGAAGGGAAGACAAAAGGGGTGAATGCGTGGCCTCGACGCTGTGCTCTGCAGGGTCTAGTTTGGCTTGCCCGGCAGCGTGTCCGGATGGCGGAACCTGACACCACGGCCGCCATCGTCGCTACGCACATGTTCGCTAAGAAGCTCGACGCCGGCGCGGTTCAGCGCGTTGATCACTTTCATCAAGCTATCGACAACGCCTCGCACATTGCCCTGGCTGGCTTCCATTCGCTGGATCGTCGGCAGCGAGACGCTCGCCATTTCCGCCAGGGTTTTCTGGTCGATGTTGAGAAGGGCGCGGGCAGCACGAAGCTGGGAGGCAGTGATCATTGGGGCATCAGCGTCTGAATATGAGAAATGACACTCATAATGTTATCATTGACGTATTAAACATCAATACAAAGCGAAAAAATATTAATCGGCCCTTGGCACGGCGGAGCTCGGCAATTATCGTATCCGCATGACTCAACGCTACGAACCTTTTCAGGAGCCGACCGGCACCTGGACCGTCAACGATGCTTGGACCGGACGGCCCGCCGAGATGGGCAGCCGAACCATCGTTGGAATGAACCAGCACGACGCCGAGGAACTCGCCGATCTCCTCAACGGATTGAATGCACAAAGGCAGGAAGCGAAATCATGAACGTCAAGGACAGCAACGGCACTCCGCTGAGCGAAGGAGATTCCGTCACGCTCATCAAGGATCTCAAGGTCAAGGGAACGTCGGTCACCCTGAAACGCGGAACGCTGATCAAGAACATCCATCTCACGGGCAACGAGGACGAGGTCGAGTGTCGGGCCGAGAAGGTCAAGAACCTGGTTCTGCGGACAGAGTTCCTGAAAAAGGCGTAGGCGAGCGGAGACGCATTCGTACGTTGCAGGGTTGCCGATGCAGGTCTGGAGTGATGCCCGCCCTAAAAGCCCCGCTCATTACCCAGCCGCTATCTCGTATTCGAGGCATTTCGGCTTTCGGCTCGACTGAACCTTGGCGAGGTTCCCAGGGTGCGTATGCGCTACAGGGAACGCGCGCGATGACAGGATTTCGAAAACCATGCGCTGCGCTTTGACGACCGGCGCCGCGCCCGTTTCCCAAGGAACTAGAAGGGCGTCGAATTTTGCGCCTTGGCACGAAAATTGGCGACATGGGCGCGGTTGCCGCAGGTCTTGACGTCGCAATAGACCTTCGAGGCATTGCGTGTCGTGTCGACAAAGACGTTGCCGCAGGTCTCGGCCTTGCAGGTCTTCAGCCGTCCAGCTTCGCCATGGATGATCAGCGACATGATCGACATGGCGGTGTTGGAGCGGATGCGCTCATCGAAGGAGAAATCGTCGTCGTAATAGTGGATGTGCCACCCAAACCCGCCATGGTTCATGATGCGGGGCGAAAATCGTGTCTTCTCGAGCACGGCGTTGGAGAAGTTGGCAAGCTCGTCCTGCGGCATCGAGAAGATGACGCGGAATTCCTTGGCGATCTCATGCAGCCTGTCCCGGTCGCGCTCGGTGATGGCGCGCGGATAGGTCATCCCGTAGCGATCGATCAAATCGTTGATCCAGGAAACGCTCAAACCTTCCGGCGTCTTGCCGGCACTGTTCGCAATCTCCGCCACCACCGATAGATCACGGATAACTTCGGAGGGAATCATTGTCCATTCTTTCGAAATGCCAGGATAAGCCGGCATACACCATTCATGCGGCGATCCGACGAATCGCGACCTCGCCATGATCCGCGATATACGCGACGACGCAATCCGGCGATATGGCCTCGCTCGCGGCCTATGCGCAGGCCATCCTGCGTTTCCCGACAGGGCGAGCGAGCCTGGCGTGTCAGGCGGAATATGACGGCAGATCGAACGCGCCGTGCCGTCCACGCAAGGAAACACGCAGCGACGGACGCTCCGCCCGCACAACATCGATCGTCAGATCGAGCGCGGCATAGAGTTCGCGAACGGATTCCGTCAGGGGATGGGCAACCTCGAAACGTTCGAGGGTACAGCCGATCGGCGCCTCGAGCGATGGATGGTTGGCGGTCTCCCATTGCGAGATGTGGGGCAGCGCATTGCCGAAGCGGGACGGCTCGACGGCAAGGTGACGCCATTTCAGGATTTCGCCGCGCAGGGTTTTGCGGCTGCCCGTCCGAAGCTCCGCCGCGAGGCCGAACCGCTCGAGGATACTTTGCGCTGCCTGGATGTCGTCGGTGGCGACCGCGAACAGATCCATGTTGTAGCCGGGCTGAGCAGCCATTCTCGCGCCATTGTTGGCCACGAGTTGCTGTCCTGGATCGGGCGCATCGATGGCAAGATACAGGCCGTCACGCAGGGACAGGAGAGCATTGCGTGTGCCCATTCCGGGGTGCGAGCCGCCGGGCGCGGCGCGTATGCCGCTCCATTCCTCCACATCGGCGATCGCCTTGTCCAGCGAAGGCGAAGACCAGGCGAAGTGATCCAGGATCATGTCGTTCTCCAGAGGTAATGGCGGCTCACAGGACGTTCTGCGGGGCAGCGAAATAGCGCTCGCGGAACCGTGCGAGCCGGAACGGCTCCAGCGGTATCGTCGTGCTGCCGGTGTCGATCAATTCGGCGAGCGTATCGCCGACGCCAAGGGATATGCCGAAGCCATGGCCGCTCATTCCGGTGGCAACCACCAGGTTGCCCAGTGCGTCCAGGCGATCGAGGACAGGCACGCCGTCGGGCGTGATGTCGATCCGGCAGGCCCACGTTTCGATGAGTTTCATCTCGTCGCCAATGCCGAAGGCGGCGCGCGCGGCCGCGCGGCTCTTCGCCAGCACCGCGTCGTTCGCGGGCACATTCGGCACGCGCAGATCCGCGTAGCGATTGCTGGTCCCGGACAGATACGCGCTTACCAGCCGGTGATCATCACGCAGGTGCCTCCCGAAGTTGACGCGTGTTCCTTCCCGGCTCGCGAAAAGCGTTCGGATATAGCGCGGCGCGTGACGCAGGCTGCGAAACGCGGTGTCATAGTCGAGTGGGCCTTGCAGGCCGGGCGCGATGGTCAGCCCGCCGTCGTATCGGGGCCGCACGAGAGCCTGATCGAAGATGGTCGGCAAGGCTACGCCGTGCGCGAACGGCGCAGTCCGGCCGACCGAGACGCGCAGATCGACCTGCGGCAGGGAAACGCCGTACCGGCGCAGGAAGACGCCGCTCCACAATCCAGCCGCGACGACGACGGTCTTGGCGTGGACCTCGCCATGTTCGGTCACGATCCCGGTGACCTTTCCTCCCTTCATGAGGAGACCTTCGACCATGCAGTTCTGCCTCACGTCCGCACCCTCGCGAGCCAACGCACGGGCGATTGCCGGCGCGGCCAGGTTCGGTTCGGCCCGGCCGTCGCTCGGCGTGTGCAGGCCGCCGAGGAAACTTCCCCGCAAGGTGGGGCTGATGTCCTTCAGTTGCGAAGGTGACGCCACCTTGCTGTCGACGTCGAATTCGCGTGCGATGGCGAGCCAGGCGTTCATGCCCTCGAGTTTCGCCTCGTCGGACGCCAGGGCAAGGTTTCCGCTTGCCTTGAAGCCGGTAACATCGCCGATCTCAGCGTCGATGCGCCCCCACAGGTCAAGGCTGCGTTTGATCAGCAGCATCTCGCGCCGGTCACGGCCTTGTTTGCGTACGAAACCGGAATTCTTCCCCGATTGCTCGCCGGCGATCCGGCCTTTCTCATAGACCCCGACGCTCAATCCCCTGCGGTTCAGATACCAGGCGATGGCACAGCCGATGATGCCGCCTCCGACAATCGCGACGTCGACCTGTTTGGATTGCGTTGATGTCATTGCCGTTGCCGTTTCTGAATGCGCGGCAGGTGCCGCTGATAAGGGAAGTTGGACGATTTGCGCCGCTATTCAGGACCCACTGCCCCACAACGCGACGCGCGGCCGCGAACGGCAAAGTCACAGGATCTGGTCCAGGAACAGTTTCAGCCGATCGGATTTTGGCTTGTCGAAAAGCTCTGCTGGCGTGCCTTGCTCGACAATCCGACCCTGGTCCATGAACACGACCCTGTCCGCGACCCGGCGGGCAAAGCCCATTTCATGTGTGACCGCCACCATGGTCATGGGGCAGCCATCGGAAGCTGAACGCCGCGCGAGACCCTCCATGATTTCGAGCACGCCCTTGACCAGTTCCGGATCCAGCGCCGAAGTCGCCTCGTCGAACAGCATGATCTTCGGGTTCATTGCCAGCGAGCGGGCGATGGCAACGCGTTGCTGCTGGCCGCCGGATAGCCTGGACGGCAGCGAGTTGAGCTTGTCACCAAGGCCGACGCCGCGCAGCGATGCGATCGCCACGCGCCTGGCTTCATTTCGATCCAGGTGACGGACCGATTCCAGCGCGAACGTCACATTGCGCAGCGCCGTCATGTGCGGGAACAGGTTGAAGTTCTGGAAGACCATGCCGACGTCGGCGCGCAGGGCGTTCAACGGGCCTTCCCTGGTTGGGAACGGCTGGCCGAACATTTTGAGACTGCCCCGGTCGACGGATTGCAGGCCGTTGATGCAGCGCAGAAGCGTGGATTTGCCGGACCCCGATGGTCCGATCACGCAGATCACCTCGCCGGCCCTGACTTCGAAACTGACCTCGTCTAGCGCGCGGAAATGACCGAAATTCAGCGTCAGTCCCTTCGCGTCGACCACCGTCTCTCCAGCTATCGGCGTTGGTGCGTTAGCCGAGATTCCCGTCCGGCCGGGTTGCTGCCTCTCGACCCGCTCCTCGGCGGGAGCGGCGGCCGGCGCCGTGCGCATCCTGGCAAACCTCGATGTCAGTGCCGGCGGAAGCATAGGCTCGCCGTTTCGCAGTCGCCTGTCGAGATAGTTGACGAGGTGGGTCATCGGCACGGTGATGACCAGATAGGCGATGCCGACAGCCACCAGCGGCGACAGGTTCCCCGTACGCTGCGCGATGTCCTGCCCGATTCGGTAGAGCTCCCGCTCGCCCACCGTCAGCCCGAGCACGAAGATCAGGCTCGAATCCTTGATGATGTTGATGAACTGGTTGGTCAGCGCCGGGATGACCCGCCGGATGCCTTGCGGAAAGACCACCCGGTACATCGTCCGGTGCTTGTCGAGCCCGAGCGAACGGGCCGCTTCGGTCTGGCCCTTGTCGACGCTCTGGATGCCGGAACGCAGGATCTCGGCAATGTATGCGCTGGCGACAATGCTGATGGCGATGATGCCGTAGGGATAGGGGTTCTGTCCGAACGGCCGGAAACCCGCGAAGGGGACCCCCTGTCCGACCAGGAAGATGGTGACGATAGCCGGCAGGCCGCGAAAAATGTCGATATAGGCCTTGGCAGCGATACGCACGGCCGTGACCTTCGAGATCGCCATGAGCGACAGCGGGGCACCGATGACGATGCCGAGGATCGTCGAATAGATCGCTATGGTGATGGTGTTGTAGTAGCCGACGCGGATGATGTCTGGAACCACCTGCAGCATGTAGGACAGGTTGAAGAATGTATCGAAGATTCCCGACATTGTTCCGCCTCTACGGTCGATTTTCGTGGTCGGCGCGGCCCGGCTTTGCGTGCCGCGGCCGCGTCGTCCATCAGGTCAGCGGGTAGGGACGAAATCCGGGCCGGGCAATTTCGGCACATCGGCGCCGATCCACTCCTGGTAGATCTTGCCATAGGTGCCGTCGGCGATCATGTCGGCGACGGCCTTGTTGACTGCCGCGAGAAGATTCGGCCGGTCCTTAGCAACGCCGATACCGGCGGGCTGATCGGTGTTGGGGATGGATACGACGACGGAAAGCGGGCGCGGCGATGTCTTGACGTAGATGGCTGCCAGCCCGCCGTCGAAGAACGCGGCGTCGATCTGACCGGACTGCAGCGATATCTGCAACGCGGCGGAGTCCGGGAACGGCACGATCTGCGTGCTCTTGTAGGTCTCGTTGGCGTAGGTTTCCTGGATACTCGCGGCGACGACGCCGAGCCGCTTCCCGGCCAGTCCCGCCTCGTCCTTGATGCCGGAATCCTGCGACGTCAGGATGGTGTAGGAGCCGACGAAATGCGGGCTGCTGAAATTGACGATCTTCAGGCGCGGAAGCGTGATGGAATGGGAGCCGGCCGAGATGTCGCAGACATGGTTGGCGACGGCGGCAAAGATGCCTTCGAAAACGGTGATGCGATAGTCGGGCGTCAGGTTCAGGCGCCGCGCGATGTCCGTTGTGAAGGACACTTCGTAACCCTGCATCTTCCCGTCGATCACCGAAGACATCGGAGCGTTGGCGTCGGTCACGCAAACGCTAAGCGCGCCCGGACTGTTCAGCTCCAGGTCACTGCCTTGAGCCGATGCCTGGCCGGCGCATCCAATCAGGATCGCGCCGATCGCGAGTCCAAATAGCCTCATACTGGTCATTTTCAACGTCCCCATTTTTTAGCTTCTGTTGAATGCTGCGGCCAAAGCTTCAGCGGTCTGGCCATGGCAATCGTTATTGTAACGTAATTAGCATGTCAACGTTTGATAATTACATCTGACCGTACGATGCGTCCCGCCGTTCGTCAGCCAACCGGCGGACAGGCGGGAGCATTTCGGTATTCATCCGTGCTGTGAGACGAGGGGGGATCGTGCCCGGGTATCGCCGCGGCCGGGCGGCATGGCCGAAGCGGCGGAACACGTTGTCGCATCGATCCGCCGCTCGGGTCGGGAGGTCGGGCGCGGTCAGCGCCGGGCGCCCGTTGCTTCACGCCACGCGTTTGATGGCGCGTGTTGGCCGGGCGGTAGAGAAAGGCAACTGCAAGCGTTCACGAATGTGGTGGCCGATCCCGGGGCACGCCGCGTCCTGGGCGTGGAACGCGACATCATTGCTATAAGCAAGCGCGAATTGTTCCCTACGCCGACGCTATCAGCCATCGGTCGAGATGCTGGCGGATTTCCATGCTTCGATCTCAAGCTTAAGGCGCTCCACCCTCTCTGACACAAGTCCAAGGGCATCGCTGCCGAGCAGGAGTTGTGGTGGAGGGCTGTCGGACCCGACCAGATCCAGCACGGCCGCCGCAAGCTTGTCGGGATCGCCAGGTTGCCTGCCGCTTTTGGCCTGCCTTGCCTGGCGGATCGGATCGAACAGCGCGTCGTAGTCGGCTATCGATCGCCCGGTCCTGACCATCGAGCGTCCGGCCCAGTCCGTCCGGAAGGAGCCGGGGCACAGGGCCGTCACGTGGACGCCGAACGGCGCCATCTCCGCGCGCATGACTTCCGAAATGCCCTGGAGGGCAAACTTGCTTCCGCAGTAATAGGCGATGCCGGGCATGGTGATCATGCCGCCCATCGAGGTCACGTTCACGATGAAGCCGCTGCGCCTTTCGCGAAACCGCGGCAGGAAGGCTTTGGCGACCGCGACGGCGCCGAAGACGTTCACGTCGAACTGACGCCGCATCTCTTCGAGAGGCGACTCCTCGAGGATGCCCTCGTGGCCGTAGCCGGCATTGTTGATCAGGACGTCGACCGGCCCATGATCCTCTTCGGCCTGTCGCACGACCTCGGCTATCCGGTCGAACTCCGTCACGTCGCACAGGATGGATTCCACCGCTGGCAAGCGTTCCGCAAGAGCTGCACGCGACCGTTCCGAGCGAACGGTGCCGATGACCCTGTGGCCCTTGCTGCTCGCGGCCGCCGCGATCGCCAAGCCGAAGCCGGAGTTCGCGCCGGTGATGAAGAAGGTCTTTTGAGACATAATCTGGCTTTCTCGTCTTGATTGATCGATCTTTTGACGGATAATCTCCTGAAAGGCGGGAATCGATTGCGATACCTATGAATACCTTGCCAGTTCCTATCAGATTGAAGAGCGTGAGGTCGGTACGCCGCGAGCTGGTCGAACTGGCCGGACTTCTTGCCCCCCGCCCCGGGTACAATCCGACAGGGCTTGACGGTGTCCGCGTCCTCAGGACCGAGGCGGTCCTTCACGACATCCCCGTGCTCTACAAGCCAGGAGCCGTATTCGTGTTGCAGGGCCGCAAGCGGGGCATGCTGGAGGGCGAGGTCTATCTCTACGACGAGGAGCACTATCTGGCCGTGTCGGTGCCCGTTCCGTTTCGGATGGAATCGGTGGCCAGCGCCGAACGACCCCTGCTCGCGGTCTATGTCGAGTTCAACATGCGCCTGGCTGCCGAGATCGCCTCGGAAGTAGGGGGGAGGCGTTCCGAACCGGCAGCCTGCAAGGTGAGAGGTCTGGTATCGAGCAGAATGGAGCCGAGTATCGAGGATGTGGTGCTGCGCCTGCTGCGGGTGTTGCGCGATCCTGTCGAGCTTGCCGTTCTGGGGCCAGGCGTCATGCGCGAGCTGCACTACCGGGTACTCGTCGGCTCACAAGGCGGTGCGATGATCGCGGCCTTGCAGCAGGCAGGCACCTCCGGGCGGATCGTGCAAAGCCTCGCCCGGTTACGCGAAACCTACAGTTCGCGGATTTCGGTCGCCGGGCTGGCACATGAAGCAGGCATGAGCGTCCCCTCCTACCACGTCCACTTCAAGGCCCTGACGGGCAGCAGTCCGATACAGTACGTGAAGGCAATGCGTCTCCACGAGGCGCGGCGGATGATCGCGCGCAAGGACAAGACGATCGCGGAGGTCGCGGCATCGGTTGGCTACACCAGTCCCGCCCAGTTCAGTCGGGACTTCAAACGCCACTTCCGGCGCACGGCATCGGAAGAGGTCAAATGGGTTCGTCGGCATCTTGGCGAGCTTGCCTGAATGCGCGAACTCCCGGCTCACAGGCTAGGCTTGAGCAATTGCGGGAAAAGCGCGTAACGCTTTCCCCAGGGAATTGCGTCCAAGCGCTTCCGAGCGGCCGATATGGCCCATCGCCTCAGGACGAAGGCACACGCGGCTCCTCCACCAGATAAAACCGGTCCTTCGGCGAGAAATCCGTCACCAAGAACGAGAACGAGGCGGTTTCGAGCGGGTCGACCTTGCCTTTGCGGAACAGCAGCCGGTCATAGGGTTCGAAGTCGCGTTTGAATTCGGCGAAGCTGTCGGACTTGATCACCTTGTCCTCGCGCTGCGCCTGGTCGAAGGACAACCCGTCGCCATAGTCGCTCGGCCTGTTCATGATCGATTGCAGCTCGAAGCCGAATTCGATCCAGGCATCGCCGCTGTTGTTGCGGGTGACGATCTTCAGCGGCAGATAGCCGGTGGCGTAGTTGCCCGTCGTTCCGAACGGTTGGATCGGCCTTACGGCGCGGATGGTCAGCGTCACCGGGTCGGCGGTCTCCAGTTCCTCGGTCACCACGATCGGATCGGTGCGCGTTCCGGCGCCCGTGGCCGAGAGGATCCTGAAACCGCCCAGTTCATCCGAGAATGAGTAGGCGCCGGCTTCGAAGATTTTTGTGCCATCGGCCATGGCGCGCGGGCAGGTCGCGGCCAGCAAAGCCGCACACACCCGCACACAGCGCAAGCCTGGACGCGTCATGGCTGGAGTATGGACGACAATTGGCCAGCCGCATACTGCCCCGGCCATGTGCTGGAATGATGGTGCCCCGTACGCGCGTCGCCTGATCGAGGCTGTCCCGGTTCTGCGTGCCGATGCAACGGACAAGCAGAAGGCACGCGATCTGTTTCTCGTGGTTCGTAGGCTGGCCAACACGTATCGCGATCTCTGCGCGCCCTGGCGGCGGCAGATAGCCCTGACCAGGGCACTCGACTGTGTGGATCTGAGAGGAATAGGCCCCACACCGGCCGCAAATCAAAATCTACTATTTTTATAGAATTAACAAAAATTGGCCGCCGGCCCCACGGGAACGATACGTCAATTTCCCCACCTGTCTCGGAAAGGGATGGCGTTTTCTTTGTTTCGGCGGTCCGCGGTGCGACGCTTCGATCACCAAATGAGAGGGTCGAAATGAGCAGTACTGCCGACAAGAGAACTATCCCGGTGCTGGATTTTTCTCGATACGAAGCCGACCCGGCTTCCCGAAAGGAATTCATCGAGGGGCTGCGGCGCGCGGCACGCGATGTCGGCTTCTTCTACCTGACTGGACATGGCATCGCGCAATCGCTGATCGACGATGTACTTGGTGCGTCCAGGCGTTTCTTTGCCTTGCCGGACGAAGACAAGCTCCAGATCGAAATGGTGAACTCGCCGCATTTCCGCGGCTACAACCGCGTCGGCCAGGAACTGACCAAGGGCCAGAGGGACTGGCGCGAACAGGTCGACATCGGCTCGGAAGCGCCGGCGCTGGAGCGCGATGGCAACCTGCCGGCCTGGACGCGCCTGCAGGGGCCGAACCAATGGCCAAGCGCCTTGCCGGAGCTCAAGCCGCTGCTGATCGAGTGGCAGGACCGCCTCACCGACCTGTCGACGCGCCTGCTGAAGGCATTCGCCATTGTCCTGGAGCAGGACGAGAACGCGTTCGAAACCATCTACGCCGGCACGCCGAACCACCTCATCAAGATCATCCGCTATCCCGGCCGGGACTCGACCGAAAGCGAGCAGGGCGTCGGCGCCCACAAGGACAGCGGCTTCCTGACGCTTCTGCTGCAGGAAAAGCAGAAAGGCCTGCAAGTCGAAGCCGCCGAAGGCGGCTGGATCGACGCCGAGCCGCGCGCCGGCACCTTTGTCGTCAACATTGGCGAGTTGCTGGAAATGGCGACGGATGGCTATCTGAAGGCCACCGTTCACCGGGTCGTGACGCCGCCGGCTGGCACCGACCGGCTGTCGGTCGCCTTCTTCCTTGGTGCTCCCTTCGATGCCGAGATCCCGCTGCTTGACCTGGCGCCGCACCTCAAGGCGCAGGCGAGCGGCGTTACCCGTGACCCCCAGAATCCGCTCTACCGCAACTCCGGGCAGAACGCGCTGAAAAGCCGGCTGCGCTCGCATCCCGATGTCGCACGCCGCCACCATGCCGATCTCATTGCCATCCAGGCTCGCGCCGAAGTCGCGCCCTTTGCCTGACGGCGCCAACAACACAGGAGGAACGCCCATGACGCTCGAAAATCTCTCTCCCGAGACCCTCGCCCTCCACGGCGGTTCATGGCGCGCCGATCCCACCAACGGTGCGGTTGCGGTGCCCATCTACCAGACCACGTCCTATCAGTTCCAGGACACCAGCCATGCCGACCGGCTGTTCGCGCTCGACGAGATCGGCCACATCTACACGCGGGTTTCGAACCCGACGCAGGACGCTTTGGAGACCCGCATCGCGGCGCTGGAAGGCGGTGCTGCGGCCCTGCTGCTCTCCTCCGGCCAGGCGGCCTCGGCCTATTCGGTTCTGAACCTTGCCGGCGCGGGTGACAACATCGTCTCGGCCACCGATCTCTATGGCGGCACCTGGGCGCTGTTTGCGGCCACGCTGAAGCATCTGGGCGTCGAGGTCCGCTTCGTCGATCCGTCCGATCCCGAGAACTTCCGCCGCGCCACCGACGGACGCACCCGCGCCTACTATGCGGAGTCGCTGCCCAACCCGAAGCTGCAGGTCTTCCCGATCAAGGAAGTGGCCGACATCGGCCGCTCGCTCGGCGTGCCGCTGATCGTCGACAACACCGCGGCACCCCTCAGCATCCGGCCATTCGATCATGGCGCCGCGGTCGTCGTCTATTCGGCGACGAAATACATTGGCGGCCATGGCACCTCGATCGGCGGCATCGTCATCGATGGCGGCAACTTCCCCTGGGAAGACCATGCCGAGCGCTTCCCGACTCTGAACCAGCCCGATCCGAGCTATCACGGCAAGGTCTGGGTCGAGGCGGCCAAGCCGCTCGGTCCGGTGGCATATGTGCTGCGCATCCGCACCGTTCTCCTGCGCGACGTCGGCGCCGCGATCAGCCCGTTCAATGCCTTCCAGCTATTGCAGGGCCTGGAGACTCTGCCGCTGCGCATCCGCCAGCACAATGAGAACGCCATAAAGGTGGCCGAATATCTGCGCGGACATCCGAAAGTCGGCAATGTCATCTTCCCGCGCTACCAGACAGGCGAGAGCAAGCGGCGCGCCGATGCCTATTTCCGGCAAGGCAGCTACGGCGCGTTGGTCGGCTTCGAACTGAAGGACGGCCGCGAGGCGGGACGCTCCTTCATCAACGGATTGAAGCTGCTCTACCACGTCGCCAACATCGGCGACGCGCGCTCCCTGGCCATCCATCCGTCGACCACCACCCACTCGCAGCTGTCGCCGGAAGAGCAGCTCGCGACCGGCGTGACCCCCGGCTACGTCAGGCTCTCCATCGGCATCGAACATCCCGACGACATCATCCGCGACCTCGAACAGGCGCTCGACCAGGTCGCCGGCGATCGCGAGTTGAAGGCTGCCTAGGAATTTTGCCGGCTTCACATTCATCCGATCACAGGAGGGGACTATGACCACAGACAGGAAAACCACATCAAGGATTTCGCGGCGCGGCGTGCTGCGCGCCGCTGGCGCGCTTGGCGTCGGCGCCGCCGCTGTCGGCTTGCTCGCCAGGCCGACGAGCTACGCCATCGCCGGCAATCCAACCAAGGTGCGGCTGTCATGGACCGAATTCGCGGCCTGTCATTCGCCGATCGCGTTTGCTCTGTCGAAGGGCATCTACGCCAAGCATGATCTCGATATCGATCTTTACTACCAGGGCGCCAGTGGCCAGACGCTGATCCAGTCGATCGCCACCAACAAGACCGATGCCGGCGCTGGCCTGCTCTATGACTGGGTCAAGCCGCTGGAGCAGGGGCTGGACGTCAAGCTCTTCGTCGGCTCGCATGGCGGCTGCACCAGGCTGCTGGCATCGAAGGCTTCGGGCGTCACCACGCTCGAAGGCCTTAAGGGCAAGACCATCGTCTCCTATGATGTCGCCAGCCCGCCGAAGCATTCCTTCCAGGTCGCGCTCGCCAAGGCCGGCCTCGACCCCAACAACGACGTCAACTGGACCAACGTGCCGTTCGACCTCGTCGGCGAGACGGTGGGCAAGGGCCAGGCCGACGCGCTGGCGCATCTCGATCCATGGGCCTATGCCCACAAGAAGAAGTTCGATCTGGTGGAGGTCGCCAACACGCAAACCGGAGCCTTCGAGGGCGCGGTCTGTTGCGTGCTCGGTGTCAATTCGGCCTTCCTCGATGCCAACAAGGACGCCATCCGGCGGCTGGCCGAGGCCGATATCGAGATCCACGAATACGCCGCGGCGCATCCGGACGAAGTCGCCAAGTGGTTCGTCGACAATCTCAACCCCGGTTTCCCCTTCGAGGATATCCGCGACGAGATTGCCTCCTGGGTGCTGCACAACCACCCGGTCGGCAAGGACCTGCAGGGTCAGGTCAAGAATGCCGCCGCCGATCTGGCGCTGATCAAGGTGCTCGATCCAACCACCGATCCGGCGGAACTCGCCCAGCGGGTGACGGTCGACATTCTCGCCTGACGGAACCTGGGTGATGAGTGCAGCGGCCGACAAGGACGCAACCGGCAAAGGCGTTTCGTCCGCCTTTGCCGGTCCCGTGTGGAAACATGGGCTCTACGCGGCCGCGGCCTGGCTGCTCGCCGCCATTGTGACGGTGGCATTCCCTGACGTCGTGCCGTGGGGCAGCCGCGACGTCTTTGTCGGGCTGCTGGCCGCGGGGGCGGTCGTGCTGGCTGGCCTCGCCTTCGGCGTCGAAAAGCTCGGCGGCTTCGGTCGGGGATTGATCCACTATGGCCCCTGGCTGATCGCGCTCGGCCTATGGTTCGCGGTCTGGGAGCTGATCACGGCCAAGCTCGGCTGGCTGCCGAAGCCGTTCTTCTCGCCGCCGCATGGTCTGCTGCATGTCTATATCGTCGACTGGCAGCGCATCCTCATCTGCATCGCCTATACCGCGCGGCTGTGGACGATCGGCTTCTTCAGCGGCATCGTCCTCGGTTTCATCGGCGGCGTGGCGCTCGGCTGGTCGAAGCGCTTTGCCTACTGGGGCATGCCCATCCTGAAGCTGATCGGTCCGGTGCCGGCAAGCGCCTGGATCCCGGCGACGTTCTTCCTGTTCCCGACGACGTTCCAGGCCAGCCTGTTCCTGGTCGCCCTTGCATCCGGAATACCGGTCGCGATCCTGACCGCCTCCGGTGTCAACTCGGTCAGCCGTTCCTTCTACGACGTGGCGCGCACGCTGGGCGCCAGCACCCGCTATCTCGTGCTGCGCGTGGCGATACCCGCCGCTTTGCCGCATGTCTTTGTCGGCCTGTTCATGGGGCTCTATTATTCGTTCGCCGTTCTGGTGGTGGCCGAAATGCTCGGCGCCAAATACGGCCTGGGCTGGTACCTGCAGTTCCAGACCGCCTATTCGGCCTATGCCAATGTCTATGCCATGCTGATCATCATGGCGTTGCTCTGCTCGGGCCTGGTCAAGCTGCTGTTCGTCGTCCGCGACCGGCTGCTCGGCTGGCAGAAGGGGGTGGTGCAATGGTAGCCGCCGCAGGACTTCGCGCCGCATCCGAAAACGCCGCCGGTCTCGCCGTCGATTTTCGGGGCGTCTCGCATCAATACGATCTCGACGGACAGCCCTTGCCGGTGCTGCGGCAGATCGACCTGGCCGTGGCGCCGGGTGAATTCGTGGCGCTTCTGGGCCCATCCGGCTGCGGCAAGTCGACCTTGCTGCGGCTGGCGGCAGGGCTGGAAAAACCGACAAGCGGCGACGTGCTGGCAGACGCGACAATCGTCGCCCGGCCGGACCCGTCGCGCGTGCTCGTGTTCCAGGATCCGACCTTGTTTCCGTGGCGGACTGTCCGCGACAATGTCGCCATCGGGCCGGAAGCGCGCGGCGCGCTGGCCGACAGCCAGAAGCGGATCGACGACGCGCTTCGCCTGGTCAAGCTGGACGCCTTCGCATCGGCCTTTCCGCATCAACTGTCCGGCGGCATGGCGCAACGCGCCGCACTGGCGCGTGCCCTGGTCAACGACCCGCGCCTGCTGCTGCTCGACGAGCCGTTGGGACGGCTGGATTCGCTCACCCGGCTGACCATGCAGGAAGAGCTTTTGTCGCTCTGGCGCGAAGCCGGCTACACGGTCATTCTCGTCACCCACGATGTCGAGGAGGCGTTGCTGCTCTGCGAGCGCGTCATTGTGCTGACCGAGCGCCCGGCGCGCATCAAGGCAGAGGTTGTGGTCGACCTGCCCTATCCGCGGCGGCGCGACGATCCGCGCATCGTCGCCCAGCGCCAGCACATCCTCGAGATACTCGGGTTCTCCGCATGAGCGAGAATGCTTCGGTCCGAAAACTGTTTCCGCTGCGCTGGCTGGAGGCGGTGGGGATTGCGCTGACGCTCGTCGCCCTTGTCTGGTGGGCGATCGTCTATGCGCAGGTCATGTCGAACACCGGCTTTCCGGTCGAACGCACGCTGCCATGCCTGCTGCAGACGTCGGACCGCTGTTCGCTCGCCATGTCGCTGTGCAAGAGCTGGCACTTCCTCGGCATCAAGCGCTACTCGCCGGAACTGCTGTGGGCCGGAGCAATCGTCTCCAGTCTCGCGCTTCTGCTGGGCAGCTTCATGCAGAATCCGGGACAGGGAAAATAAGCGGTTCGAGGCCGGGACTCCGTGCCGCCGGAACGAGTCTTTCCCGCGATGATCCATTCGCAGGCAGCCGGTTCGCATTCGCCGCCAATGTCTATTTTCGAAGCAAACTGCTTTCCCGGCAGGCAAAAAATTGGATTGCCGTTCCTTAGTCTACAAAAATTATAGAGTTAACTTCGAGCCAGTCGAACAAGGCGGGGGACGTTCCGCCAGCGGCTGATGGCAACAAAATCGCAGGAGTGACATACATGACGACAACAACGCGGTCCGGTGCCCGTTGGAGGACGGCACTGGCAACAACGCTCATGGTGGCGGTGGGACTGTTCTCGACATCCACCTATGCCGGCCCGACCCTCGACAAGATCAAGGCGCGGGGCTCCATCAAGGTCGGCGTCGGCACCACACCCGGCTTCTTCTCGCCGGACAGCAATGGCCGTTGGCAGGGATTCTTCGCCGACTACGGCCGCGCCCTGGCGATCACCGTCTTCGGCGATCCGGAGAAGGTGGAGTTCACCAACTCCTCGCCGCAGCAGCGCCTGCCGGCGCTTCAGTCCGGCGAATTCGACATCCTGCTGTCGGGCGTGACGGTGACGATCACGCGCGCCTTCCAGCTCGGCTTCCATTTCGGCCCGACCGTCTTCTATGACGGGCAAGGCATCCTGGTGCGCAAGGACCTTGGCGTGACCAAGGCCGCCGACCTCGACGGCGCCACGATCGGCGTCCAGAGCGGCACGACCGGCGAGTTGAACATCGCCGATTTCTTCCGCAAGACCGGCAAGAAGTTCACGCCGGTGACGATCGAGGACACCAGCGAGTTCATCAACGCGCTGGAGTCGGGCCGTGTCGACGCCATCACGCAGGACTCGTCCGACCTCGTCGGCAAGCGCACGCAGCTGAAGAAACCTGACGACTACATCATCCTGCCCGAGCGTCTGTCGAAGGAGCCGCTCGCACCGGCGATCGCCAGCGGCGACGACCGCTGGCTGGAAATCGTCAACTGGACGGTCAACGCCACCATCCAGGCCGAGGAATGGGGCATCACCAGCAAGAACATCGACGACTTCCTCAAGTCGCCGGATCCGGCCATCCAGCGCTTCCTCGGCGTCGATCCGTCACTCGCGCAAGCGATCGGCCTCGATCCGAAATGGGCCTACAACATCATCAAGACCGTCGGCAATTACGGCGAAATCTACGACCGCAATCTGAAGCCGCTCGGCTGGGAGCGTGGTTACAACAGCCTGTGGACCAATGGTGGCCTGCTCTACTCGCCGCCGTTCCGCTAAGACCTTCGCCAACCAATGTCCTTGATTGACGAAACCGTGCCGGGTCTTGGCGGACCCGGCATTTTGCGCAGGATATCCCTGTGGTGGGGCAGCTATCCGCTGACGCAGGTCGCCGTCATCACCGCGGTCGTCGCGCTGTTCTGGCTGCTTGGCCACAACGCCGCCGAGACGATGGCGCGCATCGGCATCACGCCGGGCTTCGACTTCCTCAGCCGGCCGGCGAGTTTCGAGATCGGCGAGGCGCCGATTGCCTTCAAGGCTGGCGATCCCTATGCGCGCGCTATCCTGGCCGGGCTTTTGAACACGATCAAAGCGGCGGCGCTTGGCTGCGTCCTGGCCACGATCCTCGGCGTCGCCCTCGGCGTTGCCGGTCTCTCCGGCAATCTTCTGCTGGCGGGGCTGGTGCGCTGGTATGTCGAGATCGTCCGCAACACGCCGCTTCTACTGCAGCTGTTCTTCTGGATTTCGCTGGCAAAATCCTTTCCCTCGCCACGGCAGGCGCTTTCGGCGTTCGGCAGCTTCTTTCTCACCAACCGCGGCGTCTTCGTGCCGGCGCTCGGCTTCCACAATGTGTCGGCACCGACGCTCTGGCTGCTTGGGGCCCTCGCGGCTGCCTATCTGATCTTCATTCTATGGGCATGGCGCGGCGGCAGGCTGTCCGCCAGGCGGTGGGGCCTTGCAACGGCGCTGCTGTTGGGCGCCGTTGTGCTTGCCTTCCCGCTGACCGGCGCCGGCGCGGCCTGGGAGATACCGGCGCTGGCCGGCTTCAACATCCGTGGCGGTTACGATCTGACACCCGAATTCGCCGCACTGCTGACCGGCCTGGTGGTGAAATTCTCAGCCGCCATCGCCGAGATCGTGCGCGCCGGCATCCAGTCCGTCGATCGCGGCCAGTGGGAGGCCTCGAGGGCGCTTGGCCTGCACAACAGTCAGATCATGCGCCTTGTCGTGTTGCCGCAGGCTTTGCGCGTCATCACGCCGCTGACCACATCCAGCTACCTCGACCTGACCAAGGATTCCAGCCTTGCCGTCGCCATCGGCTACCCTGATCTGGTCAGCATCATCAACACCACCGCCAACACGACCGGACAGTCGCTGGAAGCGCTGACCCTGCTGATCGTCATCTATCTGGCGATCAACCTCTCCGTCTCGGCGGCCATGAACCTCTACAACAAGCGTGTCGCGCTCAGGGGAGCAAGGATATGAGCCTCTCCGACGCTCTTGACCTGAGAACATGGCGATCGTCGGCGACGCTGCGGACATTGAAGGTCGGGCTTTTCGGCACGCCGCTGAATTCGCTGATCACCGTGGTCACGGTCGCACTGCTGGCCTGGATCATACCGCCGCTGCTGCGCTGGGGCATATTTGACGCGACATGGACGGGAACATCGGCCGATTGCGCGGCGGCGTCTGGCGCCTGCTGGGCGTTCGTCGAGGCAAAATTCCGCTTCATCCTGTTCGCCTTCTACCCGCCGGCGCTGCAATGGCGCCCGCTGATCGTCATGGTGCTGCTGCTGGGGCTGCTGGTCGTCACCGCGCAGCCGCGCTTCTGGCGCAAGGGATTGCTCGCCGCCTGGTTCGTCGTGATTGCCGCCAGTTGGATGCTGATGTCCGGCTCTCTGGTTCCACCCGCTGTCCCATCGAACCAGTGGGGCGGATTGGCGGTGACGCTGTTCGTGTGGTCGGTCTGTTTCGGCCTGGCGACGCCGCTCGCCATCCTGCTGGCGCTGGCTCGGCGTTCCGGGATGGGTGGCCTGCGCATGCTGGCGATCGTCTTCATCGAAGTGATGCGCGGCACGCCGATGGTGGCCATCCTCTACGTGGCGATGCTCATCCTGCCGATGGCCATTCCCAATGGGCAACTGATCGACAAGAACGTGCGCGCCATGATCATGATCACGCTGTTCTGGTCGGCCTATATCGCCGAAGTCATTCGCGGCGGCCTGCAGGCGATTCCGCCAGGCCAGTACGAAGCGGCGACCGCGCTTGGCCTCGGCTACTGGCGCACGATGCAGCTCGTGGTGCTGCCGCAGGCGCTGCGCCTGGTCATTCCCGGCATGGTCAACCTGGCGATCGGCTTCCTGCTGGCAACATCGCTGCTCGCCGTCATCGGCATCTTCGATTTGCTCAACGCCGCGCGCGCCTCGGCCACCGACCCGCAATGGCTGGGCTATTATGACGAGGCGTATCTGTTCGCCGCGCTGATCTACTTCGTGCTGTGCTTCGGCGGCTCACGCTACAGCCTGTGGCTGGAGAGATATCTGCGCCGGTCGCAGCGCCACTGAGCCGGTTGCCTGGCGTTAACTACTCGCGACGGCCCGTACGCTCTCCCGTTCCACTAGCGGACACTCCAGCTTGGTGATGGGATAGCGCCCCTGCCCGGGCGGCAAGGGTGCCTCGAGCTGTTCGATCGCCCATTGGCCCATCGCCATGTGCGGCAGGATCGAGGTGGTCAGCGGCGGAAAGAGGTGCCGGGCGATTTCCTCGTCGTCGTAACCGACAACGGAGATGTCCTGCGGAATGTGCAGGCCGGCTTCCTTGAGTGCCTCGTAGCAGCCGATCGCGGTGCGGTCGTTCTGGCAGAAGATGGCGGTTGGACGCTCCTTCAGCGCCAAAAGCTTCACCGTCGCGGCATAACCGGCGCTTGCCGACCAGTCGCCCTCGACCACCAACTCCGGGTCGAACGGGATGTCGGCGGTGGCGAGCGCGCGGCGGTAGCCCTTCAGCCGGTCCTGTGCGGCCTGCATCCACGGCTCACCGGTGATGGTGGCGATGCGGCGGTGGCCGTGGCTGATCAGATGCCGGGTCGAGCTCTGGCCGCCGGCGATCTCGGAAGGCACCACGGCGGGGAAGGCATAGTCCGACGTGTAGCAATTCAGCAGGATCACAGGAATGTCGAGGCTGTAGAGGAAGTCGGGCGCCGTGATCTCGCGGGTGAAGATGGTCATGTAGATCAGCGCCGAAATGCCCCGTCTGGTCAGCGCCTGTATGGCGCGCGGCTCCATCACGGCGTCGCCCATGGTCTGCGCCACCAAGAGCACGTTGCCGGCATTCCACGAGGCCTGGCGCGCGCCCTCGATGGCGACCACCGCCTCCGGGCTGGTGGCGAGCTGGTCGACGGCAAAGCCGATCACCCCGTCAAGCCCATCGAAGGCGGCAACAGGCTTGCGCAGCGCCGAGAAAGCGGGAGCGCTGTAGCCCAGCGCCCGGGCGGCCTCGATCACCCGCTCGCGGGTCTGCTGCGACAGCCTGATGCCGGGTGAATTGTTGAGCACGAAGGAAACGGTCGCCTGCGAACAGCCTGCGGCCCTGGCGATGTCGGTCATGGTGACCCGCCCCTTGGGCTTTGCCGGCGCCTTGCGGCGTCTCGCCGTCTCGCCGGCCGGATCCGTCGTCTCGCTCATTGCATTGGTGTCCCCGATCCCCCGTCCTGTCTAGCGGCAGCCTGCCGGGCCGACAAGATGGCGCTGCGGCGCCGATTTATAGAAATCGTTGCGTTGTTTATATCTATTAGTAGCCTCGTGGTCCATCGGTCATCAGGTTTCGGCTATCAGGGAAGGCAAAGGTTGCAAGGCTTTTGCCGTCATGTCGCCCAGACATCGGTTCGCGGCGCGTCGTCTGCGATGTCGCCTCGGCATGTCCGAATGTTGGCCCGAAACTAATAGTGTTTACTAATACAAAAATGCGCTGTAACGTCAATCCGTCGCGTCCGGCCCCGTTGGGTTCCGGCGCGGCGGGAAAGCGTGCGTGACTGGCCCGATGGCGAGCTGATATTGCCTCCGCAAGCTCTGTCTCGGACATGTGATATGTCAGACAAATCGGACTATTTACGAATGATGGATGAGTCTCTAAAGTCCGTGGCCGTGGCTGGAACGACGCCATTCTTTCAGTGCCGGGAACCCCTGAGGAGGAGGGGCGTCCGAGCCGCAAACGGCAAATTCAGGTGAGCAAGGCAATTCTAGTGAGCAAGACCGGTCAGCCGGATGGCTGGACCAAAACGGGAGGTTGAACATGAAATCCTTGATACGCAATGCATCCGTGGCCGCCGCGGCCCTGGTTGTCGGCCTGACGGCGACAGCCATCGCGCGCGCCGACGACAAGCCGACGCTGGCCTTCGTCGTCAACGGCGCTTCCGATTTCTGGAAAGCGGCCGAAGCCGGCGTCAAGAAGGCGCAAGGCGAACTGCCCGACTACACGCTTGAGCTCAAATATCCCGAGCAGTCCTCGGTCGCCATCCAGCAGCGCCTGATGGACGATCTGGTGACGGCCGGCGTCAAGGGCATCATGGTTTCGGCGGTTGACCCCAAGACCTCGACCGATGGCTTGAACAAGATCGCCTCGCAAACAGCGCTGTTCACCACCGACAGCGACGCTCCGCAGACCAAGCGTGTCGCCTATATCGGCTCGTCCAACGTCGACGCCGGCAAGCAGGCCGCCGATATCGCCAAGAAGGCGATGCCCAATGGCGGCAAATGCCTCGGCTTCGTCGGCCTGCTCGGCGCCGACAATGCCAAGGAGCGCATCCAGGGCTTCAAGGATGGGCTGGCCGGCACCAAGATCACGCTTGACGACGTGCGTGGCGACGATATCGACCAGGCCCGCGCCAAGAAGAATGTCGAGGACGCGCTGGTTGCCAGCCCCGACGTCACCTGCATGGTCGGCTTCTATTCCTACAACACGCCGCGCATCTACGAAGCGCTGCGCGACGCCGGCAAGCTCGGCCAGATCACGGTCGTCGGTTTCGATGATGATCCGATCACGCTGGGCGGCGTCAAGGAAGGCACCATTGCCGCCACCGTCGTGCAGCAGCCCTTCGAATGGGCCTATCAGGGCATGAAGCTGATGGCGGCCTATCTCAAGGGCGACAAGTCGGGCATCCCGGCCAATGCGCTGATCATCATCCCGACCAAGATCATCGGCAAGGATGATGTCGACGCCTATGCCGCCAATCTCAAGGCGATGGCTGGAAACTAAGACCAAAAAGCAGTTCGGCCGGCTCAACTTCGCTTGAGCCGGCTGTCCGCATTGACGAACCCGGCCGGGATCGTCAGTCTGCTGAGAGGTCGGCCCGCCAATCGCTGTCAGGCATGATGAATTATTCCGACACATCCATCGCGGCAATCACCCCGTTCCTCAGTCTCGAGAACGTGCGCAAGACCTATCCGGGCGTCGTCGCGCTCGATGGCTTCTCGATGGAGGTCAGGCCGGGCGAGGTTATCGGCCTCGTCGGCGAGAACGGCGCCGGCAAGTCGACCCTGATGAAGATCCTCGGCGGCGTCACCACGCCGGACACCGGCACCATCACGGTCGATGGCACCGCCCACAAGGGGCTCAGCGTCGAAGGCAGCCTTGACTCGGGCATCGCCTTCGTCCACCAGGAACTCAACCTGTTCGAAAACCTCGATGTCGCCGCCAACATCTTCTTTGGCCGCGAACCGCTACGCGCCGGACCGCTCAAGCTTGTCGACCGCTCCAAGCTGCGGGAAATGGTGGCGCCGCTGCTGAAGCGCGTCGGCGCCAATTTTTCCGCCGACACGCAGGTCGCCGACCTGTCGCTTGCGCAACAGCAGATGGTCGAGATCGCCAAGGCGCTCTCGATCAAGGCAAGGCTGGTCATCCTCGACGAGCCGACATCGAGCCTGCCGATAGCCGAAACCGACAAATTGCTCGACGTCATCAAGGCGCTGAAGGCCGATGGCATCAGCGTCATCTTCATCTCGCACCGCCTGCACGAGGTCGAGCGCGTCGCCGACCGCGTCGTCGTGCTGCGCGACGGCATGCTGGCCGGCACTCTGGGCAAGCGCGACATCAACCACGACCAGATGGTCAAGCTGATGATCGGGCGCATGCTGAAGGAGCGCGAGAAAGCCTCCGAGGCCGCGCGTGCCCCCGGCGCCGTCGCCCTTGCTGCCAAAGCCGTCCGCACGCCCACCTATCCCGGCCGGCCGGTCGACCTCGATGTCAGGCGCGGCGAGATCCTCGGCCTTGCCGGCCTGGTCGGCTCCGGCCGCACCGAGCTGGCACGCGTGTTCTTCGGCATTGACGGCAGCCTTGGCGGCGCGTTGGAGCTCGACGGAAAGCCGCTTGTGCTCGGCTCCGCGGCCGACGCCGTCGCGCACGGCATCTTCCTGGTGCCGGAAGACCGCAAGCTGACCGGCATCCTGCTCGACCTGTCGATCGCGCAGAACATCTCACTGCCCAATCTGCCGGCGCATGCCCGGCGCTCGCTGGTGTCGGCCAGTGCGGAGAACGCTACCGCCGAGAAGCAGAAGAAGGATCTCGGCATCAAGGCGCCGTCGGTGCAGACACGCACCGGCACGCTGTCGGGCGGCAACCAGCAGAAGGTCGTGCTCGGCAAGTGGCTGGCCATGAACCCGAAGGTGATGATCCTCGATGAGCCGACGCGCGGCATCGACATCGGCGCGAAGGCGGAAATCTACGGGCTGATGCGAGCGCTCGCCGACGCCGGCGTCGCCGTGCTGATGATCTCCAGCGACATGGAAGAGGTGATCGGCGTGTCCGACCGCATCGCCGTCATGCATGAGGGCCAGATCTCGGGCATTCTCGACAAGGACCGGTTCAGCCAGGAAAACGTGCTGCTGCTGGCTGTGGGCAAGCCGGCAAACTAATGCTGTCGCGCAGAAGTGACCTCGGGTTCGCGACAACGACATGCATAGACCAAGGAGCCGGAGCGCACGACGCGCTTTGGCCGTAAGCGGAGACGACGATGAGCAAGAAAGATCTCGGCCTGCTGATCCTGATCCTGGTGGTCGGGGCGATCGTCGCCATCATCAATCCGCGCTTCCTGTTGCCGATCAACCTTGCCAACACCTCGAACCTGATCGGCCTGTTCGGTATCCTCTCGATCGGCCAGGCCTTCGTCATCATCACCGGCGGCATCGAACTGTCGGTCGGCTCGCTGGTCGCGCTGCTGGGCACGCTGTTCATCGACTTCATCGCCGTGCGCGGCATGGGATGGCCTGTTGCCTTCGTGCTCATCCTCGTGCTTGGCGCGATCATCGGACTGGCGCATGGCTGGCTGATCACGCGGCTGAAATTGCAACCCTTTGTCGTGACGCTGTGCGGCCTGCTGATCTATCGCGGCGTCGCGCGCTTCTACACCGCCGACGGCACGGCCGGCTTCGCCTTCGGCCAGAATTTTCCTGACCTCGAATTTCTCACCGCCGGCCGCTCCTGGGGCGTGCCGAACTCCTTCTTCGCCCTGATTATCATCGCCATCGTCATGTGGGTGGTGCTGCACCGCTCGGTGTTCGGCCGCTATCTCTATGCCATCGGCAAGAACGAGGAGGCGGCGAAATACTCAGGCATCCGCACCGGCCGGATCGTCATGGCCGCCTATGTCATCTGTGGCGTGCTGACCGCCTTGTCGGCGATCTACTTCGCCATGTACACGCGCTCGATTTCACCCGCCAGCCATGGCCAGTTCTACGAACTCTACGCCATTGCCGCGGCTGTGCTTGGCGGTTTCTCGTTGCGCGGCGGCGAAGGCTCGCTGATCGGCGTCGTGCTGGGCACTGTGCTGCTGCAGGAGCTGCAGAACCTTGTCAATCTGCTCGGCATCCCGTCTTCCCTCAACTTCGCGGTGATGGGCGGGGTCATCCTCATCGGCGTGCTGGTCGACCAGCAATGGGGCGTGTTCCGCGCCCGGCGGCTGATGGTGGATGCCGCTCGCAAGAATGTCGCCGGTGCGCCGGCGGAATAAGCACTTGCCATGACTCAACTGCTTGTCCACACCCTGCGAATATTATAATAGCATAACCCGATATTGCTCGGGGGTGGACGGGACATGCGCTGCGATTTGCGAGGCAAGGTAGCGCTGGTCACCGGGGCCGCGGGGGCCATCGGCAGTTCCATCGCCGGACGCCTGTCCGACAATGGCGCCGCCGTCGTCGTCGCCGACATCAACGGCGAAGGCGCAAGCCAGGTCGCGGCCGGTCTGAGCAACGCCATGGCCTGCGCCACCGACATCCGTGATGCCGCCTCGGTCGACAGTGCGATCGCCGCGATCATGCAGCGCTACGGCCGCCTCGACATCCTCATCAACAATGCCGGCGTCAACACGCTGGCGCACCGCGTCACCCTGGACGAATTCCCGCCCGAGGAATGGGACCGCATCACTGGCATCGACCTTGACGGCCTCTATATCATGAGCCGGGCGGCACTCGCGCCCATGCTCGCCGCCGGCAACGGCGGGCGCATCGTCAATATCGCCTCGGTCGTCGGCCTTGCCGCCATGCGCCTGCAGAGCCCGTTCGTCGCCGCCAAGGCCGGCATCATCCATCTGACACGTTCTATGGCGATCGAACTTGGTGCCAGGGGCATCCTGACCAACGCCATCGCCCCGGGGTCGGTGATGACGGCGCTGACGGCCAAGCTGTTTTACGGCGACGACGGCAAGTTCGCCGGCCGCACGCAGGAATTCCTCGCCCATGTCCCGCTCGGCCGTCCGGCTGAACCGCAAGAGATCGCCGAGGCGGTGCTGTTCCTGGCCTCGCCTGCCGCCAGCTACATCAACGGCCAGGTCCTGGCCGTCGATGGCGGCTGGACGGCGGGATACATGATGTGAGGGACGCGATGGAAATCGATCTCGCCGGCGCGACGATAGCGCTGGAAGGCCCAGGCAATCCGCTCGTCGAAGCCGCACTTGCCGCCTTGCGTGCCAATGGCGGCCGCATTGTCGAAGGGGTGCGGGCACGGCCCGCTGGCATGCTGCCCCCCGACATCCTTCTTGTTTCATGCCCGCTGCGTCCGGGAACGACGGCCGAAGATCCCCCCACCTTGTATGCCGATGCCCGCAAGGCGGCCGTGGCCATGACCGAGCACGGCCGCGGGCGCATTGTCTTCCTGATCTCGGCCACCGCCGGCATGCCGATGCGTCGCCATCCGCGCTTCTCCATGGAGAATGCCTCGATTCTGGCCGGCATGCGTACGCTGGCCATGGAATTCGGGCCGAAGGTGCTGGTCAATGCCGTCGGCTTCGGCGCGGTCGAGGGTGAAACCATGGTCTCGGGCGACAAGGCGATGCTCAGCCACACACCGGTCGGCCGCGCCGGCCGCATCGAGGAAGCGGTCGCGGCCGTGTTGTTCTTCTGCGATCCGCTCAACACCTACACGACGGGCCAGATGCTGGGCGTCGACGGTGGGTGGACGGCTGGCTATGGGCGCAATTTCTGAACCGTCGATGCTTGCCATCCCCGCCGGACCCGCCGCTGGAAACCGTCCACCACACCCGCTATGAAAGGCGCTTACGGTGTGATCCATAGGACATTGCCTTGGTGGGTCGCGCTCTTTTGGAGCATGGTGATGGTCGACAAGCCGCCGGCGGGCGAGAAGAAGCCGCAACGCCTTGGCGTCCGCGAGATCGCCAAGCGTGTCGGCGTCGCGCCGATGACGGTGTCGCGCGCGCTGTCCAATCCCGACATGGTGTCGCCGGAGACGCGCATCAGAGTGCTCGAAGCGATCGAGCAGGCCGGCTTCGTGCCCAACCGGCTGGCCTCAAGCATGCGCGGCAATGGCCGCATGATCGGCACGGTGGTGCCGCCGCTGATCAATTCGGGCATCGCCGAACAGGTGCAAGGCATGTCCGACGAATGCCATGAGAGCGGCTATTCGATGCTTCTGGTGCAGGGTGAATTCACGCAGGAGGCGGAGGAAAAATCGATCCGCAATCTGCTCGGCTGGCGACCGGTCGGCATGATCCTGCAGAGCTTCGTGCAAAGCGAGGCGGCACGGGCGCTTCTGAAGAGCAGCGGCGCACCGGTGGTCGAAATATCCGAGATCAAGGGCCGCAAGCCGATAGACATGGTGGTCGGCGTCTCCAACTTCGAGACCGCCTATGCCATGACCATGCATCTGGCGGCCAAGGGCTACAAGCGCATCGGCTTCGTCTCGACGCCGATCCATGGCAATGACCGTTTGCAGCAGCGCCGCACCGGCTATCACGCCGCACTCACCGAACTGGGTTTCAAGAACCATGGCGACATGGAGGTCGAAGTGCCGATCACCGCTCAGGGCGGTGCCGAGGCGCTGGTGACGCTGACCTCCAGGCACAAGGATATCGATGCCATCTTCTTTTCCAGCGACACGCTGGCCGTCGGCGCCGTCCAGGAATGCCACCGCCGCCGCTGGGCGGTGCCGGGCAGGATCGCGATCGCCGGCTATGGCGACATGGATCTGGCCGCGCAGCTTTATCCGCCGCTGACCACGGTGAAGGTCAACCGCTACGAGATGGGCCGCCGCGCGGTGCGGCAATTGCTGGCGAGGCTCGGCGGCGACACCAAGGTGCCGACCATCACCAGCCTCGGCTTCGAGATCGTCGACCGCGAGAGTGCTTGAGGTTCTATCCTTGGCGACCGAGGCCCCAGCTTCGTCATACTAGGGCGGAGCAGCCGCACAGCGGCGTCGTGGAGACCCTAGGATCCATGCCGCGACCTTCCTGACGGGTGCAGCGGAGCAGAATTCTGGACCGCTGTGACGCTCGGGAGTCCCGGCATGGATTCTAGGGTCTGCGCCGCGTCGCTTCGCTCCTTGCTCCGCCCTAGAATGACGAATGGACGGAGGGCTTTGCCAACCTAACGGCCACGCTTGCCCGCCTCTTCACGCCGCCCGAGGCGCTTTTCCCAGCCTTCCGCATGGACGTTGAGATAGGCGTTGGGATCGTAGGGGTGATCCTTGATCGCCTCGATGTTGAGATCGATGCCGAGCCCCGGCGCGTCCGGCAGCGACAGATGGCCATTGTCCGGTTTGACGGTCGGATGCCAGGTCACGAGGTCGCGCGTCCACGGGTCGTTGAAGGCGTCGAAATGCTCCTGGATGAGGAAGTTCGGCACCGCCGCCGCCAGCTGCAGGCACACCGCCGTCGCCACCGGTCCGCCGCTCTGGTGCGGCGCGATGTGGCTACCATGCGCGAGCGCCAGATTGGCCACCTGCATGGACGGCGCGATGCCGCCGAGCGACATCGGTTCGGGCTGGAAGATGTTGACGCCGCCGCCGGCGGCCAGCGTGTAGAACTGCCCGACCGTGTCGTACATCTCGCCGGTCGCAACCGGGATCGGCGAGCGATGCGCCACTTCGTGCACGGTCTCCTGCCGGTCGCGCGAGGTCGGCTCCTCCCACCAGTAGATGTCGAGGTCAGCGAACTTCTGTGCCGCCTGCAGCGCCGCGATCTCGGTGAAGCGGGCATGCACGTCGATCAGTATCAGCGTGTCCTTCGGTAGCTTGTCACGCAAGGTTCGGCAGATCGCGTAGGAGAGATCCAGTTCCTCACGCGAGATAAAGCCCTGCGCGGTGCCGAACGGGTCGAGCTTGAACGCTTTGAAGCCCTTGGCCAGAACCGCCTTGGCGGCTTCCAGAAAGGCCTCCGGCGTGCGCTCGGTGCGGTACCAGCCATTGGCGTAGCCGAGCACGCTGTCGCGCACCTGGCCGCCGAGCAACTGGTGGATCGGCACGCCGAGGCTCTTGCCCAGAATGTCCCAGCAGGCGACCTCGACCGCCGCGATCACCGTGCGGTGGATATGGCCGCCGTCTAGCGAGACGCTGTCCAGCATGCGCTTGGCCAGCGCGTTGATGCGGCGCGGATCCTGGCCGATGGCGAGGTGCTTGAGTTCGTGCACACCGGCTTCGGTGGTCTTGATGAAGCCGTTCAACGTGCCTTCGCCGATGCCATGGATGCCCTTGTCCGTGTGCACCTTGACGAAGAGCCAGTTCTTCCAGCCGGCGCCGACGGCAAAGGTCTCGATGTCGGTGATCTTCATGCGGCAGTCCTAGTTCAACACGGCAATTGTTGTGACGATGGCCTCGGTCGTCAGCCCGTATTTCGCCTGCAAGGTCGGCACCGCGCCGCATTCGATATAGCGGTCGGGCAGGCCGATGCGCGTCACTTTCTTCGCAATGCCGGCATCGAACAAGGTCTCGACGACAAGGCTCGCCAGCCCGCCGACCACGACATGGTTTTCCGCCGTGACGATATGGTTGAAACCAGCGGCAAATTCGGCCACCGCCCCGGCGTCGAACGGCTTGATCGTCGGCACGTGCAGCACGCCGGCCGTGATGCCTTGTTTACCCAACGCATCCGCCGCATCCAGCGCCCGCTCGGTCATGAAGCCGGTCGAGATGATGCCGACATCGGAACCTTGGCGAAGGCGGCGCGCCTTGCCGATCTCGAAGATGTAGCCGGGCTCGAACACTACCGGCACGCTGCCACGCAACAGCCGCATGTAAACCGGACCCCTATGCTCCGCGATCGCCTCGGTCGCTGCTTCGATCTCGGTCGCGTCGCAGGGGTCGATGATGGTCAGGCCGGGGATCATACGCATCAAGGCCAGGTCCTCGATCGCCTGATGCGTGCCGCCATAGCCGGTGGTCAGTCCCGGCAGGCCGGCGACGATCTTGACGTCGAGGTTGGAGTGGGCGAGCGCGATGGCGACGAAATCATAGGCGCGCCGCGTCGCGAAGACGCCATAGGTGGTGGCGAACGGCACCTTGCCGGTGCGCGCCAGTCCTGCAGCCACCGCGACCAGGTTCTGCTCGGCCATGCCGACATTGAAGAAGCGATCCGGGAAGGCGTCGCGAAACGGCAAGATATCCGTGTATTTGCCGAGATCGGCGGTCAGTCCGACAATGTCTGGACGGCTCTGGCCAAGCCGCGCCAACGCCTTGCCGAACGGTGCCTCGACACTCTGCCGGCCACCGCCGACCGCTTCATCCTGGCCCATGGCCAGCGTACGTCCGGCCTCCGTCGCCGCGCCGCTCATTGGGCCGCCCCCACGGTCTTTTCGAACTCGGCGATGATGCCGTCCCATTGCGCCACGTCGATGCGGAACAAGTGCGATTTCTCGGAGGTTTCGATGCGCGGCACGCCCTTGCCCGGAAGCGTGCGCAGCACGATCGCCTTCGGCTTGCCGTTGCGGTTCCTCGCATCCGCCAGCGCACCGACTATCATCCTCATGTCGTTGCCGTCGATCTCCGATGTCTGCCAGCCGAAGGCGCGCCATTTGTCGGCCACCGGCTCCATGTCGAGCACCACCGGGCCGTCGGCCTGGATGCCGTTGCAGTCGACCAGCGCCACCAGCCCGTCGAGCCTGAAATGGCTGGCCGACATCGCCGCTTCCCAGGTCGAGCCTTCTTGCATCTCGCCATCGGACAGTTCGACGAAGACGCGTGCGTCGGAACGGTCCACGCGCAGGCCCAGCGCCTGGCCTACGCCCTGCCCCAGGCCGTGGCCGAGCGAGCCGCCGATCACTTCGACACCGGGCGTGGTGTCGAGCGTCGACATTTCCAGCCGGCTGTTGTCGGCGCCATAGGTGGTCAATTCGTCGACCGGAATGATGCCGGCCTCGGCCAGTGCTGCCCACAGCGCGATGGAATAATGCCCGGTCGAGAGCAGGAAGCGATCGCGGTCGGGCCACGCCAGATTGTGCGGATCGTAGCGCAGTTCGTGGAAATACAGCGCGGCCAGCACATCGGCGATGCCGAGGCCTTGTCCGATATAGCCCTGGCCCTGGCCGCGCGCCATGGCCAGCATGTGGCGGCGCAGCCGTGTCGCCTTGCGTTCGAGCGCGCCGATATCGGCGCTGCCGGGAGGGGAGTTTCGCAGCATGGGATCAGTCCTTGTCGAGCCCGCCCGACATGTTGAGCCGCTCGGCGGTCATGTATCGGGGCGAATCGAGGCAGAGCCAGACGACGGCTTCAGCGACCTCGGAGATTTCGGCGCGGCGGCCGAGCGGGATGCGGCGGGTGCGCTCGTCGAGGAAGGCCTGCAGATCGTTGCGGCCATTGGCGCGGGCGAGATCGACCTCGGTCGAGCGCTGCATCTCGGTGTCCATCATGCCCGGCGCCAGGCTGTTGACCAGCACGCCATAGGGGGCCAGCGCTACGGCCGCGGCCCGGGTGATGGAATCGACGCCGGCCTTGCTCGCCGTGTAGGCCGTGTAATCGGGCAGCGCCATGCGCGAGCCTGGCGAGGTGATGTTGATGATGCGCCCCGAGCGCTGCTCGCGCATCACCCGCCCCGCCGCCTTGCAGGCCATGGCAAGTGCCGTGACGTTGAGCGCCAGCGTGCGCGTCCAGGCCTTGAAGGTGGCATCGAGGAATGGCTCGATCACGCCATAGCCGGCATTGTTGACGAGGATGTCGATGCCGCCCCAGCGCGCGACCACCTTTTCGACCGCGGCCTCCGGTGCGCCTTCCCTGGTGAAATCGCTGACGATGCTTTCGCTTTCAGAGCCTGTGTCGCCGATCCGCCTGATGGTCTCGGCCAGTCCCTCGCCATTGATGTCGGTGACCGCGACGACACAGTTTCGCCGGGCCAACTGGATCGCCACCTCCCGGCCCAGGCCGCCCGCGGCACCGGTGACCAGTGCTCTCCGCCGCGTCGTGTCTTGATCTTTGGCAGGCAAGCGAACGCCCTCCCGGTGGCCATCTTGACGGAATTGATACCGGTACCATAAATGGCTGTCAACGGCGATGTGCTATTGTCCCGTCAACCGCATGGTCCGCTGCAATGGGAGGAAAACATGAAAGTCGTCGCGCTCGAAACGCTGCAGCTGGCCGAGTTTCCATTCCTGTTCTGGCTGCGCGTCCACACCGATGCCGGTCTCATCGGCACCGGAGAAACCTTCTGGGCGCCGGGACCGGTCGCGTCCTACATCCACGACAATGTCGCCGCCTATCTGCTGGGCAAGGACCCGCGCGACATCGAGTTGCATGACCGCACGCTTGGCAGCGTCTATGTCGGCGCGCGGGATTCCGGGGCCGAGGTGCGCGGCAATTCCGCCGTCAACATAGCGCTCTGGGACATTTATGGCCAGGCGCTCGGCGAACCGGTCTGGCGGCTGCTTGGCGGCCGCACCCACAGAAGCGTGCCCATCTACAACACTTGCGCCGGCTACAAACATGTCCGCGCCACGAAGAAGAACGCCCTGTTCGAGCGCGGCGAGGACTGGTCGCTCAAATCAGGCGATTCGAACGAGGGCCCGTACGAGGACCTGCTCGCCTGGCGCTACAATGCCGGCGATCTCGCCAGGAGCCTGAAATCCGAAGGCATTGGCGCGATGAAGATATGGCCGTTCGACATCGCGGCGGAGGCATCGAACGGCACCCGCATTTCGCTTGCCGATCTCGACAAGGCGCTGGAGCCGTTCCAGAAGATCCGCGACGCTGTCGGCCGCGACATGGAAATCATGGTCGAGCTGCACGGGCTGTGGACCCTGCCGCCCGTGCTGCGCATCGCGGAGGCGCTGAAAGCGTATGATGTCGCCTGGCTGGAGGAACCGATCCGCTACAACGAACTCGACGCCATGGCCGAGCTTGCCCGCCACACCTCAATTCCCATTGCCGCCAGCGAGCGGCTCGCCTCGCGGCAGGTGTTCAAGCAGCTGATCGACAAGCGCGCGGCCAGCGTGATCATGATCGACCTCGCCTGGTGCGGCGGCCTCTCCGAAGCGCGCAAGATCGCCAACATGGCCGAAGCCAGTGAACTGCCCGTCACCTTGCACGATTGCACCGGGCCGATCGTCTATGCCGCCAGCTGCGCGCTGTCGGCCACCTTGCCGAACGTCAACTACCAGGAGGCGGTGCGCGCCTATTTCACCGGCTGGTACACCGAAATCGTCGCCGACATTCCGCCGGTCAAGGACGGCCATGTCGCGCCGCTCGATGGGCCTGGGCTCGGTCTCAGCCTGCGCCCGGAGCTGTTCCAGCGTCCGGACGCCACGGTGCGCATGACGAGAATCTAGCGCTCCGCACGACTCTGCCTGGAGCCAGTAGACATTATGCTATTATAATCTATGATGCGCAGAAGCGGGCGGCAAACAAGCCCGCTGCCGGCGCTCTGCCGCCCGGCGTCAGATGGATTCAGGGAGGCTTTGGTGGCAATGTCTGCGGCGCGCGCACGCGAGGAGTCGAGAGGTGCGCCAAACCTCCCCGACCGGAAGATCCTGCTCGATCTGTTCGAACGCATGGTGCTGTTGCGCCGTTTCGAAAGCATCGCCCAGATCGCTTGCCGCAAGGGCGAAACACCTGGCTTCCTGCATCTCTACATCGGCGAGGAGGCGACCGGCGTCGGCGTCTGCGCCCATCTCAGGCCAACCGACTGGGTCACATCGACCCATCGCGGCCATGGTCATGCCCTGGCCAAGGGCGCCGATCCCGGCCGCGTCATGGCCGAACTGTTCGGCAAAGCCGACGGCATTTGCGGTGGCCGCGGCGGCACAATGCATCTCTACGACCGTTCGGTCGGCCTGTTCGGCACCAACGGCATCGTCGCCGCCGGCATCGGCCATGCCGTCGGCATCGGCATGAGCGCCCGCCAGCAGGGCCGCGACGATATCGGCGTCGCCTTCTTCGGCGACGGCGCCGCCAACCATGGCGGTTTCCACGAGGCGCTCAATTTTGCTGCCGTGCAGCGGGCGCCGGCTGTCTTCATCTGCGAGAACAATCTCTACGCCACGGCGACGCCGCTCAACTCGATCACGCTCAATCCCGAGATCGCCACCAAGGCCGCTTCCTATGGCATGCCCGGTGTGGCTGTCGACGGCAATGATGTCTTCGCCGTCTGGCTGGCGATGAAGGAGGCCACCGAGCGCGCCCGTTCCGGCAAGGGCCCGACGCTGATCGAGGCCAAGACCTACCGCACGGTCGGTCATCACGAAGGCGATCCGGTCATCGGCACTTATCGCACGCAGGAGGAACTCGACGCCTGGATCAAGCGCGATCCGATCGACATGTTCCGCAAGAAACTGGTTGAGGACTACGGCATCGCCGATGCCGAGGCGCTCGCGGCCATCGAAGCGCGGATCGAGAAGGTGGTCGAAGAGGCGCTGAACTTCGCCCGCAATTCGCCCGAGCCCGATCCGGCGACGGTGCGCCTGCATGTCTTTGCCGATCCGATCAACCCGCCCGCCGCCTTGGCCTGGCGCGCCGTCGGCGAGACCCGCACGCAAGGCTGGCTGGAAGCGGTGCGCGACGGCATCGCCGAGGAAATGCGCGCCGATCCGGCGATCCTCTATTTCGGCGAAGGCACCGGCGAGCGTGGCGGCAGTTTTGCCCACACCAAAAACCTCTGGCAGGAATTCGGCGCCGATCGCATGGTCGACACGCCGATCTCCGAACAGGGTTTCACCGCCGCCGCCGTCGGCGCCTCGGCCACCGGCGCGCGTACCGTGTCGGACCTGATGTTCGCCGACTTCGCTTTCGAGACCGCCGGCCAGATTTTCCTGCAGGCGGCGAAGCTGCGCTACATGACCAGCGGCGTGATGAGCGCGCCGATGGTGGTGCGCGTCGGCGCGGGCGCGCTACGCAGTTCCGGCCCGCATCACAGCGGCATCTACCATCCGGTCTTCGCCCATATGCCGGGCCTCATCGTCTGCGTGCCCTCGACACCGGCCGACGCCAAGGGTCTGATGAAGACGGCGCTCAGGGCCGGCGACCCGGTCATCATGCTGGAGCCCAAGGCGCTGTTCGCCTCAAAGGGCGAGGTGCCGGTCGGCGAGCACTTTGTCCCGTTCGGCGTCGCGCGCATCGCCCGGGCCGGCACCGACATCACCATCGTTGCCGCCGGCCAGATGGTGCAGCGCGCGCTCGAGGCGGCGGAAGCGCTGGCCGCCGAAGGCATAGAGGCCGAAGTGATCGACCCGCGCACCATCATGCCGCTCGATATCGACGCGATCGTCGCCAGCGTCAGGAAGACCCATCGCCTGCTCATCGTCGACGAAGCCTGGGCCATGTGCGGCCTTGGCGGCGAGATCGCCCAGGCGATCAACGAATTGGCCTTCGACGAACTCGACGCCCCGCCGGGACGGCTGCACACCGCGCCGACCTCGCACCCCTTCGCCCCGGTGCTGGAGCGCGCCATGCTGGTCGACAGCGCCCGCATCGTCCAGGGCGCACGTGATGTCATCGCAGGCAATCCGCCGGTGCCCGATCATTGGTACACTGTCGGCTTGAAGAGCACTGCGCCGGCCAGATCCGCGCCTGCCCCGGTCAAGGCCGCATCGCCCGCGCTACCGACCCCGACGCCCGCTGCCCCCGGCGGCGATGAACCGATAACGATGCCGTTCGGCGACCTCACCGTCAGCGAGGGCACGGTCATCAAATGGCTGAAGGCGGTTGGCGAAACGGTCAAGGAGGGCGAACTGATCGCCGAGATCGAGACGGACAAGGCCGTGGTCGAGATCGAGGCGCCGATTAGCGGAACGCTTGCCGCGATCGATCAGCCGGTCGGCGCCGTGGTGCCGATGGGCGGCCGCATCGGTGGCATCAAGAAATAAACCTCTACCCAGACATGAAATCCGAAGGGCAAGCATGAAGATCCTGTGCGCCAACTGGCAAGCCGCCGACGAAGCCGAACTCGAGCGCGAGCATTATCCCGACATCGAGTTCATCCTCGCCCGCTCGACCAACGACAAGGCGGCCACGCTGGATCCGGCCGTCTGCCAGACGGTCGACGCGGTCATCAACTATTCGCCGATCCACAATGTCGCCGCCGCGCCATCGGCCTTTCCCAGGGCGCGCATCGCGGTGCGATCCGGCGTCGGCTTCGACAACATCGACACGGTGGGTTGGGGCGCGCGCAAGATTCCGGCCTGCAATGTGCCGGACTATGGCACGACCGAAGTCGCCGACCACGCCATTGGCCTGATGCTGGCGCTGACGCGCGGTACCTCTGCCTATGGCGCCGAGCTTGCCGGCAATGGCGCCGAAGGCTGGCATTTCTCCAAGGCGCCGCTGGTGCGCCGGCACAAGGCTGCCACCTTCGGCATCGCCGGTCTCGGCCGCATCGGGCTCGCCACCGCGCGCCGCGCCGCGGCCTTCGACATGAAGGTTGTGTTCTACGATCCGCATCTTCTGTCCGGCGTGGACCTCTCGACCGGTTACGAGCGGGTCCATTCGCTGGCCGAACTGATGGCGCGCGCGGATGTGGTGAGCGTCCACGCGCCGCTGAGCGAGGAAACCCGCAAGCTGCTCGGCGCGGCCGCCTTCGCCGCCGCCAAGCCCGGTCTTGTCCTGGTCAACACGGCGCGCGGCCCGATCGTCGATCTCGACGCGCTGGAAGCCGCCATGCGCAAGGGCGCCGTCGCCGGCGCGGGACTGGACGTCTTGCCGAACGAACCCGGCGATCTCGACCATCCGCTGCTGGCGGCCTGGCGTCGCCGCGAAGCGTGGATCGCCAATCGCCTCGTCGTCACTCCGCATGCCGCCTTCTACAGTCCGGCATCGATGCGCGACCTTCGGCTGAAATCGATCGAGGTGGTGCACGCCTATCTCGGCGAGGGACGGCTGACCAACTGCGTGAATTCAGAGTATCTGAAATGAACATCGCGGTGGCGCAATCCGGACGTCTGGCTGTTTCGCCCTATGCCCGCCGGCTGGCGCGCGAGCGAAGCCTGTCGCTGGAAACGCTCCGCGGCAGCGGCCCGGGCGGGCGCATCCTGGCCGCCGACGTTTTGCGCTTTGTTTCGGCTGACGCACAGGCCGCTTCGCCCGAGGTCGCCGCGCCCGTGGCAGCGCCTCCAATCGCCGCGCTCCGCATCGCCGCTTTCGCAACCTCCATTGCACTCGGCGCCCTGCAAGACCTGCTGGCGGCACTTGGGAATTCGGGACGGGCATTCGATGTCGACGACGTGCTGCTGCGCGCCGCCGGTCGAGCATTTCTTGAAATACCGGACGCCCGCGGTGTCGGCGATACGGCCGTGGCGCTGGAGTTGGCTGGCCGGCAGGCGGTATTCCCCGTGGCCCCCGAGATGCCGCTGTCATCGCTGCGCGCGACGCGGCTCGCCGCCTTGGCCGGCAGCCGTGACGACGCGGACAAAGCGGCGGCTCTGTCCTTGCGGTTGCTCCCGGCGAGCGACGTCCGGCCGGTGATGATACCGCTCCTGGCCGGCCGCGCCATGCGCCTCACCGTCTCGCTCAGCACGGCGGCGAGCGATCATGCCGAATGCCTGCTGACGGTGGATGCGGCAAGCGTTGATGAGGCCACTGCATCCACGTGGCTCGCGACCTTGAAATCGGCGATCGAACAGCCGCTTCGGCTCTTCGTCTGAGACGGTTGATCGTCAACAGCCTTGCCTAGCCTCCGGGTGAGGAAGCTATTATAAAAGCTTCGACATTAGAGCAATTCCAGGAAAAGTGCGAAGCGGTTTTCCGTCCGGAATTGCGTCAAACAAGAGATAGAGCGGTTCGCCGTTTCCGTGAAACGGTGAAACGCTCTAGGCGCGACGAGGCTCATGGATCATTCCGCTCCCACCATCGACAGTCTTCCCAGGCGGACACTCGGCCGCGCCAATGGGCCGCTTTACCGCCAGCTTGCCGACATATTGCGCGAACCGATCGGCAACGGCACCTTCCCGGTCGGTGGCGAACTGCCGAAGGAAGCGACCATTGCCGAGCATTTCGGCGTCAGCCTGATCACGGTTCGCCAGGCGCTGCGCGATCTCGAGGCCGACGGACTGATCCGGAAACGCTCAGCCAAGCCAGCCGTGGTCGCGGCCCGCAATCCGTCGGTCAATCTGAGCTGGAAGTTCAAGAACTTTGCCGACATGGCGGCCTTCACCAAGGATGCTCAACTGACGGTGAAATCCTATCGCAAGGAGGTTTCCCCCGTGCTCCAGCGCCATTTCGGCATGGGCAAGGACGAGGCGGGCTACTGCCTGCGCAGCGTGCTGTCGATCGGCGAACAGCGCAAGGCGCAGATCACCACCTATTTCCCGCCCGACATCGGCGCGCGCCTGAAGCGGGAAGACTTTTCCGACGTGCTGATCTTCCGTTCGGTGCAGAAACATCTCGGCCTGCGGCTCGACGTGGCGCATGTCACGGTGCGCGCCGAGATCGCCGACGAGGTGGTTGCCGCCGACCTCGGCATCACGCTCGGCAGCCCGGTGCTGACGGTGGAGATGCTCTACCAGTCGGCGGACCAGCGCAGCATCGAATTCTCCGTTGCCCGCCATCCCGCCGACATTTTCAGCATCACCTACGACGCGCCCAACGACCTGTCCTGAAGCGCGCCGGAGGCCGTATTTTCTGCCGAGGTCGCATAGACAGGCTCATAAAATTATAATAGCATGATAGCTAGGCTGAAGTGCCGGCCACGGGAGAAGTCGCAAGGGAGGAAATCTGGCGAATTCGGCTCGCGGACGCAGCCTCGGGGAAGTCCGGTCAAATTGACATTCGCAATTGGTACCGGTATCAATTTTTCATCTTCATCCGATCAAGATGGCGCAGTCCATCACCGGCTGGACAGGAAACACTGGGAGGAAGACCATGAAATTGAGGAGCTTGAGCGCCTGCTTCGTGGCGCTGGCCGGGTTCGCAGTCTCGATGGGCGCTATGCCCGGCCATACCGCAACCCAAAAGCCTTACGTCATCTATCTCTCGAACAATTTCGTTGGCAATGACTGGCGCCAGCAGATGGAGCGCGTCGCCAATGTCGCCGTCGACAAGGGGCCGTTGAAGGGCCGCGTCGACCTCAAGATCGAAAACGCCGAGAACACCGTTCAGGCGCAGATCAATTCGCTGAACAACATTATCCGCCAGAAACCAGCCGCCATCCTCATCGATGCGTCCTCGGCCGAGGCGCTCAATCCGACCATCAAGAAGGCCTGCGACGCCGGCATCATCGTCGTCAGCTTCGACCAGACCGTTTCGGCCGAATGCGCTTACAAGCTGCATTCCGATTTCGATATCATGGCCAACAACCAGGCCGAATGGATGGCCTCCATCCTCGGCGGCAAGGGCAAGGTTCTCATGGATCGCGGCCTCGCCGGCGCGCCGATCTCGGAACAGTTCGAGAAGAATTTTGGTGCGGTGCTGAAGAAGTATCCCGGCATCGAGATCGTCGGCTATTTCAACGGCAATTATGCCGCGGGGCCCGAACAGGAGGGCGTCGCCAGCCTGCTCGCCGCCCATCCGGAAGTCGACGGCATCTTCTCGCAGGGCTACGGCACCGGTGCGATCAAGGCGCTGCAGAATGCCGACCGGCCGATGGTGCCGATCGTCGCCGCCGCCTTCAACGGTACCGGCGTGACGTGCGCGCAGACCAAGGGCGCCAAATGCTGGCTGGGTGCCAATCCGCCCTCGCTGTCGGCCGAGGCGATCAAGCTCGCGGTCGACATTCTCGACACCGGCAAGAAGCCGGCCGACACCACCGTACTGTTCAACTCACCCGGCCTGACCACGGATATGGTCGATGCCAAATACGCCCCGAATTCCTCGGCGGTGAAGATCGAGCTAGGCAAGACCGTATTTCCGGATCTGGCGCCGGGACTTTCCCTGCCGGTGTCGCCGAGCTGGGTCGAGATCACGCCCAAGGAGGCTTCGGGAACCTGATTTGGTGGATGCAAGGCGCCACTTCAGGCGTCGCGATTTCGCAACGAAAAATGGGAGGAGAAAATCATGAAATCACCAAGCCGTAACATCGGCCTTGCAGCGCTTGCCGTCACCATGATGGCTGCGGGCACACAGGCCGGCCACGCC
Source organism: Mesorhizobium sp. GW821-FHT04C10 (assembly GCF_059420305.1). Taxonomy (NCBI): domain Bacteria; kingdom Pseudomonadati; phylum Pseudomonadota; class Alphaproteobacteria; order Hyphomicrobiales; family Phyllobacteriaceae; genus Mesorhizobium; species Mesorhizobium sp. GW821-FHT04C10. The sequence goes on along the minus strand of NZ_JBWKTL010000001.1, from coordinate 584,281 downwards.
GAGGACAAGAAGCCCTACACCATCTATCTCTCGAACAATTTCGTCGGCAATGATTGGCGCCAGCAGATGGAGCGTGTCGCCACCGTGTCGGTCAACAAGGGGCCGCTCAAGGGTCGCGTCGACCTCAAGATCGAGAATGTCGAGAACACCGTTCAGGCGCAGATCAATTCGCTGAACAACATCATCCGCCAGAAGCCGGATGCTATCCTCGTAGACGCAGGTTCGGACTCGGCCTTGAACCCGACCATCAAGAAGGCCTGCGACGCCGGCATCGTCGTCATCTCCTTCGACCAGGTGGTCACCGAGCCCTGCGCGCTCGCGGTCGCTTCCGACTGGGACCGCATCCCTTCGGTCATGGCCGAGTGGATGGCAACGCAGCTTGGCGGCAAGGGCAACATCATCCTCGACCGCGGTCTCGCCGGTGCGCCTATCTCGGCGCAGCTGCAGCAGGGCTATGAGAAGGTTCTGGCCAAATATCCCGATATCAAGGTCGTCGGCTATTACAACGGCAATTATGCGCTTGGGCCGGAACAGTCCGGTGTCGCGGCCCTGCTTGCCGCCAATCCGAAGATCGACGGCATCATGACGCAAGGCTATGGCTCCGGCGCCATCCAGGCGTTGAAGGATGCGGGGCGGCCGATCGTCCCGGTCGTCGGCTTCTCCTACAATGTCGCCGCCGTCACCTGCGCGCAGACGCAAGGCGCCAAGTGCATCCTCGGCTCCAACCCGGCCTATCTATCGTCGGAAGCGATCAAACTGGCGGTCGATATTCTCGACACCGGCAAGAAGCCGGCCGAGCGCTCCGTCTCGGTCAAGGGCGACTTCGTCACCACCGATCCCTTCGAGTCCAAGCTCTATCCGGGCACCAAGATGATCAAGATCGCGATTGGCGAAAATGCGTTCCCCGACCAGGCGCCCGGCCTGACGTTGCCGATCACGCCCGACTGGGTCGAGATCACCGCTGCGGAAGCTGCCGGCACCAAGTAACATCCCGTGACCACGACCCTGTCTCCCGGCATCGCAAGATGTCGGGAGAGCTTTTCGAAGGCGCATTCATGGACCTCGTCACCGTCAACGGCCTGTCCAAACGCTATGGCGGCATCGTCGCGCTGAGCGAGGCGACATTCAGCGCCCGCGCGGGCGAGGTGCACGCGCTGCTCGGCGAGAATGGCGCGGGCAAAAGCACCTTCATCCAGATCCTGTCGGGCGCCGTACGGCACGATGGCGGCTCGATCCTGGTCGATGGCCAGGATTATCGTCCCGCCGATCCGGATGCCGCGCAGGCGCTTGGCATTGCCGCCGTCTTCCAGGAATTGTCGCTGATCCCCGATCTCAGCGTGGAACAGAACATCTGGTTCCGCCACGAGCCAAGGACGCTGCTCCGCACGGTCAACCGCGCGGAGATGCGCCGCAAGACGCTGGCACTGCTGGAAAAATACAACTTCCCGGCGCTCCGCCCCGACCAGGAATTGCGGCGGCTGACGCTGGCCGAACGGCAGATCGTCGAGATCGCCAAGGGCCTGGCCAAGGCCCCGCGCATCCTGATCCTCGACGAGGCGACCTCGGCCTTGCCGGCTCGTGAAGCCGAATGGCTGCTGAAGCTCACCCGGCAACTGGCCGCCGAAGGCCGGCTGGTCATCTTCATTTCGCATCGCATGGCCGAGGTGCGCGCCATCGCCGACCGGCTGACCATCTTCCGCAATGGCAGCACCGTGGCCGCGCATGAGGCCAATGCCGTCTCCGACAACGAGATCGTCACCCAGATGATCGGCCGGCATCTCGACCGGCTCTATCCCGAGCGCATTGCCACCGCCACCGACCGTATTGCGCTGAAGGTCGGGAATTTCTCCAGTGGCGGGCGGCTTTCCGGAGTCGATTTCGCATTGCGTGAGGGCGAAGTCCTCGGCGTGGGTGGCTTGCAGGGCCACGGGCAACGCGAGCTGTTCCAGGCACTGTTCGGAGCCTCAAGAGCGAGCGGCACGGTCGAGCTTTGGGGCAAGCCCGCCTCGATTGGCAATCCACGCCAGGCGCTGACCGGCAAGGACGGCATCGCGCTGGTGCCGGAGGACCGGCGCGGGCAGGGCCTGCTCCTGACCAAGAGCGTTCGCGAAAATCTGACACTGTCTGTGATCAGGCGCTTTACCGAGAACGGCTTGCTCAGCCGGCAAAAGGAAGCCGCCCTGGTCAAGGAAATGGTCGATTTCCTGCGCATCAAGGCTGGCACGCCGGAGCAGCTTGCCGGCACCTTGTCCGGCGGCAACCAGCAGAAGGTGATCTTCGGCAAGATGCTGCTCACGCAGGCGCGCGTGCTGTTGCTTTACGATCCGACGCGCGGCGTCGATGTCGGCACCAAGGGCGAGATCTTCCAGCTGATGCGCGACCTCGCGGCCAAGGGCTACGCGATCCTGTTCCATTCCAGCGACATGCCGGAACTCGTCCATGTCGCCGACCGCGTGCTAGTCATGCGCAACGGTCGCATCGCCGCGACGCTGGAGGGGGACCAGATCTCGGAAGAGCAGATTTTGCGCGCCGCCATGCTTGAAACCAGGGCGGCCTGAGGCATGGTGATGTCCGCGGAGCACCCTATGGAGATGGCGCAAAGGCCAGCTGAGATCAAACCTGCCAGGCCCGGCATCGACTGGCGCGGCCGGTTGCTCGACCGCGCGCCGTTCCTGGTCGCCTGCCTGATGCTGGCCTTGATTGTCGGCATTTACGGCAGCCTGCAGTCGGGTGTCTTTTCGCTAGATGAGCTCAACCTCGACACGGCGGCGGCAATGACGCTGATGCTCGCGGCCACCGGCCAGACCATCGTGCTGGTGCGTGGTGGCATCGATCTGTCGATCGGCGGCATGATCAGCCTCGGCACGGTGATCGCGGCAACGCGCTTCACCGACGATCCGTCGACCACGGCACTTTGGGCGCTGATCATCCTGGCGCTCGGCTTCGTCATCGGCGCGCTCAACGGCCTGCTGATCTCGCTGCTCAGGCTGCAGCCCTTCCTGGTGACACTCGCCACCTGGTCGATCCTCAACGGCGTCGCCATGATCGTACTGCCGACCGATGGCGGCAGCATTCCCTCGTGGTGGGTCGGCTTCGCGTCCGCACAGCTCATCGGCCTGACAAGCCCTGTCTGGATGCTATTGGCGCTGCTCGTGTTCTGGTGGTGGTTTCGCGCGACGCGCGTCGGCATCGCCATCCAGGCGACCGGATCCAACGAGAAATCGGCCTTCTTGTCAGGCGTCTCGATCACAAGGGTCAACCTCGTCACCTATGGCCTGTCGGGCCTGTTCGCGGCCGGCGCGGCGCTGTTCCTGGTGACGCAGACCGGTGCCGGCTCGCCGACCATCGGCAAGGACTACATCCTGCCGTCGGTGGCGGCGGCGGTCATCGGCGGCGTCAGCCTGTTCGGCGGCCGGGGGCATCTCGCCGGCACGCTGATCGGCGCCTTCGTGCTGACCCTGATCGGCAATCTGGTCTTCGTCCTGCATGTGTCGAGCTACTGGCAACCGGTCGCGTCGGGCGTCATCCTGCTGCTCTCGGTGCTCGCCAGTTCCGTCGCCGAAAAAGCCGCGAGGAGCCGCGTCCAATGAGCGCTTTCCTTGCCCGTAACCGCCTGATCGTGCTCGCTTATGCCGGCATGGTCGTGCTGCTCCTGGTCACGGCGCTGTTTTCGCCGGGCTTCCTGTCGATCTCCAACATGCGCTCGACTGTCGTGCTTGCCGCCTTCGTCGGCATCGTCGCGCTCGGCCAGACCTTCGTCATCATCGGCGGCGGCATCGACCTGTCGGTACCCTGGGTGCTCAACTCGGCCGCCATCATCATGGCGCTGCTATGCGGCGGCCAGGACCTGCCGCTGGTCTGGGTGATGCCGCTGCTGCTTGGCGGCGGCGCGTTCATCGGCTTGATAAACGGCCTCGGCGTCGCCCAGTTCGGCGTGCCGCCGATCATCATGACGCTGGCCACCAACGTCATCCTGCAAGGCCTGATCCTGGTGCTGACCGGCGGTTCGCCAACACCCTCGGCGCCAGCCCTGATCCAGTTCCTCTCGGTCGGCCGCATCGGCGGCTTTCCGGTCATTGCATTGATCTGGCTGGCATTGACGCTGGTTGCGACGCTGCTGCTCTCCAAGGCGGCGTTCGGCCGCCATCTCTATGCCTTGGGCACCAGCGCCACGGTCGCGGAATTCTCCGGCGTGCCGACGGCGCGCACCACCATCCTCACCTATGTCATCTCAGGCCTCACCGCCGCCTTCGCCGGCATGCTTTTGACCGGTTATTCCGGCCAGGCCTATCTCGGCATGGGTGACGCCTATCTGTTCACGTCCATAGCCGCGGTCGCCATCGGCGGCGCCTCGATCCTCGGTGGCAGCGGTCACTATCTCGGCACCGTCGCCGGCGCCATGGTGCTCACCATCCTCACCGGGCTGCTGCCGGCGCTGAACCTGTCGAGCGGCGCGCTGCTCATCGTATACGGCGCGGTGATCCTGCTCACCGTGTCGATCGGCAGCGAAACCTTCTCCGGTCTCGGCGGCCGGCTGCGCAGAAAAGAGGGCTGACCATGGTCGAAATTTCTTGTGTCGTCGACGCCAGGGCCGAGCTCGGCGAAGGGACGCTCTGGGACCCCCAGGCGGGCGTGCTGTGGTGGATCGACATCTGGAAGAAGCTGATCCATCGCTACGATCCATCGACCGGCAAGGACGAGACCTTCGAGACTCCGGAATATCTCGGCTGCCTCGGCCTGCGCGAGAAGGGCGGCCTAGTGCTGACCATGACCGACGGTTTTCATTTCTTCGACCCGGTGGCCGGCACGTTCGAAGCGATCGTCGATCCGGAATCCCATATGCCGAAGACCCGCTTCAATGACGGCAAGCCGGACCGCCAGGGCCGCTTCTGGTCGGGCTCGATGTTCGAGGTGCCGGGCCAGCCGATCGAATTCATCGGCGCGCTCTACAGGCTCGATCCAGACCTCTCCGTGCACAAGATGATCGACGGCATCGGCTGCTCCAACGGGCTTGCCTGGAGCCCGGATTCGAAGACCATGTATTTCTCCGACAGCCATGCCGGCGCGGTGTGGGCCTATGATTTCGATCCCGCCACCGGCGACATCGAGAACCGCCGCACCTTCATCGACATGACGGTGACCGGTGGCGTCGCCGACGGCGCCACGGTCGACGCCGAAGGCTGCTACTGGGTGACCATTCCGGTGACCAGCAAGATCTGCCGCTACGACCCCGACGGCCGGCTGATGCAGACGGTGCTGCTGCCGACCGACCTGCCGACCTGCTGCGAGTTCGGCGGCAAGGACCTCGACATCCTCTATGTCACCTCAGCCGTGCTGAAACGCCCCGACAGCCACTTCATAGGCCAGAAGAACCCGGGCGGATTGTTCGCGCTCGATGTCGGCGTCAAGGGCCTGACACTGCCGGCCTTCAAGGGCTGACGTCCACATTCAAGCTGCCGACATCACCAGCGGTGTCTCGGCCTTCCTTGTCATTCCGGTAGCGAAACGACGCTCGAGATAGCTCGCATAGAGCGATAGCGGCCAGCACAGCGCGAAGTAGATGATCGACACCGTGCCGAACACCAATACCGGCTGGAAAGTCACGGTGTTGACCTGCGTGGCGGCGCGGGCGAGCTCGGTCAGCCCGATCAGCGAGGCGATCGACGTCGTCTTGACGATCTGCACCATGAAGCCGACCGTCGGCGGCAACATCAGCCGTATTGCCTGGGGAATGATCACCAGCCGCAATGTCCTGACAAAGCGGAAGCCGAGCGCCGTCGCCGCTTCCCATTGCCCCTTGGGGATGGCCTCGATGGCGCCGCGAAAGATCTCGCCGAAGAAGGCGCCGCCATTGAGCGAGAACGTCACCGCCGCGGCTGCCCACGGGTCCGGCCTGTAGCCGAGGAACGAAGACCCGTAATAGGCCATGAACAGCTGGATCAGGATCGGCGTGCCCATGAAGAACTGGATGTAGCCGGCAGCCAGCCAGCGCAGCGGCCGCGCCGGCGCCACCCGGATCGCGGCGACCACGAGGCCGATCAGGCCGCCGCCGGCAAAGGCGATCAGCGCCAGAAGGATCGTCCAGCGCGTCGCGAGCAGAAGGAACATCAGTTCATTGGGGCCGAAGTCACGCAGGCTCATGATTCAGACCTTCCAGCGGAACATGAGCTTGCCGATGCCGGCGAAGAGCAGGCTGGCGGCCTGCACCAGCACGAAATAGATGATGGCGATGATGATGTAGACCTCGAAGCTGCGAAAAGTCTGCATGACCAGATTGTTGGCGACCGCCGTCAGCTCTTCCGCCGCGATCGCACCGACAATCGACGTCCCCATGATCTGCAGGATGAACTGCGCCGACAACGACGGGTAGACCGCGCGCGCCGCCGGCACCAGCACGACATGGCGGATGATGCGGTAGCGGCTGAGGCCGAGCGACTTGGCCGCCTCGATCTGCCCCTCGGGGATGGCCTCGATGCCGGCGCGCAATATTTCGGTCGCATAGGCGCCGAGATGGATCGACAGCGCCACGACGGCGGCCGTGTTGCTCGACAGCTTGAAGCCGAACAGCGGCAGCGAGAAGAAGACGAAATAGAGTTGGATCAGAAGCGGCGTGTTGCGGATCAGCTCGACATAGGCAGCGATGAGCCACGACACAAAGCGCGGCCCGAAGCTGCGGCCGACGGCACCGAGCACGCCGATGGCGGTGCCGAACAGGATCGACAGCGCCGCCAGCTGGATGGTTTTTTCCAGGCCGCGCAGCAGCAGGTCGAGATGGACAAGGATCGGGCCGAATTGCAGGGCGGTTTGCATGAGCATCCCGTCACGAGGTCAAGGAAGCGGGGCCGACTTGGCCCCGCCCGACTGCGGATGTGTAAATCAGAAAACCGGCAAGATCGGCAGCGGCTGGTTGCGGTATTTCATGGATAGCGCGTCGAGCGTGCCGTCCGTCTTCATGGTGAACAGCCAGGTGTTGATCCACTGCCGCAGATTGTCGTTGCCCTTGGCGACCCCGATGCCGAAATAGAAGGTCTTCAGCACGTATTTCTGCTCGAAGGCGTCACCATTCTGCGCCTTCTTCAGATAGATTTCGCCATAGTCGCCACCGCCCATGGCATCGATCTGGCCCGACACCATCGCTTGCAGCAGCGAGGAATAGTCGTCGAAGCGCAGGATCTCGATGCCGGGATTGGCTTCGGCGGCCTTGGTCAGCAATCCGTCCTCGCCGGTGCCGCGCGTCAGGCCGACCTTTTTGCCGACCAGATCGGCGACACCCTTGATGCTGGTGCTTTTCGGGGCGATCACCACCGCCGACTGGCCGGCATAGGGGATCGAATAGTCGATCTGTATGGCGCGCGCCGGGGTGATCGAGAAGATCGAGATCACCGCGTCGACCTGCTTGGTCAGCAAGGCCGGGATGCGGCCGGGTGAGGTGACGGTGACGAATTCAACCGGCACGCCGAGCGCCTCGCCCATCTTGTTGGCGACCTCGACGTCGAAGCCGGTTGGCTTCAGATTGGCGTCGAGAAAGCCGTAGGGCGGTGTCGTGGTGTCGATGGCGACGACCAGTTTGCCGCGCGCGATAATATCCTCGACCGACTGCGCCGAAGCGATCGACGGCAACAGCGCCGCAATCGCCAGCACGATGCCGGCCAGCAAGGCACCGGCCCCTCTCAGGAAAGTCCGCATGTTTTCCTCCCATGCATTTTTCTGGCGCCTTGCGTAGATATCGTTCGAGCGGGGCGCACTCGCCGCCCAAGGATTTGAAACAGATCGATCTCGCCCGCCGACATCCCTTGCAAACCGGGGACGCAGCGTTCCTCTGCGAGTTATAATGGTATGCTATTATAATGTTATTGGTCTGTCCATGAGCGTTCAGGCGACCTTTTCCATCGCCTCAATGCCCGTGCCTGCGGAGACGAGCCTCTCGCGGCGCGCCTGTTGGGCACGGCTGCCGATCATCTTGATCACGTGAGCGGCTGATGCCTGCAAGGCATCGAGCCGCATGGTCGCCGCCGTTATCGACCGGTCTGGCGTGCCGCGCGGCGAACGCTTTGCAACAGGATGGCGAGACAGCCGACCAGCAGCAGCGCGCCGCCGATGAGCGGCGGCAATGCCAGCAGCTTCACCGCCGCCACGACGGCGGCCACCAGCACCAGCGCCAGCAGCGCCAGATTGCCGTCATCGACGAACATGCCGAAGAATTCCCTGGCGACAAGACGAATGGCATTCATCGGGCGAGCCCTCCAGCGGCCGCGGGATAGGTGCTGCGCAGCCAGCGCACCATGGCAAAGGACGCCAGCGCGACGATGGCGAAGATGGCGAGCAGGGCGAGATCGGCGCCCGGCCAGTCGGCACCGATGCCCTCGCCGGTCCAGAAGATGCCGAAGCTGGTCAGCATCAGCCCGACCACGAATTTCAGCGCATTCTCCGGCACACGCGCCAGCGGCCTGTGGACCGCCAGGCCGACAAGCATCACCAGGACGAAGGCCGCCAGCGCGCCCAGGCTGGCGTAAAGCGTTTGCCCGTGAGCCGCGCCGACGGCAATGACGATGAACACCACCTCGACACCCTCGAGCAGCACCGCCTTGAACGAGGCCAGTCCGGCGAGGTAGTCGGCACGGCGGTCGTTGGCCTGCTGGTGCAGGACGGCGGTCTCCTTGGAGAAGGCCGCCGCCTCGTCATGCAGGGCGATGACGCCGACGCTGCGCAGGATGGCCTTTCGCAGCCAGCGCATGCCGAACAGGATGAGCAGGACGCCGACGACGAACTGCAGTGTGGTGATGGGCACCAGCGCCAGCAGCGGTCCGAACGTCAGCACCAGGGCCGCCAGCACAGCCAGCGCCAGGGCGGCACCGGTCAATGCCGGGCGCCAGCTGCGCGTCACGCCGACCGCAAGCACGATGGTGAAGGCTTCGACGACCTCGACGAAGGAGGCGAGAAATGCCGCCGTGACTGTCGAGAGTATGGGTGTCAGCGTCTGCATCAAGGCTTCCTGCGTTGTCTTGCTCGACCATGATCTTTTTGGCCGGTCATTTCTAGCTTCGGGATCGTATCCAGATCACTTATGCGGTCAGCACCACACAGCGCTCCGGTGGCAGTGAAAAGATGAGCGAAGCGCCAATCGGCGGCGCTTCGGGCCAGTCGAGCCGCACGCGCTGCGGGCCGAGGTCAACCGCCAGCCGCCAGCATCGGCCCTGGAAGGCGCTCGACAGAACCTTGCCCTGCAGCCGGCTGTCGGGATAGGCGTCGGCCGGCCGCGCGTCTTCGGGGCGGATGACCAGCATTCCGGCGCCGGAGCGGGCGCCAGGCGTACGCACGGCTTCGGCATCGGTCTCGGCGATCTTGAAGCGTTCGTCGCGGACCTGACCGTGAACGACCGAAAAGCCGCCGATGAAGCTGGCCACGAAGGAGTCGGCGGGTGCTTCGTAGATCGCGCGCGGCGTGTCGAACTGGACGATCTCGCCTGCCCGCATGATGGCGATGCGGTCGGAGACCGCCATCGCCTCCGCCTGGTCATGCGTCACATAGACGACGGTGATGGCCTCGCGGCGCACCAGCTCCATCATTTCGATGCGCATGTCCTCCCTGAGGGCCGCGTCGAGGTTGCTCAGCGGCTCGTCGAACAGCATCAGCGCGGGACGCGCGGCGAGGCAGCGCGCGATGGCGACGCGCTGCTGCTGGCCGCCAGAGAGTTCTGTGGGATAGCGATCGCGGTAGGGGGCAAGGCGGGTGACGTCGAGCGCGTGGGCGAGCCGCTGGGCGATGTCGCGATCCGAAAGCCGTTGTGCCTTGAGCCCGAAGGCCAGATTGTTGGCGACCGTCATGTGCGGCCACAGCGCATAGTCCTGGAAGACCATGCCGATCCGCCGCCTTTCGGCCGGGATGACCGAGGTCTCGCTCCACACCACACGCCCGTCCAATGTGATCAGCCCTCTTTCGGGCTCGACCAGTCCGGCAATGATACGCAGGAGCGTTGTCTTGCCCGACCCGCTGGCGCCGAGAAGCGACACCACCTCGCCGGCATCGATCCTGAGGTCGAGGTCGGTCAGGATGGGACGTCCGCCGAGCGACTTGCAGATGCCGGCACAATGCAGGGAAGCAGTCATGACAGGGTTTCCGCGCTGGCGATGTGATTGCTGCCCGCATCGGCAGCCCCTGCGCCGCGACGCGGTTTGACGAATCGCCGAAGCGGGTACCAGACCAGCGCCGCGCCGATGCCGGCGGCCGCCATGGCGACCAACGCGATGGCCGATGCCAGCCCATCACGGTCATGGCTGAACAGTTTCAGGATCAGCGTCGGCGCCGGCGGCCCGCTCTGGGGAATGAGCATCTGCGAGATCGGCAGTTCGAAGACGGTGCGGATGAACGTCAGCAGGAAGGCCGTTACCACGCTGAGCAGGACCAGCGGCAAGGTGATCGAAAGCAGTCTTCGGATTGTCCCGACGCCATGCAGGCGCGCCGCGTCCGTCAGGCTCGGCGCCAGCTGGCCGATCGCCGAAAGGATCACCACCAGGCAATAGGGAAGGGCGGCGGCGACATAGCCCATGACCAGCAGCGACCCATCGCCATAATGGGGGAATGGCCAGTCGCGGAATCCCGGCAGGCGATTCCAGACCAGGATATAGCCGAAGCCAAGCACGATGCCCGGTATCGCCACCGCGCCCAGGGACAGGCCGATGACGGCTGTGCGGAGCACAGGGCTCGCGCGGTCGAGTTGTGCCGACAAAAGCAAGGCGAGCGCGCTGGCGATGACCGCCGTCAGTCCGGCATAGAAGAGGCTGCGCAACAGCCCGTCATTGGCCGCGGTGTCCGGACTGAGTGCTGCCGCCACATTGACCGTGGTGAAGTTGCTCCAGATCAGCCCATGGCCAAGCGTCTGCGTCAGCGCGCGCGCCGCGATCGCAGCAAGCGGCAAGGCGAGCGCCAGGAAGGCAATGGCAAGGGCCGCCGCGATGGCGGGCCATCGCCATGGGCCGAGAGTGTAGAGCCGGGCCGGCCTGGCGCGGCCGGAAATCAGGCGCGGGTCGGCGCGGCGGCGCAGCAGCCGGTCTCCCACAACGACCAGCAGGACAAGGCTGAGCAGCACGAGAGCCTGGGCGCCGGCGGCGGGAAAGTCGACGGGATAATCGCTGGCAGCGGCGTAGATGCCGTAGGTCAGGACACCGAAATCGGACATTCTGGCGATGGTCGAGGCGAGGCCGAAATCGGACAGCACCTCGGCGAAGGTGGCGATGAAGCTCAGGGCGATGGCCGGCGCCAGCAAGGGGCCGTTGATGCGCAGCCAGATCCGCAGCGGTGCGGCGCCGGAGAGCCGGGCTGCATCCTCCAACTCGCTGCCCAGTCCGGCAAGCGCGCTGCCGATGATGAAGGCCGCCAGCGGGAACAGGCTGAGCGTGTGGACGAACACCAGCCCGGTCAGCCCGAAAAACGAAGCGCCCAGCCAGGACGGCAGCAAACCGAATTGCGCCAGATAGCCGCCAGGCGACATCAGCAGCACCCAGGCGAGCGCCTTGAGATAGGATGGCGTCAGGAAAACCAGCCACGGCACCGCCGAAATCGCGGCACGCAACGGGATGTCGCAGCGCTGGACAAGGACGGCGAAGGCTCCGCCCAGGACCGTCGTGGTGCAAGCGACCAGCATGCCGAGTTCGAGCGAGTGCAGGACCGACCTGGCGAGATAAGGCGAATTGAACACGCGGGACAAGGGCTCGAGGCTCAAGCTGTTGTCGGGATTCTGCGCGGCGAACAGGTCCGGCATGACCGCCTGGACCAGCACCAGGGCAAGCGGCAATCCGATCAGCAGGGCAAACACGGCGTAGACGGCAAATGACCCGCCGCCGCGAACAAGCACCGTCAGCCCGCCTCGCGGCAGGCTGCTGGTGCCGGCGCGACGGGCTGATACCGCGGCGCCTGTATGCTGGATCATTGTCATTGCCAGAACAAGTTGGGCTCAGACAGCCGGATCACTGGACGAAATTATCCTTGTACCACTGCTTCCATTCGGCCTCATGGGCAGAGGCCATGGCGTCGTCGAGATGCGTGTAGGTGATGTTGGTTTCGCGGCCGGGCTTGGCGTTGACGCCCTTGATGACCGGAATGAAGAAGAAGTCCGTGTCATCGCCGTTCTGCATGGCGGCCTGGCCCTCGGCGCTGGTGACGAAGTCGATGAATTTCTCGGCCGCGTCCATATGCTGGGTCTTGGCGCTGATGCCGAGGCCTTGCGGCAGCGACACCGAACCCTCGCTCGGATAGACCGCGACGACGGGCTCGCCGGCCGCGATCTTCGAAAAGATGGCGCTGTCCTGGTTGATGCCGACCGAGGCATCGCCGGTCAGCACGGCCTTGTTCACCTTGCCGCCGCTCGACAGGCCCGACAGCGCCTTGTTGGTCAGCGTCTTGGCCAGCAGCGCCTTGCCGGCATCGAGGCCGTTGGTCTGGAAGAAGCCGGCCAGCCATTGATAGGCCGGTCCCGACAGGTTCGGATCCTTGGCCGCGACGCCGCCTGCGAAGGACTGAAGGTCGGCCCAGGATTTGGGCATCTTGTCGGCCGGCACCTTCTTGGTGTTGACCTCGATGGCGGTGGTGCTGGTGCCGGTCGGCAGGAAAGCGCGGCTTTGCGGGATCAGCGACTTGCCGAGATCGGTGAACGCCACCTTGTCGTAGGCGGCGGCGGGAATGGCCTGCAGCACGTGGTCGGCCGCCATGCGCTCCATCACCGCCGAGCCGTCGAGCCAGACGATGTCGAACTGCGGGTTGTTGCCTTCCGCGGCGATCTTGCCCAGCGTCTCGCCGGTGCTGCCGGGCTCGACGACGTCGACCGTAAGGCCGGTCTTGGCCTGGAAGGCCTTGGCCACCGGGCCGGCGAAATCGAGTGCGTCGTAAAGCACCAGGTCGGATGCCGAAACAGGCATCGTCAAGGCGAGCGTGCTCAAGCCAATTGCAAAGCAGAATATTGTGCCGGTTTTCATGGTTATCTCCAGTAAATTGCCATTGGCAAAGTAACACCCATCATATCATACGAATGTTACTTGAACATTTTATGTCATTTCCCGGAGTTTTTTGATTTATTCTTTTTGACGCCTCGTTTGATCCACGCCTTGTCGATCGAGCCGCGCAGCGAGCTCAACCGTTCGAGGCTGTCAAAGGCGGCTTCGCTGGCCCGCTTCGCCAGCCCGATGATCATCGCCTCGAGGAGAACGATCGTGCCGCCATGCATGGCCAGGTGATCGGCCTTGCCGCGCGGAATGGGCAGCGTCTCGGCCACCTTGCCCGAGACAAGCGGAGCCAGATTGTCGCTGATCAGCACGACCGGGACGTCGATCTGCATGGCTTGCTCGAGAACAACCTCGACCTCGCGGTAGAGCGGCGCATAGGCCATCATCAGCACCGCGTCCCCCTTGCCCAGCCACAGCAGCCGGTCGGCGAGCGCAATTCCCGATACCGACAGCGCGCTGGTCGGCAGCCCGATCCGGTTGAACTGCAAACTGGCATAATCGGCCATGGCGCCCGACGGACCGATGCCGAAGACATGGCGGCGATTGGCCCGCGCCAGGATGTCGATACTGCGCTCGAATGCGGCCGCCATTTCCGGGCGCTTGAGCACATCGAGCACGCTTTCGTGGATGTCGATCACGTGCCGCAACGCTGCCGCGCCGTCGTCGCCGGTCTCCTGCAAGGTGCGCGCCAGTCGCTTGCCGGGTGACGGGGTACCGGTGAGGTCCGACAGCAGCATCTGGCGAAGCGCCGAGAGGCTATCGAAACCAAGCGAGCGCGCCGTCCGGACCACGGTGGCGTCGCTGGCGCCGGCCTGCTCGGCGATCTCGGCCGCGGACCCCAGGAGCACAGCCTGCTTCTGGTCGACGAAGAACCGCGCCATGCGCTGCTCGGCGGGCGGCAGGCTATCGAGCGCCGCCTGGACAAGGGCGTCGACCGTCATTTTCTGCTCTTCGGGTGCATCATAAGTCATGGTGGCCGGCTCGTTCGCTGCCTGTAGTGATTACAACGAGAGCCACCATCCGAAATGTCTGTTACAGCGGTGTGACACCGGCGGCCAGGCGCGGGCGGGCATGCGGCCTGCCAGCGGCGAACAGCAGCGATGCACCGGATACGTGGCCGTGCGCCATGATGCGGCGAAATCAAATCTGGAGATTGCTCACGCCAAGGCGGCTCGCGCCAAGCGACTTCAGTCGGCGTGCCTCAAGTCGTCTTTTAGTCAAGTCGTGGTGCCGGAATCACGCTGGCGAGTTGAATCAGATCATACCCGACATGTCGGAGAAGGCCATTGCCTTGCGCAGCAGCTCGGCGAAACGTTCGCCGGCGACCTCGCGTTGGCCGCTGTTGTCGATCGAGGTGACGCCGGGGCCGGACAGGGTGACGTTGGCGCTGCGCGCCAGGCGCGCCAGCACTTCGCCGCGCGACTCGCGGCCCCGCATTGCCAGCCGCTCGGCCAGCACATCAGGCGAGGCGGTGATCTCGACAATGGCCAGATTGGCATAGCGCTCGCGCAAGGTGGGGATGATCGCGCGCGACACATTGGCGACCGCGACATGGCCATTGGCGACCGACCAGTCGACGTCGGCGGGCAGGCCATAGCGCAAGCCGTGTGCTTCCCACGAGATTGCGAAGGCGCCGTCGGCCTCGGCCTCGACAAAGGCCGCGTCGGCCAGCGTGTCGTGATCCTCGCTCGCGGCATCGCTCGGCCTGGTGATGACGCGGCGGACGAACTCCAGCCGGCTCTCGTCGGCAAAGAGCGCGCGGGCGTAGCCGATCACCGTGTCCTTGCCGGCGCCACTAGGCCCCACGACGGCGACAAAGACGCCGTGGCGGATCGGAAACGTCTCGGCGGACAGTTCACGTTCGATCAAGGCCGACACCATCATGCGACCCGGCGCCCCTGACGCCAGACGGTGCGCACGACCGGAACATGGTCGTCGACACGCACGCGCACCAGATCGGCGCGGCGGCCCTGTTCGATGATGCCGCGGTCGGTCAGGCCAACGGCTTCCGCCGGGTTCTTCGAAACCATGGCGACCGCCTGCGGCAGCGAAATGCCTTCGACCATGTCGCCGAGGAAGAAGGCCGACTGGATCAGGCTGAACGGAATATAGTCGGATGACAGTATGTCGAGCAGGCCGTCGCTGGCCAGCGTGCGCGCCGAGACATTGCCCGAATGCGAAGCGCCGCGCATGACGTTAGGCGCGCCCATCAGCACGCCCAGGCCCGCGGCCTTCGAAGCGCGCGCCGCTTCCTCGGTGGTCGGGAACTCGGCGACCCGCACGCCTTGCTCGATCGCCTCGTCGACATGGCTCGACGTGGCGTCGTCATGGCTGGCGAGCACGATGCCGCGCTCTTGGCAGGCAGCGGCGATCACCGCGCGGTTCGGCGCAGAATAGCGCGCCGATTCCGCCATCCGCTTCTCGCAGAACAATTTGAAGTCGCGGTCGGTCAGCTTCAGCTTGCGCTGGTAGTAATAGGCATAGGTTTCGAGATTGACGAACTGACGCTGGCCGGGCGCATGGTCCATCAGCGAGGCCAACTTGACCCGGTCGTCCTGATCGAAATTGGCGAAGGCCTGCAGGCAATCCGGCGCCGAAACCTCGCAACGCAGATGCAGGAAATGATCGGCGCGCAGACGATCCTGCGCGACGCTGTCCTCGATTGCATCGGCCAGCTTGCGGATATCGGCCAAGGTGAGATCGGCGTCCTCATCCATGCCGACGCGCAAGGCGTCGAGCACGGTGGTGATGCCGGCCGTCGCCACCTGGGCGTCATGGGCAAGCACCGCGGCGATCGGGTTCCAGCGTACCTTCGGCCGTGGTGCGTAATGGCCCTCGAGGTGGTCGGTGTGCAGTTCGACCAGCCCCGGAATGACATAGTCGCCGCCCATGTCCTCGCCGGTGCGGGCAGCACCGGCATCGATGCCGGCGATGAAGCCGTCGCGTAGCACCAGCGACCCTTCGACGATCTCGTCGGCAAGCACGATGCGGGCGTTGGAAAGAACGGTCTCGGCGGTCATTTCGGGCAGTCCTTGATCATTTGGGACAGGGCTTGTTCAGGCGATTTTTCTGGCCGGTCGGCGTCCCAGCGCGTGCTGGGAAAGCACCATGAACGGCGCCCCGGGTTCGGTCTCGACAAACAGCGTCAGCGCGTCCACCAGCACAGGTTGTTGCAGCACTTCGGCGAACAGGCTGTCGATTGCTAGGCGAAGACGAGGGCTTTCCTGTGGCCCGACCCGACCCGACAGCGTCATGTGGAAGCGAAAGGTCTCGAAGACATAGGGGTAGCCCCACTGGCAGAGATTGCGGAACTCGGCCGGCTTCAGCGAATCGGGGCTGCGCCGCTCGATCTCGGCCTCGGTCAGTGGCGCGCGAAAGCGGTCGAAGTCGCGCACGACCTCGTCGGCGAAACGGTTGAGCGAAGGCAACGGTCCCTCGGGCACCAGCGCGAAGAAGCTGTCGATCTGACTGACGACGAGCCGCGGTATCGTCACCACCGGCGTCGCTTCGGCGAAATGGTCGAGCCCCGCGCGCAGCGAGGTCTCGCTCTCGTTGGCCGCAAGCCGGAAGGGGGCTTTCAGCGTCGCGTGGAAGCCATAGCGGCGGGCCGAAGCGGTGTGAAAGGCAACTTCCGCCGCCGCCAGATCGGCCACGGCCTCGACCGGCCTTGTCGCCGCGCCGAACGGGTCGCGGCCCAGCCAATTCGCGGCGATCCGCGCCAGCGGTTCGTCCTGCCGGGGGGTGAAATAGATGGCATAACGCATGGGAAGTCCTCGTCAGATCCGTTGCCATAGGTGATTTCCATGACGGATTGACGAAGCTTTGAAGGGTTTTCGAAGGCAAATCGAGCCAGGCGGTCCTTAGCCGACGATTTTTTCAAGCTGGACCAATAACTTCAGCCGGCGCCGCCGGAATGATCAGGCCTTCATCAACCATTCGTGCTCGGGGGCATTGTGGAATTTCCACGTCCGCTTCGGCCCGGCCATGACGTTGAGATAGTAAAGATCATAGCCATGGCAGGCGGCGCAGGGGTGATAACCCTCGGGCACCAGCACGACATCGCCATCCTCGATCGCCATGGCTTCGTCCAGCGCGCGATGGCCGTTCTTGTCGGCGTCGGTGTAGACGCGCTGGAAGGCAAAGCCCTGCGGCGGGTTGAGACGGTGATAGTAGGTTTCCTCGAGATAGGATTCATCAGGCAGATTGTCCTGGTCATGCTTGTGCGGCGGGTAGCTCGACGTGTGGCCGCCGGGCGTGATGACCTCGACCACCAGCAGCGAGTCCGCCGGCTTGCCTTCCGGCAGGATGTTGGTGACGTAACGGGTGTTGGTGCCCTTGCCGCGCACCTCCTGGCCGAGATCGTCGGGTCCGATCACCCGAACCGGCAGGCCGCCGCCAAGACCGGGCGCCGAGCACACCGCCAGTTCCAGTTCGGTATCGGCCGTTACCGACCAGTCCGATCCCTCGGGGATATAGACCGACCAAGGCTTGCCTTCGAAGGGCGACATGCGTTCCCCGAGCAGGCCAAGATCCTTGCCGCCGGCTTTCGCGGTGCCCTTGCCAGTGACGAACACCAGGCAGACCTCGCGATCGTCCGTCTTTCCCGAGGCGCTTTCGCCAGGCCGCAGCCGATGCAGGTCGAAACCGACATAGGTCCAGCCGGCGCTTTTCGGCGTGACGTGGGCGACGCGGCCATGGCTCTTGTCGGCCTTCACGAGCAGCTTCGACATTTTTGTCTCTCCTATTCCACTGGCTTGAGGGGCTCCGTGAAGCCAAGCCGTCTGTTTGAAAGGGCCATCGCAAATCTTTGGTCGGCGCGCTTCCATCTTCGTCATCCTAGGGTCTGCGCTGCGTCGCTGCGCTCCTTGCTCCGTCCTAGGATGACGAAGGTGGAAGCGCCGCAAGCTAATCGCCAACGCACGCGATCAGTTACTCCTTCGGTTCGGCCTCGGCCGTCGCCTTGCTCTCATCAACCGGCTTGTACAGATAAAAAAACTGCCAGACGCCATAGCCGGCGAAGCCGAGCGCAATGACGCCCCAGAACGGCGTGCCGGTGGCGAACTCGATGATCGACCAGATGACGCAGACCGCGACGACGGCGACACGCCGCCACAAGGGGCGGAAGAACGGGTGCTCGGAATCTTTCATCGGGCCAATCTACAGCAACCTGCCTCGCCGTGAACCCATCGCGTCAGGCATTCGGAAAACCCTGGGTTTCGACCATGTAACCGGCTGATGTCATCACCCGCATCAGTTCCTTGTGGCCGACCTGCGCCATCTTGAGCGGCGGGTTCTTCTTCGGGTCCTGCTCGGCCTCGACCACGAACCAGCCTTCATAGCCATGGTCGGCGAAGCGCTGCACGATGGCGCCGAAATCGAGCGAGCCATCGCCCGGCACGGTGAAGGCGCCGAGCGCCACCGCGTCCAGGAAGGACTGTTTCGTGCGGTCGAGCTTGTCGATCACGCCCATGCGCACATCCTTCACATGGACATGGCTGATGCGCTTGTGGTGGTTGTCGATGGCGCGCAGCACGTCGCCGCCGGCAAAGGCCAGGTGCCCGGCATCGAGCAGCAGCGGAATCCCCGCCCCGGAATGGCGCATGAAGGCATCGAGTTCCGGCTCGGTCTCGACCACCGCCGCCATGTGGTGGTGGTAGGAAAGCGGCATGCCTTGCTCGGCGCACCATTCACCGAACTCGGTCAGGCGCCTTCCATAGGCCTTCATTTCGTCACTGGTGAGCTTCGGCTTGGTGGCGAGCGGCTTCGACCGGTCGCCCTGGATCGAGCGGCCGACCTCGCCATAGACGATGCAGGGCGCATTGACCGCCTTGAACAGGTCGATCATCGGCTGGATGCGGTCCTTGTTCTTGCCCATCTCCTCATCGACCAGCGTTCCGGAAAACCAGCCGCCGCACAGCGTCACGTCGGCCGCTTTCAGGATCGGCAGCATGACGGCGGGGTCGTTGGGAAAACGCCGGCCCATTTCCATGCCGGTGAAGCCGGCCGAACGCGACTGGCGCAGGCACTCCTCCAGCGACACGTCATCGCTCAGTTCCGCAAGATCGTCGTTCCACCACGCGATGGGGGACATGCCCAGTTTGGCTTTCAAGTCGTCACTCCAGATTAGAACAGTTCATTCTTTGGCCGCTGGCGCCGCCCCTCATCCGCCTGCCGGCACCTTCTCCCCGTATAGGGACGGGGAGAAGGGAGCTCGCATCAATCGCCGACGCTCTGCATCTGGCGCTTCTCGTCATAGGCCTTGCGCGCCGCGTTGACCTGTGGTCGCGCCGAGACTTCCGGCACCGCCACGTCCCACCAGTGGCCGCCGGCATCGGTGGAAACCAGCGGATCGGTGTCGATGACCACAACGGTGGTGCGGTCGTTCTTCTTGGCCTTCTGCAGCGCGTTTTCGAGCCCGGCGATCGAGGGTACTTTCTCTGATATCGCGCCCAGGCTCGCCGCATGGGCGGCGAAGTCCACATCGGGCAGGATCTCGTGGCGCGCGTCCTTCAGGAGATTGTTGAAGTTGGCGCCGCCGGTCGCCATCTGCAGCCGGTTGATGCAGCCATAGCCACGGTTGTCGAGCAGCACGATGGTCAGCTTCAAGCCGAGCATAACCGATGTGGCGATTTCGGAATTCATCATCAGGTAGGAGCCGTCGCCGATCATGACGACGACCTCCTGGTCGGGCTTGGCCATCTTGGCGCCGAGCCCGCCGGCGATCTCGTAACCCATGGTGGAGAACCCGTATTCGCCATGGTACGAGCCGGGCGCGCCCGCCTGCCAGAGCTTATGCAGTTCGCCCGGCAGGCCGCCCGATGCATTCAGCAGCGTCACGCCTGAGCCCATGGCCCGCTGCACGGCACCGATCACCTGCGCGTCGGAAGGGAAAGCGGCATTGGTCGACGCCGTCACCTTGGCCGCGTCGGCCTGCCAGGCCTTCTTGCCGGTGGCTGCATTGTCGGTCCAGGCGGCAGGCACTTTCCAGCCCTTCAGAGCGGCACCGAGTTCAGCTAGCCCTTCGGCCGCATCGGCGACCAGCGGCAGCGCCCGGTGCTTGCCGGCATCGAAAGGCTGGACGTTGAGCCCGATGATGGTCTTGCCGGAATTCTTGAACAGCGCCCACGAGCCGGTGGTGAAATCCTGCAGCCGCGTGCCGATGGCCAGCACCACATCGGCTTCTTCCGCCAGCCGGTTGGCCGCCGAAGTGCCGGTGACGCCGACTGCCCCCATGTTGAGCGGATGATCGTCCGGCAGCGAGGATTTGCCGCCTTGCGTCTCGCAGACCGGAATGCCGGCGGCTTCGACGAATTTGGCCAGTTCGCTTGAGGCTTGAGAATAGAGCACGCCGCCGCCGGCAATGATCAGCGGCTTCTTAGCACCCTTCAGCGCCGCGACAGCCGCGGCAAGCTCATGGCGGTCCGGGCGCGGCCGGCGCTGGTGCCAGACCCGTTCGGCAAAGAAGCTCTCGGGATAATCATAGGCCTCGGCCTGCACATCCTGGCAAAGCGACAGCGTCACCGGCCCGCAATCGGCCGGATCGGTCAGCACCTGCATGGCGCGGCTGAGTGCCGGGATGATCTGCTCAGGCCGGGTGATGCGGTCGAAATAGCGCGACACCGGGCGGAAACAGTCATTGACCGTTGCCGTGCCGTCGGAAAAATCCTCGACCTGCTGCAGCACCGGGTCGGGGATGCGGTTGGCAAAGACGTCGCCGGGCAAAAACAGGACAGGCAACCGGTTTACATGGGCAAGCGCCGCGGCCGTCACCATGTTGAGCGCGCCCGGGCCGATCGAAGAGGTCGCGGCCATGAAGCGGCGGCGGAAATTGGCCTTGGCGTAGGCGATCGCCGCATGCGCCATCGCCTGCTCATTGTGGGCGCGGAAGGTCGGCAATTCGTCGCGCACCTGGTAGAGCGCCTCGCCGACGCCGGCGACATTGCCATGGCCGAAGATCGCCCAGACACCACCGAAGATCGGCACTCGTCTGCCGTCGATCTCGGTCATCTGGCGTGACAGGAAGCGGGTCAGCGCCTGCGCCATCGTCAGGCGGATTGTCTTGCTCATTGTGTTTCCTCCGCAGTCCTTGTGCCGCGCCTTCTTATGCCGCCTTGCGTCCGCGCGCGGCAAGCCACGCTTCGGTCAGTTGCTCGAAGCGCGAGGCCATGTCGGCGACAGCCTCGTCATCCGACATCCTGCCGGCCAGCCACTCCTCGGCCGCGTGGACGAAGATGGTGCGGCCGACGGCAAACCCCTTGACGATGGGTGCCTTGGCGGTGGCGGCGAAAGCCGCCTCCAGCTCGTCCTGCGGCGCTTCCAGGCCAAGCAGGACGATGCCGCGGCACCACGGATCATGCTTCAGGATCACCGCTTCGATCCTGGCCCAGGCGCCGCTCGAAGCCTGCGGCTCCAGCTTCCACCAGTCGGGCTTGATGCCAAGCGCATAGAGTTCCTCCAGCGCGCGCGGAATGGTGGTGTCGTCGAGCTTGCCGTGCTTGCCGGCGATGATCTCGATCAGCAGTTCCCGGCCGACTTTCCGTGCCGCCTCGAACAGCGCGCGCAATTTCTGCTGCTGTTCTTCCTTGAGTGCCGCCGGATCGTCGGGATGGTAGAAACACAGGCACTTGATGCAGTGGTCGACCGGCCATTCCACCAGTTGCGAGCCGATGTCCTGTGCGAACTCGAAGCGCAGTGGCCTTGAACCCGGCAGTTCCACCGGCCGTCCAAGCCATGCGAAGGGATGCCTGGCGAATTCGAACATCGCCTCGCGGCCATGCTTTTCGTCGATCAGCATGCCGTAGCCGTCGCGGCCGGCGGCGACCTTGGCCGCCGCCTTGACCGCCAGAACCTTGAAATCGCGGATGCGCGCAGGATCGGCGCCGGCCTTGGCCGCCACGTCCTCGAGCTGCACACGATGGTCGCAGGCGAGCGCCATCAGCGAGGGAATGTCGCGCCGGCGGGTGGTCGCCCAATGGATGTGGTTGATCGCCTCGTCCTTGCGCAAGGCCCGGTGCTTGCTGCCGTTCTTGAGGAAGAACTGCAGCTCCTCGAAGGTCGGATATTCCGGCGCGCACAGCAGCCGCGACACGGCAAAGGCGCCGCAGGCATTGGCCCAGGTCGCCGCGGTCGCATGGTCTTCCCCACCCAGCCAGCCGCGCAGGAAGCCGGACATGAAGGCGTCGCCGGCGCCCAGCACATTGTAGATCTCGATCGGGAAACCCTTGCCGACGATGCCGTCTTCCAGATCTTCGCTGATCGGTCCGTCATAGACGATGCAGCCCATGGCGCCGCGCTTCAGTACGATGGTGGCCGAGGACAGCGCGCGGATCGTCTTCAGCGCGCTCAGGCAGTCGTCCGCGCCCGAGGCGATCATGATCTCTTCCTCGGTGCCGACGATGAGATCGCAATCGGGCAGCACCGTCTTCAGCTGGGCCGAGACGCGGTCCGACTTCACATAGCGCTCGAAGCCTTCGGCATGGCCGGCGAGGCCCCACAAATTGGGCCGATAGTCGATGTCGAAGACAACCTTGCCGCCCCTGGCCTTCATGATGCGGATCGCCTTGCGCTGGGCGGCGTCGCTGTTGGGGCGGGAAAAATGCGTGCCGGTGACGACGATCGAACGCGCCGAAGCGATGAACGCCTCGTCGATGTCCTCCGGCGCCAGCGCCATGTCGGCGCAGTCGCTGCGATAAAAGATCATCGGCGAGACGCCTTCGCTCTCGACCGAGAGCAGCACCAGAGCCGTCAGGCGCTCTTTGTCCGTCTTCAGGCCGTCGGTGTTGACGCCTTCGCGCTTGAGCTGTTCGCGGATGAAGCGGCCCATCTGCTCGTCGCCGACGCGCGTCAGCAGCGCCGAGCGCAGGCCGAGCCTGGCCGTGCCGACCGAGATGTTGGCCGGGCAGCCGCCGACCGACTTGGCAAAGGAGGTGATGTCCTCCAGCCGCGAGCCGATCTGCTGGCCATAGAGGTCGACGGAAGCGCGACCGATGGTGATGACGTCGAGCGGCGCCTGTTTTAAGTCCACGGCTTCGCTCATTGGAACCTCCCGTCGGTCTTGTTGTCAGGAACAACATTTGTTTGGGTAACACGCGCGAGCGGCAGCGTGGTGCCGGGAATATGAAATAATAATTCCAATCCATAGTCAATATGGAATGAGCATTCCCGGATCGAAAAGTAAGGAATCAGGATCCCGCGGTGAAGGCGTGGGAAGCGAGAGCCGGCGCCCGATTTTGAACCTGGCCCGAGGCCGGCGAAGACAGGCTCAGCCCTTGCGCTTGCGGCTTGCGTCGCGTCGTTTCTCGCCAACGCCGACGGTCAGCGCCATGGCCAGCGCCATCGTCGCCGACAGCGAACGGAAGCCGGCGAAGTCCGCCTCGGCAACCTCGAACCAGACCCTGGCGAACTGAGCAAGCGGTGAGAACGAGCTGTCGGTGATGGCGACGATCGGCACGCCCTGTTCGGAGATGGTGCGTGCTTCCTCAATGGTGGCCGGCGCATAGGGCGAGAAGGAGATGGCGATGACGGCGTCCGCCGGCGTCGCGAACCCGACCATTTCGGCGTTCAGGCCGGCGGCCGATTCGATCAGCTGGTTGCGGATCTTCAGCTTGCCCAGCGCATAGGCGATGTAGGTCGCCACTGGGTAGGAGCGGCGCTTGGCCAGCACATAGATGGTCTGCGCTTTTGCCAGCAGCGAAATCGCGTCTTCCAGATGCGCGTCATCCAGCGTGCGGGAAATGTCGTTGAGCGAGGTGCTGGCGGCGGCAACGAATCCGTCGAAGATGGCGCGATGGCCGGCGCCGCCCTCGGCCTTGGTGCGCAAGGCCTGCAACCGTTCGTCGTAGGACGAGTTGCGTTCGCGCAGCCGCTCGCGGAACACCTGCTGCAGGCTGGTGAAGCCGTCGAAGCCAAGCTGTTGTGCAAACCGGATCAGGGTTGACGGCTGCACGCCGGCCGAAGCGGCGATGCTGGCGGCGGTGCCGAAGGCGATGTCATCGGGATTGTCGAGCGCATAGGCGGCGATCTGCGCGATGCGTTTCGGCAGGGTTTCGCGACGATCGAGGATCGTGGCGCGCAGCGTCTCGAAGTCGCGAGGTACCCGTTCGTCCATCGTCGGCCCGTCCAAGCTTGTCCAAGGCGCGTCAGCGCGCTTCAGACCGTTTGATTCCATGCATGTCGTTGTCTCAAAACCGCTACGCACTTTTGGGCGACATGCATTGGAAGCGTCCTCTCTGCCCCATCATAGCGAGGCTGCGCAAGAACGCCATAAAAAATGAGGCAGACATTCCATTTCGAGAGAAAATGGATTAATTCATCCACGCAGTGCTTCAGGCAGCGGAGAAATGGAAAATGGTTGGCGTCGGTCTTATCGGCACGGGCTTCATGGGCAAATGCCATGCCATCGCGTGGAGTGCCGTCGGCGCCGTCTTTCCGGATGTCGCCAAGCCCAGGCTCGTCCATCTCGGCGAGGTCAATGAGGAGTTGGCCCGACGCAAGGCCGGCGAATTCGGCTTCGCCAAGGCCTCCGGCGACTGGCGCGCCGTCGTCAACGACCCGGAGGTCGACATTGTCTCGCTGACCACGCCCAACCAGTTCCATCCGGAAATGGCCATCGCGGTTCTTCAGGCCGGCAAGCATTTGTGGTGCGAAAAGCCGATGGCGCCAAGCTTTGCCGAGGCAGAGGCGATGGCGGCCGCGGCGAAGACCTCAGGCAAGATCGCGGCGCTTGGCTACAACTACATCCAGAGCCCGGCCATCCGTCACATCGGCGCGCTGCTCGAGGAGAAGATCATTGGCGAGGTCAACCATCTGCGCATCGAGATGGACGAGGATTTCATGGCCGATCCCGAGGCGCTGTTCTTCTGGAAGCACGAGGCGTCTTCCGGCTATGGAGCGCTCGATGATTTCGCCGTGCATCCGCTGTCGCTGGTCTCGGCGCTGTTCGGCCGCGTCGCCGGCGTCATCTGCGATATGGCCAAGCCCTATGCCGATCGGAAGCTGGCGGCCGGCGGACGCCGGGCGGTCGAGACCTATGATATTGCGAGCGTCTTGATGCATCTGGAAAACGGCATCGCCGGCACGCTTCAGGTCAATCGCTCGGCCTGGGGCCGCAAGGGCCGCATCGCCATCCAGATCTTCGGGTCGAAAGGGTCGATCCTGTTCGACCAGGAGCGGATGAACGAGATCCAGCTCTATGTCACCGCGGATCGTCCGACCGAACAGGGCTACCGCACCATCCTGATGGCGCCGCATCACAGACCCTACGACGCCTTCCTGCCGGCGCCCGGCCACAATCTCGGCTTCAACGACCTCAAGATCATCGAGTGCCACGAACTGCTGACGCGGCTCGCCGGCGGACCGGCGCGGCTCATCGAATTCGCCGAAGGTCTGGAGATCGAGCGCACCGTGCACGCCATGGCGCGCTCGTTCCAGGAAAAACGCTGGGTGGATGTGCGGTAATACAAGCGCGCCTCAGCCGCCGGCGGCCGGGGTTTCCCAGCCGTCGACCCAGACCTGCCGCAAGCGGTCGCCTTCGCCCTTGAAGCGCAGCCCGGTCGGCCGGCAATCCTCGATCCGGTCACTGCGGAAATTGCGGATCGCCTGTCGAAGCTCGCACCAGGCGACGATGTTGGCGGTCTCGGCGTAGTAGATGAGCGCGATCGGACGGATGAGGCGCTCGGAGGCGCGGCCCATTTCGTCGCGGTAGGAGAGGTCGAGCTTCTCCTCGTCGCGGATGGCGCGGCGCACCAGCGCCAGGTCGATCGTGCCGGCCGAAGGGGCGGCGAACCCCCACGCATGCAGCGCATTGGCGTCGAGCGTCTGGCGCAAGGGCGGTGGCACCGCGCCGGCGATCTTGGCGCTGACCCGCTTGGCCGCCTGCTTGAGCTCGCTGTCGCCCGTGCGCTCCAGCAGCGCCAGCGACAGCACGATCGCCTCCATCTCCTCGATCGAAAACATCAGCGGCGGCAGGTCGAAGCCGGGGCGCAGTATATAGCCGATGCCGCGTCCGCCCTCGATCGGTACGCGCATCGCCTGCAGCGCGGCGATGTCGCGATAGATCGAGCGGATCGTCACCTCCAGCCGCTCGGCAATCATGGCCGCCGTCACCGGCTGCCGCGCCAGACGCAGGATCTGGATGATCTCGAACAGGCGTGACGCCTTGCGCATTTTCCTCACCCGGCTTCGATCCCAACTGACACACCATTGTCAGTTGGGTCGACCTATAGGACTGCCTATCGAATTGAAAATCAACAGGTTCCGCTGCGGCTTGGTGGAACGAGGTGACAGGCAACTGACATGGGCTACGCGGAAAATCTCTGGCTTTTCTTCATTCTCCTGTTCGGCATCATCATCGTTCCAGGCATGGACATGCTGTTCGTGCTGGCCAATGCGCTGACCGGCGGCCGCGACAGGGGTTTAGCCGCGACCGGCGGCATCATGGTCGGTGGCATGGTGCACACGCTGAACGGTGCCATCGGCGTCGGGCTTCTGATGCATTTCGTGCCGATCCTGTTCAAGCCGCTGCTGATCGCCGGCGCCGCCTACATGGCCTTCATCGGCATCTCGTTGATGCGCAGCTCCATCACCGTCGGTCATGACGGGCCTGCCGGCAGCCGCTCCGCATGGAAGGCGTTTCGGCAGGGGCTGGTGACCTGCCTTGTCAATCCGAAGGCGTATCTGTTCGTGCTTGCCGTCTACCCGCAGTTCCTGAAGCCGGACTACGGCCCGATCTGGATACAGGCAACGGTGATGGGGCTGATGACGGTGCTGACCCAGGCCGCGATCTATGGCGGGCTCGCGATCACGGCCGGCCGCAGCCGCAACCTTCTGATCGCCAATCCACGGGCGACCACTCTTGCGGGCCGGGCGGCCGGTCTGTTGCTCTTCGCGGTCTCGGTCTTCACCGCTTGGGAAGGGCTGAGAGCGGCGTAGCCCATGGATTCTTGCGAAGAGGACCCCCACCCTAGCCATCCCCACAGGGGGGAGGGAATGCTGCCGCATGCCGTGCCTTCTTTGGCATTGAGCGTCGGCAGTTTGCTGAGTCCAGCGCCTATGCAAAGTTCCCCTCCCCCTTGTGGGGAGGGGTTAGGGGTGGGGGTACGTGCCGGGCAAACGCCGGCAATACTGGCATCGGCTTCTCAAGCGGCTCCCTGCCGGCTCTCCAGCATGGCGCGGCGCGCCGACCGGCGCCATTCGACGGCACCGGCAAGGCCGTGCAATACGGTCTCGGTGGTCGCCCAGTCGATACAGCCATCGGTGATGCTCTGGCCGTAGACCAGTGGCTTGCCGGACACGACGTCCTGCCGGCCGGCGACGAGATTGCTCTCGATCATCAAGCCTATGATGCGCTCGTCGCCCGCCGCGACCTGGCCTGCCACGTCGGCCGCCACCTTGGGCTGGTTCTCCGGCTTCTTGCTCGAATTGGCGTGGCTGACATCGATCATCAGCCTTGGCGCGACGCCGATGCGGGCGAGTTCGACCGAGGCCGCCTCGACGCTCGCCGCGTCATAATTGGGCTGGACGCCGCCGCGCAGGATGACATGGCAGTCCTCATTGCCGGTGGTGGTCGCGATGCCGCTGCGTCCGCCCTTGGTCACCGCCATGAAATGGTGCGGCTGGGCAGCCGATTTCACCGCCTCGCCGGCGATCCTGAGATTGCCGTCGGTGCCGTTCTTGAAGCCGACCGGGCAGGACAGGCCCGACGCCAGCTCGCGGTGGATCTGGCTCTCCGTCGTGCGCGCGCCGATCGCGCCCCAGGCGACGAGGTCGGCAATGTATTGCGGGGTGGTCATGTCGAGGAATTCGGTCGCCGCCGGCAGGCCGAGATTGTTGACGGCCGAGAGCACATTGCGCGCCATGCGCAGCCCCTTGTCGATATTGAAGCTGCCGTCCAGGTCGGGATCGTTGATCAGCCCTTTCCAGCCGACCGTGGTGCGCGGCTTCTCGAAGTAGACCCGCATGACGATCTCGAGCCGGTCGGACAGGGTCTCGCGCAGCGCCGCCAGACGGCTGGCATAGTCAACGGCCGCGACCGGATCGTGGATCGAACAGGGGCCGACGACGACAAGCAACCGGTCGTCGGTGCCGTTCAGAATAGCGTGGATGGCATTGCGTGATGCGCTGACGGTGCGCGTCGCCGTCAGCGTGCGCGGGATCTCCCGCATCACCTGGTCCGGCGTGCTCAGTTCTCGGATTTCCTTGACCCGAAGGTCGTCTGTGGTGGTCAACACGGCTTTCTGCTCCTGGTTTAGGAGACCTGCCGGCTGAAACAAAAAAGCCGCCAGGTCTGGCGGCTGTTCGGATGTTGTTGCTGCAATCTTCAGATCGAGCGCAATCCTCCCGCCGCCAGCGAGCTGCTAAAGTACCAATAGGTGGCGGACAGGTGGATCATGCGGCTCATATAATCGAAGCCGAGGCGTTTGTCACGTGCCTGATACAAGGAGATCGGCGCCGTGTAGCGGCGAGTTCAGAAGGAACTCCGCAAGGGTACCCTTTCGCGCAGTCTTCCGCTCCCATTCTTCGACCGAGACGACAACCGCGATTGGTTTGCCGTTTCTGGTTATCTTCTGCGGTGCCAACTGCGCGCGCTCAATGACCTCTGAGAACTGGGCCTTTGCTCCCGTGACAGTCCAGTTGGTATCTCTGGACGCAGACTGCATTCCAACCCCCCCCCGACGGTTCTGATTTCACGGACTATGCGGGAATGGCAATGCTGCAGCAACAGGGCACGAGGCTACTCCGTTCCGACTACTCCGGTGACGACCCCGCAACGCTCTGGTCGTAGTCGACCAGCGACCCGGTCATCACCCCCGATTGCGGGCTGACCATGTAGCTGATCAGCCGGGCGAGCTGGTCCGGCTTCACCAACTGACCCATCGGCTGCGCGGCTTCGGCCTTCGCCAGCCAGTCGTCCGGGGCGTCATGCCATTTCTTCTGCACGATGTCCTCGCCCTCGGTGTCCATCCAGCCCGGCAGCACCGCGTTGCAGCGGATGCGGTTGAAGCGATAGGCGTTGGCGACGTTCTTGGTCAGCGTCATCAGCGCGCCCTTGCTGGTCGAATAAGGCGTCAGGAAGGACTGGCCGGTATGCGCCGACATCGACAGCACGTTGACGATCGAGCCGGGAGCCTTCTTCTCCAGGAGATGCGCCACCACGCCCTGCATCAGAAAGAATGGGCCACGCACATTGGTGTCGAAAATGGTGTCGAACAGCTCTTCCGAGGTCTCGACCAGCGAGCCGCGCGCCGATGTGGCGGCGGCGTTGACCAGCGCGTTGATGGTGCCGAAATGCGAGAGCGCGGTCGCCACCGCGTGCTTGCAGTCGGCCACCTTGGAAACGTCGGCGCTGATGAAGATCGTGTCGACACCCAACTTCTTGAAATGAGCAACCGCCTTGTCGCCCTTCTCCTGCGAGCGGCCGATGAGTGCCAGCGCCCGGCAGCCCTCGTCGGCGAGTGCCTCGGCGACCGCGAAGCCGATGCCTTGCGCGCCGCCGGTGACGATGGCGCGTGTCTCGTGATTGCGATCGGCGGATGCGCTCATCGCTTTGCTCCTGTGCCTTGGGTTCCGGGTTCTTACTTGTCGAGACGGACGGTCTTGCCTGTCGTTGCCGACTTCAGCGCCGCGTCCGCCAGCTTCAGCGCCACCAGGCCGTCGGCGCCGCTTGGCGCTGCCTTCTTGCCCTTCGTCGCGGCCGTGATGAAGGCAGCGATCTCATTGGCATAGGCGTCGAGGTAGCGGGTCATGAAGAAGTCGTGCAAAGGCGGGCGGGTATAGCCCTTCTCATTGGCCAGCTCGATCGATACCGGCCGCTGGTTCTCGGCCGCGATCATGCCTTTTGAGCCATGCACCTCGATGCGCTGGTCGTAGCCATAGGTGGCGCGGCGTGAGTTCGAAATGATCGCCTGCTTGCCGGACGCCGTCTCGAGGATGACGCTGACGCTATCGAAATCGCCGGCCTCGCCGATTTTCTTGTCGACGAGCACCGAGGCGTGCGCGCTGACCGCCACCGGCTCTTCGCCGAGAAGGAAGCGCGCCATGTCGAAATCATGAATGGTCATGTCGCGGAAAATGCCGCCCGAGCGCTTGATGTAGTCGACTGGCGGCGCGCCGGGATCGCGCGACGTGATGGTGATCATCTCGACCGTGCCGATGGCGCCGTCGTCGATGGCCTTGCGCACGGCGGCGAAATGCGGGTCGAAGCGCCTGTTGAAACCGACCATCAGCGTCGCCTTGGCCTTCTCGACCACGGCCAGGCACTTCTCCACCCGCTTGACGTTCAGGTCGATCGGCTTTTCACAGAAGATCGCCTTGCCGGCCTTGGCGAAACGCTCGATCAGATCGGCATGGGTGTCGGTCGGCGTGCAGATCACGACGGCGTCGATATCTTTGGCTGTCTCGATCGCGTCGATGGTGCGCACCTCGGCGCCATAGGCGCTCGCCAGCTCTTTAGCTGCCTTCTCGAAGGCATCGGCCACGGCCACCAGTTTTGCATCGGGGTTGGAGCCGACGGCGCGGGCGTGGACCTTGCCGATGCGGCCGGCACCGAGGAGGGCGAAACGAACAGTCATGGATATTTCCTCTGAGGGATGGGTTCGAGAGAGTTGTGTCCGCACCTTTCCTGTCAGGGAAAGGTGGCTGGGGTATTTTCCTGGCGCGGCGGATCGTCCCGGAACCGGGAGACCACGCCCGGCCTCAAGCCGCGAGTTCCGCCTCTCCGGTCTTGGCGCCGGTTATGTATGAGACGATGTCCTGGCCGTCGGTGTTCTCCTTGCGCAGATTAGCGACGATGCGGCCACGCCGGAAGACGACGATGCGGTCGCACAGGTCGAACACCTGGCGCATATTGTGGCTGATCAGGATCAGCGGCTCGCCATTGTCCTTCAGCGTACGGATGATGTTTTCGACCTGCGCCGTCTCCTGCACGCCGAGGGCCGCCGTCGGTTCGTCCATGATGATCAGCTTGGAGGCGAAAGTGGCGGTCCTGGCGATCGCCACGCACTGTCGCTGGCCGCCCGACATGTGGCGGATGGTGTTGGAGAGATTGGGGATCTTCACCGCCGTGCGGATCAGCGCCGCCTCGGTCGCCTTGCGCATGTATTTGCGGTCGAGGATCGAGAACGGCCCGAGATTGAACAGCACCTTTTCGCGGCCGAGGAACAGGTTCGACGGCACGTCGAGATCGTCGGCCAATGCCAGGTTCTGGAACACCGTCTCGATGCCCGCCGTGCGGGCCTCGATCGGCCCGGCAAAATTCACTTCCTTGCCATCGAACCAGATCTGGCCGCTGGTGCGCTGCTCCACAGCGGTGATCTGGCGAACGAAGGTCGACTTGCCGGCGCCATTGTCACCCATGATGGCGACATGCTCGCCCTTGCGCAGCTCGAAGTTGGCGCCTTCCAGCGCATGCACGCCGCCATAGCGTTTGGTGAGGTTTTCGGTCTTCAGGACGATGTCTGACATGGTCAAGCCCTCAATGCCCGCAGGCGTTGGCGCCACTGGTCGAGAACCACCGCGCCGACGATGATCACGCCCTTGACCATCTCCTGGTAGTAGGCGTCGAGGCGCAGGAAGGTGAAGCCGGAGATGATGACGCCGAAGATCAGCGAACCGATCACCGTGCCGATGATCGAGCCGCGGCCGCCCGACAGCGAGACGCCGCCGATGACCGCCATGGCGATGGCGTCGAGTTCGTACATCACACCCATGCCGGCCTGGGCGGTGAGGTTCTTGGAGGAGAGCACCACGGCGGCGAGCGAGGCGAGAATGCCGGCGATGACGTAGACCAGGATCTTGTGGTTGGCGATCTTGATGCCGGACATGCGCGCTGCGTCCTCATTGGAGCCGATCGCATAACAGTGCTTGCCGTAGCGGGTGTAGGTCAGGATCAGCTGGAACAGCACCGCCAGCGACAGGAAGATGATGACAGGCATCAGGCCCTTGCCGATCGCGGCGAAGCTGTCGGTGGGAAACGAGATCGGCTGGCCCTTGGACCACCATTTGGCGATGCCGCGCGCGGTCACCATCATGCCGAGCGTGGCGATGAAGGGCGGAATGCGCGTGTAGGCGATCAAGGCGCCGTTGACGAGGCCGGCCAGCAGGCCGCAGCCGATCGCGACCAGCAGGGGCACGATCACAGGCAGGTCGGTCCAGCCTTGCGCCAGGAACATCGCCTTGGGATTTGGATTGCCGTTGACGGTTGCCACCTGGGCAAAACTCATGGCGATCATGGCGGTGGCGCCGACAATCGAACCCGAGGACAGGTCGATACCTCCGGTGATGATCACCTGCGTCACGCCGATGGCGATGATGCCGACGATCGACACCTGCAGGATGATGATCTGCAGGCGCGCCTCGTTGAAGATCCCGCCGACGTCGCTGCGGGTGTTGAACAGGAAACTGTCGCCGAGAAAGACCCGGCCGATCACTTCAAAGGCGACGACGAGGATGACAAGCGCCAGGAAAACGTTGAGTTCGGCCGGCCATGCGCGCTTCTTCGCATCGTAGGTGAGCCCTCCGACGCCATGGGATGTCTGTGACAATCTTCTATCCTCCGTCAGCCGCGGTCGTTCCTCGATCGCCTTCAGGCGCTGAGGGAAAGAGGAGCGGCGCCTTCTCTGCGCGAAAGCGCCGCTCCGTATGTCCGCGGCTCAGTTCTTCTTCAGGAACTTGTCGATGTTGGCCGGGGTGACGAGCTGGAACGGCACGTAGACCTTGTGCTCGACCTTCTCACCCTTGGACAGCTTGAGCGCCGCATCCAGCGCGCCGGCACCCTGGCCGGCCGCGTCCTGGAACACTGTTGCATCAAGGTCGCCCGCCTGCATCGCCGCCAGAGCGTCCTGGGTGGCGTCGACGCCGCCGACGACAACCGACTTCATGTCGATGTTGGCGGCCTTCATCGCCTGGATGGCGCCGATGGCGCTTTCGTCATTGTTGGCGATGACGCCATCGAACGGCTTGCCGGTCGACAGCCAGTTGGTCATCAGGTTCTGCGCCTCGTCGCGGTTCCAGTTCGAGGTCTGCTTGTCGATGATCTTGATGAAGCTGCAGTCCGGCGTGGCGATCACCTCTTCGATGTCCTTGGTGCGCTGCACGGCGGCCTGGTTGGAAAGCTCGCCCATGATCACATAGACATTGGCTTCCTTCTTGCCGGCTTCCTTGAACAGGCGGCAGACTTCCTTGGTCTCGAGCGTGCCGGAATCGGCTTCGTTCGAGGCGACGAAGGCCTGGTTGTCCGGCAGCGAGTTCACATTGACCGGCTCGCGGTTGACGTAGACCAGCGGGATCTTGGCGGCCGCGGCGGCGTCCGACATCGCCTGGGTGGCCGATGTGTCGACAGGGTTGACGATGATGGCGTCGACGCCCGAAGCGGCGAAGTTCTTGATTTGGTCGAGCTGCTTGGCGACGTCGTTCTGTGCGTCCTCGACCTGCAGCTCGACGCCGCTCATGCCCTTGGCCTGCTCGATCATGCCGTTGCGCAGCACGGTGAGGAAATTGTCGTCGAACTTGGCCATCGATACGCCGATCTTGGCGGCCATGGCCGATGAACTCATCAGCGCCGCGAAGGCGACGCCCAAAAGCAGTTTCTTCATTGTATCTCTCCTCCACTTTTGGTGTCCGGCTGCACCGATCTATCCGGAATCCCCGATCTCCCCGGGGAATCTCTCCCTGATATCGTTTCGTTCCGCGCTGCATTCCCTGCATCGGCTGGAACGCCAAACTCTCCGTTTGAAACAGACGTTCCGGAACGAAAGAACCAAAATGTACAGTTGGTGAAATATTTATTCCATTTTGCCACAAGGCGTCAAGGGCGATTCCAAAACCGGACGCGCGATTTTGGCCGATGCGGGAATGCGGCGTCGATGCGGGCTGGGCGAGCGTGCTCGGTGCGAGGGCCGACCCAAGCCGAGGCAAGTCCGGGGATATCAGTGATGGCCAGATCGCCAGCCTTTGCCGTTGCCTCCACCAGAGCCATGCCGTGGTTGTTTGGCAGAGGCGAAAGCTAAGCTGGCCGAGTAATCTAGGAGACCAGGAAACATTGTCATTTACCAATCTTGTAAGAACTCGCGCTTGGAGATAAAAAATAGTGGGGGGATTTTAAAATATGCGCACCAATATATGGCGTTTGCCATCAATCAGGTCCCTCGAAACATTTTGGGGATCTGCATATGAGATTATTTCGGCCAATTGATAGGGCACTTCGGCGTTCACGCGATAGGATGTTTGCGGGACTTCGAACCTTCGACCGATTCCGCTACTTCAGCCTGCTGACCATTAACGAAGATATTGTCCTCGTCACAAGACAGTTCGCGGATCATCGCCTTACCTTCTCGCCACATGAGTACATAGGGAGAAGCTTATTCAAGGACGGCCATTACCAACGCGATCTGGCGGACAGAGTGCTGGAGATCATTGGGCAGACCGGCGGGAGAACACTCCTGGAGATTGGCGCCAATATCGGTACACATAGCGTCTACTTGACACGTAGCGGCCGCTTCGACCGACTGGTTTGCATTGAGCCTGCGCCCGACAATATTCAGCTCTTGAAACAAAATCTGTCTCTCAATGGGCTGATGGATGGAACAGCCGTTATTGAGTGTGCGGTGGGTGACCACAACGGCGTCGTCGACTTCTACTTTGACGAAAAAAATTCTGGAGCAGGCAGCGTTACCAGGCCTGGTGAGGGTGCTCGATCTGTCCAAGTGCCTCTTCGACGCGTGGATGAAATCCTGCGTGAAGTCGACGTCAGTCCTGACGATATTGGCCTCGTCTGGATGGACATCGAGGGAGCTGAACCGGCGGCCCTGAGATCCATGAGGGACTTGCTGGAACGCCGAGTTCCAATCCTGATGGAATATGTGCCATCTCGGTATGAGCCGTCGGAAGCAAGTGAAATGGCGGCGGATTTGGCCCAATATTTTGGACGTTGTGTCGTCTTCAGCGGAAAGTCCGAAAGGGATGTAGACATTCGCAACTTACCCAGTGGGACCAACGATATTCTCTTTCTGCCAAAGTAAACGATCGCCATCCAACCAGTTAGGCGGCGGGTGGTTGCCACGGTCCTCGGCGGCCTCTTCCCGCGGGGTGCTGCCGTCCGCAGTATCGCGATGCCTGTGATGGGCGCGGCCTAGAAGTGCCAGATGTCCCGCTGCATCAACAAGTCGAGCGGAGCCCGCCACACCCGGTATTTCGCCGCGGACTCTATCTGCTGACTTACGGTCAGACGATTGGCGCGCTCGAAAAAGGCTTCAATGCGCTGCCTGGCAAATAGCTTTCGACCCCTGGTGTTATAGTTCCGCAGGGGCAGCCAGTGTCCGCTTATGGAACGGCCGTGCTGCGATAACGCCACACCAATGCAGAACTGTTCGGACGTGTGTGCTCTGACCACGCCGATCATTTGCTCAATGGCCTGGTAAGCGTCAGCCAGCGCCGGAAGATTGGAATTGTGGACCCCTACGACGCCGCTATTCCACATCGGCTCGCGTCCGGACAGCCGCTGGTCCCCAAGCAAAAATCCCTTGTCCGCGATTGCCTGATAGGCGGCGGCCTTCGGCGTCCCTTCGCATTTTCTCATGATCGAGTGCGAGGCGGAGATTTGTCGGAAGCATCTCGATACATTGCCGACGGGGTAGATGTCGGTATCCATGAAAAACAGGCGATCGCAACGCCGCAACAGCTCAATGATGCCGGCAGCCTTGATGCCAAACAGGTACCGATCGCCGAAAGACATCTCGGTCATCTCTTTGGCGGTAAGCTCGATCGCTTCGATCGGATAGCCGTCGAAAACGCCTGGCCGGTCCGTCAGGACTGAAATTCTGGCTCCTGGCGTGTAATGCAACAGCCGAAGGGCGCTGAAAAGCGCCCCGCGAGCATAGAGCTCATCCTTGCCAAAGGCGATGTACCCAAACCTGTCCTCACCCATTAGCGGTCTATATTGGCGACCGGATTCTGCGTCAACTCAGCCGGGCGACACTTGCAGGCGCATCGCTAGATGTTTTCGGGCAGGTAGATTTCGAACGGCAGGAAGGTTTGTCCCGGCGCGTTCGCGGCGCCGGTCTCGATGGCATGCGCCATCAGGTCCATGAGTTCGCGGCAAAGTGCGGTCAGCGGCGTCGAGATCACCATCGTCAGGATGCCGTCGGCCAGGGCCGAACGCGAGACGGCCGTGATCTCGTTGCAGATCACCGCCGGCATCTGTGCCGGCCTGGCTTGCCTGAGTGCCGCGACCGCGCCTTCCATGCCGCCGCCGGCGACATAGCAGCCGACCAGATCGGGATGGCGGGCGAGAACATCGAGCAGCGTATCCTGCGTGATCTGGTTGGCCTCGAGATTGACCAGCGTTTCAAGCAAGGTGAAGTCCGGCGCCTGTTCGCGGAAGAAGGAGCGGAAGCCGATCTCGCGCAGCTCATGCCCGTGGAAGCGGTGGCTGCCGACGAACAGCGCGACCTTGCCCGGCCGTTTCGCCGCTTTCGAGATCATCCAGGCCGCGGTGCGGCCGACCTTGCGGTTGTCGAGGCCGACATAGCCTTCGCGAATGCCGGCCGCGAAATCGGACAGCAACGAAAACACCGGCAACCCCTTGGCCTTCATCTCCTCGACGACGACCGTCAGCGTCGGGTGATCCGGCCCGACCAGCGCGACGGCCCTGCATCTGGCCGCCAGCTTGCGCGCGCGCTCGACGATTTCGTCCGGCGTCAGCGAGCTGGCGAAATCGATGATCGCGACGCCGCGGAAGCGCTGTGATTGCGACACCGCGAGCTCGAGCTGCCGCGCGAACTCCGAATAGAACACGTCATTGCCTCTCAACAGCAGGAAGCCGAGCCGGTACTCCGGCAGCTCATGGCGCATCCGCTGCTTGATCAGGCCGGCGGCGTGATAGCCGATCTCGGTCGCGGTCTCGTAGACGCGGCGGGCGGTTTCCTCGCGTACCGGCAGGCGGTTGTTCAGCACCCGGTCCACCGTGGCAACGCTGACGCCGGAAATGCGCGCCAGATCGGTGATAGTCGGCCGTTTCGCCATGATCGCCCTCGTTCTATTCCCAAAGCAGGGATACATCATTCTGATAGGAAATGATAGAAACTATCTTTGTGATATTGAGTCTATCATGGCTCGGCGGTATTTTTAGGCTCGAAGCCAATGGGTAAGCGGCATTCGCCTGGGCGGATGCCTTGCCGAGGGAGGCAATCATGACGACAACGCCGTCCCGGCGTGACTACAGCCTGATCGGCCGCGACGCCAAGCTCGCCGTGGAAAATGGCCTGTCGGCGGCCGAGTGGTATCACACCGACATCCCGCGCAAGCAGATGAAGGAGCTGATGCAACGCTCCGACGGGCCGGCGATCCGCGACACCGCGATCTGGCTGGCCGCCCTCGTCGCCAGCGGTGCCGGCGGCGCCTGGTTCTGGGGTACTTGGTGGTGCGTACCGTTCTTCTTCGTCTATGGCGTCCTCTACGGCTCCTCCACCGATTCACGCTGGCACGAATGCGGCCACGGCACGGCCTTCCGGACGCAGTGGATGAATGATGTGATCTATCAGGTCGCCTGCTTCATGATCATGCGCAACCCGGTGACCTGGCGCTGGAGCCATACGCGCCACCACACCGACACCATCATCGTCGGCCGCGACCCGGAAATCTCTGTCATGCGGCCGCCGGACCTGGTACGCGCCATCCTCGGCTTTGTCGGCGTGCTCGATGCCTGGCATGCGATGTCGGACATGCTGCGCAACGCCGCCGGCAACATCAGTGCGGCCGAAAAGACCTTCATTCCCGAGCAGGAGCAGGGCAAGGCGATCCGTGTTGCCCGCATCTGGACCGCGATCTATGCCGCGACCATCGCGCTGGCGCTCTACACTGGATCGTTCCTGCCCTTGATGCTGGTCGGCCTGCCCAGGCTCTATGGCGCCTGGCACCACGTCATGGTCGGCCTGCTGCAGCATGGCGGCCTCGCCGACAATGTCATCGACCATCGGCTCAACAGCCGCACCGTCTACATGAACCCGATCAGCCGCTTCATCTACTGGAACATGAACTATCATGTGGAGCATCACATGTTCCCGATGGTGCCCTACCACGCGCTGCCCAGGCTGCATGCGCTGATCAAGCATGATCTGCCGGCGCCGACGCCATCGATCCTGGCCGGCTACCGCGAGATGATCCCGGTCTTCCTGCGCCAGCTGCGCAACGAGGATTATTTCCTCAAGCGCGAACTGCCGCCGACCGCCAGGCCGTACCGCGAGGAGTTTCATAGCGATGCCGTCGCCGCCGCGGCGGAATGATCGCGGCATCCGATCCACACTCTTTTGCGGAGGACTGAATGAGCGACTGGGTCGAGGCCTGTGCTGCCGATGACATCGATGAAGAGGACGTGATGCGCTTCGATCATGGTGGGCGCACCTTCGCCATCTATCGCAGCCCCGACGACGAATACTTCGCCACGGACGGGCTCTGCACGCATGAGAAGGTGCATCTCGCCGACGGCCTGGTGATGGACGACATCATCGAATGCCCCAAGCACAATGGCCGCTTCAACTACAAGACGGGCGCGGCCAGGGGCGCGCCGGTCTGCGTCAACCTCAGGACCTATCCGGTCAGGGTCGACGGCGGCAAAGTCCTCGTGCAGATCGGGTGACGGAGATGGCGCACGGAATGGTCATCGTCGGGGCCGGCGAATGCGGCGGGCGGGCAGCGCTTACGCTGCGCGATCTCGGCTATGACGGGCCGGTGACGCTGGTCGGCGACGAGCCACACCTGCCCTACGAACG
The DNA here is from genome assembly GCF_059420305.1 of Mesorhizobium sp. GW821-FHT04C10. Taxonomy (NCBI): domain Bacteria; kingdom Pseudomonadati; phylum Pseudomonadota; class Alphaproteobacteria; order Hyphomicrobiales; family Phyllobacteriaceae; genus Mesorhizobium; species Mesorhizobium sp. GW821-FHT04C10. The sequence continues at coordinate 545,526 of NZ_JBWKTL010000001.1, read as the reverse complement.
GCCGCCTCTGTCCAAGGACGCTATGGCCAGCGATGCGCCGGAAATCAAGGCGATCGCCAGCGACGCGATCCTGGCCGAGAAATCGATCCGGCATATCCATTCCGTGCGGGCCGTCGCGATCGATCGCGCGGCGCATACGGTGCGCCTGTCGGACGGTTCGGTCCTGCCCTACGACAAGTTGCTGTTGGCCACCGGCTCGACCCCGCGCAAACTGCAGATGCCTGGCCTCGGCAAGCGCTGCGTTTATCTCAGGACATTCTCCGATGCGCTGGCCATTCGCGCCCACCTCCGTGCGGGCAACCGCATTGCCGTCATCGGCGGCGGCTTCATCGGCCTCGAACTCGCCGCTGCGGCCCGCAAGCTCGGCGCTGCGGTCACAGTCATCGAGGCACAGCCGCGCATCCTGATGCGCGGCGTGCCGGCCGAGATCGCCGAAATCGTCCATGCGGCGCATGTCGCCGAAGGCGTCGACATCCTGTGCGGTGAAGGCATTGCGTCCATCGCCGACGACGGCAACGAAGTGCGCGTGAGGTTTGCCGGCGGACGCGAAATCACAGCCGATCTCGCTATCATCGGCGTCGGCGCCCTGCCGGTGAGCGGGCTTGCGGCCGAGGCTGGCCTGGCCATCGACAACGGCATCGCGGTCGATGCCGAGCTGCGCGGCAGCGATCCCGATATCTTTGCCGCCGGCGACTGCTGTTCTTTCCCGCTTGCCGTCTATGGCGGTCGCCGCGTGCGGCTGGAGGCCTGGCGCAATGCGCAGGAACAGGGCGCGCTTGCCGCGAAGAACATGCTTGGTGCCGGCGAGGCGCATGTGGCGGTGCCGTGGTTCTGGTCGGATCAGTATGGGCTCACTTTGCAGATATCCGGCCTTGCCGACGAAGGCCGCCGCACCGTGCGGCGCGATCTCGATGACGGCGCCTTCATCCTCTTCCACCTGGCCGAGGATGGCAGGCTGGTGGCGGCCAGCGGAATCGGTCCAGGCAACGCGGTCGCCCGCGACATCCGGCTGGCCGAAATGCTGATCGGCAAGCAGGCCAGGCCGGCGCCGGAGGCGCTGGGATCGCAGGCGGTAAAGCTGAAATCGTTGCTGGCGGCTTGAGCCGTGCTAGCCTGCGCGGGTTGCTCCAGGTTTCCGGCTCATGCCTTATTCGATCCTCTACGGCATTTCGGTCGCGCAGATCAGGGATGATTTCGCCGCCGCGAAAGAGGCTGTCGCGCGTCTCGAAGCACTGCGGCGCGGCAAGGCCTTGGGTATCATCGTTCTGGACGAGAATGGCGCGGAGATCAGCGAAGCGCAACTGAATGCACTTGCCAAGATCGAAGACGGCGACGGGCAGACGTAGGGTTCTGCGGTTTCCTTGAAATGCTCTAGAAAAGCGCCTTGAGTTCCGGCAGCTTGTCGTTGACCAGCCAGCCATAATAATTCTCTTCCGGCAGCTTCACCTGTTCACCGGCGGCGCGACGCTTGTCGTTCTCCGCCTTCAGCGCATAGGCGCGCTGCTCCGGATTGCCGACATTGTAGAGCGTGGCGGTCAGTCCCGGATTGCCCGAAATGTCGAACCCGGCGATGCTCTTGTAGGCATCGATCGATTTCCTGATCGTCGCGGCGACGTAGGGCAGCGTCAGGTCGGGATCCATGATGGTCTTGTAGACCGAATTGGGGTCGCCGACGTCGAGCTTCGGCAGGCCGGACACCTTGTGCACGAGATCGCTCATCTGCAGCGCCGTCAAAGGGTTGAGCTGGCCAAGGCCGAAGGTCTGGCCGGCATAGTAAGGCTGGAAGAAGGTGGCGCCGAAGCGGTCGTCGGGAAAGCTTGTCCCGCCGACGGATTTGCCGCGAAACGAATGGTTCCAGACCTGCTCGCGGCATTCCCAAAGGTCATAGCTGTCCGACATTGCGGCGCATTTCTTGAACTCCGGCCGCTGCACGAAATCGGTGATGTCCTCGCCGTCATAGGCGAAGGACAGCTTGCTGGAGAGATAGGAGATCGCCTTGACGTAGTAGGTCTGCAGCCGGTCATAGGCGTCGACATTGTAGGTATGCTCGCCGACGATGGCGCCGACGATGTGCAGGGGATCGATGCCGTAGGCGGAAGCGGCCTTCTTGATCTTGGCGCGCAGATCGGCGTCGTTCTGCAGCAGGGCGTAGACCTTGCGGTATTTCGCCTGGAAGGTGGTGTTGGTCGCCTGCGTGCGCCGGCTCGAGGCGCCGGGAATGTCGGGCTGCTCGGCATTGCGGTTTCCCGGCGGCACCAATGTCGCCGCATCAGCCGCGAACAGCGTCGCCGCCAGCGTCAAGCCGAGAATGACCAGTATGAGTTTTTTCATGCGCCGCCGCCCTGAAGTATTGCCGCGCAAACTAGGGTAATGCTCCGGGTTGAGTCGAGAGCACCCTTTCCGCCGGCAAGACGAAAGGTGGCCAGATGGTACCATCTGGCCACACATGATTTCCGCCGGAAGATATTGCCTGATCCGGCGCCGGAACGTTCCAGAGCTGTCGTTTACAGGATGAATCGCGACAAATCTGTGTTTCTGGACAGATCGCCGACATGCTTTTCCACATAGGCCGCGTCGATGGTGACGCTCGTGCCGTTGCGGTCGGGTGCGTCGTAGGAGATCTCGTCCAGCACCCGCTCCATCACTGTCTGCAGCCGCCTGGCGCCGATATTCTCGACGCTGGCGTTGAGGTCGACGGCGATGCCGGCGAGCGAATCGATGGCGTCGTCGGTGAAGGTCAGGTCGACCCCTTCGGTCTTCATCAGCGCGATATACTGCTTGATCAGGCTCGCTTCCGTCTCGGTCAGGATGCGGACGAAATCCTCCTTCTCCAGCGCGCGCAGCTCGACGCGGATCGGCAGGCGGCCCTGCAATTCCGGCAACAGGTCGGACGGCTTCGAGACGTGGAACGCACCCGACGCGATGAACAGGATGTGGTCGGTCTTCAGCGGCCCGTATTTGGTCGCCACCGTGGTGCCTTCGACCAGCGGCAGCAGGTCACGCTGCACGCCTTCGCGCGAAGGGCCGCCCGAAATGTCCGATCTGGCCGCGATCTTGTCGATCTCGTCGAGGAAGACGATACCGTCGTTTTCCGCGGCATCGAGCGCCCGGCGCACCACCTCGTCCTGGTCGAGCAGCTTGTCGGACTCGTCACTGACCAGCAGATCGTAGGATTCCTTCACCGTCGTTTTGCGCTGCTTGGTCTTCTTGCCGCCCATCGCCTTGGACAACATGTCGTTGATGTTGAGCACGCCGATATTGGCGCCCGGCATGCCGGGAATCTCGAAACCGGGCATGCCGCCATTGCCGGTATCGGCCACTTCGATCTCGATCTCCTTGTCGTCGAGTTCGCCGTCGCGCAGCTTCTTGCGGAAGCTGTCGCGCGTCGCCGGGCTCGCCGTCTTGCCGACCAGCGCTTCCAGAACGCGTTCCTCGGCATTGATGTGGGCGCGCGCCTTGACGTCCTCGCGCATCTTTTCACGCACCAGGCCGATGGCGATCTCGACGAGATCGCGGATGATCTGCTCGACGTCACGGCCGACATAGCCGACTTCGGTGAACTTGGTTGCCTCGACCTTGACGAAAGGCGCACCGGCCAGACGCGCCAGGCGGCGCGAGATCTCGGTCTTGCCGACGCCGGTCGGCCCGATCATCAGGATGTTCTTCGGCATCACCTCTTCGCGCATCTGGCCTTCCAGCTGCTGGCGGCGCCAGCGGTTGCGCAAGGCGATGGCCACGGCGCGCTTGGCGTCCTTCTGGCCGATGATGAAGCGGTCGAGTTCGGAAACGATTTCGCGGGGAGAAAATGTCGTCATAGCTAAATTCCACTTTGCCACTGCTTGATGGCCTCGAACGGATGCAGCAGCATGATCACGTTGAGTGTCAGATTGTCCCGGATGAGGTAGCCGGTACCCAGTTCAAAAAGGATGGCGAGGCTGACGATCACCCATATAGGTAGCCTTCGCGCCATCACAAATCCCAGCACCATGGCCAGTGTGTCGGATACCGAATTGATGATCGAGTCGCCATAATAGTCGAGCGAGATGGTGCCGGCGCGGTAGCGGTCGATGATGAACGGGCTGTTCTCGAGCAATTCCCAGCCGCCTTCGATGAGAACGGCGAATGCCAGCCTCAGGCCGATCGGCGAGCGTGGGAACAGGAACCGTGCCAGCGCGTAGAACAGGAAGCCGTGGATGATGTGCGAGAAGGTGTACCAGTCCGAAATGTGCTGGGAATTCTCGGAACTGTTCACCACGCCATGCCAGAGTTTGACGTAGCCGCATGTGCAGATCGGCGTCCGGCCCATCAGATAGAGCGTGACGGCCTGGACGATGATAAGCCCGGCAACGATCAGCAGCCCCATCCGCCAGCTGTTTTCGTAGGCCGAGAGGTTCTTCTCCTCGCCGGATGCGTCCATGCCCTATAGCCCCTCTTCCGCGTCGTCTTCCTCGGCATCGCCCCCTTCGGCATCGCCCTCTTCAGCATCGATAGCCATAAGCACCACGTTGCCATAGACCGATTGCCTGCGATCAATGGCCCGGAATCCGGCTTTTTCATAGGCGCGGATGGCCCTGATATTGGCCGGGTCCGGATCGATGATGACGCGCGGTACGCCTTCCCTGAACAGGTCTTCGACGAATTGCCTGGCGATGGCCGAGCCATGGCCGATGCCGATCAGTTCGGGCCGGCCGATCGACAGGTCGATGCCGAGCGTGCCGAACGGCTGGTCGGCATAGGGATGGTCGTCTTCCATATGCGGATCGTAGCTCTGCAGATAGGCGATCGGCTTGCCGTCGAGTTCGACGATCAACGGCTCGACCGAAATCGAGTCGATATGATCGCGGATCTCGGCGATTTCCGTCTCCGGATCGTTCCACCACCGAGCGACTTCAGGCTCGGCGAGCCAGCCGGCGATCATCGGCAGGTCTTTCGTGGTCACCGGCCGAAAATCGTAGAGCTGCTCAGGCGGCATCGAGCGTTTCGACGACGAAGTTGTTGTTGGTGTAGACGCAGATGTCGGAAGCGATCTGCATCGCCTTGCGGGCGATTTCCTCGGCATCCTTGTCGGTGTCCATCAAGGCGCGCGCCGCGGCCAGTGCGTAATTGCCGCCCGAGCCGATGGCCATGACGCCATGTTCCGGTTCGAGCACGTCGCCGTTGCCGGTCAGCGCCAGCGAGACCGACTTGTCGGCCACCAGCATCATCGCCTCGAGCCGGCGCAGATAGCGGTCGGTGCGCCAGTCCTTGGCAAGTTCGACGCAGGCGCGCGTCAACTGGTCAGGATATTGTTCGAGCTTGGCTTCCAGCCGCTCCAGCAGGGTGAAGGCGTCGGCGGTAGCGCCGGCGAAACCGGCAATCACATTGCCGCCCTTGCCGATGCGGCGGACCTTGCGCGCATTGCCCTTCATGATGGTCTGGCCAAGGCTGACCTGGCCGTCGCCAGCGATCACCACCTTGTTGCCCTTGCGCACCGTCACGATGGTCGTGGCGTGCATGGTCAGATTATCAGACATTTCCTGGCTCCGATTCGCGCGATCCCAAAAGGCGATTGGCGCGGTACGAGTGATTTATCGGCCATATGTATGCACGGGACCAATGATTGCAAATCGCCTCTCCGGCAAGGCCGATACCTCTGTCCGAGGCAACTGGCAATCGCCGGATCATGCTGATAGAAGGCATTCGTTTTCAAGCCCGCGAGCGCTTGGAGCCTGTGAACCGGTTTACCACGTGAACCCGGTTTACCACGTCAACCGCTGGGACAAGGATAGAGTGATGGCGCCCCGTTCCGCCGAAGCCAGCCGCAAGACCAGGGAAACCGACATCTCGGTGTCGGTCCATGTCGACGGCTCGGGCAAATCCGATATCGCCACGGGCGTCGGCTTCTTCGACCACATGCTGGACCAGCTCTCGCGCCATTCCCTGATCGACATGACCGTCAGGGCGAAGGGCGACCTGCATATTGACGACCATCACACGGTCGAGGACACCGGCATCGCGCTCGGCCAGGCGCTGACCAAGGCGCTGGGCGAACGGCGCGGCATCATGCGCTATGCCTCGATCGACCTTGCCATGGACGAGACGCTGACGCGTGCGGCGATCGACGTGTCGGGCCGGCCGTTCCTGGTCTGGAACGTGTCCTTCTCGTCGCCCAAGATCGGCACCTTCGACACCGAACTGGTGCGGGAATTCTTCCAGGCGCTGGCGCAAAATGCCGGCATCACGCTGCATGTCACCAACCATTATGGCGCCAACAACCACCATATCGCCGAGACCTGCTTCAAGGCGGTGGCGCGCGCGCTGCGCACGGCACTCGAGCCGGACCCGCGCCAGCCGGACGCGGTTCCCTCCACCAAGGGATCTTTGAAGGGATAGCGTCATGGCCGCCTATGTCGTGATGGAACCGCCCGGCCGCAGCGAGAAGGCCGACTCAACGGCGTTTGTCCGCGACGGCTTCACCTGGCTCGGCTTCTTGGTGCCGCCGTTATGGCTCGCCTGGCATCGGCTGTGGATTGAAGCCGGGCTTGCCTTCGTCGTCATGGGCCTGCTTTCGATGGCTGGTCAGAAGCTTGGCCTCGGTCTGGCCAGTTCACTGCTGTCGCTGCTCGTCTCGTTCTATGTCGGCCTGGAAGGGCAGGGGTTGCGCATCGCGGCCCTTCGCCGGCGCGGCTGGCATGAATGGGGCGTGGTTCACGCCGGCAGGCTCGACGACGCCGACATGCGCTATGCGCTTGAGGCCGAGGGGCGCGCCGAGGAAGCCATTCCCGCGCCGCGCATGGTTCCGGATGCCGCCCTGGCGCGCCCGGCGCAGCCGGGCATGGCGCTGGGCCTGACCCACATACCGGGACGGCCCTGACATGCGGGTAGCAATCATCGACTATGGCTCGGGCAATCTGCGCTCGGCCACCAAGGCCTTCGAGCGCGCCGCGCGCGAAGCCGGCATATCGGCCGAGATCGAGCTGACGGCCGATGCCGACCGGGTGCGGACGGCCGACCGCATTGTCCTGCCCGGCGTCGGCGCCTATGCCGACTGCGCGGCAGGCCTGCGTGCCGTCGAGGGCATGTGGGAAGCGGTCGAGGACGTCGCGATCGCCAAGGCTCGCCCTTTCCTAGGCATCTGCGTCGGCATGCAGCTGATGTCGCAGCGCGGCCTGGAAAAGACCGTCACCAGCGGCTTTGGCTGGATATCGGGCGACGTCAAGGAGATCACGCCGGCCGATCCGGCGCTGAAGATCCCGCAGATCGGCTGGAACACGATCGAGCTTCGGCGCCAGCATCCGCTTTTTGCCGGCATTCCAACCGGAACCGCGGGACTGCACGCCTACTTCGTCCACTCCTATCATCTCGATGCGCGCAAGGCGGACGAGGTTCTGGCGGTCGCCGACTATGGCGGCCCGGTGACGGCCACCGTCGCCCGCGACAATCTCGTCGGCACGCAGTTCCATCCGGAGAAGAGCCAGGCGCTGGGGCTGGCGTTGATCACCAATTTCCTGAAGTGGAGGCCCTAGAGCATGAGCAAGAAGGGCTATTGGATGGCGATGATCGATGTTCGCGATCCCGAGGTCTACAAGCAATATATCGAGGCGAATGCTGTTGCCTTTGCCAAGTACGGCGCCAAATTCATCGTGCGGGCGGGCCGCCACGAGAACCCGGAACAGCCGACAGGCAATCGCCATGTCGTGATCGAGTTCGAATCCTACGACAAGGCAGCGGAATGCTATCATTCGCCGGAATATCAGCATGCCTCGAAATTCAGGCTGGCCGCATCGACGGGCCATTTCGTCATCGTTGAGGGCGCCTGAATCGTGATCCTGTTTCCTGCCATCGACCTCAAGGACGGCCAATGCGTGCGCCTGAAGCACGGCGACATGGCGACCGCGACCATCTACAACGATGATCCCGCCGCGCAGGCAAAAGCCTTCGAGGACCAGGGCTTCGAGTGGCTGCACGTCGTCGACCTCAACGGCGCATTCAAGGGCCAGAGCGTCAACAGCGCGGCGGTCGGCGCCATCCTCAAGGCGACCAAGAACCCGGTGCAGCTTGGCGGTGGCATCCGCACGATTGCGCAGATCGAGGACTGGCTCGATCGCGGTCTCGCCCGCGTCATTCTCGGCACGGTGGCGGTGCGCGATCCCGATCTGGTCAAGCAGGCCTGCAAGGCTTTCCCGGGCAAGGTCGCGGTCGGCATCGACGCCAAGAGCGGCAAGGTCGCCGTCGAGGGTTGGGCCGAAGCGTCGAGCCTTGGCGTCATCGAACTGGCGAAGAAGTTCGAGGGCGCCGGCGTCGCCGCCATCATCTACACCGACATCGACCGTGACGGCGTGCTGACCGGCATCAACTGGGATGCCACCATCGACCTCGCCGACGCCGTATCGATCCCGGTCATCGCTTCGGGGGGGCTGGCCTCGATCGCCGACATCGTGCGCATGACCATGCCGGACGCACAAAAGCTCGAAGGCGCCATCTCGGGCCGCGCGCTCTATGACGGCCGCATCGATCCGGCCGAGGCGCTGGCGATCCTGCAGGGCCGGCCGGTGGCGGAGGCGAAATCGTGAAAATCACCATCATCCTCGCCTCCTATGACAGCGGCCACTACCATGGCGGCATGGGCCAGGGGCCGGACGCGCTGATTGCGGGCGGTCTCGTCGATGCCCTGACCATGGCCGGCCACGACGTCGCGGTCGAGGATATCGGCAGGGTCGGCGACGACCAGGAGCGGGAGATCGCCACCGGTTTCGCTGTCTGCAACGCCGTCTCGGGCGAGGTCCGCATTGCCATCGACAGGGGACGGTTTCCTATCGTGCTGGCCGGAAACTGCTTGACCAGCGCCGGCGCGGTCGCCGGCGAAGGCGCCGATGCGATCATCTGGGCCGACCAGCATGGCGATCTCAACACGCCCGAAACCTCCGTATACGGCTTCCTTGACGGCATGGCGCTGGCGACCGTGCTCGGCCTGTGCTGGCGTCCGATGGCATCAGCCATTCCCGGCTTCCAGTCGATCGATCCCTCGCGCTGCGTGCTCGTCAACGCCCGTGATCTCGATCCGGCGGAGAAAAAACTCCTCGAGGCCTTGCCGGTGATCCGCACTGAATGCCCCGGCGTGGCACAAGCGACCGAAAGGCTGAAAGCCGCCGGCGCCAAAAGCGTGCACATGCATCTCGATCTCGACGTGCACGACCCGAAGGAGCTGCAGGCCAATCGCTATGTCACACCTGGCGGGCCGAGCCCCGAACAGTTGCGCGACGCGGCCTGTGCCATGGCGCTTGCCGTGCCAGTCGTCGGCATCACCGTTTCCGCCTACGATCCGGCCTTCGATGCCCAGGCCGACGTGCCGCCGCTGGTCGGCCAGTTGCTCAACGACCTTATTGCCACGATAGAGGGCCGCTGATGCTGAAAGCCCGCGTCATCCCGTGCCTCGACGTCAAGGACGGCCGTGTCGTCAAGGGCGTCAATTTCGTCGATCTCATCGACGCCGGCGACCCGGTCGAGGCAGCCAAGGCCTATGACGCCGCCGGCGCCGACGAGCTGTGCTTTCTCGACATCACCGCTTCGTCCGACAACCGGGAAACCATCTTCGATGTCATCGCCCGCACCGCCGAACAGTGCTTCATGCCGCTGACCGTCGGCGGCGGCGTGCGCCAGGTCGCCGACATCAGGAAGCTGCTTTTGGCAGGCGCCGACAAGGTGTCGATCAACACGGCTGCGGTGAAGAACCCGGATTTCGTCGCCGAAGCGGCCGACAAGTTCGGCAATCAGTGCATTGTCGTCGCCATCGACGCCAAGAAGGTCTCCGGCGCCGGCGAGGCCGATCGTTGGGAGATATTCACCCATGGCGGACGCGAGAAGACCGGCATCGACGCGGTCGAATTCGCCCGCAAAATGGTCGATCGTGGCGCCGGCGAGATCCTGCTGACCTCGATGGACCGCGACGGCACCAAGGCCGGCTACGACATCGCCCTGACGCGCGCGATTGCTGATGCGGTGCGCGCGCCAGTCATCGCGTCGGGCGGCGTCGGCACGCTCGATCATTTGGTGGAAGGCATTCGCGATGGCCATGCCGGCGCCGTGCTGGCCGCCTCCATCTTCCATTTCGGCACCTACACGATTGCCCAGGCCAAGGCACATATGGCCAATGCCGGCCTGCCGATGCGGCTGGACTCCCCAGGTAATCGGTCTTAAACGGCGGCCATGACCGAGTTTTCGCTGTCCGATCTGGAAAAAATCGTCCATGAGCGCGCCCATTCCGGCGATGCGGATTCGTGGACGGCCAAGCTGTTTTCCCGTGGCATCGACAAGGCGGCGCAGAAGCTTGGCGAAGAGGCGGTCGAGACCGTGATTGCCGCCGTCAAGGGCGACAGGCATGCCCTCGTTTCCGAAAGTGCCGATCTTATATATCATTGGCTCGTCGTTCTCGGCATTTCGGGTGTTCCGTTGCGCGACGTGCTCCAGGAGCTCGAAAGCCGCACCGCGCGTTCGGGTGTCGCCGAGAAGGCGTCGCGGCCCAAGGGCTGAGCACGAGGAAGGGCAGGTATCTCGATGGATCAGCTCGCGCCAACCGAGAAATATTCCCCCTTTCGTTTCTTCTCCGCCGAGCAATGGTCGCAATTCCGAGCCGACACGCCGCTGACACTGAGCGAGGACGAGTTCCGCCGCCTGCGTTCGCTCAACGACCCGGTCGACCTCGAAGAGGTCAAGCGCATCTATCTGTCGCTGTCGCGGCTTTTATCCGCGCATGTCGAGGCCAGCCAATTGCTGTTCAGGCAGCGCCAGGCCTTCTTCAACGCCGTCGATATCGTCAAGACGCCGTTCATCATCGGCATCGCCGGCTCGGTGGCGGTCGGCAAATCGACCACGGCCCGCGTGCTGAAGGAATTGCTGGCGCGCTGGCCGTCGAGCCCCAAGGTCGATCTCATCACCACCGACGGCTTCCTGCTGCCCAACGAGGTCCTGCGCCGCGAAAACCTGATGGAACGCAAGGGCTTTCCCGACAGCTACGATGTCGGCGCGCTGCTGCGTTTCCTCTCCGGCATCAAGTCGGCGCTGCCCAATGTGCGCGCGCCGGTCTATTCGCATCTCACCTACGACGTCATTCCCGGCGAATTCGTCACCATCGACCGGCCGGATATACTGATCTTCGAAGGCATCAATGTGCTGCAGCCGGGCAAGCTGCCGCAGGACGGCAAGATCGTGCCTTTCCTGTCGGACTTTTTCGATTTCGCCATCTATATCGATGCCGACGAGAAACTGATCCACCAGTGGTACATTTCCCGTTTCATGCGTCTGCGCGAGACCGCATTCCGCAATCCGGATTCCTTCTTCCACCGCTATTCGCAGCTCTCGGAGGATTCGGCGCGCGCCATCGCCGAAGGCCTGTGGACCAACATCAATCTGAAGAATTTGCGCGAAAACATCCTGCCGACACGCGCCCGCGCCGACCTCATCCTGCGCAAGGGCGCCGACCATCTGGTCGAGGAAGTGGCGCTGCGCAAACTCTAGATAGCGGCGGGCTCGTCGCGACGAGCCCGCCCTCGGTTCAGATCCGGCCCCGCGCCTCAGCCATTGGCGAATGGCACTGCGACATAGATCTGGCCGCCGTCGCGTTCGACCAGCAGCAGCACCGACTTGCGGCCCGACTTGCTGGCCTGGGCGATCGCCTGCGTGACCTGCCGGGCGTTCTTCACCGGCGCCTGGTTGACGGCGACGATAATATCGCCCGGCTGGATGCCGGCCGCGGCCGCCGCCTTGTCGGGACTGACGCGCGCAACGACCGCGCCATGCTCGTTGTCGGCGAGGTTCATTTCCTGGCGAATGTCGGGCGTGATGTCCATCAGGCCGAGGCCGATCGCCGGCGCGCGTGAGCCTTGTTCGGCGCTCGGCATGCCGGAATCGTCAGTCGACGCCGTCTTCACGTCGTCGCTGTTTTGCCCGACATTGACGGAAATCTGCATGGCCTTGCCCTTGCGCCAGACATCGAGCGATTCCTTGGCGCCAGGGGCGACATCGGCGACGGCGCGTGACAGATCCTTGGGGTCCTTGACGTCCTGTCCGGCGAAGCCGGTGATGACGTCGCCGGCCTCGACGCCGGCGCTGGCGGCGGGCGAACTGTCATTGACCTTCGAAACCAGCGCGCCGCCGGGATGGTCGAGCCCGATGGCGCTTGCCACGTCAGGCGTCACCGGCTGGATCTCGACGCCGAGATAGCCATACTGGATCGAGCCGTCCTTCATCAGCTTGGCCACGACCTTCTGCGCCTGGTCCGACGGGATGGCGAAGCCGACGCCGACACTGCCGCCATTGGGCGAATAGATCGCCGTGTTGATGCCGACAACATTGCCGTTCACATCCACCAGCGGGCCGCCGGAATTGCCATGGTTGATCGGCGCGTCGATCTGGATGAAATCGTCGAACGGTCCGCTATGCAGATCGCGGCCGCGGGCCGAAACGATGCCTGCCGTCACCGTGGTGCCGATGCCGAACGGATTGCCGATCGCCAGCACCTGGTCGCCGGTCATCAGCCGGTCGGAATCGCCCCATTTGACCGTCGGCAAGGACTTGTCGGATTTGACCTTGAGCACGGCGAGATCGTTCTTGGCGTCGCGGCCGATGAGCTTGGCGGGAAGTTCGGTACCGTCGTCGAGCGTAACCTTGATCGAGGAAGCGCCGTCGACGACGTGATTGTTGGTGACGATCGTGCCGTCGGCAGAGACGATGAAGCCGGAGCCGAGCGCTTCGGCGCGCTGCGCCTGCTGCGGCGGCGTCCGCGGAGCCGGCATGCCCTGGTCGCCAAAGAACTGGCGGAAATATTGGTCGAACGGGGAGTTGCCGAGAGGCATCCCTTCGTCGTCATTTGCAGGCTGCGCTTTCATCACGGTTGTGACCGTCACCACCGCGGGCTTGTCGGCCGCCACGATCGGAGCAAAGGAGCCATTGGGGGCGGTGATACCGGCGACAGGGGTCTGGGTCGTCGCGACAACGTTGCTCACGCCTGTGTTACCGGCACTTTGAGCAAATGAAACGACGAAGGGGGAGATGATGAGGGCGGCGCCCAGCAATGCGGCGACGCGATGTCTGCGAAGAATGTTGTGGGATGACATGGTCGTTGTCCGTGCGAGACATTGGGTTCGGCGCCGTGGACTCCATGGGAGCGGCCCATTCGGCGTACCGGCCATCGCGGCCGCCTGTCTCGCTTCATGCGGTGGCCGTTCAGGTCGATGAAACCGGAATCTAGGACGCGGATGCGGGCGAATTAGGTTTTTTCGGTTATATTACAAAGATTTAATTCTTCGCGGCCTGATAGGCGCCTGACCGTCGAAGGACCGCTCCTTGCAGTGTGCGGGCTTGGCGAAGTTCAGATATCGGCGCTTTTTTTGATGTAAGCCGTTGCAATTTCACGCATACGCTTGCGGTCGAAGCTCGGTCCGTGGCCGCCATGGCCGATGCGGATCGGCAGGTCGAGCAGCCGCTCCATGGTGCTGACATAGGCGGCCGGGTCGGAATCCGGCAGCGAGTCGATCAGCGTATCGTCGTAGATGGCGTCGCCGCTGAAGAACAGCCCGTCGGCCTCGTCGAACAGCGCGATCGAATCCGGCGAATGCCCGGGAAGATGCAGGACGCGGAATTGCCGGTCGCCGAGGTCGACCACGTCGCCCTCGTCGAGGGTCCGCGTCAGCGGCGCCAATGGGATCTTGTAATCCGCCGACTTCCAGCCGGGCGCCGGCAGTTTTGAAACGGCACCTTCGAGATGGTGGAACATGTAGGCGTAGGTTGCCGCCTCATCCATGCTCTCGAACTGCGCGGCACTGATCCTCGGCCCGGCCCGCCATGGAAATTCGTGCAGCGAGCCGACATGGTCGAGATGGATGTGCGTGGCGACGACCAGCAGTGGCTTGTCCCGCGGCGTTTCGATCTCCGGCGCCAGCGGACAGATGCCCATGCCGGTATCGACCAGAAGGTCGGCGTCACGGCCTCGCAGATGCCAGATGTTGGCGCGCACATAGCTATGCACGAACGGCTCGGTCAGCATCGTCGTCCTGCCGTCGACGATGCTCTTGCTGAACCAGCCCGGCATCAGGTGTGAGCCTGACATCAGACGAACGGCTTCCCTACCTTGTATTTTTCCGGCACCAGCCGCTTGAGATAGGCCATGCCGGCGTCCGACAGCTGGCTGACGTCGGGCTTCATGAAATTGTCCGGCATGTGGCGGGTCTTGCCGGCGACATTCTTCAGCGGCACCTTCTTCAGCACGGTCTTCGTGCCATCATATTGCAGCGCCACCGAGCCGCCGCCCTGTTCGGCGACGGAGACCGCGAAGGCGCCGGCATCGAAAGCCTCCCGCGCGTCGACGGCGCTGATGGCGCCGACATAGCCGCGCGGCATGTAGCCGAGTGCGTCGACGCGGGCCCGCTTGCCCGGAAGCCCGTCGGCCAATGCCCGTTCCAGCGCCGCCGGCAGGTCGCTGCCCGACAATTTGACGTTGCCATGCTGGTCGCGTTCCAGTTTCTCCGGCGGCACCAGGCTCTCGACCAGTGCCTTGCCGTCGGCGGTGCTGACCCCTTCCGACACCGCGACGATGCAGCGCTTGTGGCGATCGAGCGTGGCACGCACGTCTTCGATGAAGCCTTTGGCCGAGAACGGCCGCTCGGGCACGTAGACGAGATGCGGGCCGCTGTAGGGATCGAGCTGCCAGGCGGCGGCGGCGGCGGTCAGGAAGCCGGCGTGACGGCCCATCACGATGCCGACATAGATGCCGGGCAAGGCGCGAAAATCGAGGTCAACGGACAGAAAGGCGCCGGCGACGAACTCCGCCGCCGAAATGAAGCCCGGCGTATGGTCGTTCTCCTCGAGGTCATTGTCGATGGTCTTGGGCGCATGGACGAAAGCAATGGAGCCGCCGGCGGCGTCGGTCAGGATCTGCTGTGTGCCCGACGTGTCGTTGCCGCCTATGTAGATGAAGGCGTCGGCCCCGGCCTTCTGCAAGCCCTTGAGGATGACATCGCAGTAGGCCGCGTCCGGTTTGTCGCGTGTCGAGCCAAGCGCCGCGCTCGGTGTACCGGCAATCAGCCGCAGCCGGTCCTCGGGGATGGCCGAAAGGTCGACATAATTGCCGTCACGAATGCCGCGCACGCCATGGAGGGAGCCCAGCACCTTGGCGCCGGGATGCCGCTTGCGGATCTCCAGCGTGGCGCCGACAACCGTCTGGTTGATGACGGCGGTTGGGCCGCCGCCTTGCGCGATAACAAAAGTTCCGGCCATTCCTGACGTCTCCCGAAGCGATGGGTCTCAAGACACCTTCGCCTGTCTCGCGGCATCGCGCAACGGGGGAGTCGCGGGCACGATCCCGAAAAATGGAAACCGGTTCTCTCGGACAAACGGTTTCCGTTTGTCCAGAAATCATGCTCGAACAAGACGATAAAGCGGCCGCGTTGGCCGCTCGAAAGATCACATGACGACGACCGGGTTCTTCTTCGAAACGCGGCTGTAGAGGTCGATGATGTCCTGGTTGATCAGGCGCACGCAGCCCGACGACATCGCCTGGCCGATGCTCCACCATTCCGGCGAGCCATGGATGCGGTAGCCTGTATCCTTGCCGTCCTGGTAGATGTAGAGCGCGCGCGCCCCGAGCGGGTTGGTGAGGCCGCCGGGCTGGCCGCCCTGCCACTTCACCAGTTCGGGCTTGCGCTGGATCATTTCGGGCGGCGGTGTCCAGGTCGGCCATTCGCGGCCATACTGGATGTTGGCGCGGCCGGACCAGCGGAAGCCGTCCTTGCCGATGCCGACACCATAGCGGATCGCGTCGCCACCCGGCTGGACGAGATAGAGCATGCGTTCCTTGAGATGGACGACAATGGTGCCGGGCGCTTCGCCGGTCGTGTCCACGACGATCTGGCGGCGGAATTCCGGCTTGACCTTCAGATATGGCACCTCGGGCACGTTGAAACCGTTGTCCGTCAACGCGGCATACATCAGGTCGGGGCTGGTGATGTTCTTGTCGACGCTGATCGCCGGCCGCATCGGCGGCACGGAACCGGTGACCGTATTGTCGAGATCAAGCGCCGGCATGCCGCCGCCGGAAGTCGAGCAGCCGGCGGCGCTGAGCAGCGCCAGCGCGCCTGCCCCGGAAAGGACTGCGCGACGGGAAAGATGATGATCGGTTTCGATTGCGTCGCCGTTTCGTGGCGGCGTCAGACCTTGCGGCAACTCGCGCATATACCCAAACCTTACGCTGTCGGCGGGAAGCACGGTCCGGCCGGATAGCAGGCATTTTCATCATTCATGGTTGATAAAGCGTGAATGCCTTGCACCGCGTGCATTTGCGCGTCGCCCGGCGGGGTTCGGCCCCCCCCGGGTGACCGCCAACCGAGAGGTCCTGCACAAAAAGACCCAGCTCATGTCATAATCCCGGCGTCGGCGGCTCCTACGCAGCAAGCGATCAGCGAGGGGCCTCCATGTGCAAGACGTTAAAGACCGACATCAAGCTTTTTGCCGCTGCCATTGTCGCGGCCGCGCTGGTCCTCGGTGCCAATGTCAGCCTGGCCGATATCGTGAGCACGCTGGGCGGCGCGAACTGACGCCAACCTGCCGTTCGCGCAATTGATGGCGCGGTAATTTCAGGAAAAATGCGTGGTGGTCTTGCGTGCGCAATTGCGCAAAAAACAAAGATCATGCCCCTTTACATTCTCCCGGGGCTGAGGATTTATCCTTTTCCTTAACCCAAGGGAGACAGACATGTCCTTCGAAAACTGGGCCGCTTTCGCCGCCGCTTCGACGATCCTTCTCATCATCCCGGGGCCGACCATTCTGCTGGTCGTGTCTTATGCGCTGGGCCAGGGCTGGCGCACCGCCCTGCCGATGGCCGTCGGCGTGGCGCTCGGCGACTTCACCGCAATGACCTTGTCGATGCTGGGCATCGGCGCGCTGCTCGCCGCTTCGGCCGGTGTCTTCACCATCCTGAAGCTGATCGGCGCCGGCTATCTGATCTATCTCGGCGTGAAACTGTTCCGCGCCGGCGGCGCACTGAAGGCCGAACCCCGGACCGATGCCGTATCGTCGGCAAAAATGATGGCGCATGCCTGGCTGGTCACCGCGCTCAACCCGAAAAGCATCACCTTCTTCGTTGCTTTCCTGCCGCAGTTCCTCGACCGGCACGCCGACTTCTGGACGCAGATGCTGATCTTCGAGACCACCTTCCTGGCGCTCGCCTTTGCCAATGCCTTTGGCTATGCGCTGATCGCGGCACGCGCGCGAAACGTCGTGCGCAATCCCAAGGCGATCCGCATCTTCAACCGAACCGGTGGCACATTGCTGGTTGGTGCCGGCATTGCCACGGTGGCAATGCGTTCGGGCAATTGACGTCCTGACGCGAGGTGAGGCCCGGAGGGCCTCACCATTTGACGCTGATTCCCAGATTGCCCTCGAGGATGCGGCGCTTGTCGCCGCCGATATTGGTCGTGTAGTCGCCGGTGGCGAAGATGCTGACCTTGTCCGTCACCTTGGCAACGACGCCGCCGCCGAACTCGAACGAGGTCGACCTGCCCTCGGTCGTGATGTCGGTGGTGTCGAAACTGACACGGTCAGTGCCGCCGAAATCGTGCCAGATGTTGGCCTTGAGATAAGGCTGCAGCGCCATGCCGTTGATCGTGGCCTCGCCCTGCAGCCGCGCACCCAGCCGGCCGCTGACGCTGTCGTCGGTGCCGAAGGAAACCGACGAGAAGCGGTCGTTGGTATCGTCCAGCGACAGATGCTGCCAGACCAGTTGCGCCTGCGGTTCGAGCGTCCAGCCCTGCGCCAGCGCAATGGGATAGCCGCCTTCAAGTGAAGCGGTGACGCCTGTCCCACCGATATCGATGCCGATGTCGCGCGACGATGTCGCGTCGCCGCCGAAGAAGGTGGCCATGAGGACACCGTCGAGGTACCAGCCGCCCTGGCCTATGCGGCTCCAGTAGCCGCCGACACTGGTGCCGCTGACGTCGAGGCTGCCGACGGACAGGTCGTTCCATCCCAGCGCCTGGCCGCGCACATCACCCTTCATGCTGGCATAGGCGACGAACAGGCCGGCGCGATCGATACCGCCCGAGGCGGTGTCGCGGCCGAACACGTCGAAGCCCGCCTGCAGGCCGAACAGGGTGCCGTCGAAGGATGGCGACACCGTCCCCGACCAGCCCATCTTAGCGTCCTGGCCATAGATGCGGCCCCAGACCGGCGACAACTCCGTATCCGACAACAGGCTTTGCTCGCCGCGCCGTTCGTGGAAGGTGCCGAGCGTCGTCATCGCCAGATGCTCGGCCACGGGCGGCAAGGCCGAATAGACCGGCACCTCGATGCGGTAGAGCACGATTTCCTGACCGGCCGCCGGTACCGGCAGGTCGGGCACGGCAGTCGGCACCACCGGTGGCGGCGGTGGCGGATCCGCCGGAGGCGCTGGTGGCGGTGGTGGCGGTGGTTCGGGTTGCGGGTCGCTGGTTTGCACCGGCGGCGTCGGGTCGACCGGCGGATTGTTGATGTCGCCCTCGCTCGGCGGCGGCGTCGGCGGCAGTTCGGAGGGCGGCGGAGGCGGCGGCTCGGCCGCCGGGGGCACCGGCTCCACCGGTGGCGAGGGCTCGAGCGCCGGTGGCGCCGCGGCCGGCGATGTCGGTGTTATCAGCGTCGAGCGCAGATACCAGTTTTCGTCGCTGCCGGCGCTGACGCCGCCCTTGAAAAGATAGTATTCGAAGGCGCCGGCGGCGACCGGCCCGTCAAGTGCGAAGGTCGAGGCGCCCGAGGTGGCCCCGTTGACCGCCTGGACGACCATGATGCCGTCCTGCGTGGTCGCCGCGCCCGCGCCGCCGACATTGACCACGGAAATGCCGGTCGAGCCGGAAGCTGTCCCGCCTGACAGGACCAGCCTGTCGGACGCGGAAGAATCGTCGCCGAGTTCGGTCTGGACAAGCAGCACGCCGCCGGCGCCGACATAATTGCCCGAAATCGTCAGCCGGTCGATCGCTCCGGTGGTGCCGTTGGTCAGGTCGATGCGCCCGGCATTGGTGACCTTAGCCAGCTGGCCAGCCGTGAAGGCCTGGATCGTCGAGTTGAAGCCGCCGCCATAGAGCGTGCTCGAGGCATCGACGCTGAGCGAGCCCGTTCCGGTGCCGCTGTCGCCGAGCACGAGATTGCCGTCGAGCGTCAGCTGCGTGTCGTTGGTGGCGTCGATGCTCTCCCAGTTCTGGACCCGGGCGATCCCGTCCAGTTTGACGTTGTCGGAGGTCAGCGCGTCGGTGCCAAGGCCGCCATTTATGGCATCCGTGCCACCGAGATTGGCGTTGGTGAGGTTGCTGAGCTTGGCGGTATCGTTGTCGGCGCCAAGATCGACAGCGCCATAGATGATGCCGCCACCATTCCAGACGAAATTGTCGGAGCCGAAGCTCATCAGCACATCGCCACCGACCGTGCCGCCGGTGATTGTCACGCTGTCATTGCCGCCGCTGACGCTGATGTTGCCGCCGATCGTGCCGCCCGAGAGGATGATGGTGTCCTGGTCGAAGCCGGTGACGAGGTTGCGGTCGATGGTGCCGCCGGACATGTTGAAATAGTTCTTGTCGAGCTTCATGTTGACGCGGCCGATGCGGCCGCCGGTCATCACCGCACGATCCCCATCGTCGAAGAAATCGACGATGCGCCCGCCGGTCATGGTGAAGGTGTCGAGCCCGTCACCCTGGTTGAGCGACCCAATCTGGCCACCGCTCATGTTGAAGTCGTCGATGCCGGCGCCCTGCTGGACGTTGCCTGCGACGGTGCCGCCGCCGATGGTGAAGAAATCCGTGCCGTCGCCCTGGTCGACCGTGCCGGTGATGGTGCCGGACTGCATGTTGATGCGGTCCGTGCCGGGGCCGAAAGTGACGTTGCCGCTCACCTGGCCGGTGCCGCCGGCGGGAAAGGTGAGCGTATTGTCGCCGCTGGTGTCGGTGAGGCTGCCGCCTGAATCGCCGCTATCGCAGGTGAAGGTGGTATTTCCCGCCGATGCAACCAGCACGCAGGCCGCGAAAGCTGCGGACCCAGGCAGCAACACAAACGCTGTAGTTGCAAGAAGGCTAATAAACCATGGTCGAATTTGCGGCGGCCTTCGCCGCAACAAAGAAATCAGCATATCAACGTGCTCCGAACGGGCGTTCGGAAGCTGTATTTCAAAATGCCGCATCGCGTCCCCTCTCAGATCGCGATTACAAGCCCTTCGCCGCGCCGCAATGAAGCCACAATCCGTTCGATTTTACAAAGCCTAATCTGCTCGCCATGGTTGATGAATTGCGACATCTACTGAAATCAGTGTGCGCGGCGCATTGTTGGCGCGTCCGTGGCCCATGCTTTAAGATCGCGTTGGACCGAGGGGCATCGTGCCCGCAACGCGCCGGTCAAGGGGGTTTGCATGGCGATCAAGGATGCATTCGATCTGGCACTTTCGGGTGCGACCCAAGCGGGATTCGTGCCCTACAGCCAAGCGGTGAGCCAATTGCAGTGCTTCATCGGCGATCCGGTGGCTTCCGTCGATCGCGCCATCGCGCAGGACCCCGGTTTTGTCATGGCGCATGTCTTCAAGGGCTATCTCTTCGGGCTTGCCACCGAACGTGAGGCGACGTCCGTGGCTAGGGCCTGCCACGAGGCGGCGTTGCCGCTTGCCGCGACAACGCGCGAAAAGGCCCATGTCTCAGCCCTCGGTCATCTCGCCAACGGGCGCTGGCATGACGCCGCCAGAATCCTTGAGGATATCACCATCGAGACCCCACTCGACGCCGTTGCGCTGCAGGTCGGGCACCAGATCGACTTTTTCACCGGCAATGCCCGCATGCTGCGCGACCGCATCGCGCGCGCCTTGCCATCCTGGCAGAGCGGCATGCCCGGTTACCATGCCATGCTTGGCATGCAGGCCTTCGGGCTGGAGGAGATGGGTGACTATGTCAGGGCCGAGAAACTCGGCCGCCTGGCGGTCGAGATCGAGCCGCGCGACGGCTGGGCGCAACACGCCGTCGCCCATGTGATGGAAATGCAAAGCCGGCAAAGAGACGGCATTGCCTGGATGCGCGCCAACCCCGAAGCGTGGACGAAGGAGAGCTTCCTGCAGGTGCACAATTGGTGGCATCTGGCGCTGTTTCACTACGATCTCGGCGAGACCGACCAGGTGCTGGCGCTCTACGACGGGCCGATCTACGGCACACCATCAACGATGGCGCTCAATATGGTCGATGCGTCGGCACTCCTGTGGCGGCTCCATCTCGGCGGCGTCGATATTGGCGACCGTTGGGCCGCGCTGGCCGCCAATTGGCCGGGGGCCGGCGTCGGCGACTATGCCTTCAACGACGCCCATGCGATGATGGCGTTTGTGGGCGCCGGGCTGGATGCCCCGGCCCGGACCTTGCTCGAGGCACAGCGCGAGGCCATGAGTGGCAGCGACGACAACGCCGCCTTTACCCGGGACGTCGGCTATCCCCTGACGCTGGCGATCAAGGCGTTCGGCGAGGGCAACTACGCCGAGGCCATACGCCTGATCCGGCCGATCCGCGCGATCGCCCACCGTTTCGGAGGAAGCCATGCGCAGCGTGACGTCATCGACCTGACGCTCATCGAAGCCGCGCTGCGAGGCGGGGACGGCGTGCTCGCCAGGGCGCTCGCGGCCGAGCGATCGATGGCGCGGCCGGACAGTCCGCTGTCGGTCCTGTTTTCACGGCGCGCCGCCGATTTGTCAGAGAATTGACCCGGAGCGGATCTTGCCTTAAAAACTGGCTCGGCCAGATTTTTTCGGGATCCGAAAAAAATAAGGACGTGGGAGGAAAACATGTATCTCGGCCTCGACCTGGGCACGTCGGGCGTCAAGGCGCTGCTGATCGATGCCGGACAGAATGTCGTCGGCTCCGGCCACGGCTCGCTTGACGTCTCGCGACCGCATCCCGGCTGGTCCGAACAGGATCCCTCGCACTGGATACGCGCCTGCGAAGACGCGATTGCCGAACTCAGGGCTTCCCATCCCAAGCAGTTCGCGGCGGTTAAAGGCATCGGCCTGTCGGGCCAGATGCATGGCGCCACCTTGCTCGATGCGGCCGATCACGTGCTGCGCCCCTGCATCCTGTGGAACGACACCCGCAGCCATGCCGAGGCAGCAGTGCTCGACGCTGATCCACGCTTCCGCGCGCTCACCGGCAACATCGTTTTCCCTGGCTTCACCGCACCCAAGCTTGCCTGGGTGAAGAACAACGAGCCCGCTGTCTTCGCCAAGGTTGCCAAGGTGATGCTGCCGAAGGATTTCCTGCGGCTGTGGCTCTCCGGCGAGCACATTTCGGAAATGTCCGACTCCGCCGGCACGTCCTGGCTCGATGTCGGCAAGCGCCGCTGGTCGGCCGAATTGCTGGCGGCAACGTCGCTCGACGAAG
This sequence comes from Mesorhizobium sp. GW821-FHT04C10, assembly GCF_059420305.1. NCBI lineage: Bacteria > Pseudomonadati > Pseudomonadota > Alphaproteobacteria > Hyphomicrobiales > Phyllobacteriaceae > Mesorhizobium > Mesorhizobium sp. GW821-FHT04C10. The sequence continues at coordinate 523,138 of NZ_JBWKTL010000001.1, read as the reverse complement.
AGCAGATGCCGTCCCTGGTCGAGGGCACGCAGAAGGCTGGCGGGTTGCGTGACGAATTGGCGTCGAAATGGGGCGTCGAGGCCGGTATCCCGGTTGCCGGCGGTGCCGGCGACAATGCGGCTTCCGCCTGCGGCATGGGCACGGTTGGCGCCGGCCATGCCTTTGTCTCGCTCGGCACGTCGGGTGTGCTGTTTGCCGCCAACGCGTCCTATCTGCCCAACCCGGCAAGCGCGGTCCACACCTTCTGCCATGCCCTGCCCAACACCTGGCATCAGATGGGCGTCATCCTGTCGGCGACCGATTCGCTCAACTGGCTGTCGGAGATCACGGGCAAGGGCGCGGGCGAATTGACCGCTGAACTGGGTGACGCGCTGATGGCGCCAAGCGGCGTGTCCTTCCTGCCCTATCTCTCCGGCGAGCGTACGCCACACAATGATTCCGCCATTCGCGGTTCCTTCACCGGCCTGGCGCATGAATCGAGCCGCGCGGTGCTGACGCAGGCGGTTCTGGAAGGCGTCGCTTTCGCCTTCCGCGACAGCCTCGAAGCCCTGAAGAAAGCCGGCACCACACTGACGCGCGTCACCGCGATCGGCGGCGGCTCGCGTTCGCGCTACTGGCTGAAATCGATCGCCACCGCGCTGCAAGTACCGGTGGATATTCCCGCCGACGGCGATTTCGGCGCCGCCTTTGGCGCCGCCAGGCTTGGCCTGATCGCGGCGACCGGCGCCGATCCGCTGGCCATCTGCTCCGCGCCCAGGACAGATGCCACGATCGAACCGGATGCCAAGCTCGGCAGTGCCTATGCCGATGCGTATCACCGTTATCGGGCGCTCTATCCGGCAATCAAGGGCGCCACGGCGTGAGCGGTTTCTCGCCCACGCCGCGGCTCGGCAACTCACTGCGCCGGCACCTTGTCGAGGAAGCCGGTGACGCTCTTCAGGCGGCCGTTCTCGATGACACCGATGTCGGTGCCCTCGATGATGGAAGATGTGCCTTCCGGGCCGAGATTCCAGGAGAAGCGGATCTTGTCGGCAAACCCGTCCGGCGTGCCTTTCAGCGAGAACCGGAAGCCGGCAAAGCGCTGATGCACGCCGTCGATCAGCGCCGCGACGCCCTCATGGCCGTCGCCCTGCATGAGCGGATCGCGATAGCTGACGTCTTCGGTGAAGGTGGCCTTCAGCAAGTCGGCGCGGCGGCCGGCGTCGCTTTCGTTCCAGGCGGCGATGTAGCCCTCGGCGATCTTGTTGAGGTCGGTCATGGTCTGTCTCCTTTGTTTGATGGCTTTGACATCAGCCTTTTCGACCGGCCCAGGACCGAAACCAATTACGCCTGAGGTAATCAGGGCGAACTATTCGAGAGAGGACAGAAATCATGAGCAGCGGATTTTTCGGCGACATCCAGAAGATCAAATATGAGGGGCCGGATTCGACCAATCCGCTGGCCTATCGCTTCTATAACCCCGACGAGGTCGTGGCCGGCAAGCGGTTGGAAGACCATCTGCGCTTCGCTGTCGCCTACTGGCACTCCTTTGCCTGGCCGGGCGGCGATCCCTTCGGTGGCCAGACCTTCGACCGTCCCTGGTTCCCCAAGGCCGGCGGCGTCGACACGATGGAACTGGCGAAACTCAAGGCCGATGTCGCTTTCGAGATGTTCTCGCTGCTCGGCGCACCCTATTTCTGCTTCCACGACGCCGATGTCCGGCCCGAAGGCAAGGATTTTTCCGAGAGTGCCGCCCGCCTCGACGAGATCGCGGACTATTTCGCCACCAAGATGAAGCAGACCGGTGTCAAGCTCCTGTGGGGCACGGCCAACCTGTTCTCCAACCGCCGCTTCATGTCGGGTGCCGCCACCAATCCCGATCCGGATGTGTTCGCCTATGCGGCGGCGACGGTGAAGAGCTGCATCGACGTCACCAAGCGGCTGAAGGGCGAGAACTATGTGCTGTGGGGCGGCCGCGAGGGCTATGAGACGCTGCTCAACACCGACCTTGCCCGCGAGCAGGAACAGGCCGGACGCTTCCTCAACCTCGTCGTCGACTACAAGCACAAGATCGGCTTCAAGGGCACCATCCTGATCGAGCCGAAGCCGCAGGAGCCGACCAAGCACCAGTACGATTACGACGTCGCTACCGTCTACGGCTTCCTCAAGCGCTTCGGCCTGGAGAAGGAGGTCAAGCTCAACATCGAGCAGGGCCATGCCATCCTGGCCGGCCATTCTTTCGAGCACGAGCTGGCGCTGGCCAACGCGCTCGGTGTCTTCGGCTCCATCGACATGAACCGCAACGACTACCAGTCGGGTTGGGACACCGATCAGTTCCCCAACAACGTGCCGGAGATGGCGCTGGCCTATTACCAGGTCCTGCAGGCCGGTGGCTTCAAGACCGGCGGCACCAATTTCGACGCCAAGCTGCGCCGCCAGTCGCTCGACCCGCAGGATCTGCTGATCGGCCACATCGGCGGCATGGATTCCTGCGCGCGCGGCCTCAAGGCAGCCGCCCGCATGGTCGAGGACAAGGCGTTGTCCGCGCCGCTGGCGGAACGCTATGCCGGCTGGAACAGCGCCGAGGCCAAGGCGATGCTGGCGGGCAAGCGCACGCTGGAGGAGATCGCCGAGCGCGTGGTGAAGAAGAAGATCGAGCCGCAGCCGCGCTCCGGCCGTCAGGAACTGCTGGAAAATATCGTCAATCGTTACGTCTGACGCCTGACTTCTGGACCGACATCTGCCCGGTGTGGCTGAAAGCCGCCGTGATCGCCTTTTGCTAGTCCGCTCTCCTGAAGGGAGATGACAATGGCTAACGGGCCGATCACGGTACGCAAGGCACGGCTGAGCGATCTCGTGGCTCTCAAAAAGGTGCTGCGGGAGACGTTCGAGGGCACCTGGCTACCGCACATCACCCAGGCATCGGCGCAACGCTATGTCGAGACCGATCTTGGCGGGCACTATGTCGAGGAGAGCTGGCCGGAATTCACCATTGCCGAGATCGATGGCGAGATTGCCGGCCTGATCCATTGGCGCGGCGATTTCATCGAGGCTTTGCATGTCAGGGTCAGCCGCCAGGGCCAGGGCGTCGGCGGCAAGCTGCTGGCGCACGCCGAACAGGCTATCCGCGCTGCCGGATTCCGCCAGGCGCGGCTCGAGACCGACACGTTCAACGAGCGCGCCCAGAATGTCTACAAGGCGGTCGGCTATGTCGAAAAAGACCGCTATCCGGATGACGAATGGGACAGTGGTTTCACCACCGTGCTGTTCGAGAAGCGGCTGGGCTGACGTCACCTGATTCGGATTTTGGCGTGCGGAACGGCTTTGCGCCAAAGCGCTCATTCGACGACAAGGTTTTGCCCCTGGGTGCCCCTCAATGACCTCGCTCTTGCCTTCAAACTGCCGTCACGTATCTCGTATAAAAGGGACCTTGTGGCGGGTGAAAAGGAAGGAGGCGAACCGATATGCAGCACGAACGCGAAATCGACGCCCTGCTCTCATCCGGTGAGACCGGATCGATCATCGACCGGCTGATGGCGCTGCCGCGGCCGACCGACGACGTGAAAAATGAATGGGATCGCGCCGTCAGCAGCCGCTTTGAAGTCCGTCTTGTGAGGCAGATGCGCTCACAGATCGACGCTGGCACCGATCGTCAGAACGCGGCCTAACCCCGACGAAGCCTGACCGGGGCTTCGCCAAATGCTCTTGAAAACGCTCTGGAAAATGCCGCGGCGGATGAGAATCCCGTCCGCCCGGCAATATCCGCCATCGCCACCCTGGTGTCGACCACCAGCCTGCGCGCCGCGCCAAGGCGCAGTCTCAGATAATAAGCGCCAGGCGTCTCGCCGATCGACTTGCGAAAAATGCTTTCCAGGGTCCGCGCCGTCACGCCGGCACGCTTGGCTATGGCTTCTATGGTGAGCGGCTGGTCGACATGCGCTTCCATCAGCCGGATGGCCTGCGCCAGGCGTGGATCGTAGCCGTCGAGCCGGCCAAGCGAGACCAGCGGCTGCGCATCGGTCGCCACCCGCGCCTGGTCATAGATGAACGCGCTTGCCACATCCAGCGCCACGGCCATGCCGAGCCGGGTGCGGATCAGGTGCAGCATCAGGTCCAGCGTCGGTGACGCGCCGCCGGTGGTGAAGACCGGCCCATCGATGATGTATCGGTCGGGGCGCACGTCGACCCCGGGAAAGGCGGACGAAAAATCCTCCATGTCTTCCCAATGGGTGGTGGCGCTGCGCCCCTCCAGCAGGCCGGCGCGCGCCACCAGCCATGTGCCCGCCTCGACGCCGCCGCAGGCGCGAGCAGCCCGCGCCGCGCGGCGCAGGCCGGCGAGCAAGGCCGACGTGGCATAGTTCTGCGTGCCGAAGCCCGCGACCACGACCAGGACATCGGTTGGCTCCGTCGCATCGAACCGGCCGCTGACCGCCACGGGCAGGCCGCATGTCGTGACCGGTGCCTCCCCGGTCACCGAAACCAGTTTGAAGTCGAACAGGGTTTCGCCGGCGATGCGGTTGGCGGCACGCAGCGGATCGACGGCGCATGCCACGCACATGATGGACGCCCCGGAAAACACCAGCAATGTGACCTTGAGCGGCGACTGCTCGGCACGAAAGATTGTCGTCTTTTCGCTTTTTATCATGCGGCCTTCGTAAAGCGCAAAGCAGTCTCCCGCAAGTCGCGCAATGTTACGCGGGTCCCTGTGCATGTCGTTGCCCCAAAACCGGTTCCCACTTTTGGGCGACATGCATGGCTGTTCGAACTGGGAGGAGAATTCCATGCCGCTTGCGATGAACCGTGAGGTCTTCATTACCTGTGCCGTGACCGGATCCGGCGGCTCGCAGGATCGCAGCCCGCATGTGCCGCGTTCGCCCAAGCAGATCGCCGATTCGGCCATTGACGCGGCCAAGGCCGGTGCCGCGATCGTCCACTGCCATGTGCGCGACCCCGAGACCGGCAAGCCCCGCCGCGATGTGCATCTCTACCGCGAAGTGACCGAGCGCATCCGCGCGGCAGATGTCGACGTCATCCTGAACCTCACCGCCGGCATGGGCGGCGACATGGTTTTCGGCTCGCCGGAAGCGCCGCTGCCGCTCAACGAAAAGGGCACCGACATGGGCGGCGCCACCAACCGCATGGAACATGTGCGCCAGTGCCTGCCGGAAATCTGCACGCTCGACTGCGGCACCATGAACTTCGCCGAAGCCGACTATGTCATGACCAACACGCCCGGGATGCTGCGCGCCATGGGCGGCATGATGACGGCGCTCGGCGTCAAGCCCGAGATCGAGGCCTTCGACACCGGCCATCTCTGGTTCGCCAAGCAGCTGGTCGAGGAAAAGGTGCTCAACCCCGACGCGCTGGTGCAGCTCTGCATGGGCGTGCCGTGGGGCGCGCCGGACGATCTCAACACCTTCATGGCCATGGTCAACAACGTGCCGTCGACCTGGAACTGGTCGGCCTTTTCCATCGGCCGCAACCAGATGGCCTATGCAGCGGCCGCGGTGCTTGCCGGCGGCAATGTCCGCGTCGGGCTGGAAGACAACCTGTGGTTGGACAAGGGCGTGCTCGCGACCAATGCGCAGCTGGTCGAGCGCGCCGCCAGCATCGTCACCAATCTCGGCGCCCGGATTCTGGGGCCGGAGGAAGTGCGCAAGAAGCTCAACCTGACCAAGCGGGCGCCGATCGCGGCATAGTTTGGAGGGCGTCGAGAATGACAACCGTCAAATTCACCGCGATGAAGGATGGCGACAAGGACGATTACGAGTTCCTGACCGCCCATGAAATCGACTATGCCGCCAGGACCGGTGAGCGGCTGCTCGACGCCTTGGTGCAGCTCGACGAAGGCCTGTCCGGCTACAAGATCACCCGGCTCGGCCATTCGCTGCAGGCGGCGACGCGCGCCTGGCGCGACGGCGCCGACACCGACTGGATCGCCTGCGCGCTGCTGCACGATATCGGCGACATCTACGCGCCCTACAATCATGATGAATACGCCGCTTCGATCCTGAAACCCTTCGTGCGCGAACAATGCACCTGGGTGGTGGAAAAGCACGGCGACTTCCAGCGGCTCTATTACGCCCACCATCTCGGCGGCAACCGCCATGCGCGTGACCGCTTCGCCGGCCATGCCTATTTCGACGACTGCGACCAGTTTTGCGAACGCTGGGACCAGTCGAGCTTTGATCCCGATTACGAGACGCTGCCGATCGACTTCTTTCGGCCCTTCGTGCTCGAAGTCTTCGCCCGCAAGGCCTACGACCCCGCGGTGATCCGCGCCGGCGAGCGCGTGCCTCTCATCGATCCCCAAACAGCCAGGACAAGAACCGGAGCTTCCGCATGAGCATCATCAACAAGGCGGCCGCCATAGGCGGCGGTGTCATCGGCGCCGGCTGGGTGGCGCGGCTGCTGCTCAACGGCATCGATGTGTCGATCTTCGATCCGGACCCGGAGGCCTCGCGCAAGGTATCGGAAGTGATGAAGGGCGCGCGCCGCGCCTACAAGCAGATGGTGCCCGGCGGCTTGCCGAAAGAGGGCAAGCTGACCTTCGCCAAGACCATCGCCGAGGCGGTGGCCGATGCCGACTTCATCCAGGAAAGCGTGCCGGAACGGCTCGACCTCAAGCACAAGGTGCTGGCCGAGATCGACGCCCATGCGCCGGCCAACGCCATTGTCGGCTCTTCGACCTCCGGCATCAAGCCGACCGACATGCAGGTGGCGATGAAGAAGCACCCGGAGCGGCTGGTCGTCGGCCATCCGTTCAACCCGGTCTACCTCCTGCCGCTGGTCGAAATCGTCGGCGGCGATCAGACCTTCCCCGAGGCGATCGAGGTCGCCAAGGAGATCTATGCCTCGATCGGCATGAAGCCGGTCGTCATCCGCAAGGAGATCGAGGCCTTCGTCGGCGATCGCCTGCTCGAAGCGGCATGGCGCGAAGCGCTGTGGCTGATCAAGGACGGCATCTGCACGGTCGAGGAACTCGACGACATCATGCGCTACGGCTTCGGCCTGCGCTGGGCGCAGATGGGCATGTTCCAGGTTTATCGCGTCGCCGGCGGCGAGGCCGGCATGCGGCACTTCATGGCCCAGTTCGGGCCGTGCCTCAAATGGCCATGGACCAAGCTCATGGACGTGCCCGAATTCAACGATGAGCTGGTCGACCTGATCGCCACCCAGTCGGACGATCAGGCGCACGGCCTGTCGATCCGCGAACTGGAAAAGATCCGCGACGACAATCTGGTCGCGATCATGGATGCGCTGTCGAAGCAGAACAAGGGCAAGGGCTGGGGCGCGGGCGCCTTGCACAAGGACTATACCAAGCAGTTGGCCAAGCTGGCGGCGAAGAAGCCGGCGGCCTCGAAGGCTGCCGAAAAGGCCAAGGCCTCCAAGCCGGTGAAGAAGGCGGAAAAGCCGAAGAAAAAGAAGAAAGGCTGAGACCATGGATTTCGGGCTGTCGGAGGAACAGAAGCTCATTGTCGAGACGACGCGCGCCTTCGTCGAGAACGAGCTTTACCCGCATGAACGCGAGGTCGAGCGCACCGGCGTGCTGCGCCGTGAGCTGATCGAGGAAATCAAGGCCAAGGCGATCGAGGCCGGTCTCTATGCCGCCAACATGCCGGCCGATGTCGGCGGCGCGGGGTTGGATACCGTGACCTGGCTGCTCTACGAAAAGGAACTCGGCCGCGCCAATTACGCGCTGCATTGGACCTGCGTGGCGCGTCCCTCCAACATCTTGCTCGCCGGCACGCCGGAACAGCGCGAGAAATATCTGTTCCCGTGCATTCGCGGCGAGAAGTGGGACTGCCTGGCGATGACCGAGCCGGGCGCCGGCTCGGACCTGCGCGGCATGAAGGCGACCGCGGTGCAGGATGGCGACGATTGGGTGCTGAACGGCACCAAGCACTTCATCTCCCACGCCGATCTCGCGGATTTCGCCATCGTGTTCATGGCTTCGGGCGAAGAAGATTCGCCGCGCGGCAAACGCAAGAAGATCACCGCCTTCTTTGTCGACAAGGGCACCAAGGGATTCACGGTACGCGACGGCTACCGCAATGTCTCGCATCGCGGCTACACCAACGCCATCCTCGAATTCGACGATTGCCGGCTGCCGGCGAGCCAGGTGCTCGGCGAAGTGCACAAGGGTTTTGAGGTCGCCAATTCCTGGCTGGGCGCTACCCGCCTGCAGGTTGGCGCCACCTGTCTCGGCCGGGCCGAGCGGGCGCTCGGCCACGCCATCGAGTATTCCGCGCAGCGCCAGCAGTTCGGCCAGCAGATCGGCAAGTTCCAGGGTGTGTCGTTCAAGCTCGCCGACATGGCGACCGAACTGAAAGCCGCCGACCTGATGGTGTTCGAAGCCGGCTGGAAGTACGATCAGGGCTCCGTCACCGACCAGGACATGGCCATGGCCAAGCTGAAGGCCACTGAAATGCTGGCCTACGTCGCCGACGAAGCGATCCAGATCCATGGTGGCATGGGGCTGATGGACGACCTGCCGCTGGAACGCATCTGGCGCGACGCCCGTGTCGAGCGCATCTGGGAAGGCACGTCGGAGATTCAGCGACATATTATTTCGCGGGCGCTGCTGCGTCCGTTCGGAGCTTAGAGCATGATCGCCCAAGCCGGGATTCGGTTTTGTCGGGCAAACGAGATCGTTTGTCCTGGGATCGCGCTCAAACGAAAAGATGACCATGCATAAACTCGAACGTCTCCTGCGCCCGAAATCCATCGCCGTCTTCGGCGGCGTGCAGGCCGCCGCCGTCGTCGCGCAATCGATCAAGATGGGCTTTGCCGGCGAAATCTGGCCGGTGCATCCGACCAAGGACGAGGTTGCCGGCCGCAAGGCCTATCGGTCCGTCGCGGATCTGCCCGGCGCGCCGGACGCCGCCTTTGTCGGCGTCAACCGCCATCTGACCATCGAGGTCGTCAAGGCGCTGGCCGAACGCGGCGCTGGTGGCGCCGTCTGCTTTGCCGCCGGCTTCCTCGAAACCGAGGCCTATGACGATGACGGCGAAAGGCTGCAGGCCGAGCTGGTCGCGGCCGCCGGCCAGATGCCGATCATCGGCCCGAACTGCTACGGCCTGATCAACTATGCCGACGGCGCGCTTCTGTGGCCCGACCAGCATGGCGGCATCAGGCTCGAAGAGGGCGGCAAGGGCGTCGCCATCATTACCCAGTCCTCCAACATCGCCATCAACATGACGATGCAGAAGCGCGGCTTGCCGATCGCCTTCCTGATGACCGCAGGCAACCAGGCGCAGACCGGTCTGTCCGAAATGGCGCTCGGCCTGATCGAGGATGAGCGGGTGACCTCGCTCGGCCTGCACATCGAGGCTTTTGACTCGGTAGCCGGCTTCGAACGCTTGGCGGCACGCGCGCGCGAACTGAAGAAGCCGATCATCGCCATGAAGGTCGGGCGCTCCGAACAGGCGCGGCAGGCGACCGTCTCGCACACTGCCTCGCTCGCCGGCTCGGATGCGGCTTCGGGCGCCTTTCTGAGGCGGCTCGGCATTGCCCGCGTCGATTCCATCCCGGCCTTCATCGAGGCGCTGAAGCTGCTGCACATCACCGGTCCGCTGCCGGGATACAAACTGTCGTCGATGAGCTGCTCGGGCGGCGAGGCTTCCGTCATGGCCGACAGCGCCGAAGGGCGCTGGGTCAACTTCCCGGTCCTGACGGAACAGCACCGCGCCCATGTCAAATCGACTCTTGGGCCGCTGGTCGCGGTCGCCAACCCGTTGGATTATCACACCTTCATCTGGAACAACGAACCGGCGATGACCGCCACCTTTACCGCCATGGTGTCGGGCGGCTTCGATCTCAACATGCTGGTCCTCGATTTCCCGCGTCCGGACCGCTGCTCGGTCACCGACTGGTGGGCGACGCTGCGCGCCTTCGAATCGGCACTGAAGACCAACAAGGCGCACGGCGCCATCGTCTCCTCGCTGCCGGAAAACCTGCCCGAGGAATACACCGCCGAACTGATGGCGCGCGGCATGGTGCCGTTGTTCGGCATTTCCGAGGCGATGGATGCCGCCGGCGCGGCGGCCTTCATCGGCTGGGCATGGGCCGAACCGCAGGCGCAGCCGGTCGACACGTCAGCTGCCGGTGCCGCCGATGGCGAGCATGTCACGCCTGACGAGGCCGAAGCCAAGGCGCGGCTGATCAAGGCCGGGCTTCCCGTGCCGAAGGGCGAGCGTGCCGGCAATGCGGTCGAGGCGGTGATTTCCTCGATGGCGCTCGGCTTCCCCGTCGCCCTGAAGGCACTGGGCGTCACTCATAAATCCGAGGTCGGCGCCGTCAGGCTCAACCTCAAGGACGCTGAGTCCGTCAGCACGGCGGCGCATGATCTGCTTCCGCTCGGCACCGGCCTCTATGTCGAACGCATGGTGCGCGACGGTGTTGCCGAGCTGATTGTCGGCTTCACCCGCGATCCGATGTTCGGCGCGGTCATGACGCTCGGCACCGGCGGCGTTCTGGTCGAATTGCTGCGCGACAGCGTCACCTTGATGCTGCCGGCGACCCGCGACGACATCGAGGCGGCATTGCGCGGCCTGAAGCTGTTCCCGCTGCTCGAAGGCTATCGCGGCCGGCCGAAGGCCGACGTCGCGGCCGCCATCGACGCCATCGCGGGAATTGCCGGCTTTGTGCAGAAGAATGCCGGCGAGATCGAGGAACTCGACATCAACCCGCTGATCGTTTGCGTCGAAGGCAAGGGCGCCTGGATCGCCGACGCGTTGCTGGTGCTGGGAGAAAACAAGAATGTCTGACGTCATTTCGACCCGCCGCGAAGGCTCGATCCTCGAGGTCACGCTCGACCGGCCCAAGGCCAATGCTATCGACCTGAAGACGTCGCGGCTGATGGGCGAAACCTTCAAGGCGTTCCGCGACGATCCGGAACTGCGCGTCGCCATCGTCAAGACCGCTGGCGACAAGTTCTTCTGCGCCGGCTGGGATCTGAAGGCCGCCGCCGGCGGCGATGCGGTCGACGGCGATTATGGCGTGGGCGGCTTTGCCGGGCTGCAGGAATTGCGCGACTTGAACAAGCCGGTCATCGCTTGCGTCAACGGCATGGCGGTTGGCGGCGGCTTCGAACTGGCGCTGTCCTGCGACCTCATCTACGCCGCCGATCACTCTTCCTTCGCGCTGCCGGAAATCCGCGCCGGTACGCTGGCCGATGCGGCGACGATCAAGCTGCCCAAACGCATCCCCTACCATGTCGCCATGGACCTCCTGCTCACCGGCCGCTGGATGGATGTGGCGGAAGCGCATCGTTGGGGCCTGGTCAACGAGGTGCTGCCCAAGGAAAAGCTCGAGGACCGCGTCTGGGAGATCGCCCGCCTGCTCGCCAGCGGTCCGCCGCTGGTGTTTGCGGCAATCAAGGAGACGGCACGCGTGGCCGAAGCGCTGACCTTCCAGGACGCCATGAACAAGGTGACGCGCCGCCAGTTGGCAACGGTTGATGCGCTCTACGGCTCCGAAGACAATATGGAAGGTTTCCGCGCCTTCGCCGAAAAGCGCGATCCGGTGTGGAAGGGGAAGTGAGCCACTTTACCCTCCCCTCGATGGGGAGGGTCGGGCCGAAGGTCCGGGGTGGGATGAAGCGCCGCCAACCCCACCCGCCGCTCCGCGGCGACCTCCCCCATCAAGGGAGAGGTAAAGGAGTTCCATGACCGACTACACAAAACTCATCGACGCCGAGACCTGGGCCTTCATCGAGCGGACCAATTCCTATTATCCGCCCGATACGATTGACTACACGATCTCTGAGCAGCGTGAGATCTATGACCGCATGTGCCGGGAATTCTTTGCCGGCTATCCCGAGGGCGTGGTGGTTGAAACCTCAGCCATTGAAACGCCCACGCACGACATCCCGATCCGCATCTACCGAAGCGCCCCGCAACCGGCGGCGACAGTGCTCTACATCCATGGCGGCGGCTTCATCCTTGGCGGGCTGGACAGCCATGACGATGTCTGCGCCGAGCTCTGCGCCCGCACCGGCTACGAGGTTGTCTCGGTCGACTACCGGCTGGCGCCGGAGCATCTGCATCCGGCCGCCTTCGACGACGCGATGAGCGCGTTCGCATGGGTTGCGTCCACCCGCGACCGACCCATCCTGCTCTGCGGCGACAGTGCCGGCGGCAATCTCTGCGCCGCCGTTGCGCACGCCACGCGCGGCCGCGCGAAACGGCCGGTGGGCCAGGTGCTGATCTATCCCGGCCTTGGCGGTGACCGCTCGAAGGGTTCCTATGTCACGCATGCCGAGGCGCCGATGCTGACCATGCGCGATCTCGAATTCTACAAGCATATCCGCACCGGTGGCGCGGACCGGGCTGGCGACGTAACACTCTCGCCGCTGGCCGACACCGACTTCGCCAACCTGCCGCCGACGGTGCTGATCACCGCTCAGTGCGATCCGCTGTCGTCCGACGGCGAGACCTATCGTGACCGGATTATCGCGGCGGGCGGGCGGGCCACCTGGTTCGAGGAGCCGGGTCTGGTGCATGGCTACCTCAGGGCCCGGCACACGGTCGGTCGCGCTCGCGAAAGTTTCACGCGGATCGTCGACGCGACCGCTGCGCTCGGACGGGGCGCCTGACGCTGGTGGCTGGCTTTCGTCACGAACCGCCAGGACTTATGCGGCGTATATAATTCAGGCCGAAACCCCCTCTCGAATTCCTATGCCGCCAGCGATTATGTAGTTGCGGGCCGCTGCCTGACTGAGGCCCGATCAACAAACTGGCTTCAGACAACCATGAAATCACATTCAGCCTGGCTGACCTCAGGGGCCAGCCAAAGGGTGCCGACGGAGTATTTCGTCCTGGCAAACCTCAGGGAAAAAGGAACAATCATCGGGCGGCTCGCAGATCATCCGATCGCCGATATCGTCGTTGATGCGAGTGGACTGCAATACAGTTTTGTCGGCGTTGCACCCCGCGACCGCAGCGGGCGCTTCGATGTCGAAGCGCTCCGCACCGGGGAATGGATCGTCCAGCCGGGGCTGGTTTATGCCGTTGACAGCAAGGCGCCTTCGTCAAGGCCGCCACTGCACAGGCGAGGCCGGCACCGGTCTTGATTGCACGCTGCCGGCGATGCTCCCGCTCAGGGCCAGCATTGCCTCGCGTATCGCGGTCTCGGTTTCAGGACGAACCGGAGTCAGCGGCAAACGGACATCGGGGCTCATGCCCAGCGCCAGGCTCAGCGCGTATTTGACCGGCACCGGATTGCTCTCAAGCTCCAGTGCCGCGATCAGCGGCCGCAAGCGGTGATGGATGGCCCGGGCGGTGTGGTGGTCGCCCTGCCTGCATGCATCATGCATCTCGACGCACAGTCGCGGCGCGACATTGGAGACCACCGAGATCGTCCCACGGCCGCCCATCGTGTTGAAGCCGAACGACGTCGCGTCGTGGCCGGAGAGGCAGATGAAGCGGCGCCTGAGCACAGCCGGAAGAGTGGATAGCCGGCTCACATCGCCGGTTGCGTCCTTGATGCCGACAATGGTTGGGATCTGCGCCAGGCGTCCGATCGTCTCCTCGGACAGGTCGACGCCGGTTCGCGCCGGCACATTGTAGACGATGATCGGTATCCTGACCTTTCTGGCGACCGCCTCGAAATGGCGAAAGATCCCTTCCTGGCTTGGCCTGTTGTAGTAAGGCGTCACGATGAGAGCGGCATCGGCGCCAAAGGCCTCCGCGGCTGTCGACAAGGCGATTGTCGTCTCGGTGCTGTTCGTGCCTGTGCCGGCAATGACCGGCACCCTGCCGGCGGCGATTTTCACGCACAGCGCAATGATGTCGAGGCGCTCCTCCCACGACAGGGTGGGGGCCTCACCTGTGGTGCCGCATGGGACCAGCCCGTTGATCCCTTGTTCGATCTGCCAGCGCAACAGCGCGGTCAGCTGTTTCAGATCGACCTCGCCGTCGGTGAACGGCGTTACCAGCGCGGTCATCGCTCCGGTCAGGCGCATTCGGGCTTGTTCTGGTGTCATGGCAATCAAAGTCTCCTGGATGAATTTCTGAAGGCACCGTCTTTTCGAGATGCGAGGAAAGCAGGGCCGACAGCAGCGCTGCGGCCAGATCGATGTGGTCCGCTTCGGCCGTTGTTCCCGCGGATGTGATTTGAATGGAGCAGAACCAGCGCTCGCCGATCTTGCTGATGGCCGATACCGAACGTTCCGGCTTCGACACGGCGATCAGCAGGAGGACAGCGTCGAGCGTGGCGCCAGCCTCGACCAGACCGGCAAATCGCCTGCCTTGACGGGACGATCTGTCGAGCGGCAGGGCGCGTGCCGCCTCCCAGAGTTGGTGTTCGAGCAGCCTGCCGACATGCGGGAGGCGATCGAGCAATCCGGCGAGATCGGCGCCGTTGGGCCCAGCAATGGTGTTGGAATTGTCCATGGCCAGATCGTTCCGGTCAGTTCGGAACTGGCGCGGATCAGTTGAACAGGGAAAGCCGCACGCTTGCCGGGGCGAAGCGTATCGCGCCGGCCCGATGGCCGCTCTCCATCGTGGCGAAACGGACAGCGGAATTCCTGTCGGCAAAGACGCCGCCGGTCAGGCCTTCTTCGTCGCGAGCGATCCAATGGCCTTCGCCATCGCGCCCAACGACGAAGCGGTGGACGGCGTTTCCGTCAGAAGAAATGGGGGTAGTTTGCATGGTCATCTCCCGCTTCTCAGGAAAGCTGGGCGGCGATCGCGGCGGCGGCCAGCACGGCGCCGACGACCAGCAGCCACCATGTCGGTGTGAACGGCGCGACCAGGCTGCCCGGCCGGCGCTCGTTATTGGTCGCACGCTTCATCTGTTCGATCTGCGACGCCGGCAGCGGACGATGAGTGGGCAGATAGAGCCCGTCTGAGAGGAACATCGAAGACTTCCTTCTTTCTGGTACCGCCGCCACAAGGTGACGGCCGCCTGCAGCGGCTCAGCACCGGCTGCACTCGGAAAGATAAAAGCATCGGCATTTGTATTCGAGGCGGACGAAATCTGAAAAATATAAAAAAGTCATATGTTTATCGCCCGGACGTATAAGAGCCCGAGCTGGAAAAACAGGCCACGTTGGCGCCGTTCACGCCAGCGATGCAGCCGCCGCCCTGCCTGCGCTGCGGCCGGAGAAGATGCAGCCACCGAGGAACGTGCCTTCAAGCGCGGCATAGCCATGCACGCCGCCGCCGCCGAAACCGGCGGCCTCGCCAACGGCATAGAGACCGGCGACCGGCTGGCCATCCGCGCCCAGCACGCGACTGTCGAGATCGGTCTGCAGGCCGCCCAGCGTCTTGCGGGTCAGGATGTTGAGCCGCACCGCGATCAGCGGGCCGTTCGCCGGGTCGAGCATCTTGTGCGGCTTGGCCGTGCGGATCAGCTTGTCGCCGAGATAGGCGCGGGCGCCGCGCAGCGCGGTGATCTGCATGTCCTTGGAGAACGGATTGTCGAGTTGCCTGTCGCGGGCGCGGATCTCGCGTTCGACCTGGGCAAGCTCGAGCAGCGGCTCGCCGCCGGCCAGCGCGTTCATGCGCGCGACCAGTTTCGAAAGATCGGCCTCGACGATGAAGTCTTCGCCCCTCTCCATGAAGGCTTTCACCGGACCCGGAATGCCCGATGTCGCGCGGCCGAGCACCTGGCGCCAGCTCTTGCCGGTCAGGTCCGGATTCTGTTCGGAGCCCGACAGCGCGAACTCCTTCTGGATGATTTTCCTGGTCAGGATGAACCAGGAATAGTCGAAGCCGGTGCTCATGATATGGCTGAGCGTGCCCAGCGTGTCGAAGCCGGGATAGAGCGGCACCGGCAGGCGTTTTCCCTTGGCATCGAGCCATAGCGACGACGGGCCGGGCAGGATACGGATCGCGTGCTCGGTCCAGATCGGCGCCCAGTTCCTGATGCCCTCGACATAGTGCCACATACGGTCGCGGTTGATGATCGAACCGCCGGCCGCCTCGGTGATCGCCAGCATGCGGCCGTCGACATGGTCCGGCACCCCGGTGATCATGCGTTTCGGCGCGGCACCCAATCGCTTGGGCCAGTTTTCCCGTACCAGCTGATGGTTGGCGCCGATGCCGCCGGAAGCGACGATCACCGCTTGTGCATGCAGCTCGAATTCGCCTGATACCTCGCGCGAGCTCTTGTGGCCGCGCTCGACCGCGCTCGGCTCAAGGATATCGCCGCGCACACCGGTCACGACAGCGCCTGTCAGCGTCAGTTCATTGACGCGGTGGCGGAACCTGAAGCTGACCAATCCACGCTTTTGCGCCTCACGCACGCGCAGCACAAAAGGTTCGAGCACGCCGGGGCCGGTGCCCCAGGTGATGTGGAAGCGGGGCACTGAATTGCCGTGGCCAATGGCGTTGCCGCCGCCGCGCTCGGCCCAGCCGACGACAGGAAAGAATTTCAGGCCGCGCTCGATCAGCCAGGAGCGTTTCTCGCCGGCGGCGAAACCGACATAGGCCTCCGCCCATTTGCGCGGCCAGAAATCCTCCGGCCGGTCGAAGGCGGCGGTGCCCATCCAGTCATCGAGCGCCAGATCGTGCGAATCGCGGATGCGCATGCGCCGCTGCTCGGGTGAATCGACGAGGAAAAGGCCGCCGAACGACCAGAACGCCTGGCCGCCGAGCGACTGCTCCGGCTCCTGGTCGACGATGACGATCTTCTTGCCGGCCCCGGCAAGCTCGGCGGCGGCAACCAGCCCGGCAAGGCCGGCACCGACTATGATCACGTCCGCGTCGTCAGCCATCTCTCCTCCCAGAATTAGCCGGCTAACGCAATTCCAGGTGTAACCGGTTTTCCGTCCGGAATTGCGTCAAACCGGAGTTAGACGGCCTCCCAGCCGTCCTTGCCGCCGGCGCGGAAGATGGCATCGATGACCTTCTGGTTGAGCACGGACTCCTCCAGGGTGAAAACACGTTCCTTGCCGCCCTGCGCCGCTCGCGCGAAAGTTTCGACCTCCAGCCGGTACTGCTGCGTGCCGGGGAAGCGGAACACTTGCGCCTCGGTGTGGTTCTGGTTGTGCAATTCGACGCGGTGATGGTCATAGAGCCCGGCATTGAACGGGGAAAAGACCTCGATGAAACCCTTCTCGCCGTGGAACACCATCACCTGGCGCGCCGCCATCTGCGTCGACAGATAGAAGGACAGTTCGAAATCGCCGAAATCGGCGCGGATCGAGGAATAGATGTCGGTGCCGAATTTCTTGTCGCGCTCGATCGTCGCCTGGACACGGCTAGGCTCCTTGCCGGTCGAAAACCGCGTCGACACTGTCGGGTAGACGCCGATGTCGGGCAGCGCGCCGCCGCCGAGATCGAGCTGGTTGCGCATGTTGTTGGGGTCGACATTGTAATAGGAGAACGCGCCTTGCACATGGCGCAGCCGGCCGATGGCGCCGCCGGCGATAAGGTCGCGCACCTTGATCCATTGCGGATGGTAGATGACCATGAAGGCCTCGCAGACCAGCACCTTCTTCTGGTCGCGCAGCTTGATCAGGGGGAGAATGTCCTTGGCGTCGAGCGCCAGCGGCTTCTCGACCAGCACATGTTTTCCCGCCTCGATCGCTTTGGCCGTCCATTCGACATGCTGCGATGTCGGCAGCGGAATGTAGACGCCGTCAATGTCCTTGGAAGCGAGCAGTTCCTCATAGGAGCCGAACGCATGGCGCGCGCCAAATCGCTCGGCCAGGGCCTTGGCCTTCGACAGGTCGCGGCTGGCAATCGCCGAAAGCACACCATTCTCCGCCTCGACCATTGCGGGCAACAAATGCTCGCGGCCGATCTTGGCCGTCGACAACACACCCCATCGGAACATGACGCTTCTCCATCTCGATTATATCGATGGAGGTGTGCCCCAATTTCGGAGAAAAGCCAATCGCGGACGCGGATCACAAAGCGCCTTCGTCATCCTCGGGCTTGACCCGAGGATCCATGCCGTGACCTATCACGTAAATGCAGCGGTGCAGAATTCTGTAACCGTTGCAACGCCTTAGCGTCACGGAGTGGATCCCTTGGGCTGCGGAGCAACTCCAGGGGTCTGCGCGCGTCGCTTCGCTCCTTGCTTCGCCCTAGGATGACGAACCCGGAGGATGCGCAAATTAGAACTACCCCCGCTTGCCCGTCAGCGTCATGTCGAAATCGACGATGTTGGAATAGAGCGGCGTGCCGACATCCATGCCGTAGCGTGACCTCAGCACCTTGCCGGTGACATGGAATTTTATCGTGCCGCCTTTCAAGCCGTCGAGTTCGGCCGTGAATTTTTCCGGAAACGTCTTGCCGCGTGCCGTCAGCCTGCCGGTGACCAGGGCTGATGTATCGCCGGTGCGGGTCACGCTGGTCGAACGGAACTGGATCTCCGGGCTGTTGGCCGCATCGAACACCGCGTCGGAGCGCAGGAAGGCATCGATACGGCTCTGGCCGGTACCAACGCTTTCCGGATAGATGGTTAGATCGACTTTGGAATGGCCGATATCTCCGTTGTCGATGCGGATCGTGCCTTTGAAGCGGGAGAAGGCGCCATCGAAGCCGCCGCCACCGGCTTTGCCTATGGTGAAGCGGATGCTGGAGCCTGCCGGATTGATCGTGTAGCTGCCGGCGGCGTCACTCAGCGCCACCGCAGCAGTGGCGGGCATGGCTAGGCATGCGGCAAGAGCCGCGTATCCAAGGATGCGCGCATGCATGGGATTGATCCTTTCCTGGAGGCAACGCTTTTGCGTCCTCACCCCACAAACGAGCGAACCGCCCGCTCTATTCCCTGCCTGACGAAGGCGTGATCATGCGCCTGAGCACGCTGTCGCGCAGCAGGAAGTGGTGGCGCAGGGCGGCGGCGGCATGCAGCGCGACAAGCGCGATGCCGGCGTAGGCGAGATACCAGTGCGCCGCCGCCCAGAAGCTTTCCGCGCTGTCGGATTCCGCCAAAGGCAGGTTGGGCATTACGAACAGGTTGAACGGCATGGTCGGAATTTCCAGCGTCGACACCGAAACCAGCGCCCAGCCTGACAAGGGCAAGGCGACCTGGAAGACATAGAGCGCCAGATGCGCGAGCGGCGCCGTACGCCGCTCCAGCGCGCCGACCGAACGCGGCAAGGGCGGCGCCACGTTGCCGAGCCGCCAGGCGATGCGCAGGATGATGAGGCCAAGCAGCAGAAAGCCAAGGGATTTGTGCAACTGGATCAGCTCGAAGGCGGCGCGTTGGCTGGTCAATCGCACCATGATGAAGCCGAGCACGAACTGGCCGATGAAGATGATCCCGATCAGCCAGTGAAGGAGGATCGTCGCCCAGCCGTAGCGGGTTGGCGTGTTGGTGATGGAGGTTTGCATGGGAGAAGAACGTTGCTGAGTTGCGCTTTCTTCCAGCCTCCCCCTTGTGGGGAGGGTCGGCGCGAAGCGATGGGGTGGGGCAGCGCTCTACGAGACCCCCACCCCGATCCGCTACGCGGATCGACCCTCCCCACAAGGGGGAGGGTAAGGGGCGCTCCCTACCCACTCACCTTGAAGAAATCCACAAACGCCCTCAGCGCCGGGCGCATCTGCCGGCGGCTGGGATAATAGACAAAGAAGCCTTCGAAAGACGGGCACCAGTCCTCCAGCGCGCGGATCAGCCTGCCGTCGGCGAGCGGGGCGCGAACATAAGGCTCGAAGACGAAGGCGAGCCCGGCGCCGTCGACCGCCGCTTGCGCGATCAGATGGTCCTCGTCGAGGATCAGCGGCCCTTGCGCGGCAATCTCGATTTCTTCGCCGCCCTTTTCGAATTCCCAGCGGTAGAGGATGCCGCTGGAGAAGCGGAAACGGATGCAGCGATGGTCGGCAAGGTCGCGCGGATGATGCGGTCTCGGCATGGCCGCGAAATAGGATGGCGCGCCGACCACCGCGCCGCGCATGTCCGGTCCGATGCGCACCGCGATCATGTCGCGCTGCAGGCTCTCGCCGAGCCGCACGCCGGCGTCGAAGCCACCTTCGACAACATCGGTGAAGCGATCCTCGATGACGATTTCCAGCACGATGTCGGGATAGGCCGATGCAAAGGCACCAAGCCGCGGCGTCAGCACCAGATGCGCTGCCGTGCGCGGCACGCTGAGCCGCAGGTTTCCGGCCGGCCGCTCACGCGATTCGACCGCCGTCTCCAGCGCCAGGTCGATCTCGGATAGGGCCGGCCGCAGCCGCTCCAGGAGTTGCGCGCCTTCTTCCGTTGGCGCGACGCTGCGGGTGCTGCGCGCCAAGAGCCGCACGCCGAGCCGCGCTTCCAGGCTGGATACAGCATGGCTGACGGCCGACGGCGCGATCGCCAATTCCCTGGCCGCGCCACGAAAGCTGCCGCATTGGGCGACCGTCGCCAGCACAGCCAGCTGTGAGAGATGCGCTCGGTTCATTGATCTATTTCTTGGAACAGCCTGTGCAAATGAGAGACGATTATCGAACATAAGGCAAGGCGCTATCTCTGTCGCATCACAGCAAGGAGATGCCTGATGCAAACCCGCAAACTAGGAACTGAACTGAGCGTCTATCCCGTAGGCCTCGGCTGCATGGGCATGAGCTTCGCCTATGGCGGCCAGCCGGAGGCCGAGGCGATCGCCACCTTGCATCGCGCCGTCGAGATCGGCGTCAATTTCTTCGACACGGCGGAAGTCTACGGCCCCTACGAGAACGAGATCCTGCTCGGCAATGCGCTGAAGTCCGTGCGGAACAAAGTGACGATTGCGACGAAATTCGGCTTCAAGATTTTGGAGGAAGGCACGGGCCTCGACCGCATGGCCGGCGTCGACAGCCGCCCCGAGCACGTCAAGGCGGTGGCCGAGGCCTCGCTGAAGCGGCTGGGCACCGATGTCATTGACCTCTACTACCAGCACCGGGTCGACCCCAACGTGCCGATCGAGGACACGGTCGGCGCCATGGCCGAGCTGGTGCGCGAGGGCAAGGTCCGCGCGCTCGGCCTGTCGGAGGCAAATGCGACGACCATCCGCCGGGCACACGCCGTGCATCCGATCGCGGCGGTGCAGAGCGAATATTCGCTGTGGAGCCGCGATCCGGAAGAGGAAGTGTTCGCCGTCTGCCGCGAACTCGGCATTGGCTTCGTCCCTTACAGTCCGCTCGGTCGTGGCCTTTTGACGGGCACCATCGCCAAGCCCGAAACGCTTGATGACGGCGACTGGCGCCGCACCCTGCCGCGCTTCCAGGCCGAGGCCATGGAAGCCAATGCCAAGGTGGTCGCCACGCTGGAAAGGATGGCGGCTGAAAAGGGCGTGACCTCCGCGCAGCTGGCGCTCGCCTGGGTGCTGCACCAGGGCGATTTCATCGTCCCGATCCCGGGTGCGCGAAAAATCCGCCATCTCGAGCAGAACACGGCGGCGGCGGGGATCGAGTTGAGTGCGGCTGAAGTGGCTGCGATTGGCGACGCGCTGTCGCCGGATAAGGTTGTTGGCAACCGCTACACCGAGGAGCTGCTGGCACTGGTGAATGGGTGACCTTTAGCATCAGCTTGTTTTGAGACGCTGGCGGGACAGCGCCCCCCTCTGTCCTGCCGGACATCTCCCCCACGAGGGGGGAGATTGGATGCCGGCTCGGCTTTCGCCAATCGCCGACGTTGGAGAAATGGACGGGGCACCGAAACTGCTGATCTCCCCCCAAGTGGGGGAGATGTCCGGCAGGACAGAGGGGGGCGCCTCGCGCCGACATTTTTCTATGTCTGCGTCCCTACCAAGCCACCACCGTAATCTCCGGCCAGCACTCCCTCGCCCGCGCCCCCTTCGCCTCATGCGTCCGCTGGTTGTCCATCACCCGGTTCGGCGTGATGCGGAACGAAAAGACATCGTCGAGCCCGAATGGCGCCACCAGCTCAAGCCGCCTGCCGGCATCGTAGCGCACCCCGACCGCATGCGTCTTCGAGGCAAAATGGCTGATGGATTCGCTCGCGCTCGTATAGCGCGGGCAGGGCTGGCCGAATTTCTGCGGATACCACAGATGCACCCGCGCCTGGTTGCGCACTTCGACCGGCAGCGCCAGCCCCTCGAAATGCCGCGCCGCTCGGCGGATGACAGCGTCCTCGGCCTCATAGGACAGGTCGCTGTTGTCGAAATAGAACAGGTCGACATCCCTGATGCCGTAACCCGACGGCTTGCCGGTCAAATGGTTCCAGACGCTGTTGTAGAGTGCGCCGGAAACCACCAGCCAGTCCGGCAAAGCCAGCATGCGGGCACGCGCCAGGGCTTCGTGGATCAGCGGATCCCCCGATACGATGTCGAGAAACGCCTCGCATTGTGCTTCGAACGGCAGCCCGGAATAGCGCAGGTGGTCCATCGCCCTTTGGAGGACGATTCGCCATCTGCTCGCAATCCGTAATTCCGGTGGGAAAACCGCTAGGCACTTTCCCCGCGATCGCCTCAGCCGCGCAGAACCCCGCCCGTCTGCTTGCCGACATTCTCGACGATGCGCTTGGCCAGCGCCTCGAAATCCTCGTCGGTCAGCGTCTTCTCGACCGGCTGGATCGCCACTTCGATGGCGATAGACTTCTTGCCCTCGCCGAGCGCCGCGCCTTCGAAAATGTCGAAGACCGAAACGCCAGTGATCAGCTTCTTGTCGGCGGCAAGTGCTGCGCGCACCAGCGTGCCGGCCTCGATCGCTTTGTCGACGACAAAGGCGAAGTCGCGCTTCACCGCCTGGAAGGCGGAGAGCTCCAGCTTCGGCTTGGTTTTGGTCGGCTTGGCCTTCGGCTCGGGCACGGCGTCGACAAACACTTCGAAGCCGCAGAGCGGCCCGGAAACATCGAGCCCTTCCATCGTCTTGGGATGGAACTCGCCGAACGTGCCGAGCACGGTCTTCGGCCCGAGCTTGATCGTGCCGGAGCGGCCGGGATGGTACCAGGACGGGCCGCCTGCCTCGATCTGCAGCCGGTCGACCGGCGCGCCGCAGGCTTCCAGTGCCGCGATTGCATCGGCCTTGGCGTCGAACACGCCGACCGGAC
The DNA here is from genome assembly GCF_059420305.1 of Mesorhizobium sp. GW821-FHT04C10. Taxonomy (NCBI): domain Bacteria; kingdom Pseudomonadati; phylum Pseudomonadota; class Alphaproteobacteria; order Hyphomicrobiales; family Phyllobacteriaceae; genus Mesorhizobium; species Mesorhizobium sp. GW821-FHT04C10. The sequence goes on along the minus strand of NZ_JBWKTL010000001.1, from coordinate 500,230 downwards.
CCGAATTGCCGGCCCAGTTGCGGCCCGAGCCGTCGAGCTTGGCGGTGCCGCGGCGCACGCCGGCGGCCACGCGCCGCTGCTGGTCGGCGCCGTCGCCCTCATAGATGCCCGACACCTCGAACAGCGCCACGTCGCCAATACCCTTGTCGGCATTGCGCTGGGCGGCTGCAATCAGCCCCGGCAGCAGCGACGGCCGCATGTCGGACATGTCGGCTGCGATCGGGTTGGCGAGCTTCAGCGCCGTCTGGCCGCCGCCGAACAGTTCGGCATGCTTGGCCGGAATGAACGACCAGGTGACGGCTTCCATCATGCCGCGCACGGCAAGCGCGCGCTTGGCGGTGCGGGTGCGGACCTGCAGCGTGGTCAGGATCTTGGAATTGACCGCGTCATGCGCGCCGAGCGGCTGTGGCTCGATGTTGTCGACGCCGTGAATACGCATCACCTCTTCGACCAGGTCCGCCTTGCCGTCGACATCGGGACGCCAGGACGGCACCGCCACATCGACGACATCGCCGGAGCCCTGCGGCTTGAAGCCGAGACGCGACAGGATGTCGAGGCTTTCCGCCTTGGGCACTTCGATGCCGGTCAGCCGCGTCACTTCCGACAGCGGGAAGGAGACGATCTTGGGCTTGTGGCCGGCATAACCGACGACCTCGGTCTCGGCCGGCTCTCCGCCGCAGAAATCGAGCACAAGCCTGGTCGCCAGCTCGACCCCGGGCACCATGAATTCAGGATCGACACCGCGCTCGAAACGGTAACGCGCATCGGTGATGATGCCGAGCGTGCGGCCGGTGCGGGCGGTGGTGATCGGATCCCAGAGCGCCGATTCGATAAGCACGTCGGTCGTGTTCTCGTCGCAGCCGGAATGTTCGCCGCCCATCACGCCGGCAATCGATTCGATGCCGTTGTCATCAGCGATGGCGCACATGTCTGATGTCAGCGTGTATTCGCGGCCATCGAGCGCCATCACCTTCTCGCCGTCGCGCGCGCGGCGCACGACGAGATTGCCGGCAACCTTCCTGGCATCGAACACATGCAGCGGCCGGCCGCGATCGAAGGTGACGTAATTGGTGATGTCGACCAGCGCGCTGATCGGCCTCAAGCCAATGGCGATCAGCCTTTGCTGCAGCCATTTCGGTGATGGGCCATTCTTGACACCGCGCACGAGGCGCAAGGCGAAGCCGGGGCAAAGCTCCGGCGCCTCGATCACCACCTTGACCGGCGTCTCGCCCTTGCCGGGGATCGCTTCGACCGCAGCGCTTTTCAGCGTGCCGAGCCCGCTCGCCGCCAGGTCCCTGGCGATGCCGTAGACGCTGGTGGCATCGGGCCGGTTCGGCGTCAGATTGATCTCGATCACCGGATCGTCGAGATGCGCGTAGGACGCAAAGCTGGTGCCGACAGGCGCATCCTCGGGCAGGTCGATGATGCCGTTGTGTTCGTCCGACAGTTCCAGTTCGCGCTCGGAACACATCATGCCATGGCTTTCGACGCCACGGATCTTGCCGACCGTCAGCGTCACGTCGATGCCGGGCACATAGGTGCCGGGCGCGGCGAAGGCGCCGATCAAGCCGGCGCGGGCGTTCGGCGCACCGCACACCACTTGCACGGGTGCCTTGCCGTCGCCCGTATCGACGGTCAGCACGCGCAGCCGGTCGGCATCGGGGTGCTGCACAGCCGTCAGCACCTTGGCGATGACGAAGGGTTTCAGGCTCGACTTGTCGTCGACATGCTCGACTTCAAGCCCGATCGACGTCAGCCGCTCGACGATCTCGTTGAGCGAGGCGTCGGTCTCGAGATGATCCTTGAGCCAGGAGAGGGTGAATTTCATGGGACTGTTCCGTCTGGTCTTTTGACGCTTGTTTTCAGATGTCTGGGCAAGTCGTCGGACATATGCAGGAAGGGAAGCTGCTCGCTGACATAGGCATGCAGCGTCGGTCTGAAATCGGCCGGCGCGTCCATGGCGCCGAGCATGAAGTAGATGTCGTCTTCCAGCCGCTCGTCGACATAGGCGATGGGCGAGCCGCAGACGCCGCAGAAGGAGCGCGTCACCGGGCCGTTCTCGAACATCTTCAGCGCCTTGCCGGTGAACGCCACCTGGCTGGCCGGGAAGCCGACAAAAGCGGAGACCGGCGCGCCGCTGGCCCGCCGGCAATCGCCGCAATGGCAATAGCTGACGTGGTGCGGTTCAGCCGAAGCCTCGAACCGCACGGCGCCGCAGCGACAGCCGCCATTGTGGGGCGCTGTCATGCGCTCAGGCCCCAGAGCAGCTTCGGCATGCCGTATTTCAGCATGGCGATGCGGTCGATGCCCGTGCTCCAGGCAATGCCCTGATACTCGTTCATCCTCTCACACTTTCGCGTCTTCTTCAGCGAACACTTCGACCAGGCGGAAGCGTTCGCAAACCAGTTTCATGTCAGGCGCAAATCCGCCATTGCGCTCGAAATAGGCGCGATGGGCGTCACGCCAGTATTCATGGCTCAAATCGCCTTCGCCCTCGTCGCGGGCAAAGTCGGCGTCGACCTCATCGAAACGCCGCACGATCGCCTCGACCGTCTCGATCACCGCGGTGCGCCGGCCGCTGCCATCGAGCACGACATCCCGGCGCCCGACCTCCGGAACGGGCTCGGCGCCGCCATAATCTCGCAATGCGCCGCAGGTTGCCGTCTTGCGCCCCGACAGCACCAGCGCCAACAACTCGTCGGCAAGCTCCGGGCTGTCGCCGAAGCGGAAGGTCACAGCGTCCGCATAGGGATCGGCGGCTCCGCTCACGGGCTGAGGCCTCCAAACAGCGTCGGCATATCGAGCGGCCGGAAACCGTAATGCGACAGCCAGCGCACGTCCGCGTCGAAGAAGGCGCGCAGGTCCGGCATGCCGTATTTCAGCATGGCGATGCGATCGATGCCCATGCCCCAGGCAAAGCCCTGGTATTCGTCGGGATCGAGCCCGCCGGCGCGCAGCACATTGGGGTGCACCATGCCGCAGCCGAGGATCTCCATCCAGTCGGAGCCTTCGCCGAAGCGCACTTCACCGGGCCGCGAGCGGTCGCACTGAATGTCGACCTCGAGGCTGGGCTCGGTGAACGGGAAGAAGGACGGCCGGAAGCGCATCTTGACCGATGGCACCTCGAAGAACGCCTTGCAGAACTCTTCCAGCACCCACTTCATGTTGGCGACGTTGGCCGTTTTGTCGATCACCAGCCCCTCGACCTGATGGAACATCGGCGAGTGCGTGGCGTCGGAATCCTGGCGGTAGGTTTTTCCAGGAATGACGATGCGGATCGGCGGCTTCTGCTTCTCCATGGTGCGGATCTGCACCGGCGAGGTATGGGTGCGCAAAAGCTTCCGCTCGCCCTTCTCGTCCGGCTGGAAGAAGAAGGTGTCATGCATCTCGCGGGCCGGATGTCCCTCGGGGAAATTCAGCGCGGTGAAATTGTAATAGTCGGTCTCGATATCGGGACCTTCGGCGATGGCGAAGCCGAGATCGCCGAAGATCGCGGCGATCTCGTCGATGACCTGGCTGATCGGATGGATACGGCCGCGCTCGGCCGGCGACTGCCGCACCGGCAGCGTCACGTCGACTTTTTCGGCGGCAAGGCGGGCGGCGATCGCCACGTCCTTCAATTCGGCCTTGCGGGCCGTCAGCGCCTCGGTGACGCGGTTCTTGAGGCCGTTGATGACAGGGCCTTTGATCTGGCGCTCCTCGGCGGTCATGGCGCCAAGCGTTTTCAGCATCTCGGACACGGTGCCCTTCTTGCCGAAGGCAGCGATGCGCACGGCCTCGATGGCAGGCTCGTCGGCGGCCGATGCGATGTCGGCCAGAAGTGAATCTTCCAGGGCTTCAAGATTTCCAGCAGTGGCGTTCACGGCGAAGCTCTCTCGGTCGGGCAACCCGCCATCACCGGGCGTGTCACCAATTTGGTTACATCAGGCATAAGAAAAACCCGCGCCAGCCGTGCCAGCGCGGGTTCCCCAAAATCAGAATTGCGAATGCTTGGGAAGCGCTGGGCTCGGAGCCCGATCCCGAAAAGTTGCAGACTTTTCGGAAAAGATCGTGCTCCTCGCTAATTTCCCTGGAGCATGATGTTGTCCAAAAAGTCATAGACTTTTTGGCATCATGCTCTAGGCGACAGCGCTTTCAAAAGCGTTCGGCGTGGTGTTCTTCAGATATTCGAGCGCCACCTTGGCCTTGGCCACGAGCGCGGCGAAAGCCTGCGGCTCATGGATGGCCATGTCGGACAGGATCTTGCGATCGATCTCGATGCCGGCCTTGTTGAGGCCGTCGATGAAGCGGCCATAGGTCAGGCCATGCTCGTGGGTCGCGGCGTTGATGCGCTGGATCCACAGCGCGCGGAACGAGCGCTTGCGGTTCTTGCGGTCGCGGTAAGCGTACTGCAGCGACTTTTCCACCGCCTGCTTGGCGATGCGGATGGTGTTCTTGCGACGGCCGTAGAAGCCCTTGGCGGCTTTCAGGACCTTCTTGTGCTTGGCGTGCGAGGTGACGCCTCTTTTTACGCGTGCCATGTCATGATCTCCTTAAAAGCAATTCCAGGAAAAGTGTCTTGCGGTTTTCCGTTCGGAATTGCGTAAAACTACTGCGTGTCCGGACCGAATGCCTTAGAGGCCGTTCGGCAGAAAATTCTTGATGACCTTCTTGCCATCCGGTTCAGCCAGAACCATCGTGCCGCGGGCATTTCGAATGAACTTGTTGGAACGCTTGATCATGCCGTGACGCTTGCCGGCCGCAGCCGACAGGACTTTACCCGTACCTGTGATCTTGAACCGCTTCTTGGCGGCCGACTTGGTCTTCATCTTGGGCATTTTGCTACTCCGTATTGTTGGCGCACTATCGCGCTTCTTGTTCGCTCCGGGCTGACCAAAGCCCGAAAAGCAAATGAAACCGCCACGGCATGCCCTGCCGGGCGGTTTTCTTGAACGGCGGTCCTATACGTCAAACAGGACTTGTACGCAACACCCGAGGCCGTGCGACGCTCTGTCTTCTGTCAGGGGAGCGTAAACCACACCGGCAGCATGCCCGACTGCTGGGCGCCATCGATCAGTTCGAAGGCCGGCAGCGCGATCAGGAACACCAGGCCGTCGAGCAGCGTGGTCAACAGCAGCCGCGGCTTGAAGCTGCCCGTATCGCCCTCCTGGTAGAGGGAAAGCTTCGGGAAGAAGCGCGGTACCCGCGCCAGATAGGCCGCATACGGCGCGCCGAGCGCTTCCTTGAGGAACTTCTCCTCGCGCAGGATCACGATGTGGAAGGCCCCGGCGCAGAGCAGCGCAAAGAGAACAATGCCGGAGAACGAGCCGATCTGGGCGCCGACACCAGCCGCGGCCACGGTCGAGAATACGTAGAGCGGATTGCGGGTGATCGAATAAGGCCCGCCCGTCACCACTTCGGAGGATTTGCGCCCGCCTATATAGAGCGTCGCCCAAAGGCGTCCGACAATGCCGAGGAAAATCAAGAGCACGCCGAACATCTCGATCGATTCATGCACCGGCGTGTCCGGCGGGAAGGTCGACTGGCCAAACAGCAGTGCCAGAAACAGCACCACCACAAGCACGGCAAGCACCAGCCGGCGCATCTGCTGGTAGTTGCCCAGCCCGTATTTCACTTCATTGTCCAAGGGGGTATCCGATCGTCGAGGAGCCTATCGCAAATCGTCCAAAAGTGGCCCCGATTCTGGGAGGACGACATGCATAAAAACAAAGCCGGCGATCGCAGCTTTCGCCAAGAAACAGGCGTCCCGCCGATCGTCGGGACGCCCTGTAGCACAATTCAGGCGGATTTAGAGCGTGATGACGGCGCCTAACCTTATCGTGATCCAGGCAGGTTCCGCAAAATATCCGCCTAGCGCGGCGCCAGCACCATCATCATCTGGCGGCCTTCGAGCTTCGGTTCCGCCTCGACCTTGGCGATGGTCGCCACTTCTTCGCGGACCTTGTTGAGGAGCTGCATGCCGAGCTCCATATGCGCCATTTCGCGGCCACGGAAGCGCAGCGTCAGCTTGACCTTGTCGCCTTCCTCGAAGAAGCGGCGAACCGCCTTCATCTTGGTCTCGTAGTCATGGCTGTCGATGTTGGGGCGCATCTTGATCTCCTTGATCTCGATGACCTTCTGGTTCTTGCGCGCCTCGGCTGCCTTCTTCTGGTTGGCGTATTTCAACTTGCCGAGATCGAGAATTTTTACGACGGGCGGCACCGCATTGGGCGATATCTCGACGAGATCGAGCCCAGCCTCTTCGGCGAGCAGCAATGCGTCGTTTATGGAAACATCGCCGCGGTTCTGGCCTTCGGCGTCGATAAGCTGGACCCGGGGAACCCGGATGTCACGGTTGGAGCGCGGCCCATCCTTGGTCGGCGCCGCTGCTTTGAAAGGTCTGCGAATGGTCGTGGTCTCCTTGGCCGTTTCGTTCAGGATTTGTCAGTCTGATGCGTGGACGCGCCAATGTGGTGAGCGCGCGGGCGGAGTCAATAGCACAGCATTGACAGAAAATCACCCTGATCGCTGGCCTGCACCAAACAAAGAAACGGCGCGAGCACTTTTCGCCACGCCTGTGGCTGTGCCACAAGAACGCCGTGCCAAAAGAGGGGCCTGAGGAAAAAGCCATGACCGTCACGCCCCCGACCTTTCTCGATGTCCCTGTCTCTCCGGATGTTGGGGGATCGCGCATCGCGGTGCGCCATATGGCGGGTTCGACGCCCGGCATTGTCTGGCTGGGCGGCTACAAGTCGGACATGCTGGGCACGAAGGCGCAGACGCTGTCGGACTGGGCGGCAAGGGAAGGCCGCGCCTTCCTGCGCCATGACTATTCAGGACACGGCGAATCCGACGGCGCCTTTGCCGACGGCACGATTTCGAAATGGCTTTCGCAAAGCCTCGCCGTGTTCCGGCATTTCGCCAGCGGCAGCCAGATCCTGGTAGGCTCGTCCATGGGCGCCTGGATCGCGCTGCGCATGGTGCAGGAATTGCGCAAGGCGGGGGACGCATCCGTCGTCGGCCTGGTGCTGCTGGCGCCGGCGCCGGATTTTACCGCCGAGCTGGTCGAGCCGGTGCTGACCCCCGCGCAGAAGCACGACCTCGCCGAAAAGGGCTTCTTCGCCGAGCCGTCGGACTATTCCACGGAGCCCTATATCTACACGCGCGCGTTGATCGAGGATGGGCGCGACAACCTGGTCATGACGGGGCCTATCGACACCCATTGCCCGGTTCACATCCTGCAGGGCCTGGCCGATGCCGACGTTCCGTCGAGCCATGCGCTGAAGCTTGTCAGCCTGCTGCCGGCCGATGATGTCACGCTGTCGCTCATTCCCGACGGCGATCATCGCCTGTCGCGGCCGCTGGATCTCGACATGCTGGTGCGGGCGGTCGGCGACATGGCCGGGCGGGGCAGGTGAGAATGCGCCTTTCCATCCCGATCTCGGCCTTTGTCGCGGCCATCGTCGGCTTCGGCGGCACGCTGGCCATCGTCATTGCCGCCGCCCACGCGGTCGGCGCGACGCAAGTCCAGACGGCGAGTTGGGTGACGACCATTTGCCTGGCCATGGCGGTCGAGAGCCTGTGGCTGTCCTGGCGCACGAAGATGCCCGTCATCACCGCCTGGTCGACGCCGGGCCTGGCGCTGATGGCTGCCTCGACCGGCTTTTCGATCGGCGAGGCCGTCGCCGCCTTCATCGTCACCGCCATCCTGTTGATCGCCACCGGCCTGTTTCGGCCGTTGACGCAATTGATCTCCAGGATACCGCCCTCGGTCGCCTCAGGCATGCTGGCCGGCATCGTCGTCACCTTCGCCCTCAATGCGGTCAAGACCGTTCCCGCCGACCCCTGGCTGATCCTGCCGCTGATCGCGGCGTTCTTCATCATCCGCCTGTTCAACCCGGCGCTGTCGGTGTTGGCGGTGCTGATCGGCGGCGGTCTCGCCGCGTTTCTCACCGGCCGTGTCGGCGGCCTGCCGACACCCGAGCTGTCGACACTGACGCTGATTGCACCTGATTTCACCGCCAAGGCGATGATTGGCCTGGCGCTGCCGCTCTACCTCGTCACCATGGCGTCGCAGAACCTGTCCGGCCTCGCCGTGTTGCGCGCCGCCGGCTACCACCCGGAGCCCGGCCCGCTGATCGGCGTCACCGGCCTGTTTTCGCTGCTGTCGGCGCCGTTCGGCGGCTCGACCACCAATCTGGCGGCGATTTCGGCGGCAATCTGCACCGGGCCGGACGTTCATCCTGACCCCGCCGAGCGCTGGAAGACCGGGCCGTTCTATGCGCTCGCCTATCTCGTCTTCGCGATCTTCGGCGCCTCGCTGGTGGCCATCTTCGCTGTCCTGCCGCAGAGCCTGATCGTGCTGGTGGCCGGGCTTGCGTTGATGGCTTCGCTCGCCAACGCGCTGGCGATCGCGCTCAAGGACGAGGCCGACCGGATGGCCGCCACCGTCACTTTTGTCGTCACCGCCTCGGGGCTGACACTGTTCGGCGTCGGCGCCGCGTTCTGGGGGCTGATTGCCGGGTTGGGCGTGCTTTTCCTCGACATGCTCAAAAAGCGATAATCATTTCAGAAGCTTGTCCGGTTTTGGCGGACATTGTCTTGAATCGCCGTTTTTGTCTTCCCATTTCGATTCCACGCAGCCGGTCCTGGCTGTCTCCAACCGAAGGAATGGGAGAAAATGAACACATCTGCATTGATCCGCCCGGCCTGGACGCCGGCAACCATCGCGTTGATGGTGATCGGCTTCATGGTGTTCTGGCCGCTCGGCTTCGCCATGCTCGCCTACATCATCTGGGGCGACCGGCTCGACGGCTTCAAGCGTGACGTCAACCGCGCGACCGACGGCATCTTCGCCGGCTGCCGCCGTGGTTCCGACAAGGCCGCGCGCTGGGGCAACGGCTCCGCCCGCACCGGCAACGTCGCTTTCGACGACTGGCGCGAAAAGGAGCTTGAGCGCCTCGCCGAGGAACGCCGCAAGCTCGACGACATGCTGACCGAGTTCGACGACTATGCCCGCGAACTGCGTCGCGCCAAGGATCAGGACGAGTTCGACCGCTTCATGGCGAAGCGCAACAAGTCGACCGCTCCGGCGAAGACCGATCCGAGCACCGGCACGACCCCGGCCAAGCGTGGCAAGGGCTCGAACCTGCTTGACGACTGAGGCCGAGCGACAGGCCAAGGTATGAGAACGGCGTCGCGCGAGCGGCGCCGTTTCTTTTTTGTTCTAGTCGTTTTTCTCGAATCGCGTATCGTCCCGCCATGACCATCGGATTCTTTCGCAATCTGACGAAGCCCAAGCCCACGCCTGTCGTGGAGCGCGAATATTGCGTTGCCGGCCGCACGCTGCCGCTCAAGATCGTCGAGAGCGCGCGGGCGCGACGCCTGACGTTGCGCATCGATTCCGGCGGCCAGGGCCTGCGCATCACCGTGCCGCCAGGCCTGCGCCGCGGCGAGGTGGACCGGTTCCTCGAGCGTCACCAGGACTGGCTGGAGCAGCGGCTCGCAAAAGTGCCGACGCGGCCACAGGTGCGGCCGGGTATCAGGATCCCGATCCGGGGCGTGCCGCACCGTATCGTCCATGAGCCGTCGAAACGCGGCACCGTCACGGTATCGCGCGACGAGCGCGGGCCGCTGCTGATCGTGCATGGCGACCGGATACATCTGCCGCGCCGCATCGCCGATTTCCTCAAGCGCGAGGCCAAGAAGGAGATCGAGAAGCTGGTGGCCAGACACACCGAGGCGCTCGGCAAGCGCGCCAAGGCGATCCGTTACAAGGACACGTCCAGCCGCTGGGGCTCCTGCACCTCGGAAGGCAATCTCTCCTTCTCCTGGCGCATCATGATGGCGCCGCAGCCGGTCATAAACTACCTCGTGGCGCATGAGGTGGCGCATCTCAAGGAGATGAACCACGGCCCGAAATTCTGGAAACTGTGCGAAAAACTCTGCCCCGACACCGACCGCTGCAAGGACTGGCTGAAGCGCAACGGCGGCGCGTTGCAGGCGATCGTGTTCGAGTAGTCAATCGTCGTTGGCCGCATTGAGTTCATCCGGCCGCAGCCCCTCATCGCCATGATGCGGCCAGGGCAGGAAATTCCGGTCAAACGTATCGCCGCCGAAATACTCCAGCGCCCGATGCGCTTCGGCGCCGTTGAAGGCGGCCTTGTCCATCAGGTGCGCGATGACCTCGTGTGCCTGCGCTATCTTCTGCTTCAGTTCGGCAATGGTTGTGTCGGCCATGATCTTTCTCCCGCCCGGCATGCTGTCTATCCGTCCATCAATAGGTAGCGCCTTTGGCCCTGCCGGCAAACAGCATGCTTTTTCTCGACTCTGTCTCGATTTCATGCCAATTCCCGCGCCATGGCGCTCGACATCAAGATCTGCGGCTTGAAGACCGACCAGGCAATGGCCGCGGCGCTGGCCGGCGGTGCCAGCCATGTCGGCTTCATTTTCTTTGCCAAAAGCCCGCGCTATGTCGAGCCGGTGGAAGCCGGACGCCTGCGCGAAGCGGCACGTGGCAAGGCCTTGGCGGTTGCCGTCACGGTTGACGCCAGCGACGCCTTCCTGGACGAGATCGTCGAAAAAATGCAGCCCGACATGCTGCAACTGCACGGCTCGGAAACCCCCGAGCGTGTGGCCGAACTGAAAGCCCGCTACGGCCTGCCGGTGATGAAGGCGCTGCCGCTCAGTGAGGTCACCGACCTCGACCGGATCAAGCCTTTCATCGGCGTCGCCGACCGGCTCCTGTTCGATGCCAAGCCGCCAAAGGGTTCCGAACTGCCGGGCGGCAATGGCGTGGCCTTCGACTGGCGCATCCTCGGCGGCCTTGACGCCGGCGTCGATTACATGCTTTCCGGTGGGCTCAACGCCGCCAACATCGGCGATGCCCTTCGGCTTGCCAACCCGCCCGGAATAGACATTTCGTCGGGCGTGGAAAGCGCGCCGGGCGTCAAGGATCCGGCGCTGATCGAACAGTTTTTCCGGGCCGTCCGGGCAGCACGCGACGACCGCGCCGCCTGATCGGGCTTCTAATCAAGATTTAGGAGATCGGCGATGAACAAGCCGGCGACACCCAATTCCTTCCGTACCGGACCCGACGAACAGGGCATGTTCGGCATTTTCGGCGGCCGTTTCGTCGCCGAAACGCTTATGCCTTTGATCCTCGATCTTGAGCGGCACTGGAACGAGGTCAAGAACGATCCGGAGTTCAGGGCTGAGCTGACCGATCTTTCGACCCATTATGCCGGGCGGCCGTCGAAGCTTTATTTCGCCGAAGGCCTGACCAAGCATCTTCGTGAGGTTTCCGCGGCGAAGGGCCTCGGGGGCGGCGCCAAGGTCTATTTCAAGCGTGAGGACCTGAACCACACCGGTTCCCACAAGATCAACAATTGCCTCGGCCAGATCCTGCTGGCCAAGCGCATGGGCAAGAAGCGCATCATCGCCGAGACCGGTGCTGGCCAGCATGGCGTGGCGTCGGCCACCGTCGCCGCGCGCTTCGGCTTCCCTTGCGTGGTTTATATGGGCGCGACCGACGTTGCCCGGCAAAGCCCCAACGTCTTCCGCATGAAGCTGCTCGGCGCCGAAGTGCGGCCTGTCACCGCCGGCCACGGCACGCTGAAGGACGCCATGAACGAAGCGCTTCGCGATTGGGTCACCAATGTGGAGGACACCTATTATTTGATCGGCACCGCCGCCGGGCCGCATCCCTATCCGGAACTGGTGCGCGACTTCCAGTCGGTCATCGGCACCGAGGCGCGGGCGCAGATCCTCGAGCAGGAAGGCCGGCTGCCGGACACCATCATTGCCGCCGTCGGCGGCGGTTCGAACGCCATCGGCCTGTTCCATCCGTTCCTGGACGACAAGGAGGTGCGCATCATCGGCATCGAGGCCGGCGGGCGTGGCCTCGACGGCATCGAGCATTGCGCGTCGATGAACGCCGGTTCGCCCGGCGTGCTGCACGGCAACCGCACCTATCTCCTGCAGAATGCCGACGGCCAGATCATGGACGGCCATTCGATCTCGGCCGGTCTCGATTATCCCGGCGTCGGCCCGGAGCATTCCTGGCTGCGCGACTCCGGCCGTGTCGAATATGTGCCGATCCTCGACGACGAGGCGCTGGAAGCCTTCAAGCTGACGACGCGCGTCGAAGGCATCATCCCGGCGCTGGAATCCGCGCACGCCATCGCGCATGCGGTCAAGATCGTGCCCGCCATGGACAAGGACCAGATCGTCATCGTCAACCTGTCGGGCCGTGGCGACAAGGACGTGCACACGGTGGCCTCGATGCTGGGCATGGAGATCTGATCATGGTGACCCGCATCGACCGCCGCATGGCGAAGCTCAAATCCGAAGGCCGTCCGGCGCTCGTCACCTATTTCATGGGCGGCGACCCCGACTACGACACCTCGCTGTCGATCATGAAGGCGCTTCCCGGCGCCGGCTCCGACATCATCGAACTCGGCATGCCGTTTTCCGATCCGATGGCCGATGGTCCGGCGATCCAGGCGGCAGGCCTGCGCGCGCTGAAAGGCGGCCAGACGCTGGTCAAGACGCTGAAGATGGCGTCGGATTTCCGCGCCGGCGATAATGAAACTCCGATCGTGCTGATGGGCTATTACAACCCGATCTACATCTATGGCGTCGACCGCTTCCTGAAAGATGCGCTGGCCAGTGGCATCGATGGCCTGATCGTCGTCGACCTGCCGCCGGAAATGGACGAGGAACTCTGCATTCCGGCGCTCAAAGCCGGCATCAACTTCATCCGCCTGGCGACGCCGACCACTGACGACAAGCGTCTGCCCAAGGTGCTGCAGAACACGTCCGGCTTCGTCTATTACGTCTCCATGACCGGTATCACCGGCTCGGCGCTGGCCGACACCGGCAAGGTGGCGGCGGCGGTTAAGCGCATCAAGGGTCATACCGACCTGCCGGTCTGCGTCGGCTTCGGTGTCAAGACCGCCGAACAGGCGCGTGTCATCGGCGCCAATGCCGATGGCGTCGTCGTCGGTACGGCCATCGTCAATGCGGTCGCCAATGTGCTGGGGCCGAAGGGCGAAAAGACCGCGGACCCGGCCGAGGCCGTTGCCACGCTGGTCAGCGGCCTGGCGCAAGGCGTGCGCTCGGCCCGCCTTGCTGCTGCCGAATAGTCTTCCTACGTCTTTAGCCAACTCTTCGTCAGGACAGGAGCCGAAGCGATGAACTGGATCACCAATTACGTTCGCCCGAAGATCAATTCGATGCTCGGCCGGCGCACCGACATGCCCGAGAATCTCTGGATCAAGGATCCGGAGACCGGCGAGATGGTGTTCCACAAGGATCTGGAATCCAACCAGTTCGTCATCCCGTCTTCGGGCCATCACATGAAGATCTCGGCCAAGGAGCGGCTGAAGTACTTCCTCGACGACGGCAAATACGAACAGCTCGAAAACCCGAAGGTAGTGCAGGATCCGCTGAAGTTCCGCGATGAGAAGCGCTACACCGACCGGTTGAAGGACGCCAAGGCCAAGACCGGGCTGGAAGACGCGATCGTCAACGCGCTGGGCACCATCGAAGGCCTGCCGGTGGTGGTGACGGTGCAGGATTTCGCCTTCATGGGCGGTTCGCTCGGCATGGCCGCCGGCGACGCCATCGTGCACGCATTCGAGGTCGCCCTGCAGCGCAAGCGGCCGCTGATCCTGTTCGCCGCGTCCGGCGGCGCGCGAATGCAGGAAGGCATTTTGTCCCTCATGCAGCTGCCGCGCACAACGGTTGGCGTCGACCGGCTGAAGGAAGCCGGCCTGCCCTACATCGTCGTGCTGACCAACCCGACCACCGGCGGCGTCACCGCCTCCTATGCCATGCTGGGCGACGTGCACATCGCCGAGCCCGGCGCGCTGATCGGTTTTGCCGGCCCGCGTGTCATCGAGCAGACCATCCGGGAAAAGCTGCCGGACGGCTTCCAGCGCTCCGAATATCTGATGGAGCACGGCATGGTCGACATGGTGGTGTCGCGGCTTGAGCTGCGCCAGACCATCGCGCGGCTGTTGAAGATGCTGCTCAAGATGCCGGAAGAGCAAAAGCCGCTCGAGCCGGAAATCCTGCCGCCGGCGGTGGTTACGACCGAAGCCCGACCGCAAGCCTGAGGACGCGACGCTGTGCATGTCGCCCGAAAGTGGCCTCGGTTTCGGGAAAACGACATGCACGAAACACGACTTTGGTCGCCGCGACCGCGATTGCACGAGGGCGGTCGCGCGCTGTAGCCTTTTGATTGCCATGGCCATTCCGGATTGATTCTGGTGCTCGGGCCATGCGCCGGGATTTTGTCATGACAACGCTTGCCGCCGACCGCGAAATCGAAGCCCTGATGGCGCTTCACCCGAAAGGTTTCGACCTTTCGCTCGACCGTATCACGCGGCTTCTGGAGCGGCTGGGCAATCCGCAGGATCTGCTGCCGCCGGTCATCCACATCGCCGGCACCAACGGCAAGGGCTCCTGCGCCGCCTTTTCGCGCGCGCTGCTTGAAGCCGCCGGCCACCTTGTCCATGTCCACACCTCGCCGCATCTGGTGAGCTGGGCCGAGCGCTACAGGCTCGCCGCCGAGGGTGGTGGCAAACTGGTCGACGACGAGACCTTCGCCGAGGCCATTGCCCGTGTCGCCAAGGCCAATGACGGCCAGAAGATCACCGTCTTCGAGATACTCACCGCTGTCACCTTCATCCTGTTTTCCGAACATCCGGCCGAAGCCGCCATCATCGAGGTCGGCCTCGGCGGACGCTTCGACGCCACCAATGTCGTCGCCAGGCCCGCCGTGTCGGTGATCATGCCGGTGTCGATGGACCACGAAGCCTATCTCGGCGACCGGGTCGAGCTGATCGCGGCTGAAAAGGCCGGCATCATGAAGCGTGGCTGCCCGGTGGTGATCGGCGCGCAGGAAAGCGAGACGGCGCTGCAGGTGCTGATCGAGACCGCCGAGCGGCTGGAGTGCCCGACTTTCGTCTACGGCCAGGATTTCCTCGCCTTCGAGGAGAACGGCCGCATGGTCTACCAGGACGAGGACGGTCTGATGGACCTGCCGCCGCCGCGTCTGCCGGGGCGCCACCAATTCGCCAATGCGGCGGCGGCGATTGCCGCCGTCAAGGCGGCCGGCTTCGAGATCAGCCACCGCGCCGCCGAGAAGGCGATGACCAGTGTCGCCTGGCCCGGCCGCATGCAGAAACTGGTGCAGGGCCGGCTGGCGGAGCTGGCGCCGAAGGGTGCCGACATCTGGCTCGATGGCGGCCACAATCCCGGCGCCGGCTTGGTCGTTGCCGAAGCTCTGGCCGAGCAGGAGGAAAAGAACCCGCGCCCGCTCTTCCTCATTTCGGGCATGATCAACACCAAGGACCAGAGCGGCTATTTCCGCGCCTTCAAGGGCCTCGTCCGGCATGTCTACACCGTGCCGGTGAGCATGAGCGACGCCGGCGTGCCCAACGACGAACTGGCGATACGCGCCGCCGAAGCCGGGCTGAGCGCCGAGCCGGTCAGCTCCGTCGCCAGTGCGCTGATGCTGCTGCGCGACACCTGGGACGGCCCGGCGCCCCGCATCCTGATCGGCGGTTCGCTCTATCTGGCTGGGGCAGTACTGGCCGAGAACGGCACGCCGCCGACGTGATGCCGTTCATCGCTTAGTCAATGCGGCCGCTTACTTCAGCTCGATCTCGATGAAAGCATATTCGCCGTCATTGGCGCTGATGACGTCGTGTTCGACGCCTTCCTTGCGGAAATAGGGAGCGCCTTTCTTCATCTCGGCGATGGTTTCGCCGTCCTTGGTCTTGAGCTTCAGCTTGCCGTCCATCAGCGGCACCACGACATAATCGTGGCCGTGGCGATGCCAGCCGGTGTTGTCACCCGGCTGGAAGCGGTATTCGGTGACGATGACGCGCTCATTGTCGATGAAGACGGTGGCCTTGGCGGATCCGGTCATGTCGCTCTCCTTGTTTCTGCTGCCAACAGAAGACATGGCGTGCCCTGATGTGAGGGCCAGAGCGGGTTGGCCGATGGCGCCAACAAAAAGCCCGGCGTGACGGCCGGGCTTTTGCTATCGGGGATTTCAAAGCAATTCCAAGAAAAGCGTGAAGCGGTTTTCTGTCCGGAATTGCGTCTAAACAGATGGATCAGAGGCTGCCATTGATCCAGTGCGACAGCGCGGTCTTCGGAGCGGCACCAACCTTCATGTCGGCCACTTCACCGCCCTTGAAGATCATCAGCGTCGGGATCGAGCGCACACCGAACTGCGCGGCAAGCTCGGGGTTCTCGTCGATGTTGAGCTTGGCGATCTTGACCTTGCCGCCGAGCTCGGTGGCGATCTCTTCCAGCGACGGGCCGATCATCTTGCACGGGCCGCACCATTCAGCCCAGAAATCCACCACGACCGGCTCCTTGGCGTTGAGCACGTCGGCCTGGAAATTGTTCTTGTCGACCTTGACGGTGGCACCCATGCGGAAAATTCCTTTCGAGAGTTTTTTGTCCCACCAAATGTGGTGGTTGTCGCGCCCTTCTTCAAGCAGGTCTTGTGTCACGCTCCCGTGAGTCGGGCAAGGGCGTCATCCATGGCCTGGGCCGGCAGTTCGATCAGCCTTGGCGCTTCTGTGAACAAGAGAGCCGCCTTCACTTCGCGACCGGGATAAAGCGGCTTGAGCAGCGCGCGATAAAGCGCCAACTGCAAAAGATAGGCCGGCGGGACTTCAGCCAGCGACGCAGGCGCCGGCCGGTTGGTCTTGTAGTCGACGATAGAAACCGTGTCGGCGGTCACCGCCAACCGGTCGATCTTGCCGGAAATGGAACGCTTTTTCCCCCTCACATCCAGCTTGCCCATGATCGCCACCTCGGCGCGGGAAGATGGCGCGAACAGTTGGCCGAGGCGTGGATCGTCGAGGATGGCAATGACCGACGCAAGCGCCTTGTCCCGCTCGGACGGCGGCCACGCGGCACCCGTTCGCGCGAGATAACGCTCGGCCGCGCCCTGGCGCTCACCCTCGGCAATGCCGGGCAACATCTGCAGCAACTTGTGCAAAGCGAGCCCGCGCAGCACGGCAAAGCCCGGTTCGGCATCGGCGTCCAGCACCGGCGAAGCCCTGTCGACCACCGCTTCCTTGCCTTCGTCGATCAGCGCCGAGGCGCCGGATGGCGACAGCGGCCGCGGCAGATCCTCGAAGGGTGGCAAAGGCCGGAACAAGGTCGCCGGCAACGGCCCGAAAGCATCGGCCTGCCGCGCTTGTTCACTGGCGCCCGCCGCGACGGGCGGCAGATTGGTCACGTGGAAACGATGCACCGCGTCGCCGCCGGCGGGATGTGGACGCCGTTCGCTCTCGGGCGCACCGATCAAGGCGCGGCTCACGATCGAATGCCAGGTGCCGGCATTCGGCGCCCGCTTGCCATGGTAACCGCAGACGATCAGCCGATCCTCGGCACGGGTCATGCCGACATAGAGCAAGCGGCGGTATTCGTCGTCGGCGAGTTCCCGCGCCCGCACCGCCGCGGCCCTGGAAAAGCCGTTGGCGACATCGCTGGCCGAGCGCCAGAGATAGCCCTTGCCGTCCCAGTATGTGCCCGAGCCCTTGAAAGGCATCAGGCGCGGCAGATGCTGGTCGCTGAACGGGGCGGAGCCGCCATCGACCAGGAACACGACCGGCGCCTCCAAACCCTTGGCCGCGTGCACGGTCATGACGCGGACCTCGTCACGGGTCTGGTCCATCTCGCGCTTGATCTCGGGACCGGCATTTTCCAGCGTCGACAGGAAGGCCTCCAGCCCGGGCAGGCCGGTCCGCTCCTCGGCAAGGCAGAAGCTCAGGAATTCGTCGAGAATATCGCCGGCCTCCGGCCCGAGCCGCGCGATCATCTTCCGGCGCACGCCATCGCGCGCGAGCAGGCCGGCATAGAATTCGAACACCGGCTTGAAGGCGGCCTCGTCAGCCCAGACGTCGAGTTGCGCGACAACCTTCGCCAGGCGCCCGTTTTCTTCGGCATACTGGCGCAGCGATGTGGCCAGCGACAAGCCGGGCGCCCTCTGCGCGGCGAGTGTGAACAGCGTCTCCTCCGGCAAGTCGAAGATCGGGCTGCGCAGCACGGCGGCGAGCGACAGATCGTCCTGCGGCTGGATCAGCAGATGGCCGAGCGCGATCAGGTCCTTGACCGCGATATGGCCGGGCAGGCTCAGCCGGTCGGCGCCGGCGACCGGAATGTCGCGGCGTTTCAAGGCGCGGGTCAGCGCATGGACAAAGCTGTCGCGCTTGCGCACCAGCACCAGCACGTCGCCGGGCCGCAGCCGCTTGCCGCGGCCCTCGATGATTTCGCCCTTGCCGATCCAACCGGCAATGGTGGCTGCCACATTCTCGGCGACGCGCACCGCCGGCGCGTGGGCATGGTCGATCGCCTGCGTCCAATCGTCGGGCTCATCGACGGCTTCAGTGCCGAGCGACGGCCAGACCTCGACATAGCCCGGCGCATCGGTGCGGATCGCCTTGTGGCTCAGCGGATCGGGATCGTGGCTGATGCCGCGCCGCACGACAGGATCAGCAAAGACGCGGTCGACGGCGGCCAGTACGTCGTCGGTCGAGCGGAACGACCATGTCAGCTTGAGGTCGGCGAACGACGCCTCGGCATCGCGCACCCTGCCGGCGAACAGCAGCCGGCTGTCGGCGAAGGAGTCGGGCGCGGCGCCCTGGAAGGAATAGATCGACTGCTTTTCGTCACCGACGGCAAAGACCGTGCGGTGGACCCTGTCGCGCGCGCCGAGCCCGGCGAAAAATTCCTCCGCCAGCCGTTTCACCACCTCCCATTGATCCGGGCTGGTGTCCTGCGCTTCATCGAGCAGGATGTGGTCGATGCCCTGGTCGAGCTTGTATTGCACCCATGGGCCGGCATCGGGCCGTGCCAGCAGGTTGACCGTGCGGGTGATCAGATCGTTGAAGTCGAGAAAGCCGCGACTGCGCTTCACCACCTCGTAGCGGGCGATCAGCCAGTCGGCGATGGTCAGCGCCGCACGCGTGCCTTCCAGCATCCGGAACAGCGCCAGCCGGTCGACGGTTTCGATGATGGCGTTCGCGGCCGAGAGGTAGCGCTCGGCCAGATCCGGCAGGCGGTCGGTCAGAGCCTTCTTGAAGGCCTTTGCCGGATCATAGGGATCGCCATCGGTCTTGAGGAATGCTCTGGCGAGCAATTGCAGGCGGTGAATGGAATCGCTCTCTGCGAAGGCCTGACGCGCATAGGGCAGGATGTTGTTCAGCACCGATCTGGCATCGGTGGATTCGGCGGCCTGGGCAAAGCCGGCGAAATAATCCGGCAGGAAGCCCGGCAGTGGCCACACCGATGCGGCCAGGCCCTCGGCGGTCTGGCCCGGGCGGAAATGGAATTCGTCGAACAAAGGTTGGAAGCCGTCATGCCCGACCGCATCGAGGAAATCGCGCAAGCCATCGCGCTTGCGCACGATCTCGCCGAGCAACGCATCGAGACCGGCTTCACCGCCGCGCTCCAGAACAGTGGCGAAGGCCTCGGTCAAATCCGCGTCGCCGGCGGCTGAAATCATTTCGCGGCGCGCAGCGGCGAAAAGCGACGCCTCCATCTGGCTGTCGAGCATCTCGAAATGGGCGGGAATGTTGGCTTCCAGCGGGAACTGGTGGAGCACGGATTCGCAGAAGGCGTGGATGGTCTGGATCTTCAGCCCGCCCGGCGTCTCCAGCGCCTCGGCGAACAGGCGACGGGCGCGCCGCATGGTATCGCGGTCCGGCCGGCGCCCTTCCAGGGCTTCGATCTTCACGGCCAGCTCGGCATCACCGAGCACGGTCCAGTCCGACAGCGTGGAAAAAACCCGGTTCGACATGTTGGCGGCGGCGGCGCGCGTATAGGTCAGGCACAGGATCTTCGACGGGTCGGTGCCGTTGAGCAGCAACCGGATGACGCGCTGGGCCAGCACATGGGTCTTGCCTGAGCCGGCATTGGCAGACACCCAGGCGGAATTCATGGGATCGGCGGCGCGGGCCTGGCTGGTCGCGGTGTCGCTCGGGATGGGATAGGCCTTCTTCATGCCTCACCTCCCTCGTCGCCGGCATCGCCGCCGGCCGACCATTCGAGCACGCGGGCGAGATGATCGTAGTCGCCGTCGGTCTCGCCTTCACGAAACGGCAGTGCGCGCGACAGGTATCCGGTTTGCGGATCGGCGTAGTGGACCAGCAGCTTTTCCAGCCGTGCCCAGGCTTCCTCGGCGAGATCGGCCGCGGTTCGCGGCTGGCGGTTGTGTTCGAGGATGGACTCCTCGAACACCTCGCCATTCGGCTTCAGCCTGATGAAGGCCAGTTGCGACGGTTCACGCGCGCCCAGATCCTTGAAGGCGCCGCGCCTAAGAAGAGCGCCCTCCAGCGCCAGTTGCGGCGCCAGCAGCGTGTGCGCCTGCGCCTTGGAGGGCGAGGAGCCTGTCTTGTAGTCCAGAATATCGGCCATCCCGCCGGCCAGCAGGTCGACGCGGTCGGCGTAGCCGGACAGCGTCACGCCGGACTGGCCGACGACGGTCTTTCCCGCCCTCTCTTCCGCATGTCGTTGGACCACCGCATCGGCGCGTGTGCGCTCCCATTCGATGATGTTGGCGGCGAGCTTCTCGAAGCGCGGCCACCACACCGCCTCGACATCAGCTGGAAGGGCAGCCTCGGCAAAGCAGGCGCGGCCGGCGGCAATGAGGCCGGCCAGCGCCTCGGGCGCGCGCGGATCGGCCACCTTGGACGAGAACAGATGCAGGATGGCATGGAACAGCGTGCCGCGCTCGGCCGCGCCGGGGTCGCGGATCACAGGATCGAGCGGCATCAGGCCGAGGATCCGTCTTGCGTAGACGGCGTAGGGATCGCGGCGCAACGTCTCGATCTCGGTGACCGAGAAATGCGTCGGGCGCACCTGCAGCGGCGGCTTCGGTTGCGGCCGCGGCGCGAAATCCTGCTTCGGTCCGGTATCGAGAGCACGAGCCCAGGCGAGCAGCTCGTCGCCGCGCCCGCGCAGGGTTGCCGCCTGCTCGTTGCCGATGAAGGTGAGCAGCCGCTGCAGCCAGCGCGATGGCACGGCGGGTGCGTCGCCGGAACGCGCCGAGCGGGCCAGCAGAACCTTCTTCGCACCCATGGCCATCTGGAAATCATGCGCGGCAAGGCCGATGCGCCGTTCCGGCGGTTCGAGATCGATACCGGTCTTCATCAGCCGCGACATGAAGCGGTCGCTCTCCGGCTTGCGCGGCCAGACGCCTTCGTTGAGCCCGCCAATGACCAGCGTGTCCACGTCCTGCAGCCGCGCTTCCAGCGCGCCCCAGATGGCGATGTTCCGGTCGGTGCCTTGCGCCGGCTTGACCGTTTCGGGCGCGATCAGCGCGTCCATCACATCGGGCCATTCGCTCGCCGCGAACGACAGCGGCGCCGAAGCGGCGACCAGCCCGCGCAGCAGTTCGGCAAGCTTTTCTCCGGCGTCACCGGCATAGAGGTCGGCAAGGCCGCCGTCGGCGGCGCGGCCGAGATTTTCCAGGGCCACAACGCTGGCTTTGACCAAGGCGGCAAGATCGGCATCCGCCTGGCCGCGAAAGGCCATCAGCGGAGCCAGGGCTTGCTTCAGACCTTCGAGCAAATTCCGTGCGCTTTCGATGGCGCGCACGGTCAGACGGGAAAACCAGAAGGGTGGCCGGCTGTCATCGCCGAGCCCAATGAGGCGGGTTTCGAACAGTTCCGGCAGTGATGCGATGTTGGGACGGCCGGTGCCGCCGCGCAACGCCACCAGTTCGACCAGTTCCGCCGCATGGCGCACGTCAGCGCGTTCGAGACCGAGGCCGAGCAGCGGATGCTTGAGCAGTGACAAGAGGCCGACCGGATCGCCCGGCCGGAACACCGCCTCGAGCGCCAGCCTGAGCAGGCTGGCCGCCGGACTGTTGGCGAGCGGCGTGCCGCCGGAATCATCGGCGACAACGCCGAAGCGCTTGAGTTCGACCGAGACGCGCCGCGCCAGCGCGCGATCGCCGGTGACGAGGGCAGCTCTTTGGCCCGGCTCCTCTACCGCCTGCTTCAGGGCAACCGCGATGGCGACGGCTTCGTCGCGCTCGCTGGCTGCTTCAAGCAGGGTCACGCCGGCGAAGGCACCTGCAATATCGGGTGCCGAAAAACCATTGCGCGTTTCGGCCCACAATTCGGTGGTCTCGGCTGGCCGCAGTGCTTCGCCGACAAGCGCGGCGCGAAGCGCGAGGTGCGGTTCGGCGGCGCTGACTTCCTCGACATCCGAGCGCAGCACGCCGATCTTGCCGATCAGCCTGGCGAGGCCGTATTGCGGGTGGCCAAGCACCGCTGGCCGCGCTCCGGGAGCGATGAGCGCCTGGAAGGATGCCTCGTCCAGCGTGCGGTCGAGCCCGGGCAGCACGATGGCCCCGCCGGGCAGGCGGGCGATCGCGGCAAGCAGCTCCGCCGTGGCCGGTATCGAGCCGGTCGATCCCGCTGCGATGACCGGTCCAGCCGGCGGATTGCGCCGCAGCCGCGCCGCCTCGGAGCGGATCAGCGCGCTGCGATGCGCGGCCGGATTGGAGCGGTCGCTTTCACTGAGGAATTTCGGCCAGGCATCGGTGACGATGCCGAGGAATTCGAGCGTTACCTGCCACCAGCCGGCGAGGTTGCCGGTCACCAGGCCTTCAAGCTTTGCCCAGTCGGTGCCTTCCGTCTCGATCTCGTCCATCAGCGCCGCGAGGTCGCGCGCCAGCCAGATCGCGTCTGCGGTGGACGCGGGAATGACGATCTCCTCCGCGAAAAGCTTCGCCACATGCTCCGGCAGCCGGCGCTTCCAGGCGCGCACCAGCGGCGTCAGCAGCAACAGTCGTTCGATTGCCGAGATCGGTGGCGCGAGATCGATCGCCGCCGATGGCTCGGCATCGAACGCCGCTTCGTCCTCGTCGAACTCGCCGAGCGGACGGATGACCGGCAGGATCGCCGAACCGCCGCCGCCGCGCGCCGCGAGACTGTCGACGAAGACACCGCGCAAGGCGCGCGCGGCACGGCGCGTCGGCACATAGATGGTGACATCGGCCAGAGCGAGCGGATCGCCGTCGAAGCGAAATCCGGGAACCAGTCGACCGGCAAGCAGCGCCTCGGCCAGCGTCGGCAGAAACGGCGCTCCGGGGGGGATGGAGAAAACGCGGCCTGTGCCGCTCATTGCGACTCGGTCAGCGCGCCGGCGACTGCCGCTTCAGCGAGCGCAATGGCATCGGGCGTGCCGACAGTGATCCAGTGGCCGTGCATCGGCATGCCGAACAGGCGGCCGGCGGCGATGGCTTTGTCGAAATAGGCGTTGAGCGAATGCGGTTCGGCGGATGCGTCCGCGAACAGGCGCGGATGGACGATCGCCGCGCCGGCATAGATCAGGCCTGCCGGATCGCCTTTTGAACGCCGCAAGGTGCCGTCCGGCGCCACCAGGAAGTCGGTTGAGCCGCAGTGTCCGGTCGCTTGATGGAGATCCGCCAGCATCAGCAGAATATCCATTTTCGCGGCGTTCCATGCAAGGGCGAGGCGGCCGAGATTGAGTGGGCCGTGGTCGATCCAGAACGTGTCGGCGTTGAGGATGTAGAAGGGTTGTTCGCCCAGTTCCGGCAGCGCCTTGACGATGCCGCCGGCCGAATCGAGCAGCCGGTCGCTCTCGTCGGAAATGATGATGCGGGGCACATGGCGCGTCGCGACATGGGCAACGATCTGTTCGGGAAGATAGTGGACGTTGACGACGGCCTTGGCGACGCCGGCGGCGGCGAGGCTGTCGAGACCCCAGTCGAGCAAGGTCTTGCCGGCGATCCTGACCAGCGGCTTGGGGATGGTGTCGGTGATCGGCCGCATGCGCTTGCCGAGCCCGGCGGCGAGTACGATTGCAGTTTGGGGCACGATGGCCGTGTCCGGTCTTGCTGTCACAGCGCTCGTTCCTCCAGCAGCCCGTGCGTGCCGTAGAAATCCTTCAGGCTGGCGAGCGCCGGATGGGACAGCGCCCGGCGCAGATAGTCGCGGATGCGCGGCAGGTGTCTGAGATAATAGGGTTTGCCGTCGCGCTTTTCGAGACGCACGAAAATGCCGAGGATCTTCGAATTGCGCTGCGCGGCCATGATTGCATAGGCCTCCAGGAAACTCGCTTCGTTGAAAGCCCCTGCTGCATGTCGCGCCGCGACATAGGCATCAAGTGTCTGCTTTTCGATCGCGGGCGACAGGGTGACACGGGCATCCATGGCAAGCGAGGCGACGTCATAGGCCGACGGGCCGATAAGCGCGTCCTGGAAGTCCACGATGCCCAGCCGGTCATGCCCGGAGCGGTCGCCGCGCCAGATGATGTTGGGCGAATGGAAGTCGCGCAGCATCAGCGTGTATTCGCTTGCCTGCAGCCGGTCGAAAAGCGCGTTCCATTGCCTGGCGTAGCCCGTGCGCAGATCTTGGCTGGCCGGGCCACCCGATATGGCCGGCACATACCAGTCGACCAAAAGATCGGCTTCGATCATCATCGCATCGCGGTCGAAAGGTGGCACCTCGTGGAAGCTGCCCGGTCCGGCCTCCAGGCGCCGCGGCCAGGTCTTGCCATGCATCATGGCCAGCAGTTCGGCCGCCGCCGCATAACGTTCGGCCACCGGCTCGCCGTCCTTGCCTAGAAACCCTTCGGAACCGAGATGCTCGAGCAGCAGAAACCCCTGGTCCTGGTCCTCGGCATGGATTTGCGGAACGCTGACGCCGCCGGCCTTCAAGGCGCGGTCGATGGCGACGAAGGCCGAGACCGACCGGGCGGTGTGCGCGATCACGGCATAGGGCTTGCCGTCGCGCACCGGCGGGCCGAGCACCAGCCGTGGCGAGTTCATCAGCACGCGAGGCTCCTGGCCTGCAAGTGTCACGATCTCATAGGAACGGGCCGAGGCATCGCCGATGAAATGGCGGCGCCGCGCTGTCCCCCAGCCGGCGCTGTCGAGAAAATCGCGCATGGCCAGGGACCGCGCCGCCCGCTCGAAGGCCGCGCCTTGCCCCGACAGCCGCGCCAGCCGCCCTTCGCCATGCTGGACGAGTTCGATCGACAGCGCTGTCTTCGGCAGATAGCCCTCCGCCCGCTCGGGCCATTCGACCAGGGCTGCCCCTTGCGTCAGCGCTTCATCGAAGCCGAGTTCGTCGAGCTCGCTCGCCGACGCCAGGCGGTAGAGGTCGAAATGATGCACCGGAATGCGCGTGTCGTAGCTCTGCACCAAAGTGAAGGTCGGGCTCGGCACGTCGAGGCCGGCATCGTCCGCAAGCGTTCGGATCAGAGCCCGCGCAAGTGTCGACTTGCCGGCGCCGAGATCGCCTTTGAGCGCCAGCACATCGCCGGCACGCAGCGCCAGCGCCAGATCCTCGCCCAGCCGCGCGGTCTGTGTCTCATCAGGGAGCAAACGCTCCAGCACAAGCCCCGTCATCGAGCGCGCTACTCGGCCGCGGCGCGGATGCCGGGCATGTCGGGGAAGGTGCAGATGACGGTCGTGCCCTTGTCCTTGCCGGTTTCGATGCGAACGCCGCCGCCATGCAGTTCAACGAAGCTCTTGACGATCGACAGGCCAAGGCCGGCGCCGCGCCTGCGGCCGCCATTGGTACGCGGTTCGAAGCGGCGGAACACCGAATCCAGCACATCCGGCGGCATGCCGGGGCCGTCGTCATGAACCGAGAATTCCACCCCGTCCGCCAACTGGCGGCAGGCGAGCCGGATGCTGCTAGCTTCCGGTGCGTAATTGGCGGCATTGCTGAGCAGATTGTAGAGGATCTGGCGGATGCGGGTCTCATCGCCGTGGAAGGTCTTCGGCGCAGCGGTGGCATCGACCTCGAGTCGGATCGAATGCTCCTGCAGCCTGTCGGCAACCAGTTCCGCCGCCGCCGCGATGGTGCGGTCGACATGAACCTCTGAAATGTCGAGCTGCATGATGCCGGCGTCGACGGTCGCAAGGTCCAGTATGTCGTTGACGATGGTCAGCAGGACCGAGGAGGACGAGCTGACATGCTCGACATATTCGCGCTGCTTTTGATTCAATGGCCCGGTCGTGGGCACTGAAAGCAGTTCGGTGAAGCCGATGATGTTGGTCAGCGGCGAGCGCAGTTCGTAGGACACGTGCTGGACGAAGTCGTTCTTGAGCTGATCCGACTTTTCCAGCGCCTCGTTCTTGTCCTTCAGCGCGCGTTCGACACGGACGCTGTCGGTGACGTCGACGAAGGTCATCATCACTTGCCCGTTGGGCAGTGGAATCACGGCGTAACGCAGCACGGTGCCGTTGTTGAGCTCGCTCTGGCCGTGACGGTCGCGACGCTCATCGTCGAACCCGGTGATGGCGGCAACGAAGCCCGGCCAGGGGCTGTCGACCGCCTGCCGGTCGCAAAGATCGCGGATCGTCGACACGTGCACGTTGGGCTTGGCGGCGTCGGCGCTCAGCCCCCACAGCGTGGCAAAGGCAGGGTTCGACAGCCGCAGCCGCCCATCGGGGCCGAACACCGCCACGCCCTCGGCGAGATTGTCGAGCGTTTCGCCCTGGACCCGCACCGCGGTCCGGTAGCGGCTTTCCAGGTCCATCTTCTCGGTCAGGTTCTCGAACACCCAGGTGACGCCGCCCTTGGGCTGCGGGTTGGCAACGACGCGAATGGTCTTGCCATCCGGTAGATGCCACCAATGTTCCTGCGATTCGACCGCGCGGTAGGCGCCGAGCAGGCCTTCCTTCCAGCGGCGCCATTCGGGTTGTTCGGCGATCTTGCCTTCGCTGCGCAGCCGGTCGAGCAAAAGCGCATTGTCTGGAGCGCTGTGCAGGAAGCCGCTGTCGAGCCCCCACAGCTTCTGGAACGCCTGGTTGAAGAAGCGCAGCTTCTCGTCGGTGTCGAAGATGGCGACCGCGGTGTTGAGCTGGTCGAGCGTGTCGGCGTGGCTGCGCACCGTCCGCTCATATTCGCCGCGGATGGTCTCGATCGCGCTGGTGTCGCAGGCAAGGCCGGCCGAACCGTCGCCGCCGGCGACGTCGGTCACCGCGAACACGCGGCGGTCGCCTTCGATCACAGTGGAAAGCGACTGCTCGAAGACCGGATGCGATTTGTGTTGGGTGGCAATGGCCTCGCGCGCCTGGCCGCCAAGAAACTCCTTGGCGTCGCGGACGGCGGCTTCCGCACTCTCGGCTTCGACCGCGTCGGCATAGGCCCGGTTGACCCATTTCAGGCGTCCGTGCTCGTCACGCAGCCATGCCGGCATCTTCAGCGCCTCGAGCAGGCCGATCATCGTGTCATGGTCGGCGGCCAGCCGCTGGTTCTCGATCCTCAGCCGGGCCTGGCTGCGCTGCGTCTCGGAAAGCGAGACAAACCGCACCAATATATGCGCGGCACTCTTGCGGCCGTGCACTTCGAGCGGTGCGCCGGCCTGCGATTCGATGACCAGGTCGAAAGGCCTCGCCTTTTCGCGCAAGCCCGCGACCGCATGTTCGAGTGCCGCCGCCGAGCGCGGCATCAGCCAGCGGCCGAAAGCGAGGAAAGCCGCCCGCTCCTCGGGGGCGCCGCTTTCAACCGGCAATGTGCCGACGAGTTCGGGTTTCTTGTTCTCCGAGGCCCAGACGACCACGCGCTGGTCGCGCAGATTGAGCAACGCTTCCGACCGGCGCAGTGCCGCGTTGACGTCGGCGACGCGGCTTCTCAGTTCGACATTCTCCGCCGAGGTGCGGGCCCGCTCGCGGATGAGAACGATGGCCGACAGCAGCGCCGCGCCCGTCACGCCGACGAACACCGCAAGCTGCATGACTTCGACCGTGCTGATCGACAGGCCGGCGGTCGCCACGGCGGCGGTCTCGGCATGCGCCACGGCGCCGGCCAAAGGCCAGGCCAGTGCCGAACTGGCCAACAGTCCGGCACGGGCACGCCATGAAAGGCGTCCGCCCTGGATGGCCGAGCCTAAGGTCCCCGAATCGTCATGGCCGCCGGAAACGGCCGATCCCGCTCCGTGCGGGTTTTGCCCCGGCATGTCTTGGTCCTCTCCGCCGCCTGAATGCAAGACCGCCCTGAAACGCGCCTCTCTGATCCCCTCTCGGGCCGGAAGCGTCGCGAATCACCTGACAATAAACCCTCGCCGAATCGCCGTGAAGGCTGATCGCGCGCAAAAATAAAGCCGGGCGAAAAGTCAATCGCCCGGCGTCAATATATGGTAGTAAATTTAGCTTTGGTTAATAGCGGTAGTGTTCCGGCTTGAACGGACCCTGCGGCGTGACGCCGATATAGGCGGCCTGCTCACCCGACAGTTCGGTCAGGCGGGCGCCGAGCTTGTCGAGGTGCAGGCGCGCGACCTTCTCGTCGAGATGCTTGGGCAGAACATAGACCTGGTTCTGGTACTGCTCGCCCTTGGTGAACAGCTCGATCTGGGCCAGAACCTGATTGGTGAAGGAGGCCGACATGACGAAGCTCGGATGGCCGGTGGCATTGCCGAGATTAAGCAGGCGGCCTTCCGACAAGAGGATCATCCGCTTGCCGTCCGGGAAGGTGATCATGTCGACCTGCGGCTTGACGTTGGTCCACTTCAGATTGCGCAGCGACGCGACCTGGATCTCGTTGTCGAAGTGGCCGATATTGCCGACGATCACCATGTCCTTCATCGACCGCATGTGGTCGAGGGTGACGACATCCTTGTTGCCGGTGGTGGTGATGACGATGTCGGCGGTCGGAGCCGCGTCTTCCAGCGTGACGACTTCAAAGCCGTCCATCGCCGCCTGCAGGGCGCAGATCGGATCGACCTCGGTGACCTTGACGCGGGCGCCGGCGCCCTTCAGCGAGGCGGACGAGCCCTTGCCGACGTCGCCATAACCGCAGACGACCGCGACCTTGCCGGCCATCATCGTATCGGTGCCGCGGCGGATGCCGTCGACCAGCGATTCCTTGCAGCCGTACTTGTTGTCGAATTTCGACTTGGTGACCGAGTCGTTGACGTTGATGGCGGGGAAGGGCAGCAGGCCCTTCTTCTGCAACTGGTAAAGCCGGTTGACGCCGGTGGTCGTCTCTTCGGTGACGCCGCGGATCGCCGCTTTCTGCTTGGTGAAGAAGCCGGGCGAAGCCTTCAGGCGCTTCTTGACCTGGGCGTAGAAATATTCCTCTTCCTCGCTCTGCGGGTTGGACAGCACGTCCTCGCCGGCCTCGGCGCGGGCGCCGATCAGGATGTACATGGTGGCATCGCCACCGTCGTCCAGGATCATGTTGGAGAGGCCGCCGTCTGTCCACTGGAAGATCCGGTCGGTGTAGTCCCAGTACTGTTCGAGGCTCTCGCCCTTGACGGCGAAGACAGGAATGCCGGCCTCGGCGATCGCCGCGGCGGCATGGTCCTGGGTCGAGAAGATGTTGCAGGACGCCCAGCGGATATCGGCGCCGAGCGCCTTCAGCGTCTCGATCAGCACCGCGGTCTGGATGGTCATGTGCAGCGAGCCGGTGATGCGCGCGCCCTTCAGCGGCTTCTTGGCGCCGAACTCCTCGCGGCAGGCCATCAGGCCCGGCATTTCGGTTTCGGCGATATCGAGTTCCTTGCGGCCCCAGCCGGCAAGCGAGATGTCGGCGACCACATAATCCTTGCTACCCGTCATGGCAGTGCTCCGATGCGAATTGTTATGCTGCGAATTGGTTGCGGATGCGCCCGCGCCGGTCGGCGCGTCGAAGGGCGCGAATTGCCGGCCTGACTAGCAGATCGATGTCGAAACGACAATGGGATATAAAGAAATCTTTATCCCTGCATGTCTCGCAAGCATGCCTTGGCGATGCAGGGGATCAGCATTCCTCGCCGAAGCGGGAGGCGACAAGCTGCTCCAGCGCATCCATCACCTCGAGCGCCTCGGGTCCGCTGGCGGTGACGCGGATCGAGTAGCCCGGGCTGGCGGCCAGCATCATCAGGCCCATGATCGACGTGCCGCCGACCTTGACGCCGTCCTTCTCGACATGGACCGCGGCATTGAAGCCGCTGGCGAGCTGGACGAATTTCGCCGAGGCGCGTGCATGCAGGCCGCGCTGGTTGACGATCGGAAACTCCCGGACAATCTGGTCTTTTTCCGATGATAGCGCGTTCATTTGCTGCTCAGAAGCTGGCTGGCGACATTGATGTATTTGCGGCCGGCAGCCTGCGCCTCATCGAGCGCGGCCGCCATGTTGTCGCCCTTGCGGATCGACGACAGCTTGATCAGCATCGGCAGGTTCATGCCGGCGATCACCTCGGTGCGGCCGGACTCCATCACCGAGATGGCAAGGTTCGACGGCGTGCCGCCGAACATGTCGGTCAGCACGATGACGCCGGCTCCGGTATCGACACGGGCGACAGCGTCGACGATATCGCGGCGACGCTGTTCCATATCGTCGTCGGCACCGATCGCCACGGTTTCGAAATTGTCTTGTGGCCCGACGACATGTTCGACGGCATGTCGGAACTCGGTGGCCAGTTGACCGTGCGTTACAAGCACGAGTCCGATCATTCTTTGGTGGCTCCCGTCATCGCCGCTTCACAGGCGCATTTTATGCTCGCCAGCCATTCCAGGCGGCGGGAGCGCTATCTTGTCGACGCGCGGCCCGTTGACAAGCCCAAAATTGCGCCTGCCCATGCCATTTTGACGCATTGCAGCAAAAAATGCCGGGCGGATCATAGAAAAGGCATGATGGACAGCCGCGCCATCACGGCGGGCAGGGCAGCCTGGACATTGCGTTCGGCCAGATCGATGCGTGGCACCACGCACCCGGCGATCTCGTCACTGGCGTCCTCCTGGAAGCGCGCGATCTCGTCAGCCGGCAGCAGGCGTATATGCAGGTCGATGACGCAGGCGGGTTCGAACGGCAGCGGCCGGGGTCCAAGTCCCGGCACTTCGGCAAGGCCGGCGATGGTGGCGGGTACGCGGCATACCAGCCGCCCCGCATGCGCCTCCCCCCCATGCGCCTCGATGAGAAGCTGGTCGTCGCCGACCAGCCGTGAGAACAATCCGCGCTGACGGCAATGGTCGATGAGCGTCAGCGCCAATGTCGTCTTGCCTGAACCGGACGCGCCGCTGACCAGAATGCCACGTTCGCCGATCAGCACCGCCGTCGCGTGAATGTTTTCAGGCCGCACGGATCACGTCTTTTGCAACGGACATGATCCCGCTGCCCTTCGGTTCGGGATCATGCTTCGGCCGGCAGCGTCACGACGAAGCGCGCGCCCTTGATCTCGCCGGGCTTGGTGCCGGGAATGTTCTCGGCGGTCAGCGTGCCGCCATGGGCTTCGACGATCTGCCTGGAGATCGACAGGCCAAGGCCCGAATTCTGGCCGAACGCCTCGCCGGCCGGCCGGTCGGTGTAGAAGCGCTCGAAGATGCGGTCGATGTTGTCGGCGCGGATGCCGGGACCGTTGTCGTCGACGGTGAGGATATTGAACTTGCCAGCGCGCGCCAGCGAAAGGCTGATGTGGCCGTGGTCCTCGGGAACGAAGGAGCGCGCATTCTCGATCAAATTGGTGATGACCTGGCCGATACGCAGATCGTGGCCGACGACGAAATAGCCTTTGACGCCCTGCGGCAACTTGGCGACCTTGAGTTCGATCTCGACCGCTTTCTTGTTGCGGGTGGCCTCGCGCGACACGGCTACCAGATCGGTGACGAATTTCTTCAGGTCCACGGTTCCCGCGTCTTCGCGCGCGAGTTCGGCGTCGAGGCGGGAGGCGTCGGAAATATCGGTGATGAGCCGGTCCAGCCGCCGGACGTCATGCTGGATGATCTCCATCAGCCGGCTGCGCGAATTGTCGTTCTTGGCCAGCGGCAGTGTCTCCACCGCGCTGCGCAGCGACGTCAGCGGGTTCTTCAATTCATGGGAAACGTCGGCGGCGAAGCTTTCGATCGCCTCGATGCGGGCATAGAGCGCGTTGGTCATGTCGCGCACCGCGACCGACAGATTGCCGATCTCGTCCTGCCGGTCGGAAAAGTCCGGGATCTCCTCGCGGCTCTTGACGCCGCGCCTGACCCGCACCGCCGCCGCCGACAGCCGGCGCAGCGGGTTGGCGATGGTCGAGGCCAAAAGCATCGACAGGATGGCGGTGACGAGTGCCGCGATGCCGAAGACGCGCAGGATCGCCTTGCGCTCGGCGGCGACGATCTTGTCGATGTCGCCGCCCTCGGTCGACAGCATCAGCACGCCGAGAACGGCGCGGAAGCGCTGGATCGGCACCGCCACCGAAACGATCTGCTCGCCCTGTTCCGAGACGCGCACGATGGTCGACGGGCTGCCGGTCAGCGCCTTGACCACTTCCGGGAAGGCCGCGCCATTGCCGCCCGGCTGTTCGTGATAGACCGGCAGGTCGGTGTTGCGGAAGAAGTCGAAGATGAACTTCTGGATGCGCTCGACAAGGTCGGGCTCTTCCTCGTCGACCGGCGGCAGGTCGTAGCGCAGGATCTGGCCGCGCGAATAGAGATGGCGCGAATCGAGCAGCAGATTGGCGTCGCGGTCATAGATGCGTGCCCGCGTCCGGGTCGGCGAGATCAACCGCCGCAGCACCGGCGCGACACGTTCGGGATTGATCGGGAAATCCAGATTGTCGAGCTGGTCGGAGCCCGGCCCCAGGCTTTCGCCGGCCTGCAGCTCAAGCAGCTTTTCCGGATCGATGCTGATCGAATCGGTCTCGACCGTCGCCGATGCCGCGATCGCGCCGGCGATGATCTCGCCCTGCGTCATCAGGCTTTCGACGCGGGCATCGATCAGCCCGTCGCGGAAGGTGTTGAGGTAGAGGATGCCGGTGACCAAGACGGCAAGGCCGGCAAGGTTGAGAAACAGAATGCGCCGCGTCAGGCTGGAAAAGATGTGATGGCCGAGGAAGCGGCGCATCGGAACGGTGATCTTCGACACGAAGGACGGCATGATGCGCGACGGCCGCCTGGCGCCCGCCGGTCTTGTTCGCTGTGCTTCCACTGCCATCGAATAGCAGGCCCTGCCTAGTTAGTGAGTAGGGAATAGAGAAATGGTTGGCTGAGATCGCGGCGATGGCCGCTCGCACCATTCAAAACTGACTACCGACTATTCCCTACTGCCTACTGCCTATTCAAGCTTCGCGGAACCGGTATCCGACTCCGTAAAGGGTTTCGATCATTTCGAAGTCGTCGTCGACAGCCTTGAACTTCTTGCGCAGCCGCTTGATGTGGCTGTCGATCGTGCGGTCATCGACATAGACCTGCTCATCATAAGCCGAATCCATCAGCGCATCACGACTTTTTACGACACCGGGGCGCTGCGCCAGCGAATGCAGGATCAGGAATTCGGTGACGGTGAGCGTCACCGGTTCGCCCTTCCAGGTGCAGGTGTGGCGTTCCTGGTCCATGACGAGCTGGCCGCGTTCGAGCGAGCGGGCCTGCTGGCTGGGCGCCTTTGCCGCAGCTTCGCGGGCGCTGGCACGGCGCAGCACGGCGCGCACCCGCTCGACAAGCAGGCGTTGCGAGAACGGTTTGCGGATGAAATCGTCGGCGCCCATCTTGAGGCCGAACAACTCATCGATCTCATCGTCCTTGGAGGTCAGGAAGATCACCGGCAGGTCGGACTTCTGGCGCATCCGGCGCAAAAGCTCCATGCCGTCCATGCGCGGCATCTTGATGTCGAGGATGGCGAGATTCGGCGGACGCGCCGCCAGGCCTTCCAGCGCGGACGCACCATCCGTGTAGGTCTCGACACGATATCCCTCGGATTCAAGGGCGATCGACACCGACGTCAGAATGTTGCGGTCGTCATCGACAAGCGCGATTGTTGCCATTTCAAGCGGCTCCCTCATGAGCTGTCCCTTCTTTCGTAGAGAAGGGGCTTTTGCAGGACAAATTAGGTACAAAATGTGGCATAGGCCTTGTCCGCTGTCACGCGCGGGGTGCCGCAGGCCACAATTCTACCTCGACATGGATTGGACGAACGAACGCGGCCAATCCTTTGGGCAACCGTGAAACTTTTTGCATATATAAACGATTTAAACAACTTTCAAAATATTTAAATCGATTAATGATTTGATATCATTTGGCTTTTCTGGTTCTGACCATCTCAGCCCGGACAGCGGGCGTGCCGGAAATACGCCGGCAAAGACGCAGCAAATCGAAGAAGGGACACCAATGTCGGAAGTCGGCAAACGCAATCCTGCTTGCGCGATCGATCGTATCGGCCTGAAAACCACCGGCGTGGTGCGCTACAATTTCGGGGCGGCCGCCCTTTATGAGGACTCGATCCGGCGCGGCGAGGCCCGGCTGACCGCGCATGGCGCGCTGGTCGCCGAGACCGGCCAGCACACAGGCCGTTCGCCCAAGGACAAATTCGTCGTCCGCGACGCAGCCACCGAGCCGCATGTCTGGTGGGACAATAACAAGGCGATCTCTCCGGCCCAGTTCGAGACGCTGCTTGCCGATTTCCAGGCCCACGCCGCGGACAAGGATCTTTACGTGCAGGACCTGGTCGGCGGCGCCGACGCGGAGCTGAAGCTCCCCACCAGGGTGATCACCGAATTTGCCTGGCACTCGCTGTTCATCCGCAATCTGCTCATCCGTCCGGATAGCGCCGAACTCGAACAGTTCGTGCCCGAGATGACGATCATCGACCTGCCGTCCTTCCGCGCCGATCCCGCCCGCCACGGCAGCCGCACCGAGACGGTGATCGCCGTCGATCTCAGCCGCAAGATCGTGCTGATCGGCGGCACCTCCTATGCCGGCGAGATGAAGAAGTCGGTGTTCACCATGCTCAACTATCTCCTGCCGCAGAAGGGCGTGATGCCGATGCACTGCTCGGCCAATGAGGGGCCGGCCGGCGACGCCGCCATATTCTTCGGGCTGTCGGGAACCGGCAAGACGACGCTCTCGGCCGATCCGTCGCGCACGCTGATCGGCGACGACGAGCATGGCTGGGGTCCGCATGGCATCTTCAACTTCGAGGGCGGCTGCTACGCCAAGACCATCAAGCTGTCGGCGGAAGCCGAACCGGAGATCTTCGCCACCACGCAGCGCTTCGGCACAGTGCTGGAAAATGTCGTGCTCGACGCCGACGGCGTGCCCGATTTCAATGACGGCCGCCTCACCGAAAACACCCGCTGTGCCTACCCGCTCGACTTCATCCCCAACGCCTCGAAGACCGGGCGCGCCAATCATCCCAGGAACATCATCATGCTGACCGCCGATGCCTTCGGCGTGATGCCGCCGATCGCGCGGCTGACCCCGGCGCAGGCGATGTATCATTTCCTCTCCGGTTACACGGCCAAGGTGGCTGGAACCGAAAAGGGCGTCACCGAGCCCGAGGCGACGTTCTCGACCTGTTTCGGCGCGCCGTTCATGCCTCGCCATCCGTCGGAATACGGCAACCTGCTGCGCGCGCTCATCGCCAGCCATGACGCCGATTGCTGGCTGGTCAACACCGGCTGGACCGGCGGCGCCTATGGCACCGGCAAGCGCATGCCGATCAAGGCGACGCGCGCTCTGCTTGCCGCCGCGCTCGACGGCTCGCTGAAGACCGGCGCGTTCCGCACCGACGCCAATTTCGGCTTCGAGGTGCCGGTGGCCGTGCCTGGTGTTGACAGCTCAATTCTCGATCCGCGCTCGACCTGGGCCGACAAGGCTGCCTATGACCGTCAGGCGGCAAGACTGGTCGGGATGTTCGCGGTCAACTTCGAGAAATTCGAGCCGCATGTCGATGCGACCGTCATGGGTGCGGCGCCCCGCATGCAGGAAGCGGCGGAGTAGTCGTCAGATCGCTTGGCATCATTGCTGCTCGGCACCAGTGAAGGCCCGGTTTCGATCGGGCCTTTTCTTTTTCGGTCCGCCGCGCCATGACTGCGGCATGCCGATCGATGACAACATCATCATATCAGACGAAGCCGTGATCCATCCGGGCGACCTGCACGAGGATTTCATCCGCTCGTCCGGTCCCGGCGGCCAGAACGTCAACAAGGTGGCGACGGCCGTGCAACTGCGCTTTGACGCGGCCAACGCGGCCGGCCTCTCGGAGCGCGTGCGCGCACGCACGATCAAGCTTGCCGGTCAACGCGCCACCAAGGACGGCGTCATCGTCATCGAGGCCGGGCGCTTCCGTACCCAGGAGCAGAATCGCGCCGATGCAAGGGCGAGGCTGACGGCACTGGTGGCCAAGGCCGCGGAGCCGCCACCGCCGCCGCGCAAGAAGACGCGCCCCTCGAAAGGCGCAGTGGAACGGCGGCTGAAAAGCAAGGCCGGGCGCGGCACGATCAAGAAGCTGCGCGGCCGGGTGGAGAACGATTAAGCTCCACACCAGCCGCGTGCATAAAATGGCTTTCCATTTGACGCCTCAGATGCAAGGTTTCGCCATTGCCACAGCAAGGGAGACTAAAGATGGGCATGTTCGATTTCGTCAAAAGCGTCGGCAAGAAGCTGGGCATCGGCGGCGACGAGGAAGCCGCACCCACTGCCGACACGCTCAAGAAGGAACTCGATTCGCACAAGCTCGGCACCGATGGCGTGCAAGTCGTCGTCCAGGGTGACACGGCGGTGCTGAAGGGCGTGGTCAAGGACCAGTCGATCTTCGAAAAGG
The DNA here is from genome assembly GCF_059420305.1 of Mesorhizobium sp. GW821-FHT04C10. NCBI lineage: Bacteria > Pseudomonadati > Pseudomonadota > Alphaproteobacteria > Hyphomicrobiales > Phyllobacteriaceae > Mesorhizobium > Mesorhizobium sp. GW821-FHT04C10. Next base: position 463,733 of record NZ_JBWKTL010000001.1, on the reverse strand, counting down.
CGGTGATTGCCGTCGGCAACACGCTGGGTGTCTCCAAGGTGCAGGCCGACGAATTGCAGGTCGCGCCGGATGCCGGCAAGGCAGCTGCGCCGGCCAAGGAACCGACTTTCTACACCGTTCAGAAGGGCGACAACCTCTGGAAGATCGCCGAGAAAAGCTATGGCAAGGGCCAGGGCGTCAAGAATACGGCCATCTTCGAGGCCAACAGGCCGATGCTGACCCACCCGGACAAGATCTATCCAGGTCAGGTGCTGCGCATCCCCTGACTTGGTAACCAGATCGCGCCGTTTCGATACGGCGAAGTCAGGCGCCGCGCATCCGAAAGGACGCGCGGCGTTTTCGATTTTACCAGTTGCGCTCCGCGCAGACACTTTCGTGAATCCCCACATCAATAGCCGCGACGAGATCGGCGGCCGCTTTCGGGTCGCCGTCTTTACTTGATGGTGGCATCCTGCCGGCTCGAACCATCTCAAGGTGCGCAAATCCATGCTCGTTCTGCCCAAGGGAGTCCGCCACATGCCGGCCTATCTGCCGCGCACTGTTCAGGAGGCGCTTGTCGAAGCGGTGAGAAGCATCGTCCAGCAGGCTCCGCTTTACGTGCCGGCCATGCCGCGCACCGGCAAGGAGATGAGCGTGCGCATGACCAATTGCGGCACGCTCGGCTGGGTCACCGACAAGGAGCGAGGCTATCGCTACCAGCCGACGCATCCGTTGACCGGGGAACCATGGCCGCCGATCCCGGAGGGCCTGCTCGACCTTTGGCGGCAAGTGTCGGGCTATCCAAATCCGCCGGAGGCCTGCCTGATCAATTTCTACACGGCGGACGCGAAGATGGGCCTGCACCAGGACCGCGACGAGGCCGATTTCTCGGCACCCGTCGTCTCCATCTCACTGGGCGACGATTGCCTGTTCAGGGTAGGTCAGACGACGCGCGAGGGCGCGACCAAGTCGTTCAGGCTGAAAAGCGGTGATGTCGTCGTGCTCGGCGGCGAGGGGCGCCTCTGCTTCCACGGCGTCGACCGCATCTATCCCTCGACCTCGGCGTTGCTGAAGAACGGCGGCAGGATCAATCTGACGCTGCGGCGGGTGACGAAGCCGGACGAGAGCCCCGTATAAGCCGATCTTAACGCACATCCCTTATCAAGGCTGCCAAGATTTTGGAAAACAAAGCAATGGTACCGGTCGATCAGACTGCCCGCAATCGATCCGATCTCCGTTTCGCGGCACTTGTGCTGTGCACTGGGATTTTGGTCGGCCTGCGCTACCACCTTGCCTTGTGGACCTTCGACGAGCACGGCTTCTCCGAGCTCAGCGACCGGCTGCCTTACTGGGATTTCACCAATCTGTGGGCCGGCGGGCGCATGGCGCTCGACGGCCATGTCGCGTGGCTGTTCGACGTCGACACCTATCGCGCGGCCTTGCGGCGGATGTTCTCGCCCGATCTTCCCAACCAGGAATGGAGTTACCCGCCCAGCATCCTCATCTTCGGCGCGCCGCTGGCGCTGCTGCCGATTTTCTCGGCCTATCTCATCTGGACCTTCGGCACCGTCTTCTGCCTGTGGCTGGCGGTGCGGCAGCTGAAACTGGACCCACTTGCCGAGGCGGCTATCCTCGTCTGCCCGGCCGTCTTCATCAACGCCATCTTTGGCCAGAACGGCGCCTTGACCACCGCGCTTCTCGTTGGTGGGCTGGCTGTGGCGCCAAAGCGGCCGATATTGGCCGGGCTGCTGTTCGGGCTGCTGACGGTCAAGCCGCATCTCGGCATACTGGTTCCGTTCTGTCTGCTGGCGAGCGGCAATTGGCGCGCCATTGCCGCGGCTGTCCTGTCGTCGGCGGCGCTGTTCTTCCTGACCGGCGTGGTGCTCGGATTTGACGTTTGGCGATTGTTTTGGACCGAAACCCGTCCCTTGATGACCACGATACTGGAAGCGCCCTATCCGCAGCCCTATCAGTCCAACGCCGCGACCATGTTTTTCCTGGCCCGCGCATGCGGCGCGGAGCTGACGACGGCATATGCGATGCAAGCCGCTGCGATGATAGCAGCCATTTGCGCCGCCATCTGGGCCTGGCTGCCCTGGCGCCGGGTCGAGCACCGCGAGCGGGTAGTGCTCGGCGCCGTGCTGGCAACGCTGGCGACGCCCTATGGGTACAGCTACGACACAATCGGCCTGGCTGTCGCCGTCGCCTATCTGTTCTCGACGCGCAGCACCATGCCGCGGATTTTCCTGGCGTTGATCTGGCTCTATCCGGCCGTCGCCCATCTGATAAATAATGCAGGGTTTGGCATAGGCGTGCTGGTGCCATTGTCCTTGTCGGCATGGATGCTCGTCACCATAAGGCGCCGCGAGCAGGCGCCCCAGGACTCGGCCGTGTTGGGCAGCGGCACGGCCTGAGGGCAGGGAAGAACCCTGCATTCGGCTATTTGCCTGCGGCAATGTCGCCACGGATCAACACCGTCACCGAGGCGGCTTGAAAAAGCATACGGTAGTCCGCCAGTGCTTTGGCGATCGCCGGGTTGTCGTTCAATGGCGGCATGGGCTGCCGATCCGCCAGATCGAGGAGCACCGGCGCGCGCGGCCCGTCTGTTCCGTCGTCGATGATAATATCCGGGCGTTTCGCGGTGAGCTCGCTTGCGATCGAAACCGCATAGCTTTCCCTCAATGCCGCCAGACCTTGCCTCGTCTCGGGATCGCTCTCCAGTTGCATGAGTATTCCCGCGTCATTGACCATCCAGCCCGATTGCTGGCGCGCCACGAAGCGGGCGCCAGTCATCCGGGCAAGCGGGTTGCTGAATTGTAACTGAGAGGCGATCGACATCATGGTCGGATGATCTACCGCGCCGACGATGGCGGCTGTCGCGGCATCGAGATCGCGCCGCGACTGGGCAAATGCCATGCTTTGTTGCAGCACGGTCAGGATTGCGATCGAAAACACACCGAGCGCGACGCCGGCCTTGGGAAGTGCAGGCAAGCCGCGCAGCGGTTTCAGCCTGATATATTGCAGCATCAGAGCTAGGGCACCGAGTGTCAGGAACGGCAACGCTTGATAGGTCCATCCCTTGCCCATGATAACGAAGGCCGGAACATAGGCCGCCGCCGCCAGCAGCATGGTTCTGACCTCGTGAGCGGGTCGGCCGGGATAGGCCATCGCCAGCGCGGCCATCGCCATGGCCGTGAACATCGTGACGGGCCACAGCATGAGCACGTCCATCACCGGCATGCGCATGGGCAGGTAGACTTGACGCAGCAGCGGCATCACGTCGGTAAAAAAGGGCTGCATGAAAACGACGAGCGCGACAAGGTAAGCGACGGTCAGGAGGGCGCCGACGACATTCTCCGTCGTCAGCACTGGACGAAGCGAGTGCCGTTGCAATGCAACGACCAGTGCCGGCACCGCCAGAGCGAGCACGCTGTAGGGCGGCTTGATCATGACGAAGATACCCGCGCCGACGCCGGCGCCGATCCGCTCGGCCATGGTGCCGGCGCTGAAATCGGCGGTCCGGTCGCGTGCTGAAAACAGCGCCAGCCAAGGCAGCAAGACGATGACGGCAATCTGTTCGCGCTGGCCGAAATCGATCGGAAACAAGTAGAGCACGCAAAACACGGCGGCTGGAACCATCCAGACGTATCGCTTCAGCGTTTCGTCGGCTCGCGTCAGAAGGCGAGCCGAAAAGCAGACCGATGTGATCGCAAGCACCGCCACGCCGACGCTCACCCAGAGCTCCGCCGACAGCCCGGTCAGGTGCTCCAGCAGCAGGAAGGGCAGATACAGCCAGGCCGAGAAGGCCGGATTGACTTCGATGATGTCGACCGAAAGACGCTCGCCATTGAGCACGCGCTCACCAATGGTCAGCAGCCAGGACACATCGACATTGCCTGGCATGACAAGGAGCGAGACAATGATCGCATAGGTGGCGATCAGCAGCGTCGCGGCGGCAGGCCAGCCGATATGAACTGGGGTGACCTCGGCGGAGCGCAGGTCAACCGGTTTATAGGACGCAACAAATCGCGTCATGCCTGGGCCTCATCACCAAAGCAGCAATCGTGCTCGATGTCTAACAGCCGGCGGTTAAGGGCCTTCTAATCGCCGTCACAACTTGCGTGGCGCTACGTCCTCGATGGGAATGGTCCCATGCACGAATGCCAGTCAGCAAAGCCTTGACTGGGCTGCCTGTCGTGGTCTGTCTATCGCTCCGCGGCCTTGGGACCACCCAAGCATCGCCTGTGTTCCTGTCAGCGCAACGGCGAGAACGTCGCCGAGATCAGGTGGAAGGGCAGTGCGCCATAAGCGGCGACGGTCGCCGCGTCGTCCCATTGGCGGAATTGCCGCGATGGCCGCGCTTCCAGCGTCAGGGCATGCCTTTCGCCATCAAGCGTCACCTTGCCGCGAAAATGCAGCACCCGTTCCCTCCCCGACCGGCTGATGGCCATGGCGCGCAGGCGCGCAACATGGTGGTCGTCGGCATTGATCTCCAATTCGATGCGGCGGCGGACCGGTGGAACGCTGATCCTGACCATGATGTCCAGCATCATCTCGCCCACCGTTCGCGGACAAGGTATGGTCTGTGAGAAGACCGACGGCGGCGCCGTTTCCGACGGCTCGCTGCGGGCTGGCTTGCCGCGCCAGGCCTTGGCTGGCGGCTCCTGGCGCAGCCTGCCGCTCTTGCGCCTCAGCCGCAACTGCTTGGCAAGGCCGCGCGACAGCCAAACCAGCCTGCCGAAATCGGTCCGCGGCTTGGCCTGCAGCACGGCCGACCAGCGCGAGAGGCCGGAGCGGTCGGCCATGTCAAGCACACCCGCCAGCACCCTGTCCGGCGTCGTCACGCCTGTTTCAAGCGTCAGGTAGGAGAGCGCCACCGCCGCTGCAACGGCAAGGCCGCGCCTGGCGACAACATCAAGGAATACGTCCCAGTCGACGTCGCCGCCGCGAATGGCCACCGCGCAATCGACCAGCCAGTCGCTGTGGGTGTGGGCGTCGAGGCCGCCATGCGCGATGGCAAGCGCGATGCGGTCGGCCGGCGACGGCACCAGCACGCCGACACCGCTGAATTCGGCGCTATCGGCCCGTTGCCAGATGGCCAGGTCATCTTCCTCGCTCCGTTGCGAGCCGTCATAGGCGAGCTGGTGCAGGTCGATGTCGCCAAGATTGCCCTTGAAGAAATTCATCGAGCGCAGCGACGCCAGTCTTGTCCGCAGATATTGCGGGCTGACGCCGGTGGCGATCTGCCAGTCGCCATCGCGCAGCACGTCGAAGGCCGTCTGCATGTCCTGCGGCCGCACCAATATGTCGATGTCGTGCGCCACCCTGCCGCGCTGTGCCGATGCGTTCAAGGCAATGCGGCTGGCGCCCTTGATCAGCATCACCTGGCATCCCGCATCCGCCATCGCCTTCAGCGCCGGCTCGGCCTCGCGCATGGCCATGCGCGATTTGGTCCAAAGCATCTTCTGCAGGCCGACGAGGCGCGGATAAGCGGAATGACCGGCGAGCTTCCTGCCGAACCTGTCGGAGATCGCGGCCAGCAGCCGGTGCTCGCGGAACGAGACGAGATCGATATCGTTCTCGTCCAGCCAGCGTGCTGCGCAGGCGGCAGCGGCGTCCTCGTCGGGAAGGAGCGCCGCCTTGAGCAATTGATCGAGCCCACCCGTGGGCCATGACCAGCCATAGTCCGGGAAGCGTCGCTCGATACGGCGGATATCAGCCATCAGCCCGAGCCGGCCTTGTTCCGCGCCCGCCGCAGCATGGCTAGCCGCGCGACCTGGAGATAGCCGCGGTCGCGTGCCGGATCGCGCCCGTAGGACAGACTGCCAGGCCGAATGCGGCGCCGTGCCAGCACCTCGTCCAGCATGTCGAGGGCAAGGCCCGCTTCGCGCACCCGGGCGATCCAGTCGATCATTTCGCCACGGCCGCCCGGCGGATCGACGATTGGCCCAATCGTCTCGGCGACCTCACGGCGGATCATCATGGTGGTACGCGACCAGCCGGGCACCGCCTCGGCCTCGGGCGCGTCGGGCCGGTCGTTGCGGAAATTCTGCCAGTGACAGAAAACCCCCGATGTCGTGGGAAATCTCTCCAGATGCGCGAGCTGCCTCTCGATCTTGTCCGGCAGCCAGAGGTCGTCCGCATCGAGCGTCGCGATGAGCGGCGTCGACAGCGCCGCGATGCCCCTGGTCGTGGCGCTGCCCGGCCCGGCATTTGCCTGGCGCAACAGGCGCACCGGCAACTCCGTTCCGCTGATCGCCGAAGCGAGATCGTCGGTCGAACCATCGTCGACGATCACCACCAGTTCAGGCAGCACCGTCTGCGCCGCGACCGAGAGCAAGGTGTCGGCAATCGTGCCGCTTGCGTTGAAGGCCGGTATGACGACGCCGTATTCATTCATCACATGAACTGCCAGTCAGTGAGATCCTTGAGTTCGAAGATGCCTTCGATCCGCCGCAAGGTCGGATCTGCCTTGCGGCGGGTCATCGACTTATAGATAGCACGCATGAATTCGCGGGACTGGACGTCGGTCTGTCGGGTCATGTTGCCGGGATGGCGTCTGTAGTAGAGGGCCACGGTCTCCGGCGTGACATATCTTGGTCCGCTTTCAAAGGTGCGCAGCAGGTAGTCGGTGTCCTCCGCCTGATTGAAGGCTTCGTCGAAGACACCGATGCGCTCGACAAGCCGGCGCGTGAAGATCGCCGACGACAAATGGATGCCGCGAACCGTGATGCTGCGACTGTCAGCGGCGGGCTCCAGGCGCTCATCGTCGATCTTGTCGACCAGCATCATCCTTGAATAGGTGAGATCCAGACCCGGATCATTGCGGAAGAGTTCGATATCGGCTGCAAAGCGTCGGACCGGCGAAATGTCGTCCGAATCGAGAAAGGAGACAAGGTCGGTCTCCGGCTCGAGCAATCCCAGCCCGGTGTTGCGCGTCCGGGTCACACCCATATTGGGCTGTTGAAACAGGCGGATGCAAGGGCTCTCCGCCATAAACGAGCGCACCACTTCGGCCGATCCATCGGTCGAACCGTCATCGATGACGATGATGTCGAGATCGGCGGCGTCACGCTGCCTGAGCAGCGAGCGTAGCGCCGGACCTACAAGGGTCTCACGGTTATGGACCGGCATGATCACGCTCAGCCTCATAGGCCGCTCCAAGCCCGTTCGAGATCCGATCCGATTACGTGCGGCATCACATCATCCGCCAGTCAGCAGATGGGCTCTTCAGTTCGAAAATACCCTGAACCTCGCGCAGCGACGGATCGGCCTTGCGCCGTCGCATCGACTTGTGGACTACACGCAAGTGGTTGCGGACCCGGACGTCATGTTCCCTGGTGGCATTCCCGGTGTGGCGCCGGTAGTAGATCGCGACAGTGTCCAGCAACTCATAGCTCGGACCCGTTTCGAAAACCCGCAGCAGATAGTCGGTGTCCTCGGCCTGTTCGAACTCCTCGTCGAATTGGCCCGTTCGCTCGACTAGCCTCCTGCGGAACAGGGCGGTGCTCAGCGAAATCCCCCGCAGCGTCATGGTGCGGCTGTCGACCGCAGGCTCCAGCCTCTCATCGTCAATCCGGTCGACCAGTGTCATCAATGAATAGGTCAACTCCAAGCCGGGGTTGGCGCCGAAACGCGCAAGATCGGTCTTGAAGCGCCCGGCCAGCGAGATGTCGTCGGAATCCAGGAACGAAACGAACTCGGCGTCCGCTGGCAACTGCCTCAGCCCGGCATTGCGCGTCCTGGCGACACCCATGTTCTCTTGCCGGAACAGGCGGATGCAGGGGTTCTCCCCCATCATCGAGCGCACGGCCTCCGCCGAACCGTCGGTCGAGCCGTCATCGATGACGATGATGTCGAGATCGGCGGCGTCGCGCTGGCGCACCAGCGAGCGCAATGCCGAAACGACATAGCGTTCGCGGTTGTAGACAGGCATGATCACGCTCAACTTCACGAAGTAACTCGCGTTAGAAAATCCGCAATGGTGCCGGCGATCTCCTCGGGATGCGTTCCCAAGGACAGACGGTAGCTTGGCAGCAGGCGGGTGAGATCGCCGAAGAAACGAAAGCCGCTTTCGCGTTCCCCCGGCATTTGCATGATGCCCGACGGCGCCAGCGCTATCATGGCGTCTCGCCGCGACACCGGCACGATCGAACTCGCCTCGCCACCGCCGATATGTGGCACCACCAGCGCAACGATGTCCAGCGCCGGGGGTACCGGCCGGGGCGCTATGTCGACAATGTGAAAAGTGTGCTTGCCTTGCCAGTTCAAGGGGCTCTCGACCCCCAGCCGCTGCTTCAGGCCCAGCCGCGCGAAACCGCGCGCATCCTGCTTCAGCGTTGAAAACAGAGGCCGCGCGGTTACGCCACCGGCGAGATCGATCAGCACATAGTCATCGCCGACGCTGTCGAGCCCGTTGAGCAGGCCGGCGGCGACGGTGCCGGATTTGCCGGCGCCCCCCGCGCCGGCAAGCAGCACGCCCTTGCCATTGGCACCGAGCGTGCCGGCATGGGTCAGCCGCATGCCGCGCGCCGCATATTCCCAATGCAGGAAGGCCCGCAGCGGCGCTGTCGGCTCCCAGGGCGGGAAGGCATCGGCCGACGCCATCAGTTGCACGCCAATGCGGCGCTCAGGATCGTAGACCTGCCAGAAATCCAGATCGTGAAAATAGTGGCCGCGCAGCCCGTCCCCGGCGAGCCGTTCGGCAAAGCCGTATTCGGTGAAATGCGCGTCGCCCCACCTTGCCGGCTCGGGGATGCCGCCGATGCCGGGATGGGCGATGAAGATGCGGCACGCCGACGGTGCCGTCAGGCCATCATGGGCCTCTACAAAGGCGTGGCCCAGCGCATCCGCGAGCACACCGGGACCGACATGCGCGGTCAGCTCCAGTTGGGGCAGGCGGACCGTCAGCGGGGCCGGATAATGTGCAGCGGCTCCTTCCGCAGCGGTGATGAGATACCGTGCGTAATCCGGCAAGGTTTCGAGCGTGACGCGCGGCATCCAGCGCCCTCTATCCCGGACGCAGCCGCTCTTCAGGATGCCTGCTTGACCGCCGGCCAGCCGAGGGGTTCCTCGACCTCGTGGATGGGATCCACGATGATCAGGTCGGCGAGGTCGTCGTGAATGCTCACATTGAGCGGTTCGTTCGTGGCGGCAAGCTCGGCCGATAGCTCGCCCGGCAGCGCTTGCGCAACCTGATCTGAACGCACCAGCAACCCCATTTCGAGCAGTTGCGAGATGAAGTGTTCGAGTTCCGCCGCGCCCAGTGTCGAGCCACCGGCGGTCAGCCCGATCAGGGCTTGGGCGTTGACCCCGGACGAGAGCGCCTGCCAAACCCTGCTGCCGGAATCGGAGAAGCCGAAATACTTGCCATTCGCAAGGTTGAGCACGACGGCCTCGCCATCGAAGGATTCGAAGACGATGTCCCTGCTCGCAACCGCATAGGTGTCGCAATCATGCGTCATTGTTGCCCCCGCTTCACAATTCCCGCCCGCCAGCGGGATCGCTTCCACTGACAACGCCTGTAAACGCTCGGTTCTTTCTTGGCAAGGCAACCGGCGCCGGCAGGGCGCCGACATTTCTGGGGGCCAATCGAAGCCTATGCGGATCACGCCTCGATTTTCAGTGCCTGTGAGGCTCCCTTTCGGTGAAGGTGTCCTTCATCGCGCGCAGGATGATGACGGCGGATGCGGCGCCCGGGTCCATGTGTCCGAGCGACCGCTCGCCTAGCCGCGCCGCCCGCCCGCGCGCGGCCACCATGGACCGCGTCGCGTTCGCGCCGGCTTCGGCGGCTTCAAGGATGCTGTTCCACATATCCAGGTCACCGGCATTGCGGGCCTGTGCGTTGAGCGCCGCTTCGGTGGCGGGGATCCACACGTCCAGCATGGTCTTGTCGCCGCGCTGCCCCTTGCCGCGCTCCATGATGCCGGCCGTCATCGCCTTGATGATCGCCGCCTGGTCGGCGAGCGATAGGCATTCATCCAACTTGACGGCCTGCGCGGCCCTCCGGAATGCGGTCGCGTAGAGCGGTCCGGTGGAGGCGCCGACGGCGTCGAGGAAGGCCGAGGCGGCAGCCGTGAAGATCTCCGAGGGAGGCGTGTCGTCGAGATTGAGCTTGGCCAGATACGCATTCACGGCCATGAAGCCGAGCGACATGGTGATGCCGTGGTCGGCGTCGCCGATGGCGCCGTCCAGATCGGACAGCCGATCCTTGCCCGCCTCGATCGCGATCGATATGCGGTAGAACATCCTGCTCAGGCGTCGTGCGGCATTGTCCGACATCATGGTCCTCCCAGTTCAAGCAGGATGCGGCCTTTGTCCATAAGACGCATCTCTTATTGTCCTCAACCGATCCGCAGCACGGCCGTATCGCAAGGGTGGCGCAAAAGCTCCGACAGCTCATTGTCGAGATGCAGGATCGATATGGATGCGCCGACCATGTCGAGCGAGGTGCAATAGTGGCCCACCCAGTTCGCCTCTATCTGCACGCCTTTTGCGCTCAGCCGCTGCTCGACGCGTCGGAACAGGATGTAGAGTTCCATCAGGGGCGTCGCGCCGAACGAATTGACCAGCACCGCCACGCGGTCGCCCGCCGCCGGCTTCATTTCGGAGAAGATGCGGTCCATCACCCGGTCGGTGATCGCATCGGCGCTCATCATCTTTTCGCGGATGACGCCGGGTTCTCCGTGGATGCCCATGCCGATTTCAATATCGTCCGGGCCGATCTCGAAATTGTGGCGGCGGGTCTGCGGCATCGAGCAAGGCTCGAGCGCGACGCCCATGGTGAAGGTCCGCGCATTGGTCTTGCGTGTCGCCGCCTCGCAGGCATCGAGCGACAGGCCGCGATCGCAGGCGGCCCCGGCGATCTTGAACATGAAGAAATTGCCGGCAACGCCACGGCGACCATCCCTGTCCTCCAGCGGAGACGAGGCGATGTCGTCGGTCGTCACCACGGTCCGGACCTCGATGCCCTTGTCCGCCGCCATTTCGGCCGCCATGTCGAAGTTCATCACGTCGCCGGCATAGTTGCCGTAGACAAAAAGCACGCCCGCGCCGCCGGATGCCGCCTGGGTGCATTCGAGGATCGGCCCGGGAGGAGGCGAGGAAAAGATGTTGCCGACAGCCACGGCATCGGCGAGGCCCTTGCCGACATAGCTCAGAAAACAGGGCTCGTGTCCCGAGCCGCCGCCGATCACCAGCCCGACCTTGCCGGGCCTTGGCCCGGTGCGGGCGACAAGGGCCCGATTGGAGCCCTTGATCGGCTTGATGTAGGCCGCGTGGGCCTTGACCACGCCGTCGAGCATTTCCTCGACGACGTCGTCGGGGTCGTTGAGGAATTTCTTGATATGGGTCCGGTAATTGCCGGGCAGGGCAATGGTGTTGTCGACCCTGGGGCGCTGCGACAGCTTCTGGTCGAGTTCCGTCACGCCATCGGCATTGAGGATGCCGCGGCCGGTGGCGGCGTCGGTGATCAGCACATTGACGTAGCCGCCGCGCAGGCTGGCCAGGATCGCCGGCACCTTGTCGAAGCCGCCGGCTACCGCGATACGCAGGCCTATGGCCTTCAGCATATCCAGCGATATGCCGATCGTCCGGTCGTCGAGCGGGCCGGCCACCGGAAGGCCCTGGCCGTCGATGAAGCGGCCGGCAACGACGCCCACCGCGTTCCTGGCGAGATACTGCTGCAGCGAAACGGATTCGAAGAAACCGCTGGTGTGGATCGTCGAATTCGGACGCAGGGACGAGATGCCGAACAGCGCCTTGTTGGCTCTGGCAAGCGCGTCGAACTGGCTTTGGATGAGCGGCTCGCGCAAAAGCATGTCGCGGACTTCGGCGGTGGACACGACCGCGGGCGCCGTGATGTTGATCAGCCGCGCCTTGACCGCGCCGGCGATGGCCGACGCGCAGAGCTCCGGCGTATAGGCGAAGTTGGCGGCCGTTCCACCGGTGGCCTGGACGACGGTGACGTCCTGCAGGCCGGGAACCGATGCCTGCTCGCCGATCGCCAGCACCGTGCGTCCCCAGGCAACCGCGAGCGTGTCACCTGATTTCAACAGCTTGGCCAATGCCTGCGCCGCCGCTCCGCCAAGACGGTCGATCAGCGGCCGGGCATTGTCGTCGCTCGGCACGACCAGGCAGTCATGCAGGCCGAAATGGCGTTTGAGTTCCTGCGCGATAGAGAGCGAGCTCAGCCGCGACGGTTCGAGCGAGATGTTGACGATGCCGCGGGCGCGGGCGTCGGCCAGATAGCTGTTCACCGTCGCCCGCGATATGCCCATGATCTCGGCGATGTCGCCTTGCGTCATATGGTCTTCGTAGTACAGCCAGCAGGCCCAGACATACGGGTCGTCGCCGTAGCGCAAGGGGATGGGCTCGGCTGCCGCCTCGTTTCCGTTTTTGCGTGCCGATGATGTCTTGCCGGTCATGCTGCCTGGTTTCCCCGAATCCAAGATCGATCGTCAAGATGAGCGCAAACGGGCGAACTCTCAATCTCGCTGCGATCGGCCACTTGGCGCGCTCCCGGCTGCAATGTCAGCCGGGAGCCTTTGCTCGGGAGGAGCATAGTCATGAATTCAATGGCCGGCGGCCGCTGGCGATAGCAGCTTCTGCTTGGCGCCGGACGCCAGGGTTGTCAGGATCAGCGCGCAGGATGTCGCGCCGGCGTCGAGGACGCCCACCGAGCGCTCGCCGAGCCGGCTGGCGCGGCCGATCCTGGCCACGAGGTCCCTGGTGCTGTCGCGGCCCTGCTCGGCGGCCGCGGCCATAGCGTCCAGCGCGTCCGCGAACGGCTTACCGGCGGCGTTGGCGCTGTTGAAAGCTTCGATGGCAGGTACGAGCGCGTCGAGCAGCGTCTTGTCGCCGACCTTGGCCGATCCGATCGTCTGGATGCCTTCGAGGCCGCTGCCCAGCATGGCACTGAAGGTCTCGGCGCCGATCGACGGGGAGGTTTCGATCGTTTCCGCGAACTGGGTGAACATGACGCCGTAGAGCGGCCCCATCGAGCCGCCGATCTCGGTCATCAGCACGGTGCCGAGCGTATCGAAGGCCGAGGCGAGCGACATGTCGTTGCCCCTGATCCTGTCCGCCGCCATGCCGAAGCCCTTGGCCATGTTGACGCCGTGGTCGCCGTCACCGATCTTGCCGTCGATCTCGCTGAGATAGGCCCGGTTTTCGATGATCCGGTCGGCGAGCGAAAGCACGATGTCGCCCGCGGAAGCATTGTCGAACTGCTGCATTTGCCTGTTCCCTAGAGCCTTGCGGGACAATCGACATCGACGTCCAGCAACCGTTTCAGCTCGGCGTCGAGTGCCATTACCGTGAGCGTGGCGCCGACCATTTCCAGCGATGTGAAATAGTTGCCGACATAGGTCTTGTGGATGACCAGGCCGCGTCCGCTGATCTCGGCCTCGATGGTGTCGTTGAGGATGTAGAGTTCGTTGACCGGCGTCGCGCCGAGGCCGGACACCAGCACCGCCACTTCGGTCCCGGCCGCAAGCGCATGATCGTCGAGCACGATCTTGACCATATCCCGGGCTATATCGGCCGCCGGCTTGAGCGGCTCGACCCGCACGCCCGGCTCGCCGTGGTGACCGATGCCGACCTCCATCGTGCCCGGCTCGATCAGGAAATTCGGATGCCCGACGGCGGGCAACGTGCAGGGGCCAAGGCCGACGCCGATCGAGCGGCAATTGTCGATCGCCCTTTGCGCCGTCGCTTGCACCTCCTCGAGGCTTGCGCCTTCCGCCGCCAATGCGCCGGCGCATTTCCACATGAAGATCTCGCCGGCGACGCCGCGGCGCTTCTCGCGTTCGTCCGGTCCCGCCGAGCAGACGTCGTCATTGGCGACGACGGTGGCGATCTCGATGCCTTCCTTGGCGGCCAGCTTGATGGCCATCTTCACGTTCATGTTGTCGCCGGCATAATTGCCGTAGAGGCAGACGACGCCTTTGCCGCCATTGGCTTCGCGCGCGGCGTCGAGAAAGCTCTTGGCCGTCGGCGAGGAGAACAGTTCGCCGACCGCGACTGCGTCCAGCATGTTGCGGCCGGTGTAGCCGATGAAGGCCGGCTCGTGACCGGAGCCGCCGCCGGTGATCACGCCGACCTTGCCGGCGACCGGGGCATGCCGGGCCGCGATGACGCGCGGGTTGCTGCTGCCGAGCCTGACGATGCCGGCATGCGCCTTGACGAAGCCCTTGACGGTGTCCTCGACGACCTCGTCCGGATTGTTGATGAAACGCTGCATTGTTGCTCCCGCCACTCAGATTATGGTGTAGCCGCCGTCGACCAGAAGGTCGGCGCCGTTGATCATGTCGGCGCCGTTCGAGGCCAGGAACACGGCGGCGGCGGCGATCTCCTGTGGAAAGGCGAAACGGCCGGTCGGGATGCGCAGCTTCAGCGCCTCGCCGCGCGGCCCGTCCCAGGCCTTCTTGCCCAGCTCGGTCAGGACCACGGTCGGCGAGATCGTGTTGACCGTGATGCCGTGCCTGCCCCATTCGGCGGCAAGCGTCTTGGACAGGCCGATGACGCCGAACTTCGAGGCGCAGTAGGCGGCGTGCTGGTCGATCGCCACGGTGCCGGCCTGCGAGGCCATGTTGATGATCTTGCCGCCCTTGCCGGCCTTGATCATGGCGCGTCCGGCGGCCTGGGAAACGAGGAATGTTCCCTTGAGATTGATGGCGATGGTCTTGTCCCAGGCGTCGAGGCTGAGGTCCTCGGCGGGGGCAAGCATGACGACGCCGGCGCTGTTGACGACGATGTCGATATGGCCGAAGGTCGCCTGTGCCGAGGCAAACACCGCCGCCACGGACTGCGGATCGGATACATCGCAGACGAAGGCTTTCGCACCATTGCCGAGTTCGGCGGCTTTCGCCTGCGCCACCCCATCATTGATATCGATCACTCCGACAATGGCGCCCTTGGCGGCGAATGCCGAGGCGATGGCGCTGCCGATGCCCGAAGCGCCGCCGGTGACCAGGGCGACCTTGCCGCCCAGCGAAAAATTGAGATCAACATCTATTGTTTCGGTCATGGTTCTCTTCTCGGCCTGATGGAGTGCGGGGCGGACCGCAAAGCCCACCCCGCGGCTGGATCACTTGCGCGTCGCAAGCAGCTTGTCGACATTGTCCGCCGTCACCGGCGTCCACGGCACATTGTAGAGCTTCTCCTTGCCGTCCTTCCAAGGCATGTCCTTGTAGGTCTCCCAGATGTCGGACTCCGGCTTGTAGTCGCCCTTCTTGGCATTGAGGATCGCAAGGTCGAGCGCGCCCTGCGCCTGGGCGCGCGCGTCCTGCAGGATCGAGGTCATGTCGCCGTTCTTGACGGCATGCAGCGCGTCGGTGATGCCGTCGATGCCCGCGATGGCGAAGCTCTTGACGTCAAGTTTGGCGGCCTTGATCGCCTCGATGGCGCCGAGCGCCATTTCATCGTTCTGGCCGATCACGCCGTTGATCTGGTTCGGGTGAGCGGTGAGCCAGTTCTCCATCAGGGTCTGGGCCTCGGCGCGCGACCAGTTCGCCGTCTGGTCCTCGAGGACCTTGACGTCAGGGCATTCGGCCAGCGCCTTCTTGTTGCCTTCCAGGCGCGAGATCTGCGCGGACTGGCCGACGGGGCCTTCGAGGATGACCACATTGCCCTTGCAGCCGATCTTGTCGAGCACGGTCTTGGCTTCCATGTAGCCCGAGATCGTGTCGTCGGATCCGACATAGGAAGTCAGAAGATCGGAATGGACGCGGGTGTTCGAGCCGATGACCGGAATGCCGGCGTCGGCGGCGGCCTGCACGGCGGCAGCGCCCGCGTCGACGTCGATCGGCGCGAAGATGATCCCGTTGTACTTCTGCGTGACCATCGTCTTGAACTGGTCCTGCTGGACCAGCGCGTCATAGCGGCCGTCGAACACCGTCAGTTCGACCTCGCCGCTCTTGACGGCGGGATGGTCCTGCAGCGCTGCCACCCAGATCTGCATGAACTCCGCATTCAGCCCGTAGGGCGCGGCGCCGATCTTGATCTTGTCCTGGGCCATGGCTGGCGCGGCCAGCAGCGCGGTCGCGGATGCGAGCGCGATCATCCATCTTTTCATTTCGTTACCTCCACCTTGAGTGAGCGACCGACATGGTTCGCCTTGCAACGGACACGCCTGACGCAGGTCCGGTACCGGAAAGGGGCCTAGGCCCCGTAGTTTCGCTTCTGGTCGAGCATCACGGCGCCGACGATCAGGGCGCCCTTGAGGACCTGCTGGTAGTAGGATTGGATGCCCATCAGATCGAGACCGTTGTTCATGACGCCGATGATCAGCGCGCCGATCAGCGTGCCGGTCACCCGGCCGACGCCGCCCGACAGGCTGGTTCCGCCGATCACCACCGCAGCGATCGCGTCGAGCTCATAGGCTATGCCGGCCTGCGGCAGCGCCGACCCGGTGCGGGCGCTGAGCAGCATCCCGGCGAAGCCGGCAAGGCCACCGGAAATGACATAGACGAGGAACTGGATGCGGGTGATGTTGATGCCCGAGGTCCTGGCCGCGTGCGGGTTGCCGCCGACGGCATAGATGTAGCGACCGAAACGCGTCCGATTGAGGATCCACCACGACACGGCGAACACGACGGCAAGAATGATGACCGGCGCCGGTATGCCGAACACGTCGCCGGTGCCGATCCAGCGGAAAGCCGGTGTCAGCGCCGGAACCGGACGGCCGCCGCCATAGATGAGGGTCATCCCGCGCGCCGCCGAAAGCATGCCGAGTGTCGTCACGAAGGCCGGCACCGAGAAGCGCGACACGATCAGGCCCGAGACCGCGCCGCAGGCAATGCCGACCAGCAGGCCGATGCCGAGACCCAAGGCGACCGGATAGGGCGCGCCGGCGACGCCGGCGGTCGCCGAACTGGTCATGAAGCTGGCGCTGACGATGCCGGCGAGCGCGACGACGGAACCGACCGAGAGATCGATGCCGCGGGTGAGGATGACGAAGGTCATGCCGATGGCCAGAACACCGTTGATCGATGTCTGCAGCAGCACGTTGGAGATATTGCCGGCGGTCAGGAAGAACTCGTTGGAGACCGACAGCGCGGCCACCAGGATCAGGAAGGCAAGGAAGATGCCGTATTCCTGGATCAGCAGCCGGCGCTGCTCGGAACCGAGCCAGCCTTGCATCGTCTTCTTGTCGCCAACCGACATTCCTGGCTCCTTTGCCGCCGAACCGTGTCCCTGTTCAGGTCGATAGGTGGACGAGGGATTGCGCATCCGTTTCCTCCCGACTGAAGATCCCGGCGCTTCTGCCGGCCCGCATCACCATGATCCGGTCCGAAATCCCGAGAACCTCATCGATCTCGGAAGAGATCATCACCACCGTGCCGCCGGAGGCGGCGAAGTCGCAGATGATCCGGTAGATTTCACGCTTGGCGCCGACATCGACGCCACGGGTGGGCTCGTCGAGCAACAGCACCTTCGGGTCGCGCAGGAACCATTTGCCGAGCACCACCTTCTGCTGGTTGCCGCCCGACAGGCCGGAGACCGGCATGGTGTCGCGCGCCGCCTTGATCTGGAACCGCTCCCGCATCCGGCGGCTTGCCTCGGCCTCGCGCGCCCGGTCCATGGCGAAGGCGGGGCTCATCTCGGGCAGGCTGGCCATGCAGATGTTGGCGCGCACGGAATCGGAAAGATTGAGGCCGGTCAGCTTGCGGTCCTCGGTGACCAGCGCCAGGCCGTGCGCCATCGCATCGGCCGGTTTCGCGATGGCGACCGTTTTACCGTCGATGGCGATGGTTCCTGCCGAAGGCCGGTCGAGCCCGAACAGGCAATTGAAGATTTCCGTCCGTCCGGCACCCATCAAGCCGTAAATGCCGAAAATCTCGCCCTTGCGTGCTGAGAAGGAGATGTCCTCGATCTTGTTCGGGCAGGTCAGCCCGGCAATTTCGAGTCCGGTTTCCTCGGTCGGCGTGTTGGTCTTGACGTATTCCTCGGACAGCTCACGACCGACGATCATGCGGATCAGGCCGGGTCGGTCGATCTCGGCAAGCGCCCCGCTGCCGACATAGGAACCGTCCCGGAAGACGGTATAGGAATCGGCGACCTGGAAGATCTCCGACAGGCGATGCGACACGTAGACGATGCCGCGGCCCTGTCTTTGCAGGCGACCGATCGCGGCGAACAGGTGCTGCGCCTCCCGCTCGCCGATCGCCGACGTCGGCTCGTCCATGAAGATGACCTCGGCGTCGTGGCTGAGCGCCTTGGCGATCTCGACCAGCTGCATCTGCGCGACCGAGAGGTTCATCATGTATTGGGTGGCTCGAATGTCGAATTCGAGGTCGTCCAGAAGCTTCTGCGCGGCGCGGTTCATGGCGCGGAAATCGATGCCGCCAAACCGCGCCTTGGGCTCGCGGCCGAGATAGATGTTCTCGGCGACCGTCATGTGGGGAACCGGGCTCAGTTCCTGCTCGATGATGGCGATCCCCGAGGCCAGCGCGTCGGCGGGGCTGGCGAATTCCACCTCCT
The DNA here is from genome assembly GCF_059420305.1 of Mesorhizobium sp. GW821-FHT04C10. Lineage (NCBI taxonomy): Bacteria > Pseudomonadati > Pseudomonadota > Alphaproteobacteria > Hyphomicrobiales > Phyllobacteriaceae > Mesorhizobium > Mesorhizobium sp. GW821-FHT04C10. Next base: position 445,271 of record NZ_JBWKTL010000001.1, on the reverse strand, counting down.
TGCCGCGGCGGCGGATCGAGCCGGCATCGCGCCTTTGGATACCCATCAGGATCTTCAGAAAGGTCGACTTGCCGGCACCATTGCCGCCGCAAAGCGCATGGACCGTGCCGGCGCGAAGCTCAAAGCGGCCGTCGCGCAAGGCCGCGACGCCACCAAAGGACTTCTTCAGCCCTTCCACTTCGAGCAGCAGTTCCACCATCGTCCTCCCATGACTTCGGCGATCCCTGTCGGATGCCGATCGGCACGTGTGACCTCCCGCCCAAATGCCGATGCTGACAATAGTCAAGTTGCAATCGACAAATGTCAAGTGATGCGCAAATTTTAAAATCTGTAGACCGGAGGCGACGCGCTGGAGTTCGAAAAGGCATGGAAAAACAGAGGGCTACTGTGCTCGCCCTTATAAGGAGCTAGCTAGACGGGAGATGGCGTTCACGGGTTTGTTCCGCCGGTGATCCAGGACGGAAGAGCTGTGAGGGCGAACCGTCAACCGCGTTGCGGCTTGTCAGGCGCGGTCGGCTGAGCAGAGAGGAGCTCCGCCGAAAACAGACGGGAGGTAAGGGCGCCGCAGGCCACGACGATGACACCGTCCCGTGCCCCGAGGCAGGCACGAAAGCGCGTCCTCGGTCCCGGTCTCGTCTTGTCCGGCCCCATCGCGCCACCAAGCACGGCACCCGGTCGTCGCCGGAGCGGCCGAGGACCATGCGGCGCGGGTCCGACCCGATATTGTCTACGCCTCGATTTCGAGAGCCGATAGCGGCTTCGAGCAGCAGGCGAGGATGAAGCCGTCGTCGATCTCGTGATCGAGGATGCCGCCATTGTGGCTCATCTCGACGGCACCGGAGACTTTCTTCACCTTGCAGGTTCCGCAAAGGCCGAATTCGCAGGCCGCGGGTATCCGCACGCCGGAGGCACGCGCTGTCTGCAGCACGGTCTGGCCGGCGACGCATTCGGCGTCGACGTCAGAAAGCGCGAAGCGGATCGGCGTTGCGGCCTCGACGGGAACGGCCACGCCATCCTGCGGCGGCGTTGCGAACGGCGCCGGGATTTCCTCCACCGCCGGTGCGGCAAAGCTTTCCTGGTGGTATTTCGTCATGTCGAAGCCGGCGGCTTCCAGCATGCCGCGCACGGCGCGCATGAAAGGGTCCGGACCACAGCAGAAGATTTCGCGTTCACGGAAATCGGGCGCCAGCAATGGCAGCCGGATGGCGTCGATGCGCCCCATATGGCCATACCAGCCCTCGCGGCTTGACCGCTCCTCGATCATGAAGCCCAGCGACAGGCCCGGCATATGACTGCCGAGCAGCTCCAGCTCCTTGCGGAAAATGATCTCTTCGGCGCGACGCGCGCAATTGACGAAGCCGACATCGGTCCATGGCGCGCAGTCGTTCAGCCAGCGCAGCATCGACATCATCGGCGTCACGCCGGAACCGGCCGAGATGAACAGGTATTTGGCCGCCGGATGGCTGTGCAGCGAAAAGTCGCCGCTCGGCCCATAGGCCTTGACGTGCGAACCGGGCACGAGGTGATCGAACATCCAGCGCGTGCCGATGCTGCCGGCCTGCGCCTTCACCGTGACCGCGATCGAGAAGGGCCGCGACGGCGAGGAGGACAGCGTATAGGTGCGCATCAGCGGCCCGTCCGGCGCAGGCAGTTCCAGCGTCACGAACTGGCCCGGCTTGTAGCGGAACCAGGTCTGGTTGTCGGATCGGAAAGTAAAGGTCTTGACGTCAGGCGCCTCGTCGCTGACGCCGATCACTTCCAGCACCTGCAGCCTGTCGTTCCAGGGGGCCATCTGATCGAGATGGCGATAGAGGCCAAGGTCGGTCATCGCATTCATCCCTCAACCTCTCAGGCGACGCTGCGCAACGCCGGCCGGCCGCCTTCGGCGAGGCGCGGACCGATGAAGCGGGCGTACCAGTCGACGAACTGGATCACGCCGCCCTCGTGAAGCTCCGAATAGGGGCCGGGCTCATAGGCCGGCGACAGGATGCCGAGGGCATTTTCCTCGACGATGCGGCGGTCCTGATCGTTGGTCTCGGTCCACACATGGGTGAGCTCGGCAAGATCGTAATCGACGCCCTCGACCGCATCCTTATGCACCAGCCATTTGGTCGTCACGGCGGTTTCGGTGGCGCTGATCGGTAGCACGCGGAAGGTGACGGCATGGTCGATGAGGATATGATTCCAGGTCGTCGGGTAGTGATAGTGCATCAATGTGCCGATACGGTCGGCCGAGACGCTGTCGGAAAGGTTCTTCTTCACCGCCCGCTTGCCGTTCATCGTGTAGCTGACCGCATCGCGCAGCAGCGGCGCCCGGGTGGCGCGGTATTGCCCCGCCGGGTCGATGCGGAACTTGCTCGGCAGGCCGGCCGCTTCGCATTTGGCCCAGTGCGCCAGCATCTCCGGATCGCTGTCGGCGCCTTGCACGCCGGTCACGGTCGGTGCTTCCGGGAAGGTTTTGCACAGCTCCGGGTGATTGCCCGCGCAGTGATAGCACTCGCGGTTGTTTTCCCAGACGAGCTTCCAATTGCCCTTTTCGACGATGGTGCTCTCGAAGGCGATCTTTGCCTCGCTGAGTCGGTGCGGCTTGAGATAGGGTTCGATCATCGCCCGCATCGGGGCGAAGTCGGCTGGATCCTTCGCCAGGCAGATGAAGATGTAGCCGGCGACGCTCTCGCAGGCGACCGGCTTCAGCCCGAACTGGCTCTTGTCGAAGCCGTCGGCCATCTGGCGGGCAAACAGGAGGCGACCGTCGAGCTCATAGGTCCACTGGTGATAGGGACAGACCAGTTTGGCGGCCGTGCCCTTGTCCGTGTTGCAGACCCTGCTGCCGCGATGGCGGCAGGAATTGTGGAAGGCGTTGATCTTGCCCTGCTGATCGCGCACCAGCACGACCGGGTAGTCGCCGATCTGTACGGTGATGAAGCTGCCGGGCTTGGGCAATTCGCAATCATGGCCGATGAAAAGCCAGTCGCGGTACCAGATCAGCTCCATGTCGAGCTTGAAATAGTCCGGGTCGGTGTAGAAAGGCTGCTCGAGCGAGAAACCCTCTCTGCGGCTGCTCAAGAGCCTCAGCATATCGTTGCGCACATCCATGTCCTGTCCTCGTGTTTAAGGACTGACTATGGTGGTGATGGAGGAAGGATCGGATGCAGTCCCCGGCGAAGCGCCTGTCATGCACTATCCACCTCTTGACCGCCCACCGCGATCAGTCGAGTTCAAAAATCTCGGGCTGGTTTCCGGGCTCTGGAGTGTCCTTTCGGACGGTCGCGACACCTTCCCAGGCTTTCGCCCAGTGGTCTCCCGTTGCGACTTGAACTCCACCACCGTTGCGGGGGCAGCGCCGGACTTTGACCGGCTTCCCAATTCTCCGCCCCGTCGTCACGAAGCGGCACCTGAGATGGCCATGATCTAATCACGACAGCGCATGCGACATCGGCATGAAAGCGACATCGCATCCATGTGGCGCGACACGCTTCAGCAACGATCGAGTCAGGAAGAACGGCCACGAAACGCGTCTCGGTGACGACGATGCCGGCTATCGAAATCGCCCCGGAACCGAAGCAAAAAGGGTTAACGGTTTCGAAAAGTGACTATTAGCAGATTCTAAAATCGAACCGAACGGTTCGTTTCTGTTGACGGTGCGTACAGCACGCTGTGAACGCTGAGCCGTCGATACACCAGGTGATCGTATTGCTGGTTTTATCTAATCGATTGATATCAAAAAGAAAAATGTTTGCAGTGGAATGCCTTGGTACAATTTCAAGTGGTGGATTCTTGGTCCACACGGAACAACTTCGTGATTGGAAACGGCCACATGGCTTTCCCACATCGGGGCTGTCCGAACGACGCGATTTTAATCCCAAGACACGCCGCTAGACGGACGGGAAAATACTGGAGTACCAAAAATGAAAAAGATTGTTCTCACTGCCGCCGCCCTTCTGGCCATTTCCGGCAGCGCCTTCGCTGGTAGCGATCACTATGGTTCGAATGCCGCTGCAGCCACTGCTGCCGTCGACAATTCGTACACCGCTTCGACCAAGAAGTCGGAACCGGCTGCTCAGGCGCCTGTCACGGGTGCCGATCGCAACCTCTTCGGCAACAACTAACAGTCGATTTCCAGCAGGCGGTGGCCCTGGCTCGCCGCCTTGGCGGAACTCGAAGAATTCAGGAGACTTGAAATGAAGAAGATCATCCTTGCTGCCGCCGCCGTTCTGGCTATCTCCGGCAGCGCCTTCGCCGGCAGCGACAACTACGGCTCCAATGGCGCCAACCAGCCCGCTGTCACTTCGACCGACAGCTCGTACACCGCTTCGATCAAGAAGTCGGAACCGGCTGCCCAGACACCTGTCCAGGGTGCCGACCGCAACCTCTTCGGCCACTAACGGCCGATTCTCCGGGGTGGCGGGCATGCCTGCCGTCCCGTTGAAACTTGAAATTCAGGAGACTTGAAATGAACAAGATCATCATCGCCGCCGCCGCCGTTCTGGCTCTCTCGGGCAGCGCTTTCGCCGGAAGTGACAACTTCAACTCCAATGGCGCCAACCAGCCTGCCGCGACTTCTGTCGACAACTCGCGCACGGCTTCGATCCGCAACGGCGATTCGCCCGTCTACAAGCTGCTCAATTCGTCGGGCGATGTGCAGAAGTCCGCGCCCCAGGGCGCCGACCGGAACCTCTTCGGCCACTAACAGCCAAAGTCGATCGTAAAAGAGAGCGGCGGGCCTTGCCCGCCGCTATTTTTGTTTCTGCCGTCGAGACGGGCTTCTTAAGCGGCCTTTGCTTCCGCTTCATGCAGCGCGAAGGACCGCCCGTCCGTGTCGAAGATATGCAAGTCCTCGGCATTGGCGGTCAGCCGCAGCGTCGAGCCGCGCTTGACCTCGACATTGCCCGGCAGCTTGGTCACCAGTGGCAGGTCGGCGCGGCCGATGTCGACATAGACCAGTTGAACCTCGCCGAGCTGCTCGACGTAATCGACCGTTCCCTCGAACAGATAGTCCGCGCCGGTGGCGATGATCAGGTCCTCCGGCCGCACGCCGAAGCTTACAGCCGCACCCTTCGCCGAGGCCGGCGTCGTGATCGGCACCGTAGCCTTGCGCCCGCCGACATGGCTGACGACGGTAGGGCTGCCTGATTTGTCGATCGTCGCCGGCAGGATGTTCATGGCCGGCGAGCCGATGAACTGGGCGACGAACAGATTGCCGGGCTTCTTGTAGAGATCCATCGGCGTGCCGACCTGCTCGATGTGGCCATCCTTGAGCACGACGATGCGATCGGCCAGCGTCATCGCCTCGACCTGGTCGTGGGTGACGTAGATCATGGTCGTGTTGGGCATCGATTCCTTGAGCTTGGCGATCTCGATGCGCGTGGCGACGCGCAGTGCGGCGTCAAGGTTCGACAGCGGCTCGTCGAACAGGAACACTTTCGGATTGCGCACGATGGCGCGGCCGATGGCGACGCGCTGGCGCTGGCCACCCGACATCGCCTTGGGCAGCCGGTCGAGATATTTGGTCAGCTGCAGGATTTCCGCCGCCTGGCGCACGCGGCGGTCGATCTCGGCCTTGTTCTCCTTGCCGATCTTCATCGAGAACGCCATGTTGTCGTAGACGGTCATGTGCGGATAGAGCGCATAGGACTGGAACACCATGGCGATGCCGCGCTTCGACGGCGGCACGTCGTTGACGACCTCGCCGTCGATCTTGAGCTCACCCGAGGTGATTTCCTCGAGCCCGGCGATCGAGCGCAGCAAGGTCGACTTGCCGCAGCCCGACGGACCGACGAAGACGATGAATTCGCCCGATTTGATATCGAGGTCGATGCCGTGGAGAATATTGAGATTGCCGTAGGACTTCTTCACTTGTCTCAGATTGACATCGGCCATTGGTTTCCTCCCAGTGATCTCTCAAAAAGATTCAGTCGATGCGCCCGAACCAGGCGCCGTAACCACCAAGTTCGATCGAACCGGTGCTCGCCTGCCCGGAAAACCCGTGTCCCGGCAAGGGTTGCAGTGATGGTCCGCCTAGGTCGACCTTGGCCGGCTTGGCGCCGAGGTTGAAGACGCAGACGACTTGCTCATTGCCCGCCCGGCGCGTGAACGTGACAGTGTCGCCCTCGCTTTCGATGAAAGTGATATCGCCCTTGGCCAGCGCCGGATGGGCACGGCGGAAGGTGAGGAAGCGCCGGTAGTGTTCGAGCAGCGAAGCCTGGTCGCCCTGCTGGACATTGACCGCTTGCGCCAGATGTTTTGCCGGCACCGGCAGCCACGGCTTTGCCTGGGAGAAGCCGCCATTCGTGGCGTTGCCATCCCACACCATGGGCGTGCGGCAGCCGTCGCGGCCCTTGAATTCCGGCCAGAAACGGATGCCATAGGGATCTTGAAGATCCTCGAAGCGCAATTCGGCTTCGCCGAGCCCGAGCTCCTCGCCCTGATAGATGCAGACCGAGCCGCGCAGCGACATCAGCAATGCCGAGATGACCTTGAGATAGGCGGTCGGGTCGGCCTCGTCGGCAGCCCAGCGCGAGGCCGGGCGCATCACGTCATGGTTGGAAAACGCCCAGCACGACCAGCCGTCGCTGGCGACCTTGCCGAAGGCTTCCAGCACCGAGCGGACCTTGGCCGCGCTGATCTTTTCCGGCGCCAGGAAGTCGAAGGAATAGCACATGTGCACGCGCTTGCCGCCGGCGGTATAGGCGGCCACGACTTCCAGCCCGCGCTGCGAATCGCCGACTTCACCGACCGCGGCGGTCGCCGGATATTCATCGAGCAGGGCGCGGAAGCGTTCGAGGAAGCCGAGGTTTTCCGGGCGGCTCTTGTCGTAAAGATGGTCCTGGTAGTTGTAGGGATTGACCGCCGGCGCTGTCTGGTCGTTGCGCTGTTCAGGCGGCAGCGGCGGATTGTTTTCCAGGCCCTGGCTGTGGAAGTAGAAATTGATCGTGTCGAGGCGGAAGCCGTCGACGCCGCGTTCCAGCCAGAAGCGGGTGACGTCGAGCAGGGCGTCCTGGACTTCGCGGTTGTGGAAGTTGAGGTCGGGCTGTTCGGCCAGGAAATTGTGCATGTAGTATTGCTGGCGGCTGGTGTCCCACTGCCACGCCGATCCGCCGAAGATCGACAGCCAGTTGTTGGGTGGCGTGCCGTCCGGCCTGGCGTCCGCCCAGACATACCAGTCCGCCTTCGGATTGGCGCGGCTCGACCGGCTTTCCTTGAACCAGGGATGGTTGTCGGCGGTGTGCGACAGCACTTCGTCGATCATCACCTTGAGGCCCAGCCGATGCGCCTCCGCCGTCAGCGCATCGAAATCGGCCAGCGTGCCGAACATCGGGTCTACGTCGCAATAGTCCGAGACGTCGTAGCCGAAATCCTTCATCGGCGATTTGAAGAAGGGTGAGATCCAGATGGCGTCCGCGCCGAGCGCGGCGATATAGGGCAGCCGCCCGATAATGCCCTTGAGGTCGCCGATCCCGTCGCCGTTCGAATCCTGGTAGCTGCGCGGATAGATCTGGTAGATCACGGCCCCTCGCCACCAGTCGCGATCGACGGCAAGGTCAGGCTTCGAGCTGGCCTTCAAAGCGGATTGCATGGTTTCAGCCTCCTTTCACCGAGCCGGCAAGCAGCCCGCGGACGAAATAGCGCTGCAGTGAGAAGAAGACGATCAGCGGCACGATGATGGTGATGAAGGCCGATGTCGTCAGGATCTCCCAGTTGCCGCCGCGAGAGCCGAGCAGCGCATTGAGCTTGGCTGTCAACACGATCTGGTCGGGTGCCGTACCGAGGAAAACCATCGCCACCAGCAGATCGTTCCATACCCACAGGAATTGGAAGATGGCGAAGGAGGCCAGCACCGGGAAGGACAGCGGCAGCACGATCTTGACGAAGATCTCGAAATCGCTGGCACCGTCGATGCGGGCCGATTCCATGATCTCGCGCGGCAGGCCGGCAATATAGCTGCGCAGCAGATAGATGGCGAAGGGCAGGCCGAAGCCGGTATGCGCCAGCCAGATGCCGAGGTAGGTCTTCGACGGCACCCCGAAGAAAGTGCCGACGCCGTTGTAGAGTTTCAACAGCGGGATCAGGGACATCTGCAGCGGCACCACCAGGAGGCCGATGATGACCGCGATCAGCAGCGCACGGCCAGGAAAACGCATCCAGGCCAGTGCGTAGGCGGCAAACGCGGCGATCAGGATCGGAATGACGGTCGCCGGGATGGTGACGGTCAGCGAATTCATGAACGAGCGGCCGATGCCTTCCGAAAACAGCACGGTCTGGTAGTTGTCGGTGGTGAATTTCGGCGGCGCCGACGAGGCATAGTAGACGCGCTGGCCGCGATCGCCTTCGAACGCCTTGGGCGAGGCCATGACGAAGCTGCCGTCGGCATTGACCTGCAAGGTCACGCCGTCACCGAGGTCTGCCGATGTGCCGGCCGGATACTGTGTCGGTGACGCCGCCTTGACGCCGAACGCACTGATGCTGCGCCTGGCGCCGTCGCCGAAAATGTTGCCCTCGAGGACGAACTTGCCGTCCTTCTGGGTCTGCGCCGAGGCGGGGGGCAGGCGCCCGGCCTCGGTCTGGCTGGAACTGGCGAACGAATTCCACCAGCCCGAGGCAACGATCTGATCCTTGTCGCGCAGCGACGAGACCAGGATGCCGAGTGTCGGAATGGTCCAGATGGTCACGAAGACCAGCACCGCTATATGGACGCCGAAACGGCTGGCGAAGGAATTTCCGGTCGCGACGGCCATTTCAATGCCCTCCCGTCTCTTTGTTCGCCTGGCGGATGTTCCAGACCATGATCGGGATGACCGCGATCATGATGATGATGGCGATTGTCGCGCCACGGCCGAAATCGCCACCGCCGCGGAACATCCAGTCGAACATCAGATTGGCCAGGACCTGGCTGTTCCATTGGCCGTTGGTCATGGTCAGCACGATGTCGAACACCTTGAGCACCAGGATGGTGATGGTGGTCCAGACAACCGCGATCGTGCCCCAGATCTGCGGCACCATGATCTTCCAGAAGATCTGGAACGGGTTGGCGCCGTCGATGACGGCGGCTTCCAGCGTCTCCTCCGGGATGCCGCGCAGCGCCGAGGACAGGATGACCATGGCAAAACCGGTCTGGATCCAGATCAGGATGATCATCAGGAAGAAATTGTTCCAGAACGGCAGCGATATCCAAACCTGCGGCTGGCCGCCGAAATGCTGGATGATGGCGTTGAGCAGGCCGATCTGCACCTGGCCCTCGCCGCGATATTCGTAAATGAACTTCCAGATCACGCTGGCGCCGACGAAGGAGATGGCCAGCGGCAGGAAGATCAGGCTCTTGGCAATCGTGCCCCACCAGATCTTGTCGGTGAGCACGGCAATGATCAGTCCGAGGAAAGTACAGGCGGCGGGCACCACGGCCAGCCACAGGATGTTGTTCAGGATCGAGTTTCGCAGATCCTGATCGCGAAGCGCCCACTCGTAGTTGGCGAAGCCGACGAAGTTCTCGCCGCCGCGGTCGAGGAAGGAGAGCCACAGTGTCGCGATCACGGGGTAGATCAGGTAGATGGTGAGAATGATCAGCGCCGGGCCGACGAACAGCCATGGCCGCACCAGGCCCTGCCGGCGCAGATTGTTCACGGCGGTCGTGCCGGAAACCCCGCGCGAGGGGAAGGTCAAGTCGAGGAGTTTGTTGGCGCCCCAGAAATAAGCGACACAGCCGCCGACGCCGATGATGATGACAAATATGGCCGAGAAGATCTGAGCCGCCATGGTCCCTCTCCCTGCGCATGATCGGCCAGGCAGTGCTGGCGATTGGATGCACCGATTTCGTTATTCGGAACAATCGAACGCGAAAGGCTTCCGGCATGTGCTGCCGGTGAATCCGGGCCGGGGCCCGGATTCGGTATGAGGATCAGGAAAGTCTGGATTGCACCTGAACCCGGGCTGGTCACTTGCCCGGGCTGGTCATTTGATCGCGTCCCAGCTCTTCTGGATGTCGGCGGCCACGTCCTGGGCGGATTTGCCACCGACCAGATCGATCATGCCGGTCCAGAATGAGCCGGCGCCGATCTTGCCGGGCATCAGGTCGGAACCGTCGAAGCGAACCGTCGTCGCTCCGACCAGGATCTCGCCCTGCTTTTTCAGCGCATCGCTGCCATAGGCGTCCTTGTTGGCACCCTTGAAGGGCGTGACGAAGCTCTTCTGCGCCATCCACAATTCATGCGCGAGCGGCATTTCGAGGAACTTGATGAACTCGCGCGATGCCTTGGAATCCTTGGTGATCATGACCAATGTTCCGGCCACTTCCAGCGGCGTGCCGAGTTCCGGCTTGGAGGCGTAAGGCGGATAGTTGAAGAAATCCGCATCCTGGCCGAGCTTCACGCCCTCCGGGAAGAAGGAGGGGATGAACGACGCCTGATGGTGCATGTAGCACTTCGGCGGCACGGTGAAGAGGCCCTTCGGGCTGTCGCGGAAGTCGGTCGCCGCCACTGCCTTGGCGCCGCCATCCACCATCTTGTCGTCTGTGGCGATCTTGCCGAAGATGTCGATGGCGTTGACCACCGCCGGATCGGTGAACGGGATCTCGTTCTTGACCCACTTGTCGTAGACTTCCGGCGGCTGCGTCCTGAGCATGATGTCCTCGACCCAGTCGGTCGCCGGCCATCCGGTCGCACCGCCCGAGCCAAGCCCGATGCACCAGGGCTTGCCGCCGTCGGCGATGATCTTCTTTTCGAGCTCGGCCAGTTCCTCTTGCGTCTTCGGTACCTTGTAGCCGGCTTCGTCGAAATTGTCGGGCGAGTACCAGACCAGCCCCTTCACGTCGATCTTGTAGGGAAAGGCATAGAAGCCCGGCTTGCCGTCCTTGCCATTATACGTGCCGAGCTTGGCCCAGGAGTCGCCGGCGGCATAGTTCTCCTTGATCCAGGCGGCGACGTCGTCGCCCAGCGGGGTCAGGACGCCCTTGGAAGCAAGATCCTGGATCAGGCCCGGCTGTGGCAGGATGGCGATGTTTGGCGGACTGCCGGCCTGGGTGTCGATGACGATCTGCTGCTCATAGTTCTCGGAAGAGGAGTACTTCACCTCGGCGCCGGTCGCTTCGGCGAAATAATCGAGCACCGAACGGGCAAGCGCCTCGTCCTCGCCGCGCCACGGCCCGAAGATGGTTAGGGTCTCGCCCTTGAGATCGACTTTCTTCAGGTCTTCGTAATTTGCCCAGTTGAAACGCTTGTCCTCGCCCGGCTTGAACTTCAGTTCTGCATGCGCGGGCGCGTTCAGGGCGAGCGTGGCAAACGCAGCACCCAGCAAAAGCATTTTCTTCATCGGTATTCCCTCCCAGTGGGTCACACACACCGGACGGAACCTCCATTCCGCCCGCCGACGCCGCAGGACTGTGACTCAGTCGCAAGGGAACCGCAACCTTTCGAAGAGTCTTCCAAAGCGCTTTGGCTTTCCTGATCTCGCCACTGAATCGACCGGAAGTCAAGAGGTTCGGTTAGCTAATCGATTTAATCTCGCCGATTCTGACATCAAAAGTGCACCGCAGCATGCTTTTTGGCAGCGCAACAGCAATTTTCTGTTTCAAACCGATCTCGACCCCGCTTATGGTTGTGTCGATGCCCTGGCGGCCTTGTGGCACTTGGGTCGATTCAATTTAAAAGCGCTTTGAGGGAATGGAGGCCGTTGTGAACCTCAAGCAGCTCGCGCATATGCTGGCGCTTTCGCAGACCACGGTAAGCCGGGCGCTGAATGGCTACCCGGAGGTCAACGAGGAAACGCGCAGGCGCGTGATGGACGCCGCCAAGCGCCATGGCTACCGCCCCAATCCGAGCGCGCGCCGGCTGGCGACCGGCAAGTCCGGCATGATCGGTTATGTCCTGCCGACGGGTGCGGCCGTCGACATCGATCCGCATTTCGTCGAATTCCTGTCCGGCCTCGGCGACTATGCCCGCTCGCATGAGCTTGATCTTGTGCTGTCGCCGGCCGATGCCGACGACCAGGAGACCACTTACCGGCGCATCGTCGCCAACCGGCAGGTCGATGCCGTCTACATCTCGTCGCCAAGGCCGCAGGACAGCCGGGTGGCGCTGGTCAGCACGCTCGGCATCCCTTATCTGGTCCACGGCCGCAGCGAAGGCCTCGATTTCGACTATCCCTATCTCGACATCGATAATGAGGGTGCCTTCCACGAGGCGGCGCGGTTGCTGGTCCAGCTTGGCCACCGGCGGCTGGCGCTGATCAATGGCGACGACCGCGAAACCTTTGCCATCCATCGCGAACGCGGCGTGCGCCGGGCGCTCGCCGCGAGCGGACTGACCCTCGGCGAGCGCCACGTCTGCTCGGTGGCCATGACCGAAGAAAACGGCTATCGCGCCACCAGGCGATTGCTTGAGGCGAGCGACGCGCCGACGGCGATCGCTTGCTCAAGCCTGATCATGGCGCTTGGCGTCGTGCGCGCGGTGCGCGACCTCGGCCTCACCATTCCCGGCGATGTCTCGCTGATCGCCCATGACGATGTCTTCCCCTGGCTGAAGCCGGAAAACTTTTCCGTACCGTTATCGACGACGCGCTCATCCATCCGTCTCGCCGGCGAGCGCGTCGCCGAGCGGCTGGCGGCACGGATATCGGGCCTGGAAGAAGGCGCCCGCGGCGAGGTCTGGCCGGTCGATCTGGTGGTGCGGGGCTCGGTCGCCGGTGCGCCGGCATAGGAGACAGACCCAATCACCCTGCGGAGCCGGCCCCTTGTGGACCTTGCCGGACGATCGATTGCCGTGTCGTGGGATAACGGTCCGCCTGCGTCTGCTCTTGATTTGGCTTTTGGAGGGTGGCAACCAGTAGGCCGGAGCCATCGATCATTCCTCCCAGGATGCGCCACTTGCCCATATTCCCCTTCTCCGAAGCGGATCCAATCCGACATGCCGGTCCGCCGCCGAAGACTTCGGAGGTGGTCATTGTGGGCGGCGGTATCATTGGCGTGACGACCGCTCTTTTCCTTGCGCAGCGCAACATTCCGGTGACGCTGCTGGAAAAAGGACGCGTTGCGGCCGAGCAGTCCTCCCGAAATTGGGGCTGGATTCGAAAGCAGGGGCGAGACGCGGATGAACTGCCGATTGTTATCGAGGCGTCTCGCCTATGGCGGCAGCTGGCTGAGGAATGCGGCGAAGACATCGGTCTGAACCAGACAGGTGTGACCTACCTGGCAAGCTCGGACAAGAAAATGGCCGGCTTCGAAAAATTCATGAAGATCGCCGCGATCCATGAACTCGACACTCGCCTCCTGGACGCGGACGAAACCGCAAAACTCATCAAGGGCATGTCGCGCAGGTTCAAGGGTGCGATGACGACGCCCTCCGACATGCGTGCGGAGCCTTGGTTGGCGGTGCCCGCGCTTGCGCGGCTTGCCGCCCGAAAAGGTGCCAGGATCGTAGAGAATTGCGCCGTGCGGACCCTCGAAATCTCGGCGGGCAGGATCAAGGGCGTGTGGACCGAGGCGGGGTACATAGAGACCTCCAGCGTCCTGGTCGCGGGCGGCGCCTGGTCATCCCTGCTCCTGGCAAGACACGGCGTGTCCGTCCCTCAGCTCAGCGTCAGGGTAACCGTGGCCGCCACGGAACCCCTGCCCGAAATCTATTCCGGTGCGGCGGCCGACGACAACATCGCGTTCAGGCGCAGACAGGATGGCGGATACACGCTCGCCCCGGGAGGCAGCAATTTGCTTTACGTCGGGCCCGACGCGTTCCGGCACGCCACCAAGTATCTTCCAGCCCTCATGGCCAATCCGTTCGGAACGCGTTACTCTCCGTTCGCTCCGTCAGGCTACCCCGACAGCTGGTCTACGCCGCGCGACTGGGCACCGGATTCCCGCAGCCCCTTCGAAAGGATGCGGGTGCTCAACCCAGCCGCCGAACGCTCCGGCCTCCGTTCGATAGAACGCAATTTCAAACACCTTTTTCCACAGTTCGAAACGCTTCGCCTAAAGGCGGGCTGGGCAGGCATGATCGACGCCATGCCCGATGTCGTCCCTGTCGTGGATCGCGTGGAGGCGGTCGGTGGTCTTTTCGTCGCGACCGGCATGAGTGGTCACGGGTTTGGTATCGGGCCAGGAATCGGTCGCGTCGTTTCCGACATGATACAGGGAAACGAGACTGGGCATGATCTCAGCCGCTTCCGGCTGTCGCGTTTCTATGATGGAAGCGCCGTTCGATTGGGCCCATCTCTATAGTGTCGGTGCCCAGGCTCATTGCTTCGCCGCTTCGGCCGCCTTGATGTCCAGCAGTCCGTAGCCGAAGTCGTTGTCGCGCCCCTTGGGGCCGAGATCCTTCGCTGTCGCCGCCAGTGCCTTCTCGATGTCGTCGGCCGAGCGGCCCGGCGCGGCATGGAGGAGATTGGCGATGGCGCCGCTCACGATCGCCGCGGCGAACGAGGTGCCGGTGACCACGTCCGAGCCGGCGCCGCTTGGCGCCACCATCTCGACGCCGGGCGCCGAAATGAAGACGTAGGCGCCGCGATTGGCCTGCGGCATCAGAGCGTCCTTGGCGTCGGTCGCGGTCACCGCGATGACGCCGTCGAAGGCGGCCGGATAGCCATAGGGCGCCTTCGGCCCGTTATTGCCGGCAGCGGCGACCAGCACCATGCCGAGCGCCCGTGCATTGCGGCAGGCGGCGCCGAGCAGGTCGTTCTTCGGCCCGACGAAGCTCATATTGATGATGCTGACATTCTGCTCGGCCGCCCAGTCGAGTGCCGACAGGATGACGTCCATGGTCGACTTGCCGCCTTCGAAGGCGCGGGCATGGTAGATCCTGGCGCCCGGCGCCATGCCTTCCAGCGCGCCGACGCCGGCGATCAGGCCGTCGATCGAAGTGCCATGATCGCGCTTCTCGATCGGCACGTCGGGCATGGCGTCGAACTGCGCGGCGATGACGCCGGCCAGCGCCGGGTTGGTGTCGTCGATGCCGGTGTCGATGACGGCAACACGAACGTTTTCGCCGCTGGCCTGTTTGGCATCGAGCGCGATGCGGTCGAAGGCATAGTTGACGATGCCGGCCGCCTGCTGCAGCGAGTAGATGTGGTTGGGCTCGCGGCGCTGCGTGCGGCCGTCGGCGGCAAGCTGCGCCAGTACGACACCGACAGGGCGGCCGTCGGGAATGCCGAAACGCACCAGCGTGGTGCCGAGCAGCCGCGACTGGCGCTGCGAACGAACCTGAAGGCCGAAAGAGGCGGCGATCTGCTGCACGGCGCCGGCATCGCCGTCGACGGTCACCAGCACCTCGTCGGGCACGAAATCGCCCACCACCGCGCGCGGCGGCTGAACGGCGATGAGATCGGTGGGCGAGACGATCGCCCCCCCGGCCGAGGTTCCCGGTTGCGTATCGGCGGGGGCGGCCGGCGGCGTAGCCGGATCCTGGCGCGGTGCGGGTGTCGGCACGGGCACCGGAGTTTCGGCGGGATTGGGAAAGAGGTCGACGATCAGGGCCGGAAGAAAGACGGCGCCGGGCCGCGATGCCCCCGAACCGTCCTTTTCGTTGTCCTTGGCGCAGTCGGCTCCTGCCGCATTGGTGCCGTTGCGGCAGTCGATCTTCGTCTGGTCGCCAGTAGTGTCGTTGGTCTGTGCCGATGCAGGCACGGCGGCGATTGTCATCGCCGCCGCAAGGACCACCGCAAATCGAACGACCGCCTCAGCCGCCATCAGCCGGTTTCCTTCCCTCTATCACAGTCTCGGTGAACGGCTGGGCAGCAATAAGGCCGAGCTGCTTGGTGTATTCGGCTGCGTTGGCCGCGGGAATGCCGAGCCGGAACACGCCATCGGCGGTCGGTCCGCCAATGACCTTCAACCCGCCGCTGCCGAGGAAGCCCGAAATATCGGACATCTTCGCATCAGGCTTGAACTTGACCAGCGCGAACGGCATTTTCGCCAGGTCGTCTTCGGCGCCGGCGATCTCGAAGTCCTTGCCCTTGCCGCCGGGCTGCACCAGGGACTGCACAGCGATCAGTGCCAGCAACACCGCGGCCGTGGCCCAGGCGACACCGGCCGGCACCGCCATGAAACGCCCCCAGGCCTGCGCCAGCCAGGAGGAGCCCGCCGGTGCCCGTGCCGGCCCCGCTTCGGCATCGAGTGCCCTGGCGAAGCGGCTGAGCGCATCGGCCGGCGGACGGATCGCCTCATTGGCGGCCGATATGCCGGAGAATTCGGCCTCGGCCTCGCCAAGGGCTGCCATTGCGGCCGGATCCGTCGCCAGCCATTCTTCGACGGCTTCCAGCTCCGAGCCTTCCAGCGAGCCGTTCAGGTAGAACGGCAGCAGCGTTTCCATTTCGTCGCGGCGCGACATTTTTTCAGCGGCGCTCATGGCCACCCCCTGTCGTAACCGGCGGCCTTGAGGGCCTCTCCGAGTTTCTTGCGGGCGTAGAACATCCGGGTCTTGACGGTCGCGACCGGGATGCCGAGCACCTCACCGATCTCGGTCACCGACTGTCCGTGATAATAGGCAAGGTCGATCACCGTGCGGTGCTCTTCGGGCAAGGCATCGACAAAGCGGCGCAAGGCGGCGGCCTTGTCCTCTTTCATCGTGACGACCTCCGGCGTGTCGGCGCCGTCGGGCACCGCGGCGGCGGCCTCGTCGTCGATCCAGTCTTCCTTCCTCTTGCGCAGCAGGGACAGCGCCTTGAACCGGGCGATGCCGAGCAGCCATGTCGAGACTTCGGAGCGTCCCTCGAAACCTGGCGCCTGGCGCCACAATTCGAGGAAGACTTCGTTCGCGATATCGTCAGCCATCATTTCCGATCCCGTCTGGCGCGCCACGAAGCGGTAGACCCGCGCGTGGTGACGCATGAACAGGAGCCGCACGGCGGCACGATCACCCTTCGCGACACGGTCGACAAGCGCGCGATCGGTATCCGTCGCTGCCGTCATGGCCGGTCGAGCCGCCTGGCTCCTGCCTGCTCTGTCGCTGATCGGTCCAAAAAGGTTCATCCTCCGCCAAGGAATTCGCGGAGGCTAACCGAAGAAAGGGGAGGTTGCCAGTAGGGGCGCCTCTTCCTTCCCCCCTTGTGGGGGAAGGTGGATCGGCGCGCAGCGCCGAGACGGATGAGGGGTGGGTGACGGAGTGCCGTCGTCGCCAGGCTGGAGCAGCCTCATCCGACATCGCTTCGCGAGGCCACCTTCTCCCACAAGGGGAGAAGGGAAAGTTGCGCTCACCCCAGAAACGTCTTCGCCTTCATCGTCGCCGGCACCGGCACGCCGAGCCGGCTCAACACGGTCGGCGCCAGCTGCAACTGGTCGAGCAGCGTGTCGCCCTCGGGGCCTTTCGCCGGACCGAAATAGTACAGCGCGAAATCCTGCATTTCGTCGTCATGGCCGCCATGGTGGCCACGGTCGGTCTGGCCGTGGTCGGCGGTGACCATGACCTCGTAACCTGCTTCGATCCAGCCCGGCAGGAAGGCTGCCAGCATGCCGTCCATCGCATAGACGGCATGGTCCATCTCGTGGCAGTCGTGGCCGAAGCGATGGCCCATCGAGTCCAGCGTGCATGTGTGCAGGATGCCGTAGTCGATGCCGTGGCGTTTCGTCAGCATGGTCAGCGTCGCGAACAGGTCGACGTCGCTCGGTGTCATCTGGTTACGGGCATTGTAGCCGGTCATGGTGTGGAACCGGCCATGCGTGATCGGACCACCAGGCTCGTCATATTCCATGTCCTCGACCAGGTCGAACGGATAGGACCGGAAGAATTCGGACCAGTAGGAATGCGTCACCGCGCCTGTCTTGCCTCCGGCCTTGCTGACTTCCGAGAAGATGTCGGGCTGCGCGACTCGGAAGCGGTTCTCGTTGGAAAGAATGCCATGCACCTGCGGTGACACGCCGGTGTGGATGGAGGCATAGCAGCAGGCCGAGGTCGACGGCAGCACCGAGCGCATCTTCCAGACCCGCGCGTCGCCCGATTGCACCCAGCCCTCGAGATTGCCCATCAGCCGGCGCCAGTTCCTGTAGGGAACACCATCGAGGATGATCAGCAGAAGCTTGGATTTGAGCGCCATGGGCAGCTCCATGATGTCTAGCAGTTGAAACGGGAACGCCGTGTGCCGTTTCGGGCACACGGCGTTCTTACACGTGAATCAGACAGGCAGGGTTCGACTAAGCGTTGAGCCAGCACTCGCCGAGTGCGTAGCCGTCCATCATTTCGCCGATAGGGCTCTTGGCAAAGCCGCTGATCTTGTTGGTGGCGGCGGCATCGATGAATTGGTTGAAGAACGGCACGATCAGGCCACCCTCGTCGCGCATCAGCACCGCCATGTCGTGGTAGATCGCCTTGCGCTTGGCCTGGTCGAGTTCGCCGCGCGCTGCAAACAGCATCTTGTCGAATTCCGGCCGCTTGAAGCGCGTGTCGTTCCAGTCGGCGGTCGAAACGTAGCCGGTGGAATACATCTGGTCCTGCGTGGCGCGCCCACCCCAGTAGGAGAGCGAGAAGGGCTGCTTGTTCCAGACCTCCGACCAGTAGCCGTCGCCCGGCTCGCGCTTGATCTCGATCTTGATGCCGGCCTTGGCGGCGCTCTGCTGGTAAAGCTGGGCCGCGTCAACGGCGCCGGGGAAGGCGACGTCGGAGGTGCGCAGCAGGATGGAGCCGCTGTGGCCCGACTTCTTATAGAGCGCCGCCGCCTTTTCCGGATCGAACTTGCGCTGCTCGATGTCAGTGGAAAACAGCGGGTAGGCTTCGTTGATCGGGAAGTCATTGCCGACCGAGCCGTAGCCGCGCAGGATCTTTTCCAGCAATTCGTCGCGGTCCATGGCGAGCTTGAGCGCCATGCGAAGGTCATTGTTGTCGAACGGCGCCGTGTCGCAGAACATGTTGAACGGATAGTAGCCCTTGCCCGACACGTTCTCGATGGTGACGCCCGGGATGCGCTTGACCAGGTCGACGACCTTTGGCTCGACGCGGTTGATCATGTGCACCTGGCCGCCCTGCAGCGCGGCCAG
Organism: Mesorhizobium sp. GW821-FHT04C10; assembly: GCF_059420305.1. Taxonomy (NCBI): domain Bacteria; kingdom Pseudomonadati; phylum Pseudomonadota; class Alphaproteobacteria; order Hyphomicrobiales; family Phyllobacteriaceae; genus Mesorhizobium; species Mesorhizobium sp. GW821-FHT04C10. The sequence continues at coordinate 426,328 of NZ_JBWKTL010000001.1, read as the reverse complement.
CCGCGCCGTGGCGTCATTGATGACGACGATCTCGATCTGGTCGGCATGGCCCAGCTTGTCGCCTTGCCAGTAGTTGGCGAAGCGCTCGCCGCCATGGCGCACGCCGGGCTGGTTGACGGTGACCTTGTAGGGGCCGGCGCTGATGCCGGCATTCGGATTGTCCTTGCCGCCATTCGGCTGGATGACGAGATGGTAGTCGGCCATGAGGTAGGGGAAGTCGGCGTCCGCATCGCCGAGCGTGACGATGACTTCCTTGCCGCTTGCCTTGACGCCCTTGATGTTCTTGAGGATGCCGAGCGCGCCGGATTTGGACTTCTCGTCGGCATGGCGCTCGATCGTGGCGGCGATGTCTTCCGCTGCCACCGTCTTGCCATTGTGGAACTCGATGCCGTCACGCACCTTGATCGTCCAAGTCTTGGCGTCCTTGGAAGCGCCGATCTCCTGGGCGATCATGTTGGTCAGGCTGTTGTCCGGCATCAATCGGACCAGATATTCGCCCCACTGCTTGCCGAAGCTGTAGGTGACCTGGCTGAGGTTCAGCGCCGGATCGAGGCTGTTGGTCGATTCGCCGCCCTGCAGGCCGGCCTTGAGGATGCCGCCCTTGACCGGCGTCTGTGCGAAGGCTTTCCCGGCCAGCGTCGTTGCCAGCGCCGCCGACACACCCAGCGCCGCGGTGCGGCCAAGGAAGTCGCGACGTGATATCCGGCCCTGGCCGGCGAGCTCAGCGAGATGGTCGAGTTCAGTCTTCATGTCCTACCCCTTGTTGAAAATAACGTCACACCAGCGGCGCCCGTCCGGAAGGACCTGTGGCGCCCTTGTGTTGCATGCTGATGACGATGGTCGCTCCCCGGCCAGCCGCTTCAGTCCATCCCTTTGCTTCAGCGCAATTCCGAGCGGAAAACCCGCTCGCCTTCCCGAATTGCTCAGTTCCCCGCGCTGGCCATGCGCCGCCCCTTGATGGCCTTTTCCAGCCAGCCGATCTCCATTTCCGGAACCGACGACAAGAGAAGGTCCGTATAGGCATCGAAGGGCGGCGTGAGAACCTTGCTCTTCGAGCCGTAGCGCACCACTTCGCCGCGATACATCACCGCGATCGAATCGGCGATCGACTTCACCGTCGCCAGGTCGTGGGTGATGAAGAGATAGGCGACCTTTTCGTGCTCCTGCAGGTTCAGCAGCAGCTTGAGGATGCCGTTGGCCACCAGCGGGTCGAGCGCCGAAGTGACCTCGTCGCAGATGATCAGCTTCGGCTTGGCGGCAAGCGAGCGCGCGATGCAGACGCGCTGCTTCTGGCCGCCCGAAAGCTCGGCCGGATAGCGGTCGAGGAAACCCTTGCCCATCTCGATCTCGTCGAGCAGTTCGGCAACGCGCTTGTCGCGTTCGCGGCCGCGCATGCCGAAATAGAATTCGAGCGGGCGGCCGATGATGGTGCCGACGGTCTGGCGCGGGTTCATCGCCACGTCGGCCATCTGGTAGATCATCTGCAACTGGCGCAGATCCTCCTTCGGCCGGTCGGCAAGCCGGTTGGCCAGGGGCCGTCCGTCGAAGGTGACGTTGCCCTGCTCGGGCGGCAGAAGTCCGGTGATGGCGCGCGCCAGCGTCGACTTGCCGGAGCCGGATTCGCCGACCACGGCCAGTGTCTGGCCGGGGTAGATATCGACCGAGACGTTCTTCAGCACCTTGACCTGGCCGCCGCCATAGGCCGCGGTGACGTTCTTCACCGAGAGGAACGGTGTCGCGCCGGGCTTCTGTTCGGAATGTTCTATCTCATGCACCGAGACCAGCGCGTTGGTGTATTCCTGGCGCGGCTCCTTGATGATCTGCCTTGTGCCGCCCCATTCGACCAGCCGGCCGTGGCGCAGCACCATGATCTCGTCGGAGACCTGGGCGACCACCGCCAGGTCGTGGGTGATGTAGAGCGCCGCCACATGGGTGTCGCGGATGGCGTCCTTGATCGCCGCCAGAACGTCGATCTGCGTCGTCACGTCGAGCGCCGTCGTCGGCTCGTCGAAGACGATCAGGTCTGGTTCCGAGCACAGCGCCATTGCCGTCATCACACGCTGCAGCTGGCCGCCCGATACCTGGTGCGGAAAGCGTTCGCCGATGGTCTCGGGGTTTGGCAGGCTGAGCTTCTTGAACAGCGCGACGGCTCGCTTTTCCGCCTCGGCGCGTGTCGCCGTGCCGTGCAGCAGCGTGGCTTCCACCACCTGGTCCATCAGCCGGTGCGCCGGATTGAAGGCGGCCGCCGCTGATTGCGCGACATAGCAGACCTCGCGGCCGCGCAGCTTGCGGAAACCTTCCTTGCCGCCCTTCAGGATGTCGCGGCCGTTGAGGATCACCTCGCCGCCGGTGATGCGCACGCCACCGCGGCCATAGCCCATGGAAGACAGGCCGATGGTCGACTTGCCGGCGCCGGATTCGCCGATCAGGCCCAGCACCTTGCCCTTTTCCAGCGTCAGCGAGACATCGTGCACCAGCACGATGTTCTTTGGCGCCTCGCCGGGCGGGTACACCGTGGCCTCGATGCGCAGGTTCCTGATATCGAGCAGCACGCCTGGCTTGGGTTGTCCGGGTTTCGCTTTGCTGTCGGCCATCACCCGCGTCCTCCCTTCAGGCTTGTCGTGCGGTTGAGGATCCAGTCGGCAACAAGGTTGACCGAGATGGCTAGCGCCGCGATCGCTCCCGCCGGGATGAGCGCGGCGGCAATGCCGAAGACGATGCCGTCCTTGTTCTCCTTGACCATGCCGCCCCAGTCGGCGTCCGGCGGCTGCACGCCAAGGCCGAGGAAGGACAGCGTCGACAGGAACAGCACCGCGTAGATGAAGCGCAGCCCGAGTTCCGAAACCAGCGGCGACAGCGCATTGGGCAGGATTTCGCGGAAGATGATCCAGGCACTGCCTTCGCCGCGCAGTTTTGCCGCCTCGACATAGTCCATGACGTTGATGTCGACGGCGACAGCGCGCGACAGGCGGTAGACGCGTGTCGAGTCGAGGATGCCCATGACCAGGATCAGCGTCACCAGGTTCGTCGGCAGCACGGAGAGCACGACCAGGCCCATGATCAGCGTCGGGATCGACATCAAAAGGTCGACCAGACGCGACAGGATCGTGTCGAACCAGCCGCCGAACACCGCCGCCGAGAAACCGAGTATGGCGCCGAGCGAGAAGGACAGCGCGGTGGCCAGCACGGCGATGAACAGGGTGATGCGCGCGCCGTAGATCATGCGCGACAAGAGATCGCGGCCGAGATTGTCGGTGCCCAGCCAATGCGTTGCCGACATCGGCTCCCAGACGTCGCCGACGATCTCGGCATTGGCGTGCGGGGCGATCAACGGTGCGAAGACCGCCGCCAGCACGAACAGGGCGGTCAGCACCAGGCCGATCAGGGCGGGGATGGGGATGCGTTTTATATCGAGCATGCCCGCCCCCTCACTTTGGATGTCTGAGACGCGGATTGGCGACGATCGCCGCTATGTCCGCGATGATGTTGAGGCTGATATAGACGGCGGCGAAGATCAGGCCGACCGCCTGCACCACCGGCACGTCGCGCTTGGTGACGTGGTCGACCAGATACTGCCCCATGCCGGGATAGACGAAGATCACCTCGACCACGACCACGCCGACGATGAGATAGGCGAGATTGAGCATGACGACGTTGATGATCGGCGCGATCGCGTTCGGGAAGGCGTGCTTGCGGATGACCGCGAAGGCCGAAAGCCCCTTGAGCTCCGCCGTCTCGACATAGGCCGACTGCATGACGTTGAGGATCGCCGCGCGGGTCATGCGCATCATGTGGGCGAGCACCACAAGGGTGAGCGCCGTCGCCGGAAGCGCGATGGCCTGCATCCGCTCGCCGAACGGCATGCCGTCATAGACGGTCGAGATGGCGGGGAAGATCTGCCATTTCACGGCGAAGAAATAGACCAGGAGATAGCCGATGAAGAATTCGGGGAAGGAGGTGGAGGCGAGCGCCAGCCCGGAGATCAGCTTGTCGACCCAGCCATTGCGGAAGCGCACGGCGATCAGGCCGAGGATGATCGCCAGCGGCACCGCCACGATCGCCGCCCAGAAGGCGAGGAACAGCGTGTTCCACAGCCGGCCCTTGATCGAGGTGGCGATATCCTGGCCGCTCGACATTGCCGTGCCGAGGTCACCGGTCAGCACACCGCCGAGCCAATGGAAATACCTGACATAGGCCGGATCGTTCAGCCCGAGCTGCTCGCGTAGATTGGCGAGCGACTCCGGTGTCGCCGATTGTCCCAGAATGGCTTGCGCGACGTCGCCGGGCAGGATCTGGGTGCCGGCGAAGATCAGGACCGATATGGCCAACAGAAGGAGGATGCCCAGCGCAATGCGCTGGGCGATTAGTTTCAGGATGGGTGAAGACATCTCTGCAAAGCCGGACTCAGGCCTGCAGCCAGCACTTCGCCAGGGCGTAGCCGTTCATCAGTTCCTGGTGCGGATCGTCCACCCAGCCATCGACCTTGGCGCCGGTGGCGTCGATGAACTGGTTGAACATCGGCAGGATCAGACCGCCTTCGTCGCGCACCAGCACAGCCATGTCGTGGTACATCTGCTTGCGCTTGGCCTCGTCGAGTTCGGCGCGCGCCGCCAGCACCATCTTGTCGAAGTCCGGACGCATGAAGCGCGTGTCGTTCCAGTCGGCAGTCGACAGATAGGCGGTCGAGTACATCTGGTCCTGCGTCGAACGCCCGCCCCAGTAGGAAGCGCAGAAGGGCTGCTTGTTCCAGACCTCGTTCCAGTAGCCATCGCCGGGTTCGCGCTTGAGCTCGATCTTGATGCCGGCCTTGGCCGCGCTCTGCTGGAAGAGCTGGGAGGCATCGACCGCGCCGGGGAAGGCAACGTCCGAGGTCCGCAGCAGCACGGTGCCGTCATGACCCGACTTCTTGTAGTGGAACTTGGCCTTGTCCGGATCGTACTTGCGCTGCTCGATCTCGGTGAACAGCGGGTAGGCGGCGTTGATCGGGAAGTCGTTGCCGAGCGAGCCATAGCCGCGCAGCACCTTGGTCAGCATCTCCTCGCGATCGATAGCGAGCTTCAGCGCCATTCTGAGGTCGTTGTTGTCGAACGGCGCCGTGTTGCAATGCATGATGAAGACATAGTGGCCCGGACCCGCATGGTTGCGGATGGTCACGCCCGGCACGCGCTTGATCAGGTCGACAATCTTCGGCTCGACGCGGTTGATCATGTTGACCTGGCCGCCCTGCAGGGCCGCCGTGCGCGCCGTCGCGTCATTGATGACGATGACTTCGATCTGGTCGGCATGGCCCATCTTGTCGCCCTGCCAGTAGTTGGCGAAACGCTCGCCGCCATGGCGCACGCCGGGCTCGTTGGTCTTGACCACGTACGGGCCGGCCGAGATGCCGGCATCGGGCTTGTCCTTGCCGCCATTAGGCTGGACGATCAGGTGATAGTCGCTGAGCAGGTAGGGCAGGTCGGCATTGGCCTCTTTCAGGGTCAGCACCACTTCCTTGCCGCTGGCCTTGATGGTCTCGATGCCCTTCATGTAGCCGAGCGCGCCGGATTTCGACTTCTCGTCCGAATGGCGCTCGAGCGTGGCGGCCACGTCCTCGGCGGTCACGGTCTTGCCGTTGTGGAACTCGACGCCGTCGCGGATCTTCAGCGTCCAGACCTTGGCGTCCTTGGAAGAGCCGATGTCTTCGGCGATGCGGTTCTCGAGCTTGCCGTCGGGGGACAGCTCGACGATCATTTCACCCCAGCACTTGCCGAAGGCGAACGGCACCTGCGTCATCATCAGTGCCGGATCGAGGCTGTTGGTGGATTCACCGCCGACCAGGCCGGCCTTCAGCGTGCCGCCCTTGACCGGGCCTGCCGCGCGCGCCGCACTTGAAAGAAGCGAGTTGGCGAAAGGTGCGGCGATGCCGAGTGCCGCCGCCCTGCCGAGAAAGTCACGACGGCTCAGCTTGCCCGCTGCGACACGCCGGCTAAGGAATTCCAGTTCGTTTGACATATTGAGTTCCTCACTCTGTTGGTTCGACTCTACGGTCGATTTTTGTTTTTAATTCTCCCTGAATAATGAGGGTAAGCCAATGCCGTAAGCAAGACCGAATGCGACATGCCGTGGCGTAAATCGTACGTCGCATTTGGACCAACGCCTTGGGATCTCAAACGAGCGCGCGTGGAATCTTTTCCTCGAAATTGCGCTCGAAGACGATTTTTTCACCCTCATAGGCTTCGATTCTCGCGCTTACGATGAAGTTTTCCGCGTCCGACCGCATCTCTGCCCATGTCTCGGTACGGACCGACCATTCATTCCGCGACAGGGTCTGGGTCCAATGGGTTTTTCCCGAGGCGGACAGCGGATCGTCGGGATGGATCGCCCAGGTCTCGCGGACGATGCTGCCGTTGACCAGGCCATGGTCGAGATCGCGCACCTCGCCAAAATCATCAGATATGGAAAGCGTGACGATCCCCGTCTTTTCGTCGCGATCGACATGGCGCTCGGAATTGGCTGGCCGGACTGTTTCCGTGGCCCAGGGCGCAGCGCCTTCCGGCTCGGCGAACGTCGTTTCGTCGCCGGTCGCCAGCGGGCGCAGCGGCAGGGCCAGCGTCGCGGCCGACAAGGCGAGTTGCACCGGCTGCGGCGAGGGCCAGATGACAGGCCAGTAGGCGTTCGACACCGCGATGCGCAGCCGGTGGCCTGCCGGCACGCGATAGGCGCATTGATCGAGCACGACGCGCGCCGACACGGTTTCGCCCGGCACCAGCGCCTGCGGAAATTCGTGCGACACCCGGTGCGTCAGGTTGAGCACGCCGTAGGAGATCAGTTCCGAAGCGCCGTCGGGATGCACGTCGCACAGCCGGATCGCCATGTTGGCCTGTGGGCGGTCGCAAGAGAACGTGACCTCGACCTCCGGCGCGCCGACGATGTCGATCGCCTCCGTGAGCAGCGGCTGATCAAAAAACACCGACAGCGCATCGTCGGGGCGCTGGTCGCCCGGCAATTCCGGTCCGAAGGTGAACGGAAAATATTCGCCGCCGGCGAGGCCGCAATTCTGCGGCGAGGCGACGATGGCAGGTTGGCTCCCTTTGGGGAGCAGATCGATCGTCTGGATCTTGATGGTGGGCGAGGGCCATTGTGTCTCGGCCACCCAGCGGCCTGGCCGCTCCGGGTGCCAACGTGCCGGGCGCACGCTGTCCATCACATAGGCGCGGTAGGCGGGATCGTCCTCGACGCCGGTCTCGGCGCCCTTCAGCCAATGGTCCCACCAGCGCAGGGCCTCCTGCAGAAAGCCGATGGCCGGCTGGGGGCCGGCATAGTGCGGATATTTGTGGATCCACGGGCCGACGATGCCCTTTACCGGCGCCTCGATGTTGGTCACGAGGTGCGAGATCGTGTTGCGGTAGCCGTCATGCCAGCCGCCGATCGACAGCACGGCGGCATGAATGGCGGAAAAATCCTCGCAGATCGAACCGCGTTTCCAGTAGGCGTCGCGGTGCTGGTGCTTCAGCCACAGCGGTGCAAGGAACGACTGGTTCTCCAGCCGGGTCAGCCACAGGTCCCGCCATCTGTTGTCGCCGGCGATCAGCGGATCCGGCGGCCGCGACGAATAGGACAACATCGTCGAGGCCCAGCCGAAATTCTCGATCAGCAGGCAACCGCCCTTGTAGTGGATGTCGTCGGCATAGCGGTCGACGGTCGAACACAGGCTGATCACCGCCTTCAGCGCCGGCGGCTGCTTGGCCGCCACCTGCAGGCAGTTGAAGCCGCCCCAGGAGATGCCCATCATGCCGACATTGCCGTTGCACCAGGGCTGGGCCGCCGCCCAGGCGATGACGTCGCAGGCGTCCTGCAATTCCTGGTCGGAATACTCGTCGTCCATCAGCCCTTCGGAATCGCCATTGCCGCGCATGTCGACGCGGATCGAAGCGTAGCCGTGGCCGGCAAAATAGGGATGCGTCAGCTGGTCGCGAAAGATGGTGCCGTCCCGCTTGCGATAGGGCAGGTGCTCGAGGATGACAGGCACCGGATCGTCGCCGGCATCTTCCGGCATCCACACCCGCGCCGACAGCCGGCAGCCATCCGGCATGACGATGCCCATGTCAGGAAATTCGACGACTTTGCGGGGGAATTCGGTAATGGTTTTCATGGTGCGCATAACGCCCCGCGGCGCGGCAACTTTCAATTGCCATTCGCGACTGGAGCAGCGAAATATACGACCTGTGCTGCTACCGCAATTCGTCCAGCAGTTCGGGATGCTTTTCCAGCAATGTCATCAGTTGGATGGTGGGGCCGCTCGGCTCGATCAGGCCTCTTTCATATTTGTCGAAGGCATTCTCTCCGACCTTGAACAAAGAACCTGCTTCGCGTTGCGACAGTTTGAGCTTTGTACGCATCCGGCGGATGGTTGCCGGAGCGGGAACGCCGTCGATCTTTTCCTTGAGGGCGCGAAGAGCCGCGTCGACAGCGATCATGTCGTCTCCAACATGCACTCCCTCGTCTCCAGAGGCCGGATAATAGCCCGGAAGGTCGACAATCATACTCTCGCCCTTATAGGTCACGGTGAATGGACGCATCTGGCGCGTCAGGATTTCCCCGGTTTCGGGGGAAATCATCGTCTCACTTCCTTCTCTTGTCGCCATGGTCACTTCTCCTTGAATGCCATGACCATGAAATCGGTCACGACATCCGCTTGGAATTTCACATAGAGGAGCACGTCGCGCGCCGGCACGTGATAGACGTCCTGCCAGACCCGGTGATCCGCGAAAGTCGTCATCGACTTCACGAACATCTTGCGCGTCATGCCGCCGATCACTTCGACGATGCCAGCGCGATCGAAACCTAGGCCGAGCGCGTCGCGCAGCGCGGATGTTGTAATCGCCAACGTGTCCACAGACCCCAACGTTGTCTTGATCGCATCAAGATCGTAGGTGGGCCTGCGTTTCTCCATGACACAATATGCCACCATAAAGGGGGCACTTCAAGGTTTCTCCGTCCTATGGAGTTCAATGGCATTCAGTTGAGCGGAATATCGTTCTCGGCCTTGCTCGCTTGGTACGCTTCGGACAGTTCGTCGTAGCGTGCCGAGATCGTGCCGATGCGCGTCTCCAGCCGCCGGCGTTCGGCCTCAGGCAGCGCCCGCACCAGCCTGCGGATCGAAAAACTCTTCCAGTAGGCGTTCTCGGCATTGTAGCCGCCGGGATCGAGGGTGAAGACCTCTTTCAGGATTTTCAGATCGTGCGGGATGGCGAAACTGTCGCGCGAATCCTCGTGGCTGAAGAGATAGTAGAAATTATCGAAGCCGGTCCAGGTGATCGCCGACAGGCAGAGCGAGCAGGGTTCATGCGTGGCGATGAACAGCGCGTCCTTGGTCTCGACACGCTCAGCCCTGGGCATTTCGTAAAACCGCTTCAGGCAATGCACCTCGCCATGCCAGAGCGGGTTTTCGATCTCGTTGTTGGTTTCGGCCAGCACAAGGGAGCGATCGTCCTTGCGAAGGATCGCCGCGCCGAACAGCTTGTTGCCGTGGGCGACGCCATCCGCCGTCTTCGGCACGATGTCATGCTCGATGACGTCGAGCAGGCGGTCGATCAGCGAAATGTCGGTCATGACGGGGGCTCCTGCTGCATGCCGGCCAAAGGTGCCCCGGTCTTGGGGTGGCGACATGCACAAAAATCAAGGGAGATGGATCTCGTAGGCGTGCGAGAAATGAAACTCTTCGAGGTTGGAGCCGTCGCCGCCACGGTCGACGATCAGGAAATCCTGAGCCTCGCCGAGCGGCGTCAGCACGCCGTGCCAGAGGTTACGGGAATAATTGATGCCTTGTCCCGGCGCGGTGATGAAGGCATGCGGTTCGCCCGGCCCCTCCTTGCCGTCATGGCAGACGACGACCAGGAACGGGCGCGGCGACAGCGGAATGAAAGCCTGGCTGCCGAAGGGGTGACGCTCGACCATGGTCAGCTTCAGTGGCAGTTCGTAAGGCGCGCCGCGCACCATGGAGATCAGCACGCGGGCGTTCGGTCCCGCCGCCTCGGCGGTCGCCAGGTCATGGTAGCGCTCGGCCTTGCCGCCATTGATCGGGTAATGGTTGTCGCCGCCCATGTCGATGACATCACCGAATTCGGCAAAGGCCTCACGGGTCAGCGGCCGCGCGACGATATGAGCCAAGATGGGGCGGGTCACCGCGAGCGGCCGCCAATGCCAGCCCCGCCGAGCTTGGCGTGCCGGTTGACGTCCTTGTAGAGCAGATAGCGGAATTTGCCGGGGCCGCCGGCATAACAGGCCTGCGGGCAGAAGGCGCGCAGCCACATATAGTCGCCGGCCTCGACCTCGACCCAGTCCTGGTTGAGGCGATAGACCCCCTTGCCTTCCAGCACATAGAGCCCGTGCTCCATGACATGCGTCTCGGCGAAGGGAATGACGGCGCCCGGCTCGAGCGTGACGATGGTCATGTGCATGTCGTGGCGCAGATCGGCCGGATCGACGAAGCGTGTCGTCGCCCATCGGCCTTCGGTGCCGGGCATCGGCGTCGGCGCGATATCCTGTTCGTTGGTGAAGAAGGCTTCCGGCACGTCGAGACCATCGACGACCTCGTAAGCCTTGCGAATCCAGTGGAAGCGGACTGCGGCCTTGCTTTCGTTGCGAACGGTCCAGCCGCTGGACGGCGGCAGGAAGGCAAAGCCGCCTGGTCTTAAGTTATGCTTTTTGCCGGCGAGCAAAACCGTCAGTTCGCCCTCGACCACGAACAGAGCCCCCTCGGCGCCGGCATCGGGTTCCGGCCGGTCGCTGCCGCCGCCGGGAGCGACCTCGACAATGTATTGCGAAAACGTCTCGGCAAAACCGGACAGCGGCCGTGACAGGATCCAGACGCGGGTCTTGTCCCAGAACGGCAGGGCGCTGGTAACGATGTCCTGCATCACGCCTTTGGGGATGACGGCGTAGGCCTCTGTGAAGACGGCGCGGCCTGTCAGCAGTTCGGATTGACCGGAATGGCCGCCATGCGGCGCGTAGTAGGTTCGGTCGGGCATCCTGATCGTATCCATGGTTTCAAACCTATTGCGGTAGCATGTCCCTGAGGCGGAGCAGCGCGATGCGCTCGACCTGTTTGCAGGCGGTTTCGAATTCGACGCCGCGGCTGTTGCCGATGCGCGCCTCGAATTCCGCCAGGATTTCCTCCTTGGTCTTGCCTTTCACCGCGATGATGAAGGGGAAACCGAAGGTGGTGACGTAGGCGGCATTGAGCTTGGAGAACAGTTCGCGTTCCTTGTCCGTCAGCGCGTCGAGGCCGGCCGAGGCCTGTTCCCGGGTCGATTCCGCCGTCAGCCGCTTGGCCTTGGCCAGCTTGCCGGCAAGGTCCGGGTGGGCGTTGAGCACACCGAGCCGCTCGGTTTCGCTGGCGGCACGGAAGACGCGGCAAAGCGCATTGTGCAGGCCCCCTGCCGTGTCGTGCGCCGGACCCAGTTCCAGTTCGTAGGCCCGTTCGGCAATCCACGGCGAATGCTCGAACACACCGCCGAACGTGTGGACGAATGTCTCGAATTCCATCTTCGAAGGCCTGAGCGCCGCCGGCCTGTAGGGATGGTTCTCTTGCCAGTGGCGGGCGATGTCGATGCGCCGCGCCAGCCAGACCTTGTCGTGCGACTTCACATAGTCGACGAAGCGCTTCAGCGCCGCGACCCGGCCCGGACGCCCGACGAGCCGGCAATGCAGGCCGATATTCATCATGCGCGGCCGTCCTGCCTTGCCTTCGGCATAAAGCGTGTCGAAACTGTCCTTGAGATAGGCGAAGAACTGGTCGCCCGAATTGAAGCCCTGTGGCGTGGCGAAGCGCATGTCGTTGGCATCGAGCGTGTAGGGGATGATGAGCTGCGTGCCGCCTGCATGCTCGAACCAGTAAGGCAGTTCGTCATCATAGGTGTCGGAGACATAGTCGAAGCCGCCTTCCTCGGCGACCAGACGCACCGTGTTGACCGAGGTGCGGCCCGTATACCAACCGGTCGGGCGCTGGCCTGTCACTTCGTAATGCAGCTTGATCGCCGCTTCGAGGTCGCGGCGCTCGTCCGCGGCGCTGTGGTCGCGGTAGTCGATCCATCTCAGCCCGTGCGAAGCGATCTCCCAGCCGGCGTCCTGCATGGCCGTGACCTGGTCGGGCGAGCGTGCCAGCGCGGTGGCGACGCCGTAGCAGGTCACAGGCACTTGCTCCTCGCTGAACAGGCGAAGCAGCCGCCAGAAGCCGGCCCGCGCGCCATATTCGTAGATCGATTCCATGTTCCAGTGGCGTTGACCCACCCAGGGTGCGGCGCCGACGATTTCCGACAGGAAGGCTTCCGATGCCTTGTCGCCGTGGAGCACGCAGTTTTCGCCGCCCTCTTCGTAATTGACCACGAATTGTACGGCGACATGCGCACCGCCAGGCCATTTCGGATCCGGCGGATTGGCTCCGTAGCCACGCATGTCTCTTTCGTAACGCATCGTCCCTCCCGCCGGGCATCGCCCGAAGTATGATCAGGATATCGAAAGGGTGCTTCTCGCATTCCCCCGAAAATTTTTGAAAGTGTTTTTGTCGCGCTCCGCTCGACCAGGACTTATGCATCGCCTTTAATTGGCGCACAATTCGTCACTGTTGTTCTGATGTACCTGGATGGGAGGCGGCCAATGGCTGAAACGTCGAAAGCCGATGGCGGGCGCCTGACGACCCATGTGCTGGACACGGCGACCGGCAAGCCGGCGGCCGGACTGTCGATCGCACTCTATCGTCTCGACGGTCCGGACAGGACACATCTGAAGACTGTCACTACCAATGCCGATGGCCGTTGCGACGCGCCGCTGCTGGTAGGCGCTGAGTTCCGCACCGGCGAATACGAACTGGTGTTCGCCGCCGGTGATTATCTGCGTGGCCAGGGCACAAAGCTGCCCGAGCCCGCTTTCCTCGACGGCGTGCCGATCCGCTTCGGCATGGCGGAGGCGGTGCACTATCATGTACCCTTGCTGATCTCGCCCTACGGCTATTCGACCTACAGGGGGAGCTGAGGCATGGCCAAGGTCACAGTCCGAAACGAGATCCGCTTCATCCTGAATGGCAGGGATGTCGTGCTGTCGTCGGTTGCGCCCGACGCGACCCTGCTCGATTGGTTGCGGCTCGACCGCTCGCTGCGCGGCACCAAGGAAGGCTGCGCCGAGGGCGATTGCGGTGCCTGCACGGTGCTTGTCGGCAAGCTCTCCGCCAGCGGGCTGGTTTATGAAAGCGTCAATGCCTGCATCCGCTTCCTCGGCTCTCTCGACGGCACCCATGTCGTGACGGTCGAGCATCTGCGCGGTGAGCCCGGTAAGCTGCATCCCGTCCAGCAGGCGATGGTCGATTTCCACGGCTCGCAATGCGGTTTCTGCACGCCGGGCTTCGTCATGTCGCTCTATGGCCTGTGGATGAAGTCGCCGGACCCGTCGAACGCAGCCATCGAAAAGGCCTTGCAAGGCAATCTTTGCCGCTGCACCGGCTATGAGGCGATCATGCGCGCGGCGCACGCCATTTCCAGCTACGGCAAGGCGGCAAAAGATCCGCTGGCGGTGGAGCGCAAGGCGATCACGGCGAGGCTGGAAGCCATGCATGACGGCGCCCGTATAGAGATCGGGTCGGGCAAGAAGCGGCTCATCGTGCCGGCCAATGTCGATGACTTCGCCGCCGCGCTGGACAAGGAACCCGGCGCCACGGTCGTTGCCGGCTCCACCGATGTCGGCCTGTGGGTGACCAAGCACATGCGCGACATCTCACCGGTGATCTTCATCGGCAATCTCGACGGGCTGCGCACCCTCTCCGAGGACAAGGGCGTCATATCGATCGGCGCCGGCGTCACCTACACGGAAGCCTTCTCGACCCTGGCCAAACGCATCCCGGCGCTCGGGCCGCTGTTCGATCGCATCGGTGGCGAACAGGTGCGCAACATGGGCACCATCGGCGGCAACATCGCCAACGGCTCGCCGATCGGCGATACGCCGCCGCCCTTGATCGCGCTTGGCGCGCGCCTGACGCTGCGCAGGGGCAAGAAGCGGCGCACGATCCCGTTGGAGACCTTCTTCATTGCCTATGGCAAGCAGGACCGGCAGCGGGGCGAGTTCGTTGAGGCGGTACATGTCCCTGTCCCGGCCAAGGACACGAAGTTCGCGGTCCACAAGATCACCAAGCGGCGCGACGAGGACATCACGGCTGCCCTCGGCGCCTTTTTCCTGACGCTGGCCAGGGACGGCACGGTCGCCGACGTGCGCATCGCCTATGGCGGCATGGCGGCGACGCCGAAGCGGGCGTCTTTCGTTGAACAGGCGCTCCTCGGCAAGCCCTGGACCGAAGAGACGGTCGAGGCGGCGATGGCCGAATACGCCAGGGATTTCACCCCGCTCACCGACATGCGGGCGTCGGCCGAATACCGGGCTCTTGCGGCCAGGAATCTGTTGCTGCGCTTCTTTGTCGAAACCACCGGCACCAGGGCACCATTCCAGGTGTCACGCAACGAGGCTGCCTGATGAACAAGCACGCCACGTCAAATCTCAAGGCCGAGAAGATCACTGGCGGCGTTGCCACCGATCAGCGGCATGATTCCGCCCACAAGCATGTCAGTGGCACCGCCGTCTATATCGACGACATGCCGGAACCGGCGGGTACGCTGCATGTTGGGCTGGGCCTGTCGAAAGTTGCGCACGGCACCCTGAAGAGCATCGACCTTTCGGCGGTGCGGACGGCACCCGGCGTGGTCGACGTGCTGACTTATGCCGACGTGCCCGGCGAGAACGATGTCTCGCCGAGCGGCATGCATGACGATCCCGTCCTGGCCGAAGGCAAGGTGCAGTTTTTTGGTCAGCCGATCTTCGCGGTCATCGCCGAAACAAGGGAAGCGGCGCGCCGTGCCGCGCGACTGGCCAAGATAGAATATGACGAACTTCCAGCCATCCTCGGCATCTGGGGTCTGGATCCGGCCAAGGACAGGCAGGTCACCACGCCGCTCACCTTGCGGCGCGGCGACGCGGCCGCCGCCATCGCCGCCGCGCCCCGTCGGGTGAAAGGGCGCATGAAGCTTGGCGGACAGGACCACTTCTACCTCGAGGGCCAGGTCTCGTTGGCGGTGCCCGGCGAAGACGACGAGGTCACCGTCTATTGCTCAACCCAGGGGCCGAGCGAGACCCAGCACCTTGTCTCCCATGTGCTCGGCGTGCCGAGCCATGCGGTGACGGTCGAGGTTCGGCGCATGGGTGGCGGCTTTGGGGGCAAGGAAACGCAGGCCAACCAGTGCGCGGCGATCGCCGCCATTGCCGCCAAGAAGCTGAACCGCGCGGTCAAGATCCGGCTCGATCGCGACGAGGATATGACTGCTACCGGCAAGCGGCACGACTTCGCCATCGACTATGAAGTCGGCTTCGACGACGAGGGCAATATCCTCGGCGTCGACTTCATGTTCGCGCTCAATGCCGGCTTCTCTGCAGACCTGACCGGTCCGGTCGGCGACCGCGCGTTGTTCCATTGCGACAACGCCTATTTCTATCCGAGTGTCCATGCCAAATCGGCGCCGCTCTACACCAACACCGTTTCCAACACCGCTTTCCGCGGCTTCGGCGGCCCGCAAGGCATGATCGGCGCCGAGCGCGTCATCGACGAGGTCGCCTTCGCCGTCGGCAAGGATCCGCTCGAAATCCGCAAGCTGAATTTCTACGACCGGATGGAGGCGATCGGCGGTCGCAACGTCACGCCCTATCACCAGAAGGTCGAGGACTGCATCATCCAGCGCATCGTCGCCGAACTCGAGGAGAGTGTCGGTTACGCGCGGCGGCGGCGTGAGATCCAGGCCTTCAACGCCAACAGCCGCTTCATCAAGCGCGGCCTGGCGCTGACGCCGGTCAAGTTCGGCATTTCCTTCACCAAGACCGAGTCCAACCAGGCCGGCGCGCTGGTGCATGTCTATGCCGATGGTTCCGTGCACATGAACCATGGCGGCACCGAAATGGGGCAGGGCCTGCACCTCAAGGTGGCGCAGGTTGTCGCCGAGGAGTTCCAGATCGACCTCGATCGCGTGAAGATCACCGCCACCACCACCGCCAAGGTGCCGAACACGGCGCCGACGGCTGCGTCCTCGGGCGCCGATCTCAATGGCATGGCGGCGCAGAACGCGGCGCGCCAGATTCGCCAGCGGCTGACCGATTTCGCCGCCGAGAGATATCAGGTCCCGGTCGACCAGGTGGTGTTCCTGCCCAACCGCGTGCGCGTCGGCAACCAGGAGGTCTCCTTCAACGACCTGGTCAGGCAGGCCTATATTGCACGCGTCCAGCTTTCGGCCGCCGGCTTCTATAAGACGCCGAAGATCCACTGGGACCGCAGCAAGGGCCAGGGCCACGCCTTCTATTATTACGCCTATGGCGCGGCCTGCTCTGAAGTGTCGGTCGATACCCTGACCGGCGAATATGTCGTCGAGCGCGCCGACATCCTGCATGACTGCGGCCGCTCGCTGAACCGGGCGATCGACATCGGCCAGGTCGAAGGTGGCTTCATCCAGGGCATGGGCTGGCTGACGACGGAGGAACTGTGGTGGGACGACAAGGGCCGGCTGCGCACGCATGCGCCGTCGACCTACAAGATCCCGCTGGCGTCGGACCGCCCGAAGATATTCAACGTGGCGCTGACCGACTGGTCGCAGGCCTATGAGCCGACCATCCATCGCTCCAAGGCCGTCGGCGAGCCGCCGCTGCCGCACGGCATGTCGGTGCTGCACGCCCTGTCGGATGCGGTGGCCAGTGTCGCCGATCATAGAATTTGTCCGCGCCTTGATGCGCCCGCGACGCCAGAACGCGTCCTGATGGCGATAGAGAGGTTGAAAGCGGCAAAACCGGCCTGATCGAGCCTTAACGTGCAAATCGGGCCGAAAAACGCTATATTTCCCGGGTGGGAATGCAGACGATGAACTCGAACGTGCAAAGCCTGAAAGTCTTCCTCGCCAGCGCCGGCCGGCTCGCGCTGGTCAAGGTGGCGGGCACCAAAGGCTCGACGCCGCGCGACAAGGGCGCCTTCATGCTCGTCTCGCAAACGGCGATCCTTGGCACGATCGGCGGCGGCCAGCTCGAATATATGGCGATCGACAAGGCCCGGCAGATGCTGGCGTCTTCACCCTCCCCCTTGTGGGGAGGGTCGGCCGGCAAAGCCGGCCGGGGCGGGGGTGCGGCGCTCGAAGGCCCCCCGACCCGGACGACTGCGTCGTCCGACCCTCCCCACAAGGGGGAGGGTAAGGAAGCCCGCATCGAGGTCGACGAAATCTGCGCTACCCTCGACGTTCCGCTCGGACCGGAGATTGGCCAGTGCTGCGGGGGCCGCGTCGAGGTGCTGATCCGCCTGATCGACAGGGCAATCGAACAGAAGCTGATTGCCGACGCTGAAGCCGAGGAAGCCCATCTGCCGCATGTCTACATCTTCGGCGGCGGCCATGTCGGCCAGGCGCTGGCGTCGACGATCGCGCTCCTTCCCGTGCACGGCGTCGTCATCGAGACACGGGCCGAGGCGCTGGAGGACATGCCGGAGACCGTCGAGACGCGGCTGACGCCGATGCCCGAGGCCGAGGTGCGAAACGCCCCTGCCGGCACGGCTTTCGCGATCCTCACCCACGACCACGCACTGGATTTCCTGATCGTCGCCGAAGCGCTGAAACGGAACGACGCTGCCTATGTCGGCATGATCGGCTCGAAGACCAAGAAAGCGACGTTCAAGAACTGGTTCCTGAAGTCGGCTGAAGGCAGCGAAGCCGAATTCTCCCGCCTCGTCTCGCCGATCGGCGGCGACGCCGTCAAGGACAAGCGCCCGCCAGTCATCGCCGCACTTGCCGCCGCCGAGATCATGACGGCGCTGGTGGTTCACAACGCGGGCTCAGATGCCGCCCACCAGATCCAGCAGGACAAGGCGATGGCTGGTTAGCAGCTAAACCGGCTGTTTCAAACCCAGATGGTCGCGCAACGTTCGGCCTTCATAGTCCCGGCGGAACAGACCGCGCCGCTGCAGTTCCGGCACCACCAGCGTGGCGAAGGCATCGAGCTCGCCCGGGAAATAAGACGGCATCACGTTGAAGCCGTCGGCGGCACCACCCTCGAACCGCGCTTGCAACTCGTCGGCGACCTGCGCCGCTGTGCCGACAATGCGCCAATGGCCGCGCGCGCCGGCGAAATGGCGGGCAAGCTGGCGGATGGAAAGGCCGTCGCGGCGCGATTGTTCGACGACCAGCGCCTGCCGGCTCTTCATGCCCTCGCTCTCCGGCAGTTCGGGCAGCGGCCCGTCGATCGGGTAACGCCACAGATCGGAGATGCTGAGATAGCTGGAGAGCAGCGCCACGCCGACATCGTCGGGGATCAGTTCCTGCAATTCCTCATGCTTCTCGCGGGCCTCAGTCTCGGTTTCCGCCACCACGGGCGAGACGCCGGGCATGATCTTGATATCGTCGGGCTCGCGCCCGTAGGCGGCCATGCGTCCCTTGAGATCGTCGTAGAACGCCTTGGCTTCCTCGAAGGTCTGCGCCGCCGTGAACACCACGTCGGCGGTGCGGGCGGCAAGGTCGCGGCCGACATCCGAGGCGCCGGCCTGGACCATGACCGGCGCGCCCTGCGGCGAGCGCGGCAGGTCGAGCGGGTCGCGCACCGAAAAGCTCTGGCCGTCGTGGCCGGAAGCCTTGCCGTGCCAAAGGCCGGTGACGACCTCGGCGAATTCGCGCGCTCGTTCATAGCGGTCGGCATGGGGCTTGAGACCTGTCGCACCGAAATTGGCGGCTTCGATCGGACTTGCCGAAGTGACGAGGTTCCAGCCGGCGCGGCCGCCGCTCAGATGGTCGAGCGACAGAAACGTCCGCGCCAGGCCGTAGGGCTCGTTGTAGCTTGTCGAGGCGGTGGAAACGAGGCCGATGCGGCTGGTCTGCACGGCCAGCGCCGAAAGCAGGCTGATCGGCTCGAAGCCGATCGAGCGCGACGTCTGGCTGGCGATGCCGATATTGGCCTCGCGCAGCCCGGCGGCGTCCTCGCAGAAGATCATGTCGAACTTGGCCGCTTCCGCCGTGCGCGCCAGCTGGATGTAGTGGTCGACGTCGATGCCGGCCGTCACATGGGACTTCGGATGGCGCCATGCGGCGATGTGGTGGCCTGTTGCCCACAGGAAGGCACCGAGCTTCATCTGCGCGGTCATTGCTCACCTCCGCCGGCAAGGCCAAGATGCGAGCGCAACGTCGTGCCGTGATAGGTCTCTCGAAGAAGGCCGCGGCGCCGCAACTCCGGCGCGACACGATTGATGAAATCGTCGAATACCGAAAGCTGTGACAACTGGATGCTGAACCCGTCGCAGCTTTTTGCGCGAAATTGGGTTTCCAGCCTATCGACCAAGGTGGCCGAGCTGTCATCGGGCGCTAGCGAGATATTCGTCAGCACCTTCACAGCATCCGGATCGCGCCCAGCCGCCGTGGCGCGACGCCTCAGATCATCATAGCGTACTTTCGCGCTCTCGACCGACCCGCTCTCCAGCAAGATGACATCGGCGGTGCGGGCCGCAATATCCAGGTCAGGCTCCGACAGACCGGAGAACACCAGCACCGGCGTATCCTGCGGCGAACGCGCGACGTTCAGCGGCCCGCGCACGGAGAAGAACTCGCCCCTGTGGTCGAGCAGATGCATTTTCCCGGGATCATGGAAGCGTCCGCCGGTCTTGTCGAACAGCAGCGCATCCGCATCCCAGCCCTGCCACAGGCCCTGAACGATGCCGATATATTCCTCGCCGCGGCGGCGAAAGTCGGTGTCGGAAAATCCTTCCGGCCGGCTGAAATTGGCGGCCTCGCGAGGGCTCCGCGCCATCGTCGCGTTCCAGCCGGCGCGGCCATGGCTGATGATGTCGAGCGAAGCGAAACGGCGCGCCAGATTGTAGGGCTGGTGGGCGACTATCGAGGCCGCCGCGACCAGTCCGATCCGGCTCGTCACCGTTGCCAGCGCGGCCAGCAAGGTGGTCGCTTCGAAGGGTACGGGATTGTTTGCCGTGTCGCTGCTCGAAGCTGGTGCGGAGTCGGCAAGGAGCACCATGTCCAGTCCGGCCGCTTCGGCTCTTTGCACGAAGCTGGCCAGGCGATTGAATTCCGGCTCTGCTCTGGGTGAGGTGTCAGGAACCGGTGAGACGGCAAGATGCATTATGGTGCCGTTGTCCATGGATGGTCCCTGCAAGACGACATGCTTGGAACTATGTTCGCCAGTTCCGGCGATGGCAACCGCCAGTGATGGGCCAACTGACCCTCACTTGCCGGCCAGCAACTAACTGTCCGGCTAGGTCTGGGTGCCGTGTTTGGACAGGCCGTGTGGGTTTACTTTGGCGGATCACATGCTTCGATGATTAGCCGAGACATCAATGTCTTCGTCATCCTATGGCGGAGCAAGGAGCGAAGCGACGCGGCGCAGACCATAGGATCCATGCCGGGACTCGGAAGCGCCGCCACGGTGCAGAATTCTGCTCTGCTGCACACTTCGATAGACGTCACGGAATGGATCCCAGGGTCTCCGCGACGCCGCTGCGCGGCTGCTCCGCCCTAGGATTGTTTGAGAAGGATCGGGTAGTCTGGCGGCCGGGACTGCGGCCCATCACAACCGGCAGTCCCGGCGGCAGGCGACCGTCCCTGGGATCGGGCAACACCCGACGTCATCATGGTCCCTGCCGTCTTTGTCCGCCATCGCTTGGAGAGTTGATTGGCCGCTGGCTCGCGCCACGCCCGCAAACAATCCGAAGCCTGACAAGGATACCACCAGCATGGCCTTCTTGCATCAACAACCGAAACTGTGCCTCGGCCTCGATATCGCCAAGGACACCATCACCGCCGCCGATGGCACCACCACCCATGTCATCGACAACCAGCGACGCACGATCCGCGCCTTCCTCAAGAGCCACAAGCAGGCAGACCTTGTGGTCTGTGAACCGACCGGTGGCCATGAAGGCCTGCTGCTCGAAGAGTGCCTGCGTGCCGGCATCGCCTGCCATCGCGCCGACACGCTCAAGGTCAAGAGCTTCATCCGCTCCTACGGCACCCACGGGAAGAGCGATGCCATCGATGCCGCGATGTTGAGGGCCTACGGCCGCGAACGCTGGGAAAAGCTGACCCTTTGGCAGGCTCCGGACCCCGACGAGACCCGCTTGCGCGCCTTGGTGCGCCGCCGCCAGGAGCTCATCGCCATCAAGATCGCCGAGAAGAACCGCGCCAAGGCACCTAGTGCTCGAGACCTCGCCGCCTCCTTCGAGGCCGTGATCAAAGTCGTCGAGCGTCAGATCCAGGCGATCGATGCAGCCATGCGCGAGCTGATCGCCAACAGCAGCGCCCTCAAGCATCGAGCCGCCATCTGCACGGCCATGGACAGTCTCGGCCCAATCGTGGCCGCCAAGCTGCTGGCCATCTTGCCCGAACTCGGCACCATGACACGTCGAAAGGCTGCCGCGCTTGCAGGGCTCGCGCCTCATCCAAACGACAGCGGACAAAAGCAAGGCTACCGCAAAATCCGTGGCGGACGACCGGAGATCAGGAGCATGCTCTACATGCCCGCATTGCACGCCGCTGCCGGAAGGGGCGAGTTCGCAACCTTCTACAAACACCTCATCGCCAACGGCAAAAAGCCAATGGTGGCCATCGCTGCAGTCATGCGAAAGATCGTCGTCACCCTAAACGCCAGGCTCAGAGACGCCACCATTCCTCAGAGTTGATGACGACGTTGGGAGGCTTCAGCCAATCTTGAACGCCGTGATGGCCCGGCGGGTGCCTCCAGCCTGCCAATAGATCAATTCACTGTACCGGTTACCAGCCCATCACTTACCAGCAAGAATGTCGTTGATCAGGCGCTGGCAGCGCTCGGCCATGAAATCCAGCAGCAGCCGCACTTTCGGGTCCTGCAGCTTCTTGTGCGGATAGACGGCGGCGAACTGTACCGGCGTTGGTGGCGTGTTGGCCAGGATCACCTTCAGCCGCCGGTCGCGGATGAACGGTTCGACCTCGAAGCGCGGCTTGTTGATGATGCCGCGTCCCGACAGCGCCCAGCCGGTCAGCACGTCGCCGTCATCCGTGTCGTAAGGTCCGTGCACTTCGAATTTCTGGGGCCCGGTGGGGGTCTGCAGCGTCCAGACATATTCGCGCGCGCCGGAATAGCGCAGCATCAGGCAGTCGTGCTTTCGTCCGATCAGTTCCTGCGGCTCCACGGGCTCGCCGCGCGCTTCCAGATATTTCGGTGCCGCCACCAGCACGCGCTCGCATTCCATGATGCCGCGCATCCGCAGGCTGGAATCCTCGATGATGCCAAGCCGGAAGGCGACGTCGATGCCTTCCTTCATGATGTCGACATTGTGGTCGGAGAGCCTCAACCGCACTTCGATATCGGGATATTTATCGTGGAAATCGGGAATGCCCGAGGCGACGAGCCGCCGGCCGAGGCCAAGCGGCGCGGTCACGCGGATGGTGCCGCGCGGCTGGCCGGAAAGGGCCGACACCGCGGCCTCCGCCTCGGTGATAGCCTCCAGCACCTGCTTGGCGCCGGCGTAGAAAACCGTGCCATGCTCGGTCGGCATCAATTGCCGCGTCGTGCGGTTGAACAGCCGCACACCAAGGTGCTTCTCCAACTCCTTGATGCGGTTGGAGGCGACCGCCGGCGAAATGCGCATGTCGCGGCCCGCCGCCGACAGATTGCCGAGTTCGACGACGCGGACGAAGACGGCGATGTTGTCGAGATAGGCCATGCGGTTTCGTGGCTTTCCTGAGGCCGCCTTCGGGCGGCTCCTATCCTGCTGCGTGTGACCACCCTAGTATTTTCCATTTTTTTTTGAAAGTCATCGTACACCTCGCCTCTTTCCGTTTGCGCGCCACACCGTAAAGTCACCCAATCGGCAGGGACGACTTCAATGATGGATTTCGCGATTTTCTGGGACTGGCTGAGCTTCGCCGTGCGTTGGCTGCATGTCATCACCGGCATCGCCTGGATCGGCTCGTCTTTCTATTTCGTCGCGCTCGATCTCGGCCTGCGCCAGCGTCCCGGCATGCCTGTCGGCGCCTTCGGCGAGGAATGGCAGGTGCATGGCGGCGGCTTCTATCACATCCAGAAATATCTGGTGGCGCCGGCCGAGATGCCCGAACATCTGACCTGGTTCAAATGGGAGTCCTACGCTACCTGGCTGTCCGGTTTCGCCATGCTGTGCGTGGTCTACTATGCAGGCGCCGACCTGTTCCTGATCGATCCCAATGTGCTGCCGATGTCGGTGCCGGTCGGTATCCTTTTGTCCATGGCCACGATCGGCGTCGGCTGGGTGGTTTATGATCTGCTCTGCCGTTCGCCGCTCGGAAAAAGCGATACCGGCCTGATGCTGGTGCTCTACTGCGTGCTGGTGTTCATCGCCTGGGGGCTCACCCACCTGTTCACCGGGCGCGCCGCCTTCCTGCATCTGGGCGCCATCACCGCCACGATCATGTCGGCCAACGTCTTCATGGTCATCATCCCCAACCAGAAGATCGTCGTCGCCGACCTCATCGCCGGCCGCAAGCCCGATCCGAAATACGGCAAGATCGCCAAGCAGCGTTCGCTTCACAACAATTATCTGACGCTGCCCGTCCTGTTCCTGATGCTGTCGAACCACTACCCGCTGGCGTTCGGCACGCAGTTCAACTGGGTCATCGCCTCGCTGGTGTTCATCATCGGTGTGTTGATCCGGCATTATTTCAACACCGTGCACAAGCGTGCCGGCAATCCGCACTGGACTTGGCTGGGTGCCCTCGTCCTGTTCATCATCATCATCTGGCTGTCGACCGTGCCGAAGGTGT
This sequence comes from Mesorhizobium sp. GW821-FHT04C10, assembly GCF_059420305.1. NCBI lineage: Bacteria > Pseudomonadati > Pseudomonadota > Alphaproteobacteria > Hyphomicrobiales > Phyllobacteriaceae > Mesorhizobium > Mesorhizobium sp. GW821-FHT04C10. Next base: position 402,521 of record NZ_JBWKTL010000001.1, on the reverse strand, counting down.
TGACCGGCGAACCGAAGGCGTCGGCTTCGGCGGAAGTCTATATCGCCTCGGCGCATTTCCCGGCCGTGCGCGACACCGTGCTCGGCCGCTGCTCGATGTGCCATGCTCAGGAACCGGTCTATGAAGGCATCTATCACGCGCCCAAGGGCGTGCTGCTTGATACCGACGCCAACATAGCCAACCACGCCCGCGAGATCTATCTGCAGGCCGGCCGCAGCCACGCCATGCCGCCCGCCAATGTCTCGCAGATATCAGACAAGGAACGGGCGTTGCTGGTGGCCTGGTTCGAAGGCGCGGGGAAATAGGCATGACCTCGACACTTCTGCGCGGCCGCACGCTGTCCTTCGTGCGCTGGCCGCAGACCATCGATGACCATTCGGCCTGGCGCTACGAGGAAGATGGCGGCCTTTTGATCCGTGACGGCAGGATCGTCGCATCAGGCGCCTATGCGCAAGTCGAGAAGCAGGCCGGCGAGGGTACGAGAAAGATCGACCACCGGCCGCACCTTTTGTTACCGGGCTTCATCGACACGCATGTGCATTTCCCGCAGATGCAGATCATAGCGTCATACGGCGCCGAACTGCTCGACTGGCTGAACACCTACACCTTCCCGGAAGAGACGAAATTCGCCAACGCGCAGCACGGCCGCCGCATAGCGCGCCTGTTCCTCGACGAAATGGTCCGCCACGGCACGACGACGGTGGTCGCCTATTGTTCGGTGCACAAGGCCTCGGCGGAAGCCTTCTTCGCCGAGTCGCATGACCGCAACATGCTCAACATCGCTGGCAAGGTGATGATGGACCGCAATGCACCCGACGGCGTGCTCGACACACCGCAATCCGGCTATGACGACACCAAGGCGCTGATCGCGCAATGGCACGGAAAGGGCCGCCAGCATTATGCCATCACGCCGCGCTTCGCGATCACCTCCTCGCCGGAGCAGATGGAGATGGCTGGAGCGCTCTGCCGCGAGCATCCCGACCTGCACATGCAGACGCATCTGTCGGAAAACCACGCCGAGATCGCCTTCACCCGGGAACTCTACCCCTGGTCGCGCGACTATACCGACGTCTACGAGCATTACGGGCTGCTGGGCAAGAAAAGCCTGTTCGGCCACTGCATCCATCTGTCGGAGCGTGAGGCGGATGCGCTTTCGGACAGTGGCTCGGTGGCGGTGTTCTGCCCGACCTCGAACCTGTTCCTCGGTTCCGGCCTGTTCGATTATCAGCGCTACCGCACGCGTGACAAAGCCCTCAGGATCGCCGCCGCGACCGATGTCGGCGGCGGCACCAACTATTCCATGCTGCGCACCATGGACGAAGGCTACAAGGTGATCGCCCTGAACGGCGAGAAGCTCAACCCGTTCCAGTCCTTCTGGCAGATCACGCGCGGCAATGCCGAGGCGCTGTCGGTGGCCGATAGGGTCGGCACGCTGGACAAAGGCACCGATGCCGACATCGTCGTGCTCGATGCCAGGGCGACGCCGGCGATGCGGCTCAGGATGGAAACGGCGCAGACGCTGGCGCAGGAACTGTTTCTGCTGCAGACGCTGGGCGACGACCGCGCCGTGCACGAGGTCTATGTCGCGGGGCGGGCTGCCAAGAGCGACATGGCGAGTTAGAATGTCAGGTGCGTTCCTTGCTTGACCCGGCGGCAGCCTTAGGTCAAAGCGTGCGGCGAAGTTGACAGGGGAACGACATGGCCGTTGCTGACGACATCGCACTGATCAGGAGACAGGAAGAAACCCTTGTCTTTCCCGCCTTCGACGAGGCCGGCGCCTTCAAGATCGGTTCAGCCATCCGCGAGCGTGCGCTCGCCGAAAACCTGCCTATCATCGTCGACATCAGGCTGTGGGACCGGCCGCTGTTCTATGCTGCCATGCCGGGGTCGAACGCTTCCAATCCCGACTGGGCGCGGCGCAAGATCAATGTCGTCAGGCGTTTCCTCAGAAGCACCTATCGCATCGTGCTGGAACAGCAGCGCCCGGACCGCACCTTCAAGGTCGGCGAGGGCCTCGACATCTCGGACTATGTGCTCGCCGGCGGCGGCTTTCCGGTCACCGTCAAGGGCGCCGGCGTCATTGGCGTGATTGCTGTGTCCGGTCTGCCGGAGCGTGAGGATCACGGCGTTGTGGTCGATGCGCTGTGCGACCATCTCGGTATCGACAGTCGTGGGCTGGCATTACCTTCGGAATCCGAATGACTGTGCTCGATCCCAAGGCCTTTCTCACTTCCATCTTCGAAGCCGCGGTGGCCGCCGCCGATCCGGAGCGGACCATCCGGGACCATCTGCCGGCGAAGCCTAAGGGCCGCACCATCGTCATCGGCGCGGGCAAAGGCTCGGCGCAGATGGCGGCGGCCTTTGAGAAAATCTGGGATGGGCCGATCGAAGGGCTGGTCGTTACCCGCTACGGCTATGGCGCCAAATGCGAGCGCATCGAGATCATCGAGGCGGCGCATCCGGTGCCGGACGCCGCCGGCCTCGAGGCCTCGCGGCGCCTGCTCGCCAAGGTCCAGGGTCTCACTGAGGACGATCTGGTCGTGGCGCTGATTTCCGGTGGCGGCTCGGCGCTGCTGCCGTCGCCGGCCGCCGGCCTGACGCTGGCCGACGAGATCGCCGTCAACGAGGCCCTGCTCGCCTCCGGAGCGCCGATCGCGGCGATGAACACCATCCGCAAGCATCTTTCGACCATCAAGGGCGGCCGCTTGGCCGCCGCTGCATGGCCGGCCAAGGTGGTGTCGCTGGTTGTCTCCGACATTCCCGGTGACAATCCGGCCCTTGTCGCCTCCGGCCCGACCGTGCCGGATACCGGCAGCCGTCAAGACGCGCTGGCGTCGATATCGGCCTATGGCATGAACCTGCCGGCCTCGGTGATGGCGCATATCAATTCGCCGGCGGCCGATGCACCCGATCCCGGCGATCCGCGCTTTTCGCGCAATGAGGTGCATCTGATCGCCTCGGCCGGCGTGTCGCTCGATGCGGCCGCAGCAGAAGCCAGGCGGCAAGGTATCGAGGCCGTCATCCTCTCCGATGCCATCGAGGGCGAAGCGCGTGAGGTCGGTGGAGTTCATGCCGCGATCGCGCGCGAAGTCGCGACGCGCGACCGGCCTTTTCCAAAGCCGGTGCTGATCCTGTCCGGCGGCGAAACCACGGTAACGCTGCGCGCCAAGGGCAAGGGCGGCCGCAACTCGGAATTCCTGCTCGCCTTCGCTATCGGCATCAACGGTGCCGAAAATATCCATGCGCTGGCCGCCGATACGGACGGCATCGATGGCTCGGAAAACAATGCCGGCGCCTTCGCCGATGGTTCGACGGTTTCGCGCATGCGCGCGGCGGGTGTGGATGCCAAAGCGATGCTGGCGGGCAACAATGCCTGGACGGCCTTCAATGCGGTTGGCGATCTGTTTGTGCCTGGGCCGACCGGCACGAATGTCAATGATCTCAGGGCAATCCTGATCTGGTAGAGGGCATGCAGCGCTCTTCACACAAACGTTGGCGCTGCCCCTCATCCGCCTGCCGGCACCTTCTCCCCGTATAGTGACGGGGAGAAGGAAGCTAAGCGCACCCTTCTTGCCACGTTAATAGTTTGCGAAAGCGCCGATGACCGCGTCTTTCTCCCCGTCACTATACGGGGAGAAATGCCCGGCAGGGCAATGAGGGGCGGCGCCGACCGACAGCCAGATCAAGCCGCCATCAGCCGCTTCACCTCTCTCATATCCTGCAAAAACCGCTCGCGCTCGGCTTCCTTCTCCGCCGGCTCCTGAATGCGCAGGATGAAGGACGGATGGATCGTGATGAAAACCCTCAATCCATCCTCACGCTCGATCACCTGGCCGCGCATTTTGGTCACCGGAATGGCTTTACCCAGCAAAGACAACGCAGCCGTTGCGCCGAGCGCCACGGCAAGCTCCGGCTTGATCAGCGCGAATTCCCTGTCGATCCACCAGCGGCAAGCCTGCACCTCACCTGCATTCGGCTTGGAATGGATGCGCCGCTTGCCGCGCGGTTCGAATTTGAAGTGTTTCACCGCGTTGGTGACGTAGACTTTCTGGCGATCGACGCCCGCATCGTCCAGTATCGAATCGAACACCTTGCCGGCCGGGCCGACGAAAGGTTTGCCGGCGAGGTCCTCCTGGTCCCCGGGCTGTTCGCCGACGAAGATGACGCTGGCGTTGTCAGGCCCTTCGCCGAACACGGCCTGCGTCGCGTCGCGCCAGAGCGGGCAGCGGCGGCAGCCTTTCGCGGCCTCGCGCAACTCTGAAATGCTGCTGGCGTCGTCATCGTCCTGCGCCTGCGTTGGTTCATGCTTCGGCCAATGCTTTGCCTGCACCTTGGCGTGATGCGGCGCTGGCCTCGTCGGCATTCTGGCAATCATCTCCTTGGCGGCCTTGTCCGCTCCTGCGATCAGGTCTGGAATGAGCGAAGCCTCGGGAAGGTTCCGCCAATATTTCTTCGGCATCTCCTTCTGCATGGCTTTCACCTTCAGCCGTGCCGGATTGAAGATGTTCTCGAAATAGGTGCGCCACAGCGCTTCGGTGTCGTCTTGTGATGGGGCATCGGCCTTGGCGGCGCCCGGTCCGATCGCCAGCCTTTCGCCGTCCCAGTCGGCCGAGGCGTGCGGCGTCAGGATCGTCCAGCGCATGCCGGTGAAGCGCCTGACGAAGAAATCCGCGTTGCGTTCGACAATGAAATGATCGGGCTCGAACCAGGCGACATAGCGCTCCTCGTCGCCGTCACCGATCTTCCGGAAGCGAACGAAGGCATGCATCTTGTGGCTGTCGCGCCGCACCGCCTTTTCCATGGATTCAAGCCGCCTGGTATCGGGATCCGATGCGATCGCCAGCAGCTTCGGCTCCATGCGCAACCGCCAAAGCATCCGGTAAAGAAAGGCGAACCGGCCGGGGTCGGAATGGCAGAAGGCGGTTTCGGCACGCGCGATGAAGTCACGTGATACGACCAGCTGCACACCGGCAGGAATGGCTGGCAAGCCCGTCTGGCCCTGGTCCGAGTTGGATACGACATGCCAGCTGATGTCTTCTGGCCTGACCTCGTTCAATGCCAGCCGCCGTGCCGCGTCGCGCCAGCCGGCAAAATCAGTCTCGCTGTCGAGCCGCACACTATACCGGGCTAGGTTGAACTCGGCCGGCCGCATGGTCAAAACAGCGCCAGTTGTTCGCAAGGTTGCACGATCTTGCCGCGCAAGCCCAGCTTGTCGGTGAGCGCTCCCGGTGACCAACCCTCGGCGATGATGAACGGCCTGAGCTTGGCGATCGACTGGCAAATCCGCCCGACATCTTCGAGCCGCATGCGCCGGTGGCGGCGGGTTTCCAGGATTTTCGCCACCACCTTGGTGCCGAGACCGGGAACTCGAAGCAGCGCTTCGCGGTCGGCGCGGTTGATGTCGACTGGGAACCGCCCCCGGTTGCGCAGTGCCCAGGCGAGCTTTGGATCGATGGTGAGATCGAGCATGCCGTCGCTGCTGCCGGCCAGGATTTCCGGCTGTGAGAAGCCGTAGAACCGCATCAGCCAGTCGGCCTGGTAAAGCCGATGCTCACGCATCAATGGGGGCTTCTGCAAGGGCAGGGACGACGATGAATCCGGGATCGGACTGAAGGCCGAATAATAGACGCGCCGCAGATGATAGCTGCCATAGAGCCGGGCGCTGGTATGCAATATGCCGTCGTCGGATGTCTTGTCGGCGCCGACGATCATCTGCGTCGACTGGCCACCGGGAGCAAAGCGTTCGCGCTTTTTGGTCCGAAGTGTCGGCTCGGCTTTCTCCTCCATCTTCTGGCGCAACTTTGCCATGGAAAGGCGGATCGTTTCCGGCTTCTTTTCCGGTGCCAGCCTCTTCACGCCTTCGTCCGTCGGCAGCTCCACATTGATCGACAGCCGGTCGGCATAGAGGCCGGCCTTCTCGACCAGTTCGGCAGAGCTTTCCGGAATGGTTTTGAGATGGATATAGCCGGAAAATTTCTCCTCCAGCCGCAGCCGTCGCGCCACCTCGACCATCTCGCCCATGGTCTCGTCGGGCGAGCGGATGACGCCTGAGGACAGGAACAGGCCCTCGATATAGTTGCGCCGGTAGAAATCCATGGTGAGCTTCACCACTTCGTCGATGCTGAAGCGGGCGCGCCGCACATTCGAGGACGAACGGTTGATGCAATAGCTGCAATCGTAGATGCAGAAATTGGTGAGAAGGATTTTCAAGAGCGAAATGCAGCGCCCGTCCGGCGCGTAGGAATGGCAGATACCCATCCCCTCCGTGGAGCCGATGCCGCCGGATGTCAGCGAATCCTTTTTCGCCGAGCCGGAAGAGGCGCATGAAGCGTCATATTTGGCGGCGTCGGACAGGATCGCAAGTTTTTCACGAACAGTGAGTGCGCTCATATGTTCATGATATGTTCTAGAGAGGCAGTATGCTACCTCATTTGATGCAGGCGGCGAAAAAGTGATCGCCGCCGGGTCACTCAGCCATCAGACCTCGTGCAGGTAGAGATGATAATCCAGTTCGCTGACCGTGCGCGCCACGCGCAGATATTCGGATTGCTTGATTGCCACGAAGGTGCGGTGCAGGTCCTCGCCGAGCGCGCCTCTCAGGAAGCTGGAGGCTTTGGCCGCTTCGATCGCCGCGCGCCAATCCGCTGGCATCGTCGTACGCGTGACGGCCGCTTCATAGCCATTTCCAGTCGTTTCGGGGCCGGGATCGAGCCCTTCATCGAGGCCTTTGATGATGCCGGCGAGCACGGTTGCGGCGATCAGGTAAGGATTGGCGTCGACGCCGGACGGCCGGTGCTCGATGCGCCGGTTCCTGGCGTCGCCAGCCGGCACGCGTAGCGCCACCGAGCGGTTGTTGACGCCCCAGGTCGGTGCCACCGGCGCATAGGACTGCGAAACGAAGCGCCGCCAGGAATTGGCGTGCGGCGCAAACACCAGCATCGATTCGGCCATCGTCTGGATCAGGCCGCCGAGCCCCTGCAGCAGGGGCAGCGACCAGCTCTCGCCGCCGGCCTCGGCAAACACGTTTCGGCCGGCCTTGTCCTGCAGCGAGACATGGAAATGCATGCCCGAGCCGGCATATTTCTCGATCGGCTTGGCCATGAAACAGGCGGTGACACCATGGCGGCGCGCCTGCGCCCGCACCAGTCGCTTCAGCATGACCAGATCGTCGGCCGCCCGCATCACGTCCTTGCGGTAGTTCAGCGTCAACTCGTATTGGCCCGGTGCATATTCGGAAATAACCGTCTCGGCCGGAATGCCTTGCGCCTTGGCCGCGGCATAGATGTCCGAGAACAGCGGCTCCATGCCGTGCAGATGGTCGACCGAATAGACTTCCGTCTTGCCGGACACGCGGCCATCGAGCACGGCACGCGCCGGCTGCACCTTGCCGTCGGCATCGCGCTCGTTGGCCAGGAGAAAAAATTCCAGTTCGAAGGCACCGGCCGGATAAAGGCCCTTGGCCGCGAGGATATCGACCTGCCGTGCCAGCGCCAGCCGCGGATCCGAAGACATGGGCTGGCCATCGAGATGGTACATCGCCATCAGCACCTGGCCGCGCGGCGGGCTGGTTCCATAAAGCGGCACCAGCGTGCCGGGGATCGGCCAGGCCCGGAGGTCGCCGTCGCCTGTGGTCCAGATCAGCCCGGTCTCGTGCACATCCTCGCCGGTGATGTCGAGGCCGAGGATCGAGATCGGCATGTGCCGGCCGCCCTCGAAAATGCTTTTAAGTTCATGCCGGCGCACGATCTTGCCGCGGCCGACGCCATTGGCGTCGGTCAGCACGATATCGAAGGCCTCGATCTCGGGATGGGCGTCGAGAAAGGCTTGCGCCTCGGTGGGCGAGGAGCCCGAAGGCGAGGTCACGATGGCATTGTCCATGGCCGCTTGTCTCATGCCGCAAGCTTTGCCGCAACCGCGCCGAAGGCGGTGATCAGCCGGTTCACTTGGCTGCCTTTGGTCGCCGGCGAGATCAGCATCATGTTGTGGAAGGGCGCGATCAGCACGCCGCGATTGACCAGCGCGACATGGATGGCGGCTTCCAGTTCCGGCGCGTGCGCGCCTTCCGCCTCCGCACCGTTGCGCAACGGGCCGGGTGCGCAGATGAACTCGACGCGGGCGCCGACACGGGCGACATGCCAGGGCAGGCGGTAGCGGTCGATCACCCCGGTCAGCCCGGCATCCAGACGCCGGGCGAGATGATCCATGCGGTCATAGTTCTCCGGCGTCATCACCTCCTCGAGCGTGGCGCGCATGGTGGCGAATTGCAGCGGGTTGGCCGACAGCGTCGTGCCCATGCCGGAATAGCCGGGCTCTTTCGTCCGGTTGTAGTCGGCGTAGCGGGAAGCGACTTCCTCGCTCATGCCCCACACACTTGCCGGCACGCCGCCGGCGATCGGCTTGCCCAGCACGAAGAAGTCCGGATCAAGCCCGTATTTCCTGGTGTAGCCGCCGGGGCCGGTCGAGATGGTGTGCGTCTCATCGATCAAAAGCAGCGTCCCGGTTTCGCGTGTCAGCTTGCGCAGCGCGTCATGGAATCCGGGGTCGGCCAGCACCATGCAGGAATTGGTCAGCACCGGCTCGGCGATGACGCAGGCGACGTCCCGGTCGTTCAGCGCGGCCTCAAGCGCGGCGACGTCGTTGAACTCGATGACCTTGGCCGTGCGCGTCAGGTCGCGGAATTCGCCCGCCAGCCCCGGCCGGTTGACCGGCTTGCCGTCGACCAGCCGCACCATCGTCTCGTCGACCGAGCCGTGATAGCAGCCGTTGAAGACCAGGATTTTTTCGCGCCCGGTGACGGCGCGGGCAACGCGCAGCGCGAAGCGGTTGGCGTCGGTCGCCGTTGTCGCAATCTGCCAGAACGGCAGGCCGAAGCGCTGCTGCAGCAGCGGCCCAATGGCAAGCGCGTCTTCCGAAGGCAGCATGTAGGTCAGGCCGCGCCCGGCCTGGCGGCGGATGGCGCGCCCCACCGGCGGCGGCGAATGGCCGAACATCGAACCGGTATCGCCAAGGCAGAAATCGTCCAGCCTGTTGCCGTCTATGTCGGTGATCGTGGCGCCCCTGGCGCTGTCGACCAGGATCGGAAACGGTGTCGGCCAGTCATTCATCCAGTGCATCGGCACGCCGCCGAAGAAGCCCGGCAGGCCGTTACCGACCTTGGCTTGCGATTTCGGCCGCGCCGCGCGGAAGGCCGCCCCCTCGGTCTCGCGCAATTGTGCGATTCGGTCACGGCTGATGCCGCCGATGGACGTCGTTGAACTGTCGCTGCTGTGCATGGAAACCCCTCTGGCTGGTCCCTCTTAGCCAATCCATGTCCGCAACCGCAATTGGCCGCGCGTCTGTTCTGCATTGGCTCAGCGTCTGGCAGCGCCGCTTGACCGTGCTGTCGAAGTCAGCGCCAATATGAGCGGGAATTGGTGTGGGGGACCAAGGATGCGAACAATCATCTGTGTGGCAATGCTTCTGGCGTCGGCCGCCCCGGCCTTCGCCTCTGGCGGCATCTGGTGCAACGTCGACGATACGGCGGTGACATTCGACGTCGGCGCCGGCGTCACCAGGGGCATGGGCGGCCCGACCTTCAACTTTCGCGGCGATCTCGAAATCAAGGCGAGGCCGGCTGGCGATGGATTGCGCAAGACGGCGTTCGAGGATTCCAACCTGACCCAGTACTGGCTGGACGACAAGGAACTGCGGCTGAACATCTACCACGAGCACGAGGTGGCGGACACCTTCGATTCAGTCGAACTGACGATCCTGACCAAGGCGAGTGACGAAGGCGTCTATGACGGCCGGTACACGCTTGCCGTCTATGACAGCACCGCCGACAAGGACAAGGATGGCAAGCCGGCTGAATTGACGGGCAAGGTGTCGTGCGGAGCCGAGTAGACTCGCCGATCGGTCGTGTCAGCCTGCCTGCATCGAGGCGATGGCGCGTCGCATCAGGTCGAGAAACACCAGCCGCTCGTCTTCGCTGAAGCCGGTCAGGGCGACCTCGTTCTGTAAACGCGCGGCCTGTGTCGCCGGCTCGCGCAGGCCAACCGCCTTCGCGGTGAGATGGATCGACTGCGAGCGCCCGTCTTCGGGGTGCAAGCGTCGTTCGATCAGCCCGTCACGTTCCATGCGGATCAGCGTGTTGGCCATTGTCGCCTGTTCCACGTTGAGACGCCGCACGAGCTCGCGTTGGGTGAGGCCATCTTCATCCCACAGCGCCAGCAGCGTCATGAACTGGGCGGGCGCCAGGCCAAGCGGCCGGATGCGCTGCTGCAGCCCGTTGGCAAACAACCGCGCCATGTGGTTGGCCAGGAATCCGGCGGATCGTTCCTTCTGAAATGCCATGCCCACCAGATAATGGTTGAATAGCATGCTATGCAATGATATATAGCTTGCTATGGAGATGAAGATGAAAACCAAAATTCATGCAGCGGCGGGCGCCGTCGCCCTCATCACGGTTTCTGCTTTCTGGCTGTCGACGGCCACTGTTGAACTGCTCGGCGACACGGCCGCGATTACAGCGGTCAAGAACTACGTGCTGGCCGGCATGGCTGTGCTCATACCGGCGATGATCATCGCCGGCGCGTCGGGCTTCTCACTCGGCAAAGGCTGGAAGAGCCCGGTCGTGGCACGCAAAGCGCGGCGCATGCGCATCATCGCCGCCAATGGATTGCTGGTGCTCGTGCCCTCGGCCTTCCTGCTCAGCGGCTTTGCCGCGGCCGGTCGCTTCGACAGCCTTTTCGTGATCGTCCAGACGATCGAACTGGTAGCCGGCGCGACGAACATCGCACTGCTGTCGCTCAACATGCGCGATGGGCTGTCGCTGCGCCGCAAGCCTCTTCGGCTGGCCGCGCGGGCGCGGTGAGGTCAGGCCGTGATGTCGATAACCCCGCAGTCGCCGGCGGCACTGCCGAAGGCGATGCGGCGTTCTTCCTTGTCCCACATCATCGATGTGATGGCGCCCTTGCCCTGCCGGCGCAACAACACTTCCTTGGCATCTGCGAAACGGGCGGCGATCACCATGCCGTCGTCATAACCGATCGCCACGACATCCTGGCTTGGATGGCAGGCGACGCAGGTCACCATCGTATTGCCGCGCGTACCGAGTTCAAGCGGCGCCTTGCCCATCGGCCCGTCCTTGCCGGAAAATGGCCAGACGATCGCCGCCGGGGCTCCGGAACTCGCCAGCCATTTGCCTTTGACGCTCCATGACAGGCTTTTGACCTTGCCGGGATAGCCGCTCATGCGCATGTGCTTGCCGTCGGCCAGCTTCCAGCCATGCAGTGCGTTCTCCTGCATCGTTGTGACGAGGAAGGCGCCATCGGGCGAGAAGGTGATGCCGGTGTGGGCGCCGGCCCATTCGAGCTCCACCGGCTTGCCCTCGGCGGCCGGAAAATGCAGCGTCGCGCCATTGTAGCGGGCGACGCCGAAGCGCATGCCCTTGGGCGAAAACGCCAGACCCTCGACCGAACGCGGATGGGCGAATTCCCTGGTCTTGCCATCGGCGAAGCGCACGAAGGCGGTCTTGCCCGTGGCATAGGCGATGGCGCCCTGCGGCCCGGCGGCGACGCTGGTGATCCACTTTTTGCCGGCGCTGGCCAATTCCCCGACATTGCCGCCCGCAGCAACGGAAAACACCTTGCCGTCCTCGCCGCCGGTGATCAGCCGATCGTTCGCCGCATCGTGGAAGGTGGCGAGCAACCCGTCATTCGCCTGCGTTGTCTTGTGGCCGTTGTCGAGCCGATGGATGGCGCCATCGGCGAGCGCGAAATGCGGCACATCGCCAAGGAAGACGGCGGCGAGGCAATGGCCTTCGAGATCGAGGGGGGCGACTGTGGGCATCAGAACCGTTCCAATGAGATTTGTCGCCATCCCTGGAAGTCGCCAGCGCGGCCAGGTGTGGCGCCAACCTTCCCCCACAAGGGGAGAAGGAAAAAAGGCAGCGCTAGCGTTATAAGGCTTGGAAATCAAGCCGCCTGGCAGGCATCAAAACTCTTCTTCAGCCGCTCGGCATCCAGTTCGCGGCCGATGAACACCAGCCGGCTCTCATGCTTCTCGCCATCCTTCCAGGCGCGCTGGTGGTCGCCTTCGATGATCATGTGCACGCCCTGGATGACATAGCGCTCGTCATCGCCCTTGAGCGCGATAATACCTTTCAGCCGCAGGATGTTCGGACCTTCCATCTGGGTGATCTTCTCGATCCACGGAAAGAACTTCTTCGGGTCCATCTCGCCGCCGCGCAACGACACGGACTGCACCGTCACGTCATGGATGTCGGAAGCGTGCGCGTGGTCATGGTGATGATGGTCATGCCCGTCATGATCATGGTCATGATGATCGTGATCGTGATCGTGGTCATGATGATGGTGGTCGTCATGCGCCTCGAGGAAATGCGGATCGTTTTCCAGCGCCCGGGACAGGTCGAAGGCGCCGCGGTCGAGCACTTCCGACAGGGCGACGCCGGCGCGCGTGGTGCGGTGGATCCTGGCCGCCGGGTTGATGGCGCGGATCGTCGCCTCGACCTTGGCGAGTTCTTCCGGAGTGACAAGGTCGGTCTTGTTGAGCACGACGACGTCGGCAAAGGCGATCTGGTCCTCGGCCTCCTTGGAATCCTTGAGCCTGAGCGGCAGATGCTTGGCGTCGACCAGCGCCACCACGGCGTCGAGCTTGGTCTTGGAGCGCACGTCGTCGTCCATGAAGAAGGTCTGTGCCACCGGCACCGGATCGGCGAGACCGGTGGTCTCGACCACGATGGCGTCGAAGCGGCCGGGGCGGCGCATCAGGCCCTCAACGACGCGGATCAGGTCGCCACGCACCGTGCAGCAGACGCAGCCATTGTTCATCTCGTAGATTTCCTCGTCGGATTCCACGATCAGGTCGTTGTCGATGCCGATTTCGCCGAATTCATTGACGATGACGGCGTAGCGCCTGCCATGGTTCTCCGACAGGATGCGGTTGAGCAGCGTCGTCTTGCCGGCGCCGAGATAGCCGGTGAGAACGGTTACGGGGATCTGCGTCTGTGCGTCGCTCATGGCTTGCCTCGAATGACCGGGCCTTGAAAATCCAGGCCGTGAAAAAGGGATTGTTGGTCCCATATAGGGTGTGTTTCGGGCTTTTGCACGGGGTAAACCAATGGGCCAAAGCGGCCGGCCATGACTATCCCTGTGGTTACTGTCGGGGGAAAGATCCGCGCCTCGGCGATGCTGAAAGGCGGGAACGACAAGGGAGGCGTCTTGGCAGGGGCTGTCAATGTCACGTCGCGCCTGGGACGCGGTCGCCGTGAATCCGGTATTTCAGAAACTCGTTTGTCATCTAACTGAAATAAACATCTGGCATCACCACGGCGGACACCGCAATGCTTGCCGGCAAAGCTGTTTGGAGCGCCGGAATCTTTTCTATCGTCGATTGCCAACCGGCCGGCTGCGTCTATGCTCCACGCACCGGCACGGCCGAAGAGGGATGACCATGGCCAAGGCGGACAAGACTGCAACAATGAGCCGGCTGCATTCGGCGGCCAGGCTGGCAAGAACCGCGTTGGCGGCCCGGCTTCTCGCGCACGGCTTCTATGCCGGCCAGGACCAGATCATGCTGGCGCTCGACCGCGAGGACGGCCAGACGCCGGGTAATCTTGCCGGTCGCCTTGGCGTGCGCCCGCCGACCATTACCAAGACCATCAACCGGCTGCAGGCGCAGGGTTTTCTGGAAAAGCGCGCATCGGAAGCCGATGCCCGCCAGGCGCACATCTTTCTCACCGACACCGGCCGGGAAACCATCCGCGCCATCGAGAAGTCGGTGAAGAAGACCGAAAAGCAGGCGCTGAAGGGCCTCGACAAGAAGGATCAGAAGGCGCTGTTCAAGCTGCTTGCCCGCATCGAGGCCAACCTCTCCAACGAGGAATTGGTGCTGATCGACGACGACGCCGAGTCGGACGACTGATCGCAGCGGTCAGGCTGCCGCCGGGATAGAATCCCGGATCAGCGAGGACCAGCGTCCCGGCGTCATGCCGAACGCCTTCTTGAATTGCCTGTTGAAGTGGCTCTGGTCGGTGAAGCCGGCCTCGACGGCGATCTGCGCCAGGGGTTCGCCGGCGGTGATCATCCGCCGCGCGTGTTGAAGCCGGCGCATCACCAGGAAACGATGCGGGCTGGTCGAGAAAGCGGCGCGGAAATGCCGCGACAAGGCGTAGCGGTCGAGTCCGGTGATGGCTTCCAGTTCGCCGGAACGCACGGGGCGCGTGACGTTCTCCGTGAGATAGTCCCGCGCCAGGGCGGCGGCCCGCCAGGCCGTCCTGGCCATCGGCTTCGCCGGCTGGCCGGCATGCCGCGCCAGGCTCTGCATCAATTGCGTCAGGAAGTCGTCGACAAACAACTCGTCGAGTTCCTGTTGCAGCGGCCCCAGTGCCGAGAGCAGCGTTGCGCAGAAGGTGTCGTCGCTCACCACGGCATCGCCGACGAAGGGCAGGGACGCGCCACCAAGGCAGTCCAGCATCAGCGACGGTTCGAGATAGAGCATCCTGTAGCGCAACCCGTCCTCGGTGCCGGCGCCGCCATCATGCAGTTCGTCGGGATGCAGCACGATGATCTGGCCGGGCAGGCTTATCCGCGCAGCACTGCGATAGCGAAATGTCTGCACGCCCTGCATCGTCACCCCGATCGCGTAGGTGTCATGGCGATGCAGATCGAAGGCACTGCCGTGGAACCGCGCCTCGATCCGCTCCATCCCCGCGGGGTCGGGAGCGGAAATGATGCAGTTCTCAGCCGCATCGGCGCACAAACGTCCAAGACCCTCGAAGGCCTGGCGGTCTAGTTCCAACGCCATCGTCTCCTTCGGCCTCGCAGTCGAGGCCCAACCTCGAATGGTCCATTTTCTCATGTTCGATACGAAATTTGCAATCGTCCTGCGGGAAGACCTGCCCGTCTGGCAGAAACTCAATGTCACCGCCTTCCTGACCAGCGGCATCGTCGCGCAGTTTCCCGACATCATCGGCGAGCCCTATCGCGACCGCGCCGGCAATCTCTACAACCCCCTGTCGATACAGCCGGTCATCGTGCTGTCGGCCGACCAGGCGACGGTAGGCGCGATCCAACGGCGCGCGCTGGAGCGCGGCGTGACGACTTCGCTCTATGTCGAGGAGATGTTCTCGACCGGCTTTGATGCCGCCAACCGCGCCGTCTTCGCCGAGTTCGCGCCCGAGGACGCCAAGGTGGTCGGCGTCGCGCTGCGCGCCGAGAAGAAGCTCGTCGACAAGATCACCAAAGGCGCCCGCATGCACGCATAGCAGGGGAAGCCTGGCCTAAGCCTGCCGGCTTCTGTTGTTGTGCCAGCCGGCTTTGGCGCAGCAGCGGGCGACAATTGGCTTGCCGGCAAGCCACAATTCCCGCAAAGGTGGGTTCCAGCCCAGCTTTTCCCCGGCCTGCAAGTGAGTGCTTCCCAGAGATATGTCGAAAGCGCGACGCCGCCGGTGGCGATCCTGTGCATGCTTGCCACCTATGTCTTCTTCACTTTCCTCGACACCTCAAGCAAATATCTCGTCCTGGCCGGCGTTTCCGCGCTGATCGTCGCCTGGGTTCGCTTTGCCGTGCATGTCGTGCTGGTCGGCGCATTGCTGCGCGGCTGGCGGCAACCCATGCGGTTTCGCCCGGTCAACCTGCCGGCGCATGTGCTGCGCGGTGTGTTCCTGTTCGGCTCGACCATGTGCAACATCCTTGCGCTCCGCTCCCTGCAACTGGCCGAGACGACGTCGATCTATTTCTTCGGGCCGATGGTGATCACCGCACTTGCCGGGCCGCTGCTTGGCGAATGGGCGGGCTGGCGGCGCTGGCTGGCCATCCTCGCCGCCTTCGCCGGAGTTCTGATCATCACAAGGCCGGGTGTCGGCGTTTTCGGTATCGGGCATCTCTTCGCGCTCGGCTCGATGCTGTCGAACAGCTTCTATGTCATCATGACGCGCCGCATGTCGGCCACCGAGACGTCGGAAAGCCTGATCCTGTTCTCGGCGCTGGCGCCGGCGGTGCTGCTTTTGCCCATGCTGCCGTTCTCATTCTCGCTGCCGCATGATGGCTGGCACTGGTTCGTCCTGCTCATGCTTGGCGTGTTCGGCGGTGTCGGGCATTGGCTGCTGGTGCAGGCCTATCGGCTGGCGACGACCACCGCGCTCGCCCCCTATCCCTACTCGCAGATGGTGTGGATGATCATTTCCGGCTGGATCGTCTTCAAGCAGTTTCCCGACCGATGGACACTGGTCGGCGCGGCCATCATCGTTGCCAGCGGCCTCTACATCGTCCATCGCGAGCACCGGCTCCGGCTGCGGAGCCGCGCGGCCTCCGATGTCGAGGCGGAAGCGCTGGCAAAAAAACTTTGATTTGCTCCCGATCGGTGGCATAACGCCGCCTTTAAACAGTTTAGGTCGCAATTCAGGTCGTTCGGGGAGCGCAAGGCGCTGGCACAAAAAATCAAGCTTTCGACGATCGCCGATGCACTCGGCGTGTCCACGGCCACCGTGTCCCTGGCGCTGCGCGACAGCCCGCTGGTTGCCGGCTCCACGCGCGACCGCATCAAGGAACATGCGCGCGCCATCGGCTATATCTACAACCGCCGCGCCGCCAGCCTGCGCACCTCGCGCTCGGGCATTGTCGGTGTCGTCGTGCACGACATCATGAACCCGTTCTTCGCCGAGATATTGCGCTCGATCGAAAGCGAACTCGACCGCAGCCGGCAGACCTTCATCCTGTCCAATCACTATGACCAGCTCGAGAAGCAGCGCACCTTCATCGATACGCTGCTGCAGCTTGGCGCCGACGGCGTCATCATGTCGCCGGCCATCGGCACGCCTGCTTCCGACATCCTGATGGCCGAGGAGAACGGCCTGCCGGCGGTGCTGATCGCGCGCACCGTCGAGGGTGCCGACGTGCCGGTCTTTCGCGGCGACGACGCCTATGGCACCGGGCTTGCCACCAACCATCTGATCTCGCTCGGCCACAAGCGCATCGCCATGATCGGCGGCACCGACCAGACCTCGACCGGCCGCGACCGCTACCAGGGCTATGTCAATGCCATGGAGGCGGCCGGGCTCGAGGTCAGGCCGTCCTGGCGCATCGCCGGCCCGCGCACCAAGCAGGCCGGTTTCGAGGCGGCCGGACAGTTCCTGGCGCTGAAGGACAGGCCGACCGCCGCCTGCTGCTGGAACGATCTCGTCGCCATCGGCCTGATGAACGGCATTGCGCGAGCCGGCCTGGTGCCGGGCATCGACATCTCGGTCACCGGCTATGACGATCTGGAGGAGGCGGCGATCGCCACGCCGGCGCTGACCACCGTCTGGAACGGACAGCGCGAGGTTGGCCGACGCGCCGCCAGCGCGCTGCTCGACAAGCTCAACGGGCAGACAGTGCGGCCCTCGCAGGAATTGATCAAGCCGGAGCTGCATGTGCGCCAGTCGACCGGCAGACCGGTGGAGCGCGCATGACCAGGGCCGAACAGCTGCAAGCCGTTGCCATTCTGGTGCCGGCGGGCTTCAGCGACCATGCCGTCGGGCGCATCGACCGCACCTTCAAACAGCTGAGGATCGAGCGCGCCGATCCGGCGCTGGTCACCGAGGAGATGCGCCGCACGGTGCGTGGCATTGCCTCCTTTGCCGGCATCAGCGCGGCGATGATGGATGCGCTGCCCAATCTCGAGCTCATCGCTTCCTTCGGCGTCGGCTATGACTCGGTCGATGTCGGCCATGCGGCGGCGAAGAACATCATGGTCACCAACACGCCCGACGTCCTGACCGAGGAGGTCGCCGACACCGCGATCGGGCTGCTGATCAACACGATCCGCGACCTGCCGCGCGCGGAAAACTGGCTGCGTGATGGCAGCTGGGTGCGCAAGGGCAACTATCCGCTGAGCCGGCTGACCTTGCGCGCACGCCGCGTCGGCATTTTTGGCATGGGCCGTATCGGGCGGGCCATAGCCCGGCGGCTGGAGGCGTTCGGACTGCCGGTCGCCTACCACAACCGGCGCCGTGTCGAAGGCCTTTCCTACCACTACCATCCGACGCTGAAAGGTCTTGCCGAAGCGGTCGACACGCTGATTTCGGTGGCGCCCGGCGGTGCTTCGACGCAAAAGGCGATCAATGCCGAGATCCTGTCGGCGCTCGGCGCCAACGGGGTCTTCGTCAACATCGGCCGCGGCAGCACGGTCGATGAGGCAGCACTGGCGGCAGCCCTTGCCGACGGCACCATCGCTGCAGCCGGGCTCGATGTCTTCGCCGACGAGCCGAACGTGCCCAAGGCGCTGCTCGACGCCCCCAACACCTCTCTTTTGCCGCATGTCGGCTCGGCCTCGGAGCACACGCGCCGCGCCATGGCCGATCTGTGCGTCGACAATCTGGTTTCCTGGTTCACCGAACGCCGGCCGCTGACACCGGTGCCGGAGACGGCGCATGTCAAGGATCGCGGCTGAGTGGCAGTTTGCCACACTTATTAACGCCAGCTTAACCCTTTGAAATCATTATTCATCCCGTCCGCAAGAATGGATGAACAATGATGAAAGCGCTTTCCGTCCTGATCGCTGCCACCGCGCTGTTTGGCGGCGTTCAAATGTTTCAAGGCGGCGGCGGTGAAAGCGTTGCCGACGAAACCGTGCCATCCAACAGCTACAAACTGGTCGCCAATGGCGACGAGGGAGCCTGCGCGGTGACGCGCGGAGCCACGATTTCGGATGGGCTGTCGCTGTTGACGGTGGCACCAAATTGCCGCCGGCTCTTGCCGGGCATCGAGCGGGCGAAATTCTGGCGCGACCAGAACGACGGCACGGTCGCCTTCAGCGCCAACGGCATCGATCCGATTGTCGCTTTCAGCGTTGCCGACGGGGATGGTTACGAATCCTACGCACCGGCCACGCCCTTGTTGTCGCTGGCGGGCGACCGGAAGACCGACGACTGATTATTCCGCCGCGGCCCGCGCGCCAGCCTTCGCGGCGGCATGCAGGCGCACCGCATCGCCGAAGGCGCGGAAGATCTTGGCCGAGTTGCTGTCCGATTTGACCCAGTATTCGGGGTGCCACTGGACGCCGACGGCGAAGGCACGGGCGCCCTTGACCGAAACCGCTTCGACCGTGCCGTCGGCGGCGACAGCCTCTATCTCAAGCTTCGATCCCAACCGGTCGATCGCTTGCCGGTGCAGCGAGTTGACCTTGATGTCGCCGGCGCCGAACACGCCAGCCAGGCAGCTGCCTGGCTTGATCGAGATGGTCTGGTGGATGGCGAAGCGCTCATCCTGTTTGTCGCTCACCGGCGCACGGTGGTCGAGCGAACCCTCGCGCTCCTGGATCTCGGTGCCCAGTGTACCGCCGAGCGCGACGTTCAGCTCCTGAATGCCACGGCAAATGGCGAGCAGCGGCACGCCGCGCTCGATCGCCCGGCGGATCAGCGGCAGCGTGGTGGCGTCGCGCGCCGGATCATAAGGGCCGTTGGCTTCGCTGGCATCGCCGCCGTAGAGCGAGGGGTGCACGTTGGATTTCGAGCCGGTGACCATGACACCGTCGACCGAGGACAAAAGTTCGTCGAAGTCGAGCCTGTCGCCGAACGACGGCACCAGCAGCGGGAACACGCCCGCACCGGTGATGGCGGCTTCCAGATATTGCTGAGGGGCGGCATGCCAGGTGTAGTTGTCGAACTGACGGACGTCGGTCGATATGGCGACGAGCGGCTGCTGCATTTTGGCTCTGGTTTCCATCTGGCAAGGTATGTCCTGCCTTCAAAATAGGCGATCCGCTGTGGTTTTTCCATGGCAAGTTTCAGCGTGTCGCATGGGCCACCAAATTCCTCGTTAGACTATAGTTGCAGGGCGGCAAGGCTTGGTTACCAAATCAGGCCGCCGTGCTGGACTAGGCTTCTTGCCCGTGTATTGTTTCGGCCAACCGATACGGGAAGCCGAGGATTTCCCGAATGTTGGTCTGTTGATCCAAAAGGGAGGAACTGCATGGATCGTCGTTCGTTCATTCGCAAGGCCGGCGTGACCGGTGTCGGCGCTGCGGCGGCGGCGGCAACGCTGGCCGCTCCGGCAATCGCCCAGTCCAATCCCAAGGTGACATGGCGGCTTGCGTCGTCCTTCCCGAAATCGCTCGACACCATCTATGGCGGCGCCGAGGTCTTCTCCAAGATGCTGTCGGAAGCCACCGACGGCAATTTCCAGATCCAGGTCTTTGCCGCCGGCGAGCTCGTGCCCGGCCTGCAGGCCGCCGACGCCACCACGGCCGGCACGGTCGAGGCCTGCCACACGGTGGCATATTATTACTGGGGCAAGGACCCGACTTGGGCGCTCGGTGCGGCGGTTCCCTTTTCGCTCAACGCGCGCGGCATGAACGCCTGGCATTACCATGGCGGCGGCATTGACCTGTTCAACGAGTTTCTCGCCACGCAAGGTCTTTTCGGGCTGCCGGGCGGCAACACCGGCGTGCAGATGGGCGGCTGGTTCCGCAAGGAGATCAACACGGTCGCCGACCTCTCCGGCCTCAAGATGCGCATTGGCGGTTTTGCCGGCAAGGTGGTGCAGAAGCTCGGCGTCGTGCCGCAGCAGATCGCCGGCGGCGACATCTATCCGGCGCTGGAAAAGGGCACCATCGACGCCGCCGAATGGGTCGGCCCCTATGACGACGAGAAGCTCGGCTTCTACAAGGTCGCGCCCTACTACTACTATCCCGGCTGGTGGGAGGGTGGTCCGACCGTCCACCTGATGTTCAACAAGGCGAAATACGAAGAGCTTTCGCCGGCTTACAAATCGCTGTTGCACACCGCCGCGCAAGCCACGGATGCCGACATGCTGCAGAAATACGACTATGTGAACCCCGCGGCGGTGAAGCGGTTGGTGGCCGGCGGCGCGAAACTGCGTCCGTTCAGCCAGGAGATCATGGCCGCCTGCTTCGAAAAGGCCAACGAAGTCTATGCCGAGATGGAGGCCTCGAACGCGCCGTTCAAGAAGATCTGGGAATCGATCAAGGGCTTCCGCAAGGAGCACTATCTCTGGGCGCAGGTGGCCGAGTACAATTACGACACCTTCATGATGGTCCAGCAGCGCAACGGCAAGCTGTAAGAGGCGAACATCGGCTCAAGAGACCCGGGGAGCTCGGCTCACCCGGGTCTTTCATTTGGCCGCGTGGTGATCCCGGAAGGGCCCGCCGCCTAGTTTCGACCCGGCACCACCAGCACCTTGACCTCGCCCGGCGCCGGCGGATTGGCGATCACGTCGGCCGCCTCTTCGAGCGGCACCTGCCTGGAGATCAGCCGGTCGATCTCGATCGCGCCTGACGCGATCAGCTCGGCGGCGCGGCGATGCGTATAGGGGTTGAGGAAGGAGCCAACCACCTTCAATTCCCGGAACAGCAGGTCGAAGGGCTCGAACTCCGCCTTCATGCCTTGCGGCGTCACGCCGACGATGACGACCGTGCCGCCGGCCCTTGCCAGCCGCATCGATTGCTCGACGGTCTCGCGCACGCCCGCACATTCGAACACCACGTCGGCGCCGCCCGGCATCAGGCCCGCCGGTCCGGAAATGGCATCGATGACATCTGCGGCGGTGGGGTCGACCGTCGCCGTCGCACCGAGCTCCTCGGCAAGCGCGCGCCGTGAGGCCTGTCTGGTCGACAGGATGATGGTCGCGGCACCGGCCAGTCTTGCCAATTGCACGGTGAGCAGGCCGATGACGCCGCCGCCCAGCACTATCACCGAACTGCCGGGCTTGATCGCGGCAAGATCGACGCCATGCAGGCAGCAGCCGAGCGGCTCGCAGAACGCGCCATGCGTTGGAGGCAGATCGGCAGGCAGGATGAAGGCCTGCTTCCGCGGCAGAACGACATACTCGGCAAAGCCGCCATCGCGATGGATGCCGATGGCGTTGAGATTGCGGCAGAGGTTGACCCGGCCGGCATGGCAATACGGACATCGCCCGCAGGCTATGTTGGGATCGCCGGTGACGCGGTCACCGACGGCAAAGCCGGAGACCGTGTCGCCGACCGCCTCGATGATGCCCGAAAATTCATGCCCGGGCGTCACCGGTGGCCGGCAGGGGAATTCGCCATGGAAGAGGTGGCGGTCGGTGCCGCAGACACCGCAGGCTTCGATCCGTACCAGAAGCTCGTCCGGGCCGGGGACAGGTTTGACGACCTCGCGCAGCGCGATCCTGCCCACTGCCTCCAGCCGTACCGCTTTCATGGCGTCGTCCCTCTCAATTGAAGCTCGGCGGTTGCGAGAGGTCCGGCGTCGGTGTCGCCGGCTTGGCCGGCGGCGCATCGCCGAAGCTCGGCGGTTGCGACAGGTCTGGCGTGCCGGGCGCGGCCGGAGCGCTGCCGCCATTGGCGGGCGCGCCACCATCCTGCGGGGCGCCGAGCGGCGACAGGCCGGGCACTTCCGGCACCTTGTAGTCGATCGTGCCCGGATCGATCGCCGTTCCCTTGTAGCGCATCACCATTTGCGGGAAGGCGATGGTCAGTCCGATCATCACCACCTGGATCAGGACGAAAGGCACCGCGCCCCAATAGATCTGGCCGGTGGTGACCGGCGCGATCTGCTTGCCGGTAATGCGGTCGAGATAGGGCACGCGCGCGGCGACCGAGCGCAGGTAGAACAGCGCGAAGCCGAAGGGCGGGTGCATGAAGCTGGTCTGCATGTTGACGCCGAGCAGAACGCCGAACCAGATCAGGTCGATGCCGAGCTTGTCGGCCGCCGGCGCCAGGAGCGGCACGATGATGAAGGCCAGTTCGAAGAAATCGAGGAAGAAGGCCAGGAAGAAGACGAGGATGTTGACGCCGATCAGGAAGCCGATTTCGCCGCCCGGCAGCGAGGTCAGAAGATGCTCGACCCAGATCTGGCCGTTGACGCCGTAGAAGGTCAGCGAGAAGACGCGCGCGCCGATCAGGATGAACAGCACGAAAGACGACAGCCGCGTCGTCGAGGCCAGCGCCTGCTTGATCACATCCAGCGACAGCCGGCCCTTTGCCGCGGCCATCGCCAGCGCGCCGACCGCGCCCATGGCGCCGCCTTCCGTCGGCGTGGCGATGCCGAGGAAAATGGTGCCCAGCACCAGGAAGATCAGCGCCAGCGGCGGGATCAGCACGATGACGACCTGCTGCGCCAGCCGCGACATCATATTGATGTTCAACCTTCTGTCGGCGATCGCGACGACATAGATCAGGATCACGCCGACGCAAGCGCCAAGAATGTCGGCATCGTCGCCATGGGTCGGCGCGAGATAGCTGTACGCCGCATAGGAGATGGCTACCGCCGCCGCCAGCGCCACCAGCAGCGAAATCACGCCATGGCCGAGCGTGCGCGCTTCGAGCGGCAGCGCCGGCATCATCTTCGGCCGGAAGATCGACACGATGAGAATGTAGAGTGCGTAGAGACCGGTGAGCACGAGGCCCGGGATCAGAGCGCCCGCATACATGTCTCCGACCGAACGGCCGAGCTGGTCGGCCAGAACGATCAGCACCAGCGAGGGCGGGATGATCTGGGCGAGCGTGCCGGAGGCGGCGATGACGCCGGACGCCAGACGGCGGTCGTAGCCGTAGCGCAGCATGATCGGCAGCGAGATCAGCCCCATGGCGATGACCGATGCAGCCACCACGCCGGTGGTCGCCGCCAGCAACGCGCCGACGAAGATCACCGCATAGGCGAGGCCGCCGCGGATCGGTCCGAACAGTTGGCCGATCGTGTCGAGCAGGTCCTCGGCCATGCCCGATCGTTCGAGCACGATGCCCATGAAGGTGAAGAACGGGATGGCCAGCAGCGTGTCGTTCGACATCACCCGGCTGCCGTAGAAATTGTCCGGCAACGCATAGAGCAGCGGCCAGGCGAGGTTGATCGCCCCACCCGAATGGGGCGTCAAAAGCACGCCGATGAAGAAGAACATCAGGCCGTTGGCGGCCAGCGAGAAGGCGACGGGATAGCCGATCAGCATGAACAGGATCAGCGAGGCGAACATGATCGGCGCCATGTTCTGGGCGATGAACTCCATCACGAGCGCACCTCGTCGGCCAGCGCCTTGGCTTCGAGCTCAGCCTGTTCGTGCACGGAAACGAAGGGGTTGGGATCGTCCATGACGCCGCGCATGATGGCGATCTTCTTGATGATTTCGGAAATGCCCTGGAGCGCCAGTAGGAAAAAACCGACCAGCAGGATCGCCTTGGCCGGCCAGACGATCAGGCCGCCGGCATTGGTCGACATTTCACCGCTGTGGAACGACAGCGACACGTAGGGCACGAAATAGACGACCATCAGCGTCACGAACGGCATCAGGAAGAGGATATGGCCGAGAAGGTCGATCCAGTGCTGCACGCGGCGTGAAAACAGGCCGTAGACGATGTCGATGCGGATATGCTCGTTCTGCTTCAGCGTATAGGCCGCCGCCAGCATGAAGGCGGCGCCGAACAGGTACCATTGCAGCTCCAGCCACGCATTCGACGAGATGTCGAAGATCTTGCGGATGACGGCGTTGGCCGCGCTCACCAGGATAGCCAGCAGGATCAGCCAGGATACCGATTTGCCGATGAATTCGTTGAGGCGGTCGATGCCCCGCGACAGAGCGAGCGGCCCTTCCATGCAGTCCTCCCTTGTATCCGAGGCGTGCCGGCTCCCCCTTTTTTGCCGTCACGCCGCGTGGCCCAACGGTATGCCGCGCGTGGCCGGACGGGTCAACACGGATGGCGGCTGCAAAACGGTATCGGATGAAGGGCGGCGCGGGACAAGGGCGGTCTGCCCCGGCGTCATGCAACCAAAGTCTGATGGGCTCAGACGACCTTGCCGGTATCGCGGCCGGCGCCGATCAGGATCAGCATGGCCACCAGGAACAGGTACATCCACGCATCGCGCCATTCGACCGGGAAATAGCCGGCCCACAGTGATTCGGCCATGCCGAAGGCAGCCGCGCCCAGTGCTGCCCGCGGCGGCGAAAGGTAGCCGCCGACCGCTGTCACGAACAGGATCTTCAGGCCGTAGACCAGACCTGAGCCGAAGCTGACATTGCCGTAGTAGAGGCTGGCCATGACGCCGGCCAGCGCGGCGCAGAATCCGCCGAGCAGCACGGCGCGCCGGAACACGCCGCGCACGTCGACGCCGCACAGGGCAGCGGCGCGCGGATCATCGGAGACAGCGCGCCAGCACCGGCCGAAGTTGGAGTGGGCAAATGCTGAGGTGGCGAGTGCGACCGCCGCCAGCACCACCGCGCAGTCGAGCACCTGGATCAGCGTCAGCGTCGCCTTGAAGCCGGAGCCTTCGGCGAAGACGATGGGCTGGGCCAACATTGGCGGCAGCCACAGATCATGCGTGTCGGCCGCGATACGGCTCGCCTCCGACAGCACGAGCAGGATGCCGAGCGTGGTCACCACGATGGCATTGGGCGAGCGGTCGGCCAGCGGTTCGAAGATGCTGCGCGACAGGACATGGCTGATCAGCGCGGCATAGAGGAACGCCGCGACGACACCGAACAGCACCGACGCCAGCAGTGTCAGCCACAGAACCTGGTAGCCGAAGGCGACGCTCAGGATCATCGCCTGGCCGCAGAACGCGAACAGCGCGCCATAGGCGAGGTTGGTGCGGTGCAGGATGCCGTTGGTCAGCACGTAGCCGAAGGCGAGCAGCGCATAGAGCGCGCCCGAATGCAGCCCGTTCAGCACCTGCTGAAAGAAATAGAGCATGCTCAACACCAGAAGCGTCTCGCCCGGAATGCGCGGTGGTCCGGGACGACGAAAATGCTCAAGACAAAGGCGACGATACCGTGCGCATCGGAGGTTTGCATCGTAGAATCTAACTTGTCAAATGCGATTTATCGGTTAGATTTTACGATATGACAGTTGCCTGGACCCCGCACCGCTTCACCGGCGGCCTGCTCGCGCTCGACACGGCGAACACCGTCGTGCTGCGTGGCGATCCGCAACGCACATTCGACCGCTTCGACGATCCGGTCGAAATCGCCCGCTTTGCCGATGCGGCCAGCGGCTTCCGCTCCGCCGAGCTTGGCGACAGGCGGCTGGCGGTATCCTCACCGGCGGCAATCGCGCCTGTCGTGCTGTCGATCCGCGAGACGACCGACCGGCTGTTTCGCGGCGCGGTGTCGAAGGGCGCGCTCGCCACCGCCGACCTGCCGGATTTCCTGCGGGCCTGTGCCGAGGGCCTTGCCGACAGCGGCACCGAAATCGGGTTGCCGGGAAAGCCGTTCGGGAATCCCTCGACGCCGATCGCTTTCGAGGCGGCGCTGGCGGTTTCGGCACTCTCGCTGCTGCGTGACGACACGGTCGCGAGGCTCAGGATCTGTCCCAACTGCACCTGGCTGTTTGTCGACAGAAGCCGCAATTCCAGCCGTCTTTGGTGCGACATGTCGGTGTGCGGCAACCGGCAGAAGGCAAGTCGTCACTATCGCCGCCGCCGCATGGCGGCCCATGAGGTCAAGGATGCCTAGGGGATTTTCACGCGCGTTGGTTGCCGGCGCGATCTTGATCGCCGCCGCCGCGCTCGGCGCCTGCCGCGATACCGGCGGCGAGGGTAAGCTGTTCGAGGTTTCCGGCAAGATATTCGTCTTCAACTACCGCCTCGCCAGGGCGACCTACGTCGTGACGCTGCGGCCCTTGCGGCCGATGGGTGAGGGCCAGGTGGCGGTCGCCAGCTTCCAGAATCCCGCCGGCGGTGCGCCTTTGGTGGTCGAACAGAAGGTTTGGCCGAAGCTCGACAAGGTGAGCCTGGAGAGCCCGGCGCTGACCTGCATCGTCAAGAACAAGCCCTACGCCATCGCCATCAGCATCAAGGGCGCCGACGGCGCCGTCCTGCAGACGATCGACACCACGCTGATGTCGACGGAGGACCAGTCGATCCTGCCCGACCGGCCGCTGGTCATCGACCAGCTCTATACGGCCAATCCCGACCTCGCGGGCCATCCTGACGGCAAACTGCCGGGCGAGCCGAAGCCCGACTGCTCGAAAGCCGGCTGACACCTTCCGACCGAGCCGGTCTCGGCTGGAATTTTAGTGCGCCATCGCGCTATTGGCGCACGGTTTCATACGCGCTCAGGCGCCTGCCGGACTGTTTGTTGCGCGTGGCCTGGTCCCTTCGATTTTGTTTGACCTGCCTTGCAAGGGGAGAAAGGATGCGCCATCCGATCCCGACGTTGGCTGCTGCCCGCGGCCTTCGCAGAGGAAATGCCCCATGACGCTGCATGATGTCGCGCTCGACGACAAGTTCGACCTTGGAAAGGAGCGCATCTTCCTATCCGGCGCGCAGGCCGTCATCCGCATGCTCCTGATGCAGCGCGAGCGCGACCGCCGCGCCGGCCTGAACACGGCTGGGTTCGTCTCCGGCTATCGCGGCTCACCGCTCGGCGGCCTCGACATGCAGCTGTGGAAGGCGAAGAAGCAGCTCGCCGGGGCCGACATCGTCTTCCAGCCCGGCCTCAATGAGGAGCTTGCCGCCACCGCCTGCTGGGGATCGCAGCAGACGGAACTGCTGGGCGAGGGCACCCATGACGGGGTCTTTTCGGTCTGGTATGGCAAGGGTCCGGGCGTCGATCGTTCAGGCGACGTCTTCCGTCACGCCAATCTCGCCGGCTCGTCGAAACACGGCGGCGTGCTCGCGCTCATGGGCGACGACCACATGGCGGAATCCTCGACCAACGCGCACGCTACCGAATTCCTCTTCGTCGACACAATGGTGCCGATCCTCAACCCGGCCGGCGTCCAGGAGATCATCGACTACGGCCTGTATGGCTTTGCCATGTCGCGTTTCGCCGGCACCTGGGCGGCGATCAAATGCGTCAAGGACAACATCGAATCGACGGCCTCGGTGGACGCCTCGCTCGAACGGCTCAACATCGTCCTGCCGGAATTCGACATGCCGCCGGGCGGCCTCAACATCCGCCACGAGATCGACATGCTCGGCCAGGAGGAGCGGTTGCATGAATACAAGCGTGCCGCGGCCTCCGCCTTCATCCACGCCAACGGGCTGAACCACATCGTCTATTCGGGCGGCCGCAACCCGAAGCTCGGCATCATCACGCTGGGCAAGAGCTATCTCGATGTCCGCCAGGCGCTGGAGGATATCGGCATCGACGAGGCGGCCGCCAACCGCATCGGCGTGCGGCTGTTCAAGGTCGGCTGCCCCTGGCCGCTCGACCTGCAGCACATCGCAGACTTTGCCCGAGGCCTCGACGCCATCGTCGTGGTCGAGGAGAAGCGCTCGCTGATCGAGGTGCAGCTGCGCGAGAACCTCTACGGTACCGCCATCCAGCCGGTCATCGTCGGCAAGAAGGATGAGCGCGGCGACTGGCTGTTTCCCGCCAAGGGCGCGCTCGACCCCAACGAGATCGCCATTGCGCTCGGCGAGCGGATCGTGAAAACCATCGGTCCGTCGGAAGAGATTTCGGCGCGGGTGGCGAAGTTGCGCCAGTTCCAGGCGATGCTGGCGGACGCCACCGACATTGGTTCGCGCACGCCCTTCTTCTGCTCCGGCTGCCCGCACAATTCGTCGACCAAGGTGCCGGACGGCTCGATCGCCGCCGCCGGCATAGGCTGCCATTTCATGGCGCTGTGGATGGACCGCAATACGCTGGGCTTCACGGCCATGGGCGGCGAAGGCGCGCAATGGGTCGGCCAGGCGCCTTTCTCCAAGCGCGGTCATATCTTCCAGAACCTGGGCGATGGCACCTACAACCATTCCGGCACGCTGGCGATCCGCTTCGCGCTGTCGAGCGGGGCCAACATCACCTACAAGATCCTCTACAACGATGCCGTGGCCATGACCGGCGGCCAGCCGCACGAGGGCGGCCTGACGGTGGACATGATCGCCAGGCAGGTGCGGGCAGAGGGCGTCGACCGGATCGCCATCGTCACCGACGAGCCCGACAAATATGCCGGCAAGGCCGAATTCCCCGCCGGCGCCACCATCCACCACCGAGACGACCTCGACCTCGTCCAGCGCGAGCTGCGCGACGTCAAGGGCGTTTCGATCCTGCTCTACGACCAGACCTGCGCGGCCGAGAAGCGCCGGCGCCGCAAGCGCGGCACCTTTCCCGATCCCGACAAGCGCGTCTTCATCAACGAGCTGGTCTGCGAAGGCTGCGGCGATTGCGGCGTGCAGTCGAACTGCGTCTCGATCCAGCCGGTCGAGACCGAATTCGGTCGCAAGCGCAAGATCGACCAGTCCAGCTGCAACAAGGACTTCTCCTGCGTCAACGGCTTCTGCCCGTCCTTCGTCACCGTGCATGGCGCCAAGATCAGGAAAGCCGAGGGCCTGGCCGGCAAGACCGATCCGCTCGACGGCGTGCCGGCACCGGCCGAATTTCCTCTGGGTGCCGAGGGCTGGGCGGCGATCATCGATGGCGTCGGCGGCACCGGCGTCGTCACCGTCGGTGCCGTGCTCGGCATGGCGGCTCATCTCGAGGGCAAGGGCTGCGGCATGATCGACATGGCCGGCCTCGCCCAGAAGGGCGGCTCGGTGTTCACCCATGTCCGCATCGCCCGCACGCCGGACGATATCCATGCCATTCGCGTCTCGGCGGGGAAGGCCGACCTCGTGCTTGGCTGCGACCTTGTCGTGTCGGGCGCCAAGAAGGTGCTGACGGCGGTACGCGAGGGCCATACCATCTTCCTCGCCAACACCGCCGAGATCATGCCCGGCGAGTTTGCCCGCTCGGCGGATTTTTCGCTGCCCATCGAACGCCTCAAGAAAGCGATCCGCACCGCCGCCGGCGAGGACAAGGCGCATTTCTTTGACGCCACCCGCACCGCCACATCGCTGTTCGGCAATTCGCTGGGCGCCAATATGTTCATGCTCGGCTTTGCCTTCCAGCATGGCGGCCTGCCGCTAGCGGCCGAAGCCGTCGAAAAGGCCATCGAGCTCAATGGCGAAGCGGTGGCGATGAACATCGCCGCCTTCCGCTGGGGCCGCCGCGCGGCACACCAGCCGGATTTCGTGCGCGGCCTTGTCGCCCAGCCGGGCAAGGCGGGACAGGCCGCCCCGGTCGCGCAGACTCTGGACGAGATCATTGCCCGCCGTGTCGCCTTCCTGACCTCCTATCAGAACGCCGCCTACGGCAAGCGTTATGCCGACAGGCTGGCGCTGCTGCGCGCCGCCGAGGCCAAGGCCGTGCCCGGCTCGACCGCCGTGACCGAGGCGGCGGCGAGGAACCTGTTCAAGCTGATGGCGATCAAGGACGAATACGAGGTGGCCCGGCTCTACACCGACGGCTCCTTTGCCGCCGAGCTTGGAAAGCAGTTCCAGAGCTACGAGAAGCTCGAATTCCATCTCGCGCCGCCGCTCATGGGACGTCGCGGCAATGACGGAAGCCCTCGGAAGTCGAGCTTTGGCCCCTGGATGATGAAGGGTTTTCGCCTGCTGGCGGCGCTGAAGGGCTTGCGCGGCACTGCTTTCGACCTGTTCGGCTACACCGCCGAACGGCGTGCGGAACGGCGGCTTTTGGCACAGTATGAGGGTGATCTGCAGCTTGTCGCCAAGTCGCTGGCGCCTGGCAAGGCCGATGCGGCGGTCGCTCTCGTTTCGGTTCCCGCGCTCATCCGCGGTTATGGCCATGTCCGACAGGCCAGCGCCGAAAAGGCCCTGGGTGAGCGCCAAAGACTGCTCGATCGCCTGGCAAACGCACCGGCAAGGCCGGAACTTCAGGCCGCCGAATGATCCAAAAAGCGCCTAAAACCAGGCGTTTCGGCCCAGGCTAAAGGTTTTTTAATGGGACTATGCCAAGGCTGGGGCTCATTGGGCGCCAGTAATGGGCAAAACAAAGACCGATAACATCCCAGTGGATGTTTATATCCAGTTTGTGCGCTCGTTGTTCGACAACGCGCATATGCTGGTGATCGGCGCGCTTTGCCACGCCACGATCAGCCTCATGGTCTACTGGCGCCACGGCCAACCTATTTTCCTGGCTCTCGCCGGCGCGCTGCTCGGCATCGGCGTCTGGCGTTACTTCAGCCTGCGGCGGTTCCACCGCTCGGGCGGTGAGATCCGGGACGCCGCCGATGCAACGAAGTGGGAGCGCGAATACATCCTGAAGGGTAGCCTTCAAGGGCTGTTGCTGGGGTTCTTCTGCTTCATTTCCATCTATGTCTACTCGGATTCCTATGCCGAGATCGGGGCGCTGTCGGTGACGATGGCCTCCCTGGTGACTGTCGTCGGCCGAAATTACGGCTCGCCGCGCATGGTCATGATCTTCGCGGTCACCTTCGTCGGGCCGATCGCCGCGGCGCTCATTCTCAGGTTCGACTTGCCCTATGTCGTGCTGGGCCTGCTGATCATCCCCTTCATGTTCATCATCAAGGGCAGCGCCGACCACGTCCGCAATGTGCTGTTTTCGGCCGTTGTCGGACACAAGCAGGCGAGGCAGATCGCGCAGCGCTTCAACCGCGCCCTCAACACCATGTCGCATGGCCTGGTCATGCTCGGCCCGGACGGCAAGGTGGTTGTCGGCAACGCCGAGGCCGCCCGTCTCATGTCGCTGAAATCGCCCGACCAGTTGCTCGGGCGGTCGATCCATTCACTGCTGCTGCGCGGCGTTGCCGGCGGCATGCTGGCACCGAAGGACTGCCGCTATGTCGAGGCGCAGCTGACGCGCGCCTTGCGCGAGGGGCGTGACCGCAAGGTGCTGGTTTCCTTTTCCAATGGCCAGCACTTTGAATTCTCCGCCCGCGAAGGCAACCAGGAATTGGGCGTCATCACCTTTGAAGACGTGACGGCGCGTGTCGAGACGGAGGAAAAAATCCGTTTCATGGCGCGCTACGACAACCTCACCGGCCTGCCGAACCGCGCCTATTTCCACGAACTGGTCGGCGAATTGATGGCCTCCGGCGAGCGCGACCGCCTGTGCGGCCTGGCGGTGGTCGACCTCGACGATTTCAAGAGCGTCAACGACACGCTCGGCCATCCTGTCGGCGATGGCCTGATCTATGCCGTGGCGGAACGGCTCGCGGCGATCGCTGGGCAAGGCATCACCGTCAGTCGCTTCGGCGGCGACGAATTCATGATGTTCTTCGACCGCGTCGAGGACGAAAGCCATCTCGCCAGCCTGCTCGACCAGATTTTCGCCGACCTGCAGGGTGAGGTCGACGTCGCCGGCCACGGCTTGCGGATCCAGGCCAGCGCCGGCGCGGTGCTGTCGAAGGTCGAGGGGACCGACGTCGACGCCATGATCGTCAAGGCGGACCTGGCGCTCTACAAGGCCAAGGAGCTCGGCAAGAACGGCTGGCGGCTGTTCGAGGCGGCGATGGACGCCGCGTTCCGCAACCGTCAGCTGATGAAGGCGGATCTGCGCACCGCCGTGGAAAGCAAGAACCTGCGGGTCGTCTATCAGCCGATCGTGGCCATGAAGACCATGCGCATCGCCAGCTGCGAGGCGCTCTGCCGCTGGGACCATCCCGATCTCGGGCCGATTTCGCCCGGCGTCTTCATCCCGCTGGCCGAGGAGATGGGCATCATTTCCGAGATCAGCACTTTCGTGCTCCAGGCGGCCTGCGCCGAATGCGCCAAATGGCCTGACCAGACCAGCGTCTCGGTCAACCTTTCCGCCAGGGATTTCCGCAATGGCGATGTCATCCAGAAGGTCCGCGACGCGTTGGCCAGTTCAGGCCTCGCCGCCGGCCGGCTGGAGATCGAAGTCACCGAAACCGCGCTGCTCGACGACAAGTCGCAGACGCGTCAATATATCGAGGAACTGAAGCGGCTTGGCGTGCGCATCGCCCTCGATGATTTCGGCACCGGCTATTCCAGCCTGAGCTATCTCCACAAGCTGCCTTTAGACAAGATCAAGATCGACCGCTCTTTCGTGATGGATGTTACCCAGAATCCACGCTCGCTCGAACTGTTGAAGGGCGTCGTCGACCTGGCCCGTATCCTGGGTCTCACCGTCACCATCGAAGGCGTCGAGACATTCGAGCAGCTCAAGATCCTGCTGCATTCGGTGAAACCGGATCTTGTCCAGGGCTTCCTCTTCGGCGCCGCACTCAGCGCGTCGGGCATCGAAACCATGTCCAATGTGACCTGGCCTTTCGCCGCCGAATTGCAGCCGATCGCCAAGCGCGCCGCCCCCTGAAATCCAGTCATCAAGACCCAGATCTTCGCGTGG
This sequence comes from Mesorhizobium sp. GW821-FHT04C10, assembly GCF_059420305.1. Taxonomy (NCBI): domain Bacteria; kingdom Pseudomonadati; phylum Pseudomonadota; class Alphaproteobacteria; order Hyphomicrobiales; family Phyllobacteriaceae; genus Mesorhizobium; species Mesorhizobium sp. GW821-FHT04C10. The sequence goes on along the minus strand of NZ_JBWKTL010000001.1, from coordinate 369,444 downwards.
CCGCAATTTACCATTTGTTAACGTTAATTTAGGGTAAACGCAAAAGCTCGGAATTTTGCTTCTGGTTCCTTCTGTGCTTCGCTATTGTCGTTATGCGGCGGTGCGAGGACAGAATGGAAAACAAGTTGTTGGGTACGCCCGTGGCGGCGACTGCGGGCAAGGACAAGAATAGCCCCTCAGTGTTTTCAGATCACGTCATGGATGTTCTGGAGCATGTGGAGTATCGCCTTTGCGATGGCGCCGAGGATCTAGAGGCGATCTATAGGCTTCGCTATAATTCCTATCTTCACGCCGGCATGGTGAAGCCGGATGCCTCCCGCATGGTGAAGGACGACTTCGACGACCTGCCCAATTCATACCGCTTCGGCGTCTTCTTCGATGGCGCGCTCGTCAGTACCATCAGAATCCACTACGCCAGCGCGAGATATCCAGTGTCGCCCAGCACCGATGTTTTCGGCGACGTGCTGGCGCGGCGACTGGCGACTGGCGAGACTTTCGTCGATCCAAGCCGGTTCGCGGCCGATCTCGAATGGTCGAGCAGCTTGCGCGTGCTGCCGTATGTCACTCTCAGGCTGGCGGTGGTTGCTTGCAGCCATTTCAAGCCGACCTATTGCCTGACGGCGATCAAGGAAGAGCACTCCGCCTTCTACCATCGCATCTTCCGATCGGAGCAGGCGGTGCCTCCGCGAAATTATCCTGGTCTCACCGTCCCCGTGCATCTCTTCCAGTCGAAGTGCTCCGAGAACATGCAGGCGACGCTGGATCGCTTTCCATTCTTCAACTCGACGGCATTCGAGCAACGCATGCTCTTCCAGCGCCCCGGCAGGGGCGAGCTGGCACCGCTGACCATCTTGCCCACCGCCAAGTACTTCGAAGCAGCCTGATCCCACGCACTTTGGCCGCGTCCTCGGGCATGTCCTCGCTATGAACCGGCCTCGGTTTTTGGGCAACGTGCATCACGATGGAGCTTTCCCAGCGTGAAGGCGTTGTATAGGGCGACATCGCCGTAAGTTGGTGGGCATCGCTTCTGGAAAGGACCCCGACATGCATATTTCCCAGCTCGCGCTCACGCCGCTTATCTCGCTGATCGCCGGCGTGCTGATCCTCATCATGCCGCGGCTGCTGAACTACATCGTCGCGCTCTATCTGATCGTCGTCGGATTGCTCGGTCTTTTTCCGCACCTCGCCGGCTGAGGCCGCCGATCAAGCCTGGCGCGAAGGCTGTCCCTCGCCGGGATACGCCCGCAGTTTCAATTTTCCCTTGAGGCAGTTGTCGGCCGCGATGCGGCAATAGCGCCATTGCCCTCGGCCCGGCTTTTCGCTATGTGCCTGAAAGATGTCTTCGAAGGGGTATTCCTATGGCTGATCACTCGCCGACCGGTCCTGTCGAACTGGGCGCGAAGATGGACTATGCCGAGCATGACCGCACCTATGCGGGCTTTCTCATGCTGGCTAAATACGGGTCGCTTTTCTGCGGCGCGCTTCTTCTGGCGATGGCTTTCGGCTTCTTCGCTGGCGGCTTCTTCTCGGCGCTTATCCTGTTCTTCCTGATCATGGCCGCCGGCGCCTTCATTCTGCGATAAACCTTCCAAAACCCCGTTGCCATTGACGTCGCCGGATGTTCCGGCCGACACTTTGCGCAAACAGGTTCCAGCCGAAAGGATCATGCGGTGGGACAGACGGTTTTCATCCCTCGTGAGCTTGACGCGAACGAGCCGCGTGTCGCGGCCTCGCCCGATACGGTCAAGCGGCTGGCGGGGCTCGGCTTCGATGTGATTGTCGAAACCGGCGCCGGCACGAGGTCGCGCATCCCCGACGAGGAGTTTGCCAAGGCTGGTGCTGCCATCGGCAAGGCCTCTGATGTCGCCAAGGCCGATGTCGTGCTGAAGGTTCGCCGGCCGACGGATGCCGAGCTCAAGAGTTACAAATCCGGCGCCGCCGTGATCGCCATCATGGATCCTTACGGCAATGACGCCGCCGTGGCAGCCCTGGCCAAGGCCGGTGTCACCGCCTTCTCGATGGAATTCATGCCGCGCATCACCCGCGCCCAATCGATGGACGTGTTGTCCTCGCAGGCAAACCTTGCCGGTTACCAGGCAGTGATTGACGGCGCTTCGGAATATGATCGCGCCTTGCCGATGATGATGACGGCGGCGGGCACCGTGCCGGCGGCCAAGGTGTTCATCATGGGTGTCGGCGTCGCCGGCCTGCAGGCGATCGCCACGGCGCGCCGCCTCGGCGCGGTCGTCACCGCCACCGACGTGCGCCCCGCCGCCAAGGAACAGGTCGCTTCGCTCGGCGCGAAATTCCTGGCCGTCGAGGATGACGAGTTCAAAGCCGCGGAAACCGCGGGCGGTTACGCCAAGGAAATGTCGAAGGAATACCAGGCCAAGCAGGCGGCGCTCACCGCCGAGCACATCGCCAAGCAGGACATCGTCATCACCACGGCGCTGATCCCCGGCCGTCCGGCGCCGAAGCTGGTCTCGGCGGCGATGGTCGCCTCGATGAAGCCCGGCTCGGTGCTCGTCGATCTCGCCGTCGAGCGCGGCGGCAATGTCGAAGGTGCTGAGCCAGGCAAGGTCGTCACCACGGCCAACAATGTGAAGATCGTCGGCCACCTCAATGTGCCGGGCCGCGTCGCCGCATCAGCCTCGCTGCTCTATGCCAAGAACCTGTTCGCTTTCCTCGAGACTCTGGTCGACAAGACCACGAAGACGCTTGCCATCAACCGGGATGACGACCTGGTCAAGGCGACGATGCTGACCGACGGCGGCAAGGTTGTTCATCCGGCCTTCGCCAAGGCCGACCAGCAGCCCCATGTCGAGCCGGCCGCGATCCCGGCCACGACCATGGTCGCTGATGCTTCCACGCCTGCCGCGCCGAAAAAGGCCGCGCCCAGGAAAACCGCCGCATCCAAGTCGCCCTCGCCCAAGTCGAAAGGGACCGCGTGATGGATCAGACCTTGCAGAAAGCCCTCGAACAGCTCGATCAGGCAAGTGCTGCCGTCCGGCTGGCGGTGCAGAACCTGGCAAATGCTCCAGGCGGTGCCGAGGCGGCGGGTGATGCCGCGCACGCACTCTCCGGCGGCGCCATCGATCCCTTCGTCTTCCGTTTCGCCATCTTCGTGCTGGCGATCTTCGTCGGTTACTACGTGGTCTGGTCGGTGACCCCCGCTTTGCACACGCCGCTGATGGCCGTCACCAACGCCATCTCGTCGGTCATCGTCGTCGGCGCGCTGCTGGCTGTCGGCATTGCTGCCTCCGGCGTTGCCGCCGGTTTCGGCTTCGTCGCCCTGATGCTGGTTTCGGTCAACATCTTCGGCGGCTTCCTCGTCACCCAGCGCATGCTGGCCATGTACAAGAAGAAGGACAAGTGACGTGACCGTCAATCTCGCTTCCTTCCTCTACCTCGTCTCCGGCATCCTGTTCATCCTGGCGTTGCGCGGCCTGTCGCATCCGACCACCAGCCGCCAGGGCAATCTCTACGGCATGATCGGCATGGGCATCGCCATCGCCACCACGCTGGCACTGGCAACCCCGTCGGCCGGCCGCTTCGGTCTGATCGTGCTGGGCCTCGCCATTGGCGGTGGTGTCGGCGCCGTCACCGCGCGCCGCATCGCCATGACCTCGATGCCGCAGCTGGTCGCGGCCTTCCACTCGCTGGTCGGCCTTGCCGCCGTCATGGTGGCGGCTGCCGCCATCTATGCGCCGGAAAGCTTCGGCATCGGCACGGCGGGCGACATCCATGCCCAGGCCCTGGTCGAAATGAGCCTTGGCGTCGCCATCGGTGCCATCACCTTCACCGGCTCGGTCATCGCCTTCTTGAAGCTCGATGGCCGCATGTCGGGCAAGCCGATCATGATCGGCGGCCGCCACTTCATCAACGCCGCCCTTGGCATCGCGCTTGTCGTGCTGATCGTGCTGCTGGTCACGACCGAATCGAAACTGGTCTTCTGGTTGATCGTCGCCGCCTCGCTGGTGCTCGGCATCCTCCTGATCATCCCGATCGGCGGCGCCGACATGCCGGTCGTCGTCTCGATGCTGAATTCCTATTCAGGCTGGGCCGCCGCGGCACTCGGCTTCACACTCGGCAATCTGGCGCTGATCATCACCGGCGCGCTGGTCGGCTCCTCCGGCGCCATCCTGTCCTACATCATGTGCAAGGGCATGAACCGAAGCTTCATCTCGGTCATCCTTGGCGGCTTCGGCGGCGAGACGGCCGCTGCGGCGGATGACGGCATCGAGCGCACCGTCAAGCAGGGCTCGGCCGACGATGCGGCGTATCTGATGATGAACGCACAGAAGGTCATTATCGTGCCGGGCTACGGCATGGCGGTCGCCCAGGCGCAGCACGCGCTGCGCGAAATGGCCGACAAGCTCAAGGCCAACGGCGTCGACGTCAAATACGCTATCCACCCGGTTGCCGGCCGCATGCCCGGTCACATGAACGTGCTGCTCGCCGAAGCCAATGTGCCTTACGACGAAGTCTTCGAACTGGAGGACATCAACTCCGAGTTCGCACAGGCCGACGTCGCCTATGTCATCGGCGCCAATGACGTCACCAATCCTTCGGCTCGCGACGACAAGTCGTCGCCGATCTACGGCATGCCGATCCTCGACGTCGACAAGGCGCGTACCTGCCTGTTCGTCAAGCGCTCGCTCGGCTCCGGCTATGCCGGCATCGACAACACGCTGTTCTATAAGGACGGCACCATGATGCTGCTCGGCGACGCCAAGAAGATGACCGAGGAAATCGTCAAGGCCATGGATCACTGATCCGGCGGCAACGTCGCGATGCAAAAGCCCGGCTGGCGCCGGGCTTTTTTCTTGCAGGCGGGCAGGGCACCGTCAGAACCTGATGTTCAGGTCGGCCCGGAATGCATGATTGCGAGCCTGTTTTGCGACTTGGCCGTTATAGGCTAGGGCAAGCGTCGCGCCGGGCGTAACGGCAAGGTCGAGTCCAGCTTCGGCGATGGCGCTGTCGCTGGCGATCGGAGCCCCGGCGATGGTGAAGGCGGACGAGCCTGCGAAAGCCTGGGTGATCGTCGGCGTCGTATCGCCATAGGCATGCTGCCAGCCGATCGTGCCGCGCGCGGTGGCTTTCAGGCCGCCAATGGCGAAGTCGCCGGAAGCGCGCAGCCCCAATGTGGTAAAGGTGACGTCGTTGGAGCCGCCCTCCACGGCCAGAGCGGCAGCGCCTCCCGTCTCATGGAAGCCGCTGGTACCCAGGTTGACATAGGCGAGGTTGGCGAAGGGCTCGAACCCGATGCCGCCTGCCTTGATGGTGTAGCCGAACTCGCCGAAGGCCTGGCTTGTGCCTGCCCGGTAGCTGCCGCTCAGGCTGTCGGTGAAATCGGGGAAGGCGACCGAACGGCCAGTGTCGATGTTGCTCCATGTGTAGGCAAGGCCCGTGCGGAAGGCGAGCGCGCCCCATTCGCCGCCGCCATAGATGCCGAGATGATAATTGTCGCTCGATGCCGAGCCCTGGTCGGTATTGAAGCTGGAATGACTGTAGCCGGCGAGCATGCCGGCGAGCCAGTTGTCGGTGACGAAGCCATCGGCGCCAGTGACGAAGCCACCGGTCGAGTGCGAGAGTTTTGCGGTGTTGCCGTTGCCGTCGATACTGCCCCAGGAGCCGAAGGCCGAACCCCAGGCTGTGAAGCGTTGGGTCGAGATCGAGCCGGTCGACAGGCTCGCATCGTCGCCGTAGGCCATCACCGGCAAGGGCGCCTCGCTCGGGTTCGCAAAAGCCGACTGCAGCCGGTTGTCGATCGCATCGCGCAGTTTCTGGCTGTCCGCGATCAGGCCGGTCGCGGTCGAGCCGTGGATTTCGCCTGACAGCCCGTTGAATGCCGCACGCGCCTCGTCGGCCGACAGAAACAGCAGCTTGTTGTACAATGCCAGCGACGGGCCGCTCTGCTGCAGCGTGTCCAGCGCACCGGCCGTCTCCTTGCTGTTCGGGCTGTCGGCGACACCGGCGAAGGACACGCCTTTCACGGCGATCTTGAGGTCGACGCTGTCGGTGTCCTGCGAAAGCTGCCCGAACAGGAAGGCCGAGTTGGACAGCACGACCGGATCGAAGCTGCCATCGATGCCGCCATCGGCGGTCAGGATCGTGTAGGTCTTGCCTGTCGTGTAGCTGGTCTGGCTGTCCAGCGCCTTCACTTCGACCTTGCCGCCGCCAAGCGTCCCCTTGCCGCCGGCGGCGATCCTGTCGCTCGAGCCGTTGCCGGCAAGCTCGACCGCGAAGATCGATCCTGCTGTCATCGTCACATCCCCGTTCACCGTCAGCGTGCCGATGGAATTGCCCGGCGCGGCTGTGCCTCCGGCGTTGACCGTCAGTGCGTTGATCGTGCCGATGCCGCCGAGTGCTCCACCGTTGTTGACGGTCACGGCACCGGCGAGGCTGGCGCCGGCATGGCTGTCGTCGCCGACGATCAGCTTGCCGCCGCTCACCACGGTTTCGCCAGTATAGGTGTTGATGCCGTTGAGCGTCAGCGTGCCGCCCTCGAGTGCCAGCTGACCACCCGATGAGGCCGAGGCGCAGCTTGCTCCGTCCGTGCCGCAGTCGCTGATCGATCCGTCGAAGACGCCATTCGCATTGGTCACATGCAATTTGGTGCCGCCGAGATAGACAGCGCCGCTGCCTGTCAGCGACTTGACCGATACGCCCGCCGTTGCCGTGCTTGCCGAAACGTCGAGGACGCCATCGGCTGTGATTCCGCTCGAGGTGGCCAGGCCGCCGTCACCCGAGAGGCGGAGCGTGCCGCCATCCTCAATCGTGGTGGACCCGGTGAAGCTGTTGATTCCCGACAGGTCCAGCAAGGCGCCATCGGCCACCACCAGGCTGCCACCGGTCCCGTTGCCCAGACCGCCGTCCTGGATCACGCCGGCGAACTGGGAATTGCCGGTAACCGTCAGGGTCTTTGCGCCAAGGGCGACAATGGAGCTTCCTGCAAGGTCGCCAATGCCATTGACGCTGGTGTTGGTGTCGGCCTGCGAAATGTCCAGGGTTGCGCCGCCCTTGCCGAAGCTGATGGCGGCCGAATCGGCGATTGAGCCTTTGCCCTTGATGGCCAGCGTCGCACCGCTATCGATGAACGTCGTACCCGTATAGGTGTTCTCACCCGACAGGGTCAGCGTGCCGCCGGCGATCTCCAACTGGCCGAGAAGCCCGCTGTCACTGATCGTTCCGGCGAATTCGGATCCCGCATTGCCGATGATCAGACGCTTGGCTCCGAGATAGACAGCGCCGGAAGACGACCCCGCGAGATCGACGATGGTCGAGCTGGTGGAGATCGTTCCCGAGATATCGAACGTGCCATCTTCGACTGTGACTTTGGAATTGGCAATGCCGCCGGCGTGGCTGAGAGCAAGCGTGCCGCCTTCGATCCTGGTGGCGCCGGAATAGGATTGGCTGCTCTTCAGGGTGAATGTTCCGGTACCGGTCTTGGTCAACCCGGTCGTGGCGTGCGCGCCGTCCTCGATCAGGCCTTCGAAATCGGTGGAGGAGTTGTCGCCGCCGGTGGTCAGTATCGCGTTGGTCGTGCCGCCATTGGTGAGCGTTCCCTGGCCCGTCAGCGAGCCGGCTTCCTGATCGAATCCGCCGAGATCCAGCGTCGCGCCGCTGTCCACGGAAAACGCGCTGCTGGCGGAGAAGGCGCCGGCAATGCCTGCCGCCAACGTGCCGCCGGTGATTGTCGTCGTGCCGGAGTAGCTGTTTTGCCCACCGAGCGTCACGGTGCCGGTCGTGGATTTTTCGAGCTTGCCTGTTCCGGTCAATGCCGCCGAGATCGCCCCCGCCTGCAGGTCGAAAATTCCCGAAGAACTCAACGTGCCGTTCTCGATCGAGCCCCCGGCCAGGGACACGCCGCCATCCTGTGTCTGGGTCGTGCCGCCGAGGTCGAGTGTTCCGCCGTTCACGGCAAGGCTGTTGGTGGTAGCCCCCAGTGTTCCGCCGCCGCTGATCTTCAGCGTGCCGCCGCTGACACTGGTTCCACCTGTATAGCTGTTGGCACCGGACAGCACCTGTGTGCCGCCGCCGGTCTTGGCGAGTTTCAGGGAGCCACCGCCGCTGCCATCCTCGATACTGCCGGAAAAGGTCGCCGTGCCGCTCGTCGCGCCAAGCGTCAGCGTGGCGTTTGTCGCCGCGCCGTTGGAGACCGTACCGCCGCCTGCCGATCCGTCGTCCGAGAGCGACGCGACCGTGTTCGAAAATCCATTGAGCTGCAGTTCGGCCCCGCTCGCGATCGAGAACGCGGAACTGGCCGACAGCGCCGAGGTCGACAGCGCCTGGACGATTCCGGACTTGATGACCGTGTTTGCGGAATAGGTGTTGGAGCCGGCGAGGTCGGTTGTCCCCGAGCCCAGGAAGGTCAGTGTGCCGCCCCCGCTCGTGGCGTCCGTGATGTTCCCGTTCAGCCCGAAAAAGTTGCCGTTGTTGTCGATGGATCCGCCCTTGGCGGTGAGCGCGATATCGTTGGCGACGGTGAAGGATCCGCCCGCCTGCAAGGTGGCGCCGTCCAGGGTCACATCGCAGGTGCCAAGCGCCGAGGACATGATCGCGCCGTGGCTGCCGACGGTGTCGACACCGACGACGATCGTGCCGGCACTGATCAGCGTGCCGCCCGAATAGGTGTTCGCGCCCGAGAGCGTCAGAGCGCCGGCGCCGGTCTTCTCCAGCGAGAAGGAACCGCCGGATTCGGAAATTGCTCCTGACTGTTCGGCCGAGCCGGTGTCGACGTTGAGCTTGGTGCCGTCGGCGTCGAGTTCGATCGGGTTGGCGACGGTGATGCCGTCGGCATAGTCGATCGTGGCGCCCAGTGCGGTGATGGTGCCCGTGCCCGCCGCGCTGCTGTTGCCGAGGCGAACCCTGCTCTGGACCGACATGCCGCCGGCGAAGGTGTTGGCGCCGTTCAGCACAACCGTGCCGCCTGTGATCGCGATCGCCGCGCCGCAGCCCGGGCCGATCACGCAGCCCGCGCCATAGCTCTGGCCGGTCGGCAGGCTCGACTGGCTGTCGTCCGCGATCGTGCCGTTGATGGTGAGTGTCCCGATCGGATTGAAGGTGGTCACAGTGCCCGACATCAGGAAAAGATCGCCGCCGGCGCCCGCGCCGGCTGTATACCCACTCCCGCCGGTGGCGGTGCCGCCCTCGAACGAGCCGTCGGCAATGGTGATGGAGGCGCCGGAACGCACGAAAACGGCGCCGCCGAAACCAGCGCCGCCGCCACCCGACTGGTAGGCATACCCGCCGCCGGCGCCGGGGGTGCCGGGACCGCGCATGTAGCCATAACCGCCGCCTGCGCCGCCGCCGAAGCCGCCATTGCCGCCGTTGCCCCACGCGCCCATGCCGCCGCCGCCGCCGCCGAAGCCGCCACTGCCGGCGACACCGAAGCTGGTGGTGTCGCCGCCGCCGCCGCCGAAGTCGCCGCCGTTGCCGGCACGGCCGGAGTCTGACGCGCCGCCGCCACCGCCGCCTTCCGTGCCATCGCTGTTGGGGTTGCCGCCCATGCCGGTCGGCAGTCCGCCGCCGCCGCCATTGGGGCCGGCGCCGCCATTGATGCCGCCGCCCTGGCCCGCTCCATTGGAGCCACCGTCGCCGCCGGGGCCGGTGCCGCCAACGGACGGCGGGCTGCCATAAAGTGCTACGGGAGCGCCGCCGCCGCCGCTGTAACCGCCGCCGCCGCCGCCTGAGCTCTGACCGCCCCCGCCGCCACCGCCACCCAGTCCGCCGCCGCCACCGCCGCCGGATGTTCCGCCACCCGGCACACGGACGCCGCCATTGCCGCCGGTGGCACTGTTGTCGGCGAAGTCGACATTGGCGATCGTCAGCGAGCCGTTGTTGACGAAGATCGCGCCGCCGGCACCCATGCCGCCGCCACCGCCCGCGCCACCGCCGTCATAACTGGCGCCATTGCCATTGCCGCCATCGCCGCCCTTGGCCGCGCCGCCTTTCAGCGTGACGTTTTCGATCGACACAGCCGGCATGGCATCCTTGCTGTCGAGGAAGAAGATGCGGTTGTTGCCTTGCGCATCGATCGTGTGGCCCTGGCCGTCGATGGAAATGTTGGTCAATACGGGCGGCAGCAGCGTTGTGCCGAGCGCGATGTCGTTCTGCAGGATTATCCGGTCGCCGCTCGACGCATTGCTGATCGCGCTGGAGAGGCCGGCGGCATCGCTGACCATGATATCGGCGGCTCTCGCCTGGGCCTGCAGGCCAACCAGCGCCGTGCATGCCATAAGAGAACGGAAAAGGATTGAAGTGGTGGTATTCGGCAAGCCCCTGTCTCTCCATGCTGACAGGGATCATTCAGATAGCCCAAATTTTTGCCAACGCCACCAAGATGTTGAGGGTCGCCGAACCCCTCCCAAAAATAGTCAGGTGGTGGACTTCATGGTTGCTGGAAGTAACCCCCGCTGTTTCAAGCAAAGGAGCACGGCGTTGCCGCCGTGCCCTGATCTACCGGAACTGCCCTGAACTGCAGTAGGGATGGCGGTTCAGCGGCTGGTCAGGAAAACCGCTTCCTCTTCGTCGCGCTGCCTGCCGCCGAGGGCCGCGGCGGCGCTGGCGATGAAGGCGCCGATGACCAGCGACAAAGCGCCGAGCAAGGCAAAGGTCGCGCTGCCCTTCCGGGCGGTGTCGGCCGCTTGCTTGGCCTTGACCTTGGCGTCTTCGACCTTGGCGACCATTGCATCGACTCGCGCCTTGGCGTCGGCCTCCGAAAGACCGGTGCGGGCAGCAACCAGTTGCGACAGATAAGTCTTGTCGTCGGCCGAAATCTCGCCCGCGGCGGCGCTGGCGACCAGGATGCGCGAGGCCTGCCCGACCGCGGCAGCGTCGCTGTCTGGATTGGCTCCCGCGAGCTTGGCCGGATCGGCCGGACGGAAGAGCGAATCCACCAGATAGGAAGTCGCATTGTTGGCCGACGCGCCACCGGCATTGGCGGAGGCGCCAGCCGAAGCACCCATGGCAGCGCCCGACGCCACCGTGGAGACCGCCTGCACGCCGGAACCAAGTGCCGCCGAGAGCGCCGAGCCAAGCACGCCGACGACGAGCAAGGTGGCCAATGCCCAGGCGAGGAAACCGTGCGCTGTGTCACGGAAATAGACCTCGTCGGTGTGGATCCCGACCCATTTGGTGCGCAGGCGTCCGGCAAGATAGCCGCCGACGCCGGAGGACAGCCACTGCACGATGATCAGCCAGATCGCGGTCGACACAGCGAAGGTGGTGATCGAGGCGCCGGACCCCGACCATGGCGAAACCATGCTGAGCCCAAGTCCGGAGCCAAGCAGCATGAGGATGAAAGTCAGCGTCGAGGCCGCGAAGGCACCAGCAATGATAGGGCCCCAGCTGACGGCTGTAGCGGAGGATTCTTCCGAGGCGGATAGGTCGATAGCCGGTAAGGTGGGCTGCATCAACGCCCCCTACCGTACGAACAGCATGATGAGAATGATGATCGGAATCGGAATGCCGAGCAACCAGAGCAAAATGCCACGTCCCATGAAGGCCTCCTGTGAGAAACTGTGATCGATGTTGTCACAATGTCCCGGGAGGACTTCCGTTCCGGCGGGCTATAAAATGATTTTGTTTGCGGGCGATGGAACAATTCAGAGCGCCGCTTCGCACAAATGCCTCAAGCGATCATGTTGTTGTGATTTGACCCATAGGCCGAGCCGGGCAAAAGCGGAAATCCGGCTTCGTCCTTGCCTCTCACAAGTCTCGCTGGATCCGACCGTCAGCCCTACGAATTTTCTTCGAAGTGCCTTGCCGAGCAGGAAGACAAATGACTCCAAGGAAATTCCAGAAGAAGCAAGAAGCAAAGGCCCGGCGCATTTGGGCCCCAGTTAGCCGGCCGCGCTCAGCAATTTTCGCCGGCCTTGTCTTGTTCTCTGGTCTGTTTATCGGGGCCTGGATTCCTGCCGCCGCAGCCGGCACGCCGATTGGCGCGCCGTCGGCCGGTTCAGCCGCCGAAGATACCGCGCATTCTCCAGCGGGCTTCGAAGCCGTTCGAATTCCCAATGGCGGCGAACCGCCGTTGGCCGCCGGTATCTGGTACCCGACTTCAGCCGAGCCGCGCGATGTGCCGCTGGGAAGCTACACCCAGCACGTCGCGCCTTCGGGGCCACTAAAGGGCCATGCGCTGCCACTCATCGTGATTTCGCATGGCGGCGGCGGATCCTATGCCGGCCACTATGATACCGCGATCGCCTTGGCGAAAGCCGGGTTCATCGTCGCCGCGGTCAGCCATGCCGGCGATACTTTCGACGACCAGAGCAAGGTGCTGATGCCATGGCGCCGGCCAGCCCAGCTAAGCCGGCTGATCGATTTCATGCTGAAGGACTGGCAGGCGCACGCCGACATCGATCCCCAGCGCATCGGCGCCTTCGGATTCTCGAATGGCGGCTTCACCGTGCTCGTCGAAGCGGGCGGAATACCCGACCTCGACAAGATCGACCCATACTGCGCGGAAAATCCTCGGCACGATCTTTGCATCGCGCTGGCCAAGGCGGGGGTCCATTCTGTTGCAAAAACGGTCCAAACACCGCCGGATGCGTGGAAGCCGGATCGGCGGATCCGCGCCATCGCGGCTGCCGCGCCGGCGTTCGGCTTCACCTTTGACCGTACCGGCCTCGCTTCGGTGCTCCTGTGGCGCGCGGCCGACGACCGGCATCAGCCCGACCCCTGGTATGAAGAACACCTTCGTTCGGCGCTGCCTCGACCGCCGGAGTATCATGTCGAACCCCTGGCCGGTCACTATGCGTTCTTGCCGCCATGCAGCGCGCAATTGCGCGGCGCTGCCCCCCAGATTTGCATCGACGAACCCGGCTTCGACAGGGCCGCTTTCCATCAGCGCCTGAACGCCGCCCTGGCAAGTTTCTTCAGCGCATCGCTACAGTCTCAAAGCGCGTCGCACTGAAGCGGATTCAGACGACGCGGCCTTGAGTTCTTGTGCATCTCGCTCTGCCCAAACCGCCGTGCGGTTTTGGGGAACATGCATCAAATATCCAGATTGGCCACCGACAGCGCATTGTCCTGGATGAATTCGCGCCGTGGCTCGACTTCGTCGCCCATCAGCCGCGAGAACAGGCTGTCGGCATCGGTCGCATCGTTGACCTTGACCTGCAGCAGCGAACGCACATTCGGGTCGAGCGTGGTCTCCCAGAGCTGCTCGGCATTCATCTCGCCGAGACCCTTGTAGCGCTGCATGGTCAGGCCCTTGCGGCCGGTCGCAAAGACCGCGTTGAGCAGCGCCAGCGGCCCCGAAACGGTTTCCGACACATCCTTGCGGCGCAGCACCGGTGGCGTCCCATAGACATCACTGAGGCGTTGCGCGTAGCGGTCTAGCTGACGGGCGTCGGCCGAATTGATCAGCCCCATGTCGAGATGGGCATATTCCTTGACGCTGCGCACGGTGCGCTCGAAGACATAGCCGCCGCTGCCGTCGTTCGAGGTCGACATGCGGCCGGTCCAGCCGCGCTCGGTGTCCTCGGCGATGATGTCGAGGCGTTGCGCGATCCGCTCCGCCATGGCGTTGGCGCCGCCGAGATCGCCGAAGACCTCGGGGTTGAGCCCGCCGGCGATCGCAGCCTGCTCGACGACGTTGCGGTTGTAGCGTGTGTGCAGGCCGTTGATGAGCTGGCGCACAGCCAGCGCATCGGCCACGGCACTGTGCAAATCCTGTCCGGTCCGCACTTCACCCGAGCCCAGCGTAAGCGAGGCCTCCTCCAGCCCTGAATCGATCAGGAACTCCTCGAAGGCGCTTTCATTCTTGATGTATTGCGAGCTCTTGCCGCGCGTCACCTTGTAGAGCGGCGGCTGGGCTATGTAGAGATGGCCGCGCTCGATCAGCTCCGGCATCTGCCGGAAGAAGAAGGTGAGCAGCAAGGTCCTGATATGGGCGCCGTCGACGTCGGCGTCGGTCATCAGGATGATCTTGTGATAGCGCAGCTTGTCGGCGTTGAACTCGTCCTTGCCGATCGACGTGCCGAGCGCGGTGATCAGCGTGCCGATCATGTCGGACGAAAGCATGCGGTCGAAGCGGGCGCGCTCGACATTGAGGATCTTGCCGCGCAGCGGCAGGATGGCTTGGTTTTGGCGCGAGCGGCCGCCCTTGGCCGAGCCACCGGCCGAGTCACCCTCGACGATGAAGATTTCCGATTTTGCCGGGTCGCGCTCCTGGCAGTCGGCCAGCTTGCCCGGCAGCGAGGTGACGCCGAGCGAGGTCTTGCGGGTGATGTCGCGCGCCTTGCGCGCGGCTTCGCGCGCCGCCGCGGCCTGGATCACCTTCTCGATGACCACCTTGCCTTCGGTGGGATGCTCTTCCAACCAGGTGCCGAGCGCCTCGTTGACCAGCCCCTCGACCACCGGCCGCACTTCCGACGAGACCAGCTTGTCCTTGGTCTGCGAGGAGAATTTCGGGTCGGGAACCTTGACCGACAGCACCGCCGTCAGGCCCTCGCGGCAATCGTCGCCGATCAGCGAGACCTTTTCCTTCTTGGTCTGACCCGAGGATTCGCCATAGCCGGTGATCTGGCGCGTCAGCGCGCCGCGGAAGCCGGCCAGATGGGTACCGCCATCGCGTTGCGGGATGTTGTTGGTGAAGGCCAGCACGTTCTCGTGGTAGCTGTCGTTCCACCACATCGCCACTTCGACGGTGATGCCGTCGCGCTCGGCCTTGATGGCGATCGGCTTTTCGATCAGCGGTTTCTTGACCCGGTCGAGATATTTGACGAACTCTTCGAGGCCTCCATCATAGTGCAGTTCATGCCGCACGATGTCGGCGTGACGGGCATCGGTCAGAACGATGCGCACGCCGGAATTGAGGAAGGCGAGCTCGCGCAGCCGGTGCTCCAGCGTGCCGAAGTCGAACTCGACCATGGTGAAGGTCTCGGCCGACGGAAAGAAGGTGATCGAGCTGCCGCTGCGGCCCTCATAGGTGCCTGGCTGCTTGTCCTGCTCGTAGCTGCCCGTCGCCTTCAGCGGCGCATCGGCATTGCCGTGCGTGAAGCTCATCTCGAAGATCTGGCCGTTGCGGCGGATCTTGAGCTTCAGCCATGCCGAAAGGGCGTTGACCACCGAGACGCCGACGCCATGCAGGCCGCCCGACACCTTGTAGGAGTTCTGGTCGAACTTGCCGCCGGCATGCAGCTGCGTCATGATCACTTCGGCGGCCGAAATGCCTTCGCCGGTGTGGATATCGGTCGGAATGCCGCGGCCATTGTCGATTACCGTCACCGAACCATCGGGGTTGAGCGTCACAGTGACGAGATCTGCGTGGCCTGCCAAGGCCTCGTCGATGGCGTTGTCGACCACCTCATAGACCATGTGATGCAGGCCGGAACCGTCGTCGGTGTCGCCGATATACATGCCAGGGCGTTTGCGGACAGCATCCAACCCCTTCAAAACCTTGATGGAATCGGCGCCGTATTCGGCCTCGGCGCCGTTGGTGTTCTCGGTCTGGTCGCTCATGAAAACCTATTGTCTAGATGCCGCTTGTACAGCGCGAAAAATCGGCCCCGAATCGCGCGTCTGATATGCACTAGATATAGGCGCTAAAGGCGGTTTTTCCAAGGTTTGCGGGCATTTCCCCGGGGATGAGCCGGCTGTCCATGGCTGGCTCCCGCCGGGCGCTATTTCGCCTTGGCCACGCGCTCCCTGAGAAACTTGATCATGAACTTGTATCGCGGCGCCAGCCGCCCGGTCCGGTCGAGTTCCAGCGTCATGTCGAGCGCCTGGGAAAGCACCGCCTTGGGGTTCTTGGCGACCTGGGCGTAGTCGACCATGGCGACCACCAGGTCGCGCTGCCATGTCGCGTTGTCAGGGTCGGACCGGGCAAGCTGCTGGCGGATGTCGAGGCTGTCCTGAAAGCCCTGCCGTGCACCTTTGACGTCGCGCTGCTTGACCTTGAGCATGCCGATCTCGGACAGCGTGATCGACAGGTCGCGTTGCCAGTCGGCATTCGCCGGATCGAGCTTCGCCAGCCTGTCGGCGATGGCGAAACTGTCCATATAGGCTTTGAGCGCCCCGTTCTGGTCGCCCTGAATGGCGAGAACTCCGGCGACCTTTTCGATGGATACCGAAAGGTCGCGCTGCCAGTCGGTGTTGTTCGGGTCGCCGGCTGCCAGAACGCGGGATATTCGCAGCGCCTCTTGATAGGCGGCCAGTGCGTCCGGCCATTTCTCCTGGTCGCTCAGCGCATTGCCGATCTTGGCGTTGCCGACCGAAAGGTCGCGTTTCAACTCGCTGTTGTCGGGATCGCGGCTGACCAGTTGGTCGACGATCGCGTGGCTCGCCTGGTAGGCCGCGAGCGCACCGGCGGCATCGCCGCGTTCGCGCTTGAGATCGCCGATCGTCTCATGGCTGACGGAGACGTCGCGCTGGCGCTCGGCATCCCGCGGCTTCTTCTCGGCCAGCGCCAGCCGGATCTTCAGGCTCTCCTCATAGGCCGCCTCGGCATTGTCGAAATGGCCGGCGCTGTGCGCCAGATTGCCGATCTCGTCATAGGTGATGGTCAGGTCGCGTTGCAGGTCGGCGCGCTCGGGTTCGTTGGCGGCGAGCTGTTTCTTGATCGACAGGCTTTCCTGATAGACCTGCGAGGCGCCCGCCAGATCGCCTTGCGTCACCAGCACGTTGCCGATCTTGTCGTCGGCCATGGCGAAATCGCCGAACCATGGCAGGCGGCCGGGCTCGGCCGCGGTCAAATCCATGAGTATGGTTCTGGCGGTCCGGTAATTCTCCAGCGCGGCCGGCAGGTCGCCTTGCGCCATCCTGATATTGCCTAGCTTGATATGGCTGACGGCAAAGTCGCGCTTGACGCTCGGATCGGTTTCCCGGGCGGAGCGCAATTCGAGATTGGATACGAGCGCCGAGAAGGCGCGGCCCGCGGCGTCGGTGTTGCCGACAAGGGTGTAGAGCTTGCCGAGTTCGTCCAGGGTGCGGATCTGGCGGTCGGCATCCTCCAGCGCCAATGAGGACTGCCCGGCCTCGCCATAGAGCGAGAGCACCGTTTCATAGTCCTTGATGGCGGTGGCGTAGTCGAGGTCGGCGCGCGCCGCACCGCCGGACAGATAAAGCGTCGCGGCCTCGGACAGGGTGCGGCTGACGAAATTGACCTTCAGCGCCTGGCGCGAGACATTGTCGATGTCTGCTGCCTTGGCGAGAAGGGCGCGGGCGCCATCGAAGGCGCCGAGCGAAAGCTGTTCCTGGGCCTGCCGGCGCAACTCCGCCACCCGCGGGTCGTCGGAGGCGAGCGTCTTCATTTCGCCGCGCACCTTGACGAAGGCGTCGGCAGCCTCGCGCAGCCGGGCGTTCAGGCTGTCGGCGGAGAGATGGCTGGCGTCGGCGCTGATCAGCGCGCCATAGAGCGGCGCCAGCGGCATGTCGGCGTCGCTGGCGATCTGCTCGACCTCGCCGCGCATTTCCGGAGTCACATCGGCCATGGCCAGCAGCAGGCGTTCGCGCTCCGGCAGTTGTTCCTTGGCGGCAGTGGCGAAGAACAGCTTCGGCAGGCCGCTCTCGACATAGGGCAGCTGCTTGCCGCGTGTGAGGTCATAGACCTCCTGCTGCACCAAGGTCAGCACCGAGCGGATCTCGAGCCCGTCCGTGCCGAGATATTTGGTGAGTGCCGTCGTGAAGGGTGAGTTTTGCCCAGTGCCGTCGGCGGCCGTTTCGCCGGGTGCGGCCGAAAAGGCGAACAGGATGTTTTCCGCTCGTCCGACGCGGCCGAGGCCTGGCTTGACCTTTTCGGCGACATCCTTCGCCAGCGAGGTAGCGCCGCGCCCGTCACCGCTGCCCCCCGAGAATGGATCGCTGCGGCAGGCGTCGAGCACGATCAGCCCGACCTTGGCGGTGGCGGCGACGGCGTCGCGCACCTCTTCCAGCGGCAGGCTGGTCTTGTCCAGTTGGTCGAGCGAGGAGGCGTCGGCATCGACCGGCAGCAGCCGGTTGTCGCCGGCGATTTCGACGCCATGGCCGGAGAAATAGACCAAGGCCACATCGGCGCCCTTGGCATCCTCGCGAAAATCGTCGAGGGCGCGGCGCATGCGCCTGAGGTCGCGATTGGTTTCGAGCACGACCTCGAAACCGAGTTTCTTCAGCGCGGCTTGCATGGCCTCGCCATCATGAAGGGGATTGGCAAGCGGCCGGACCAGCCGGTAGTCATCCTCGGCGATGACCAGCGCCACGCGCCGTTCCGCGACCGCGGTGGCGGTGGTCGCAAGCATCAGCAGCAAGGCAAACAGCAAACGCAAGTCGAACCGCCCCCGGCTCAGTCCTTTGCCGACCATTCCACCTCTTCATGGCGCGGGCAAGCCTGGCATTTGGCCAAACCGGCTCCTTCAGCCGGCGCGCATCGGTTTCAACGCCTCGCTCCAGCGCAACAGCTCGTCCAGCATGGTCCTGGCGCCACCGGCCACCTGGTCGCTGGCGCTGAAGGCACCGTTCTCGTCGAGCAGCTTCTGGTACATCGGCAGCGCGACGCCCTCGGGGATCGGCATGATCCCCACGGCGGCCAACAGAGGCTTCAGCGCCTGCGCCGCGCGCAGGCCGCCGGATACGCCGCCATAGCTGAAAATGGCGGCGGGCTTGTACTTCCATTCGCGCGCGAGGTAGTCGATCGCGTTGATGATCGCGGGCGCCGCGAAATAATTGTACTCGGGAGCCACGAAGACAAAGGCGTCGGCGGCGTCGATCGCCTTCGACCATGCCTTGGTGTGGTCGTTCTGATAGTTGCCCAGCCTCGGATGATGCGGCTCGTCGAGCACCGGCAGGTGAAATGCGGCGATGTCGGTCAGCACCGGTTCGAATTTCCCGTGCTCGCGCGCGAACGTCTCCAGCCATTCCGCAAAAACAGGACCGGCGCGCCCTGGCCGCGTGCTGCCGATGATGATGTTCAACTGGTGCTTCAAGACAGGCTCCTTTGTCGGCGGTATCTGTTGGTGACTGTCACTACGGCAGAGCGTCCCGTCGGACAAGCTTGGACGCCAGGCGCAGCGGTCACGATCGGATGAACAGACTGTCTGCTTCGTGCCGAGAATTGCCTGCCGTTCGGTCACATGGACGTCCGGGGTGCCAGCCACTACATTGAAGCAGCAGCGGAGCACTTCATGGACACTCAGCCCGCCCCCTTTGTTCCTCCCGCACCGAAGCCGCGCACGTCGCCGCCTTCGACGCTGGAGATGATCCGCATCGTCTACCGCAATCCGCTCGAACTCTGGGGCGAGCCGACCTACAACGAACCCTGGATTTCGGCCAAGGGCGCCGGCGGCCCGCTGGTCATCGCCAACGATCCCGGCCTCATCCGCCATGTCCTGGTCGACAACGCCAAGAACTACAAGATGGCGACGGTGCGCCAGAAGATCCTGCGCCCGATCCTGCGCGATGGCCTGCTGACCGCCGAGGGCGAAGTCTGGAAGCGGTCGCGCAAGGCAATGGCGCCGGTGTTCACGCCGCGCCACATCTTCGGCTTTGCCCAGCCGATGCTGAAACGCACGCTCGAGTTCGTCACCCGCTACGAGCAGGGCGGCACATCCGACATCGCCCATGACATGACACTGCTCACCTACGACATCCTGGCCGAGACGCTGTTCTCCGGTGAGATCGCGGGCGAACCGGGCAGTTTCGCCAACGAGATCGACCGTTTGTTCGAGACCATGGGCCGTGTCGATCCGCTCGACCTGTTGCGCGCGCCCGACTGGCTGCCGCGGCTCACCCGCATCCGCGGCCGCAAGACCATGGCCTATTTCCGCAAGATCGTGACCGATACCGTCAAGATGCGCGAAGAGAGATTCAGGCGTGATCCCGATGCCGTACCACAGGATTTCCTGACGCTGCTGCTCAAGGCCGAAGGTCCGGAGGGGCTGACGCGCCCGGAAGTCGAGGACAACATCATCACCTTCATCGGCGCCGGCCATGAGACGACGGCGCGTGCGCTTGGCTGGACGCTTTATTGCCTCGCCGAATCGCCATGGGAGCGCAACCGGGTCGAGCAGGAAATCGACCAGGTTCTGGCGCGCGAGCCCGATCCGACAAAGTGGCTCGACGCCATGCCGTTGACCCGCGCCGCCTTCGACGAGGCGCTCCGGCTCTATCCGCCGGCGCCGTCGATCAACCGCGAGCCGATCGTGCCCGAGATGTGGAAGGATCTTTATATCCCCAAGCACGCGGCGGTGCTGGTGATGCCGTGGGTCGTCCATCGCCACCGGAAGCTGTGGGACCGGCCAGATGCCTTCCTGCCCGAGCGCTTCCACCCGGGGAACCGTGAAAAGATCGACCGTTTCCAGTATCTGCCGTTCGGAGCCGGCCCGCGCGTCTGCATCGGCGCCAGTTTCGCCATGCAGGAGGCGATCATCGCGCTCGCCATCCTTTTGTCGCGCTTCCGCTTCGACACCACGGCCGAAACGAAACCCTGGCCGGTGCAGAAATTGACGACCCAGCCGCAAGGCGGGCTGCCGATGCAGGTCACGCCTCGCTAGAGCAATTCCAGGAAAAGTGTATAACGGTTTTCCGTCCGGAATTGCGTAAAAACAAATAGTTAGAGCGGTTCTGCGATTCCGTGAAACGCTGAGCCGCTCTAGGCATGCTGATATTCAGGTGATGCCGGCCTGCGAACGATGGCGGCCCGACCTGAATATCAACGCACCTTGGGCTTATGCCGCGGGCTTGCGCTGCTGGAACTGGCCGGCGGCGCGGAAGCGCCAGAGGTAGCTCGGCAGGATCGTCGCGATCGACTGCGGCTGGATGCCAAGCCCGGCAAGTGTCCGGTTGGCCTTGGTGGCGGCGTCCGAAACGATGTTGTGCTCGCGCAGCTGCATCACCTGGTCCTTGGTCAGCAGCGGATTGGGCAACAGGCCGAGGATCGAGGCCTGGATGTTGGCCACCCACCACGGCACCGGGACCAGCAGGCGCTTGCGCTCGATCACCGCGAGCAACTCTTCCATGCACTCCTTGAAGGTGAGCACGTTGGGGCCGCCGAGCTCGTAGATCTGGCCGCCATTGATCTTGCCATCGACCGAGCGTGCCACCGCCTCGGCGACGTCGCCGACATAGACCGGCTGGAACTTGGTCTGGCCGCCGCCGATCAGCGGCAGCACCGGCGAATAGCGCGCCATGTTGGCGAAGCGGTTGAAGAAGCTATCTTCGGGTCCGAAATTAATCGACGGCCGGAAGATCACGGCGTCGTTGATCGTCTCCAGCACCGCCTTCTCGCCAAGCGCCTTGGTGCGTGCGTAACCCGATTCGGAGCCAGCATCGGCGCCAAGCGCCGAAACATGCGTCAGCCCGGCGCCAACGGAGCGCGCGGCCTCGGCGACGGCGCGGGCGCCGAATTCATGCACGGCGGAGAATCTCTGCCGGCCGCTCTCATGCAGGATGGCAACGAGATTGACGACATGGTCGGCCCCTTGCACGGCGCGGTCGACCGACCAGCGCACCCGCACATTCGCCTGCACCGGCTGGATCTGGCCGACATTGCCGAGCGGCTGCAAATGGCCGGCAAGGTCGGGCCGCCGGCAGGCGACCCGGATGCGGTAGCCGCGCTTGGCCAGCGCGCGCACGACATGGCGGCCGACAAAGCCTGACCCGCCAAAGACGACGACGAGCTTTGGGGTCTGCAGGATTTCGGTCATGGCGGGCTCCGGCGCACTTTCCAGATGGCTTGGCTGAAGCCGTTTCATAGTCCGTTTTGCGCCAAAGGCAAAGGGTGACGCGTCGTCGCGTCACCGCTCTCGAAAGCTTGTTAGAATGCCTTGCCGATACGGGCGTCGACCGAGTGGCGGTTGCCGCCGCGAATGACGAAGAAGAGCAGGATCGCCGCCCACAGAAGCGACTTCTCGGCACCGGAAAAGCCCTGGCCCATGGTCACCCAGTGGAACCAGACGGTGACCAGCAGCACGAACAGGCCGGCAAAAGCGGCGGGGCGCGTCAAAAACCCGATGGCGATGAAAATGCCGCCGAAAAATTCGGTGCAGGCCAGAAGCAACGACCAGAAGGCGCCGGGATAGAAGCCAAGGCCTTCGACCATCTCGGCGGCGCCGAACGGATTGGTGATCTTCTGCGAGCCGTGGATGGTGAGAAAGATGCCGGCAACGGCGCGCAGCAGGGTTTCGCCGGCATCGTGCAGCGACGAATACAGGCGGCCAAGCGCCGGAATGATCAGCTTGCCGTGGGAAGCGTCGGTGGTTGCGGACATCGTGGCTCCTGTTGTTGTGATGATCCCCTTGCAAACGCCCGATGGTTTCCATCAAGTCAAGTTAACAAAAGTTAACTTTCACAATCATGTTTATGTGCGCAAGATGAAACGCAGAAAACCCCGCCGAGGCGGGGTTTTCCGGGTGAAGCTCATGTCGAAACCAGGGTCCGACGAGGCGGCCTGACCTGAGACGGTATCAGCTTGGCGTGAAGCAAGCACGCCCGCCCCAGCCCTGGACGCATCCGACAGAAGACACCGACCGGGCACCCCAACCCGGACAGTCATGGGTCGCCGCGACGCGCGCAAAGGTTCACCAAGGCGCGGAAAAAATCGTCGATTTCTTCAGGCCGAATAACGTTCGGCGAATTCCGAAATCCGCTGCACCACCGCCTTGGGCGCGGTAATGCCGCGCGCCTGTGCCTTCTCGGCCGCCTCGGCCCGGGCGCGGCCCGGCACATGCACGCCAAAGCGGCGGCGCAGGCGGTCAAGCTGGTCCTTCATGCGCTGCTCGAAATCCGGGTCAAGCAGCTTGGGCTCGATGGCCAGCACGAACAGGCCGGTTCCGGGGCTGTCCGGCCCACCGGTGAACCATGGCGCGTCGAGCGACCAGTTGGCCCCGGAAATGCCCGCCGCCAGCACTTCGACCATCAGCGCGATGTTGGCCCCGCGCTGGCCGCCAAAGGCAAGCATGGCGCCCTTCATGGCCGCTGCCGGATCGGTGGTCGGGTTGCCGCTGGCGTCCAGCGCCCAGCCTTCGGGAATTTTCTTGCCGTCCTCGGCCGCCTTGCGGATGTTGACGAAGGCGGTGGCGCTCGAGGACTGATCGATGACAAGCGGCGCGCCGTCGGCGGCCGGCGCGGCAAACGACATCGGGTTGGTGCAATAGACCGGCTTGACCGAGCCCGAGCCGGCGAGAATGGCCGGGCCGTTGGTGGCGGCGAACGATACCAGTCCCTGTGCAGCCAGCCTTCCGGTGAAATAGCCAAGCGCGCCGCATGTATAGGCGTTCTTCTGCGAGAAGATGGCAACGCCGAACAGTCTTGCCGCCTTGGCGAGATCGTCGATCGTCCGGTCGAAGCCGGTATGCGCCAGCCCGCCGCGTGCGTCGGAGAGATAGACGGCCAGCGCCGGCCTGGTAATCACCGGATCGGCATTGCCGTCGATGCGGCCGGCCTCGAGGGCCTCGAGATAGTCGATGAAATGCGAAAGCCCGACGGCCGAAAGCCCTTCCGCCTCGGCTGCGATGATCGAGGCCGTGAGCGATTGCGCGGCCTCTTCATTGGCGCCGGCGCCGAGTGCCGCCATCCGGCACAGTCCTCTTGCCTGGTCGAGACTGAGTTGCATTATGGCCGTCCTGGGGTCGCGAGAACTGGTTGAGTTGGTCGGGTCCGTGCGTAGCAGCAGATGAGCCGGCGTTTGTGTTGAAAATCGTCCGCAACTGCAAGAAAAGCGGCGGATATCTCCATCGTGCCGTGTGCGATCGGTGCGCCTCTAGCCGACCTTGACCGGTATCCGCGCTTCGATCCGGCTGAAGGCCAGGACGAGAATTCCGGTGATCGCCATATAGATCAACGCCAGCAGCAGCAAGGGCTCGTAGGTGAGGTAGGTATCCTGTCGCACCTTGGACGAGACGGCGAAGATATCGATCACGCTGATCGTCGCCACCAGCGGCGTCGACTTCAACTGCAGCACGGTCTCACCGGTCAAAGTCGGCAGTGCCCGGTAGAAGGCCTGTGGCAGCCAGATGCGCTGGAAGATCTTCCAGCGGCTCATACCGAAGGCGCGGGCGGCTTCCAGCTGTCCCTTGGGCACACCGGCAAAGGCGCCGCGCATCACCTCGCCCTCGTAACCGGCGAAGGACAGGGTCAGCGCCAGCACGCCATATGGCCAGGCCTGTCTGAGATAGGGCCACATCCAGGATTCGCGGATCCATGGATATTGCGGGAACAGCGAACCCAGCCCGTAGTAGAGCAGCCACAGTTGCAAAAGCAGCGGTGTGCCGCGGATGATGGTGCAGAAAACCTTCGCTGGCGCCGCAACCCAGATTGAACCGGCGGCCTGCGCCAGCCCGACCGGCACGGCGATCAGGAAGCCGAGCACGCAGGTGACGGCCAGGATCCACAGGGAGCGCCAGATGCCCATCAGGCCCAGTGCCCAATATTGCGGCAGCCAGTCCCAGCGCATGAAAAAGGCGGCTGACAGCACCAGCCCCAGAGCAATCACGATGAGGACGATGCGATGCGGCTGCAGCCATAGCGAGGCGCGCGCCGCCGTGTTGATGATGGCAGCCTCGCCCACCATCAGCGTGCATCCTTGATCGAAGGCATGCCGCGTCGCGCCCATTTCTCGGCGCGGCTGAGCAGGAGGTTGGAAAACAGCGTTACCGCGAGATAGAGCACGCCGGCGGCGAGATAGAATATCAGATAGGCCTTGGTGACGCCTGCCGCCTGCCGTGTCGCAAGCGTCAGTTCGAAGAAGCCGACGACGGCCAGCAGCGCGGTGTCCTTGGTCGCGATCAGCCACAGATTGGCCAGACCCGGAATGGCAAAGGGGAGCATTGCCGGCAGCGTGATGCGCCGCAGGAGAAGGCCGGGCGACATGCCGTAGGCGCGGGCGGCTTCGATCTGACCCTGCGGTATGGCGAGGATCGCGCCGCGCATGACTTCCGTCGAATAGGCGCCCTGGACGAAGCCAAGCACGGCTATGCCGGCCACCAGCCCGTTGATATCGACACGCTGGTAGCCGATCGCGGTGAGCACCTGGTTTATCAGGTCGGTGCCGGCATAATAGAGCAACAGGATCAGCACCAGTTCGGGCACGGCGCGCACCACGGTGGTGTAGACCGCAAGCAGGTCGCGCACGACAGGCCCGCCATAGAGCTTGCCATAGGCACCGCAGGTTCCGATGAACAGGCCGACGATCGTGGCGCCGACGGCGATCTCGATCGAATGCAGCAGCCCGAGCATGAGTGTCCCGCCCCAGCCGACCGGCGCGGGCGAGAGGAGTTCGATGATACCGGCCGCCGAGGCCTGAAGAAACGCGTCGATCAGCTTCGCCCCCGGATTGCTGGCGCTATCCGCCGACGTCAGTGGCCGACGGCAAGCACGCGTGGGAAGGGTCGGCCGGAGAGCATGACCCTGGCGTCATGCCCTCCGGCCAGTGCGAGGGGCGTCAGTTCGACTGCGTCGAGCCGCCGTAAATGTCGAAATCGAAGTACTTCTTCGAGATTTCGTCATACTTGCCGTTGGCGCGGATCGCCTTGATGCCGGCGTTGATCTTTTCCTTCAGGGCGGTGTCTTCCTTGCGCACGCCGGCGCCGACGCCCGGTCCGAGCACTTCGTCGTCCGGAGCCACCATGCCCTTCAGGTCGCAGCAGGCCTTGCCCTGGTCGGACTTGAGGAATTCGCCAAGAGCGATGGAGTCTGCCTGCACCGCATCGAGGCGGCCGGCGGCGAGATCCTGGTTGGCTTCGTCCTGGGTCTGGTATTCCTTGATTTCGGAGGCCGTGGCGCCGAAGTGCTTCTTGGCGTAAACGGCGTGCACGGTCGATACCTGGACGCCGACGACCTTGCCCTTGAGGTCATCCGGCGTCGAGCCGAACTTCTGGTCCTTCGGTCCGATGATCGCCGTCGGCGTGTTGTAATACTTGTCCGAGAAGTCGATCGTCTTCTTGCGTTCGTCGGTGATCGACATCGACGAGACGATGAGATCGATCTTCTTGGTGGTCAGCGCCGGAATGATGCCGTCCCAGGCAACGGGCGTGATGACGCAGTCGAGTTTCTCCTCGGCGCAGACGGCGTCGATGAAGTCGATCTCCCAGCCGACCCATTTGCCCGAAGCATCCGGCGAGGTGAAGGGCGGATAGGGCTCGGCGGCGACGCCGATC
The DNA here is from genome assembly GCF_059420305.1 of Mesorhizobium sp. GW821-FHT04C10. Classification (NCBI taxonomy): domain Bacteria; kingdom Pseudomonadati; phylum Pseudomonadota; class Alphaproteobacteria; order Hyphomicrobiales; family Phyllobacteriaceae; genus Mesorhizobium; species Mesorhizobium sp. GW821-FHT04C10. The sequence goes on along the minus strand of NZ_JBWKTL010000001.1, from coordinate 343,369 downwards.
TTGACCGGGTCGGCCTTGGCCACGCCCATGGCGGCGACGCCGAGCAGCAGTGCCGCGGCGAATGTCTTCAGAACAGTCTTCATTTCGTGACTCCCAGTTTGTTGTTGGTTCCCGGTTTTCTTCCGTCCCGGCCTGTCCCTAGCCGATGTTGCGGATGAACTGCTTGAGCCTTTCGGATTTCGGCGCGCCGAAGATCTGTTCCGGCGGGCCTTCTTCCTCGACCAGCCCGTTGTAGAGATAGACGACATGGGTCGCGACCTCGCGGGCGAATTTCATCTCGTGGGTGACCAGCACCATGGTGCGGCCTTCGCGGGCAAGGTCGCCGATCACCTTCAGCACCTCGCCGACCAGTTCGGGGTCGAGCGCCGAGGTCGGCTCGTCGAACAGCATGACGCGCGGATTGATGGCCAAGGCGCGCGCGATAGCGGCGCGCTGCTGCTGGCCGCCCGACAGATAGGCGGGATAGACGTCACGCTTTTCGGCAAGGCCGACGCGCGCCAGCAGCTTTTCGGCCTGGGCGATCGCCTCGTCGCGCCTGACGCCCAGCACATGCACCGGAACCTCGATGACGTTTTCGATCAGCGTCATGTGGCTCCACAGATTGAAATTCTGGAACACCATGCCGAGCTTGGAGCGGATGCGCTCGATCTGCTTGCGGTCGGCCGGAACGGTGTGGCCGTGGCTGTCCGCCTTCAGCTTGATCTCCTCGCCATTGACGCGGATGATGCCGCTGGTCGGATTTTCGAGGCAGTTGATGCAGCGCAGCAGTGTCGATTTGCCCGAGCCTGAGCCACCGATGATGGCGATCACCTCACCATCGCGCGCCGACAGCGACACGCCCTTCAGCACATGCAATTCGCCGAATTTCTTGTGCAGGTTTTCGACATGGATGGCTTCGGCGGCGCCGTCCTGCGCCGTTTGTTCGAGGACGGATGCGGCGCCCTGCGCCATCATCCCTTCGACGCTCCGCGGAGCGGTCGAGCCCATCGCTGCTGGATTGTTTTACCCATTACCCATCACTGGACAGAGTTCCCATTCTCAAGATGGACCGTTCCGCTTGCCTCCGTCAACCATGGTTTTTGGACCATTGATCACGGCTTGCTGTAGTGGTTAGTGGCGGAAGGGATGTTTCGGGAGAATTTAGTGGGCAAAACATACGGTTCGCAGTCCATGGCAGGACCGCTCAAACGCGTGCTGATGCGGTCCGCGTCCAGTGCCATGCGCCACGCCAAGGCGCGGGAATGGCACTATGGCCCAGGCTTTGACCCGCAAAAAGCCGCCGCCCAGCATGAGCGGCTGACGCAGCTGGTCGCGGCTTCAGGTGCCGAGATCGAATGGCTGACGGACGCCGATGACGGGCTGGCCGATTCCGTCTTCACCCACGACCCTTCGCTGATGACCGATCACGGCGCTATCATCCTGTCCATGGGCAAGGCACTGCGCAGGCCGGAGCCCGGCCTGCACGAGGCCGCCTACACCAGCATGGGCATTCCGATCCTTGGCCGCATCGAGCATCCCGGCCAGGTGGAAGGCGGTGACTGCGTTTGGGTCGATGCCGGCACGCTGGCCATCGGCCGCGGCGTACGCACCAACCAGGACGGCATCCAGCAGCTCGCCAACCTGCTCTCGCCCAAGGGCATACAGGTCTATGGCTTCGATCTGCCGCTGTGGCACGGCGAAGAGGCCTGCCTGCATCTGATGTCGGTGATCAGCCCGCTCGCCGACGATCTGGCTTTGGTCTATTCGCCGCTCCTGCCGGCGGCTTTCTACCAGATGCTGCGGGCACGCGGCATCAAGCTGGTCGAGGGCGATGCCGATGAATTCATGGCTTCCAGCGGGCTCAGCCTCAACGTGCTGCCGACCGCGCCGCATCAGGTGATCGCCGTCGCAGGTTTTCCCAAGACGGCGGCGGCCATGGAGGCGGCCGGCTGCACGGTCTCCACCTTCGAGGCGGATGCTCTGTGCATCGCTTGCGAGGGCGGCCCGACCTGCCTGACACGTCCGGTGCTGCGCCAATGACGACAGCTGGGACGACCATTGGGCCGACCATCGGCGAGGCCCTCATCACGCTGCTCGAAGCCCACGGCGTCGACACCGTCTTCGGCATTCCCGGCGTCCACACGGTGGAGCTCTACCGTGGCCTGGCGCGCTCGAAAATCCGCCATGTCACGCCGCGCCACGAACAGGGCGCCGGCTTCATGGCCGACGGCTATGCCCGCGCCAGCGGCAGGCCGGGTGTCGCCTTCGTCATCACCGGACCGGGGCTGACCAATACGATCACCGCCATGGGCCAGGCGCGCGCCGATTCGGTGCCGATGCTGGTCATCTCGGGTGTCAACGCCACGCCGACACTGGGCAAGGGGCTTGGCTTCCTGCATGAGCTGCCGGATCAGCGCGGCATGATGGAAAAGGTGGCGCTGTTGTCGCAGCGTGTCACCGAGGCCAGCGAACTGCCCGGGGCGTTGGCACGGGCCTTCGCCCTGTTTTCGTCCTCGCGGCCGGGTCCGGTGCATATCGAGATCCCGACCGATGTCATGGTCAAGCCGGCTGACGATATCGCGGCGCTGCTGAGCAATGCGGCACCGCCGGCGCCGGACGGCGCGGCAATTGCCGGTGCAGCCAAACTCATCGCGGCAGCGCGCCGGCCGCTGATCCTGGCCGGCGGCGGCGCCAAGGGTGCCGAAGCGCCATTGCGGCGCCTGGCCGAGAAACTCGGTGCGCCCGTCGTCGAGACCACCAATGCGCGGGGTCTGCTGCACCGCCACCCGCTCTGCGTGCCGGCAAGCCCCAGCCTGAAGGCGGTCCGCGCGCTGATGGCCGAGGCCGATCTGGTGATTGCCGCCGGCACCGAATTCGGTCCGACGGATTATGACGGCTACGGCGATGGCGGCTTCGTTCTGCCTTCCAACCTGATCCGCATCGACATCGGCGCCGACCAGCTCGCGCGCCGGCCGGTGACGATCGGCATCCAGGCCGACTGCGCCGAGGCGATCGAGGCCTTGCTCGCCGCGACCGGCTCCGCTCATCCTGCGGCGCCAGACGGCGAGGCACGCGCCGCCGCGGCGCGGAGGTCGGCGTTCGCCGAGCTCAGCCCGGCGTATGTGGCGCAGGTGCACGCGGTGGAAATGATCCGTGACGCCTTGCCGGGCGCCATTGTCGTCGGCGATTCGACGCAGCCGGTCTATGCCGCCAACCTCTACTACGACCACGACCGGCCAGGCGGCTGGTTCAACGCCGCCACCGGCTTCGGCGCGCTTGGTTACGGCCCACCGGCGGCGATCGGCGCGGCACTTGCGGTGCCCGACGCGCCGGTTGTCTGCCTGACCGGAGACGGCGGTTTCCAGTTCACGCTGCCCGAACTCGGCGCGGCACTCGATGCCCAGGCACCGGTCATCTTCGTGGTCTGGAACAACAGGGGCTATCGCGAGATCGAGACCTCTATGCTCGACGTCGGTGTGGAACCTGTCGGGGTGTCGCCGGCGCCGCCGGATTTCTGCAAGCTGGCCGAAGCCTATGGCATCGGCGCCGAGCGGCTGGCCGACATCGGCGCCTTGCCGCAGGCGTTGAGGCAGGCGCGGGCGACCGGGTTGCCGCGTGTCATCGAAATCACGGTCGATTGAGCGCCAAGGCCGGCGTTGATTTTTCAACCTGTATCGGCCATTCGCCGGCTTGCCTGTCGCACGGTGCGAGCCGCAGGGCCGGCGAATCGCGATGGCCAGCGAACTGACGCATGCAAAGACGCTACAACTGCCATGTCGAGATATCAGTTGAGTGATCGCCCGAAAGGCGCGACGCTTCGCGTCGGCGCGGCGCAACAAGCGAAATAATTATAAGAATACGACAGGAGCGATCCAGGATGACGGAAACACTTCAAGGCAGGCATATCGTCGTGACCGGCGGAACCGGTGCGCTCGGCGGCGCTGTGGTTGGCCGGTTGCTGGAGCAGGGCGCGATCTGCCATGTGCCGAACGCACATGCCGCGGCACCCCAGCATTTTCCTTTCGCCGCGCACGAGAGCGTCAAGCTGGCGCACAATGTCGACCTGTCGGACTCCGCCAAGGTTGAAGGCTTCTACGCCCAGGTTCCCGCCTTGTGGGGATCGATCCATCTCGCCGGCGGTTTCGCCATGGCGCCGGTGGAAAAGATCGAATCGGCGTCCTTTGCCGAGATGATGGACACCAACGCCCGCACCACCTTCCTGTGCAGCCGCGCGGCTATTCGTTCGATGCTGGCTTCGGGCACATCAGGCCGCATCGTCAATGTCGCCGCGCGCGCCGGGCTTGACCCCAGGCGCGGCGCCGGCATGGTCGCCTACACGGCCAGCAAGGCGGCGGTCGCGGCCATGACGGTGGCGATGGCCGAAGAGCTCAAGGCCAAGGGCATCCTGGTCAATGCCGTGGCGCCGTCGACGCTCGACACGCCGGCAAACCGCGCCGACATGCCGGATGCCGATTTCACCAAATGGGTCAGCCTCGAAGCGGCTGCCGAAGCCATCGCCTATCTCGCCTCGCCCGCCAACCAGGCAATGAGCGGAACGCTGGTGCCGCTCTACGGTCGGGCGTAGCTCCGTTATCGAACGACCAGGCTTTCGCCAAAGAAAAACCCCGCCGGATCGCTCCGGCGGGGTTTTGTTTTGGGGGTGGAAGAAGAGGCTTAGTTGCCCTGCTTCTTCAGCGCGGCACCCAGGATATCGCCCAGCGAAGCGCCGGAGTCGGTCGAGCCGTACTGGGCGACCGCTTCCTTCTCTTCGGCGATTTCCAGCGCCTTGATCGAGACCTGCAGCTTGCGGGTCTTCTTGTCGAAGGCGATGACGCGGGCATCGACCTTCTGGCCGACGGTGAAGCGCTCGGGGCGCTGCTCGTCGCGGTCGCGGCTCAAGTCCGAGCGCTTGATGAAGGTCTCGATGCCGCTGTCGACCAGCCGCACTTCCAGACCGCCATCCTTGACGCCGATGACCTCACAGGTGACGACGGCGTTCTTGCGCAGTTCGCCTGAAGTCGCCGCTTCGCCGACCGAGTCGCGGGCCAGCTGCTTGATGCCGAGCGAGATGCGCTCCTTCTCGATGTCGACGTCGAGCACCTGCGCCTTGACGATGTCGCCGCGATTGTACTCTTCGATGACCTGCTCGCCCGGACGGGTCCAGTCGAGGTCGGAGAGGTGCACCATGCCGTCCACGTCGCCTTCCAGGCCGATGAACAGGCCGAACTCGGTCTTGTTCTTGACCTCGCCCTCGACCTGGCTGCCGACCGGATGGTTGCGCGCGAAGGCTTCCCACGGATTCTCAAGCGTCTGCTTGAGGCCGAGCGAGATGCGGCGTTTGGCCGGATCGACCTCGAGCACCACCACGTCGACTTCCTGGGTCGTCGACAGGATCTTGCCGGGATGCACGTTCTTCTTCGTCCACGACATTTCCGAAACGTGGATGAGGCCTTCGATGCCCGGCTCCAGCTCGACGAACGCGCCGTAGTCGGTGATGTTGGTGACGGTGCCCTTGATCTTCTTGCCGATCGGGAACTTCGTGCCGATCTCGGACCACGGATCGCTCTCGAGCTGCTTCATGCCGAGCGAGATTCGGTGGGTTTCCTGGTTGATGCGGATGATCTGCACCTTGACCGTCTGACCGATGTTGAGGATTTCGGTCGGATGGTTGACGCGGCGCCATGCCATGTCGGTGACATGCAGCAGGCCGTCGATGCCGCCGAGGTCGACGAACGCACCGTAATCGGTGATGTTCTTGACCACGCCTTCAACAACCTGGCCTTCTTCGAGGTTCTGCACGATTTCCGAACGCTGTTCGGCGCGGCTTTCCTCGAGCACGGTGCGGCGCGATACCACGATGTTGCCGCGGCGGCGATCCATCTTGAGGATCTCGAAGGGCTGCGGGTTGTGCATCAGCGGAGACACGTCGCGGATCGGGCGGATATCGACCTGGCTGCGCGGCAGGAAGGCCACGGCGCCGTCGAGGTCGACGGTGAAGCCGCCCTTGACCTGGTTGAAGATGACGCCTTCGACGCGCTCACCCTTGGTGAACTTCTCTTCGAGGCGGACCCAGCTCTCTTCGCGGCGGGCCTTCTCACGCGAAAGCATCGCTTCGCCAAGCGCGTTCTCGATGCGCTCGACATAGACTTCGACGGTGTCACCGACCTTGAGGGTGGTGTCCTTGCCCTTGACGCCGAATTCCTTCAGCGGCACGCGGCCTTCGACCTTGAGGCCGACGTCGATGATGGCCATGTCCTTTTCGATCGCGGTGATCGTGCCCTTGACGACCTGACCTTCGCCGGAATGGCCGGTGGTGAATGATTCTTCGAGCAGGCTCGCGAAATCGTCGCGAGTGGGATTTGCAGCTGACATTGTTTCTCCTGGAGTGCCCCGCATCTCTAAGCGGGACGGGCGCCGTGGGTTAGCGTTGCGTTGGCCTGCCGGCGTTCCGGGCTTTAAAAAGCCCTGGGCCGCTTTGAAGCGGCAATTCCGGCGCATGAAGAATGCTGGCAGGCTGGTTCGTGCCCGATATGGGTATTTTCTTCGCTTCCGGCAACGGAAACAGCACGAAAACCCGGATCAGGCCTTGTTTCTCCTGGCCAGCACGTCGTCGATAACAGCCATGGCCGCGAGAAACGCGGCTTCTATAGCCATTTCGCTGGTATCAAGCAAGTGCGCGTCGGCGGCCGGCTTCAAGGGCGAGTCGGCACGGCCCATGTCGCGCTCGTCGCGGCGCACGATGTCGGCGAGGATTTCGGCGAAATTGGCGGTGCCACCGATGCTTTCGATCTCGGCCAGCCGGCGCTTGGCCCGCACTTCGGCGCTCGCCGTCACATAGAGTTTGATGTCGGCGTCGGGGCAGACGACAGTGCCGATGTCGCGCCCGTCCAGCACCGCGCCCGGCGGCGTCTTGGCAAACGCGCGCTGCTTCTCGACGAGGATGCGCCGCACCGTCGGGAACACCGCGACCTTCGAGGCCGCCTCGCCGACGGCATGCGCCGACAGCACCGCGCGGTCGAGCTTTGCCAGATCGACCTGACGGGCGGCGGTTTCGGCCGCCGAGACATTGTCGAGCGGCAGCGCATGCTGGATCAGCGCATAGGCCACCGCGCGGTAGGTGAGGCCGGTGTCGAGCAGGTTCAGCCGGTAATGGTCAGCGAGCCGCCGGGCCAGCGTGCCCTTGCCGGCACCGGCGGGGCCGTCGATGGCGATGGTGAAGGTGTGTGTCATGGCCCCTTAAAGCTGTCGGGGAAAAAGTTGACAAGGGCGACTTAGCCGTCGGGCTTGTTTTGCTTCCCAAATACGCGCGCTATCAACAAGGGCACGATGCCGACGAACATCGCGCTTGCGGCAAGACCCGTGCTGAGGACAGGCAATCCGGCCAGTTTTTCCATGCCAAATCGCGCAAGTACCAAACTAAGACCGCCATAGCTGAGGAATACCCAGCACATCAAAGTCAAATTGTGTCTGCGTTCAACGGCGGCGTCAGCGCGACTGTCTCGCCATGCTTTGACAAACACCTCCTTGAAGTCGGAAAGGCCAGGAAATTCTACCGGTATCGAAGATCGGGCGGCAAACCTTTTGACGTGAGCAATCGCCTGAAAGCGGGCGATGCTCAGGGCCGTGTTGCCTGCCGCATAGACTATCGCCGCGAGTACGAGCCAATGTGTGGCGACGTGTCCGGCATACCAAAGCAGCGAGAGACCGGCGAGTGGGATCGCGGTTACAATCGCGACCCAATACTCGCGATCGAGTCGCTTTTTTATGAACTCATGTTGCTCGGGCGTAATCTTGTAGGAGCCGGTTCCCCTGCGAAAGGAGACGATGATGAAGCCGTCGTCCGTTTTCGACCCGTTGCGCATATTTGATTGAAATTCTCAGTTAACGCGCGGCAGGCCAGACAAGCGCCCGGGATAAAGAAAACAACCATCCCAGCGCATGGCCGAAAAAATAAACGCTGAGGATCGCATAGCCGCCCATTACGAAGAATATCGCATTTGAGGGCACGTCGGCTTTGATAGGTTCAAGCAGCCAACCAAAATGCAGGCCGTGGGCACAGCCTATCGGTCCACAGGAGGAACCTATACTCGCAATGGTTAGGCCGACCCAAAATGCCGCGATCAAACCGAAGCGCACGAGTGAGTAGTTCCGCTCGTGGATCATCTTGGCGACTGATATCGCCTTCGCGATGGTCAAAACGACGCTTCCTGCTACTGCAAGCAAAATCGAGGCAAGAATACCCATGGCTCTCCCCAACATCTGCTTGACCTTGAAGGACGGGCCTTAAAGAACAATTGAGTTGATAGCCGAATCTGACGACAATCCTGGCTTTAGGAAATCTCTGCCCCCAACCCCTTCATCAAATCCATGAACTCCGGAAAGCTCGTCGCGATCATCGCCTGATCGTCGATGGTGACAGGCTTTTCCGTCGCTAGCCCCATGACCAGAAAGCTCATGGCGATGCGGTGGTCGAGATGGGTTTGCACCGTCGTATCCTGGCCGTTGGGATGCCCGCCCAGGCCCTTGCCGCCCGGCCTGCCGCGCACGGCAAGCGACGCCTCGCCCTCGGTGCAGTCGACGCCGTTGAGCTTCAGCCCGTTGGCGACGGCCGACAGCCGGTCGGATTCCTTGACCCGCAGTTCTTCCAGGCCCTGCATCAGAGTCTCGCCCTCGGCGAAGCTGGCGGCCACGGCCAGCACCGGGTACTCGTCGATCATCGACGGTGCCCGCTCGGGCGGCACGGCGACGCCTTTAAGCTCGGAATAGCGCACGCGCAGGTCGGCGACATCCTCGCCGCCGGCATTGCGCGGGTTCAAGATGTCTATCTTGCCGCCCATTTCCTGCAGCGTCAGCAAAAGTCCGGTCCGGGTCGGGTTCATCAGCACGTTTTCAATCACAATGTCCGAACCCGGCACGATCAGCGCCGCGACCAGCGGGAAGCCGGCCGAGGACGGGTCGCCGGGCACGGCGATGGTCTGGCCGGTCAGCTTGCCCTGGCCCTCGATGAAGATGTGGCGCACGCCGCGTTCGTCGGTCTCGACCGACAGGTTGGCGCCAAACCCCTTGAGCATCTTTTCGGTGTGGTCGCGCGTCATCACCGGTTCGATCACCGTGGTGATGCCGGGCGTGTTGAGGCCGGCAAGCAGCACCGCCGACTTCACCTGCGCCGAGGCCATTGGCACGCGGTAGGTGATCGGGGCGGCGTGCTTGGGGCCATGCAGCGTGATCGGCATGCGGTCGCCCGGCGTTGCCTTCAGCACCTGCACGCCCATCTGGCGCAAGGGTTCCAGCACGCGGCCCATCGGCCGGCCCGACAGCGAGGCGTCGCCGATGAAGGTGGTTTCCATGTCATAGGTGCCGACGAGGCCCATGGTAAGCCGTGAGCCGGTGCCGGCATTGCCGAAGTCGAGCGGGCCTTCCGGCTGCAAGAGCGCGCCGTTGCCGGTGCCGCGGATCACCCACTCGGCGCCGCGCTTCTCGATATGCGCGCCCATGGCCTTCATGGCCGCGCCCGTGCGCATCACGTCCTCACCCTCCAGCAGGCCGGTGATGCGGGTTTCGCCGGAGGCGAGACCGCCGAACATGAAAGAGCGGTGCGAGATCGACTTGTCGCCCGGCACCCGGGCCGTGCCGGAAAGGGCTTGAGATTTGCGGGCGGTGGCCGGCTTGGCAGCGGCGGCGTGAGACATGGAATTTCCCTGGACGGAATGCCGGCGGGCCGGCGCTTTTCATTTGTTGCGGCGGTCTCGTATCACGGCGGGGCGAAATGGTCATCCCCATGGTCGTCACTTGCCGCGAGGCCTTTCAGGACTTGGTTTTGTGACGCCGGCTTTTGGCTTTGACAGCGCCGCAAACAGTGGTTAAGGGGACCACTCTTTTATTCACGAGGCTTGCCGTGGCAAAAACCGAACTTGGCACAAAGCGTATCGATCCCGAAACGGGTCGAAAATTCTACGACCTGAACAAGGACCCGATCGTCTCGCCCTATACCGGCAAGACCTATCCGCGTTCCTATTTCGAGGAGGGCAAGATCGCCGCCATCGAAGAGGAAGAGGAAGTGGCCGAGAAGGAAGTGGACGCCGAGGACGAAGAGGGCGTTGAAGTCGTCTCGCTCGAAGAGGCCGACGAGGACGTCAAGGGTGACGACCTGCCGGATCTCGGCGATGACGAGGACGTTGATCTCGGCGACGACGAGGATGACACCTTCCTTGCCGACGAAGAGGAAGAAGACGACGACGTTGCCGACATGATCGGCGTCGGCGACGACGACGACGAGGTCTGATCGACCCGAGGGACAGGCGTTTGCAGGCTTTCTTGGCCTGTGAACAAAAAGCCGGCATTGAAGGCTTGATATCTGGGAAAGGCGGGGTTAGAAGCCGCCTGCACTAACGGCGCGGTGTTCCAACCCGCGCTGATCTCTTCGCCGGAAACGGCGCCGGTTGACTGCCGGAAGTGGGGCCATAGCTCAGTTGGGAGAGCGCTTGAATGGCATTCAAGAGGTCGTCGGTTCGATTCCGATTGGCTCCACCAAACAGTCTCTCAGCCAACCGCAACCGGTGAAAATGGGTCGCACGGCCCCGTTCGCGCTCGCCTCAGGCGATCCGGAAACAAGCTCCGCTCACCATGGTTCGCCGACAATCCGGGGTGATTGCCGGGATAGAGCCGGTTCTCGATGCGGGTCTCCGCCTCGCTGCCGCGCCGCTCCTCCCCAAACAGCGCTCGCCGTCTGCTGCCCATTTGGGCGAGATCGATGACGACGCCTCGCGCCGGGCTCTCCTCGGCCTGCTTCTCGGCTCCGGTCACATTCTCGGCATCGCGGCCGCCATGCGCGACTCGCCCATTCGCCGGCATCCTGGGAGAAATCGCTGCCGTGATACTCCCAATAGGCGAAAAAGCAGGTTCTCGGGCTCACGCAGGAAGATGGAGTAGTTGCGGATGTTGGCGCGGCTGATGACTTTCCAGCACGTGTGGCCAGACGGCGGCGTGAACGCGCTTGTCTTCGGCGATCGCCTAGGCCTTCAGGCCGATGCAAAGTCCCATTCTCCGCATGTGCGGGCCGTCTCCGGTGCGGGTTCAGCCGAGAAGGTCGGCGGCGACTTCGAGCGTGTTGCGGAATGACGTCTCGAGATGGTGCTCCATTGCCTTCGCGGCGCCTTCGGCATCGTGTCGCTTCAGCGCGTCAAGGATGGCCTCGTGCTGCTCGATCGTCTGTTCGCCATAGCCGGGCTTGGGAATGGCGAGATAACGGCCACGATCCATCTGCGCCTTGGAAATGTCGACGGCCCGCCAGATCATCGGCAGGCCGCAGATCTCGGCAATGGTACGATGGAAGACGTCGTCGAGCTGGATCGCGGTGGCGTACCGCCCGCGCGATATGGCCAGCCGGTGCGCCGCCATGTTGTCCTCAAGCAGTTCGGCGGCTGCGGGCGTCAACTTCACGGCCGCACGCCTGGCGCTCTCCATCTCGAGCGCCCGGCGGATCACATAGGCCTCTTCCAGGTCGGCCCGGCTGATCGGCGCGACATAGGTGCCGGTCTGCGCCAGGATCTTGACCAGGCCCTCGTCGCTGATGCGCTTGACCGCTTCCCGAACCGGCGTCCGTGAGACACCGAGTGCCTCCGCGATGGCCACCTCGTTGATCACTTCCCCCGGCTTCATCTGTCCGACGACGATCAGATTACGGATCTTCTGATAGATCTGATCGCGGAGCGGCAGAGCCCGATTGAGGGTCGTGGGGTCCAGGTCCATGGCAGATCCGTAGCTTCGTTCACCGGAAATGATCAGATTATATTAGAATGTAAATTGGAATGCACCCAATGCGCGTGGGAGCCCGGCTCACCCGGGCCGGCCCTTCGGGCGTCTCCGCCCTTATGGTCCGAAGAGAAAAAATCTAATCGTGGGCAACGATTTAGAATAAACTAACTCTACAGAATTTATAGAATAAGCAATCTGCATCGGCGATCTGTTTTCCGGACAGGACCACGCCATGCCAGCCCTTCTGCGCCCGCTTTCAACGCCGTCAGGTATAGCCCGCCGCTGGATCGCGGGAGGCCGGCCGTGACCGGGGACGTTTCCGATCGCAACAAGCTTCTCCGCTTCCCGCCGACGCTTGGCGACAGCCATTATCCCGGCACGACCGAAGGCGGCAGGGCCGTCGATCTCCCCTATCCGATAGAGGTGGCGAAAGCCGCCGACATGCTGCACCATCCGGTGCGATGGAAGGACTCGATCCTCCGAAAATATATCCCTAGTGGCGACAGTCCGCCGCTGCACGCCTGGAGCTGATTTCCCACCGGCGGGCGGACGGTCCGCACAGCAAAACTTCGACCATCAAGAGGCCCACTGCCATGTCAAACCCAACAGTCGTCGGCTTTTCCGGCAACATCACCCGGCCGTCAAAGACGCGCGCCTTCGTCGATCTGGTCACCAGGGACATCGCCGCGCGCCATGGCCTGTCGGCGAGCACCTATGACATAGAGGATGTCGGCCCATCGCTGGGCACGGCAAGGTGGGCGCGCGACCTCGACGGCCAGGCTCAACCGATCCTGGCCCAGATCCTCGCGGCCGATGTGCTGGTGGTCGGTTCGCCGACCTACAAGGGCAGCTACACCGGCCTGTTCAAGCATTTCTTCGACCTGATCGATCCGGCCGCGCTCCGGGGCAAGCCCATCGTGCTGACCGCGACCGGCGGCGGCGAGCGCCATGCCCTGATCGTCGAGCATCAGCTGCGGCCGCTGTTCGGCTTCTTCGAGGCCTTTGCCCTGCCGACCGCCGTCTATGCCACCGACAAGGATTTCACCGACGGCGTGCTGCGCTCCGAGGCCATACTGAAGCGCGCGGCGCAGGCGGTCGACGAGGTCGGCTTCGTGCTCGCCAACCGCTCGGCCGGCAGGATCGCCGCCGAATAGCAACCGATCGAAACCCGCACGGGCGGCACCCTCGCTTACGTGCCATTTACGACCGCCCGCTACAAAGTTCCTGTCTGATTCGTCCGGGACGGGAACACCATGAGCAAAGCCCTCACGACCTTCGCACTCGTCGCGGTGCTGACCGCCTTGCTGATGGCGTTGAGCCTGGCGGTGGCGCGGCATGGCTATCCCTATGGCGCGATCGGCGTCAGGCGCCTCGACGGCATTGCCGATGCTGGAACCTTCATTCCGCTGGCTGCCGTCTTTTTCTTCAGCGCGCTGTTGATGATGATCCTGCCGATCAGGGCGGCCAGCATCGTGCTGACCCATGCCGCAGACGCGATCTTCTGGACGGTGATCGTGCTGTTCGCCACCATCGTCGGCGGCCTGCTCGCCCGATGGGCTTTCGGTCAGGGCAACGCTCTCATGGCGTTGCTGAACTGGCGCTTCCTGTTTGCCGTGGCGGTCGTCGGTTGCCACTTCGTCATGAACGAACTGCGCCGCAACGTGCTGTTGCGCAGCCTGTTCTTCGTGATCTTCGCCGCCGCGACGCTGGCCTGCCTGTTCTGGTCGTTCACGCTCTGACCTGGCTATTTGCCGGCCGCGATGTGGCCCGCAGCCTGCGTCACCCACGTCCAGAGATAGGCCGCGAGACCGCGGTCGACATGGATGCGCAGCTTGCTTTCATGGCGATAGACGATGGCGCTGATGCCGGCGAAGGACAGTGCCGCACTGGCGCTTGACTGTCCGGGATCGAGCGTCGTTCCACGGGCGATGAAAGCGTCAAGCGCCGCACCCTCTGCCTCGAACACCTTTAGCCCGGCGCTGATCTCCGTCACCGCGAACCCTTGGCTGAACCACCCCGTGGCCATGCCGATGGGCGTGGCCGACACGGCAAGCAATCGGTCGCGTGCCAGACGAACCGAATAGCGTGCGCCCTCGGCCAGGCCGAACGCACCGACGGCCGTTCCATCGAAGCCGGATGCCTCGGCCCATGCCGCAAGGTCGCCGCTAACCAGACGTTGGTGCAGCCCGGCTACCGCACCTATCCTGAGCCCCGGCACCTCGATCGTGGCGTTCCGCCAGTCAGGTGCAACCGACCATTTTTCCGCCAGATCACGCATGGAGCCGCTCTCCCGCCGGGTCGAAGGCACAAGGGGCGGCAATCGTCGCCGTCCGAACCTTGCCGAGATGCTGGATTTCGATCGTCTCACCGTGGCGGGCCGCGCCGCGCTCGATCAGGCCAAGCGCGACAGGCCGGCCAAGCGTCGGGCTCTGGTAGCTCGAGGTGACGAAGCCCTGGCTGTGCAGTCTGCCGTCGTTCCGCTTGATGCCGTGAGCGCCAGTTGGGAGCGGCGCTTCGCCAGACGGCACTGTCAGTCCGACAAGCTGCAGGCGGTTGCCGCGCGAGGCCTCCTCGGTGAACAGCGAACGGCGGCCGACATATTCGGTCTGTCGTTTGGTGCGGGGCGCTTCGCTGCCGAGGTCGTGCGGCAGCGTGGTGCCGTCGGTATCCTTGCCGATGACGATAAAACCTTTCTCGGCGCGCAGGATCATCAGCGCCTCGAGGCCGATGATAACGGCGTCGAACGCCTGGCCGGCCTGGCGCAGATGCGCCCATAGCGGCTCGGCGCGATCGGCTCGGATCGAAATCTCATAGCTCCTGTCGCCGGTGAAGCTGACGCGGGCGACGCGGACCTCGTCACCGTCATAGCTGCCATGGCCGATCGCCATATGCGGCAGGTCGGCCTCGTCGAGCGAGAGGCCGAGATCGAGTGTCTGGAGCAGCTTGCGGGCGTTCGGCCCCGAAACGGTCAGCGTCGCCATGTCCGATGTGGCGTTGTGGATATAGACCGCGTCGCGGCCAAATCGGTCCTGGCGCCATTCTTCCAGCCGCGCATGCACGGCAGCGACATGCGAGGATGAACACGACACGACGAAGCGATGCTCGTCCAGCCGAACCAGCACGCCGTCATCGAAGACCACGCCGTTCTCCGACAGCATGAAGCCGTAGCGGCAGCGGCCCGGCTTCAGCGTCGACATGGTGTTATAGTAGAGGAAATCGACGAACTCGGCCGCCTTCGGGCCGATCACCTCGATCTTGCCCAGCGTCGAACCGTCGAACAGCGCGACCGACTGGCGCGCGCGCAACGCCTCGCCCTGGATGGCGCGATCCGCGTCAGCGCCGCGACCGCCATAATGGGCCGGCCGCAGCCAGCCGCCATATTCCTGGAAGACGGCGCCGCCGGCGCGGTGCACGCTCTCCAGCGGCAGCCTGCGCACCGGTGCCATCAGCTCGCCGACGCGCGCGCCGGCAAAGCTTGCCAGCGGCACCGGCGTGAAGGGCGGACGGTAGGTGGTGGTGCCGACTTCCGGCACCGTGCGGCCGGTGATGCCGGCCATCAGCGCCAGGCCGGGCAGGTTGGAGGTCTTGCCCTGGTCGGTTGCCATGCCGAGCGTGGTGTAGCGCTTCAGGTGCTCGACCGAGACGAAGTTTTCGCGCGCCGCCAGTTCGACGTCCTTTACCGTCACGTCGTTCTGGTAGTCGATCCAGATGCGCCCTTTCGAACCGGGCACCGGCCAGGCCGCCGCTACGCCGCCCGTTGCTTCCGGTCCCGTGCTGCGCGGCACGGCTGCCTTTGTCTGGCCGAGCAAGCCAACAGCTTTCTCCGAGCCGGCGAACACCTCCGACAAGGAGACCGCGCCAGCCGCGGCGCCGACGGCCGAAATGCCGTCGACCGGATCGCCTGGCAGGAAGGCGGCGCGTGCGTCGCTCCAGGTCAGCTTGCCCTTGGCCTGGCCGAAGAGATGAATGGTCGGCGTCCAACCGCCCGAGACCAGCACGCAATCGGCATCGAGCCTGGTGCCGTCATCCAGTGTTACGCCCTCGACCCGCAGTTTGCCCCTGGCGGAAGCAAGCGCCCTCCCTTTGACCAACCGTACCTTGGGCGGTGCGTCGGGCATGCCGTCACGCCTGATGTCGACGAGCGTGACTTCGGCGCCGGCCTCGGCCAGCGCACCAGCGACCTCGTAAGCACTGTCATTGTTGGTGGCGGCGACGATGTGCCGCCCAACCAGCACCGCATGGCGCCTGAGATAGGCAAGTGCCGCGTCCGCCGACAGGATGCCCGGAAGGTCATTGTTGGCAAAGGGCAGCGGCCGTTCGATGGCGCCGGTCGCCAGCACGATCTGGCGCGGCCGGACCCGCCATAGCGTGTCGCGCCGGCCATCGAAATGACGCTGGTTCAGCCCGACCAGATTGTGGTCGTAAATGCCGAAGGCGGTGGTCGCTGTCAGGACCAGGTGACCGCCCGTACCAAGTTCCGCAACCGTCTCCTCGACCCACACGGAAGCTGGCTTGCCGTCGATCTCGCCGGCGCGGTGGCCAAGGGATCCACCTGGCCTCTGCTGGTCGTCGACCAGCGTGACGGAGAGGCCGGCGCCTGCCGCCAGCCTGGCCGCCGCCAATCCGGCTGGTCCCGCGCCGACAACCAGCACGTCGCAATGATGGTTGATCTGGTCAGCCATCCCCGGCGATGTCCAGTCGGTGTCGGCCTTGCCCAGTCCGGCCATGGCGCGGATGCGCGGCTCGAACATGTGCCAGTCCGGCCACATGAAGGTCTTGTAGTAAAACGCCGCCGGAATGAAGCGCGAGAAGCGGTCGAGGAAGGCGTTGCGGTCGGCCAGCGCGCTGGGCGTCGCGTTGACGCTTTTCGCCACCAGCCCGTCGCGTGCCGGCTCGGTCGTGGCGCGCGTGTTCGGCGTTGCCTGCGGGCCGCCGACATCGACCAGCGCGTTTGGCTCCTCGACGCCGGCGCCCCAGATGCCGCGCGGCCGGTGATATTTGAAGCTGCGGCCAACGACCGCGACATCGCCGGCCAGCAGCGCCGAGGCGATGGTGTCGCCGGCAAAGCCGTCCACGGTTGCGCCATCGAAGCTGAATCGGATCGGGCGCGAGCGGTCGATGGCGCTGCCGCCGGTGGCGAGGCGCGAGGCGGTCACGCCGCGTGCTCCCCGCCAAGGGCGGTCGAGGACAGCACCTTGTGCGTTACGGTGTCACGTTCCATGACGAAGAACTCGCCGCAATTCATGTGCACCCAAATCTCGCGCGCCGCGCCTTTCGGGTTGCCGCGCAGATAGAGATATCCGGCCCAGCGGTCGATCGGCACGTCGGCGCCGTCGGGCCTGGCATTGCCGGCATCGCCGCCATAGTGGAACTCGGTCTCGTCGCGCGGGCCGCAGAACGGGCAAGGGAAGAGCTGCATGATTGCCTCTGGTCTTTAGTCGTTATGCATGTCGTTGCCCCAAACCGCTGCACACTTTTGGGCGACATGCATTAGTGCGCGATGCCGGAGCCGGCCGCTTCGTCGATCAGCCGCCCGCTGGCGAAGCGGTCGAGATCGAAGGGACGGCTGACGTCGTTGTGCTTGCCCGTGGCCAGCAGGTTCGCCAGCAGCGTGCCGCCGGCGGGAATGGCCTTGAAGCCGCCCGTGCCCCAGCCGCAATTGAGGAACAGATTGGGCAGCGGCGAGGGACCGATGATCGGCGAAGAGTCCGGCACGACGTCGACAATGCCGGCCCATTGCCGCATCAGCTTCAACTGGCCGAAGATCGGGAACATCTCCAACAGTCCGGCAATGACGGCTTCCAGCGTCGGCAAATTGCCGCGCTGCGCATAGGAGGGGATGCGGTCGAGCCCGCCGCCAATGACGATCTCGCCCTTGTCCGACTGGCTGACATAGACGCCGCAGCCGGGCGACAGCACCACCGTGTCGAGGATAGGCTTCACCGGTTCGGAAACGCAGGCCTGCAGGGCGTAGGAATTGATCGGAAGCCGGAAGCCGGCCTTGGCCGCCAGCACCGAGGAATGGCCGGCCACCGCCATGCCGGTGCGCTCGGCTCGGATCGCGCCGCGCGTCGTCTGGACGCCGCGGCAGCGGCCGCCCTCGACGATGAAATCGGTGATCTCGCAATTCTGGATGATATCGACGCCGAGCCGGCTCGCCGCCCGGGCATAACCCCAGGCGACGGCGTCGTGACGGGCCGTGCCGGCGCGGCCTTGCCAGATGCCGCCGAACACGGGAAAGCGCGCATCTGGGGAAAAATTGTAGATCGGCGCCACGCGGCGCACATCCTCCGGTGAAAACAGCTCCGCATCGATGCCGTTGATCTGCATGGCGTTGACGGTGCGGGCGCCGATCTCCATTTCGGCGGTCGAGTGGCAGAGATTGACCATGCCGCGCTGCGACAGCATGACGTTGTAGTTCAGGTCCTTCGACAGGCCTTCATAGAGCCGGTGCGCCAGTCCGTAGAGCTCGACGCTTTCCGGATAATAGTAGTTGGAGCGCACCACCGTGGTGTTGCGGCCGGTGTTGCCGCCGCCGATCCAGCCTTTTTCCAACGCGGCCACCCGGGCGATGCCGTGATTCTTGGCCAGGTAATAGGCCGTCGCCAGCCCATGGCCGCCGCCGCCGATGACGATCGCGTCATAGGACGGTTTCGGCTCGGGTGAGCGCCAGGCCTGCTTCCAGCCGGTCTGGCCGGCCAGGCCTTCCTTGAACAGCGACAGAGCGGAATAGCGTCTGGTCATGGCGTGCCGGACAGGCCTGATTTCAGGGAGCGGGCGTGGATCATGGCATGGTCTTCAGCATGGACGGCACCGGTTCGATCGGTCATGCCCGCATCGCCTTGCCCAGTGGATCGTAAGGCGACGAAGCGATGACGCGCGCACCTCTTTCGACGCCGACGATATGGGTTGTCAACTCAGTATCGACATCGGTGACATCGCCATCGACAAGCGCCATGGCGAGGCTCTTGCCGACCGTATGGCCATAGCCGCCGGAAGTGACGAAGCCGGCAAGCTTGCCTCCGCTCCAGACCGGTTCGTAGCCGCTGGCGTCGGCATCCGCGGCATCGATCTCGATCGTCACCAGCGTGCGCCTGGCGCCGGCCTTCCGCTCTTTCAGCGCCGCTTCGCGGCCGATGAAGTCGCCCTTGTCGAAAGCGATCCAGCGGTCCATGCCGGTCTCGGCCGGTGTGTAATCCTGCGTGAACTCACGCGACCAGATGCCAAAACTCTTTTCAAGCCGCAGCGAATTGACCGCGCCGAAGCCGTATTCTGTGACGCCGAGATCGCTGCCTGCCGCAAGCAGCGCTCGGCGCAGCCCCGCATGCTCATTGGCCTGGCAATGGATTTCGTAGCCGAGTTCGCCGATGACCGAGAGCCGCCCGACCTTGGCTCGAACCAGGCCGACATCCAGCGTCTTGCAGGTGAGGAAACCGAAGGCCTGGTGCGAGACATCCTGGTGCGTCAGCCGTTCGAGCAGACGGCGGGCATTGGGGCCGGCGAGCGAAAAGCCGACGACCGCGTCCGAAATGTCGCGTACGGCAACGCCCTCGCCGAGATGCTGTTCGAACCAGCGCATGTGCCATTGGCGCAGATAGTAGGACCCCATGATCCACCAGCTGCCGTCACCCCAGTTGAAAACGGTCAGGTCGCCCTTGAGCTTGCCGTTTTCGCCCAGCATCGGCGCCAGTTTCGCGCGGCCCGGCTTGGGAAGGGCGCAGGCCAGCAACCGGTCGAGCCAGGCTTCCGCTTGCGGTCCGGTGATCTCGTAGCGCGAGAAGGCGGAGATATCGAGCAGGCCAACGCCTTCGCGTACCTTGCGGCATTCCCGGGCGACGATGTCGAAGGCATTGGAGCGCTTCAGCGTCGGTGTTTCGACGAAACCTTGCGGCGCGAAATAGAGCGGCACTTCCATGCCCCAGGAATTGCCCCAGCGCGCGCCGGCCGCATCCATGGCGTCATGCGCGCCTGCTGTCTTCAGCGGTCGTCCCGCAGGCAATTGCTCGTTGGGATAGCTCATGACGAAGCGGCGCGAATAGAACTGCCCGGTCGTCTGCTTGATGTATTCGCGGTTGGAGGCGAAATCGCCGTAGCGGGCGATGTCCATGCCGTAGACATCGGCTTCCGGCTCGCCATGGATCATCCACTCGGCCAGCGACTTGCCGACGCCGCCGCCTTGCAGGAAGCCGGCCATGACACCGCAGGCCACCCAGTAGTTGGGAACGCCGCGCACCGGGCCGACCAGCGGATTACCGTCCGGCGAGAAGGTGAAGGCGCCGTTCACCCAGCGCTTGATGCCGGCCGTCTCCAGGCAGGGATAGCGGCTGAAGCCGAGCGCCAGCTCGTTGGCGATGCGGTCGGTATCCTCCTGGATCAGCTCGATGCCGTAATCCCAGGGTGCGCCGTCCATGTTCCAGTGCTTGTGGTTGATCTCGTAGATGCCGAGCAGCAGCCCCTTCTGCTCCTGGCGCATATAGGTGAAGCCCTCGAGGTCGACGATCAGCGGCAATTCCCGGTCGAGCGCCTGGATCTCGGGCAGCGCTTCGGTGACGAGATAGTGATGCTCCATTGGCGAAACCGGCAGGTCGATGCCGGCCATCCGGCCGACCTGCTTGGCCCACAATCCGCCGGCGTTGACGACGTGCTCGGCAATGAGAGTGCCTTTCTCGGTGACCACGTCCCAGCTGCCGTCGGCGCGACGATTGAGCTCCAGAACGCGGTTGTGCTCGATGATGTCGGCGCCGCGCTTCCTTGCCGCCTTGGCATAGGCGTGGACGACGCCCGAGGGGTCGATATGGCCTTCGCGTGCCGCATAAAGGCCACCCAGCATGCCGTCGGTATTGAGGATCGGGCAGCGTTGCTTGATTTCGTCGACGCCGACCAGATGGACATCGTCTATGCCCATGGTCTGGAAGATGCGGTAGGAGGCTTTCAGCCATTCCCAGCGCTCCGGTGCCGAGGCAACCGAAATGCCGCCGGTCATGTGCATGCCGATGTTCTGGCCCGATTCCTTTTCGACCTCCGACAGCAGATCGATCGTGTAGGCCTGCAGCGCGGCGATGTTGGGGTCGGCGTTCAGCGCGTGGAAGCCGCCGGCCGCGTGCCAGCTCGACCCGGCTGTCAGCACCTCGCGTTCGATCAGTGCGACATCACTCCAGCCGAACTTCGCCAGGTGATAGAGCACCGAGGCTCCAACCACGCCGCCGCCAATAACGATCGCCCTGTATTGGGATTTCATCCTGCTGCACTCCACCTGGTATGGCGGCGCACCCTACCGGCATTGTACATATGTGTCCAGTGTGTTGCAAACAACGGATCGCACCATCATTCTGAGACCTCTCGCCATGTCCAGAGAGGCGAACATTTATCGCTTCGTCATCCTGGAGCGAAGCGACGCAGCGCAGACCCCTGGAGCTGCTCCGCAGCCCAAGGGATCCATGCAGGGACTCCTGAGCGTTGCAACGGTGCAGAATTCTGCTCTGCTGCACTCCACGGTTAAGGTCACGGAATGGATCCCAGGGTCTCCGCGACGGAGCTTCGCTCCTGCTTCGTCCGGGGATGACGAAGTTGGGGAGGCTTCGGCCAACCTCGTGTGGCGTCGGGCAGGATCGTCAGGCCGAGGCGGCCGATGGTTGCGCGCCTACCGTTTGCCGGAAAGCGTCTTCTCGACATAGCGCGCGAAGTCCTCGACATCTTCCGCCGGCGGCTCCTGGCCGGTGAAGCTGCGCAGATAGGAGGCGACGTGGGTGAGGCGGGTGCTCATCGGTTCGTTGAGCTCGAGCGAGTAATAGCCGATTTGCATGAAATAGAGGACACGGGCCCGCACGAATGCGTCTTCTTCCTCGTAGCCATGGCGCTTGAACATGTCGCGTATGGCATTGACACGCTCTTCGTCGGCCTCGTCGAGCGCGCGCCGGATTGCGGGAGAGCGGCGGGCCCAGGCCCTGATCGCGAAGTCCAGCCGGGGGTCGAACAGCTTTTCATCCACCCAGCATTCAAAAATGCTCATCACCCCACGAATGACGGTCGCCGAGGGCCGCGAGGCGCGTTCGACGATGAACCTCGTGTTGGTCTGCCGCCAGTAGCCTAGCAATTGATCGAGCAGATCCTGCCGGCTCTTGAAATACCAGTAGAAGCTGGAGCGCGAGACGTCGAGCTGCTGGCCCAGCGTCAGCACGCGGACGCGTTCGACACCGTCGGAGATCAGTGTTTCAAGCGCCAGCTTCAGCCAGTCTTCACGAGTGGCCTTGACGTTGCCGGTGGCGCCGGCGCGCTGGATCGTCGTTTCGATTGCTGCCATCAGCACGACGCATGACATGCCGGATCAGGCAAATCAAGGTCGTGGACACCTATGTACAGGGCAATTCGTTTAAGCCGCGATGACATCTTGCCGATGTCAGCCGGATTGCAGGTTCATGGTGCCGGCCCCTGCCGTCCCGTCAAAGCCAGGACAGGCCCGGGGTTTTTGTCGCGGCGGCTCGGCCAGTGCGTGCTTTCCCGCAACACAATTGTCTGGCAAATACCAGTTCGGACAGATGCCGCCGCGCGGCCAACCAGCAGGAAAGACCAGGACATGGCTCAGTTTCGAAAAAACCTCATCGATGGCGAATGGGTCGGCGACGCCGGGTCCCGCAACATCAACCCCTCGGACACCGGCGACGTCGTCGGCGAATACGCCTCGGCCGGCGTGGAACAGGCCAAGCAGGCTATCGCCGCGGCCAAGGCTGCGTTCCCGGCATGGTCCCGCTCCGGCCCGTTGGCGCGCCACGCGGTGCTGAAGAAGGCGTCCGACGAGATCATGGCGCGCAAGGACGAAATCGGCCGCAACCTGGCCCGCGAGGAGGGCAAGACGCTGGCCGAAGGCATCGGCGAAACCATCCGCGCCGCGCAGATCTTCGATTTCTTTGCCGGCGAAACATTGCGCCTGACCGGAGAGATGGTTCCGAGCGTGCGGCCGGGCGTCGGTGTCGAGATCACGCGTGAAGCGGTCGGCGTCGTCGGCATCATCACGCCATGGAATTTCCCCATCGCCATTCCGGCCTGGAAGATCGCGCCGGCGCTGGCCCACGGCAACACCATCGTCTTCAAGCCGGCGGAACTCGTTCCCGAGAGCGCCTGGTCGATCGTCGACATCCTGCATCGCGCCGGCCTGCCCAAGGGCGTGCTCAACCTCGTCATGGGCAAGGGTTCGGTGGTCGGCCAGGCCATGCTCGACAGCCCCGACGTCAATGCCATCACCTTCACCGGCTCGGTCGGCACGGGCAAGCGCGTCGCCGCCGCGAGCGTGGAACACATGCGCAAGTTCCAGCTCGAAATGGGCGGCAAGAACCCGCTGGTCGTGCTTGACGATGCCGATCTTGCGGTCGCCGTCGATTGCGCGCTCAACGGCGCCTTCTTCTCGACCGGCCAGCGCTGCACGGCCTCGTCGAGGCTTATCGTGACCGAAGGTATCCATGACCGTTTCGTCGATGCGCTGAAGGAGCGGATGGGCAAGCTGGTGATCGGCGATGCGCTCGATGCGCAGACCCAGATCGGCCCGGTCGTAGATGCCACGCAGCTGAAGCAGGACGAGGACTATATCGCCATCGGTGTCAGGGAAGGCGCCACGCTCGCCTTCGGCGGCGAGCGGCTCGACCGCAAGACGCCGGGTTTCTATCTGAGCCCCGCGCTGCTGACCGAGGCCACCAATGCCATGCGCAGTTCGCGCGAGGAGATTTTCGGGCCGGTTGCCAGCGTCATCCGCGTCAAGGACTACGACGAGGCGCTTGCCGTCGCCAACGACACGCCCTTCGGGCTGACGTCGGGCATCTGCACCTCGAGCCTCAAGCACGCCACCCACTTCAAGCGCAATTCGGAAGCCGGCATGGTCATGGTCAACCTGCCGACGGCGGGTGTCGATTTCCATGTCCCCTTCGGCGGCCGCAAGGGCTCGAGCTACGGCCCGCGCGAACAGGGCCGCTATGCCATGGAGTTCTACACCACGGTGAAGACCGCCTATACATTCGCGGGCTGATGAGGCGCCGGCCTGTCGGGCCGGCGAGCCTTCGCATGGAACCGGCATGAGGCAATGACATTGCAGGACCTGACCTGGCTGAACCCGCCGCCGCATCACGCCATTGACGGTGATGCGGTGCGCGTGCGCACCGGCAAGGAGACCGATTTCTGGCGCGAGACCTTCTACGGCTTCTGGCGCGACAACGGCCACTTCCTGCATCGGCAAGTCGAGGGCGATTTCACCGCCGAAGTCACCGTCAATGGCGACTACAAGGTGCTCTATGACCAGGCCGGGCTGATGGTCCGGCTGAGCGAAACGCACTGGATCAAGGCCGGCATCGAATACACCGACGGCCTCGCCTATTTCTCCGTCGTGGTCACCAACGACACATCGGACTGGTCGCTGGTGGCCATTCATGCCGGTCCCAATGGCGTCAGCATCCGCCTGACCCGCCATGGCGAGGCGATCCGCGTCCAGTATCTCGATGCTTCGGACGGTCACTGGAAGCCGGTGCGGCTCGCCTATTTCCCGATCTCGAAGACGGTCGATGTCGGCATGATGTGCTGCTCGCCACAGCGCGAGGGTTTCGAAGTCACATTCTCCGGATTTTCGGTCGGCCCGCCGATTTCGCGGGAATTGCACATCTGACTATTGGTGTATCCAAGGGTTGAACCGCGGGCGCTCGCATGGCCTGTGGGCACAGACCGGCAGGACATTGCGGCCGCTACCGCGTCTGGGCTAAGCGTTGCCGATGGGCGTGAAGCGTTGGTGGGCAAAACGCAAAAAAGCTGTGTATTCCAAGGCGCTGAGATTATTCAGCGTTCCTCCCGTACTGTGGTCGCAGGGGATCGGGCATTTCTGCGATTTTGCCGGGCCCGACTGGTATCGCCGCGCACTGACCGAATCGACCCAGGGCGAGGCCTTTTTCCGCAACCACTATAGCGGCGCGCACGGCATCGTCTGGGTTCGGCTGAGCAGCTTGGCCAGGGTTTCGCGAACCTGCGATCTCGACACGTTCGCCCGGGTGGCCCTGCCGACCATCAAGGCGCCCTTCATCCTGCTGACCACCGACGGCGATGCCTCGGTGCCATCGGACCTGGCAAGAGATACCGTCGAGCGGCTTCTCGCCAACCCCTATCTGGTGTCCTGGTACAGCCAGAACTGCGACAGCGATCATCCCAGGATCAAGCCGTTCCCGATCGGGCTGGACCTCCATACGCCACGTTCCCTTGCCACGCCCACCGGAATGGTGCGGCAGTTGCAAGCCCTGCGCCGCCGGCAGGGGGATGCGGATCGCCGCCCACCCAGGGTGTTCTGCGATTTCAGCATCAGCAGGGGCTCCAGCCAGCGTCGAGAAGTGCTTGATGCCCTGGACGGATGCCCACATGTCGATTTCCTCGGGAAACGTGTGTCGCAGCGCGCGATCTGGGAACTGTATGCGCAATACCCGCTCGTGCTCTCGACCACGGGAAACGGTCTGGACTGCCACCGGACATGGGAACTGCTTTATCTCGGCTGCATCGTGGTGACCAAGACATCGCCGATGGACCCTCTCTACGAAGGCCTGCCTGTCATCATTGTCGAGGATTGGCACGAGGTCAGGGATCCAGAAGCGCCGCAACGCTGGATCGACGAAGTCGCCCATCTGACGGACCCGAACTATGTCTGGGAGCGCTTGCGCCCGCAAACCTGTCTGGAGCCGCTCAGGCAGGCGCTTCGGCAGGCCGACGCTTCACCAGGGGACGTGTAGTATCTCCAGCTTCGGCAGGCCGACCGGCCTGATGCCGAGATCGTTGGCGAGCACGCCAAAAGCTTCGGTCTCGATCAGGTCGCGGTAGGGAATTTCAGGGAAGCGAAGGCCGCCGCGATGCAAGGCGGCATCGACCAGCAGCATCGTTCCGCCGACCGCGTCCAGGTCGATGATGTCGAGATGCCTGACATCACTGAGATGATATCGACTTGGTGTCTGCGCCGAAGGCTGGTGAAGGCCGCCGCGTATCTCGCGGTAGTAGCGATAATCCTTGATCTGCCGCCTGATGATGAAGCTGTTCAGGTCGAAGCTGCCGCCATTGGCGATCTTCACGCAGTTGGGCACCGCGATGCGATGCCCGGTGGCGATCAACTGGTTCAGCGCATCGCCGGGAAAGCGCCAGACGTCGATATCGATCCACAACGCCCAGTCGTCGTCTTCCTTCAGCCCGTGATCGATCAGGTAATTCCGCACCTTGGCGATCGCGCCGCGCCTGACGCGTTGCATCCGAGGCTTTGCCCGCTTTGTCCTGTCGAGCTTGGTGCCGACCTGTCGCTGCAGCAGCACGACGTCGCGATATTTGCCGGCCAGTCCCGCTGTCGCGGCCTGTAGCCGCTCCCAACTCCCGTCCAGGCTGTCGCCTTCGCAGAAGACAAGCTTGATCCTGTCCTTGGGGTAGTCGAGCCCGTCCAGCGCATCGAGAAAAGGTTGGATAAGGTCGGCGGCATCGCGAAGCGGCACCAGAACGGCAATATTGCCGCCCAGGGGCGGCGGTGCCGAGAGGACAGCCTTGTCGACGCTCGCTTTTGCCACGGCCTCATCCAGATACGCACCGCGCGTCAGGAGGTACCAAAGCCGATAGGCCCGGTTGCGAAGCTTGGTTGTCCATTTCGGCGGCGGCTCCGGGGTCCACCATGTGCCGGCCCAGTGATGGATCGAAAGCGGCGCCGTATCGTCGCCGGCCTCGCGCTCGGTGCTCCCGACCGACGTCACCGGCGCGAACAGGCCGGAGGGATGGATGGCGAAGGCCGCCTGATCGCTGTAGCTGCGCTGGGCGGAGGTCAAGAGGCAAGGACCGGTCGCGTCGAGTATGTCCTTGGCGCCGGCGAGCCCGGGCATCATCGACAGAAGATGCATCCAGAACGGATGACGGGGCGGGCTCGCCATCGTCCCGTTGAACAAGAGGTAGGGCAGGCCCCGGAAATCCGCCTGGACGGCCGCATGCGAAGCCGGCTCCTTGCACAGCACGACACGGGTCTCGTCCATGATCGGATCGAAGGCCGCGACGCATTCGCAGTCTATGTCGGCATAGACCCCGCCAAAATGATGCAGCAGCATGTAGCGCGCCGCATCCGAGCGCTGCACGCCGTTCGTGTAGCTGCAGAACATTGGCAGGAAATCAGGGTAGTGCTCGGCCACGAATTCGAGCAGCATCCGGTCGCTCCAGAACATCACCGTCCAGTGTGGATTGTGCCGTTTCCAGCTCTCGGCATACGCCTGGAAGCGTGCGGGAACGCTGTCGGTCTTCCATGTCTGGTGCAGGATGGGCGGGATCATACGGTCGCACCGTTTAGTCCAAGCCCGTTGCGAACGGCGTCGCGGATCGCTTGTGGGCCGAACCTTGCCCATACCGCCTGATACGCGCGAAGGCGTTGCCGCGCCCTGCGTTCGGGGTCGAGACAAAGTTCGATGGCCGTCTCGGCAAGCGTTTCGTCGGAGTGAGACAGCAGCACCTCCTCATTTTCGACCAGGTCCAGGCCTTCGGCCGCGATCGGCGTGGCGACCACCGGCACGCCCGCGGCCATTGCTTCCAGGATCTTGATGCGTGTGCCGCCGCCCGCCGTCAGCGGGACGATGGTGAGATGCGCGCTGGACAACAGTGGCGCGACATCCGCGGGATCTTCGATGAGCTCCACACCAGGCAATCCGGCCAGTGCCCGCACCTCCGGTCTTGGGGTGCGTCCACCCAGGACGAGCCTGGCATCCGGCAGGGCGTTTCGGATACGGGGCAATATGACACTGGCCAACCGCTGCGCGGCATCGACGTTTGGCGGATAGGCGAGATGGCCGATGAACACGATCACCGGAAAGCCGTTGCCGGTTGACGGCTCGGCAGGCAGGCGCCCGGGACCATTGCCGGCTTGCGGAATTCCGTTCGGAACGACGTCGATCGGGATCTTGTGCCGGGAAAGCGTCATCAGCTTCTGGCGATCCAGGTTCGAGCAGACCCATACCCTGTCGACAAGCGATAGTGCCTTCCTCTCGAGGAACCTGACGCCGAATGCAGCCGCGGTTCGCTTGGCGCTGAGATGCCTGATCTGTCCGGCCAGGTCGGATTCGACATTGTGCATGTCGAGAATGAGCTGCTCCGCCAGCGGTCTGAGGGGCCGCATCAGCTTGAACAGGCTGATGCTCTCGATGACGATAGTGTCCGGGCGGAATTCACCGATCAGCGTCTCAAGCCGCGTCAGGGCGGAACGCGGTATGCGATTCTCCGCCCTTGAGCGCCACCAACCGATCGAGGCCGTGCGGGGCTCTCCCTCGGCCGACAGGGCCTCTACGCGGATCAATGGATCAGGCACGTTCCCTTCTGTCTTTGGTTGCACCGAAACCAGGCAGACCGGGCCGAACCCGGCGGCCGCTTCAGCGTTGCGGTAGTTTCTCAGATCCGAACCCGAAGCCGGCGGGAAGCTCGGGTCGTGCGACACGATCAACGTACGCTTCCGGGCCGTCCGCTCGGGCGAGCCGACAGCCGGTCGCGCGTTCAAGGCGGACGCCTGGGGCGTTATTCCAGGCAGAGGCCCCAATTCAGATGGCATTCATAACGATTCCGTGATCACAAGCATCGATGCCACCTTGTTTAGCTGAACAAGGCTTTCGTCAAGCACTGTATATTTCTGAATACTTCAGCCCCGAGCCCTCGGCGGCCGCGAGGTTCATCGCCTGGACCAAGCTAGCCAGCGCACGGTCAGGCGCCTGCGCAGGGAGGTGAACCGGGTCCGCCTGTAAGCATCGCCCGCCATCTTGATACCTTGTGCCTGAGTCGGGAAGGGATGAATGACGTCGGCCAGGGCGTGCAATCCCATGCCCGACCTGATGGCGAGCGTCACTGCGTTGATCATCTCGCCGGCATGGCTGGCGACGACAGTCGCTCCCAGGATACGGTCGGACCCCTCCCTGACATGGATCTTGACGAACCCCTCCTCCTCGCCGTCCATCACGGCACGGGCGACGTCATGCATCAGCACCGTATAGGTCTTGACCGGAATGCCGTTGCGGCGCGCCTCGATCGGATAGAGACCGACATGGGCGATTTCCGGATCGGTATAGGTGCACCAGGGAACGACGAGTTCGCTGAGCCTTTCGCGCCCGCGAAACAGCGCATTGCGCACGACAATGCGCGCCGTCGCTTCGGCTGTATGGGTGAACTTGTATTCGAGGCACACATCGCCCGCCGCGTAGATGTGCGGGTTCGTGGTTCTCAGGTGATCGTCCACCTTGATGCCGCTGGCGTCATACGCCACCCCGGCGTCTGCCAGGCCGAGACCTTCGACATTGGGCGAACGGCCGACGCCGGTGATGATCTCGTCGACGGAAATCGTCGTCGTGTCGCCATCCCGCATCAGGTCGGCGAGTTTCTTGCCGCCCTCCGCCCGCACCGCCACCACTTCGGTGTTCAGGCGAACCTCGATCCCCTCGCGCGCCAGCGCGTCCGACAGGATCTGCGCGGCGTCTCGTTCCTCGCCGGGCAGGAACATCGGATCGCTCTGCGCCAGGATCACCTTCGCGCCGAGCAGGCAGAAGGCCTGCGCCGTCTCGCAGCCAAGCGGCCCGCCGCCGATGACCAGCAGCCGCTCAGGACGTTGCGTGAGGTTGAACATGCTCTCATTGTCGAGATAGCCGGCCTCGGCGAGCCCTGGAATCGCCGGCACGCTCGGATGCGCGCCTGTCGCGACCAATGCCTTCTTGAAAGGCAGCGTCTTGTCCGCGACCACCACCGTGTCCGGTCCGGCAAAGCGGGCTTCGCCGAAATAGAGGTCGATGCCTTCGGCCGCGATGGCCGCGGCCGATTCGGCGCTGCTTATCCGCTGCCGGATCTGCCGCATCCGCGTCATGGCCCGCTCGAAGTCGACCTGAAGACGCTCCGGCGTGTCGCCACCGAAATTCTCGGCATCACGCATGTCGGCATAGAGCCTTGCCGTGCGGATGATCGACTTTGACGGGACGCCGCCGACATTGACGCACGCACCGCCGATCAGCCCGCGCTCGATCAGCGCGACTTTCGCGCCGAGGCTAGCCGCGTCACGCGCCGCGGTCAGCCCCGCCGGCCCGGCGCCGATGACGACGAGATTGTAGGGACCGTCGGGGGTGGGGTTCTTCCAGCGCGGCGGATGCGCGCCCCGGATCAGTTCGACGTCGTTGCGGTCGACCGGGAAGCCGGCGGCCTTTGTCCGTTCACGCGGCATCGTAAGCCCCTGAGGTGGAGCCTGCCGGCCGCGCCAGCCAGCCGCCGGTGAAACCTGCTTTTCCCAGGCCGCGGCGGATGTGCGGATTGAACCGCATCAGCTCCCAGATCAGGCGCGAGCGGTGGTTCTCGATCATCATCACCACGATGCCCTGGTCCAGCCCGTAATGGCCTTCCGACACCCAGCCATTGCGGCCGAATTTTCGCCGGTTGGCCAAGGTCGGATTGAATCCGCTCGGCAGCCGGAAATTCTCGATCACCTCGGGATAATGCTCGCCGAGATGGCGCATCGCTGCCATGCAGATGTCGGGAGCGAAAGGCAGCGATGCCGGATAGGACCAGGGAGCGATCGTGCCATCATCCGGCCCGAAGGGAGCGCCGCGCGCCGCATAGCCGGAAAACCGGTGTCTCCGTCGCTCGACACTGGCGCGAAAACCGCCGGGCCCGTCTCCCGCCGAGAGGCCCCAAAGGTTCTCGCCGTAGCCGTCGAAACCATAGGGGTTGTGGCGCGCATAGTCCCGATGGAGGTAGGTCGAGCGGCGGCTGTTTTCGAAATAGTCGGAGTTCTTCTCGCGCATGAAGGCGTCGCGGATGCCGGCGAAATCGATCCAGGCGTGCGAGAACTGGTGCATGAACAACGGCCCGCCATAGAGCACGTCATGGCCGTAGATGTTCTCCCACTGGTAGGTCGCCGTCCAGGCCTCGTAGCTGTCGTCGGAGGTTGGGTTGTCCGGCGCGGCCATCGACAGCACATAGAGGATGGTCGCCTCGTTGTAGCCCTCCCAGCCATAATGCAGAAAACCGCTCTTCGGCTTCCAGCCCTGCCGCAAGGTCGGACTGCTGCCTTGCGCCCACCGCCAGTCGACGCGCCGGTAGAGCGCTTCGGCCAGGTGCCGGATTTCGGCTTCCTGTTCGTTCTCGCCGGAGAAATAGGCGCCAGCCACCAGGATACCGGCCATCAGCAGGGCGGTGTCCACCATCGACAGTTCGCAGCGCCAGACGCGCAACCCGGTCCGCATGTCGAGAAAATGGTAGTAGAAACCCTTGTGGCCGGTGACGTCGTCACCGCCGCCTTGCGGGCTTGCCGAGAAGAAACGCAGCGCCGCGAGCGTCAGCTCCGCTGCCGCCGTGCGCGACATCCAGCCGCGCTCGACGCCGATCGGATAACAGGACAGGGCGAAACCGACGACGGCGATGCTGGCCGGCGAGTTCGGCCGCGACGTATCGGCGACCAAGCCGTTGTCGGAGTTCACATTCTCCAGGAAATAGCCGAAGGCGGCGCGCTGGTAGCGGTCCAGAAGCTCTTCATCGGACAATGCGGCAGGATCTGCTTTAGGCAAGCGATGCGAACTCCAGCCTGATGCCCGCCACACCCAGCGGTGGAACGGTGACATCGAATCCCAGGGTGCGATCGCTCCAGGCGACCGATTGTTTCTGCTCCGGCATTGCCGAAGCCGCATGCAGTTGTTCGACCATTGCGGGGCTCAGATAATCAGGCTTTCCCATCGTCTCCCACACCGCCTTGGCGTCGGCATTTCCGGCGCCGATCCGTTGGATAATCGCGGCGGCGGGCCGCGGCGCATTCTTGAGTTCGATATGGACCGTCTCGTCGGTGACCGGATGTCGCGGCAAGGCGAAATTGGAAATCAGCACGGTCAGCGAATTCCCGTTGCGGATACACCAGCTGTCCACGGTTGGGTGGCTCCCGTCCACGGGCAGGATTTCCGTTCCAAGTCCGTGCAGCATTTCGAAGGCACGGTAAGCTGGTTTGGCGATTCCGTGAAGGTTCATCAGGCCAAAGCCGCCATGGAAGGGCACGGACGGAAAATAGTTCTCCTCGAAAATATCCGAAAAGGCCCAGTAGCTGTAGCCCTCGACCAGTCCTCTCGCCTCCATCACCGTCTTGACGATGAAGGCGGCGGCATACGGCTCGTCATGCATGGGGTCGCGCGGGTTCGAAGACGTGCACCATTCGGTGTAGTAGAGCGGACGGTCACCAGCCTGCTGCCGCGCGGTCCGCGCCTCCTCCCGCAACACACTTCGCGTGCTTTCCGAAAGCAGAGTTTCGGTGTCGTCGCCAGGCTTGCCGAAGGCATCGGTTGGATAGTGATGCGTGCTGATGAAGTCAGTCGGAAGGTTGTTCTGGCTGCAATAGGTGACAAACTCATCGATCCAGGCATTGGCGGCGGTGGCCGGTCCGCCGACCTGCAACTGCATGTCGACGGATTTGATCGCCTTTGCCGTGTAGGCATACAGCTTGAAATAGTCCTCCTGCTTGCCACTGCCGAACGCCTCGAGATTGGGCTCATTCCAGACCTCGAAGAACCATTGTCTTATCTCGTGCAGGCCGTAGCGATCGACCCAATGGGCGACGAGCCTCGAGATCAGTGTCGACCATTGGTCGTAGTCCTTCGGCACGCTGACATTGGCGCGGTAATGAAAAATGATCTGCCCGGAGGATGACAGCATTGTCGGCATGAAACTCAACTCGACGAAGGGCCGCATGCCGATCGATAGCAGGAAATCGAAAATCTGGTCGGCATTGAAGAACGAATAGAGCGGCTGGTCATCCTGGTCGATGAGCGTGCCCATGTCGTCATCGAGCAGCCCATGAAAACGAACATGGCGAAAGCCGAGTTCGTCATGCGCCCGGTGCATCTGCGCCTGCCAGTCCGCACGCAACGCCAGCGTCGCGTGGCCGCTGCCGACCGTATGTTCCCAAAAATGCGGGAAGTCCTCGCCCTGGACGCTGAGATCGCAGCGAAAGGTCACGTCTTTGGAATTGTCCGAGGGAATGTCTGCCTGTCGTATGCTCTGCATTGCCGACTATACGCCGGCCAGACCGCATTCGTTGCCTGCTCACGCGGATTTGTAGTTGTCGTCAATAGGTGGCGCGGCCGCCGGAAACGTCGAACACGGCGGCCGTCGTGAACGAGCACTCCTCCGAGGCGATCCAGCAGATCAGTGCCGCCACCTCCTCGACCTCGCCGAAGCGCGCCATCGGTATCTTGGACAGCATGAAGTCGATGTGCTCCTGGCTCATCTGCTTGAAGATCGCGGTGCGCACGGCCGCCGGCGTCACGCAATTCACCGTCACCTTGGTCTTGGCCAGTTCCTTGCCGAGCGACTTGGTCAGGCCGATCACCGCCGCCTTGGAAGTGCTGTAGGCGGAGGCATTGGGATTGCCTTCCTTGCCGGCGATCGAGGCGATGTTGACGATGCGGCCATACTTGCGCTCGAGCATGTGCGGCACCAGCGCCTTGTTGCAGTAGAAGACGCCATTGATGTTGATGTCGATGACCCTCTGCCAATCCTCGGCCGAATAGGCCCAGGTCGTCATGTTCGGCCCGGTGATGGCCGCGCTGGTGACCAGGATGTCGACACCGCCAAGGGCCTCGATGGTCCGTCTGGCGGCGGCTTCAACGCCGGCGGCATCGGCAACATCGATGGCTACACCATGCAGGCCAGGGATGATGGTCTTCGCCTGTTCGATCTGGGCCGGATCGCGGTCCCAGACGCTGGCGCGTCCACCTTCCGCGACGATCCTTTGCGCGACCGCCAGGCCGATGCCCGAGGCGCCACCGGTGATGACAGCCGTCCGACCGTCGAAGCGCCCCGCGAAGTTCATTTGCTTCTCCCTTGTCCGCAACTGGCTTGATCGGCCGCGGCGACTGTGATGTCACGGCCGGGCAAGTTCAAGCCGTCATGGAGCCCCATTCTCTGGGCCAATGCGGATCAGGCCGAATTTCCCTCGAGCTCTCGGCGCAGCGCTTCCACCATCGCCACCAGTGCCGGTCCGATTTCGGCATGCGCGCGTTGCTCGGTGATGATCTCGCCGATGCCGCCGCAAGTGATGGCGACCAGCGGCGAGCCGTCTCGCGGACGAAACGGCACGCCGACCGCGTGGATGTAGCTGTGCCAGGCGCCGAACGAGGTCACGTAGCCAAGCTGGGCGTACTGGGCGATCGCCTCCTCGATCGCCGTGGCGATCATCGCTGCCTTGTCGGGCTCGGCCTCCTGCAGCGCCCGTACCAGGCTGGTCCGCTCCTCGGGCAGAAGTCCCGCCGCATAGGCCAGCCCCATCGAGGTCTTCCAGATCGGCAGATAGGAGCCCGGATTGAGCCGCAGCGTGACCAGGCTCTCCGACCGGCAGTTGGCAAGATAGACCATGTTGAGGCTGTCGCGCGTGCCGATCGCCACCGCCGCACCGGTCAAGTCGGCCAGCGGCTGCATCAGCGGCCTTGCGATGTGGACGACGGCGCTGGAGCTCAGCGCCGAATAGCCGAGCGCCACGGTCGCCGGGCCCAGGCTGTAGCGGCCGAGCTCCTTGTCATAGAGCAGATAGCCGAGTGCGCTGAGTGTGTAGGTGATGCGCGAAACCGTGGCCTTGGGCAGTCCGGTGCGCGCGATGATGTCCTGGTTGCCAAGCGAGGCGTCGCCTGGCCGGAAGGCGCGCAGGATGCCGAGCCCCCGCACCAGCGACGTCGAAAGCTGCGCGCCTTCGCCATCAACTTCCGTCTCGTCCCGGGTCGCTCGCTTGCGCACGCTGGCGGTCTTTCTGGCGGAATGCCCACCTGTCGGGCCGGTCTTGCCGGCGCGGTGCAGTCAAAAATGAAATTAAATTCCATTTATATTGACAGCCGCTTTTGCAGCCTGTCAATATGCCCCTCGATGGTATCTTCCAGCGCCTTGTGCCATCTTACGAAGCCCGTCCTTGTGAAGGTAGCCACGTGTCCCGCTATATTTTGCGCCGGCTTATCGCGATGCCGTTCCTGGTGCTTGGCATCGTCACCATCGCTTTTCTGATCACCACGGTGACCAAGGGCGATCCGCTGACGGCAATCGTCGCCGAACAGCAGATGAGCAATCCCGAAGTGGTCGCCGCCGCCAAGGCGCGCTGGGGCTTGGATCGTCCTCTGCCCGAGCGCTATATGATATATCTCGGCAATCTGCTGAGCGGCGACCTCGGCACATCCTTCATCACCAAGCGCAATGTCGGCACTGATATTCTCTATCGCCTGCCGGCAACGCTGGAGCTGGTCTTCGCCGCCATGATCTTCGGCACCACGCTCGGCATCGTGCTTGGCGTGCTGGCCGCCTATTTCCGCAACAGCCTGATCGATCACGGCGCGCGGCTGTTCGCTCTGTTCGGCTCCTCGCTGCCGGTGTTCTGGTCGGGCCTTGGCCTGCTGTTCATCTTCTCGGTCATGCTCAACTGGCTGCCGGGGCCTGGCCGGCTCGATGCCCGGCTGCCGCTGCCGCCCGGCGTCACCGGATTCCTGACCATCGATTCGCTGCTGGCCGGCGACCTCACCGTCTTCAAGGACGCTGTGTGGCATCTGCTTTTGCCGGCTTTCGTGCTCGGCTGGACGGTGTCTGGAACCATCTCGCGGCTGGTGCGCGCCAACATGCTCGATGTGATGAGCCGCGAATTCGTGCTTACCGCACGCGCCAAGGGCGCAAGCGAATTCCGTGTCGTCATCGTGCATGCGCTGCGCAACACCATGGTGCCGACCTTGACCGTCATCGGCTATTCCTTCGCCTATCTGATCACCGGCGCGGTGCTGACCGAGACCATCTTTTCCTGGCCCGGCATGGGTTCCTATGCCGTTGAGGCGGCCCGCGCGCTCGACTTCCCGGCCATCATCGGCGTCACCATTGTCGGCGGCCTCGCCTTCCTGGTCACCAACCTCGTCACCGACATCCTCTATGTCGTGGCCAATCCGCGGGTGAGGTTGAGCTGATGTCGGCCGTCGTCACCAAATCACGCTCCGCCGGCATTCCCGAATGGCTGACCGCACCGCTGGTCATCGGCACGGTCGTCATCCTGTTCTGGCTGTTCATGACCGTGTTCGCCAATCTGGTGGTGCAGTTCGATCCGCTTGAAAT
The DNA here is from genome assembly GCF_059420305.1 of Mesorhizobium sp. GW821-FHT04C10. Taxonomy (NCBI): domain Bacteria; kingdom Pseudomonadati; phylum Pseudomonadota; class Alphaproteobacteria; order Hyphomicrobiales; family Phyllobacteriaceae; genus Mesorhizobium; species Mesorhizobium sp. GW821-FHT04C10. The sequence goes on along the minus strand of NZ_JBWKTL010000001.1, from coordinate 307,537 downwards.
GGTCGCGCGCCGCCTGCAGCCGCCGAGCTGGGCGCACTGGCTGGGCACCGATGCGCTCGGCCGCGACGTGCTGGCCCGCACCTTGCACGGGGCGGCGCATTCGCTGCCGATCGCGGTTCTGGTCGTCGTCTCCGCCGTGGTCATCGGCTCGCTGCTCGGCGCCATTTCCGGCTTCGTCGGCGGCCTGACGGGCGCGGCGATCATGCGGCTGGTCGACGTCACTCTGTCCTTCCCGCCGATGCTGCTTGCCATGGCCGTCGCGGCCTCGCTCGGGCCGGGCCTCGGCAATGCGGCCATCGCCATGGTGCTGGTCTGGTGGCCGGTCTACGCCCGCCTGATGCGTGCGCAGGTGCTGGAAGTGAAGGAGCGCGAGCATGTCGAGGCGGCGATCGCCGCAGGTGCTCGGCCAAGCCGCGTCCTCTTCAAGCACATATTGCCACTCTGTTGGACGCCGGTGCTGATCAGCGCGACCATGGACCTCGGCCAGGTCGTGCTGCTTGCCGCATCGCTCTCCTTCATCGGCCTTGGCGCCACGCCGCCAACGCCCGAATGGGGCTCGATGATCTCCGACGGCGCCGTCCATTTCTACCAGTGGTGGATCGCCTTCGGCCCCGGGATTGCCATCCTCACCATCGTGCTCGGCTTCAACTTCATCGGCGACGGCCTGCGCGACATTCTCGATCCAAGGTCGGACTAGACGATGAGCGCACAGCTATATTCAGCGCGTTCCGGCGCGGCCGGCAAGGCGGGTGAGCGCGAGCCGCTGCTGTCCATTCGCGGTCTGCGGGTCGGATTCCGCAAGGCGGGCAACCAGTTCGAGGCCGTGCGCGGCATCGACCTCGACGTCGCCAAGGGCGAGGTCGTCGGCATCGTCGGCGAGTCCGGCTCGGGCAAATCGGTCGGCATGCTTGCCGCTCTCGGCCTGACCTCGAAGAACGCGGTCGTGACCGGCTCTGTCCGGTTCAAGGGAGAAGAACTGGTCGGCAAGCCGGCGCGCGAGATGCGCAAGATCAGGGGTGCGCGCATCGCCATGATCTTCCAGGATCCGCTGTCCTCGCTCAATCCTGTCATGACGGTCGGCGCGCAGATCGCCGAGGCGGTCAGGCTGCATCAGCGCCTGACCCACAAGCAGGCCATGGCGCGCGCGGTCGAATTGCTCAATCTTGTGGCGATCCCGCAGCCGGAGCGCAGGGTCAGCCAGTACCCGCATGAATTCTCCGGCGGCATGCGCCAGCGTGCGGTCATCGCCATGGCGGTGGCCAACGATCCTGATCTGTTGATCGCCGACGAGCCGACCACGGCGCTCGACGTGACCGTGCAGGCACAGATCCTGACGGTACTGCGTTCGCTGCAGGAGCGGCTCGGCCTCGGCCTGGTGCTGATCACCCATGACCTCGGCGTCGTCGCCGGCCATGCCGACCGGGTCGCGGTGGTCTATTCCGGCCGTGTCGTAGAGCAGGCTGATGTGTCGGAGCTGTTCGCCGATCCGCGCCACCCCTACACCCGCGGCCTCATCGCCTCGATCCCCAATCTGGAGGAAAGCCGCGAGCGGCTGTTTTCGATCGATGGCTCACCGCCGGCGCTCGGCCGTCTGCCGGGCGGCTGCGCCTTCCATCCGCGCTGCATCCATGCCGAGGCGCGCTGCCGGATCGAGGATCCGCCGCTGCACGATATTGGCGGCCGCTTCTCGGCCTGCCATTTCGCGACCACCTTGCCGCCCTTCCACGGCGTCTCGCCGGCGGCGGCAGGCCTGGAGACTGGAAGCGTGACCCCATGAGCGCAGTGGCCGAACACAAGACCGACGCGGCATCGGACACAGCGCCTGCGCTGTCGGTTCGCCATCTGGTCAAGGACTTCCCGGTTCGCGGCGGCCTCGTCTTCGACCGCGCAATTGCCCATGTGCGGGCGGTCGCCGACGTCTCCTTCGATGTGGCACCGGGCGAGACGCTGGGCCTGGTCGGCGAATCCGGTTGCGGCAAGTCGACGCTCGGACGCTGCCTGATGCGGCTGATCGAGCCGACCAGCGGCGAAAGCTGGTTCCGCGGCCAGAATCTTCTGGCGCTGAACCATGAGGATATGCGCCTGATGCGGCGCTACATCCAGCTCGTCTTCCAGGATCCGTACGGTTCGCTGCATCCGCGCATGCGCATCGCCGACAACATCGCCGAGCCGCTGCGCATGAGCGACATGTCGAAGGCCGACCGTCGCGCGCGCGTCGCCGAGCTGCTCGAACTGGTGCGGCTCAATCCCGAGCACGGTCGTCGCTATCCGCATGAGCTCTCCGGCGGCCAGCGCCAGCGTGTCGTCATCGCCCGCGCGCTCGCGCTGAACCCGCAGGTGGTGATCCTTGACGAGCCTGTCTCGGCGCTCGACGTCTCGGTGCAGGCCGGCGTGCTCAACTTGCTGAAGGACATCCAGCAATCCTTCGGCACGTCCTATTTATTCATCGCCCACGATCTTTCGGTCGTGCGCCATATCTCGCATCATGTCGCCGTGATGTATCTCGGCAAGATCGTCGAGATCGCGCCGGCGGCCGAACTCTATTCAAGAGCACTGCATCCCTACACACAGGCGCTTCTGTCGGCCGTGCCGCTCGCCAATCCCGAGAAGGAACGCAAGCGTGAGCGGATCGTGCTGTCGGGCGACGTGCCGAGCCCACTCAATCCGCCATCGGGCTGCCGCTTCCGCACACGCTGCTTCAAGGCGCAGGCGATTTGCGCGTCCGTCGAACCGCCGCTCGGACCATCAGGCGAAAGGCACCGCGTCGCCTGCCATTTTCCGGAACCCGTCAACGCCTTCAAGGCTGTCTGACGGGCCGCAAGGCCAGCCGCCGCCGCAAAGGATTTTGATCGTGACTGAAGACCACTCCAAGGATGCCGGCCAGGCAAGCCGTCCGCGCCTGCCGCTCGAAGGCATAAAGGTGCTCGACCTCTCGCGCGTGCTCGCCGGTCCATGGGCAACGATGAGCCTTGCCGATCTCGGCGCCGAGGTCTGGAAGATCGAGAACATCGATGGTGGCGACGACACCCGCGCCTGGTCGGTGCCGAGCTACAAGGGCGTCTCGACCTACTATCTCTGCGCCAATCGCGGCAAACAGAGCATCGCGCTCGACATGAAAAGCCCTGAAGGACTGGCGATCGTACGCGAACTGGCGGCCAAGGCCGACATCGTCGTAGAGAATTTCCGCTCCGGCACGGCGGACCGTCTTGGCGTCGGCTTTCAGGAACTCAGCGCGTCCAATCCGCGCCTTATCTACTGCTCGATCTCCGGCTATGGCCAGACCGGGCCCGACGCCGGCCGGCCCGGCTATGACTTCGTCATGCAGGCCGAAAGCGGCCTGATGGCCATCACCGGCGAGAGCGACGGCGAGCCGATGCGCGTCGGCGTCGCCATCACCGACATCGTCTGCGGCATGGTCGCGACGCAGTCGATCCTGGCTGCCCTCTATGAACGCACCACCACCGGCAAGGGACAGTTCCTCGACCTGTCGCTGATCGACTGTGCGCTCAGCCTGCTCATCAATGTCGGCAGCGGCTACCTCAACACCGGCCGCGAGGTCGCCCGCTACGGCAACGCGCATCCGACTGTTGTGCCCTACCAGATATTCGAAGCCTCCGATGGCGGCTTTGCGTTGGCGGTCGGCAATGACAAGCAATTCGCCGCGCTGTGCGAAAAGGTCGTCGGCTTGCCGCACCTGGCAAAAGATCAGCGCTTCATCAAGGCGGGGGCGCGTGCCACCAATCGCGAAGCGCTGATCCCCGAATTGGCGAAGGTCTTCAGGACCAAACCGCGCGACCATTGGATGGCGGCCTGTGCCGCGGCCAGTGTGCCAGCCGGCACGGTGAAGTCGATACCAGAGGTTTTCGACAGCCCCAATGTCCGCGAGCGCGGCCTCGTCCAGACCTTGCCGCATCCGCATCTGGGTTCCGTCGCCATGGTGCGCCCCGCGCAGGGGCTGGCCGCCCAGCTGACCGCCGACTTCACGGCACCGCCGATGCTCGGCCAGAACACAGCCTCTGTGCTGACCGACATCCTCGGCTACAGCCCCGAGACCATCGACCAACTGGCCGGCTCCGGTGCCATCGGCATCTACACGCCCGCCGCCGAACCTGTTCCCGCCTGACCTTTCACGGAGCCCGCCATGTATCCTGACGTCCATCTCCACATAGACGGCTCGTGGCGCCCCGCTCGCGACGGCCGCACAATGCCCGTGATCAATCCGGCGACGGAGGCCGAACTCGGTTCGCTCGCCCATGCAGGCATCGACGATCTCGACGAAGCGCTCGCCGCCGCCGCGAAGGGGTTCGACGCCTGGCGGCGCGTCTCGCCTTTCGACCGCTCCAAGCTGATGCGCAAGGCCGCCAACCTCCTGCGCGAGCGCAACGAACATATCGCCACGCTGATGACGTTGGAGCAGGGCAAGCCGATTGCCGAATCGCGCATGGAAGCGTTCGCCGCCGCCGACATCATCGACTGGTTCGCCGAGGAAGCGCGCCGCGCCTATGGCCGCATCGTGCCGGCGCGGCTTGAGGGGGTAAGCCAGTCAGTGGTCAAGGAACCTGTCGGCCCGGTGGCTGCCTTCACGCCGTGGAATTTCCCGCTTAACCAGGCGGTGCGCAAATTGTCCGCCGCTTTTGCCGCCGGTTGCTCGATCATCATCAAGGGACCGGAAGAAACGCCGGCTTCGCCCGCCGAACTGGTGCGCGCCTTTGTCGATGCCGGCCTGCCCGACGGTGTCTTGAACCTCGTCTACGGCACGCCGTCGGAAATCTCCGCCTATCTCATTCCACATCCGGTGATCCGCAAGATCTCCTTCACCGGTTCGACGCCTGTCGGCAAGCAACTGGCGTCGCTCGCCGGCCTGCACATGAAACGCGCGACGATGGAATTGGGCGGTCACGCGCCGGTCATCGTCCTGCCCGACGCCGACCTCGACCGCGCCGCGCGCGCGATGGTGGCGTCGAAATTCCGCAATGCCGGCCAGATCTGCGTCGCGCCGACGCGCTTCCTCGTCGATCACGCCGTCTATGATGATTTCGTCGGCCGCTTCGCCGAGGCGACAAGCCGGATCAAGGTCGGCGACGGCCTCGCCGAAGGCACGACCATGGGCCCGCTCGCCAATCCTCGCCGCGTCCAGGCGATGGAAGAACTTGTCCACGACGCCGTGCAGAAAGGCGCAGAGCTCGTCACCGGCGGCAAACGCATCGGCAATTCAGGCTATTTCTTCGAGCCGACCATCCTGTCTGGCGTCGGTACCGACGCCCGCGCCATGAACGAGGAGCCGTTCGGCCCGCTGGCGCTGATGACGCCGGTGAGCGGGCTGGACGAGGCTCTGGCCGAAGCCAATCGGCTGAATTATGGGCTCGCCGCCTATGGCTTCACCCGCTCGGCGGCGAGTGCCGCGAAGATGTCGTCGGGGATCGCCAGCGGCATGGTGTCGATCAACCATTATGGCCTGGCGCTGCCGGAGGTTCCGTTCGGCGGCATCAACGATTCCGGCAACGGCACCGAAGGCGGCGCCGACGCGCTGGAGAGCTATCTGAACTCGAAGTTCGTCTCGCACCTGCAGGTCGACTGAGCAATTCCAGGAAAAGTGTGAGACGGTTTTCCGTCCGGAATTGCGTTGAGCCGAAGAGACTGACCTGACCGGTTACTTCTGCTGGCCGTAGGTCTTGTAGCGCCCACGAATGGCGGCAAGCTCGCCGCCCTCGATCAGCACCGGCGTGCCGGCGCCGCGTGCGAGCAGATATTGCCGTGCCAGGGTTTCAAGCTTGATGGTGCGGATCAGCGCCGTGTCGAGATCGCCAGCGAAGGCGATCATGCCGTGATTGGCAAGCAGGCAGGCATTGCGGTCCTTGAGCGCTGCGACGGCAACTTTGGCCAGTTCGCTTGACGCAAACAGCGCATAGTCCGAACAGCGCACATCGTCGCCGCCGAAACCCGCCACCATGTAGTGGAACAGCGGCAGTCCTTCGCGCAGACAGGACAGCGCCACGCAATGGTCGGGATGGGCGTGCACCACGGCGCCGGCCTCCGGGAAAGCCTTGTAGATCTCGGCATGCATCTCCCATTCGCTCGACGGCTTGAAGGCGCCGTCCCAGGATCCGTCGAGCCGCATCGCCACCATCTGTTCCGGCCGCAGCGCGCTCGTGGCAATTCCCGTCGGCGTGATCAGCATGCCGCTTGCCGTGCGTACGCTGATATTGCCCGTGGTGCCGACATTCATCCCGCTGGCGTCCAGCGTCTCGGTCGCGGCGATCAGTTTGGCGCGTACGGTTTCGGTATTCATCACGAAGTCTTTCCAGTCCTTGGCTCGATGGTTGGCTTTGCCGGTGGCCATGTGTCGATCGCGGGCGCGATGGTGGTGGCCCGCGTCATGTCCTGCAACACATCGGCGAAAATGTCGGGGCCGCCGAGCTTCCCGGATTTCAGCATCATCGCCAGCGGATCGTCGGGCAGGCCGGGGACGTCGGCGATGGCGCGCGACAGGCCGGGGCCTTCATAGGCGCCCATGGCTATGCGGGTGATGCCGAGCGCCTTGACCACGGAGCCGGCTGTCTCGCCGCCGGCAACGACCAGCCGCCGCACGCCGAAATCGCGCACCAGGATTTGCGCAATCCCGGCCAGTATCTCTTCCGCCCGCGCCGCCACCGCGTCGCGGCCATGCGCCTGCTGCAACGTCTCGACCGTCGCTTGCGGTGCGGTTGTGGCAATCGCGATCATCGCACCGGGCAGATGCCGACCTGCAAAGGCGCGCGCTTCCGCGACGACGTCCTTGCCGCCAAAGGCCTCGGCGAGATCGATCGTCAGCACCGGATTGTTTTGCGCGAAGCGTTCGAGCTGTTCGATGGTGCGATCGGCGACACTGCCGGCCAGTACCGCTGCCGGCCCATTGACTGCCGGCAGGCTGGCCGCAACGAGATCGTCTCGGTTCAGCAGCCCGTATGCCATCCAGGCTGGCGGCAGATGCGCCACGACCGAGGAGTTGCCGGTCATCAGCGGCAGGTCGAAGGCGGCTTGCGCGATCGCCGCCAGGTCGCGCTCGCGCAGCGTATCGGTAACCAGCAGCGTCTCGCCGCGCGCGCTTTTCTCCCGCACGGCTTCGCGGATGGCTTCCGGGCCGGCATCGATGGTGAGCCAGGGGACCAGCCCGGCTCTGCCCTTGCTTTGCGCCTGCAGCACGCGGACCAGGTTGGAATCCGTCATCGGCGTAAGCGGATCGAAGCGCTTGGGCGACTCGGCCAGCAATTGCGCACCGCCGAACATATGCCCCTGGTAGACGGTGCGGCCGGTCTCGCACAACGCCGGCGTGAACAGCGTCATGTCGCCGCCCAGCCGTTCGAGCAGCGCTTCCGCGCAGGGGCCGATATTGCCGGCGGGCGTGGAATCGAAGGTGGCGCAATATTTGAAGAAGATCTGCCGCGCGCCCGCTTCGGCCAGCCGGTCGGCGGCCTCGAGCACCTGGCGTACCGCCTCGCCGGCGGCGATGACGCGGGTTTTCAGCAGGATCACATGGGCAAGATTGCCCGACGGGATCGCCGCTTCGAGCCCGACCGTACAGCCGGTCGGAATGCCCCTGGCCACCAGCATCGACGCCAGTTCGGTGCCACCGGTCAGATCGTCGGCAATGGCGCCGAACAACAGGGTACGCGTCGACGCGGTCATGCGCTTCGTCTCATTTTTGCGTGTCCGACGTCGATGGTCAGGCGGCTTGTGATATCATATACACAGCCCGCTCGACTCAGGCGACGCCTGCGCCCCTGCAAGGACGGAGACTGGATGTGACTGCTTCCATCGCGCCGATCGCGCGCGACAATCTGACGACACGCGTCTACGAAGAGCTGCGCCGCGCCATGATGGAAGGCCGTTTCTGGCCCGGCCATCGCTTCAAGATCCGTGACCTCGCCGCCAGTCTTCAGGTTTCCGAAACGCCGGTGCGCGAGGCGTTGATGCAACTGGTCCGTGAAAAGGGCCTGGAGATGGAGGCGGGCCGGTCGATCACCGTCGCCCAGCTGTCGCTCGCCCAATATCTGGAGCTGCGCAGCATTCGCCTGCATCTCGAAGGCATGGCCGGTGCCGCGGCGACGACGCGCATCGAACCGCGCGAGATCGACCGCCTGACGGCGGTGCATGAGAGGCTGATCGACGACGAGGACAATGGCCGCTGGTTCGAGGCCGTCCGCGACAACTGGGAATTCCACCACTCGATCTACCAGGCCGCGGGCATGCCGGAGCTGCTCGCCATCATCGAGGGCATCTGGCTGCGCAACGGCCCGCTGGTCAACTACCAGTACCCGAACGCCAGGCCGACCTATGACGGCCGCCACCGTCATCTCGACATACTCGACGCGCTGCGGGCGCGTGACGAGAACGGTGTGCGCAAGGGCATCCAGCAGGACATGATCGAAGGCGGCCGACTGCTGGTCAAGGTTCTGGAAAGGCTGAACGACGGTTCGGTCACGCCGGAGGAACTGCGCCGCGCCGCGCAGAACGGCCGCCTGGTCTCGGCGGCCGGCTGAGCGATCCTTTCTCCCCAAACGCATCGGCACCGGCTCACGCCACCTGCGCAGCCGCGGCCATGCCGGCATCGGCGGCCTGAAGCGCAAGGTCGACGTCCCGGGCGGTGTGCGCGGCGCTCAGGAACATGTTGTGCCGGGGATGGAAATAGGCGCCTTCGCGCAAGGCGGCCGAACAGAAGGCATCGGCCTTCTTGAACTCGGCATCGCCGTCGAACAGCACCATCGGCATCGACACTGGCCCGGTCTGGCGAAGCGAAAGGCCATGTTTCCTGGCGGCAGCGTCGAGGCCGGAGCGCAACCGCTCACCGGCGGCATTCATGCTGGCGATCGCATTGGAGTCGCGCAGCGTCTTGATGGTGGCGATCGCCGCGGCCATGGCGACGGCGCCATACCAGAACGAGCCCGTCACATAGACTTTTGTCGCGGCCTCGCGGAACCGGTCCGTGCCGGTGATGGCGGCCAGCGGATAGCCATTGGCGATAGCCTTCGAGAAGGCGGAAAGGTCCGGCCGCACGCCGAGGGGCTCCCAGCTGCCGGCGAGATCGATGCGGAACCCGGCCCTGACATCATCGACGATCAGCGCCGCGTCGGCGGCCGTGGTGAGTTCCCGCGCGCGCCTGGCAAAGGCGGCGGTCGGCAGTTCCTGGTCGCGGGCGACGTCGTGCCGGAAGGCGGTGACGACGACAGCGGCAAGATCATTGCCGGCCTGCTCGACGGCGGCTTCCAGGCTGGCAACGTCATTGTAGTCGAAATGGATCAGATGGGCGCGATCCTCGGCGGTGACGCCGGCGAGCGAGGGCGTGCACCACGGGACCGCGCCGTGATAGGAGCCGCGCGCCACCAGCACCTTGCGCCGGCCGGTGCCGGCGCGCGCTATGGTCACGCAGGCCGTGGTGGCGTCGGTACCGTTCTTCTGCAGCATCGCCCAGTCGGCATGCGCCACGGTCTTGACCAGCAGTTCGGCGAGTTCGACCAGCACTTCGCCCGGGCCGTTCATGGCGTCACCCAGGCTGCGCTGCCGCGCCGCCGCTTCCTCGACCGCGCGATGGTGATGGCCAAGGATGTTGGGACCCCAGCTGCACATCAGGTCGATGTATTCGCGCCCATCGACATCCCAGACCCTGCAGCCGTCGGCGCGCTCGAAGAATTGCGGATAGGCGGAGCCGAGATAGCGCGTGGACATGTGCCCCCACATGCCGCCCGGAATGACCGAGGCCGCGCGCTCGCGCAGCATCTGGTCCTTGGAGTTGATCAGGGAAGGCATGGCGAGGTCTCCACTCATTGATATATCATATATTAGTTTTGAATACTGGAAGAACAGGATTTTGCGATCTTCCAGAGGGGCAGAAACGGGAAGGCGGTCTTGCGCCTCCCCGTCATCTTTTCGCTCAGTGGCTGAGTTCGGCCAGCGGCAGGTTGCAGCAAGCGCTGTAGCGCACGCCCTTGACGTCGGACTTGTAGGCCAGGATCAGGTTCGGGCTGACCAGCGGCAGGATGACCCTGTCCTTGATCATCTCCTCGCCGGCTTGATGCCAGAGCTTGGCGGCCTCGTCGCCGCTCGCGGCGAGCGCCGCCTTGTAGAGCTCGGACTCCCTCGGGTTGAGCACCGAAGGCTCGCGTTCCGCGCCGGCGCGCCGCGCCCACGGGCTGCCCTTGGTCATGGCGAAATACTCGATGTACTGCGAGGTGCCGTAATAGTCCGGCGCGTAGAACACCGCGGTCATCGGGATGCCGTCGCCATTGATGCGTTCGCGCCAGTTGGCGAAGGGGATCGGCTGCAGATCGAGCTTGATGTTGACCTTGGCCAGGTCCTGCTGGACCTTCTGCATCAGGAGCGACAGGTCGACGCCATAGACGTTCATGCCCGGGAACGCCGCTTCCATCTCGAAGCCGTCGGCGTGGCCAGCCTTGGCCAACAGTTCCTTTGCCTTGTCGAGATCATAGGGCTGTGCCTCGAAGCCCGAGCCGCCGGGGAAGCCGAGCGGGATCGGTGCACTGATCAGCTGGCCCTCGGAGCCGATGGTGAAGTCGAGGATGCTCGGACGGTCGAGCGCAAGCGAGATCGCCTCGCGCACCTCGGGCGTCAAGGGCACCTTGTTGGCCTTGGCGCCGGGCGACAGCGCGACATAGATGAAGTTGTAGGACGGCACGGTCTCGATCTTGACGTCGCTGCCCGTCATCGTCTTGGCGGTATCCGGGTCGATCTGCATGGCGATGTCGGCGGTGCCGCTCTGCAGCATCTGCGCCTGCGCCACCGCATCCTTGGTCTGGCGGATGACGACTTCGCTCAGTGCCGGCGCCTTGCGCCAGTACTTGTCGTTGCGCACCAGGCGCACTTCCGAGTTGGGCTCATAGGATTTCAGCACGAACGGCGCGCTCCCGGCCGAATGCGCCAGGAACCAGGCCTCGGCATTGTCCGTGGTCGAGGCGTCCGCACCGGCCTTGGCGCCGGCCTCGGAAGCAACCTTGCTGTTGACGACAGCCGTATAGGGCGCCGCCGCGATATTCAGGAATTCCGAGCTCGGCGCGACCATCTTGACGACGACCGTATGTGCGTCCGGCGTCTCGATCGAGGCGACATTGTCCATCAGGAACGAGGCGCTGCCCTTGAGGTTCTTCAGCCGCTCCCACGACCATTTCACGTCCTTGGCTTCGACCGGCGAACCGTCCGAGAATTTGGCGGCCGGGTCGAGCGTGAAGGTGAAGCTGGTCTGGTCGGCATTGCCTTCCCACTTGGAAGCCAAGAGTGGGACCAGCTTGTTGTCCTTGTCCAGCGTCAGCAGTGATTCATAGACGCTGGAATTGTAGATCTGGCAGGTGTCGCAGAAGGCGCGGTGCGGATCGAGCGAGTTGAGGTCGATGTTGCGCGCGATGACCAGCGGCTTCTCGTCCTGAGCGAAGGTCGACGGCGCCCAGAGGGCGCTGGTGGCCATAAGCACGGCCGCCAGCATCGTCGCCCTGGTCTTGGTTCTCGGTAGGATGTTCATGTCAGTTCTCCCATTTTCTTGTCGGATCTTTGTGGCAATGCATCAGCTCTACCCGCTCACGCCGGTGAGGGATCGAAGAGCGGCCTTGAGCTTGTCAGCGCCGCCCAGTGCGGCCCGGTTGAGCGGGGCCGATACGACGGGAGCCGAAAGGCTGCCCGTCACATGCAGGACCTCGTGGTCGAGATAGTCGAACACGCGGTCCTGAATCTCCTGTGTCAGCCGTCCGCCGAGCGACAGCCCGCGCTGTACCTGCTCGACGATGGCGACGCGGTTGGTCTTGCGGATGGAGGCTTCCACCAGCTTCCAGTCGAGCCCGGTCGGGTCGAGGCTGCGCAGGTCGATGATCTCGGCATCGACGCCGGTCTCCTCGGCCACCTGCCTGGCGACGGACACCATGCTGGCCGAGGTGAGCAAAGTGCAGGCACTGCCTGGCCTGACGATCTTCGCCTTGCCGAGCCGCACGCAATAGTCTCGGTCATCGGTCGGAACGGGCCCCTCGCTCGGGAACAGTTCGACATGCTCGATGACGACGACCGGGTCGTCGCATTTCAGCGCCGAATTCATCAGGCCGACATAGTCGAAGGGCGTCGTCGGTGCGACGATGCGCCAACCGGGATAGAGTGCGAACAGGCCGGACGGGTCACCAGAATGCTGCGAGCCGTAGCCGGTGTGCGGCGAGACGCGCACCCTGATCACGATCGGGACCGGGAAGCCGCCGCCGAACATGTGCCGCACCTTGCTGACCGCATTGAAAAGCTGGTCGGCGGCGACCAGGCAGAAGTCGCCGAACATGATCTCGACGATCGGCCGCAGGCCGCACAGGGCCGCGCCCAGCGCCACGCCGACGAAACCGTTCTCGGCGATCGGCATCGCCAGCACGCGCTCCGGCCAGCGCTCCAGCGCGCCCTTGGTGGCGCCGGAGACACCACCGCGCAGCCGGTGCACATCCTCGCCCATGATGATGATGCGCGGGTCCTGCTCCATGGCGCGCGCGATCACTTCCGATGCGGCAACCATGAATTTGACCGGCCTGGTCTCGGCCGGCGGCACATCCTCGATCTCCAGGAAGCGTTCGTCCTTGAGTTCCGAAAGGTCGCCGCGGATCTGGTTGTCGACTTCGTCAGGGCTTGGCCACAGATGGTCGGGAATGCGCAACGCGTTGCCGCTCATTTCGGTCAGCGAGTCGGCGGCGGTATTGACCACCTCCACGACGCGCTGGTCGAGCGTAGCGAGGTCGGAGGCATTGAGGATGCCCATCGTCTTCAGCCGCGCGGCCATCGTCGTGAGCGGGTCGCGCGCCTTCCAGACGTCCTCCTCGGCGCGTGTGCGATAGCCGAATTCGCTGCCCGGCCGCGCGCCGCTCTGGTGCAGGAAACGGTAGCAGAGCGCCTCGACCAGGACCGGCCCGCCGTCTTCCTCGATGGCCCGGCGCGCCTCGCGCATGGCGTGATGGACCGCCACCACATCCATGCCGTCGCATTCGATGCCGCGAAAGCCCAGCATCGGACCACGTGACGCCAGCCGCGTCTCGCGCGTCTGTTCGTTGACATGGGTGGAGACGGCGTAAAAATTGTTCTCGGCGAAGAAGATCACCGGCAGCCGGTAGAGCGCGGCGATGTTCATCGCCTCATAGGCCGGTCCGGCCATCATTGTTCCGTCGCCGAAGAAGGCGACCGAAATGTTGCCGGTGCCAAGCAGCTTGTCGGCCAGCGCATAGCCCGCCGCATGCGGCAGGTTGCCGCCGATGATGGCGCTGGTGCCGGGAATGCCGGAAGCATCGTCGCGCATATGCATCGAGCCGCCGCGGCCGCCGCAGTAACCCGCGTTGAGCCCCATGATCTCGGCCATCAGGCCCCGCACGGACCCCTGCATGTCCGCACTGAAAGCGTCGTGCAGCGGGTTGAAGCCAGCCGGTGTTTGCGCGTTGACGAGCTTGGCCAGCACCTGATGGTGTGCGCGATGCGTACCGTTGATGCGGTCGCCGGTGCCAAGCATCGACATGGCGCCGACGGCCGTCGCCTCCTGTCCTATACTGGCGTGCGCGGGCCCATGCACCAGTCCGGCATTGGCAAGGTCGAGCACCTTTTCCTCGAAACGGCGGATGATCAGCATCTGGTGATACCAGCGCACGAGGTTCGACACCTCGGCGGCGTTCCAGTCGGACTCGTCGACGTCGAGCCGCAACCAGGGCGCCGATGGCTGGATCGCTGTCTGCTGAACCATTTATGCTAGTTCCGTTTCGGTAGATGATATATCAAATATTATCTCAGTCGATTGTGTCAGGCTATTTTCTCGGCACGACAAGTGGCTTGCGGGGTTCGACAGGTAAATGGAATTAAATTTCATTTTCTGCGCGATGCCGAGACTAAGCTGGGACGACGCGGTTCCGCAAGTGGAATTTTGAGGCGCGTGATCGGATCGTTTCGGCGGCACTTGAGGCCACTTGGCGCAGACAGTAGAGGCCGGCTACCGGTCGACCCGGTGCTGGAAAAACTGCAGGAACAATTCCCGCTCGGTGGTGATGTCGAGCTTCTCATAGATGCGCCGGCGGTGGTTCTTGACGGTGCCGACGGTGATGCCGAGGCGCTCGGCGATGTTGGCGGTCGGATGGCCGGCGAGGATCAGCTGCACAAGCTCGCGCTCGCGCAGCGACAGTTCCGGCCACAGGCTCGTCGGGATGGTCGGCTCCTGCCGGGGTGAGGCGCCCGGACCGGTTGGCGCCGACGTGCGAAAGAACTCGCGCCCGCGCGCCTTGATGTCGAGCGCGTGCAGCGCCTCGAACACCGGCAGCCGCTCGTCCAGAAGGGCAATCTCGCTCTCCTTGAACGCGCTGGCCGATCGGTCGAGGAAGATGCCGAGGCACCAGTCGCCGCCATCGGCGAGCATGATGCCGACCTCGTCGCAGATGTCCGATTGCGTCAGGAAGCCGGCTATGTACTGGCCGCGCTTGGCTTCGTCGTCGGCAAGCCGCTTCAGCGGCATGATGCCCAACCGGCGCTCGCGCCGCCAGGAGGCATAGAACGGGTCGAAGACGTAGTAGCTGGCGAGATAGCGTTGGACCATCTCGTCGGAGAAGCGCCGGTGCTTGACGAATTCCGGCGTCTGGGTCGTCGAGTAGCGTGTCACCGTGACAAGGTCGTGATCGATGTCGGCGCCGATCAGATCGATCAGGCAGTCGACATGCTTGTCCGTGCCGGTGGCGGCGATCGCCCTTGCGAGCGGCGCCCAGATATTGCCCATGCGCATGCCTCTTTGTCGGTGACGTGTCCGCGCTCGTCATTGTGCCTTTAGGCATATGGCGCGATCCGCGCGATCGAATCTAGCCTGCGGTCATTCTCGAAGAGGGAAGGCGACCCGTGGACCAGATCACTACCAACCCCATCGTCATCGGCATCGACGCCGGCGGCACCATGACCGACACCATCCTTGTCGATCAGGACGGCCACTTCAAGATCGGCAAGTCGGCGACCACGCCGAAGAACGAGGCCGAGGGCTTCCTCGCCTCGGCGGAGGATGCGGCCGATGCCTGGGGCATCTCGCTGGAACAGTTGTTTTCGGGCGTGAACGTGGTGCTCTATTCCGGCACCGGCATGCTCAACACGCTGTTGTCGCGCACCGGCCGCCGGCTTGGCCTGATCACCACCAAGGGCCTCGAGGACATGATCCTGATGGGCCGCGGCCTGCAGGCCTGGGCCGACTATTCCTATGCCGACCGCCTCCATGCGGTGACGCATCAGCATCCCGATCCGCTTGTGCCGCGCCGCCGCACCCATGGCGTCACAGAGCGCATCGACCAGTTCGGCGACATCATCCTGCCGCTCTACGAACATGAGGTCGTTGCCGCCGCCAGGAAGCTCATCGCCGACAAGGTCGAGGGCATCTGCATCATGACGATCTTCTCGCACGTCAATCCGGTGCACGAGAAGCGCATTGCCGAGATTTGCCGAGAGGAAGTCGCTGCTGCCGGCGCCGATATCCGCGTCTACACCAGTCATGAGGTGCGCCCGGTCATCCGCGAGCAGTCGCGGCTGAACTCGGTGCTGATCGAGGCCTATGCCACCTCGCGTGGCCGCAAGCAGCTCAAGGGCATCGAGGACGTCGCGAAGAAATACGGCTTCAAATACGGCGTGCAGACGCTGCTCTCCTTCGGCGGTCTGACCTCCATCAACCACCCGCGCCTGCACGAGACCATGATCTCCGGCCCGATCGGCGGCATCCTCGGTGCGGCCTATGTCGGCAAGCTGATCGGCAATGATTCGCTGATCTGCTCGGATATGGGCGGCACCTCCTTCGACATGGGCGTCATCACCCGCGGCCAGACCCGGATCGAGAACGAGCCGCTGATGGACCGCTTCAAGCTCAATGTCCCGACGCTGCATCTCGATACGATCGGCGCCGGTGCCGGCATGATCCTGAAGGTCGACCCGCTGACCAGGAAAGTCTCGCTCGGGCCGGAAAGCGCCGGCTCCGACCCCGGCCCGATCTGCTTCGCCAAGGGTGGCACGGAGCCGACCATCGCCGATTGCGACGCCATCCTCGGCCGCCTCAACCCGCACTATTTCCTCGGCGGCAAGGTCGTGCTGCAGGTCGAGAAGGCGAGAGCCGCCTTCGAGGAAAAGTGCTCACGCCTGCTCGGCGTCGGTGTCGAGGAGGCCGCGGAAGGCATGATCGACATGCTGGAGGCCGACGCCAACAATGCGTTGCGCCGCGTCATCTCTGGCCAAGGCATCCACCCCTCGGAATTCACGCTGCTCTCCTATGGCGGCTCAGGCCCGCTGCATCTGGCCGGCTGCTCCAGGGGCATCGGCTTCAAGGACATCATCACCTTCCAGTTCGCCGCTGCCTTCTCGGCCTTTGGCTGCACCACAGCCGATTTCATGCGCCGGCATTCGGTTTCGACGCAGCACGACATTGGCGCGCGCGCCAGCGATGACGAACTGCTCGCCTTCGGCAAGAAGGTCACCAATGTCTGGGACGACCTCACCAAGGCGGCGGTCGACGAGATGATCGAGGACGGCCATGCGCGCGACAAGATCAGGACCGTGCCGTTCCTGATGATGCGCTACACCGGCCAGCTAGAGGACGTCGAGGTGATGGCGCCGCTGTCGGCCATCCATTCGGCCGAAGACATGCGCAGGGTCATCGACGAGTTCGAGGCGGTCTATGCCAAGGTCAACCATCGCGTCTCGCGCTATGGCGAGGCCGGCTTCTCGATCACCGAACTCGGCCTCATCGCCACCGCCGACAAGGTCAAGCCGGTGCTGCTCAAGCGCCCGCTCGGCAAGTCGGATCCGGCGTCCGCCCACAAGGGCGTTCGCGATGCCTATATTGGCGGACGTTGGCACAAGGCCAACCTCTACGAGATGGACCTTCTGCAGCCCGGCCACGAGGTCATCGGCCCCGCCATCATCGAACACCCGGCGACAACGCTCGTCGTTCACCCGCAAGACCGCGTCCATGTCGATGAATGGACGCTGCTGCACTACACCCACGCTTGAGAAGGGCTGTTACCATGCTGGACAAACCCGCCTCCGCGCTGCGCATCCGCGAACGGCTGATCGAATCCGAACGGCTCATGGAAGAGACCGGCTGCTATGACGGCATCACCGACCTCGAACTGCGCAACCAGGACCCGTTGAAGTTCGAAACATTGCACACCAAGCTGCGCGCCTACTGCGTCTCGGCGCGCGAGATGGCCCGCCGCATCTCCGCCTCGCCCGGCGTGCGCGAAGTCGGTGAAATGGTCGTCGCCATCTACACGCCGGAAGGCGATGCGATCGCGCTCTCCAACGGCATCATGGTGCATGTGCACACGATGAGCCGCTTCATCAAATGGATGATCCGCAACGGCTACGAAGAGAACCCTTGCATCCGCGACGGGGATATCTTCGCCAACAACGATGCCTTCATCGGCACGGTGCAGGTGCCCGACGTGATGGACGTTGTGCCGATCTTCCATTCGGGCAAGCTGGTTGGTTGGGCCGGCGCGGTCTGCCACGAACTCGAGGCTGGCGGCATCACGCCTGGCGGCGACGTGGCACTGGCGCAGGAGCGCTTCACCGAGGGTCTTTTCGTCTGCGCCGAAAAGGTCGGCGAGAACGACGAGATCCGCCGCGACTATGTCATCCGCTGCGAGCGCAATCTCAGAATGCCGATCTACTGGGTGCTCGACGAGAAGGCCAAGGTCGCCTCTTGCATCGACATGCGCGAAAGCGTCAAGGCGCTGATCGACGAGATCGGCCTCGACTACTGGATGCAGGTGTCGAAGGAGTTCATCGAGGAAGGCCGCCGCGCCCAGCTCGCCCGCACGCGCCAGCTGACAGTGCCCGGCATCTATCGCGGCCACACCTTCTACGGCCACGTCACCAAGGGCAAGCCGGGCTACCAGCCGCTCGGCGATCCCGACTGGCTCTACAACATACCGATCGAGATGGAGATCACCACCGACGGCAAGATCGTCATGGACTTCGAAGGCACGCAGCCCTGGGGTTACCATTCGATGAACTGCACGCCGGCCGGCATGGATGGCGGCATGTTCGTGACGCTCACCCAGCACATGAATTTCGAAGGCCTGGTCAATGACGGCGCCTGGATGGCGACCGAACTGAAACTGCCGCACGGCACCTGGACCAACCCCGACAACGAGATGGTTGCGACCGCCACCTCATGGGCCCTGCTGCTTCCTGCCTATGGCGTGTTCCAGCGGCTTTTGTCGCGCTCTTTCATCGGCCGCGGTTTTGTCGAGGAAGCCTTCGTCGGCCAGGTCAACAGCCCGATGATCGAGATGGGCGGCACCAGCCAGTACGGCAAGCTGTTCGGCATGGCGCATTTCGAATGTGCTGCCGCCGGTTCCGGCGCGCTGGCGATCAAGGATGGGCTGGACACTGCCTATGTCGGCTGGAACCCTGAATCCGACATGGGAAACATCGAGATCTGGGAACAGAACATGCCGATGGTCTATATCGGCCGCTCGATCGTTCCCAATTCCGGCGGCGCCGGCAAATATCGCGGCGGCTGCTCCTTCCTGTCGACATGGCTGGTCTCGAAGACCGACCATCTCAGGCTGGTTACATCGGAGCATTCCTCGCGTGTGTTTGACAATGGCGGCATGTGCGGCGGCTATCCGGCGCCGACTTGCCAGAAGCATCGCGCGGTGCGCGACTCAAACATCTTCGAACTCGCCGAAAAGCGGGCGCCGCTGGCGCACCACACCGGCACCAACCCGCATCGCTCCGAACTCGAAGTCCGGCTGCAGGGCGAGCACGTCACGATGGAAGGGCCCTACATCACCGCACCGCACAAGACCGGCGACGTCTTCACCCATTCCTACAATGGCGGCGGCGGTTATGGCGATGTGCTGGAGCGCGACCCGATCAAGACGGCGATGGATGTCGAGAACGGCTATCTGACCAAGGAAGCAGCCGAGGGCATCTTCGGCATCATGCTGGACGAGGACGGGGACGGCTACCCCGTCGCCAATCTCGAGGCCACCAAGCGTCATCGCGCCGAGATGCGCGCCAGGCGGCTCGCGCAGGCAAGGCCGGTCTCGGAGTGGATCGCGACCGAACGCGGCCGTGTCGAAAAGGCCGACTTCGCACCCGAGGTGAAGAAAATGTATGCCAGCGCGATCAAGCTGTCGTCGCGCTTCACCAGGGAATTCAGCGATTTCTGGAACGTCGACGCCAAATCGATCTTCATGCCGGGAGCAAAGCCATGACCTCGTACAGCAAGGAAGTCATTGCCGATCTGGTCGCGGGCACGCTGCCCTGGCCGCAGACGCGCCGCGTCATGAGCGCCTACAAGGACGACGACCGTTTCTTCAAATATGTCGCGGTGCTGCAGGACCGTGTAGGCTGGAAAGATCCGATCCTGTTGCCGGTCTCGGATCATCTCTTCATCTGCCAGAGCGGCGACGAGAGGGTGACACGCTGCGAATGCGGCCATTCGTTCGGCGACTATCGCAAGAACTGGAAGCTGAAGGCTTCGATCATCGTGCGCAACACCGAGGAATCGCTGCGCGAAATCTATCCCAACAGCGATATCCCCGATCCGCAATGGATGGAGATCCGAGAATTCATCTGCCCTGAGTGCGGCACCATGCACGAGGTCGAAGCTGCGGCACCCGGCTATCCCATCGTGCACGATTTCGAACCGGATCTTGAAGGCTTCTATCGCGAATGGCTGGACAAGCCTCTTTGAGGGGAGGTGAAGCCGCGAACCGCGTCGACAAACACTCCCGGACCTGATTGCCTGCCCAAACCAACGGAGAACCACGCGATGACAAACCTTTCCGGCCGCAGCGCGATCGTCACCGGCGGGTTTTCAGGCATGGGTTTCGCCATTGCGACGGCCTTGGCGCAAGCCGGCGCCAATGTTGCCGTCGGCTCCTACATCGCGCCAGCGGACACCGACAGATCCGACGCCGCCTACTATCCGGGCGCCGACGAAATTGAGCGCGTGCGATCGGCCCTGTCAGCCTATGGCACCAGGGTTCAGGCCGCTCATCTCGATGTCCGCGACAGTGAGATCACCAGCCGTTTCATCGACGAAGCCGGAGCCGCTATTGGCCCTGCCGACATACTGGTCAACGCCGCCGGCACCACCGCCGAGCAGCCGGTCTGCGGCCATTCCGATGCGCTGTGGGACAAGATCGTCGACACCAACCTGACCGGCGCCTTCCGCGCCACCCGCGCCGTGCTTCCCGGCATGATCGGGCGCGGCTGGGGGCGCATCGTCAACATCGGCTCGACCGCCGCTTCCGTCGGCTGGAAGGACAACCCCGCCTATTGCGCGTCGAAGGCCGGACTTCTCGGACTCACCCGCTGCGTGGCCCTGGAAGGGGCCGCGCACGGCGTCACCTGCGTCATGATCAGCCCGACCTGGGTCGAGACCGAACTGATGCGGCGCAATGTGGCGCAAGTCGTCGAGCGCGAGGGCAAGGGGCGGACGGCGGAAGAAGCCATGGCCGAGATTGCCAGGGGCAACCCGCAGCAGCGCATGCTGCAGCCTCAGGAGATAGCCGCTCTGGCGGTATTCCTGTGCTCGGATCTTGCCAAAGGTATCACCATGGAAAACATACAGATCACCGGAGGAGCCCTGTGGTAGCGTTCTCTTCGCCTGGTCCGGGCGAGCGTGCTGGGTGGGCCACCGGCTGACCTCTCCCCGTTCGCTAAAGCAATTCCAGGAAAAGTGTGAACGGTTTTTCGTCCGGAATTGCTTAAAAAACAAAGAGTTAGAGAAGTTCGCCGTTTCCGTGAAACGGTGAACTGCTCTGATGTAAGACAAGGTGACCGGATTTGCCATTGAGCATGCGGTGCGATAGGTTATATTGCACTGCACAATGGAGATGCCGTTTATTGCACGCCCCTGTTCGCGGATATGCCGGCCGGCTTGCGGCCTGCCGGGCCTGGGTCGCATCGACGGGACTCTGAGATGAAGATTCCAAAGTCCCTGCTGGTCGATCCCGAGAAGAACTCGGTCTATGGCGCGTTTGCCGTTGCCCTCTCGATCTGGGCGTTCTCCTATTCCGTCATTTTCGGCCAGGTGCTGGTCCTGGCCTACTACGCCGTCTGGCTTCCGCTCATTCTGGTCGACTACCGGCGCTTCCTGCGGCAGCTGTCCAGCGCGTGGCTGCCGCTGCTGTTCGCGGCCTATGTCTGCTTCTCCGTCTTCTGGTCGCAGGCACCCGGCATCACCGCCAGGACGGCGATCCAGTACCTTTCCCACATCGCCTGTGCCTATGTCGCTGCGCGCACCGTCAGCGTGCGGACCCTGACGCTGGGCGCGCTGATCGGGATATTCTTCGTCCTCCTCTATTCGCTCAAGGTCGGCGGCTATTCCGAGGACGTGCTTGATGGCACCTACAATTTCGTCGGCGCTTTTGCCTCCAAGAACCAGATCGGCTTTGTCGGCTCCCTCGGCATCTATTTCTCCGTGGTGTTCCTTGCTTTCCTGCGGCGTGGCCGGCTGAGCTTCATCCTGACCGTGCCCGTCGTGCTGTTGTCGGCCTATGTGCTGGTTGTCTCGCATTCCGCCACCTCGATGGCCTCGATACCGGCGGTCCTGGCGCTGATCGCGCTTCTTGCCATGACCAAGCTTTTGTCACGGCGCTATCGCCGGGTGATTTTCCTGGTCGGCGCCGGCCTGATTGTCGTGGTCGCCTTCGTTGCCCTCAATCTCGGACTCATGGACTTCGTGCTTGGCCTTTTCGGCAAGGATTCGACGCTCACCGGGCGGACCTATCTGTGGGAGCAGGGCTGGAACGCCGCGCAGCGCTCGCCGATCCTCGGCGTCGGTTATGCCGCCTATTGGGTGCAGGGTTTTGCCGAGGCCGAGCGGCTGTGGAACGAATTCTACATCACCACCCGCACCGGCTTCCATTTCCACAACACCTATGTCGAGGCGCTTGTCGAGCTCGGCTTCACCGGGGCGGCGATGGTATCGCTGATCATGCTGCGCACGCTTTACGGCCACGTCTCGACGGTGATCTTCAAGGCATGGCAGTCGGAATCGGTGATTCTCTTCGGCGTGATGGTGCTGCTGCTTATCCGCTCCTTCGTCGAGGTCGAGATCCTCAACCCCTACATCATGGGCTCCTTCCTGATGTATTTCAGCTACTTCAAGCTGGCCCGCCTGCCGGTCACCCGCACGCGGTGGTCGCCGGCTTTCGAGCCGGCGGATGCGACACGGGGCGAGCCAGCTTGGCCCCGCAATGTCGGTCGTCCAGCCGCCGACGCATCGTGAGCTCGAGCAATTTCAGGAAAGTGTGAGCGGTTTTTTCCAGGGAAAAGCGCGTAGCGCTTGCCCTTGGGAATTCCGTTAAGACAAAGAGATAGAGCGGTTCGCCGTTTCCGTGAAACGGTGAAGCGCTCCAGTCGTTTGGCGGCGCGAAAACCGCACCAATAAAAACCTCCACCAGGTGGGCCTGGCGGAGGTGTGAATTCCTCGAATAATGGATCGAAGCGTTGGATCGCGCCGAAGTCCCGAGGCTTACTGGCTGGCCAGCGGCGCCAGCTTGACCTTGATCACATCGCCGGGCAGCACCAGCGTATCTTCCTTGGCGGCGATTTCGCTGGTCTTGCCGTCGACATTGCGCACTAGCGAATAGAGCAGGGTAGGCTGCTGGTCGTTAGTGATGGCGGCCGTCGTCGCGGGATCGCTGGCCTGGGCTATCAGGCCTCTCTGCATATTCACCTTCAACGCGGCCTCGTTCAGGTCGGCTTCGGTCTGCTGCCGGTCGGCGGCGAGGCTCGAGCTCAACGTGTTCTGGGCATCGATGGCGTCCTGCGTCGCCTTGCTGATCGCCTGCTTGGCGGTAAGGATGGCCGTCTCGTAATCGAGGATCTTGCCCTGCAGGTCGGTGACGGACTGCTGCGAATCCAGAAGCCGCGCATTGGCGACCAGGCCCTTCTGCGCCAGCGGACCGATGCTGGCGAGCTGCTGCTGCGCCAGGTCGACCTGCTTCTGCTGGTTGACGATCTTCTTCTGCAGCGATTCGATTTCGGCCTGTAGGACACCCTTGAGATCGTCGAGCGCCTCGAGCTTCAACTTCAGCGCCTTCTGGTCGGCGGTCAGGATCGTCATCTCGTCGTTGACGATGGTCGGCAGCCGCGGATCGCCCTCGACTTCCTTCGGCGCTTCGAAGCTCGTCTTGCCGGCCATGTCGGCGTCGATGCGGGCGCGCTTGACAATCAGCCGGACGCGCTGGTCGTCGGAGATGTCGAAATTGCCCTTGGCGGTGACCAGGTCCTTGCCGAGTTGGGGACCGTAATCGGTGTTGCGCCTGATGCCGCCGGCGACGCTGATCGCTTTCAGCACCGTAAGATCGGGCACATAGGGGAACTGGCCGGGATTTTGCACTTCACCCGAAATGTAGAAGGGTCGGAACTGCGCCATTTCGACCGAGGCTTCGGGCTTGTCCGACAGGGCGAGCTTATGCTGCAGCGCCTCGCTGATTGCCGCCGCGACCTCCGCCGTGGTCTTGCCGGCGGCCGGCAGCTCGCCGACAAAAGGCACCGACAGCGTTCCGCCCGGGCCGACCGTGTATTCGCCGTTCACCGCCGACCAGTCGCGGAACGTGCCTTCGACGGTCTGCCATTCGGCGATGCGGATGGTGAGCTTGTCCTGCGAGCCGAGATGATATTCCTCGGCTGCCGCGATCCGGGGAAGAAAAGCGAGCGATGCCGCGAGGCATGTGGCCATGAGCCGAGAGCGGCCGGAAAAGCGGCCGCTGCCAAAGGCTTCGAACATGTCTGTTTTCAACTGAACGTTCCGATCCGTTTTAGCCCCATCGCCCGATGAGCTTGCCGCCGGATGCCTGGTGCCGGCGGCCGGTCAGTAAGAGCCGCGTGACATCCAGACGGCCGGCACGGTTTTGATGATGATGCGCACGTCGCCGAACAGCGACCAGTTCTCGACATAGTGGCGGTCGAAGGCGACGCGGCTGTCGTAGGAGACATCGTTGCGGCCGCTGACCTGCCACAGGCCGGTCAGGCCGGGCCGCGATTTCAGATAGTACACCGCGGCGCTGCCGTAGATTTCCAACTCGTCACGCACCACGGGGCGAGGCCCGACAAGGCTCATGTCGCCCTGCAGGATGTTGATGATCTGCGGCAGTTCATCAAGGCTGAGCTTCCGCAACACCGCTCCGACGCGGGTGACGCGCGGATCGTTCTTCAGCTTGCGGGTCGCCATCCACTCCGCATTGGCATCCGGATTGGTGGCGAGATACGCGGTCAGCACCTTGTCGCCGTCCGGGACCATGGTGCGGAATTTCAGGCACGGAAAAATCCGTCCGCCGCGCCCGATTCGCCGATGGCCATAGAAAATCGATCCACCGTCGGAAAACTTGACGAGTAGCGCAATCATCACGAACAGCGGGCTTAGAGCGATCAGACCGACCAGCGAACCGGCGATATCGAAGCTGCGCTTGATGAGGCCGCCGATCGGCGGCGGAAAATCGGTGTCAGCCTGCGAAAAGCCCGCCGTGGCCGACTTGGCAATATCCCTCATGCGGAAACTCCATGCGTTGAACGAATGGTTCACCACACGATATCAAAAAAATGTTGCAGCGCAACACACAATTTCCCGGCCCATTGAAATAGTCACGTCATGAATTGACTAAATAATAAGCTAGCAATGCACATTTTTCGGGATATTTAGCACAATTGTGACAATAAATGGGCAAACGGAAAAAAATACGGACCTTTTTGGGGCGATTTTTGGGCAGGGCGTACTCGTCCGCTCGAGGCGACACATATTAGTGCTTTAGAAAAGTGCGAGGCTCACGACTATTAACATAAAATACTACTTAATATTATGGATTGTACTGAAAAAGCTCGTCGGCTGCAGGTTGAGTGAAATGCCGTCGTGTGCGTTGCAGCATGAAAGAGTCGATCGCGTAAGCTCAATCAAAAATATGTGCGGTTGCCCTTGCCGCCTCCTGCCCGCCTTAATAGAATTGCAAATTATACCTGTCACAGTGGCGACAGGTTGAAAGGCCGGAAGCAACCGGCCGAGAGCGGGTGATTTTAACAAGCCCGCATGACAAGGGACGGCGCTCGGGTGGGGCAATTATTGGATATGACCCGAGCCGGTTTATGGGCTGTTGGGTAATGTCGCTTCCAAAATTCATCGTTGGGATGCTTTTCGCTCTTGCGATTGTCGTCGCCTGGTCCTGGCTTGGCGGCGCCTCGCTGGGCACGACGCTGCTGCGCCTCGTCATCTGCGCGGCGGTTATCCAGGCCGGCTATTTTGTCCTCGTCTATGCAATGATCGCCAGGAGCGCACCGACGCATGCGGACAGGCTACGTGAAGCCGAAAGAAAGCTGAGTTCGCCCGAAGTGCCCGAAGGCGAGAAGCTGGGCAGCGCCCGGCGCAGCCTGCATTAGGCAGTTCGGATATTCAGGTGATACCGGCCTGACCTGAATTCTCAACACCCCGATCGAGCCTCAGGCCACATTGGCGGGTTCGGTTTCCGACTGTTCTCCCGACAGCATCCTGGACAGCCGGCTCGCCGGCTTCGCCTTCAGCCGCTGATACTGTCCGACCTCCACCACACGGCCGTCTTCCATCGCCACCACCCAGTCGGCGAAGGCGATCATCGATGGCCGGTGCGCTATCGTCAGGATGGTCATTGCGCCGCGCAATCCATCGATCGACCTGGCGATCAGCGCCTGGTTCTGCCAATCGAGCGCGCTGGTCGCCTCGTCGAGGATGAGCAGCGACGGCTTGCGCAGCAGCGCGCGCGCCAATGCAATGCGCTGGCGCTCGCCACCTGAGAGGCGCGCGCCACGGTCGCCAACCACGGTCTCGAGCCGCTGGTCGAGCTGTTCGACGAATTCGCTCGCATGTGCGGCGCGCAGCGCGGTCCATAACGCGTCGTCGCTGGCCTGTGGCGCGGCAAGTCGCAGGTTCGCCGCGATCGTGTCATGCAGCAGGAACACGTCCTGCGGCACATAGGCCACCTGGTCGCGCCAGAGCCGGCGATTGCCGGCATTGATCTCGACACCGTCGACCAGGATCTTGCCGGTGGTCGGCTCGAGCAGGCCAAGCAGCATGTCGGCGATCGTGCTCTTGCCTGATCCCGAAGGCCCGATCAGGGCGGTGACCTTGCCGGCCGGAAGCCCGAAGGTGATGTCGCTCACCACCGCCTTGCCGGCGCCATCGTCGTAGCTGAAGGAAACGCCGCGAATGTTCAGCCCGGTATCGAGCGACAGCTTTTCGGCATCGTCGAATTCGGCATGGCCCGGCTCGCGCTCGGCGTCGAAGCGTGCCTGCAGGCTGCGCATGGCCATATAGGCGGGCAGGTTGATCAGCACCTGCTGGGCCTGCGTCTGCATGTCCATGAAGCGGGGCGCGATACGCATGAAAACCAGGAGCAGCACGACAATCTCGGCCAGCGACAGGTTGAAGCGGACCAGCGCCACGTAGATGAACAGGCTGAGGCCCACGACACTCGCCACCTGGAACACGGCGGTACCGATCGAGCTGTTGCGCACATAGTCGATGTTGTCGGCCTTCATCCTTTCCAGGGTTGCCTGCAACTGCGCGAAATAGCTGGCCTCGACATTAAGGCTCTTGGCCACCTTGATGCCGCCGAGGAATTCCGAGACTGTCCGGTACTGATCCTGGCGATTGCTGGTCAGGACACGCCCAAATGCTGTGGCGCGCGAGCGAAACGGCTGCAGCGCTATGAACATCACGATGCCGATGACGATCGCAAACGCCGTCATGATCGGCGAGATGAACATGGAGATCACGAGATAGCCCACCAAAAGCACCGCGATCTGCACCAGCATCAGCAGCGAGAAGGCGGCGCCCTGGACGCGATCGATGTCGCCGGTCAGGGCGTGGTCGAGGTCTGAGCTGCGCATGCGCGAGAACACGCCCCAGCGGGCCTTGCCGATGCTCTCGAACAGGTTCATGCGCAGGCGGTTGATGAAATCGAACAGAAGCCTGGCCATGTAGACCGACTTGAAGCGGTTGAATGCTGCCTGCACGGCAACGAGCCCGACCAGCGCGCACAGCACCGTCGTCAGCTGCAACGTTCCGTCCGGCACCAGCCAGCGCACGAAATCGTTGTTCGGCAACCGCACCGCGAAATCCTGGTCGGCGCGCCCGACCAGGTGAAGCAGCGGCACAAGCAGCAGGATCGAGATGCCCTCCGTCAGGCTGCCGAGGATGAGGAACAGCAGCGCCGTCCAGGTCCGCCGCCCGCCGATCTGGGCAATGACGGCGCCGAACGCAGCGACATCACGAAACAGCGACAGGCGAAGGATCGAGGACTTCGACATGATTGCCCTCACCGCTGCCGGCAGCCGGCCGCCGGCTCCCCGGCGGCTAAATTGCCAACTGCAAGGTCGGCTTCGATCAGCTCCACCGCCTCGCCTATCCTGTCGAGGCCGGTCGGAACTTCCAGCCGGAACACGCCGACATGGTTAGCGATTGCTGAACATTGGCGAAAATGCAGCGCCGCGAAATCGCCGGCCAGCGCCGCGCGGCCGAACCGCGTCACATAGGAGAATTTGATGATGGCCGGCAGGGCGGCGATACCGGGCAAAGGCGTGATCTCGGCCTCTTGGCCTCGCTCGAGCACATAGATCCTGGTCGCCGGCACCGTGCCGCCGGAGAAGGCGCCGTGCAGGCGATGTTGCATCTTCTCGATCGACGGATGCACTTGCGGCCGCACCTCCGCCTGGCCAAGCGAAATCGCGGCCGCGGCATCTGCGGCAAGCTTGATCTGGGGAAAGCCCGGAACGATCATCGGCGCGACGGGGTTGGCCAGGTCCAGCGCCACGACATCATCGGTAAGCAAATCATGCCCGGCTCGGATCAGCGCGCTTGCCGTCGTCGACTTGCCGGCGCCCTTGTCGCCCATGAAGATGGCGCCCCTGCCGGCCACCGCGATGGCGCTGGCATGCAGGACGAGCAGGCCACGCTGGTGCAGCAACAATGCCATCACCGGCCCGAGCAGCGGGAAGGCAAGCAGCGCGTCGTCGACGCCGGGCGCCGGCTCGATATCGATGCGGCTGAAATCGTTGATCAGGAAGGCGCCGACGGCATGCCATGCCAGATATTGCTGGTCCGGCTCGAAGCGGAAGATTGTCGCGGTCTCGGACGAAGGCTTCGGCATGTCGATCGTGCCGATGGCGATCAGGATATCCGGCGTCGCCGGCTCCGCCGGCTGCAGTTCGGGCAACGCCACGTCGGATGCGACGGTCAGGCCATAGGCCCGGTAGTAACGCCGCTCCCTCGTCATCCCGTCACGGGAAGGACGATCACCAAGGTAGGTGGCGAACGGCTGGTTACGAGGCATCATGCGGGGCTCCCGCTGTGCTGGACCTGCCGCAGCCAGAGTGACAGCGAGGCCGAACGCCACACATACTGGACATCGAGAGGGGTTGCCTGATCGGGCTGGCGCAGCAATCGACCATATGCGGCGCTCACCTGTGGCAGGTTGACATAGGGCGCTATGCGCCCGGCATCCGAGACCAGCAATTGCTCCAGCAGGTCGCGGTGGTTGCGCACCATGCCATTGACCAGATTGGCGGTGAAATCGATCTTGTCGCGCCGCCACTGGACCGCCGCCGGCAGGATGCCCTCCATCGCCCGGCGCAACACGTAGCGGCCAAAGCCGTGGCTGAGTTTCTCCTCGCCCGGCAACGCCAGGCAGAATTCGACCAGCGGCTTGTCCCAGAAGGGATACCGTGGCTCGACGCCGAAATTGGCGGCCGCCTTGTCGAGCACCTCGAAAGAGTGCGGCACATAGCCGTTCAACAGGATCCAGCGATGGCTCAAGGCGTCGCTGGCCTGGACACCCGGCGGCATGTATCCGGCCCGGTGGAAACGGTCGATGATCTCGGTGCGCCTGGCCAGGTCCGGATTGATCAGGTCGCGCCAGCTGCGGCCGCGCTGTATCCGCGTGGGCTTGCGTATCCGGTTCAGCGCCCGGATCGCCAGCTGTCTCAGCCTGGCGATCCGCCATGCCGGCCCATAGAGCGTCAGGAACTGGAAATAGAGGGCGAGCGTGCTGTCGCCATAGGTGTTGGAGGCGCTGCGGACCTCGCGCCAAAGGTCCAGCCACCTGCCGCCATTGGCAAGCTCGTGCAGATGGCCATGGCCCGGCGAAACGACCTCGTCGCCGCCATGGCCGTCGAGCAGCACCTTGACGCCCTTGGCGCCCGCGGTCCTGTAGATGCCGCGGGTCAGCGTCAGCCCCGGCGCCAGGAAAGTGCCTTCCTGCTCCTCCAGCACCCGCTCGAATTCGGCGAAGGGTGCATAATTGCCGACAGGGATCAGCGTCGGATCGGTTTTCTGCTGATCCAGCACCGCGTCGATGAAGAACCGCTCGTCCATCGACGAGCCCTTCACGAAAATCAGCGAGAAGGTCGGCAGCCTGGGTTTCCGCTCGGCGGCATTCTGCAGGCCGGCGACACAGGCGATCGAGGAGGAGTCGAGGCCGCCACTCAGCATCGCGCCGATCGACTGACTGCCGCGCATCCGGTTGCGCACCGATTGCGCGAACAGATGGCTGAATTCCTCCGCCGCATCCGATCGCAGCGGCCGCGCCGATGGTTCGATCTGCCAATATCGGCGCAGCACCACCTGTTGTGCGGTGACGGTGAGGCTGTGACGTGCGGGCAGGCTGAAGATATCGTTGTAGGGGGTGGACTGCGGGTCGTCGGGAAGTCCGGCCAGGAATCCCGAAATGCGGTGTTCGCTGATGCGCGCATCGACCCCCTCGAGGCCAAGCATCGGCCCGATCTCGGAGGCAAAGGCAAAACGCCGGTCCGCGGCGTGGTAGTAGAACGGCTTGACCCCGAAATGGTCGCGCACGCAAAACAACAGCTGCCGCTCGGCATCCCAGATGGCAAAGGCGAAGTCGCCCTGCAGGTGGACGGGGCAGGATTCGCCCCAGCGCAGATAGGCCCGCATCAGCAATACTGCGTCAGCGACCGATCTGTCGCGGACACCCAGCCTCGCCATCAGCTCGTCGCGATTGTCCAGCCGGCAATCGGCGGTGATGGCGAGCTTGCCGCCGGCCATGGTCAGTGGGCCCGGGCCGGCCTCGTCCGTCGTGTTGAGCCAGGCGTGGCCAAGCGCGATGCCGCTGTCCAGCCACCACGAGTTTCCGTCGGGGCCACGGTGGCGCATGCGTGCCAGCATCTGCTGGATGTCGGTCGCCGCATCGGCCGGCGCGGATCCCCGGACCGCGAACGCTTGTCCCTGTCGCAGCAGGATTCCGGCCACGCCGCTCATCGGCTGCCGTGGTCGACCAGATGCGCGAAGCCGTCGACGGAGCCGCCAAGCACGACATGGTTGTCGCTGACCAGCCAGGCATGCGCCTTCAATTGCTCGCCCGTGCCGCGTTCGATGCCGATGCGGATGTTGGAGGCATTGCCCTGGCGTGCGAGAATGTACTGACCCGAGAGCGCCTGGGTAAGGCAAGTGGCGCGCGGCACGAACCGTGCAGCCGCGGCGACGCCCCAGGCGACGAGCCGGAGCTCGCCCATACTGGCGCACTGGCGCGCGTTGAGCCGGGTCACCATGCCACGAACACTGTTGTAGGAGAACAATGTCAGCCCCAGCCGGACGGTGGCGACCACCAGCAGGCAGTGGCAGAGGAAAAGGGCTTCAGAGCCGCTCAGCGACAGAATCCTGGCCAAACTCCACCGGCCGGGCCGCCGGGTCGTCGGCCTGGGTCTTTGTTCCATCGCAGGTCTTTGCCGCGGGATCATGGCCTTTTGCGCAGCCTGCCTAGACGAGTGCCTCATGCTGCACCCTCGCAAGCCCGTTTTCGGCGAGGCCCTGCAGCAATGCGTCGACGTCGGCCTTGCAGCGCTCGGCGTCGACATTGTAGCGCGCAAGCACGGCGCCGCGGATATCGGCGATCGACTTCGGCTCCTGGATCAGCTCCCAGATGAACGCGCCGACGCCGTTGAGGCTGTAGTAGATATTGGATTTGAGATTGAGAAGCGCGAGGCCTTCGCCAAATTCGCAAGCCACGGCATCCCCGGTGGCACTTACGCTATCGTGCTCGGATGGGTTCCAGTTCATGCCAAAACCTCGTTGCAACACACGGTCCACGCGTCGTCGGTTCAAGAGGGAAAGTCGGGGATTTTCATCCCCGGCTCCATTTATGGTCTTGGATCCCGGAAGCCCAACGTCACTCCCCCGGAATCAGGTTGGTGTCAGGAGAACGTCAGGTCGCCAATTGGGGTGTGCGCGGGAAACGACGCGTCGATTGCCGTGCTGCCACCACCGCCCTGGGTGATGGTTTCAATGGAACCATGTACCGTCAGGCTTGGCGTTTCGTACTCGTGCTTTTCAACATTCTGTTCCATTTTACTCTCCAAAATGAGGACTGGAAACGGCCTGTCGAGTGCCGTCAGCACTTTCATGCTGCGGTGCAATAGCTGCATGGCAGCATTTATGAGTCAAGCCTGATTTACCTCTGGTTAATCAATTAAAGGTTGAAGGCGTCACCATGTGTGTGCGGGCTGCTCAAAATTCCGCCGCTTTTGAACTGAAGCTCGAACCATCTGACTTCGGCGATGGCGATTCTTTAAGCAGTTGATTTTATTTGCATAAAAAGTTGGTAGTGCTGATGCTTTTTTAGGCGTCCCTAAAGAAGATGGATTTCTGTTAGCCGACCCGCGGTGATGATCGGCCGAAACGCCTCGATGGCGGTTGCAATTCCAACCGTATATCTCACGGTCTTCGGAAGGCTCGGCAACCGCTCTGGTTGCAAAATTTCGCACTGCGAAAGGAAAGACTTTACGTCGCCGAGGTTTTTGAGGATGCTTTGCTTCGCACCTGCAGCATACGCGTCGCGCAAACCGCGTTTTGGAGACCATGCGCTCGATGGCCTTGCCGGAAAGTTCCTATGAACGACTGCGCGCCGCCGACTGCGCCGACGAGATTGCCTATGTGCGGGCCTGCCTGCGGTTGTATTTCTCGGGGGCGGCGGCCTCGGCCGGCGATCTGTCGCGACCGGGCCTTTCCGATGCTGCCGTCGCCGACATCGCCAGGCTGAACAAAGTCGCCACCTTCGTTCTGAAGGCGCTGTCGCGCGCCCCGGCGGGCGACAGGCCGGCTGAGCTTTCACAGTGGCTCGACACCTATCGCCGGCAGACGGTTTCGATGAACGCCGCCTGCCTCATGGATTCGATGGCGATCCACCAGGCACTGCGCGACAGGCAGATCGATTTCGTCTTTCTGAAGGGCCCGTTTCAGCAGCATCTGCTCTACGACGACCATTTCATGAAGCCATCGGGCGATGTCGATATCCTGGTTTCGCCTGCAGGGTTCTCGAGGGCGCGCGACGCGCTGCGTTCGATCGGCTACGAGGTATCAGGCAAGTCGCGCTCCGTCTGGTGGGTTCGCTTCCTTGGCGAACAGCACATGATTCGTGGAAGCGGGCCGAAATCCTCCACGGTCGACCTTCACTATCGGCTCCAGCAGCCCGGCTCGCCCAGCCCACGCGATGCCGACGGGTTCCTGCGGCGCAAACGGCTGGTCGAGATCACCGGCACCGGAGTGCCGTTCACGTCGGTCGCCGACACGCTGATGCTGTCCTGCATCAGCGTTGCCAAGGCCTTGTTCAACCGCGAACCCTGCGCGGGCTATGTCTGCGATATCAGGGCCAGCGCCAATCGTCTCGACGAGGCCGATCAGCGCCGTGTTCTCGATGCGGCGGTGAGCCAGGGGCTGGACGATACGCTGTTGCTCGGCCTGCGTGCCGCCGACGTGCTGTTGGGCGGCACCGACACGCTCTTGTCGGAGCGGGCCAAGCCGATCCTTTCGCGCATCGGCAACGAGGATCTGCTCAACATGGTCATCGCGCCATGGCTGTCGTCACTGCGATGGCCGCAGCGGCGAACCGTTTTGTGGGAATTGTGCGGCCGGGCTCCCGTCCGCTATCTGGCGGAAGCCGGCTGGGCGGCATCGGCGGATATCAGCCGCCGCATCTTCGAACGGCCGGCCAGTCCGTGATGGCGGTGGGCATCGAATACGTACAGGGCGAGGGCAGATCGAAACCTGTGCAAGAGGCAAAACCCATGTCGATGACGAAATCCGAGGTTTGCGTGATCATCGCGGCCAAAAACGCGGCACGCACGATCGCGGTAGCCATCGCATCCGCGTTGCGCGAACCGGAAGTGACGGAGGTCGTCGTCGTCGATGACGGCTCCGCCGACAACACCGCCGAGGTTGCCCGCTCGGCCGACGACGGCAGCGGCCGGCTTGCGGTGATGCGCCTCGATGTCAATCGCGGCCCGTCCTTCGCCCGCAATGCCGCGATCGCCGGCTCGAAGGCGCCGTTCATCAGCATTCTGGATGCCGACGACTTCTTCCTCGAGGGCCGGTTCCGCAACCTGTTTGCCGGCGCCGATTGGGATTTCGCGGCCGACAACATCATGTTGATCAGGGACGACGCGACCAGCGACGCGACGAAAATCGTCGCCCCGGATTTTGCCGCCGAGCCGGAATTCCTCGACTTCGAGCGCTTCGTAGAAGGCAACATCTCCAGGCGCCGTGTGCAAAGAGGCGAGCTTGGCTTTCTGAAGCCCGTGATCAGCCGCGCCTTCCTCGACCGGCACCGATTGCGCTATGATGAGAGCCTGCGGCTGGGCGAGGATTACGAACTCTACGCCCGCGCGGTCGCCCACGGGGCGCGGTTCAAGGTCATCCGCTCCTGCGGCTACGGCGCCATCGTGCGCGCCGATTCGCTCAGCGGCCGCCACAAGACGCAGGACCTGAAGCGATTGGCCGACGCGGATCTGGCGCTGCTGGCGATCGACAGCTTGCCGGAAGGCTCCAAGGCGGTGCTGCGGCGGCATGAGCGGCACGTGCGCGACAAATACCGGCTACGCAACTTCCTCGACGTGAAGGCCGAGCGCGGGCTGGCTTCGGCCGCGGCCTACGCCTTATCAAGTCAATCCAACCTGGTCCCCATCGTCCAGGGCGTGGCGTCCGACAAGCTCGAGGCGCTGTTTCGTCGCGTTGGCCTTGCCTCCGGGCAAAGGCATGTGCCGCCGTTGCGTTTCCTGATGGCCGGGACCAGCGCGGGCAAGGAACGGTAAGGCGCTGGGAATGCTCGGTTTATCCCGCCGGCAGCACGTCACCGCGCAAACCATTTCCACCGGATTTATGAGTTTACGAATTGGGTGGTTGCCTCACGGCTCCGACGATGGCAGTCTATGTTGCGGTGCAGCAAATTAAACGACCAACCGAACTGGCCCCCGATCGGATTGGTCTGAAGTCTCTCCCGTCAGTGGAGTGGACAATGCGGTACGAGTTGTTCGGCCCCCGGTTGCGGGGGATTGGCCAGTAGCCCGGCACGCAAGCCGGCGATGACAGGAATTTAAGCCATGGCCTCGATATTCGGCTTCAGATCAAGGGATCCTGCCCGCGACCGGCAGGCCGACGTCTCGCGCCTCGACCGGCTGGCGAAACTCTTCGAGCAGATTGCAGCCGAGATCGAAGCCGAGAAAACCGGCCTGGAGAGCCGCTACCGCAAGACGGCCACCAACGCGGCCTTTCTTGTCGAAGCCATGGAAAACGGCTCTGCCTCGCGCAGGCGTTCATCCGAAGTCACCGCGCTGACGGAGTCGATCCTGAATTGCGAGCGTCGCATCGCGGCGTTGTCGCGCCAGAACGGCATGATGAGGGAGCTCCGTCATTCGCTGGATATGGTCTTCGACGAGGGTGCGGCGTCCGATTCGGCCGCCGCCGTCGATTTCGCCAGGCCCGCTGGCGCCGGCCGAGCGTGATCGTGAAGGCGCGGGACTGCCGCAAGGATGCGGTGCAAGACAGGAGAGGGATTTCGGGAGGGTCAAGGAGGAGGTCAAGGTTGGCCCGTTTGGAAGCGGTTCAAACGTCGACTTTGGGTTGGGGACACACAGCACAAAGGTGAGTTTGGTATGAATTCGGGTTCGAAATCCACATCCACGACTGCAATTGACGCATCGCCCTTCGCGCACCAGGCCCGGCGGACCGGCCTGTGGCTGCTGGGTCCGGCCGGGGCGCTGCTGTTGGCTGCTCTTGCCAGTTTCCCGGCAGTTCCCGCCCATGCACAGAATATCGAGACGGCCCCCTCTTTCGTCGACGATTTCACCAGTTTCAACCGTGAACGCTGGTACGTTTCCGACGGCTGGACGAACGGCAGTCACCAGAATTGCACCTGGTCGAAGGGGCAGATCAGTCTGTCCAACAGTGTATTGTCACTAGGGTTCGAGAAGCAGAAGACGAAGGATCGCGAATTCGCCTGCGGCGAGATCCAGACCAAGCAGCGCTTCGGCTACGGCACCTACGAGGCGCGGATGAAGACCGATACCGGTCCCGGCCTGAACGCGGCTTTCTTTTCGTATATCGGCCCGTCCGACAAGCAGCCTTGGGACGAGATCGACTTCGAGATCCTGACCAAGGACACATCCAAGGTGCAGGTCAACGCCTATATCGACGGCAAGGGCAAGAACGAGAAGCTGGTCGAGGTGCCCGGCGGCACCGACAAGGCCTTCAACGACTACGCCTTCGTCTGGGAGAAGGACAGTTTGCGCTGGTACGTGAACGGCCAGCTGGTGAACACCATCACCGATCCGGCGAAGCTGCCCAGCCATGCGCAGAAGATTTTCTTCAGTTTTTGGGGCAGCGACACGATGAACGGCTGGATGGGTGCGTTCGCGGATCCGGGCCGCAAGCTCTCGCTGCAGGTCGAACGCGTCGCCTTCACCGCGCTCGGCGAACCCTGTCAATTTCCTGAATCGCTCGTATGCACTATAAAACAGTTGGGAACGTCGAATTGAACCGGCCGGACCCAAAGCGGTTCGCGGCCCTGGACAGGAACGAAATCGAATGAACTTGACGGTGTTTGGAATTGGCTATGTCGGCCTCGTGCAGGCGGCGGTGCTTGCCGAGGTCGGCCACCAGGTTGTTTGCGTCGACATCGATGCAAACAAGGTGGAACGGCTCAACCAGGGCTTCGTCCCGATCTTCGAGCCGGGCCTTGAAAGCATCGTCAGGGAGAATCACGCCGCCGGCCGCATCAAGTTCACCACCGATGCCGCCGCCGCCGTCAGGCATGGGGAAATCCAGATGATCGCGGTCGGCACGCCGCCCGGCGAGGACGGTTCGGCCGACCTGAAATATGTGCTGGCGGTCGCCGAGACCATCGGCCGCGAGATGGAGACCGCCAAGATCATCGTCGGCAAGTCCACCGTGCCGGTCGGCACCTGCGAAAAGGTAAAGGCCAGGATCGCCGAAACACTGAAGACGAGAGGGCGCGAGGACCTGAGCTTCGACGTTGCCTCCAATCCCGAATTCCTCAAGGAAGGCTCGGCCGTCTCCGACTGCATGAAACCCGACCGCATCATCGTCGGCACGTCCAGCGAGGACACCGAGGCGGTGATGCGCGAGCTCTACGCGCCCTTCAACCGCAACCACGAGAAGATGATCGTGATGGACGTGCGCAGCGCCGAGTTCACGAAATACGCCGCCAACTGCATGCTGGCGACCAAGATCAGCTTCATGAACGAGATGGCCAATCTGGCCGAGCAGCTCGGCGCCGACATCGAGGAGGTGCGCAAGGGCATCGGCAGCGACCCGCGCATCGGCTATCACTTCATCTATCCGGGCCTCGGCTATGGCGGCTCGTGCTTCCCCAAGGACGTCCGCGCCCTGATCAAGACCGCCGAAGGCGTCAAATTCGACGCCAAGCTGCTGCGTGCCGTCGAGGAACGCAACAACGACCAGAAATCCGTCCTGTTCGACAAGGTGAACCGCTACTTCAAGGGCGACCTCGCGGGCAAGACCTTCGCGCTGTGGGGCCTGGCCTTCAAGCCCAACACCGACGACATGCGCGAGGCGCCGGCGCGCGTCCTGATGGAGGCGCTGTGGAAGGCCGGCGCGACCGTGCAGGCCTATGACCCCGAGGCGATGCAGGAATGCCAGGCCATCTACGGGCTGCGCGACGACCTGATGCTGTGCGGCACCAAGGAAGCGGCACTGCGCGGCGCCGATGCGCTGCTCATCGCCACCGAATGGAAGAGCTTCCGCGCGCCGTCCTTCGACGCGCTCAAGGACGCGCTGACCACACCGGTCATCTTCGACGGGCGCAACCTCTATGACCCCAAGGTCGTGGCGCGCCATGGCATCGAATATCACTCGATCGGCAGAATGGCGGCATGAGGCTGGAGTGGTGAGACTGGTCTCGGACATGAAGAACGGTCGCAAGGACCCGATGGGTGCGTATTTCTGTGCGGAGTTGTAGCTGATGGTGCTGGACGTAAAGCCCGAGCAAATCACCAGGGATCATTTCGATCTTGTCGCAATCGGTTCCGGCTTCGGTTCGGCCTTCTTCCTGCACGAGTTCGCCAGGCGGCGTAAGGCGCGCATCCTGGTGCTGGAGTGGGGCCGCCACAATACGCATGAATGGCAGCTCGACCAGGACGCCAACACCGACATCGACGACGAGACGACCTACAAGACCGACAATTCCGACAAGCCGTGGAATTATACGATCGGGCTGGGCGGCGGGACCAACTGCTGGTTCGCGCAGACGCCACGGTTCCATCCCAATGATTTCAGGCTGAAAAGCACCTACGGCATCGGCAATGACTGGCCGATCAGCTATGACGATGTCGAGCCATTCTACTGCGATGCCGAAGAGATCATGTCGATCTCGGGCGACCCCGACATGGCGGCGATGCTGCCGCGTTCAAAACCGTTTCCGCAACCGCCGCATCGCATGTCGACGCCGGACAAGATGATGAAGGCGGCCCAGCCCGACGAGCACTTCGTCATGCCGACGGCCCGTGCCCGGGTCCCGACCTCGCAACGCACCTCGTGCTGTGCCAATCTGCGCTGCTGGCTGTGCCCGGTCGACGCGAAATTCACCGCCAACAACGGCCTGATGCACGTCTTCGAGCATCCCGACGTTTCGGTCTGCCTCGGTGCGGAAGTGCGGCGGCTCGATCATGTCGGCGGTACGGTCCGTTCGGTCACCTTCGTCCATGACGGCAAGCAATATCAGGTCAGTGGCGACCTCTTCATTCTCGGCGCCAATGCCATCCAGAGCGCCGCGATCATGCTGCGTTCCGGCCTGGGCGATCAATTCGTCGGGCGTGGCCTGCATGAATCCTATGGCTGGAATTTCGAGGTCTATCTCGACGGCGTCGACAATTTCGACGGCAGCACAATTACCACCGGCCTGAATTTCGGCCTCTATGACGGTCCGCACCGGTCCGAGCACGCGGCGGCCCTGGTCTATTTCGAGAACCGCTGGCAGCACGGGATGCGTGCCGAGAAGGGCCGTCTGCGCCAGACGCTGCCGCTGGTCGTGGTCACTGAGAACCTGCTCGATGACGAGAATTTCGTCACCCTCGACGAGGACGACAATGCCTTTGTCTCCTTCAAGGCGCCGTCGGACTACGCGGTCAAGGGCATGGCCAGGGCACTGGATAAATTGCCCGGGCTGCTCGCCCCGCTGCCGGTCGAAAGGCTTTTCGACCGCGGCATCCGGCCAACCGAATCGCATGTGCAGGGCACGCTCAGGATGGGCACCGGCCCCGCCGATTCGGTCATCGACAGCGACATGATCCATCACCGGTTGAGAAACCTGGTTGTCGTCGGCACCAGCACCTACCCAAGCTGCTCCTGCGCCAACCCGAGCCTGACCGCGGCAGCGTTGTCGCTGCGCGCGGCGAGCCGGATCGCATGAAAGGAGCGGGCCGATGATCGAAGTCACACGGCGCTCGGCACTGGCCATCCTGGCGGGAGGCGTTGCGTCGACAGGCGTTGCCTACGCGGCCGTCTCCTCGTTTTCGGACGAGGATCTGGTTCGGGTCACGCTGGAAAAATATCTCGGCAGGCTGAACATGCGCATCGAGCATCTGCAGCAGTTCGTGCTGGAGTTCCGCAACCGGAATCCCTGGATATTCCCGAGCGAGAAGCTGGGCGATGCCGTCACCTTGCTTGAAAAGACGAAGCTCGGCCAGGCGCGCGGGTTGCTGCCGCAACGCAAGCGGCGCGATCTCAGGCATTTCGATCGCTGGCTCGTTGCCGAATTCCACATGCTGACGGACTATGCCGGGCGCAGTTCGCCTGACGATCCGATCCGGTTCACCGGATGGCACTCATGCACCAACCCGTTCGCGACGCTTGATCCGCCACAGAATGCCTGAGGCGGCTTTCGACGCGGCCCGCGATCGGGCCGCAAGAATGAAACGCGAAAAGACCAGGAGCCAGGATCATGAAAGTTCTTTTTGCAGGCGGCAACGGCTACCCGCCGGAATTCAGCGGCGGCGTCCAGTCGAGCACGCATCATCTGGCCGAACAACTGATCGAGCATGGGCATGAGGCCGCGGTGCTTGCCGCCCTGTTCGGCGACGGCGTCTTCGGCCTCAAGGCGCGCGCCAAGATGAAGCTTTTGCGCCAGCCCGCGGTCGTAGACAGCTTCCCCGGCTACCCGGTGATCCGGGCGTGGTTCCCCTGGGAGGCGGCGGCCTTTGCCGTCAACCGCGTGAAGCCGGATGTGGCGGTGGTCCAGTGCCACAAGTCGGTTCCGCTCGGCAAGGCGCTGCAGGCCGAGGGCGTGCCGCTGGTCGTGTATCTGCGCAACGTCGAGTTTCATGAACTGGCCGGCGACCTGCGCGAATTGCGCTCGGCACTCTACATCGCCAATTCCGAATTCACCGCGCGCACCTACAGCAGGGAGTTCGGCATCGAGGCGACGGTGATCCCGCCGACCATCAACCCGACGCATTACAGCACGCCGACGACGGGCCAGTTTGTCACGCTGATCAATCCCTATGAGGAAAAGGGTTTCGAGTTGGCGGTGCGCATCGCCGGTGCTTGCCCGGAAATCCCGTTCCTGTTCGTTGAAAGCTGGAAGCTGGAGGACGATCATCGCGCGCGCATCGAAGAGACGATCGCACCGCTTGGCAATGTCACGCTGGAAAGCCGCACCAGCGACATGAAGACGGTCTATGGCCGCACCAGGATCCTGCTTGCGCCCAGCAAATGGGAAGAGGCCTGGGGGCGCGTCGCGTCGGAGGCCCATTGCAGCGGAATCCCCGTCATTGGCTCGCGGCGCGGCGGCCTGCCCGAAGCGATCGGCCCGGGCGGCGCGGTGCTGGATTACGACGCTCCGCTCGCCGACTGGGTCGCGGCCGTCAGACGGTTGTGGAACGACAGCAAGGAATATGATCGCGTCTCGGGCCTCGCGCGCGGTTTCGCGGCGCGCCCGGAGCTCGATCCGGACCGCCAGTTCGTCACCTTCTTCTCCATCCTGGACAGGGCGGTGCGGCAGCGCGCCCGCCAGGCGGCGTAGCCATGGCGGGTGGCGAGCTGCTCGACGGCAGCCGCCACGGTGCTGATCAGGCCGGGCGCTTGACCCGGCTTTTCAGCGTCTCGTAGCCGCGGGCGCCAAGCAGGGCGCGAACAAGGGCCTTGGCGGCGCCCTTGCGGCCTTCCTGCGAGTTGATCTGCCGCAGCCTCGCCGGCAGGTTGCGCGCTGCCTGGCCGAGCGCCGGCAGCGACAGCGCGTCGGGAACGCTGACCATGTGCGTTTCGACGCACAGCACCGGCTTGCCCGACAGTTCGGTGATCTTCAACGCCTGCGCATGCTCGCTTTCGATGAACAGGATGGCGTCGGATTTGCGGTAGAAATCAGCCTTGAAACTGCCATGCGCGCCAAGCCGCTGGCGCTCCGCCTTGCTCGGCAGGTCGAGCATGATCAGTTGGTCGTACTGGATACCGTTCCTTGCGAGCCATGCCTCGGTCAGCGCGCGGTATTTCTCCAGCCGGCTGGTGACCAGCCAGCCGATCCGGTGGGTCGGGGCATGAAGAGGGCGCGCTTCGCTGAGGAATTTTTCATAGGCTGGGCCGTCGTCGTTTTCCGCTTCGGTCGGGTCGAGGCACAGCACCCCGTCTATGTCGACACAGCATTGCGCCAGGAATTTGTGATGCATGAAATTCCACTGGAACATGCGCGGATGCGGCACGACCTCGAAGACGACGTCGGTTTCGGCATGCCGAGGCTGCAGGCCGAACACGGCGGCAAAGGTGAAGTCGGCTTCGATGCCGGCAGCCTGGATGCGGGCGCGGGCGTCGCGCATGGCATTGCCGCCCGCCACACTGTCGTCGATCACCAGCACCTTGCGCATCTCGGAGACCTTGCGGTCGAGTGCGGCGCGGCGCTTGGTGATGCCCGACGTGTAAACACGGCCTTCCAGGAAGCTATCCAGGTCGGTCATCGGAATGTTCGCGGCAAGGCTCACCAGCGTCGCCGCCAGCACGCCGCTTCTGGGAACGCCGACCACAAGGTCGATGTCACGCGGCAGCCGGTGAAGGTTGCTGACGATGGTGTCGTTCATGTCGGATATCGACCGGTAGTGCATGGATCGGACCTGATGCTCGTGTGGATATTGGGTAGCCGGCAAAGGCGTCGAAATTATTGCGCCTCGCGCGGCGTTGCCGCCGGCTGCCTTGCCGGCAGCATTTTCAGGGCCTCGCGCAAGGCCTCGCGGCCGGATGCGAAGGCCAGCGCGACAACGATGGTGATCAGGTAGGCAAGAACGGCGCCACCGGCCAGGGCGACGACAGGCTGTTGCGGCAGCATCGGCTTGATCAGCCAGACCGCCGCCAACGCCAGATGCGCGCCGAGCACGAAGGGCGTCGCCGCGCGCAGCACATGGCTGGCCCGCAGCGGTCCGCTCTTGCCGACATAAAGCCACAGGAAAGGCGTGCGCAGATATTCACTCACCGCATAGGCGACCGCCACGCCGAGCGCGCCATAGGGCAGGCCGATCGCGAAGGCGAGCACCGACGTCACCGCCGTGATGATGCCCCAGCGCATGAAGTCGCCGGAGCGGCCCTGGCTGACGAAAAGCCAGCCCGCCGGGTTGTTGAGCGGCTGCAGCAGCCCGGCAAAGCCGAGCGCCAGGAAGATCGAAGCGCTTGCGCGCCACTGCTCGCCGAGCACGAAGGGGATCAGCACATCCGACATCGCTGTGGCGAAGGCGACGCCGGGCAAGGCCACCAAAAGGATCAGCGGCATGACGCGCAGATAGGCGCTGCGATAGCGGTCCGGTTCGTCCTTCAGCCTGGACAGCGCCGGCACCATCACCTTCGACAGCGGATTGGTGATCTGGCTGAGCGGGAACAGAAGCAGCTTGTAGGCGCGGTCGTAAAGGCCGAGTTGCTGCTCGCCCCAGTATTTGCCGATCAGCACATTGTCGAGGTTGCGGGCGAAGAAATTGGCGAAGTTGAAGCCGGTGATGCCGGCGCCGAAATTGATCAGCTCGCCGATGCCCGCGACCTTGCGCGGCATGCCGGGCCGCCATCGCGAGCTTGCCCAGTAGCACAGCGTCGGCAGCACCGCGCCGGTCAGCGTGCCGGCGAACAGCGCCCAGTAGGAACGGTCGATGAAGGTCCAGGCGATCGATACCACCAGCCCGGCGACGGCGCTGGCGACATCGATGATCGCCAGCCGCCCGAACTGCATGCGCCGCGTCAAAAGCGCCAGATGCTGGGCGCCAAGCCCATAGGCCATGATCTGCAGGCCGAACGCGGCCACCAGCCCGGTCACGCGGGGCTCGCTGTAGAAGGCGGCGACCAGCGGCGCCGCGCCCGCCAGCACGCAGGCCAGGATCGCACTGACCGCGACATTGATCCAGAAGAGGTAATTTACCTCCTCGTGCCGGATGCCCGATTTCTGGATCGTCGCCTGGGTCAGGCCGAAATCCTGGAACAGCGCGATGAAGGCCAGCACCGGCGCGCACATCGCCACGACGCCGAAATCCTGCGGTGACAGCAGCCGCGACAGCACGATGACGGATATGATCTGTGTCGCGACCCGCACCGATTGCGACAGGGCGGTCACCACCGCGCCGCGTCCGACCGATTTGCGCAACGAGCCTTCTGGCGGGTCGAATGGATTGGCTTCCAAATTCAGGATTCCTGATCTTTGCGCGGATTCCGGAAATCCGAAATCCACAACCGCCGCCCACCCCAAACTACGGCAATAATTTTGCAGTGCAACAGAAAACGTGGATTTTTGCTACACTGCACCAAAAATGCTGCAATGCAGCATATCCGGATCGGCGCTTGCGCCCGTCCTCGAGGCTAGGCGCGACAGCGCAAGAAGTTACCTCATGGCTAAATGTCGGTCCGCCTGTATCCGTGAACGGTCATGACCAATCTCTCCGACGGAGCCATCGGCTCCCATTTGCCGGCCCAGCGCGGGTCCATGATGGCACCTGCGGCTACCCACAGGTCGAAATACGGCTGCATGGGCTTGTTCGGAAAGGCACCGCCGGTGGTGTCGGCCGGCGTGACGACCGCGGCTTCCTTGCCATCGATGGAAAAGACAACCCGTTTTCTGGCCTCATATTGCAGGCCGAGACGATATCGTTTGCCCGAAAGGTCGCCAACCAGGATCCATTTCACCCAGACCGCCTTGTGCTGGTTGTCGACGTTCGCCCAGACGGTGAGTTGCAATCCCCTGGTGCCGACGATCTCGAAATCGACCTCCTCATGGGCCTTGTCGTTGAAGATCCAGAGCGGCGCCGCGATCAGCCCTGGCTTCATCGTCGGCAGCGTTACGTCCACCTCCCATTTCGCCGATGCGGATGCGGAATTGCTGCCCGAGATCACCTCGGCGGAGGCTTTCTCGCTGACGGTAAGCTGAAGGGCGCCGTCGACGATTTTGACGTTGGCGGCCTTCCAGTCATAGCCGCCGAGCTTGGGCTCGCTCCACTGCGACGGTGCGAAGGGATTGGAGTATTTCCAAAGCTGGAGCTTCACATCGGCCCAGTCGGGAAGCTTGTCGAGGGCGACGTCCCCGCTT
Organism: Mesorhizobium sp. GW821-FHT04C10; assembly: GCF_059420305.1. Classification (NCBI taxonomy): domain Bacteria; kingdom Pseudomonadati; phylum Pseudomonadota; class Alphaproteobacteria; order Hyphomicrobiales; family Phyllobacteriaceae; genus Mesorhizobium; species Mesorhizobium sp. GW821-FHT04C10. The sequence goes on along the minus strand of NZ_JBWKTL010000001.1, from coordinate 263,684 downwards.
CCCGCCACGACGCTCTCGGCCAGTGCCTGGCTGGCGACCGATTGTACCGCCGTGGAGGCGGCCAGAAGCGCCAGGAGTTTTCTGCGTGTGTAAATCATCGGTAGCCTCCATTGGCCGCCTTGCCCTTGTCGGCGGCGACGTACTCGATCCGGCCGTCCGATGCGGCCTTGGCGCCGTGGCGCTGGGCATGCGCCATCTTTGAGGAGTCTTGCACCCCGGTGAGGCGGTTTTTTGCCACGCCACATCAAAATGTTGCGATGCAACAAAAAAATTCCTTTCGGGTGTCGGCGCGATCCGGGCAGTGAGAATAGGCGGAGTGGTCCCTCTCGATCGGTGGGCCAACGCCCGGGGCAAAAGACCTCTGTTGCGATGCTCGCAGCGGTGCTCAGGCCGCGGAGGCTGTCGGAATGCCGTGCCCCATTGCACTCTGCGGGTCAGGGGCAAACGGCAATAACACGGGCTTAAGGGATTCAAGCGGCAGGGATTGGGGAGACGAAACGTCTAGGGCAGGATCGATTTGTGCCGGCTGGCGGGCTTTTTCCACCGCGACACGATCGTAGAGCGCATCAAAGAACGCGCCTGCCGGCTCCGCCGCGAACATGACCTCCGCGGTCCTGCGGGCTTCGCGCCGCAGCGGCGCCATCAAGGCCGGTTGCCCGATATACGGCTTCAGCCGTTCGATGGCCAGGCTGGCGAGCCGTTCGACCTCATCGCGGAAATACTGTGCGTATTTCGCCTCCCCGCGCGCGTCGTATCCCGGGCTGGACCAGTCGCCGGTATCGTCGAGCTCCACAGGCAATGAGATCCCGTTGACGCCATCCTCCAGGAATTCCGGCAAGGCGCAGACTTTCGTTCCAAGAACCGGCGTGTGCTCGGACATCGATTCCAGCGCCGAGTAACCGAAAGTGTCGCCAAAGGTGGCGAGGACGCCGAAATGCGAGTTGCGCAGCAACTGCCGCACCTCCTGGTTTGGCAACACCCCGTGATGCCGGACGTTGGGCAGTTCGAGCAGCTTGATGTAGGGGTCGAAGAAGCCCGGGCTTGTCGGATCGGTCCATATGTGGCCACCAACCTGGAGACTGGACACGATGTTCACTCGAATTGGCAGATTTTGCTCGGCTGCCTTTTCCGCGATCTTGACCGCCACGCATCCGCCCTTGCGGCCAAAGTGGGCGCCGATGAATGTCAGCACCAACTCCTCGGCAACGTCTTGCGCCATCGCGTCTTGCGTTGCCGGCACCACGATGTTCGGGTGGCGGACCAGCAGCTTTTTCGTCAGCAGGTCCAGTTCCGGATGGTCGGAGTGCTGGGCGAGCAAACTTCTGCGGGCAAAATGCGACAAGGCGATGATGCGGCGGCAGCCGGGGTTGGTGATCCGCGACATCAGGTAGCGCGCCACCAGCCCACGTTTGCGAAGGGCGAATTGCCGGGGCAGATGGGATTCGAACGACATGATGTATTTGGAGGAATTGACCGGTATCCGGTTGAACGCATGCACCATGTCGACAGACAGGGCAGGTTCGATCAGCGTCACGCCTTCCAGCTTCGACGAGACCAGGTTCAGCGGCAGAAATCGCTGTCGCAAGATCGTATGCCTGGATGTTCGCGGTGTAACGAAACTGGTCGGATACTTGTCGTCATAGACGGCAATACGAAGAGCCTTGCTCATACAGCACCACCCGTATCGACACAGTGGCATCAGGGGGTATTCGCAGGCCATTCCAAAGCTGCAGCAGCGCTGCAATCACATGCCGCGCTGCAACACAATGCAGGCGCGGATCCCCTAGCCAATTTCCAAAACCCAACTTCCCTGGCAAGAATTCAACATCATTTTTTGTTGCACTGCAATACAATATTTAGGAATTGATTAACCACCATCTCCGCTGCTGGGGGCTTCGCGGTTCGCCCGGTGAGATCGCCATGGTGCCTTGAGATGGGTGAAACTGCCCGAAATTGCTTGCGAGGCGGGCCATATTGTTTCCGCAAGGCGCTACCACGCGGTCATTCTCAAGAGTTGTGGACCGCAAGCGATATGTTTGTGCGGCGCGGCAGAGGTGACTAATTTTGCTACACTGCACCAAAAATGTTGCGATGCAGCAAGAGCTGTACTAGGCTCCCCATGGGTGGGTCAAACAGCGGTCGAGTTTTCATGCTGCATGTCTTGTACCTGGTGCACGATGTCTCCGATCCGGCGGTCCGCCGGCGGATCACAATGCTCAGGACAGGTGGCGCCCAGGTCACCCTGGCGGGCTTCCGCCGCACCGCCACCCCGATTGCCGATATCGAAGGATTGCTGCCGGTTGACCTTGGCGCGACACGCGACGGACGATTCGCCCAGCGCCTGGCGGCGGTCGCAAAAGCGACGGTTTCGCTTCGGGCGAAGCTGAGGGGCACGCCGCGGCCCGATCTCATCATAGCGCGCAACCTGGAAATGCTGGCGCTTGCCCGTCGCGCCGGGTCGGCCTTCGGCGCAAAGGTGCCGATCGTCTATGAATGCCTCGACATCCACCGCCTGGTGCTCCGCGACGATGTCCTCGGCAAGGCCTTGCGCGCCACCGAGCGCCACCTGGCGCGCGACGTGAAGCTGCTGGTGACAAGTTCGCCCGCCTTCATCGCCAATTATTTCAAACCTTTCCGCCAGGTCGCCGCCCCGGTCGAACTGGTCGAGAACAAGTATTTCGAGGCGGCGGCGATCCAGCCTGGCACGGGCGAGGCGATGGAGGGGCCTGTCGCCCCGCCATGGCGGATCGGCTGGTTCGGCGCGCTGCGCTGTCGCCGCTCGCTCAGGCTGCTCGCCGATTTCACGCGCCGCATGGATGGACGTTTCGAGGTCGTGCTGCGCGGCCGTCCGGCGCTCTCGGAATTCCCGGATTTCCATGATTTCGTCGATGCCGAGCCTTATCTGTCGTTTCGCGGACCCTACCGCAACCCGGAGGACATGGCGGCGATCTACCAGGACGTCCACTTCGCCTGGGCGATCGATTTCTTCGAAGAGGGGCAGAATTCGGAATGGCTGCTGCCCAACCGCCTTTATGAAGGCTGTCGCTTCGGGGCGGTGCCGATCTCGATGGGCCATACCGAAACGGGACGGTTCCTCAGCCAGCAGGATATCGGCGTTCTTCTGCCCCAGCCGACTTCCCAGGCGCTCGAGACCGCGCTTGGCAAGATGGAAGAGCACCGCTTCGGCAGGCTGAAGGCGCGCGTGCTTGCCCATAATCCGAGGACATGGAGCTACGACCGCAGCGACTGCAGGGCGCTGGTCGAAAAATTGCGCCGCCTGACCACCGTGCGCGAACCCCTCGCGGCCGAAGCCATGGCATAGGATGGACATCGCCTGATGACGCAAGCGCTTCCCTCCAACCTGATCGTGATCCCCTGCCTGAACGAGGCAACCCATATCGGCACGCTGCTCGATCAATTGCGGCCCGCGGCGCAAAGGCTGGGCGCCAGGATCATCGTCGCCGATGGCGGCAGCACCGATGGCACGCTGGCCATTGTCGAGCAGATCGCCGCGAAGGATCCGCGCGTCATCCTGCTTCACAACAAGCGCCGCATCCAGAGCGCGGCGATCAATCTCGCCATTGGCACTTTCGGTGAGGGCGCGGACTATCTGATCCGCATCGACGCGCATGGCGGCTATCCCGACGATTATTGTGACCGGCTGCTTGAGGAAGCACTGGCCACATCAGCGGATTCAGTCGTGGTTTCGATGTTGACCAGCGGCAGCGGCGCGGTACAGAAATCGGTTGCGGCGGCGCAGAATTCGAAACTCGGCACCGGTGGCTCCAAGCATCGCCACCTCTCCGCCGGAGAGTGGGTCGACCATGGCCATCACGCGCTGATGCGGATTTCGGCCTTCCGCGCTGTCGGCGGCTATGACGAGACGTTCAGCCACAATGAGGATGCCGAGCTCGACTATCGGCTGCGGCAAGCCGGCCACAAGATCTGGATGAGCGGCAAGACGCAGATGGTCTATTACCCGCGCGCCTCGCTCAAAGGTCTCTATTTCCAGTATCTCGGTTATGGCCGTGGCCGCGCCAAGAATGTGCTGAAGCACCGCGTCATTCCGAAGGTCCGGCAGATGGTGCCGCTGGCGGTCTTCCCCGTGGTTCTTCTGGCTGCCTTCTCCTTCGTGCATTGGATCGCGGCTGTGCCCTTGCTGGTCTGGGCGGCGGTATGCCTGGGCTACGGCCTGGTGACGGCCATCCGCCAGCGCAATGCCGACATCGCGCTCGCCGGCGTCTCGGCGATGGTCATGCATTTCGGCTGGTCCGTCGGCTTCTGGCTGCAGCTTCTCGGCCTCGGCGCGCGACGCGGGGTGGCGTGATGGCGGTTCAGGCCAAGAACCGCAGCATCGACATCGGCGTGTGCACGTTCCGGCGGCCGGAGCTGGCCGATACGCTGCGCTCGCTCGCCGCCATGGAAATGCCGGCGGGGTTTGATGTCGGCGTCATCGTCGCCGACAATGACGACACGCCAAGCGCGCAGGCCCTGGTGACGGCGCTGTCGCGGGATTTGAAATTGCCGGTCCGCTACCGGCACGCTCCGGCACGCAACATCTCGGTCGCCCGCAACGCCTGCCTCGATACCAGCCAGGCGGATTTCCTCGCCTTCATCGACGATGACGAGACTGCCTCGCCCCGTTGGCTGGCCGAACTGGTCGCGACGGCTGAGGACAGCGGCGCAACAGCCGTGCTCGGCCCGGTGCGCGCGCTCTACCGTCCGGATGCGCCCGAATGGATGCGGCGTGGCGATTTCCATTCGACCTTGCCCGTCTGGGTGCGCGGCGAGATCCGCACCGGCTACACCTGCAATGTCCTGCTGCGCATGGGATCGGACAGCTTGCGCGGCCGTCGCTTCAGCCTGGCGCGCGGCCAGACCGGCGGCGAGGACACCGAGTTCTTCGATCAGATGGTCAAGGCAGACGGCCGCATCGCCTTCTCGCAGGACGCCTGGGTGGACGAGGTGGTGCCGGGTGCGAGGGCTGCGTTCGACTGGCTTGGCCGGCGCCGTTTTCGTGTCGGTCAGACGCATGGTCACCTCTTGGGCAGCAATGCGCGCGGCATCGGGCTGATAAAGCATGTCGGCCTTGCCGCGGCAAAGGCGGCCTATTGTTTCGCAGCGGCACTTCCCGTCGTCGCCAGCCCGGTACGCAGGAACCGCAGCGTGTTGCGCGGCATCATGCATTTCGGTGTCGTCAGCGGTCTTGTCGGCGTCCGCGAAATCCGCCTCTATGGCCAACCCTCGCCGGGGGAAGGAGGCAAGCGTGCAGCCTGACGTTTCCCCGATCCCCGCCGTTTCAGCCCCCGACGTTTCCGTTGTGATCGCGGCCTACAATGCGGAGGCGACGCTCGACAGGGCGATCGCCAGCGCCATCGCGCAGAAGGATGTCAGCGTCGAGATCATCGTTGTCGACGATCAGTCGCGCGATGCCACGCTCGATGTGGCGCGGGCCTATCCGCAGGACATCGTGCGTGTCGTTGCGCTCGCCAGGAATCGCGGCCCCGGCGGCGCCAGGAATGCCGGCCTCGACGTCGCCCGCGGCAGGTGGATCGCGGTTCTCGATTCCGATGACGCCATCTTTCCCGGCCGTCTCGCCGCCATGATCAACCGCGCCGAGAAAGCCGATGCCCAGATCGCCGTCGACAATCTCCAGGTCATCCGCGAGGACGGTGTGGTCGAGGATGCGATGTTCCCGCGGCAGTATCTGGAAGGCTTGCGCGAAATTTCGCTGACCACCTACATCGCAGGCAACATCGTCTTCGAATCGAAGTTCAATCTCGGCTACCTCAAGCCGATCTTCCAGCGCCGGTTCCTGGATGAGAACCGGCTTCGCTATGACGAGAAACTGAGGATCGGCGAGGATTATATCCTTTTTGCCGAGGCGCTCGCCAAGGGCGGCAGATGCGTGGTCGAGCCCGATATCGGCTACGCCTATCACATTCGCAGCGGCTCCATCTCGCGTGTGCTCGAGCTTCATCATGTCGAAGCGATGCGCAAGGCGGACGCCGTATTCGCTCAAACCCATCAGATGGATGAGGCAGCTCAGGCGGCCTTTGCCCGGCGCGGCCGCAGCCTGCGCAAGGCGGCCTCCTTCCTGGCGATGGTCCAGCACATCAAGGCGCGGTCCCCGCTCAAGGCGATCCGGACGGCGCTCAGCGACCCGGCGGCGGTCAGGCATATGGGCATGCCGATCGCCGTGCGGTTGCGACGAGTAGCGGCACAATTTGCCGTGGGGGTGGGGAGGTGAAGATGCAGGCACATGGAGGGATTTTTCGTGGCCTGTGAAGGAACTGCAGTCGATCTCCTCAGAAGGAATTTGCGATGAAGAAAATCAGGAAGGCCGTGATACCGGTGGCGGGGCTTGGAACACGGTTCCTGCCGGCGACCAAGTCGATGCCGAAGGAAATGCTTCCCGTGGTCGACAGGCCTGTCGTGCAATATGCGGTGGACGAGGCCTTCGAAGCCGGCATCGAGCACATCGTGTTCGTGACCGGCCGCAACAAGGCGGTCATCGAGGACTATTTCGACCTGCATCCGGAATTGATCGGCACGCTGGAGCAGACCGGCAAGAAGACCCAGCTGGAGGCGCTCGAAAGCATGTTGCCTGTGGCTGGTGCCACCTCCTTCATCCGCCAGCAGTCGCCGCAAGGCCTCGGCCACGCCGTCTGGTGCGCCCGCGAAGTCATCGGCAACGAGCCTTTCGCCCTGCTTCTGCCTGACATGGTCTCCTTCGGCGGGCGCGGCTGCCTGGCCGAGATCACCGATCTCTACGCCGAGACGGGCGGCAATGTGATCGCCGTCGAACGCTGCGATCCGAGCGAAACCAACAAATACGGCATTGTCGGTCGCGGCGCCGAGATCGGCGGCGGTTTCGAGGTTACGGCCATGGTCGAGAAGCCGGCCCCGGCCAACGCGCCGTCGAATTTCTACATCAACGGCCGCTACATCCTGCAGCCCGAGATATTCGCGCTGCTGGGCAATCAGCAGCGTGGCGCCGGCAACGAGATCCAGCTGACCGACGCCATGGTCCGCCTGTCGAGGGACCAGCCGTTCTTTGCCCAGCCTTTCCTGGGCCGCATGTTCGACTGCGGGTCCAAGGAAGGGTTCATCCAGGCCAACATCGCCTTCGCGCTGGCACGCAACGACATGAAGGGTCCGGTTTTCGAGATGCTTCAGGAGTTCGTCCGGTCGCATGAACGCCAGGAAGAAGCCGCATAATGCCCATCTTTCGGGAGCATTGTCACATGACTGTTGGCGAGGGGCTGGCAGGTTCCTCGCTGATTGGCATGAGGCTTGCATTGCCCACGGCAATGCTCCCGGCCATCGAGGCAACTGCAAGCCAAGGCACGATCCCGGAAAGTCAGTCCCGGTTTTCGGAAAAGATTGTGCCCAAACAAAGAGATAGAGCCTAAACCCGATGATCGGGACGCGACAGGCTCTGGGATTGGACCGACGATGAACTATGCCAACTTTCCTCTCGACAAGAGGATGCCATTGCCGAATTCGGATGCAGGAGGCGGCGAAGACTTCATCGATATCGAGCGTCTGCTTGGCATGGCTGCGCGGCAGGCCAAGGTGGTTGCCGTGTGCGCCGCCATCGGTCTTTTCCTGGGCATGCTCTATCTGCAGACCACGCCGCCCAAATTTGTGTCGGTCTCGAGCGTGCTGATCGACGAGGGGCTGAACAAGATCGTCGACGACATTTCGGCGGCGTCGACCACCATGCAGACCGATTCCGCCATTTTGAGCCAGATCGAGATACTGACCTCGACGCGGCTTGCCGCGGTGGTCGTCGACAAGCTCAAGCTCGACCAGAACGATGCCTTCATGAACCCGCCGCAGTCGGCGCTTGCCCAGGGCGTCGGCCTGATCCGCGGCCTGATCCAGTATGTCCGCCCCAGCCCGCCCATGCCGGGCCTTGGTGACATCAGCAAACTCGACCCGGCTGCCCGCGATGCGCTGATTGCCGCGTCGCGCCGTGACTACGCCATCCTCAAGCTGCAGAACGAAATCCGGGCGGATCGTGTCGGACGAAGCTATGTCATCGCGCTTGGCTATCAGGCGACGGATCCGGGACTGGCGACCGCGATCACCAAGGCCTATGCCGACGCCTATCTTGCCGATCAGCTCGACGCCAGCTTCGACGCCACCGAGCGCGCGGCGGTCTGGCTGCAGGGCCGGCTGACGGAACTGCGCGAGAGTTCGCAGCAGGCATCGCTCGCGGTCGAGAAATTCAGGGCCGAGCACGGCCTGTCCGCCAACAGCGATGGCCAGCTGATGAGCGACAAGCAGCTTGCCGACCTCAACGCCCAGCTGATCGTGGCGCAGGCCGACACGGCTCGCGCCAGCGCCCGCTACCAGCAGTACAAGTCGATTGTCGATAGCGGCTCCGAGAACGCCTTCAAGGACGCGGCCATATCGGCCGACCAGCCGAGCAGTTCGGTCATTTCGGCGCTCAAGACCCGCTACCTCACCGTCGCCAAGCGGCAGCAGGACGTCGAGGCGAATTTCGGTCCCGAACATCCGCAGGCCGTCGCGCTTGCCAAGGAAAAGGCCGACATATCGGCGCAGATATTCGGCGAGCTGAAGCAGCTCACCGAAAGCTATCGCAACGAATATGAAGTGGCGCTGGCGCGCGAGACCGCGCTCCGGGCCAATGTCGCCGCCGCACAGGGCAAGAGTTCCATCGACAACCAGTCGCAGGTCCAGTTGCGCGACCTCGACCAGAAGGCGACGGCGCTCACGACGCTCTACCAGACGTTCCTCGGCCGCTACGAGGAAGCCGCGCAGCAGCAATCCTTCCCGGTCGGCAAGATCCGCATCATCTCGGACGCCTCGACACCGCTCTCCGCCTCGAGCCCGCGTACCATGGTCGTGCTCGGGCTCTCGCTCGTGCTCGGTGTGCTGATGGGCGCCGGCTTCGGCGGCCTCAACGAATTCAACGAGCGGTTTTTCCGGACCGGTGAGGAGGTGCGCGACCGCGTCGGTCTCAAATTCCTCGGCTACCTGCCGACCATCGGCAGCAAACCCGCCAAGGACGACAAGCCGGCCGAGGCTCAGCCGGATGCCAAGGCAGCCAGATCGCCGGCCGCCATTGAAAGGCGGGCGCGAATGAGGGTGAGCATCGACGCTCCGGCATCGATGTTTGCCGAAACGCTGCGCAGCGCCAAGATCGCCTTCGATGTCGTGATGGAAGGACAAGGCAGCCGCGTCATCGGCGTCATCTCCGTGCTTCCCGGCGAAGGCAAGTCGACGGTGGCGGCCAATCTCGCCGGGCTGCTTGCCGCCAACGGCGCCAAGACGCTGCTCATCGACGGCGACTTGCGCAATCCCGGTCTCAGCCGCAGCCTCGGCATGGAGGCCGAACAAGGCCTGATGGAAGCGGTGGTGAGCGGTCAGACATGGCAATCCGTCGGTAAGATCGACAGGCAGACCAAGCTTGCCATCATTCCGGCCGTGTTGCGTGGGCACTTCTCGCACACCAGCGAGCTGCTTTCCTCGGCCGGAATGCGGCGCTTCATCGATAATGCCAAGGAGACGTTCGAATACATCGTCGTCGATCTGCCGCCGCTCGGGCCGGTGGTCGACGCCAAGGCCTTCGCGCCGCTCGTCGACGGCTTCGTGCTCGTCACCGAATGGGGCCGCACGCCGCGCGCCATGGTGCGGTCGATGCTGGAATCCGAGCCCTATGTCGCCAACAAGATCGTCGGGGCGGTGCTGAACAAGGTCGATCTGAAGAAGCTCGCCAAATACGGGTCGTTTGGGGCGTCGGAGAAATTCTTCGACAAATATTCGACCTACTATCTCGACAAGTCGGAAGTCCGCAGCAAGGCGCCGGTCTAGGGCATTTCGCCGTTTCACGGAAACGGCGAACCGCTCTAACTCTTTGTTTTGATGCAATTCCCAGGGGAGGGCGCTACACGCTTTTCCCGGGAGCCTGATCAGGAGAAGATCAGCCGGCCCTGCTTGTCGGCGATCCTGACCGCCGTCAGGCGGCCGCTCTGGAAGGCGGCGGTGTCGATGCCCAGCCTGCGTCCCTCAAGTCTTGGGATGTCCACCGGCGTGTGGCCATGCACCACCCAGCGGTCGAGCAGATGCGCCGCGTCGAAGAAATCCGAACGGATGTGGAGGAGGTCACGGTCGTCCTGCGCCGCGAGGTCGACGCCCGGCCTGATGCCGGCATGGACGAAGACGAATTTTCTCGAGCGGACCATGATCGGCAGCCCACGCAGGAAGCTGACATGCTCGGCCGGGATGACATCCCTTATGTGCCGGTCGATCTCCGCGCTTCTTTCGTAAAGACCGGCCAGCCGCTGCGGGTCGAGGCCATAGGAGAACAGGGTTTGCAGGCCACCTGCCGCCAACCAGGGTTCGCGTGACAGATTGCCGTCGAGATAATGCAGCATCGCCACCTCGTGATTGCCCGCGAGGCAGATGCGCTGGAACCCCTTCGGCGGCGGCGCAAGGAGATGGTCGAGCACCCGCGCCGATTGCGGCCCACGGTCGATATAGTCGCCGAGCATGATGATGATCTTGCGGCCCTGGAAGCGCAAGGAATCGAGCAGGATCTTCTGCTCCAGCGAGCGCAGCTCCCTATAGCAGCCATGCACGTCGCCGATCGCATAGACGGTCGTGTCCTGCAGGTCGATATCGAGGCGTGCACGCGCCGCCATCCGGGGTTTTCGCTGAAACAGGTTCACTGGCGAAGGCTCTCGATATCGAAAAGCGGACAGTCATGCACAAAACATGACTGTCTGTTATCACGCGTGAAGCTTAGCGTGCCAAGAGGCTAATTTACGATCCCGAAGCGGAATCCGGATTTCGGAAAGATCGTGCCGCGCCAGACGGATAGGGCGTGCCGGGTAGGCTGGGTATGTTCACGCCACGGCGCTATTCTAGGAAAGGTGCGGAGGCGGTTTTCCCGGGAAAAGCGCGTAACGCTTTCCCTGGGGAGCTGCGTCAGGATAAAGAGATGGATCGGTTCGCCGTTTCCCCGAAACGAGAACCGATCTGGCGTCTAGGCGGCCTTGAGCCGGTAGCGGAAAACCGTGTGGTCGAGCAGCAGCCGGATACGCGGCTCGGCCTCGGTCGCCACCAGCCAGCTTGCCGCGATCATGGTCGCGCCGACGATTGTCATCGACGGGAGATAAGGCGCACCGGCGCGGACCATCGCCCCAAGCATTGCCGCGCCGACGACATCGTGGATCAGGTAGAGCGGATAGGTCATCAGGCCGATCCGGCGCCAGCCGCTCCAGCCGAGGTCGAGCCGCAACGACCATGCCATCAAGGCTATAGCGACGAGGAAGATCAGGATTGGCGGCGCATAGGGCATCACGGCATTGACCTTGATGCTGTGGACGTCGACCGAACTGGCGATCTGCAGCACGCCGCCGCCAAGGAACAACAGGCAGAAGCCGAGGCGGGAAGGCGTCAGCGCCTTGAACCGCATCAGCCAGAGCAGCACGCCGACCGCGAAGAAGCAGCCATGGTGCACCAGGGTAAGCTGCAGCCAGCGCGTCTCGGCGAAGTCGGACCAGTCGAAGAGATAGTAGAGGCACCAGAACAGCGTGCTGACCAGGCCGATGGCGATGGCGACCATTTCCATCAGATGGAAGCGGCCGAGCCGCAGCAGGACCCAGACGATGGCGTAGAAGACGATCTCGATGCCGAGCGTCCAGTAGACACTGTCCACCCATGGGCCATAAGGCGCGAACAGGCCGGTGCGGACGAGCCTGACCACCGCATCGGTCGGCCAGCTCAGGCCGATGAGCAGCAAGAGCACCGCTGTGATCGGCGCGCAGATCCACACCGCCGGCGCCAGCCTTTTGAATCTTGCCTCGAAAAACCGCAGCGGCGTCGATTTCTCGGCGCTGAAGGCGATGACAAAGCCGCTGATGACGAAGAAGATCTCGACGCCAACCCAGCCGGACCCGACCCAGGCGCCTATCGCTGGCTGCGCCGGCACGCCGCCCGTGGCCTGTGCCGAAATGCCATCGGGATAGGCCCACACCCAGAAGCCATAGTGGTAGATCATGACGAGCACGGCGGCGAGAAACCGCAGGATGTCGACGCCGCCGAACGTAATTTTTTGCTGAGCCATACCGCATCGCCGGATGGCCCCCCACCCGTCACTGTAGGGTGGCTTGCTGCATTGCACAATAAAAGTATTGCTTGCCGATCAGGATAGGCCGAACGGCAAGGAAGGACGGCGCGAAACCGCTCGCCGTGTCGGCCTCAAACCCCGATCCCGCGCGCCTTCAGGGCGGCGGTGATCTCGTCCAGGATGGCAGGGTCGTCGATGGTCGCCGGCATCGCCCACTCCTCCTTGTCGGCGATCTTCTGCATGGTGCCGCGCAGGATCTTTCCCGACCGGGTCTTGGGCAGGCGCTTGATCGTCACCACGGTCTTGAAGGCCGCGACCGGGCCGATGCGCTCGCGCACCAGCGCGACGACCTCCTTTTCGATGGCGCCGCCGTCGCGCGCGACACCGGCGTTCAGCACCACGAAGCCGAGCGGAATCTGGCCCTTCATCGCATCGGCGATGCCGACGACAGCGCATTCGGCGACATCGGGATGGGCGGCCAGCACCTCTTCCATGGCCCCGGTCGACAGCCGGTGGCCGGCGACATTGATGATGTCGTCGGTGCGGGCCATCACGTAGAGGTAACCGTCCTCGTCGATCATGCCGGCATCGGCTGTCTTGTAGAAACCGGGGAACTCATCGAGATAGGCCTGGCGGAAGCGGGCATCCGCGTTCCACAGCGTCGGCAGGCAGCCGGCGGGCAGCGGCAGCTTGACCACGACGTTGCCGAGCGTCCCGCGCGACACCTCGTGGCCGGCATCGTCGAGCACGCGGATGTCGTAGCCGGGCATCGGCACGCCGGGCGAGCCGTATCTCACCGGCAGCAGCCCGAGCCCCGCCGGGTTGATGGTCATCGGCGAGCCGGTCTCGGTCTGCCACCAATGGTCGACCACCGGCACGTTCAGCTTCTGCTCCGCCCATTTGATGGTTTCGGGGTCGGCGCGCTCGCCGGCGAGGAACAACGTGCGGAATTTCGACAGATCGTATTTGGGAACGAACTCGCCTTTGGGGTCCTGCCCCTTGATGGCGCGGAAGGCCGTCGGCGCGGTGAACAGCGCGACGACGCCATGATCCGAGATGACCCGCCAGTAGGTGCCGGCATCCGGCGTGCCGATCGGCTTGCCCTCGAACAGGATGCTGGTGCAGCCATGCAGCAGCGGTCCATAGACGATGTAGGAATGGCCGACCACCCAGCCGACATCGGACGCCGCCCAGAACACTTCGCCCGGCTTGACGCCGAACTCGTTCTCCATCGTCCATTTCAGCGCGACCATGTGGCCGCCATTGTCGCGCACGATTCCCTTTGGCTGTCCGGTCGTGCCCGAAGTGTAGATGATGTAGAGCGGATCGGTGGCGAGCACCGGCACGCAGTCGACATTGGCGCCTGCGGCCCGCTCGCGCGCGACGGCGTCGGCATAGTCGATGTCGAAATGGTCCTTCAGGTCACAGCGCAGCTGGTCGCGCTGCAGGATCAGGCAAGCGTCCGGCTTATGGCGGGACATCTCGATCGCTTTGTCGAGCAGCGGCTTGTAGGCAACGATGCGGCCTGGTTCCAGGCCGCAGGAGGCCGAGATGATCAGCTTTGGCTTGGCGTCGTCGATGCGGGTGGCAAGCTCATGCGAGGCAAAGCCGCCGAAGACCACCGAATGCACGGCGCCGATGCGGGCGCAGGCGAGCATGGCGATGGCCGCCTCCGCCACCATCGGCATGTAGATGATGACGCGGTCGCCCTTGCCGACGCCCCGGTTCTTAAGCACCGAGGTCAGCGCCACCACTTCACGCTTCAGCTCGGCATAGGTGAATTTTTTGACCGTTCCGGTGATGGCGCTGTCGTAGATCAGCGCGATCTGGTCGGCGCGTCCGCCGGCGACATGCCGGTCGATGGCATTGTAGCAGGTGTTGCAGGTCGCGCCCGTAAACCAGCGGCCGTAGACGCCGGCGGTGGCATCGAACACCTTGTCCCAGGGCGAATACCAGTCGATGGCACCGGCCGCGTCCGCCCAGAATTCTTCCGGCTCGCGTTTCCAGCCGTCATAGACCTCATGATAGCGTGAAGCCATCCGTAACCTCCCCAGGAACCATTTGCCGTCTTTGCAAACAGCCTATGCTGTTTTTTCCGGCGCTGTCTTCCCTGATTTTCGTCTGAGCCGGTCTCGTCTTGACCCCTGGTGCGCTGTGTCGTGAAGTGGAGCCCTCGCGGGGGGAGAATCCAAACGATGCGCCATCCATTGCCGATCATGGCAAAACCGGCATTTGCGCTGACGATCGGCGCGCTGCTCGCTATCTCCACCGCGACCGCTGTGGCCGGAGACGCCGCGGCACGGCGCATCATCGGCTTCTCGCCCGACGGGAGCTATTTTGCCTTCGAGCAATATGGCCAGCTTGATGCCGGTGCCTCGGCGTCCGGTTATTCGCAGATCGACATCATCGACACGCGCACCGACGAGTTCGTCGGCGGCAAACCGATTCTAGTCGTTGACGAATCCGAGGAATCGACGCTGAGCCTTGAACAGGCAAGGGCGCAAGCGGCTGCGAGGGCAAATCCCATCCTGGCCAGATACGCCATCGCATCGCGCGGCAAGCAGACCGCCTCCGACAAGTTCACCTTCCCCGGCGAGATGGTCGCCTTCGCCGACATCTCCCGCCTCGAGCAAGTGTCGCAGAAATGGCTTTCGCCGCTCTATGGCGAGACAGGCATTTCGACGATCCAGCTCGACCAGATCCTGGCCACCAGCACGGCGGATTGTTCGGCGAGTTTCGACGAAGCCCAATCGGGCGACCAGGCCCTACAGGGTGACAAGGCTCCTCAAGGCGACAAGACGGGCAAGGCGCTCGGTTTCCGGCTGTCGCTGCAGGGCCAGGACGGCAAGCCGTTCAAGACCTTGCATGAGGACAAGGCCGTGCCTGGCTCGAGGAACTGCCCGACTTCCTACAGCCTGTCGGAATCCTATGAATACACACCTTCAGGCAAACCGGCGGTGATTGTCGTGCTGGTGCAGCGCTTCAGCCAGGGCTTCGAAGGGCGCGACCGCCGTTTCATTGCCGTGACGGGGCAGGCCCGCTGAGGAGCCGACCCGATAGCCGTCTAACGAACGGTATTCATTGGACAAATTTCGATTGTACTAGATCGGCAGGGCCACAAGCATGAGGCCTACACCGCCGAAGATCAAAATCGCCGCCGCCAGGGCTTTTCGATGACGTTCGAAAGTCGTCGGAGCCCGCTCCCAGTTGTAACGCATACGCTATCTCCCCAAAACCCGTGGAGTCTTTACCTTACTTAAGGGAAGAAAAGCAACGGTCCCATCGGTCAACGCACTTGCCTGTGGCGTCACGGCGACGACTATTTCTGGGACGATTTTCGGTTGGGAACGGGTGATGGCGCTTCTGCGGCCGGCAGGAATCCGTCGCATCGCAAAGCCGCATCGGCGATCTCTCCCGGCCGGCCGATAGACAGCGCCGCACCGCCGCGCTATCTCATTTTCGGGTTCTGGCGCGGCTTGTTGGGGTTGGTGATGGAAATTGTCTCTGGAACGGTTTTGCGGCTGGCGGACGACGCCTCGGTCCAGCATGTCGGCGACGGTGCCGTCGTGCTTCTGGCGCGCAGCGGCCAGCTCTACACCTGCAACGGCACGACGGAAGCCTTTCTCGACAAGGTGGATGGTGCGCGAAGCCTCGATCAGATCGTCGGCCTGCTTTGCGAGGAGTTCGAGGTCGACAAGGATACGCTCGATGAGGACATGGCGGCATTGGCCAACGATCTGGTCTCGGAAGGTATCCTCGCCGCCCCAAATGCTTGATGGCCAAAGGTGCCGCTTGATGGCTAGAGGTATCGCCTAATGGCTGACGGTCCGCTCCTGCGTGCCCTGTTTCGCTGCCATCTCTGGACAAGCGCGCGGCTGATGCCGGCGCTCATTGCCGGGCGCAGCTTCGAGGACGTGCTGAAATGGGCTCCGCTCGCCTCCTCGACCCCCTATCGCGGCCTGCCAGCCGGCTACATCGTCGCTCGCGTCAACCGCATTGTCCGCCATCCCTGGCTGATGCGCGACCGCAGATGCCTGCGGGAAGGCCTGCTCGGCCATCGCTTCCTGCGCCTTGCCGGCTTCGATCCGGAGTTGCGTTTCGGCGTCGACCCGAAGTCACTGCAGACGCCGCGCGTTTCGGCGCATTGCTGGGTCTGCCTCGACGGCAGGCCCGTGGTCAGTGACAGCCTTCCCGGCATGGTGGAGATCTATCGCCACCATGCCGATACCTCAAAGGTGCGCCCCGCTTGACCAAGCCTTCAGCATGCTACGACCTCAACGGCCAGGTCTTCGGCATATCGGCCGAACGCCCCGAGCTTTGGCAGGATTTCGACAGGATGCTGGGCATCCTGCGAGTCACCGGCGATACGGCGCCGGGCTTTCGTCTCGATATCACCGAGGCGGACGTTCTGGACGAGGAGCCCGGCGGATCGCTCGTCTTCGACGGTGAGATACCGGAGGACGGCTACTGCCGGATGGTCGCTGAGGGCGGCACCATCCATCTCATCTTTCCCGGGCGCCAGACCGTTGCCGTCAATGACGAGGAAGGGTGGGCGAAACTTCGGGTTCGCCCTGGGGCGAAAGCAGCCTGGACGCCATCGATGCTGGTGTTGGACGCTGCACTCGACGCCGGCGGCCAGCATATGCTGCACACGGCCGGCCTGACACTGCCGGGCCGCGACACCATCGTGCTGATCCATGCCCCAAGCGGCACCGGTAAGACCACGACCTCGCTGGCGCTGGCAACGCAAGGCTTTGGTCTCTGCTCCGACGACGCCATGATCCTGGATCTGGCTTTGGAGAAGCAGCCCTTGGCCTGGGGTCTGCCGCGCCACGTCAAGATCCATCAGAAGACCGCCGAAATGATCCCGCAGGTTGCGCCTTGCCTTGGTCCGTCGTGGGACCGCAACGGCGAACAGGCCGTCTCGCTGCAGCGGTTGAGCGAGATCGTACGGATCGAAAGCCCGGTCGCCCGGCCGGTGGCGGCCGTGCTGCACCTGGCGCGCTCCGCCGACCGTGAGACCCGGCTCGTGCCCATGGCCCGGACCGACGCGATGGTGGCGCTGGCGATGGACAATGTCCGCACCAGCATGACTGGCCTGCTGCCCTCGCAGAAGCGCCGGCTGGCGACGATCGGCAAGCTGGTTTCCTCGGTCCCGACATTCACTCTGGAAGTGGGCGCGCGCCCGGCCGACGCGGCGGCGTTGATAAGCGCCACGTTGACATCACCGGGTTGACGGCAAGTTCAAGCGGCGTATGGCCTGGCCTTGGCCAGCCGCTGGATCCAGCGGAAGGCATCGCGCCGCAGACGCGAGCCGATCTTCTCCCGGGAATTGACCCTGAGCAGCGTGTTCGTCGTGATCAGCCGCCTGGCCAGCCTTATTGAGAGATCGGGCTTGATCCGCCCGGCGAGCTCAAGCGCGCGACCCTCGCCGAACAACTGGCCGGTGACATTGAGCACGATCGCCAGTTCGAGCTCGATGCCGGTCATCCGGGCGGCGTCGAGCAGGCGGCTTTCCGATTCGGCTGACTGCAGCGCCCGCACCCCTTGCAGCACGTCGACGCAAAGCTGCAGCCGGTGGAATTTGTGGCCGCCGGCGGCATGCACGATGGCGATC
Source organism: Mesorhizobium sp. GW821-FHT04C10 (assembly GCF_059420305.1). Taxonomy (NCBI): domain Bacteria; kingdom Pseudomonadati; phylum Pseudomonadota; class Alphaproteobacteria; order Hyphomicrobiales; family Phyllobacteriaceae; genus Mesorhizobium; species Mesorhizobium sp. GW821-FHT04C10. Next base: position 245,961 of record NZ_JBWKTL010000001.1, on the reverse strand, counting down.
GTCAAAAGCGCGGCCGGCGTGTCCCTCACATCTCCGTCGATGACACCCAGTTCGCGAAAACCCAGCGACAGGCGCCGCCGCATGCCGGTGTCGTGCACCAGGTCGCCATGCAGCTCGACCAGCAGGCTGGAATTCTCCTTTTCCAGCCATTTGAATTCGTGCAGCTGGTAGGATTCGGCTTCGTCACTGCCTAGCTCGAAGCCGCAGGACGCGATCACCTGGTTTGCCCGCGCAAGGTTGGCGGGTTCGACAAGGATGTCGATGTCGGTGAACGGCCTGTCCGACACGTTGTGATAAAGCTTTCGCGCGAAGACCGGTCCCTTGACGATCCGCGCCGGAATGCCCTGCGCCGCCATCTCCTTCATGATGCGGTCGCCATGATATTGCAGCAGCATCGACTGGCCGGTGGCGATCGTCGCCTTCTGGCGCAAATCGTCGAGCTTGTCCCGCAAGTCGGTGTCCGGCGGCAGGCGTGCATCGCCGCGCTCCCTGAGCTTGCGCAGCATGATCGGCAGGATGCCGTGGAATTCGGCATTGTCGAGCAGCGCGGACAGGGACTTTGCCGACAAATTGTCCTCGACTGCCGCCGCCTCCGGATCGGCTAGGCGCAGCAGCAGTCTTTCTTCGGCGGAGGTCAGGGATGGCAGCATCAAGCCGGACAAATCTTATCGCTAGAGCAATTCCAGGAAAAGTGTAAGCGGTTTTGTGTTCGGAATTGCGTAAAAACAAAGAGTTAGAGCAATTCGCCGTTTCCGTGAAACGGTGAAGCGCTCTAGGGAGATGTCCAGGATGGTTGCAGAAAAGCGCTGTGGAAGCCAGTCTTACATGCCCCAGCGCAGTGCTGCCGTGTGGACAGGCGCGTCCCACCAGCCGGTCATCTCGTCATCGAGCATGGTCAGCGTGATCGAACATCCAGCCATGTCGAGCGAGGTGACATAGGTGCCGACCAGCGAGCGGGTTACCGTCACGCCGCGCTTCTCGAAAATCCGGCGGGCACTGTTATACATCAGATAGAGCTCCATCAGCGGCGTGCCTCCGAAGCCGTTGACGAACAGCAGCGCCGGGCCTGTCGCCTTGTCGCCAAGATCGCCCAGGATCGCGGTGCAGATTTCCTCGGCGATCGCATCGGCGCTTTTCAACCTGTCGCGGCGACGGCCGGGTTCGCCATGGATGCCGACCCCGAATTCCATTTCGCCGTCGCCGATGTCGAAGGTCGGCTTGCCCGCGGCCGGCACGGTACCACTGGTCAGAGCCACACCCATCGACCGGGTGGCTGCGTTGACGCGCTCGCCCAGCGTCTTCAGCACCGGCAGGGCCAAGCCATGCTCGGCCGCCGCGCCGACGATCTTTTCCACCACCAGCGTGCCGGCGACGCCGCGCCGGCCGGTCGTATAGGATGAATTCTCGACGGCGACATCGTCATTGGTCACCACCTGCAGGACGCCTTCCGACATTTCGGCGGCCATGTCGAAGTTCATCACATCGCCCTCGTAGTTCTTGACGATGAACAGGCAACCGGCGCCGGTGTCGACGGCCTGCGCCGCCGCCAGCATCTGGTCCGGCGTTGGCGAGGTGAAAACCTGGCCGGGGCAGGCGGCATCCAGCATGCCATGGCCGACAAAGCCGCCATGCAGCGGTTCGTGGCCCGAGCCGCCGCCGGAGATCAGCGCCACCTTGCCCGGCCGCAAGGTCCTGCGGCGGACGAATTTGTGCTCCTCGCCAAGCACCAGTATATCGGCATGGGCGGCCACGAAACCATCGAGGCTCTCGGTCAGCACCGTGTCCACCGCGTTCATAAATTTCTTCATGGCGTCCTCCCAAACAGCCCGGCAAGGAATAGTCAGCCGCCACCCTTGCCGGCGATGCTGGTGATCTTCTGGATGAATTCGTTGATGGCCCGATCGAGCGCCGCATTCTGCTTGTCGTCACCGAAATCGGGAACGACAAGCGAAACGTGCCGGGTTTTGCGCATGCCCGCGGCCACCGACATCTTTCCCGGATGCGCCTGGTGGTAGGCGGCGAGGAACTGGTCCCGCTCGGCCGGGCTGAAATGGCAGACGGAAAAGATCGAAGGCAGATGCTTTGAAGGGATAGGGATCGTATAGGCCGGGCTGGAGATCTGCGTGACGAAACTGCGGTGCTTGCCAAGCGCGTCGGCAAGGCGCTGGCGCATGCCGGACGGGCGCTGGTCGATGACCTGCGACAGGATCGTCTTGTATGCGCGGATCGCCTCTTCGGAACCGGGTTCGGGTTTGATGTCGACCATGCCAGCCGCGCCTAGACCGAAACATCCGCGATGGCCGCCTTGGCCATGGCGAGTTGTGCCGGCGCGACGGACAGATCGCGCAGGCCCGCTTCGAGTAGCGACGGGATCGCGACGGGATCGCCGCCGGCATCGCCGCACAGGCTGACGGGAATGCTGTTGTCCCGTCCAAAGGCCACAACCGAGCCGATCAGCCGCAGCACCGCCGGATGGCGGACCGAATTGAGGTGGGCCACGGCAGCGTTATCCCGCGCGGCCGCCACCACATATTGCGTCAAATCGTTGGAGCCGATGGAGAAGAAGGCGACGCCTGCGAATGCTTCCGGCGCGATGGCGACTGAAGGCACTTCAACCATGATGCCGAGCGGCGGCAGCCTGTGCGCGACACCACGCGCGGCAAGAACTGCCTGTTCCTCGGCGAACAGAGCGGCTGCGCGCTCATACTCATCGGCGATGGCGATCATCGGAAACATGACCCTGAGATTGCCGTGTGGCGCGGCGCGCAGCAATGCCCTGATCTGCACGCGAAAAATGTCGAGCCGCGCCAGCGACAGTCTGATCCCGCGCAGCCCGAGGAACGGATTGCCTTCCTCGACGGTGAAGCCCGGCACCGGCTTGTCGCCGCCGGCATCGACAGTGCGGATCGTCACGGGTTTGTCGCCAGCCCACTCAAGCACCTTGCGGTAGGCGCGATACTGCGTCTCCTCATCCGGCAAAGTCTTGCCGAACAGGAATTCGGTGCGCATCAGGCCGACACCGTCGCAGGTCGTGATGTCCATGGCGTCGACATCGGACGGGTCGGCGATGTTGACCTGCACCCGCACCGCCGTGCCGGCTCTTGTCGCAGCCGGCCGCGCCAGAAAAGTCCTCGCCTTGCCTTGGCGGGCCGCGAAGGAAGAGGACGACTGCCGGAACGATCCGATCTCCGCCGGCGACGGCGCCAGAACGATATTGCCGTGTTCGGCGTCGAGTAGCGCCATGCCGGCAAGACCGGCAAGCGGTTCGCGCAGCCCCACCACCATCGGCACGCCACGCGAGCGCGCCAGCATGGCGACATGGCTGGCGATGCTGCCCGCCTTCAGCGCGATGCCGCCGCCATGGCTCCAGTCGGTTTCGAGAAAACGCGTCGGCGCGATGTCCTCGCCGCAGAGGATGGCACCGGTAGGCGCCGTAGCGCCACCGTCCTCGGTCAGCGCGCGCAGAACCTGGTCCCTGATATCGCGCAAATCCGTCGCGCGGGCGCGGAAATAATCCTGGTCGGAGGCCTCGTAGCCGGCGATCTCGGCGTCGAGAGCCTGCCGCCATGCCGCGTCGGCGGTCTGTCCGGACGCGATCGACGCGAAGGCGGGGCCGCTCAGTGCATCGTCCTCCAGCATGGCGATGTGGAATTCGAGTATGCCGGCGGCGTCGCTGTCGGCGGTTTCGACTATTGTCGCAAGCCGGCTTACCGCCTTGCCGATCGCGGCTTCCAGCGACGTCTTCTCTTCCGATGATGTGGCTTTGCTTGCATAGACGGCCGGCGGCCGGTCGAGGTCGAACAACGGCCCTTCGGCATAGCCGGCCGAGGCCGGAACACCCTCAATCCGCATGGCCCGTGTTCCTTGCAGGCCGGCGAAGGCGCGCGCCAGCGTCAGGCCGACCGGACATGACCGGCGTCCTCGTCGAAATCGCGCTGCACCAGTTCGATCAGCGCGCGCACGGCGTCATCGGCGCCGCTGCCGCTGGCCCTGATGTGCAACACCGTGCCCTTCGGCGCCTTGGCCGCCATCACCTTGACGATGCTCTTGGCGTCGAACCATGGGCCGTTGGCGGCAAGCGCGATTTCCACGTCGGCGGCAAAGGTCTTGGCCAGCTTGGTGAACTTCACCGAGGGACGCGCATGCAGGCCCACATCGTGGGTGATCAGGACGGTCGCTTCGGCGGCTGCGGACATTTCAGAAATCCCGTTCACTCACGATGGCGACAATTCGTGCGCCGTCGCTACCACTTCCTTCAGCGAGGCGCCGCCGGAGGATTCTGTCGCCGCCATCACGGCGCCCTCGACGATCGGCGCGTTGCAGACGGTGATCTTCTGCGCACGCGGCTCACCGATCATCTCCACCGCCATTTCCGAATTGGTCTCGGCTCCGCCGAGATCGACCAGGATGGCGACACCAGCTTCCGACCAGGCCTTGTCGATGGCACCCATGATCGCCTCGACACTGGTGCCAAGCCCGCCATGGCCGTTTCCGCCGCACCATGCAAGCGGCACTTCGTCGCCCACCATCTGGCGTACCATGTCGGCCGTGCCCTCCGCGACCAGCGGCGAATGCGACACAATCACGATCCCGACATTGCTCATGCGCTTTCCCCGATCGCTTGCCCCAATGTGCGCACTAGCAGCGCGGTCGAGCGCGCGCCGGCATCCATATGGCCGATCGAGCGCTCGCCTAGGAACGAGGCGCGGCCGCGCAGCGCCTTCATCGGTACGGTCGCTTCGGCGGCGGCGTCGGCGACGTCGGCGATTTGCGCCGCCGTCTTGCCTCCCGCCAAGGCGTCATGCACCGGTTGCAGCACATCGAGCATGGTCTTTTGTCCGACCTGGGACTTGCCACGCGCGGCCACCGCTTCGATCGCCTTGCCGAAGGCCGTCGTCAAATTGGCACGATCGGGCTCCGCCGCGATCTCCTTGCCCAGCGCCATGAACAATGTGCCGAACAGCGGGCCGGAGGCACCGCCCACCGTCATCACCAGCTTGGTGCCGATCGCCTTCAGGGCCTCGGGCAAGGGCTTCGCGGCGAACGCATCGGCCTCGGCCCGCACGGCCTCGAAGCCGCGCTTCATGTTCAGCCCATGGTCGCCGTCGCCGATCGCCTGGTCGAGCGCCGTCAATTCCTCGGCGTGGGCGGTAATCGTATCCGCGGCGGCCGCGATCAGCCTGGCAAGGTTCAATGCCGCCATGTCGTCCAAAGTCCCGGTTTTCACCTTGCCGGCAGTAGCGAAAGAACGGTCATTCGACAACTGGTGCATGCGTCAGGCCGTTACGAGCAGCGCGGCGACGGCTGCGAAAACCTCGCCCACGGCATGGGCGCCGGGGTCGACAACGCCCTGCAATTTGGTGCCGACATAGGCGGACCGTCCGGCTTTTGCCTTCTCCATGGCGGCCGTCGCCTCGGCTCCGCGCCGGGCCGCGATCGCTGCTTCGCCAAGGCCATTGCTGTCGAGCGCCTTGAGCGCCGGCTCGAGCGCATCGACCATGGTGCGGTCGCCCGGCTTGGCGCCGCCATAGAAGGTCATTCGCTCAAGTCCGGCGAGCAGCGCCTTGGGCAGGCTGGCGCCGCCGTCCAGCGCCTGCGCCGCCGCCGTGAAGAAGATCGACAGCAGCACCCCGCTGGAGCCGCCCATCGATGCGCTCAGCGTGTCGCCGACGGCGCCAAGGGTCGCCGCGGGGTTGCCCAGCGGCAGCGCGTCAAGCCGATCGAGGATGCTGCGCGCGCCGGTCGCCACAGTCGAGCCGGTGTCGCCGTCGCCCGCCTTGGCGTCGAGCCCGTTCAATGTCGCTTCGAGGGAAATCAGCTTCTCGCAGACGGTGACGATCAGGCGCCTGCTGCCGGCATCCTGGCTGGCCTTGTGCGCGGCACTTTGTCCGGCTGCTTTGGCCATCGGCACGATGGCAGGTGCCGCGACCGGCCTCGCCGGCATCCAGGCGTGCGGGCCGACCGGCGCAAGCAAGGCGGCCTCGCGCGCTGGATCGAGCCGGATCAGCGACAGCGAGAAGCCGTTCATGTTGAGCGCCGTCATCAGCGGCCCGGGGCCGATCGTCAGCTTGACCGTCTTGGCGAGTGGGGAAGCGAGCACCGCATTGGCGACCAGCGACATTTCGAGCGGCGGCACCGAACCCAGATTGTTGATCAGCAAGGCGTGGCTGGCCTTCGGATCGAGCAGCACTGCCAGGCGCTCGGCCATGATCGCCACCAGCCGGTCCGCGCTTTGCACCGCGATGCGCTCGACGCCGGGCTCGCCATGGATACCAAGGCCGAGTTCACCATCGTTATCGCCAAACCGTTCCTCATGCTGCTGGCCTGGAATGGAGCAGGAAGACAGCGACATGCCGAGCGAGACGATATCCTTGGCCGCCGCTCGCGCCGCCGCCGCGATATCGGTCAGATCATGGCCGGCCTCCGACAGATGGCCTGAGATCTTGTGTACGAACAGAGTGCCGGCGACGCCGCGCGGCTGGGCAATGTCGGGAAGCGCGATGTCGTCGCCGACAATCACCATCTCGACGCGAAATCCCTCGGCGCGCGCCTTCTCGGCCGCCAGGCCGAAATTGAGGCGGTCGCCGGTGTAGTTCTTGACGATCAGCAGGCAGCCGGCCGGGCCGGTGACCACGCGGATGGCCGCCAGCACCGCTTCGACGCTCGGCGAGGCAAAGATCTCGCCCGAGACCGCCGCCGTCAGCATGCCCTTGCCGACAAAGCCGGCATGCGATGGTTCGTGCCCAGCGCCGCCGCCGGAGACGACGCTGACCTTCGACTTGTCCCAATCGGCACGCAGCACGACTTTGATCTCGGGATATCCGTCGAGGCGCGCGAGCTCGCCCGAACCGATCGTCCGCAACAGGCCGTCCAGCGCCTCGGTGACGATCGTTTCCCGGCGGTTGAAAAAGTGCTTCATCGAATTCGTCCCGTATTCGCAATCGTCAATCAGAAGCGGCGTGAACCCTTAGCGGGAGCGCCGAACCCTTCACATCAACCGTTGTCCGTCGGCGCCGAAATAGAGCGGCGAGCGATAGCGGATCATCACTCTGTCGCCTTGCGCCAGATCGGTGTCCGGATCGGTCAGCGTCACCAGTTTCTTTGGGCCCACCGTCACATGCAGATGGTTCTGGTCGCCGAGATGCTCGACCCAGTCGACGACGCCGTCGGCATGGCCATTTGTTGCCTTCTCGATGGTCAGATGCTCCGTGCGCGCGCCGATCGTCTTGGTGCCCGCCGGCGCGCTGCCATCGGGCAGCAGGCCGGTCGGCAGAAGATTGATCGCCGGCTGGCCGAGCCTTGCCGCGACATGCAGGTTCGCCGGCTCCGAATAGATCGTCCTTGGCGTGCCGATCTGCACCAGAACGCCGTCGGCGAGGATGCCGATGCGGTCGGCCATGGTCATCGCCTCGATCTGATCGTGGGTGACATAGAGCATGGTAGCGCCCAGTTCGGTCTGGATGCGCTTCAGTTCGAGGCGCAGATCCGCCCGCAGCTTGGCGTCGAGCGACGACAGCGGCTCGTCCATGAGGTAGATCGAAGGCTTGCGCACCAGCGCGCGGCCGATGGCGACGCGCTGCATTTCGCCGCCCGACAGTCTGGTCGAGCGGTTGGCGAGCTTGTGGTGGATGCGCACCATTTTCGCCACCTCCTCGACGCGGCGGCGGATCTGGTCTTCCGGTATTTTGCGTGCCGGTGAACGTAGCGGGAAGGCGAGATTGTCGAACACCGACAGATGTGGGTACAGCGAATATTGCTGGAACACGAAGGCGGTGTCGCGCTCCGCCGGGGACAGCGTCGTGGCGTTGTGGCCGCCGATCTCGATGGTGCCGGCATCCGGCCGCTCCAGCCCGGCGATCAGCCGCAGCGTCGTCGTCTTGCCGGCTCCGGTCGGTCCGAGCAGCACGACGAATTCGCCATCGGCGATGTGCAGGTCGAGACCGTCGACGGCGACATGTTCGCCGAAGCTCTTGGTCACGTTCTTGATGTGCACGTCAGCCATGCTGCGCTCTCCCCTGGGAGGCGGTATCGTGGATCGCGGTTCTCACCGCCCGGCCGGAGCCCTTGTCGAACAGCGACAGCCGGGCGCTGTTCAGGGCCAGGCCGACATGATCGCCGGCGTTGAGCCGGATTTCGGCCGGCACGCGCGCCTTGATGATGCCGTCCGCCGTTTCCACCGCGACGATCTGGGTGGTGCCGAGATATTCGGTACCGTAGATGGCGCCGCGCAGTTTCGAGGCATCGTCGAAGCGGATGTGTTCAGGCCGGATGCCAAGCGCCATGTCGGCTGGCGCAATGTCCTCGCGCACTTCCGGCACCTTGACCTTCGCGCCCTGGACGACGATTTCCCTAGCGCCCTTGGCGAGCCCGCCGCCGAAGCCCAGAAAGTTCATCGGCGGCGAGCCGATGAAGTCGGCAACGAACATGGTTGCCGGTCGGTCGTAGATTTCGCGCGGACTGCCGAACTGCTCGATGACGCCGTGGTTCATGACGGCGATCTTGTCGGCCATCGACATCGCCTCCATCTGGTCATGCGTGACATAGACCGTGGTGGCGTGGATGCGGTTGTGCAGTTCGCGCAATTCATGGACCATCAGGTCGCGGAATTCAGTGTCGAGCGTGCCCAGTGGCTCGTCCATCAGGAAGCATTTCGGCCGCCGCACGATGGCGCGGCCGAGCGCCACGCGCTGGCGGTCGCCGCCGGCAAGGCCGGAGACGGATTTGTTGAGCAGATGGTCGATGCGCAGGAGCTTAGCGGTCTCCTCGACTCGCGTGCGGATTTCGGCTGACGGCATGCCTTGTGCCAGCAGCGGAAAACCGATGTTCTTGCGCACATTCATGTGCGGATAGAGCGCGAACAGCTGGAAGACGAAGGCGATGTCGCGCTCGCGGGCCCGCAGCATGGTGACGTCGTCGCCGCCGAGCAGGATCTGGCCGCCAGTCGGCAGTTCCAACCCTGCGATCATGCGCAAGGTCGTCGTCTTGCCGCAGCCCGACGGCCCGAGCATGACGAAAAACTCGCCATCCTCGACGACGAAGTTGGAATCCTGCACGGCGACGAAATCGCCGAAGGCCTTTCTCAAATTCTGGACGCGGATTTCGGCCATGATTATTCCGGGAACTTCGAGACGATGATGAACATCACGGTGCCGGCTAGCATGGTGATGAAGGAGTAGGTGTAGAGCGACAGCGCGAAGGGTTGGAACAACATCAGGAAGCCGATGGCGATCAGCGCCGTCGCGATATTTTCCATCACGCCGCGCCGGGCCCAGGCCGGCCAGCGCGATTTGCGCTTGGCTGATTTGGTCATGCTCATTTGCGCACCGCGCCGAAGGTGATGCCGCGCAGCAATTGCTTGCGAAGCAGGATGGTGAAAACCAGGATCGGCACCAGGAAGATGGTCGTGCCGGCCGCCACCGCCGGCCAGTCCTGGCCGCCTTCGCCGATGATGGTCGGGATGAAGGGCGGCGCGGTCTGCGCGGTGCCCGATGTCAGCAGTGCGGCGAAGGCATATTCGTTCCAGGCGAAGATCAGGCAGAAGATGGCGGTCGCGGCAATGCCGGTTGTCGCCTGCGGCAGCACGGTGCGCCAGAAGGCCTGCAGCCGCGTGTAGCCGTCGATCATCGCCGCTTCCTCATACTCGCGCGGGATCTCGTCGATGAAACCCTTCAGCAGCCACACCGCCAGCGAGACATTGACCGCCGTGTAGAGCAGGATCATGCCCAGGGCCGTGTCCGACAGGCCAAGCTCGCGGTACATCAGGTAGATCGGGATGGCGACCGCGATCGGCGGCATGAAGCGTGTCGACAGGATGAAGAACAAAAGGTCGTCGGCGAGCGGCACCTTGAAGCGCGAGAAACCATAGGCCGACAGCGTGCCGAGAAACACCGCGCAGAAGGTCGAGCCGAAGGCGATGATCAGCGAGTTGACGAAGCGCGGCAGGAAGTTGGACGGGCCGGCGATCACCATGTTGCGCTTGCGCACCGTCTCGTCGCAGAAGCCGGTCGCCGGTCCGAGCGAGTTGATGTATTCCGGCGTCTGCCTTGTCCGGGTCGTGAACAGGTTGCAGTAGCCCTCGATGCTCGGCTGGAAGACGATCTTGGGTGGATAGGCGATCGAATCCGGCGGAGTCTTGAAGCTGGTGGCGAAGATCCACAGCAGCGGCACGATCGAGATCAGCGCATAGGCGATGATGATCGCGCCGGCGATGCGCTTCGAGTTCGCCGAAGGGGAGACGACCGAGTGGGCTGTGGTCAGGCTCATCTCTGCTTCACCTTGTTGAGCGCCTTGACGTAGATGTTGGCGAGGCCGAACACCGCCACGAACAGGATGATGGCGAAGGCCGAGGAATAGCCGGTACGCCAGCTCTCGAAAGCCTGCCGCTTCAGCGTGATCGAGGCGACCTCGGTGGTCGACCCCGGCCCGCCGCCGGTCAAGAGATTGACCATGTCGAACATCTTGAAGTTCTCGATGCCGCGAAACAGCACCGCCAGCATGATGAAGGGCAGCGCCATCGGCAGCGTGATCGACCAGAATTGCCGCCAGTTGGAGGCGCGGTCGACCTCGGCCGCCTCGTAGATGTATTCGGGGATCGAGCGCAGGCCGGCGAGGCAGATCAGCATCACGTAGGGCGTCCACATCCATGTGTCGACGATGACGATCGACCACGGCGCCAACTCGACGTTGGAGAGCATCTGGATGCTCGTCGGTGGAATGCCGCTGACGAACGAGATGACATAGGAGAACAGGCCGATCTGCGGCTCGTAGAGGAAGCGCCAGAAATTGCCGACCACCGCCGGCGACAGCATCATCGGCACCAGGATCAGCGTCGTCCAGAAGGCGTGGCCGCGGAATTTGCGGTCGATCAGCCAGGCCAGCGTGAAGCCGATCAGCGTCTGCAAGAGGATGGTCCAGAACACGAAGTGCGCGGTCGTCTGCATGGCGATCCAGATGTCCTTGTCGCCGAGGATGCGCTGGTAGTTGGCAAAGCCGAGATTCTTCACCACCTCGTTCGGCCGGTTGGCCCGGTAGTTGGTGAAGGAGAGATAGATCGCCCAGAACAGCGGGAAGATGTTGATGGCAAGCAGCAACAGGATCGTCGGCGAGATGAACAGCCAGGCGAGGCCCTTGTCGCTGATGCCCCGGACCTTGCGGGCCAACGGTTCCGGGGTCGCCCGGGCAACGTTCTCCGCGGTCCGATTGAGCATGGTCAGTCCTGCTTCGGTCACTTGGGTCGTCTCTGTCATGGAATTTATCTGAACTGCGTCCCGTGCCAAGGGCGGCACGGGACCAAGAGCATGATGCCGAAAAGTGTGAAGCGGTTTTCGGACGACATCATGCTCTCTCTCGTTGAGGCCGGAGGCGGATGATCCCTGGTCGATTCGACCTGAAATCATCCGGCTCCGGGGTCCTAGCTCGGGAGGAGCCGGTTACATCTTGCCGTCATCCTGGAACACCTGGGTCCAGTCCTTGACCAGGCCGTCGAGCGCATCCTTGGCGGAGCCCTGGCCGGCAACGACATAATCATGGAAGCGCTTCTGCGAGGCCTGCAGCAGCGGCGCGTAGCTCGGCTCGGCCCAGAAGTCCTTCACGATGGCCATCGAGTCGAGGAAGGCCTGTGCGTAGGGCTGGCTGGCCGGGAACTTCGGGTCCTTCACCACCGCGTTCAGGCAGGAGTAGCCGCCAAGCGACCACCACTTGGCCTGCACGTCCTTGTTGGCGAACCACTTGATGTACTTCAGCGCCGATTCCTGCTTGTCGGAATAGGAAACCACCGAAATGCCCTGGCCGCCGAGCTGTGCGAACCGTGCGCCGCCGGGACCCTTCGGATTGACGAAATAGCCGATCTTGTCGCCGCCGACATTCTCGTCCTTCTGCAGGCCCGGCCATGTGAAGGTGAAGTTCATGTGCATTGCCACCTGGCCGGACTTGAAGGCATCGACACCTTCGCCCATGTAGCTGTTGGAGGCGCCCGGCGGGGTGCAGCAGTCATAGAGCGCCTTGTAGAATTCCAGGCCCTTGACCGCGTCGGGCGAATTGACGAAGCCTTCCATCTCGTAGGGCTTCTTCGGGTTCTCATACTGGAAGCCGTAGCTGTAGAGCACATCCATGGCGCCCATGGTGATGCCTTCCGAGCCGCGCTCGGTGTAGATCGAGGCGCCATAGACGGTCTTGCCGTCGATCTGCCGCTTCTGGAAGAATTCGGCGATCTGCTTCAGCTGGTCGAAGGTGGTCGGCGGGCCGAGATCCCAGCCATACTTCTCCTTGAATTCCTTCTGCAGCTCGGGCTTGGAGAACCAGTCCTTGCGGTAGGTCCAGCCGACGACGTCGCCCATGGCCGGCAGCGCCCAGTAGTTCGGCGTGTTCTTCGGCCATTCCGAATAGCCGACGACGGTCGCCGGCACGAAGTCGTCCATGCTGATCTTCTCCTTGTCGAAGAAGTCGTTCAGCTTGACGTAGTGGCCGTTCTCGGCCGCGCCGCCGATCCATTGGCTATCGCCGATGATCAGGTCGCACAATTTGCCGTGCGAGTTGAGCTCGTTGAGGAAGCGGTCGGCATAGTTGGTCCACGGCACGAATTCGAATTTCATGCCGATGCCGGTTTCCTTGGTAAAATCCTTGGACAGTTCGACAAGCGCGTTTGCCGGGTCCCAGGCGGCCCAGCACAGCGTCAGGTCTTCAGCGTGCGCGACGTTCGACACGGCTGTCGACGCTGTAATCGCCGAGGCCAGTCCCAACGCCAGTTTCAAGCTCGATTTCATGTCTTCCTCCCATTTGCGAAACGCGCCCGGATGACGGTTTCAAGAGCCCTCGAACCTCTCTCCTCAGAGGCCCAAACACGGCGGTGTCTCGGCACCGCGGATGTTTAGTAATTTGTTTAGTGATGCAATTTTTACTAAACAAGGCAAGCGAATTCGTTGCTGCGCCGCAACATGACGAAACGGGTGATTGAAATCGTTGGGAAATGACCGCCGGATGGTTTTCCGGCAGCCGCTCAGTTGGCCTCGCCGATGACGTTCGTCTGTGGCGTCACCGGCCGGACCGGCGGCGCGGGGGGCAGCAAGGCGCGTATGTCGGCGAAGGGAAATGTCGGCTCGAAGCGAAAGGCCTCGGCCAGAGAACCGGGGAGGCCGTTGCACTGGCCGGCGCGAAATTCATTCTGGATGCGCACCCGGTCGACATATTGCTCGGGCCGTTGCGAGCGGTGCGCGCGGATCGCCTGCGTCTTGATATCCCGGTAGGCGGAAACATCGACATAGTGCGTCGGCGCAAACCCGGTGCCGCCCATCGTGTCGGCATGCAGCACCGGAACCGCGAACGAGGCCGCGATGCGCACGCCGTCCGACAGCGCGCGATGGTCGGCGTGATAGTCGTTGGGCGCGTGCGTGATGACCAGGTCCGGCCCGGTCTCGCGTACAAGCGCCTTCAGCGCACCGATCAGCGTCGCATCGGCCACCAGTTCGCCATCGGGAAAGTCGAGGAAGCGCGGTGCAGCACCAAGCAGCGCCGCCGCCGCCGTCGCTTCCTCGCGACGGAGACGCGCGAGGACCTTGGCATCGCTCTTGCCCCCCTTGGCACCATCCGTGGCCACGGCAAAAGTGAGTTCTGCGCCTTGCGCCGCATAGGCGGCCATCGTACCGAACATGAAGATCTCGATGTCGTCCGGATGCGCGCCGAGCGCCAATATTCTCAAGCTACTCTCTCCCGGAAATGGAAAAACGTGCCGAACGGAATCCTGCTCGCCCTGATCGCCTATGCAAGCTATTCGGGCAGCGATGCCGTGATCAAGAGCCTGGGCGGGCAGTTCACCGTCTTCGAGATCGGCTTCTTCTCCACCTTGTTCGCCGGCTGTTTCCTGTTCTTCAGCCGCCCCGCGGGTGAACGCTGGCGCGATTTCTGGCGCATGAAGCGGCCATGGGCCGTGCAGGCGCGGGCCCTGGCCGGCATCGCGTCGGGGGTGCTCAGCGTCTATGCCTTCACTCACATTCCCCTTGCCGAAGTCTACGCGCTGATCTTCCTGGCGCCTTTGCTGGTCACCATCCTGTCCACCGTCATCCTGAAGGAGAAGGTCGGCCCCTGGCGATGGCTGGCCGTTGTCGCCGGCTTTGCCGGGGTGATGCTGGTGGTGCGGCCGGGTTTCCGCGAATTGAACCTCGGCCATCTGGCCGCCTTCGTGAACGCCTTTCTCGCCGCGGCCAGCGTCATCCTGCTGCGGTCGCTCGCCCAGCAGGAGAAGCGCACATCGATGCTCGGCGTGCTTGTCGGCTATGGCCTGCTGTTCAACGGCGCTGGCGCCGCCGCCAGCTCCTTCACCTTGCCGAATGCCATGCAGCTTGTCTGGCTGGCGATGGCCGGCGCCTTCACCGCCGGCGGGCAACTCATGCAGCTCCTGGCGGCCAAATACGCGCCCGCCAACCGGATCGCGCCGACGCATTATTCGCAGATCGTGTGGGCGGTCATCCTCGGCGCGCTTTTCTTCCAGGAATATCCCGATTGGCTGTCGCTGGTTGGCCTCGCGGTTGTCGGTGCCTCCGGCCTGCTGACGATGGTGCGCGAGGAGGCGAGGCTCGGCACGGTGCGCTGGAACCCGTTTTCGCGCACCCGGCTTTGACCAGGCGTTAGCGCGATAAAGTTGCACGGCGACCGGGACCGCTGATATGCGGGCGCGATGAAGACGAAACCGTTGCCGGAGCTTCCGGTCACAGCTGTGTTGCCGGCGCTCGGCGAAGCGCTTGGCAATGGCAACAGCGCCGTGCTGGTGGCGCCGCCCGGCGCCGGCAAGACGACGCTGGTGCCCTTGGCGCTGCTGGACGCGTCCTGGTTGGGAGCCGGCCGGATCGTTCTGCTCGAACCGCGCCGGCTCGCCGCCCGCGCTGCCGCGCGGCGCATGGCCGAATTGCTTGATGAGGAGCCCGGCGGCACGGTCGGCTACGCCATGCGCATGGAGAACCGCACCTCGTCCCGGACCAGGATCCTGGTCGTCACCGAGGGTGTGCTGGCACGCATGATCCTCGACGATCCCGAACTGCCCGGTGTCTCGGCGGTCATTTTCGACGAATTCCACGAGCGTTCGCTCGACGGTGATTTCGGCCTTGCCCTGGCACTCGACGTGCAAGATGCGCTGCGGCCGGACCTGCGCCTTGTTGTTATGTCGGCGACGCTCGACGGCGCCCGCGTCGGCAGGCTCCTGTCGGGCGCGCCGGTGATCGAAAGCGAGGGCCGGGCCTTCCCCGTCGATATCCGCTACGACGAACGGCCGGCCGGTGTCCCGATCGAGGATGCCATGGCCAAGGCGATCCGCTCGGCGCTCACCGACGAAAGCGGCAGCGTGCTTGCCTTCCTGCCCGGCCAGCGCGAGATCGAGCGCACCGCCGAGCGGCTGGCCGGCAGGGTCGGCGCCGACACCGACATCGTGCCGCTCTATGGCCAGCTCGACGGCAAGGCGCAGGACGCCGCGATCAAGCCCGCGCCGTCCGGCCGCCGCAAGGTGGTGCTGGCAACTTCCATCGCCGAAACCTCGATCACCATCGACGGCGTGCGCGTCGTCATCGATTCCGGCCTGTCGAGGCTGCCGCGCTACGAGCCGGCGAGCGGACTGACGCGCTTGGAAACCGTGCGCGTCAGCAAGGCTTCCGCGGATCAGCGCGCCGGCCGCGCCGGGCGCACGCAAGCCGGCGTCGCCATCCGGCTGTGGCGCGCCGAACAGACGGCGGCGCTTCCCGCCTTCACGCCGCCGGAAATCCTCGAGGCGGACCTGTCGGGCCTGCTGCTCGACTGCGCCGCCTTCGGTGTCGCCGATCCGACGGCGCTCGCCTTCCTCGATCCGCCGCCGGCGCTGGCGCTCAACGAGGCGAGGGTGCTGCTGCGCGCGCTGGACGCCATCGATGAGGCAGGCCGCCTGACGGAAGCGGGCATGGCCATGCGCAAGCTCGCTCTGCCGGTGCGGCTGGCGCATATGGTCGCCGAGGCGGCGAAGAGCGGCCATGCCGGCGAAGCGGCTATGGTGGCCGTACTGCTGACCGAACGCGGCCTTGGTGGCGACGGCGCCGACCTCGAACGGCGGCTGATGCGCTTTCGCGCGGAAAGATCGCCGCGCGCCGTCGCCGCGCGGCAGCTAGCGGAGCGGTTGGCAAGACAGGCGAGCGGCCAGAAGGATAGCGCGGCTGTTCCTGCTGGTCCCTTGCTCATCCACGCCTGGCCGGACCGCGTCGCCAAGGCGCGCGGCGAGCGCGGCCGCTTCGTGCTGGCCAATGGCTCCGGCGCCATGCTCGATGCCGCCGACCCGCTGGCGGGCGAGCCGTTCCTGGTTGTCGCCGACCTGCAGGGCAAGGCGCAGAACGCGCGCATCGCCGCGGCGGCCGCAATCGGCGAGGACGACATCCGCGCCACGCTGGCCGACCGGATCGAAACGCGCCGGCAAACGAGCTTCGATCGCGACCGGCGCGCCGTGCGGGTGCGCGAGACTGTTCGCCTCGGCGCCATCACGCTCGCGGAGCGCATGCTGCCCGCTCCCTCAGGCACCGAGGCTGACCGCGCCATTCTTGACGCCTTGCGCGAGCACGGGCTGTCGCTGCTGAGCTGGAGCAAGGAGGCCGAGACGCTGCGCCAGCGACTGTCCTGGCTGCACCGTGGCCTTGGGTCGCCCTGGCCCGATATGTCGGATGAAGCGCTGATCGAGCGCCTCGACGACTGGCTGCTGCCCTTCTTGTCAGGTGCCGCATCCCTGGCCGCCATCAATTCCGGTGTTGTCTCGGCCGGCCTGGCTTCGCTCGTGCCGCACGACCTGCAGCGCAAGGTCGATGCGCTGGCGCCAACGCATTTCGACGCGCCGTCGGGGAGCCATGTGCCGATCCGTTATGACGGCGAATGGCCGGTGCTAGCGGTTCGTGTGCAGGAGCTGTTCGGCCTCGACCGCCATCCCTCGATCGCCAACGGCACGGTGCCGCTGACGCTCGAACTGTTGTCGCCGGCGCACCGGCCGATCCAGACGACACGCGACCTGCCCGGCTTCTGGCGCGGCTCCTGGGCCGACGTGCGCGCCGACATGCGCGGGCGCTATCCCAAGCATGTCTGGCCGGAGAATCCACTGCTCGCCACGGCCACCGCTCGCGCAAAACCGCGCGGGACCTAGCGCTTGTCCTCCTGCGGCTGTAATCCATGGCCATGATCAATGTTTTGCGTGCGCCCGATTTCCAGCAAAGTCAGAGGCTGCGTCTCAACACGCTGATCCGGCTGCGCTGGCTTGCCATTGTCGGCCAGAGCGTGGCGGTGCTCGTCGTCGCCTATGGCCTGAAATTCCCGCTGCCGGTCAGCCTGTGCTTCGCGCTGATCGCCTGTTCTGCCTGGATGAACCTGTTCCTGGCGTTCCGCTTTCCGGCCGCGCACCGGCTCACCCCGTTCGCCGCTTTCGGCATCCTGATCTTCGACAGCCTGCAGCTTGCCGGCCTGCTCTACATGACCGGCGGCCTGACCAATCCGTTCTCGCTGCTGATGACCGTGCCCGTCGTTATCTCGGCGACGTCGCTGCCCTTGCGCCTGACCGCCATTCTCGGCGGGCTGGTGATGATAGCGGCGACCTTGCTGGTTTTCATCCATCTGCCGCTGCCCTGGTATGAAGGCGCGCCGCTGGTGATGCCCTTCATCTATGTCGCCGGCATGTGGATGGCGGTGCTGTCCTCGATCGCCTTCACGGCCATGTACGCCTTCCGGGTGGCCGCCGAAGCCCGGCTTCTGGCCAATGCGCTTGCCGCCACCGAACTGGTGCTGCAGCGCGAGCAGCACCTTTCGGCGCTCGACGGCCTGGCGGCCGCCGCCGCGCATGAGCTTGGCACGCCGCTCGCCACCATCACGCTTGTCGCCAAGGAGATGGAAAAGGCGCTCGGCAGCGACCCGAAATACGGGGAAGACGTGAAGCTGCTGCGCTCGCAGAGCGAGCGCTGCCGCGAAATTCTCAAGCGCCTGACCAGCCTGTCGTCCGAGGGCGAGGCGCATCTTTCCCGCTTGCCGCTGACCTCGCTGGTCGAGGAGGTCACCGCGCCGCATCGCGACTTCGGCATCTCGATCAAGCTTCGCCCGGGCGAGCGCACCGGGCCCGAGCCGGTCGGGCGCCGCAATCCGGGCGTCATCTATGGCCTCGGCAATCTGGTCGAGAACGCCGTCGATTTCGCCCGCAAGAGCGTCACCGTGCGCTGGAGCTGGGACGAGGCGACCGTCACCTTTTCGATCATCGACGACGGGCCTGGTTTTCCCCCCGAGATCATCGATCGCATCGGCGAGCCCTATATGTCGACACGTCAGGGCACCGAGGCCGGCGGAGGCCTTGGGCTTGGCCTGTTCATCGCCAAGACACTGCTCGAGCGCTCGGGTGCCGCGCTGGATTTCCGCAATTCAAGCGGCCTGGGCGAGGGCGCCGTGGTGCAGATTTCGTGGCCGAGAACAGTCTTCCTGAACCCGGAAACGGCCCCTGCCACCATGTTTGACACTGCATAAATTGGACAATAGCGGCGCAAAACTATATCTGCGTAAAATTAAGGCAGCAGGAATTTTCAAGACGATGACAGGCGATGAAAATAGTGGCGCAATGGTTGAAGGCGAAGACACCTCGCTTTTGATCGTCGATGACGACAAGCCGTTCCTCACCCGTCTGGCCCGCGCCATGGAAACCAGGGGCTTCGTGGTCGAGACCGCCGAGAGCGTCGAGGAGGCCGTGGGCAAGGCCCGCGCCAATCCGCCGGCTTACGCCGTGGTCGATATGCGGCTCGGCGACGGCAACGGCCTCGACGTGGTCGCCGCCATCCGCGAGAAGCGCGAGGACTCCCGCACCATCATCCTGACCGGCTACGGCAACATCGCCACCGCGGTGACCGCCGTGAAGCTCGGTGCCGTCGACTATCTGTCGAAGCCCGCCGACGCCGACGACATCTTTGCCGCGCTCACCCGCACCTCGGGCGAGCGCGCCGCGCCCCCGGAAAACCCGATGTCGGCCGACCGCGTTCGCTGGGAGCACATCCAGCGCGTCTACGAAATGTGCGAGCGCAACGTTTCCGAAACCGCGCGCCGGCTCAACATGCATCGCCGCACGCTGCAGCGGATACTGGCCAAGCGCGCACCGCGCTGAGCGGCAGGCCGGGTGACCAGGCGGAGGCGACATGCAGGATTTGAAGCAGCGGCCGGTTTCCGTCTTCCGCGAATTTCTCGATAGCGAAGCGGCCGGCGGCATCATCCTGATGGTGGCGGCGGCCCTTGCCCTGATCGTCGCCAACTCGCCGCTGTCGGGAACCTATTTCTCCGTGCTCCACGCCTATCTCGGCCCGCTCAGCGTGTCGCACTGGATCAATGACGGGCTGATGGCGGTGTTCTTCCTGCTCGTCGGGCTGGAGATCAAGCGCGAGATGCTGGACGGCCAGCTTTCGACATGGCCGCGCCGCGTCCTGCCTGGCATCGCGGCGGCGGGCGGCATGCTGGTTCCGGCACTGGTCTATGTCGCCATCAACCGCAACAATTCAGCCGCACTGCCCGGTTGGGCGATCCCGACCGCCACCGACATCGCCTTCGCGCTCGGCGTGCTGTCGCTGCTCGGCAGCCGCGTGCCGGCCTCGCTGAAGGTTTTTCTCACCGCGCTCGCCATCATCGACGACCTCGGCGCCGTCATCATCATCGCCATCTTCTACACCAGCGGCCTGTCGCTGGCCTATCTCGGCGCCGCCTTCGCCGTCATTGCCGTGCTCGTCGTGCTCAACCGCATGCGGGTGATGACGCTGGTGCCCTATCTCGTGCTCGGCGCCATCCTGTGGGTGCTGGTGCTGAAATCGGGTATCCACGCCACGCTTGCCGGCGTCGCCTTGGCGCTGACCATCCCGCTCGAACGCTCCGCCGGGATCGGCCACGACCTCGACCATTCGCCGCTGCACCGGCTGGAGCATGGCCTGCACAGGATCGTGCCCTTCGTCATCATCCCCATTTTCGGTTTTGCCAATGCCGGCGTTTCGCTCGCCGTCCTTAGCCTTGGCGCGCTGATCGAGCCGTTGACGCTGGGTGTCGCCGCCGGCCTGGTGGTCGGCAAGCTCGTCGGTGTGCTCGGCTCGTCCGCGCTTGCCATAAGGCTCGGCCTGGCCGACCTGCCGGCCCATGCCGGCTGGTCACACATGCTCGGCATCTCGCTGCTCTGCGGTATCGGCTTCACCATGAGCCTGTTCATCGGCCTGCTTGCCTTCGCCGGCGACGTGGCCCTGCAGGACGCGGTCAAGGTCGGCATTCTCGCCGGCTCCTTCATCGCCGCCATCCTCGGCGCCGCCGTGCTGCTGATGGCGCCTGCTGCTGGAGCGGAGGGCGGTGAAGAGTAGCGGCGGATGCCGTGAAGGCCCGCGAACTACTCGCTTTCCCCTTCCAGAGTCGGCACCGAGACGCCGGCCAGTTCCGCCGCCAGCAGCCGCGAGGCACCGGCGCGCGCAATCCGCAGCATCAGCGCCTTGCGCGTCGCCGCCGCCATGCGGTGCTCCGGCGCATCGCGCATGATTTCGGCGCCGTAGCCGTCGGACAGGATGAAGCCGCACTCGTCCGGAAATATCTCGGCCGGCACGCCGGGATGGGTGGCGAAGAAGAAGCGGTCGGAATGCAGCCGGTAGTCCGGCCATTTGCGATCGACCCTGAAATCCTCGATCGAGGATTTGATCTCGATGATCCAGATATCGCCCTGACGGGTCAGTGCCACGAGGTCGGCGCGGCGGCCGGTGGCCAGCGACAGTTCAGGCAGCACATGCGCGCCCATTTCCATGAGCAGCCGCTGCACGCCACGGCGCACCAGCATGGCGCGTTCCGACTGGCGACCGTCGATGAGAGGGTTGATTGCGATGGGAGAGATGATTGGCATGACAAGCACCATGCCAGATTCTGTTCACGGTTTGAACCCGTTTGTGTCGGGCGATTAGGATTGTCAGAATCGCGCTATTCGCCCGATCACAAAGGCTTACCTGGAAACATGCGCGTTTCTCAGGCAAAGGAACTGGTGGCCGGAAGCGTCCGCAAAGGGACGGACAGTCAGGGGCAACGATGAGCGAGAACGGAAACCTCATTATTTATCCCATCCCCAGTCTTGTAGCGACCTTGCTCAATCGCGAGAGAGCAAAGGGAACCCCTTTGACAGAGGATGAGGTCATCCAAATCCGTGATAGCTGTCCGGCCATTGCGCTCACTCAGGAAGACGCCAGGCGGGTGGACGAGTCGCGAGGCTATCTCGATATTGATCCAGAAAATTGTTGGGAAGAATGGCAGCGAGTTCGGTTGGAACTGGCCGAGGATTAAGGCATTCGCCGAGTTCGCAAGCTTGGTTTGTCAACCGCATATCCCCTTGTGCCGAACGATTGCATATTTGACAGACCCGTTGGACCGTGAGCGGCCTTCCGCGATCACGCCATAATCCGGTCAAGTGCAGTCTGGTATTGACCTGTTGCGAGACGGCCCTATCTCGCCTCGATCAACTTCCGATCCTAACCATAGGACGGCAGGACTAAAGTCTTGCGCCAGAAAAGCAAAGGTCTGACGTTACCGTTTTGGTTCCGTCAATGTCCATTGGACGTTCCATTACTTTAGTTATTCAGCATATAAGGCCTGACGTTAGGGAAAGTGGCTGGCGGAATGGCCGGCGCAGTTTGGCTTTGGGTCTATAGGGGGGGCTGCGCCGGCCATTGCGGGTTTGGGCGTTGGGTATGATTATCCCCGCGAGGACTAACCTACATATATATTAGCAACTGCGCAAATAAGACTGAAGTCCCTGGTCGACCGAACCGTGCGAGCAGATTGCGTATGATGGCATTCAACGCGGCGGCCGATGGAAAGCGCCTCCCTCGGCCGGCCAGAAATCCCCTGCCTGCTATGGTTTCGCGGAAACATCGCTGCCGCCGTGCAAGGCGCTGCCTCTCGCCTCGTCGGCATTGAAACGATAGACGAGCGAGATCGAAAGGGTCTGCACTTTAGGCTTGAGTGCGAGGGCATGGCCTGCGGCAGGACGGCGGAGATGTTCCAGTCAGCCGAACGCCTGGTCGGCTCCCGCCGCCGTCCCCGCCATGTCATCCAGGATCGGGCAGTCCGGCCTGTCGTCGCCGTGGCAGGCATGGATCAGCTTCTGCAGCGTCGAGCGCATGGATTGCAGTTCGCGCACCTTCTCCTCGATTGCCGTGACATGGGCGGCGGCGATCTCGCGCACGTCGGCGCTAGCGCGGCCGCGATCCCGGTAGAGTGCCATCAACTGACGGCAATCGTCGATGGAAAAGCCGAGGTTGCGCGCGCGGCGCAGGAAGGCCAACCGGTGGACGTCGTCGCCGGAATAATCACGGTAGCCGTTGGCGGCACGCGCGGGCGCGATCAGGCCGATCTCCTCATAGTAGCGGATGGTCTTGGCTGGCAGTCCTGAACGGTGGGCGGCGTCGCCGACATTCATGGCGGAGATCCTCGATCCTGTGGCCCGCGCGGTTCAGGCCCATTGAATTTACTTCACAATCTGGTGAAGGCTGTTGCCGAAATGCCATACTGATACGCTTACCAGCACGTAAGGCCACGGATATAGGCATCGTGTGCTTGGCAAGCAAAGCAAATGCCAGCATGAATGATGGAGAGAAAGCGGCCGACTCGTGCCGCTGGCGTTTGGGCAGGGCACCGGATCATCACATGCGCATGAAGTCGCTCGCAATAATTGCCGCATTGGCGCTGTCCACTGCTATCGCCGGTTGCAGCACCATCGGCGGGCAGATTTTCTCAAACGACTACGGCGCGGTGACCGACGCTGGTTACCAGCTGCCGCGCATCCCGATCGAAAAAGTGCCGAGGCAGTATCACCGGCAGGAAGTGAATTACGACACCAAGGAAAAGCCGGGCACCATCATCGTCGATACGCAGAACAAGTTCCTCTATTTCGTCGAGGGTGATGGCCGCGCGATCCGCTACGGCATCGGCGTTGGCCGCGAGGGCTTCGAGTGGCATGGCACTGCTCATATCGCGCTGAAGCGCGAATGGCCGACCTGGACGCCGCCCCGTGAAATGATCAAGCGCCAGCCCGAACTGGAGAAGTTCGCCAACGGCATGGAGCCGGGCCTCAAGAACCCGCTCGGCGCGCGCGCGATGTATCTCTTCAACAAGGGCGGCGACATGGGTTACCGCCTGCACGGCAGCCCGGAATGGAATTCGATCGGCAAGGCGATGTCGTCTGGCTGTATCCGGCTGATGAACCAGGACATTATCGATCTCTATGACCGCGCCTCGGTCGGCGCCAAGGTCATCGTGATGTAAGCATCCTGATCTCAGGATCAGGGTCAAATCTTTCGTGCGCGGACCGTCTAGGCAACAACGGACGTCCCAAACAGAAAACCGGGCAATTCGGCCCGGTTTTTTGTTATTCACGAACAGGATGTTTTGAGGTCGCGCCCGCAGGCCGAAACGGCGGCGCGCGGAAAGTATCAGGCGACCTGCTCGACCTGCTGCACTTCGGGCACAAAATGGCGAAGCAGATTCTGGATGCCGTGCTTCAGCGTCGCCGTCGATGATGGGCAACCGGCGCAGGCGCCCTTCATGTGCAGGAACACCGTGCCGTTCTCGAAGCCGCGGAAGGTAATGTCGCCACCGTCCTGGGCCACTGCCGGACGCACCCGTGTGTCGAGCAGTTCCTTGATGGTGATGACGAGTTCCTCGTCCGCCTTGTCATAGAATTCGCCGGTCTGGCTGGTCTCGGCGGCCGGGCCGGTCTTGGCCATGACCGGCGCACCGGACATGAAATGCTCCATGATGGCGCCGAGGATCGCCGGCTTCAGATGCTGCCAGTCGGGGCCATCCTTGGTCACGGTGATGAAGTCATAGCCGAAGAAGACGCCGGTGACGCCGGGAATTTCGAACAGCCGGCCGGCCAGCGGCGAGGCCGTGGCCGCGCTATCGGCGTCGCGGAAATCGGCGGTACCCTCCAGGAGCACTTCCTTGCCGGGCAGGAATTTCAGCGTCGCCGGATTGGGCGTCGATTCGGTCTGGATGAACATGGCCGTCTCCGTGCCCATTTCGGGCAACTAGTTTGGAATAGTTCTAAATAGGCTCTATTGGCTGGACATTCAAGCGAAACGCGTCGCCCGAACGGCTGGCTGGCGGAATGTTTTTGCTCACCGTGCACTCACGGGAGATGTGTTGAGATTCAGGTCAGGCCGAGTCGAGAATGGTGGTTTCCGAGAACCGGAGCGGAGCGTACTTGAAGTACGTGAGCACCGGAAGCGCAGGAAGCTGTCATTCGCAGGCCGGCATCACCTGAATATCAATACATCTCAAGCGAGGCTGTCGATCTCCTCGTCCGAAAGGTTTTGCGGCACAACCGTGACCGGAATAGGGAAGGCCGCACCCTTGCCGGCAACGGCACCGACCAGTGGTCCCGGCCCTTCCTTGCCGGCGCCTGCCGCCAGCACCAGGATGGCGATATCCTGGTCTTCCTCGATCAGCCTGTGGATCTCTTCCGTCGGCTTGCCTTCGCGCACCACCATTTCCGGCTCGATGCCGAGCTTCTGGCGCACCTTGTTGGCATAGCCGTCGAGAGCCGCGCGCGCCGTTGCGGTCGCCTCCTCGCGCATGATCTTCTCGACGCCCAGCCAGTGCTGGAAATCGTCCGGCACGATGACATAGAGCAGCACCAGCGTCCCGCTGGTGCTCAGCGCCCGCTTCGAGGCATAGGCGACGGCACGCTCGCACTCGGGCGTGTCGTCGATGATCGTCAGGAATTTCCTGCGATGACCGGCTTCGCGGCTAAGGCGTTTGGAGACCATGTCTATCTACCTGGTGTCGTGATTTCGAAGTTCGCCTGCTTTCGATATCTCGCCCCGAGCGAACTTCGAAATCAAAAACGACACTAGAAATCAATAGTTTGCTCGTGTCCCTGATTTTGAAATTCGCATTACAACTCTGGCGAATTTCAAAATCAGAGACACGAGTGTGTTTTCGGTCGCAATCTGCCACCCGCTTCGGCCGGCCGCAATCTGCCACCCGCTTCGGCCGGCCGCAAGCGGCCGGCCTTGTGCCAGTGTCGATGCAGTGCACCGACGCCGGGATCAGCCCTGCAGCAGGCCTATAATGT
This sequence comes from Mesorhizobium sp. GW821-FHT04C10, assembly GCF_059420305.1. Classification (NCBI taxonomy): domain Bacteria; kingdom Pseudomonadati; phylum Pseudomonadota; class Alphaproteobacteria; order Hyphomicrobiales; family Phyllobacteriaceae; genus Mesorhizobium; species Mesorhizobium sp. GW821-FHT04C10. The sequence goes on along the minus strand of NZ_JBWKTL010000001.1, from coordinate 220,868 downwards.
CGCGCACCGTCTTCATGGTCGTTTCGGCCAGCACGCCGGCGCGTTCGCCGCCATCCCTGAGCACCGCGTCGACATAGGCGCGGTCGCCCTGGATGCGGCGCATTTCGCCGGCGATCGGCGCCAGCTTCTCCACCGCGAGGTCGGCCAGCGCCGGCTTGAACACCGAAAACTGCTGGCCGCCGAATTCCTTGAGCACGTCGGCTTTCGAAATCTCGGCCAGGCCCGCATAGATGCCGACCAGGTTTTCCGCTTCCGGCCGGCTTTCCAGCCCGTCGACCTCGCTCGGCAAGGCTTCCGGATCGGTCTTGGCCTTGCGGATCTTCTTCGAGATGGTGTCGGCATCGTCCGTCAGGTTGATGCGCGACAGGTCCGACGGATCCGACTTCGACATCTTCTTCGATCCATCGCGCAGGCTCATGATGCGTGCCGCCGGGCCGCCGATGACCGGCTCGGTGATCGGGAAGAAGCCGTTCACCGTCTCCTCGCCAACCTGCATCTCGACGCCGACGCCAAGGCTGGCAATGCGGCTCGAAAAGTCATTGTTGAATTTCTGGGCGATGTCGCGGGTCAGTTCCAGATGCTGCTTCTGGTCCTCCCCCACCGGCACATGCGTGGCGCGGTAGAGCAGGATGTCGGCAGCCATCAGCGAGGGATAGGCAAGCAGGCCCAGCGAGGCATTCTCGCGGTCCTTGCCGGCCTTGTCCTTGAACTGCGTCATCTTGTTCATCCAACCGATGCGCGCGACGCAATTGAAGATCCAGGCAAGCTCCGCATGCTGCATCACTCGCGACTGATTGAAGACGATGTGCTTCTTGGGGTCGATGCCGGACGCAAGGAAGGCGGCGGTGATCGAGCGCGTCTGGTCGGCGAGGTCGTCATGGACGAGCTGTGCCGTCAGCGAATGCAGGTCGACGACGCAATAGATGCAGTCGGACGTGTCCTGCAGGGCGACGAATTTCTTGATGGCGCCGAGATAGTTGCCGAGATGCAGATTGCCGGTCGGCTGGACGCCGGAGAAGACGAGGGGCTTGAAGGCGGACATGGGGTTCCTCAGGGCTTGTGGAGGGCCGTTTCGCGCGCGGCGAAAGTCTTTTCGACGGCGCGCTTATGAACGAGAGTGTGGGGAGGATCAAGAGGCAGGAGAGCCCGCAGCGCCATTGCTTCAGGCTGAATTGTTTGTTCAATGCGGGCGTCGCGCTTGTTGCGCCTGTTTTCCAGTCTGACAGGTGCGCGCCGCCCCTCATTGTCCTGCCGGACATTTCTCCCCGTATAGTGACGGGGAGAAAGACGCCGCCACTGCCGCGCCAGGTCTACGACGAATTGTCTGGCGAAGACTGATGCTTGTCGGCGACGCCGCCACCGTTAGGCTTACTGATCTGGAGACTGTTCCTTAGGCGCCGCTGGTCCCTTGCGTTTGACATTGCGCCGGATCATGCCGAAATCGGCGCCACCGGTGGCAAAGGCGGTGACGAAGTAGAGCAGCGCTCCGCCGGCCACCAGCGTCAGCACCGTCGTCGCCTTGACGACCAGCGGCGAACCGGGGCCGAGCCTGACGGCCAGCCAATGCTCGGCGAAATACAGCGCCACCGCCATCACCGCCGCCGACAGAACCAGCCGGGGAATGCGCTTCAGGAGCGCCACGTCGCGGCCCCAGTGGCCGCGCCGGATCAGCACGGCAAGCAGCATCAGCGCGTTGACCCAGCCGGCCACGGCCGAGGCGACAGCAATGCCGGGTGCGCCCATTCTGGGGAACAGCGTCAGCGCGGTGGTGACGTTCACCGCCACCGAGATCGCGGCGAAGATCATCGGCGTGCGCGTGTCCTCGCGGGCGAAATAGCCCGGGGTGAAGGCCTTGATCAGCACGAAGGCCGGCAGGCCCAGGCCGAAGATCGCCAGGATCGCCGCCACTGTCGGCGTCGAATGGTTGGCGGCAAAGGCGCCGCGTTCATAGACCAGCCGCACGATCGGCTCCGACATCACCCAGAGTGCGGCGGCCGCCGGCAAGGTCATGAACAAGGTGAACTCGACGGAACGGTTCTGCAGGTTGGCGGCCTCGATGAGATTGCCTGACTTCAGCGCCCGCGACAGTTCCGGCAGAAGCACGATTGCCACCGCGACCCCGACGACACCGAGCGGCAACTGATAGACGCGGTCGGCATAGGCGAGCGAGGAGACGGCACTGTCCTGCGCCGAGGCGATCGCGGTGCCAATCAACTGGTTGATCTGCGTGATGCCGCCGGTGATCGCCGCCGGCAGCGCCAGGATAAGGAGGCGTTTTACGTTCGGCGTCATCTTCGGCCGGCGGAAGCCGATCGAGATGCCGGCGTTGCGCACCGCCACCCAGACAATGGCGAGTTGCACGATGCCCGCCGCCAGAACGCCCCAAGACAGGCTGAACCCGACAGCATGTGCGTCCAGCCCATGATACCAGGCGTAGCCAAGCACGCTGATCAGGATGATGTTGAGGAAAGCGGGCGCGATCGCCGCGGCGAAATAGCGGCGCAGGGAATTCAGCATGCCCGCCATCATGGCCGCGAGCGACATGCAGATCAGGTAGGGGAACATGATCGTCGCGAGCCGGACGGTCGTCTCGAACTTGCCCGGCGTGTCGGCGAAGCCGGGCGCCACTAGATAGCGCACGATCAGTGGCATCGCCAGCTCCATGGCGATGGTCAGCACTAGCAGCGCCGAGAACAGGACGCCGAACACTTCCTCGGAAAAACGCTTGGCGCCGTCGGTGCCATGCGTCTCGATCTCCTTGGCGAACAGCGGCACGAAGGCGGCGTTGAAGGCGCCTTCCGCGAACAGCCTGCGAAAGGTGTTGGGAAACTGGAAAGCGGCGTTGAAGGCGTCGGCGACCGGTCCGGTGCCGAGTGCCGCCGCCATCAGCATCTCGCGGCCAAAACCCAGCGCGCGGCTCATCAGCGTGCCGGAAGCGACGGTAGCGAATTTCTTGACGAGGCTCATGCGTTTGAAGACTGCCTTGGAGCAATTCCAGGAAAACTGTGAGCGGTTTTCCCGGGCAAAGCGCATAGCGCATTGCCCTTGGGAACTGTGTTAAAACAAAGAGTTAGAGCTGTTCGCCGTTTCCGTGAAACGGTGAACAGCTCCAGGGATTGGGACAAGGTGGGGATGGCAGTCACTCGGCGGCCGCCTTGGCCTTGCCGCCGCGTTCGGGCGTGATGCCTTCGAGCGTCGCCATCAGCCGGTTGCGGATGGTGGCGATGCGGGCCGGGCTGTCGATCTTCTGGCCGGTAAGGTCGGTGACATAGAAGGTGTCGATGACCTTCTCGCCGAAGGTTGTGATGTGCGCCGATGCGATATCGAGCGACAGGTCGGACAGCGTGCCGGTGATCTCCGACAGCAGGCCAGGGCGGTCGAGCCCCTCGACCTCTATGACGGAAAAGCGGTTCGACAGCGTGTTGCGGATCTCGGCGCGCGGCGGGATCTTGAACACCTTGGACCCGCGCCTTGGCTTGGTGCGCTTCTCGATCATCTCCGGCAGCCAGCTCTTGCCTGACAGCACGTCCTCGATCAGCCGTCCGACGCGCTCGGCGCGCCGGCGCTCATCCTCGTCGCGGTCGAATTCCCGCGAGATCAGGATCGTGTCCAGGGCGCGGCCGTCCGAGGTGGTGAAGATCTGGGCGTCGACAATGTTGCCGCCGGCACCGGCGCACGCCCCGGCAATGACCGAGAGCAGACGGGGATGGTCCTGCGCCAGCACGGTGATTTCGGTCACCGCCTCGAACTGGTGGGTCTTGACCATGGTGGCGAGCCTGTTGCCGGCAGCGTCCGCCTCGCGGATGAATTCGGCGTGGCGAAGCTGGTCCGGCAGATCCACGGCCAGCAGGTAGTTTTCATAATGCAGCCCGACATAGCGCTTGCGGGCCTTGTCGGGCCAGTCGGCGAGCGCCTCGGCCAAGCGTTCGCGCGCCGCCGCGGTGCGCTGTGCCCGCGACACTTCCGAAAAGCCGCCGGTCAGGAGCAGTTCGGTCTCGTAGTAGAGCGTGCGCAGCAATTGGCCCTTCCAGCCGTTCCACACCCCTGGGCCGACGCCCCTGATGTCGCAGACAGTGAGGATCAAAAGCAGTTTCAGCCGCTCGACCGATTGCACGATCGAGGCAAAATCCTCGATGGTCTTGCGATCGTTGAGATCGCGCGTCTGCGCCGTCATCGACATCACGAGGTGGTTTTCGACCAGCCAGGCGACCGTTTCCGTATCCGCCGCCGACAGCCCCATATGCGGACAGATGCGCCGCGCTATGCGGGCGCCGGCCTCGGAATGATCTTCCGGCCTGCCCTTGGCGATGTCGTGCAGCAGCACGGCGACATAGAGCGCCTCGCGGCTCTTCTTCAGGCCCGGCATCAGCGAATGCGACAGCGGATGGATCTTCTCGCCGTCGCCGCGCTCGATCTCGGCCAGCACGCCGATGCAGCGGATCAGGTGCTCATCCACCGTGTAGTGGTGGTACATCGAGAACTGCATCATGGCGACGATCTTGCCGAAATCCGGGATCAGCCGGCCCAGCAGCCCGGCCTCGTTCATGCGCCGCAGGTTGAGTTCGGCGTTGCGGTCCGAGGTCAGTATGTCGAGGAACAGCCGGTTGGCTTCCTCGTCGCGCCGCAGCGACTTGTTGACCAAACCGAGCGAGCGGGTGAGCAGCTTCAGCGCATCGGGGTGGAACTCCAGCCCGTGCTTGTCGGCGAACCAGAACAGTCTCAGCAGATTGACCGGATCGCGTTCGAACACCTGATCGTCGGCGATGTTGATGCGGTGGTTGTCGACGATGAAGTCCGATGTGCCGGCGAGTTTGCGCTTGCGGCGCTGGAAGGTCAGGAAGATGCGATTGAACCCCGGCACATGCTTGGCCTGCTCCTCCTCCAGCGCGGCGCAGAAGATGCGGGTCAGGTCACCGACATCCTTGGCCACCAGGAAGTAGTGCTTCATGAAGCGTTCGACCGCCGACAGGCCGGGATGGGTGGTGTAGCCCAGCCGCTCGGCGATCTCGCGCTGGATGTCGAAATGCAACCGCTCCTCGGCCTTGCCGGTGAGGAAATGCATATGGCAGCGCACCGCCCACAGAAAGTCCTCGGCCTTCTGGAACTCCCGGTACTCGGCATCGGTGAAAACACCCTTCTCGACCAGTTCCTCGCCGGTGCGCACCCGGTAGAAATACTTGCCGATCCAGAACAGCGTCTGCAGGTCGCGCAGGCCGCCCTTGCCGTCCTTCACATTGGGCTCGACCAGGTAGCGGCTTTCGCCGGCCTTGGCGTGGCGCTCGTCGCGTTCGGCGAGCTTGGCCTGCACATATTCCGGGCCGGTCGTTCGCACCACCTCGTGGTCGAAGCGCAGCATCAGCTCGTCATAGAGCTTGTGTTCGCCCCACAGGAAGCGCGCTTCCAGGATCGAGGTGCGGATGGTGATGTCGGTGCGCGACAGCCTGAGGCACTCGTCGATGTTGCGGGTGGCGTGGCCGACCTTCAAGCCCAGGTCCCACAGCATGTAGAGCATGTATTCGACGGTCTGTTCGCCCCACGGCGTCTGCTTGTAGGGCAGCAGGAACAGGAGGTCGATGTCGGATCCCGGCGCCAGCGTGCCGCGGCCATAGCCGCCGACGGCGACAACGGCCATGCGTTCGGCCACGGAGCGGTTCTTCACCCGGTAGACATGTGTCGCCGCGAAATCGTAGAGCGCCCGGATCAGCTCATCCATCAGATGCGACAGCCGCTCGGCGCAGGCGTTGCCGCCGCCATCTTGCCTCAGCATGGCCTCGGCGATCTTTCGGCCTTCGGCGAGGCGGGCCTTGAGAAGCTGGAGCACACCGGCGCGGGCGGCCTGCCCGGAACCGTCGCCGGCCGTGGCGTCCGTCAGCGCGGTCATCTCGCGGCGCAAGGCTTCGCCATCGATCAGTTCATCGAGCTTCAGGGAGATTTTCGCCATAGGTACCGGTCGGCCTTGCCTTTTGGGCGGCGTCTATAGCGCGTTTTCGCGGCGCTGGGTATGGGGCCGGCGCGAGGGCTGAAGCAAGTCCAGGAAAGTGTGAAACGGTTCTCTCGGGGAAGCACTCGGCTTCCGTGAAGCGATGAACCGCTAGTTCGCTGCCTCGATCGGATCGAGGGGTATGACAATGTGTCGCCGGAATCTGCAGAAGTCGGCGATCCACCGTATGGTTCGTCCGGCCTCTCTCGTGATTCTCACCGCTGTCGGCTTCCTGCGCCTTGTCATAAGCCCGCTCGCGGTTCGCGCGGCATCCCGTTCCTGATCAAGCAGGCTTGGCAGCCTGTCGGCAACGAACTGGTCCTGTGCGCACAAGGCGGGAACAAGTTGGTAGACCGTCTTGCCGGCTGACATGATGGGGTCGAAGATGAGATCATCGACAGCTATGTTGATCTGCGCCGTCGCCTCCAGAAAGTCGCGTGCCGTTTGCCGCGAGAGGAGATAACCCCCGGCCCCCGGATGGCCCTTGCGGAGCCGGGCCACGGAAAAACCGTTGCCGGCGGCGATCCTTCTCCTCTGGACCACGGTTCTGGAGAAGAACGTCTCGAGCTTCACGACATCCGCGTCTGCCGGCACCCAACTGATATCGCCCAGCAAGGCCCCCGCCTTGCAGGAGAAGACCATATCGTCTTCGAACACGGCGCCGTACGGGGCATCGTCTTGGGCAATGATCGTCCAGCAGGCACGATGGCTGTGCAGGCAGGCGATCTCGCTGCCGGCAAGCGGCCGGATGGCGTGTATCGCGTGCTGTGGCTGCAGCGCCAGCTCGGGATGCTGCTTTGCATCGATGCCCGCGACCCGCTCGAACCCGATGTTGATGCGGGCAAACTCCCCTGTCATGTGGGCAAGCCGCTCGGGAGACCGATCGAGATTGATGACCAGGCGCTTCATTTTTTCTAAGAACTGTTTCTTACGAAATCTTTGCCTTCACGGAGCCGGCATGAGTCGTAAAGCACCGCAGGAGCAGTCTAGCACAGGTGATGGTATTGTTGTTGATTTTTTTTGAGTGGATTTCATGTCGCAGATGAAAGCCAGGATTTAAAGTCGGCCCATCTTCCAAGAATTACATACAGAGGGAAGCAGGAGAAATTTTCTATTCGATCTTGCAGGCAGAAAGGCAGAATTCGAAGTGAGGCTAAAGATTTTCCTCGATGAGGTTAAGCAATTTCCGACAGCGGTGTCTGCTAATACTTTTTTTCATGGATGTCTATATGCGTTTTAACGGCACCTGGCATCAAGCTGCCTGAGCCTGGAAACAAGTCTATCGGTCTGCTTCGGGCGGATCGAAGGGGACGACCGTGTATCGCCGCATTCGGCAGTAATCAATGATCCATTCGACGACGCGTCTGGTCTCCGTCCATATTTTCTCGGTGACCGGCCTTCTGCGTTTGATGGTTAGCCCGCTTGCGTCCCATGCCGCGTCGCGTTCCTCGACAAGCAGGCTTGGCAGTCTGTGGCCGACGAACTGATCCTGTGCGCAAAGCGCGGGGACAAGCTGGTAGATCGTCTTTTCGCCCGACGTGGGGAACGCCGGATTGAAGACGAGATCATCGGCCGCCGCGCTGGCCTGTGCGGTAGCATCGAGGAGGTCGCGCGCCATTTGCCTCGACAGGATGTAGCCGGCGGTTCCGACGTGGTTCCTGCGGAGCCTGACCAAGGAAAAGCCGTGACCGACGGCGGTTCTTTTCCTCTGTGTCATGGTCTTAATGAAGAATGTCTCGAGCTTGACGACATCGGCATCGGCCGGAATCCAGTTCACATCGGCAAGCACGGCCCCGGCTTTCGCGGAAAACACGATGTCGTCCTCGAAGACGGCGCCATAAGGGGCGTTGTCCTGCGCGATGATGGCCCAGCAGGCGCGATGGCTGTGCATGCAGGCGATCTCGCTGTGGGACAGGCGCCGGATGGAATACATCGCATGCTGCGGCTGCAGCATCAGGTCGGGATGGTCACGCGCGTCGATCGCGACGATTCGCTCGAAGGCGATGCCGACGCGGGCAAACTCCGCCGCAATATGGGCAAGGCGGTCAGGAGACCGATCAAGATTGATGACCAGACACTTCATGTCTTAACGGGATCGGCATCGCGTTGGAGGGATCGGCATTATATTAGCAGGCTGCGCTACGGAATGTGGGCTTTTTTCGGGGCGAACAGCCTGGGTTGGATCTGGAAACACGAAAAATCAAAACAGCCCTTGACCTTCCAGTTACTGGAAGCACTACCTCCGCAAACAGGCAGAGGATAGAGGCATTCCTGGAATGACGCATTCAGACCATGACCATCGCGGCGACCACCATTCGCATGGCGCACACGGAAGCTGTTGCGCTTCGAAGGGTGCCGATACGGCCGTTCTGCGCGATCCGGTCTGCGGCATGACCGTGGATCCGGACGCCGGCAAGCCGACATCGGAGCATGGCGGCCGCCTCTATCATTTCTGCAGTGAAGGTTGCCGCACGAAATTCCAGGCCGAGCCGGAAAAATACATGACGGCCACCGACCCTGTTTGCGGCATGAGCGTCGACCGCTCGACGGCGAAGCATTTCGTGCGCCATGAAGGCCAGGGCTTCTATTTCTGCTCCGCCGGCTGCAAGGCGAAATTCGAGGCGGCACCGCAAACCTATCTCAGCGACAGGCCGGCGCCGGTGCCGGCACCCAAAGGCACGCAATACACGTGCCCGATGCATCCCGAGATTATCCGCGACAAGCCCGGCTCCTGCCCGATCTGCGGCATGGCGCTGGAGCCGATGGGCGTACCATCCGGCGATGAAGGGCCAAATCCCGAACTGGTCGACTTCACCAGGCGGTTCTGGGTCAGCGCGGCTTTGTCGATCCCGCTTCTGATCATCGCCATGGCGCCGATGGTCGGCCTGAGCTTTGAAACCCTGGTCAGCGATCGGACAAAAACCTGGCTGGAGCTGGCCCTGGCAAGCCCGGTCGTGCTTTGGGCCGCCTTTCCCTTCTTTCACCGCGGCTGGGAGTCGATCCTCAACCGCAGTCCGAACATGTGGACGCTAATCTCGCTCGGCGTCGGTGCGGCCTATCTCTACAGCGTCGTCGCCACGCTTTTCCCGGATATCTTTCCGCATCAGTTCCGCGGCCATGGCGGCGCGGTGCCGGTCTATTTCGAAGCTGCCGCCGTCATCGTCGCGCTGGTCTTCCTCGGCCAGGTGCTGGAGCTGCGCGCCCGCGAAAAGACCGGATCGGCGATCCGAGCCTTGCTCGATCTGGCGCCAAAGACCGCGCGGCGCATCGCCGAAGACGGTTCCGAGACCGATGTGCCGCTGGACAGCGTCCAGGCTGGAGACCGCCTGCGCATCCGGCCCGGCGATGCCGTGCCGGTCGACGGCACCGTGATTGAAGGGCGCTCCGCCATAGACGAATCGATGATCACGGGCGAGCCGCTGCCGGTCGAAAAGGCCGAAGGCGACGCGCTCACCGGCGGCACGCTCAACAGGAACGGCTCGCTGATCATGCGCGCCGAGCGGATCGGCGCCGAGACCACGCTGGCGCGCATCGTCGAACTCGTCGCCAAGGCACAGCGTTCGCGCGCGCCGATCCAGGGCTTGGCCGACCGCGTTTCCTTCTACTTTGTCCCGGCGGTCGTCCTTGTCGCCATCGTGGCGTTCATGGCCTGGGCGGTCTTCGGCCCCGAGCCAAGCCTGATCTTCGCCGTCGTCTCAGCGGTCTCGGTGCTGATCATCGCCTGTCCCTGTGCGCTCGGCCTCGCCACGCCGATGTCGATCATGACCGCCACCGGGCGCGGGGCGCATGCCGGCGTGCTGATCAAGGAAGCCGCCGCCCTCGAGCGCTTCGCCTCGGTCGACACGCTGATCGTCGACAAGACCGGCACGCTGACCGAAGGCCGGCCGAAACTGACCGATGTTGTCGCTGCCGGGGGCATCGTTGAGAATGAATTGCTGGCGCTTGCCGCCGCCCTGGAAAAAGGCTCGGAGCATCCGCTTGCCGAGGCAATCGTCGAGGGCGCCGGCTCCCGTGACCTGAAGATCGCAGAGGCCAGCGATTTCGAGGCGGTCACCGGCAAGGGTGTTCTCGGCACCGTATCGGGACAGAAGGTCGCGCTCGGCAATGCGGCGATGATGGCCGATCTCGGTATCGACATCGCCTCCATCGCCACCAGGACGGAGGCGCTGCAGGCTGAAGGCAAGACGGTGATGTTTGTCGCTGCCGGCAAGACGCTGGCCGGCATCGTCGCTGTCGCCGATCCTATCAAGGCAACCACCGCCGAAGCGATCAAGGCCCTGCATGACAGCGGCCTGAGGATCATCATGGCGACGGGCGACAATGAGCGCACGGCCAGGGCTATCGCCGGGAGTCTCGGCATTGACGAGGTTCGTGCCGGACTGTTGCCGGAACAGAAGGCAGCTCTGGTCGACGAACTGCGCCGCAGGGGCGCCGGTGTCGCCATGGCCGGCGACGGTGTCAACGACGCGCCGGCCCTGGCCGCCGCCGATGTCGGCATCGCCATGGGCACCGGCGCCGATGTCGCGGTCGAAAGCGCCGGCATCACCCTGGTCAAGGGCGACCTCAACGGCATTGTTCGGGCTCGGACGCTGGCCCAGGCGACGATCGGCAACATCCGGCAGAACCTGTTCTTCGCCTTCCTCTACAATGTCCTTGGCGTGCCGGTGGCCGCCGGCGTGCTCTATCCGCTCACCGGCATGCTTTTGTCGCCGATGCTGGCGGCGGCGGCGATGAGCCTGTCCTCGGTCTCGGTCATCGCGAACGCATTGCGGCTGCGGACGTTGAAACTCTGATCCAAGCCCCCAAATACGAAATCCAACCAACAGGAGACCATGAATGACCTTGGCCAAGAAACTCGTGCTTTTGCTGATGGCGGCCGGAATGCTGCTCGCCGTCTTCCTCGAAAGCGTTCCGGCGCAGAGCGAAGAGATGAAACACGACATGGCCGGCATGTCGACGGACGCGACCAGCCCTTCGACCGAAGGCTACAAGGCGGCGATGGACAAGATGCATGCCGACATGATGGCATCGCAGTATACCGGTAACGCCGACGTCGATTTCGTTCGCGGCATGATCCCGCATCATCAGGGCGCCATCGACATGGCCAAGGTCGAGCTTGCCAACGGCAAGGACCCGGAAATCCGCAAGCTGGCCGAAGGCGTCATCGCCGCCCAGGAAGCCGAGATCAAGCAGATGCAGGACTGGCTTGCCGCCCATCCGGTGAAATAGAGCTTTCGAGGCATCGCACGGTAGGCTGCGGCGAGAACGCTCTGGATTTCTCGTCCGGCCTGTGATGCGATCGGGCCTCAACTGGAGCCTGCCATGCCGTCGAGCGTCAGAACCACCGCGTTGCCGTCTGGCGAGGCCATACCTGTTCTCGGCCAGGGCACATGGAAGATGGGCGAGGATTCCCGCCGCCGTGCTGGCGAGGTCGATGCGCTCAAGCTCGGCATCGACCTTGGCATCACGCTGATCGACACCGCCGAAATGTACGCCAGCGGCGGCGCCGAGGAAGTGGTCGCCGAGGCCATTGCCGGGCGTCGCGCCGAGGTCTTCCTGGTTTCAAAAGTTCTACCGTCGAACGCTTCGCGCGCGGGCGTGCAACGCGCCTGCGAGAACAGCCTGAAGCGCCTGCGCACCGACCGCATTGATCTCTATCTCTTGCATTGGCCGGGCAGCGTGCCTTTGGCGGAGACGGTCGAGGCCTTCGAGGCCTTGAAGAAGGCCGGCAAGATCCGCCATTGGGGCGTCAGCAATTTCGACACCGAGGAAATGGAGGAGCTCGCCGGCTTGCCCGACGGCGGCAACGTCCAGACCAACCAGGTGCTTTACAATCTGGTCCGGCGCGGCCTCGAGTTCGATCTGGCGCCCTGGAGCCGGCAGCGCGGCATCCCGCTGATGGCCTATTCGCCGGTCGAGCAGGGCGCACTGGCGCGCAACGCCAGGCTCGATGCCATCGCCGCCCGCCACAATGCGACCGCCGCGCAGATCGCCCTGGCCTGGGTGATGCATCAGGACGGCGTCGTCGCAATCCCGAAGGCCAGCAGCCAGGAGCACGTCCGCCAGAATTTTGCCGCGCTCGACATCGCGCTTACGGGCGAAGACCTCGCCGATCTCGACCGCGCCTTCCCCCCGCCGACCCGCAAGCGCGGGCTGGAGATGATCTGACTACTTCCCGGCCAATCCCTTCAGCCGGTACAGCGCTTCCAGCGCTTCCCGTGGCGTCATCTCGTCAGGATTGATCTCGCCGAGGGCAGCGCCAAGCGCATCGCTTTTCACCGGCTTCGGCGCTTCCCGCTTCATCGCCACGGAAAACAGCGGCAGGTCGTCGACCAGCCGGTTGGTCTTGCCGGAAACCTCGCCTTCTTCCAGCTGGTGCAGGACTGCCTTGGCCCGATCCACCACCGCTTCCGGCAGGCCGGCCAGCCGTGCCACCTGCACGCCGTAGGAGCGGTCGGCCGCACCCTTGCCGACCTCGTGCAGGAAGACGACGTCGCCTTCCCATTCCTTGACCCGCATGGTGACGTTGTGCAGCCGCGCCAGCTTGCCGGCCAGCGACGTCATCTCGTGGAAATGGGTAGCGAAGATCGCCCGGCAGCGGTTCTTCTCATGCAGATACTCCACCGCCGCCCAGGCGATCGACAGGCCGTCGAAAGTGGCGGTGCCGCGGCCGATCTCATCGAGGATCACCAGCGCCCGCTCGCCGGCCTGGTTGAGGATGGCCGCCGTCTCGACCATCTCGACCATGAAGGTCGAACGGCCGCGTGCCAGGTCGTCCGAAGCGCCGACGCGCGAGAACAGCCGGTCGACGACACCGATACGGGCCGATGCCGCCGGCACGAATGACCCGGTCTGCGCCAGGATCGCGATCAGCGCGTTCTGCCGCAGGAAGGTCGATTTACCGCCCATGTTCGGGCCGGTCAGCAGCCAGATCGCGCCGTTCTTGGCGCTCCCCTCCGGCGAGAGATCGCAATCATTGGCGACGAACGGCCCTTCGCCGGAACGGCGCAAGGCCTGTTCGACCACCGGATGCCGGCCGCCGGAAATCTCGAAGGCGAGGCTCGAATCCACCACCGGACGGCACCAGGCTTCGCTTTCCGACAGAAGCGCCAGTGCCGCCGACACGTCGAGTATGGCGAGCGCCTCGGCGCCGGCGCGGATCGCCTCGGCCTCGCCGACGGCTTGCGCCGTCAGCGCATCGAAGGCGGCCAGTTCGATGCTCAGCGCGCGGTCGGCGGCATTGGCGATCTTGGTTTCGAGTTCGGCAAGCTCGGTGGTGGTAAAGCGCATGGCATTGGCCATGGTCTGGCGGTGAATGAAGCGCGCCTTGGCGCCATCGCTGCCGGTCATGACCGCGTGGTGGTTGGCGGTCACCTCGATATAGTAACCCAGCACGTTGTTGTGCCGGATCTTCAGCGAACGGATGCCGGTCTCCTCGATCAGCGAGCGTTCCAACGCGGCGATCACTTTTCGCGACTCGTCGCGCAGCGCCCGCATCTCGTCGAGTTCCGGGTGGTAGCCCCCGCGAACGAAGCCGCCATCGCGTTTGAGCAGCGGCAGTTCCTCGCCCAGCGCCTGCACCAGATGCTGGGCGAGCGCCTGGGGCAGCGCCTGGATAGCGGCCATTGCGCCAGCCAATTCCTGGGGCAGGGTGATCGCTGCAAAGATCTCGGCGATGGCGCCCGCCGCCTCGAAGCCGGCGCGCAACGCGCCGAGGTCGCGCGGGCCACCGCGGTTGAGCGCCAGCCTGGACAAAGCGCGCGGCATGTCGGCGACGCTTTTCAGGCTCGCCCGCACCGCCTGGCAAAGCCGCGTTTCGGAGCGGAAGAACGACACCGAGTCCAGCCTTGCGCCGATCGCCGCCGGGTCGGTCAGCGGCGCCATCAGCCGGTCGGCGAGCAGCCTTGCGCCGCCGCCGGTTACCGTGCGGTCGATCGCCTTGAACAGCGAGCCTTCGCGGCTGCCCGACAATGTTCGCAACAGCTCGAGATTGCCGCGTGTCGCCGGATCGATGAACAGGGTAGAGCCCTGCTCTTCGCGTTCAGGGCGCGACAGCGGCGGGCGTTCGGCCTTCTGCGTCTTCTCGACATAGGCGATGGCGCCCGAGATGGCCGACAGTTCGGCCCGCGAAAACGTGCCGAAGCTGTCCGGTGTCGCCACCTCGAAGAAACGGGCGATGCGCCCGGTGGCAGAGGCCGAATCGAACAGCGATGGCGGTTGCGGGTTGGCGACGCGGCCAAGCACGTCGAACACAGGCTTCAACTCCGGATCATGAAACACCGGTTCGGCGACGATCAGCTCGCGCGGATCGACACGGAAGATGTCGGCGAGCAGCCGGTCGGCGGTGGTCTCGGCGACGCGGAAAGCGCCTGTCGAGATGTCGATCCAGGCAATCGCGAAGGAATGGTCCGCGCCGCCCTTCACCCGCCCCAGCGCCATCAGGAAGCTTGATTCCGACGGCGCCAGCAATTTGTCCTCGGTGATGGTGCCCGGCGTCACCAGCCGCACCACGTCGCGGCGCACCACCGATTTGGAGCCGCGCTTCTTGGCCTCGGCCGGATCCTCGATCTGTTCGCAGACGGCGACGCGGAACCCTTGGCCGATCAGCTTCTGCAGATAATCGTCGGCCGCATGCACCGGCACGCCGCACATCGGGATGTCGTGGCCCTGGTGCTTGCCGCGCTTGGTCAGGACGATGCCCAGCGCGCGGCTCGCCTTTTCGGCGTCGTCGAAGAACAGCTCGTAGAAATCGCCCATGCGGTAGAACAGCAGCGAATCCGGATTTGCGGCCTTGATCTCGATGAACTGCTCCATCATCGGCGTCACTGCGGCCGTGCCGGGCTGTGGCGGCGTCATCACCTCGGGGGCGTCGGGCTCGTTGGGGCTGTGCATGTTCATGGCCCGGCACGCTAGCAGATGTGATGGCCGGGTTTAATGCCGGGGCTTCGAAAAGCAGGGGAAGACCGAGGCGGGAAGTGCCGGCAATTTCCCCCATGATCCGCGATTCAGGCGTGGTGGCGGTTTACACGCGGCGGTGCGTGGTCTTAATTCGGACCGAAACAAAGCACCCGCTTCAAGGAGGTGCTGCACCGGCGAGGAAATCAAAAGCATCATGGCCAGGAAAACCGAGAACAGCGGTCCGTCCGTCAGCGCGCAGGAAGCGCTCGAATTCCACGCCATGGGCCGGCCTGGCAAGCTGGAGATCGTCGCCACCAAGCCGATGACGACGCAGCGCGATCTGAGCCTCGCCTATTCGCCAGGCGTCGCCGTGCCGGTGCGCGCCATCGCCGAGGATCCGAGCCGCGCCTTCGACTACACGACGCGCGGCAACATGGTCGCCGTCATCTCCAACGGCACCGCCATCCTTGGTCTCGGCAATCTCGGCGCGCTGGCCTCCAAGCCGGTGATGGAAGGCAAGGCGGTGCTGTTCAAGCGCTTTGCCGATGTCGATTCCATCGACCTCGAGGTCGACACCGAGGATGCCGACGAGTTCATCAATTGCGTGCGCTTCCTCGGTCCTTCCTTCGGCGGCATCAACCTCGAGGACATCAAGGCGCCGGAATGCTTCATCATCGAGCAGCGGCTGCGCGAGCTGATGGACATCCCCGTCTTCCATGACGACCAGCACGGCACCGCCATCATCTCGGCCGCCGGCCTGATCAACGCGCTGGAAGTCACCGGCCGCGACATGAAGACCACGAAGCTGGTCTGCAATGGCGCGGGTGCCGCCGGCATAGCCTGCATAGAGCTGATGAAGGCGATGGGCTTCGCGCCGGAAAACATCGTCCTGTGCGACACCAAGGGCGTGGTCTTCCAGGGCCGCACCGAAGGCATGAATCAGTGGAAGTCGGCGCATGCGGTCAAGACCGACGCGCGCAGCCTCGCCGAGGCGCTCGACGGCGCCGACGTCTTCCTCGGCCTCTCGGCCAAGGGCGCGTTGACCACCGCCATGGTGCAATCGATGGCCAAGAACCCGATCATCTTCGCCATGGCCAATCCCGATCCCGAAATCACGCCGGAGGAAGTGGCCGAGATCCGCACCGACGCCATCATGGCGACCGGGCGTTCGGACTATCCGAACCAGGTCAACAACGTGCTCGGTTTCCCCTACATCTTCCGCGGCGCGCTGGACGTGCGGGCCACCACCATCAATGACGACATGAAGATCGCCGCGGCCAGGGCGCTCGCCGAACTGGCGCGCCAGGACGTGCCCGACGACGTCGCCGCCGCCTACCAGGGCAACCGGCCGAAATTCGGCCCCAACTACATCATTCCGGTGCCGTTCGATCCGCGCCTGATCTCGGCCATTCCGCTGGCCGTCGCCAAAGCGGCGATGGACTCCGGCGTCGCCCGCAAGCCGATCCTCGACCTCGACCGCTACGCACAGGAACTGTCGGCCCGCCGCGACCCGATCGCTTCGACTCTGCAACGCATCTACGACCGCGTGCGCCGCCAGCCCAAGCGCATCGTCTTCGCCGAAGGCGAGGAGGAGCAGGTGATGCGCGCCGCCGTCTCCTATGTGAACCAGCGGCTCGGCACCGCCATCCTGCTTGGCCGCGACGATGTCATCAAGGAAAACGCCAAGCACGCCGGCATCGACCTCAACAAGCAAGGCATTGAGATCATCAATGCGCGGCTGTCGCGCCGCAACGGCATCTACACCGACTATCTCTATGAGCGCATGCAGCGGAAGGGGTTCCTGTTCCGCGACTGCCAGCGCCTGATCAACAATGACCGCAACCACTTCGCCGCCTGCATGGTGGCGCTGGGCGATGCCGACGGCATCGTCACCGGTGTCACCCGCAACTATTCGACCGCGCTCGACGATATCAGGCGCGTCATCGACGCCAAACCCGGCCACCGCGTCATAGGCGTGTCGATCGTGTTGGCGCGGGGCAAGACCGTGCTGGTCGCGGACACCGCCGTGCACGACATGCCGAACGCCGAACAGATCGCCGACATCGCCGAGGAGGCGGCAGGCTTTGCCCGCCGCATGGGTTATGAGCCGAGGCTCGCCATGCTCGCCTATTCCACCTTCGGCCATCCGCAGGGCGAACGCTCCGAGCGCGTCCAGGAAGCGGTTCGCATCCTCGACAAGCGCCGCGTCGATTTCGAATATGACGGCGAAATGGCCGCCGACGTCGCGCTCAACGCGCGCGCCATGGCGCAGTACCCTTTCATCCGCCTCACCGGTCCGGCCAATGTGCTGGTCATGCCGGCCTTCCACTCGGCCTCGATCTCGACCAAGATGCTGCAGGAACTCGGCGGCTCGACGGTCATCGGCCCGCTGCTGGTCGGCTTGAACAAGCCGGTCCAGATCGTCTCGCTGAACGCCAAGGATAGCGATATCGTCAACATGGCGGTGATCGCGGCGTACACGGCGGGGACTTGAGGAGCGGTCCGGGCAGCGGATGAGAGCTTCAGCCCGGCGCGAACGCCCGCGCCGCCTCGATCACATCCGAGACTTCGTCAGCGCGCAGCAGGTCGATTGGAATGCGCCCGTCGAGCTGTGCCGTGGGGCGTGTCAGCCATAGCCACGCCAGCCTCGGATTGCCGATCTGCTTGAGCACGTCGCTTATGCCTGCGACAGGCCTGCCGTCGACGAACTGCGCCAGCGGGAAGACGTGTTTGCGGCCTCCCTTGCGCAAGGCGATGACGTCGCCGCGCCTTTGCCAGCGATGCAGGGTCGAGCGGGCGATGCCCAGGTTTTCTTCCAGGTAGGTCGAACCGGCGACACGACCGGCCCAGTCCTCGATCAGCATCGATTCGAGGTCGTCGGACCGTGGCGGTGCAGGAAGCGGCTCATCGGCCAGCGAAGCCGTCAACTGGTTTGTGGCCCCGGCAGTGCCGGCTTCGCTGCGGCGCGCGGCTTCCGCTGCCAGCGCGCGCACGAATTTCGAGGCCAGGCCGGGAAGGTCGGCATGGATGGCGTCGATGGCGCGCTGGTGTTTCGGCGACAGCAAGGTGACGGCGGACGCTATGCTGCCGGCGATCTTGCCGACCGACACCACGGTGGACTGGTTTATGGCCTCGTCATAATGGGCAAGCGCGCGCTCGACGTCCTCCGCGACCATTTCCGCGAAGTCGTCCTGTCCAGGACCAGGTGGCTGAAATCTGCTCATGCATATGTCTTCTGGCCGCGCGCGTTCCTCCCTCAGCCGCGGCCGATTGCTGAATTTTTATTGCGGAAAACGAAGATCGTGGCGGCAACGCATCGCGCTGCCCGACAGCTTGCTGTCTTGCATCTTTCAACACCCCATCTGGTTGCGGGCGTCCCGAAATGTCAGTCACGGGACACTCACGGTTTCGTGTAGGGGTGATATGTGACAGTAACGCGACGGTGAAGTTGCCGATCTCCCCCCTCGTGGGGGAGATGCCCGGCAGGGCAAAGGGGGCGAAGGATCGCTACGTAGCGATGCTTATGCCGTGCCCCCGGCTCTCGGCAGGTGTTGAGCCCTGAAGCTATGAAATAAAACGTCGGAAATGCCAGCGGGACAGCGCCCCCCTCTGGCCTGCCGGCCATCTCCCCCACAAGGGGGGAGATCAGCAGTTGTCCCTACAACAACCCCGCCAGTTCCGCCTCGCGGCGCAGATTCTGCCTTGGCCTTGGGCCGATCTGCTGGATCACCAGTCCGGCCGCCAGGGAGCCGAGGTCGCCGCAGGTCTTGAGGTCGCGGCCTTGCGTGTAGCCATGCAGGAAACCGGCGGCGTAGAGATCGCCTGCGCCCGTCGTGTCGACCAGTTCACGGATCGCCGTCGCCTGGATGACCACGGTCTCGTCGCCGCGCACGATGACCGAGCCTTTTTCAGAACGGGTCACCGCGGCTATTCTGCAGTCCTTGCGGATCTTGGCCACCGCCTCGTCGAAGGACGATGTCTGGTAGAGCGACTTGATCTCGTGGCTGTTGGCGAAGACGATGTCGACCGTGCCCGAGCGCATCAGCTCGAGGAACTCGTCACGGTAGCGGTCGACGCAGAACGAATCCGAAAGCGTCATCGACACTTCGCGGCCTGCCGCGTGTGCCAGCCTGGCCGTCTGCCGGATCGCCTCCTTGGCGCGCGGCGGGTCCCACAGATAGCCCTCGAAGTAAGTGACCTTGGCGCCCGAGGCCTTTTCGGCCTCGACATCCTCGGGGCCGAGTTCGACACAGGCGCCGAGATAGGTGTTCATCGAGCGTTCGCCGTCGGGGGTGACGAAGATCATCGAGCGCGCCGTCGGCGGCTCGCCCTTGAGCGGCTTGGTGTCGAAGGCGACGCCCTGCGCATGGATGTCGTGCGCGTAGATTTCGCCCAGCGCATCGTTGGAGACCTTGCCGAAGAAGGCAGCGCGTCCGCCGAAGGAGGCGACGCCTGCCGCCGTGTTGCCGGCGCTGCCGCCGGAGGCCTCGATCGCCGGGCCCATGCGGCTGTAGAGCAGTTCGGCGCGCCGCGTATCGATGAGGTTCATCGCGCCCTTGATGATGCCGTTGGTTTCGAGGAATTCCTCCTCGCACTGGGCGATGATGTCGACAATGGCATTGCCGATGCAAAGCACGTCATAATCCGGCATCAATATCTCCGCCAAAACCCGAGCCGGCTTCTTGCCACGCTGGCCGGGCGCGGGTTTAGCGATTAACGGCAGCTTTGCCTAGAGCACGACACTCAACTTTGGCGGGATGGCCCCAGAACAGGGCACCAACAGCCAGGCGCTACGACAATTCGACCGTGGACGAAGCGTTTCATCGCCGCATTGCCTACAAATCGGGCCTGATCGATCGCACCCGAAGACGGCAAGCCCATGTCCGCGAAGAACGACACGACCATCGACCTGGCGTTGCTTGCCGTATTGGCGGTGCTGTGGGGCGCCTCCTACACTTTCATCAAGATCGGCGTCGAGACGATCCCGCCGGTCACCTTCATCGCCGCCCGCACCTTGATCGCCGGCGGCATCCTGTTCGCCATCATCCGCTGGCGCGGGCTGGCCATGCCGGGCGATGCGGCAAGCTGGCGCCGCTTCGCCTTCCAGGCATGCCTCAACAGCGTCATACCATTCACGCTGATCGCCGCCGCCGAGCGCTCGGTCGATGCCGGCCTGGCCACGATCCTCAATGCGACCTCGCCGATCTTCACTTTCGTTTTCACAGCGCTCATCACTCGCCATGAGCCGGTGACTGTGCGCAAGCTGATCGGTGTCGGCGCCGGCATAGCGGGCATCTGCTTCATTGTCGGCACGCAGGCGCTGGGTGGTCTCGGTCACGAACTCTGGGCACAGGTCGCCATCGTCGTGGCAACGATCTGCTATGCGGGTGCGGCGATCTTCGGCCGTGGCTTCAAGGGCCTCGATCCGATGCTGCCGGCCGCCGGTTCGATGCTGTGCGGCGCGGTCATGCTGGTGCCGCTCAGCCTGTTGGTCGACCAGCCATGGACGCTGACACCCTCGATGGCATCGATCCTGGCCCTGCTTGGCCTGTCGGTGTTTTCGACCGCGCTGGCCTTCGTTATCTATTTCCGCCTCATCCACACGCTGGGTTCGGTCGGCACGACATCGCAGGCCTATCTGCGCGTACCGATCGGCGTCGGCATCGGTGCTGTCTTCCTCGGCGAAAGCCTGGGGCCAACGGTATGGCTGGGCATGGCCTTTGTCGTGGCCGGCGTCGCCGCCATGACGATCCCGGTCAGAAAGCCGGCGTTTGCCCGATAGCGATACGCGCTTGTGCTGACGAGCCGCGCTGCCTATCTCGTGAACGTCCCGCCTTTACGGCGCTGTCGCTGACTTGGGGTTGAAGCACGGTGATTTTCGACGCTGCCCGCACTGCGGCCCTCGAGCTGCTCTCGCCGCCGTTTCGCGCCGTGTTCGTCAAGACGCTTGGCCTGACCGTGCTGGCCCTGGTCGCCTTGTGGTTCGGCCTGACCAGCCTGGTCGAGTGGCTGGCGCTCCTGTGGCTCCAGGCCTTGTTGCCCGGCATGCCGTCCTGGGCCGGCTGGCTGGGCGGCATCATCGCGGCAATAGCGCTTGCCTTCGGCACGGCGCTGCTCGTCGCCCCGGTGACGGCGGGGATCGCCGGCCTGTTCCTCGACGATGTCGCCGAAGTGGTCGAGCGCACCGACTATCCCGGCGACCCGATTGGGCGCGCCATGCCGGCGCTGCGCTCGCTGGTGCTGGCGATAAAATTCCTCGGCGTCGTCATCCTCGGCAACATCGTCGCCTTGCTGCTCCTGCTGGTGCCGGGCATCAACATTGCCGCCTTCTTCGTCGTCAACGGCTATTTGCTCGGCCGCGAATTCTTCGAATTTGCCGCCATGCGCTTTCGCGGCGACGACGAAGCCAGGGCCTTGCGCCGGCAGTATGCCGGCACGGTCTTTCTCGCCGGGCTGGTCATCGCGGCCTTCCTCGCCGTGCCGTTGCTCAATTTGGTGACGCCGCTCTTCGCCGCCGCCATGATGGTGCACCTGCACAAGGCGATTTCGGCACGGGAAGCGGCACGTCGATAGCGCAGCTAGCTCTGCTCAACGCAGCAGGAAACCTCGCCCCAGCTCGTCATCGGGCTCGACAATGAATTCCGCCCGCCCGGAGTAGTAGGCGCGGCCGCCGACGCGGGCGATGATCGCCTCATGCGGGCCGGCCCGCGCCGTCCGCGCCACCGCGCCGGAAAAGCGCGAACCGGCGATGCTCTCGAAGGTCCGCGTCTGCCCGATAGCGATCTCGCCCTTGGCAAGCATGGCGGCGAGACGGGCGGTGACGCCGGAGCCGGTCGGCGAGCGGTCGACCTCGGCCTCGGCGAAGACGCAGATGTTTTTCGTCACCTCGCCGGAAAACGCGTCGCGTCCGTCGGTCAGGATGGTGCCGTAGAGAAAGGCGAGGTCGGCGTGGTCGGGATGCGACAGCGGAAATTCCGCCTTGAGCCTGTTCGTCAGCGTCGTTGCGGCATCGACAAAATCGCGCACGCGGTCACGGCCGAATTCCAGCCCGAACTGATGGCAGTCCGCCAGCGCGTAGAAAGCGCCGCCATAGGCGATGTCGAAGCCGATCTTGCCATACCTTGCCAGTTCGATCTGCTGGTCACCGGCAAACAGGAAGGCCGGCACGCTCTCGAACGACACGGCGCCGGCCTTGCCGTCCAGAACCTCGACCGAAGCGACGACCAGGCCGCACGGCGCCTCGATGTTGACGGTCGTGATCGGCTCCTGTTTCGCCACCAGCCCTTCATCGATGGCGTAGCGGCCGAGGGCGACGATGGCGTGGCCGCACATGGTAGAATAGCCCTCATTATGCATGAACAGCACCGCGAGATCGGCGCCCGGCAAGTCGGGCTCGACCAGCAGGGCGCCGTACATATCGTAATGGCCGCGCGGCTCGAACATCAGGATTTTTCTGAGATGATCGAGATGGTCGCGCACATAGGCGCGCTTTTCCAGGATGGTGCCCTTCGGGATGCGGGGATAGCCGCCGGTGACGATCCTCAAAGGCTCGCCGCCCGTATGCATGTCGACGACGGTCAGCGTCATGCGCCCAGCCTGTTCATAATGATGGCTTGCTGTATAGCGCCTGCAGCTTGCCGAAAGGCATGGCGGCGCGGGTGAAGCCGAACGTGCCGTCCTGCTGGATCTCGCGCGCCGCCGTCTCCAGCATGCCGTAGGCGAAATTGGTCAGCCATGGCCCGAGTGAAATGCGCTTCACGCCGGCCATGGCAAGATCGGCGATGGTAAAGCCCGGCTTTGCCATGACGTTGACCGGCTTGCCGACCGCCGAGCAGATCGTACGCACCATCTCGATGTCGCCGATCCCCGGCGCATAGAGCACGTCGGCTCCAGCCTTCTCGAAGGCCTGCAGCCGCTTGATCGTGTCGTCGAGATCGGTTCTGCCCCAGAGGAAATTTTCGGCGCGCGCGGTGAACACGAAATCGCGCTTCAGCGCCCGCGCCGCCTCCACCGCCGCGGCGACGCGCTCGACCGCATGCGAAAAATCATAGATCGGCTTGTCGGGATCGCCGGTGTGGTCCTCGATCGAGCAGCCGGCAAGGCCGGCCGCTTCCGCCGCGAAGATGGTTTCGGCGGCCCGCTCGGCGCTGTCGCCCTTGCCCCTCTCGAGATCTGCCGAGACCGGCAGGTCGGTCGCTGCCGTCACCTCGCGGCAGTGATGGATCATCTGTTCGAAGGTCACCGAGCCGTCCGGCAGGCCGCGCGAAAAGGCGAAGCCGGCGCTGGTCGTCGCCAGCGCCTTGAAACCGAAGGAGCCGAGCAGCTTGGTCGTGCCCGGATCCCAGGGATTGGGCATGACGAAGGTCGAGGCATGCAGGTCGCGAAAGATCTTGCCCTTGTCCATGAATGCTCCCCATCACGAGTTTTGAGCGGATGCTACCGCGCTGTCTCAAGTCGGGCAAACGAATGCGTTTGGTTCAGAAGCGCTTCGCGTTCTCTGCTGACAATTTCTCGAACGCGTCGGAATCCTTGACGTAGTGTGAAGTCTTCGTGTCCCAATGGTAGGTGACGGAAATGTCGTGCGAGGCCGCCTCGGGCGCCGCCTCATCGCAACTTTCACCACTCGGCACCGTGGCGTCGGTCGCCGTCACCTTGATCGCCGCATAGGGCTTTCCGTCGTCCAGCGTCAGGAAGGCCAGGTCCTGGGTGCGTTTGTAAGCGCAGACGTTTTCGTCGAACGTGTTGATCGTGTCGACCAATTGAAGGCGATCCTCGCGAGGCTGGATCAGTAGCGTACTCACATAGCCCTGGTTCGAATTGAAATGCGTGCTCATGGAGATGAGCACGTCGTCGCCGGCGCCGATCGAAAGCTTGTTCGGCTCGCGGAAATAGGTGCTGCGGTCGACCGCGACATTGGCCGCATCGAGCAGTTTCGGCTTGGCTGTCACGTCGTAGAGCGCCAGCACGGCATAGCCTTCGGCACTGTCGGGAGAATCGCCGAGATCGAACAGCATCGCCAGCCGATCCTTGCCGCCGGCCTTGATGGGAAGCACTGCCGCATTGGGCAGGCTCGTCGTCTCCGGCGGCGAGCCGCCGTCATCGTCACCGGCAATGTGGCGCATGTCGATCGGCAATCCGCCCTTGTAGAAACCGTCCTTGTCGGCGGCGAGGTCCGGGATGACCATTTTGGCCAGGTCGAGATAGGTGACATCGCTGCGGCCGGGCAGCGGGCTGTTGAGTTCGGGAAAGCTCACGGCCTGCGCGCCGGCCGCAGTCCAAAAGAACGGCAGCAGCATCAAGGCGAGCATGAGGCGGAGCAGGTTCGTCGGCATGAATATCCCCCCGGAGATCAGGCCAGTCACGCTAGCACGGGTTCCGGCATCGTGCAGCCGTGTCGGAACAGGATCAGTGGATCGGCACCAGGCCGGCCAGCTCGCGCATGTCATCGAACAGGATGCCGCCGGCCTGGATCAGGCCGTCGCGGTCGGAATAGGGATCGCCATGATAGGAAAACACCCGCATGCCGGCGGCAATGCCGGCCTGCGTGCCCGCGACGCTGTCCTCGATGACGATGCAGTCGGCGGGCGCGAAGCTCATGGTCTTGGCCGCATGCAGGAACAGGTCGGGGAACGGTTTGCCGCGCCCGACCATGGTGGCACTGAACATCGCATGTTCGAAGAGCGGCAGCAGCCCGGTCTGGCCAAGCGTGATGTGCATCTTCGAAATCCTGGCCGAGGTGGCGACACAATAGGGGATGCCGGCCCCGCGAACCGCCTCGATGAACTCCCGGACATAGGGGATCGCCTCGACGCCATGGGAAAACAGGTCCGGCAGGCCGGCATTCCAGCGATCGACGAAATCGGTGCCGAGGCGGACATCGGTCTGCTCTTCGATCTCCTTCTGCACCGAGGCCATGCTGCGGCCGGAGAAATTCTTGCGGCAATATTCGAAGCTCGTCGGATAGCCAGCCGCGCTCAGCCACTCGGCAAGGCGCCGGTTGGCGAGGTTCTCCGTGTCGACCAGGATCCCGTCGCAGTCGAAGATGACAAGTTTCGGGATGGGCATCAGGCGGTGCCGGTCGATCCGAACCCGCCCGAGCCACGCGCCGTGCCGCCGGCCAGCGAACGTTCTTCGACGGCCACCTGCGTCACGGCGGCGAAAACGATCTGGGCGATGCGCATGCCGCGCGTCACGGCAAAATCCTCATCGCCGAGATTGACCAGCAGCACCTTCACCTCGCCGCGATAGTCGCTGTCGACCGTGCCTGGCGAATTGAGGACGGTGAGGCCATGCTTGAAAGCAAGCCCGGAGCGCGGCCGTACCTGGCCTTCCATGCCTTCGGGGATTTCCAGGATCAGCCCGGTCGGCACCAGGGCGCGTTTTCCGGGAAGGATCAGCAGCGGCCGGTCGTCGGGCACCGCGGCGCGCAGATCCATCCCGGCGGCGCCGGCGCTTTCATAGGCGGGGAGGGGTAGTCCTTCAGCATGCGGCAACCTGACGAAGCCGACGGTCGGACCGATGACGGAGGAGTTTTGGAGGGCTGCGCGCATAAAATCGATCCTATCGGCGCGATTGCCGATTCGGTCAATTCGCCCGCAAGGGTATCAACGGCTTTCTTTCGGGCATCACTATGACCTCAGGCATCACTATGACCTTAGCACGCTTCAGCGCACTTCCATCGGAACCACCGTCGTCTCCTTGATCTCCTCCATCACGAAGGAGGCGGAGACATCCGACAGCGCCACCTTGGCGATCAGCCGCTGGTAGAGCCGGTCATAGGCTTTCACGTCGGCGACACGGGCGCGCAGGACATAGTCGAGATCGCCGGACATCCGGTAGACGCCGGTGATCTCGGGAAAGCCGGTCACCGCGGCGCGGAATTTGTGCAGCCAGTCCGGATCATGGTTCGACGTCCGGACCAGGATGAACACAGACAAGCCAAGCCCGAGCTTGTCGGCATCGACCAGCGCCACGCGTCCGGTGATGACGCCTTCTTCCTCCAGCCGCTTGACGCGCCGCCAGCAGGCATTGCGCGACAAGGCTACCCGTTCCGATAGCTGGTCGACCGACAGCGTGCCGTCGCGTTGCAATTCGGCAAGCAGTTTTCGGTCTATTTCATCGATATCCAGCGTCATATTGGGATATTTGTCCCATGGAATGGCAAAATACAAGGACATTTTGAGACCGATGAACCGGCGAAGCGTGTCAGGATACTCATATCGGAACTCACGCTGAAGGGGACCAGCATGTCAGTCGCAAGCATCTTCACCTCTCATCCGGCCAAGGTTGGCGAGACCTATTTCGGCCATATGGCCTTCGCTGCCTGGTTTTCGTCGCGTTTGCTGATGGCGGCGGGTGCCGCGCTCGTTCACGCTTTCTTGCCATTTCTCTTCGAGACTACCGCCAGCCGAATCGTCCGTGAGCTTTACGAGCGGACGCACAACAGAGGCACACACGCGACCAAGGAGCCCGCGGCTCTTCCGGATCGCGCCTAGAGGACGACAGAAGCGATGTGCCGTTGGGCGGCCTATCTCGGTGAAGCGGTCTTTCTCGAAGATATCCTCACGGCGCCCTGTCACTCGCTGATCGCCCAGAGCCATTGCGCCCAGGAGGCGAAGTCACCGACCAATGGCGACGGCTTTGGCCTTGCCTGGTACGGCGACCGTCCGGAACCCGGCCTCTACCGCGACATCCTGCCGGCCTGGTCCGATCCCAATCTGAAGAGCCTGTGCCGGCAGATCAAATCCGGCCTGTTCCTCGCCCATGTGCGGGCCTCGACTGGCGGCGCGACCAGCCGCATGAACTGCCATCCCTTCATCTCCGGCCGCTGGTCGTTCATGCATAACGGCCAGATAGGCGGTTTCGAGAAAATCCGTCGCGCGCTGGAGAATTCACTGTCCGACGCCGTCTTCGACCAGCGCGAAGGCACCACCGATTCCGAACTCTTTTTTCTCCTTATGATCGACGAAGGATTGGCCGGCGACCCGCAGGGTGCGGTGTCACGCGCCACCAGCCGGGTTCTCGAAGCCTCGCGCCGCGCCGGCCTCGAACCGGCACTGAAACTCACCGCCGCCTTCTCGGACGGGGAGGCGCTGCACGCGGTTCGATATGCCACCGATGCGCATGCGCCGACACTCTACACCTCTACCCTGCGCAAGGGCGGCGGCCGCTGCATCGTCTCCGAGCCTTTCGATCGCGAAGGCGGCGACTGGCAGGCGATCCCGCCGTCGAGCTTCGTCACCATGACTGGGGACGGCATCAGCATTCGGCCATTCGCGCCGACGGCGGCGAGGCTGGCGCTGGCAGGGTAATCTAAGTCGGAAACGCCGCAGGCCAGCGCCCCCTCAATTGGCCTCGGCACAATTCCGATCAAACGGAGCCAAGCTCCGAATGCTCAACTCCGCTTGAAGTCGTATCGCTGTCCGCCATTTTCCAGGCAAGCGGCCAAGCCGGAGCATTCGCCATGGACGTCGCCTTCTCCTCAATCGTCGACCTCGCCGCCGCCATTGCCCAACGCAAGATCTCCGCTGTCGAAGCGCTCGACGCCCATCTGGCGCGGATCGATTGCCACAACCAAGGCATCAACGCCGTCATTTCGCTCGACAGGGAAGGCGCTCGCGAACGCGCCAAAAACGCCGACGCGGCGCTTGCACGCGGCGAGGCGCTCGGGCCATTGCATGGCGTTCCCTTCACCCTGAAGGACACGCACGACACCGCAGACCTGAAAACCACTGCCGGCTTTCCGGCCTTCGCCGACCATGTCGCCAGCCACGACAGCCCGGTGGTTGCGAGGCTGAAGGCCGCCGGCGGCGTGCTGATGGCCAAGACCAATGTCGCGACCATGCTTTCCGACTGGCAGTCGAACAATCCGCTGTTCGGCCGCACCAACAATCCGTGGAACCCTGAGCGCACCGCCGGCGGCTCCAGCGGCGGCGCCGCGGCAGCGGTCGCCGCCGGGATGACACCATTCGATGTCGGCACCGACATGCAGGATTCGATCCGCCTGCCTGCCGCCTTGTGCGGTGTCTATGGGCTGAAGCCGACGGAACATCGCGTCTCGCTGGCCGGTGCCTTCCCGGACCCGGGCGGCACGGCGCGCAGCGTGCGGCTGATGTCCTGCCTCGGACCGCTGGCGCGTAGCGTGGGCGATTTGTCGTTGATCCATCGCATCATCGCCGGGCCGGACGGGCGTGATACCGATCTTGCGCCGGTGCCGGTCGAGGCCATGCCGAAGCTCGACTTCAAGGCACTACGCATCGCCTTCGCGCCGTCCTTTCGCGGCTTCCCGGTGGCGGCGGACATCAGTGCGGCGGTCGAAGATCTCGCCGGGAATCTGCGCTCGGCCGGGGCGACCGTGGAGGAAGCGAAACTGCCCAGGCTCGACCTGCACGACGATCTGGCGCAAGGCGGCGCACTGATCGGCATGATGCTGGAAGCTGCCCAACCCCTGTCCCCGGCGCAGCCGACATCGGTTTCGCGCTGGTTCGAGGCGCTCGCCCGCCGCGACAAATCCATTCTCGCCTGGGACCGGTTCTTCGATGACTGGGATGCGCTGCTCTGCCCTGTCGCCATGACCACCGCCTTCCCGCATTGCGAGCCGGGCAAGGCGATCAAGGTCGACGGTCGGGAACAGAGCTACTGGATGCTGCCGGCCTACGGCGCTGTCTTCAACTACAGCGGCCATCCGGCGATTTCGATGCCGTATGGTGCAGATCCCGACGGCCTGCCGATCGGCCTGCAACTGGTCGGCAAACGCTGGTCGGAATCCCAGCTGCTTGGTATTGCGGCGACGATCGAGCCGCTCATCGGCGGCTTCCGCCGTCCGCCGGGCTACTGAGCGAAACGCGACAATCCGTAGGGCGCCAGCAGCGTGTCGCGCTCGCCGTCGAGGATTTCCCGCGCAGCGAACAGGCCGACGGCCGGCGCCAGCGTGATGCCGGAATGCATGACGGTAACATACAGGCCGTCCATGCTCTCCGCGCGACCGATGATCGGAAAGCCGTCGATCGGCGTCGGCCGGTAGCCGACCGTGTGGAAATCGAGCTCCAGATCCACGGCGCCGCGCAACGCTGCCTTCGCTACTGCAAACAATTCGCGCGCCGTGGCGGCGGGGTCATCGCCTGGGTCGCCGCCGGCGAAATCCGAGCCGGCGATGATGCGGCCTTCGGCCGTCTGGCGCATATGCAACTTCTCGTCGTGCACCAGGCCGTTGAGCAGCTTTTTGTGTGGCCGCGAATGGACAATCAGGCCAGGCGGCGTCTCGATCGGCAGGCTGATCCCCGCCGTCGCGGCAATATCCGGAGCGCCGACGCCGGCGGCGATCACCACTTCGTCGGCGGCAATCAGCCCATGCGATGTGTCCACGCCGGTAATCCGGCCATTGGTCTGGGCCAGCGCCGAAACCGTGCTGGCAATGACCCGTGTGCCATGCCGTTCGGCATCGGCCAGCAGGGCCCTGGCCGTCGCAACCGGCTCGGCCACGCCTTCTTCCGCGACATAGACGGCGAATTCAGGGGGCTCGACGAGGTTGGGCTCGATTTGCGCCGCCCGCTTCGCATCAACGCGTTCGATGCCGTAGCCCCATGAAGAGTGTTCGGCCGCGTAGGCTTCGAGCCGGTCGGCCGGCAGGTCCCAGCACAGGCCACCGCACCAGGCGAGCGGAAGCCCGGGCAGCTCATTTGCCAGCCGTTTCCACTCGGCCATGGCGCGGATGCGCAGCCGGAAGTAGATTTCGGGGTTGCCCCAGCTGGCATTGATCCAGGCAAAGGAATTGGGCGTCGCGACGCCACCTGCGCCGCTTTCGGAAACGACCGTCACCTGTGCACCGGCCTTGGTCAGGTGCCAGGCGATCGAAGCACCGATGATGCCGGCGCCGATGACGATGACTTGTTTCGCCGCTGCCATGCTCGCTCCTCTGTCTCATGATTCCAACGGATGTTTATCCAAGTGGCATTCCTGTAGCCGCTTGCCAATGTCGAAATGTCCGGCTCTCGGCCAGTGTGGAGCAGGGACGGTCGAATTGCGGATCTGGACAGCGAGACGGCATCCGGCGGCGTCAGCGCCGCCCGGACCGGTCGACAGCCCGGCACTGCGCTGCTAGAAGCCCGGCCTGTCACACGGAAATCCCAGAGAATGCCCGAAACAATACCAGAGGAAGTGGCGCGCCGCCGCACCTTCGCGATCATCGCCCACCCCGACGCCGGCAAGACGACGCTCACCGAAAAGCTGCTGCTGTTCGGCGGCGCCATCCAGCTTGCCGGCGAGGTCAAGGCCAAGAAGGACCGCATCCAGACCCGGTCCGACTGGATGAAGATAGAGCGCGAGCGCGGCATTTCGGTCGTCACCTCGGTGATGACGTTCGAATATGAGGACAATGTCTTCAACCTCCTGGACACGCCCGGCCACGAGGATTTCGCCGACGACACCTATCGCACGCTGTCGGCGGTCGACTCGGCCGTCATGGTCATCGACGCCGCCAAGGGCATCGAGCCGCGCACGCTGAAACTGTTCGAAGTCTGCCGGCTGCGCGACATCCCGATCATCACCTTCGTCAACAAGATGGACCGCGAAAGCCGCGACCCTTTCGAGATTTTGGACGAGATCGAACAGAAGCTGGCGCTGGACACTGCCCCCATCACCTGGCCGATCGGCCGCGGCAAGACGTTCTCCGGTACCTATCACCTGGCGTTGAACGCGGTGCGCAAGGGCGACGACGAGAAGGAACGCACGCCGGTCAACGGTCCCGATTCCAACCGCGTCGCCGGCCTGCTGCCCGAAAACGAGCGCGAGGCCTTCATCGAGGAGCTGGAGCTCGCGCGAGAAGCGTGCAGACCCCTTGATATCGATGCCTTCCGCGAGGGCCATCTGACGCCGGTCTATTTCGGCTCGGCGCTGCGCAACTACGGTGTTCGCGACCTGATCGAGGCGCTCGGCGCCTTCGGCCCGCCGCCGCGCGCGCAGGATGCCGATACGCGTACCGTCGAGGCGACCGAGGACAAGATGACCTCCTTCGTCTTCAAGATCCAGGCCAACATGGACCCCAATCACCGCGACCGCATCGCTTTCGTTCGCGTCTGCTCGGGCAAGCTCGAGCGCGGCATGAAGGCCAAGCTGGTGCGCACGGGAAAGCCGATGTCCCTGTCCGCGCCGCAATTCTTCTTTGCCCGCACCCGCGTGACGGCGGACGAAGCCTTTGCCGGCGACGTCGTCGGCATCCCCAATCACGGCACGCTGCGCATCGGCGATACGCTGACCGAAGGCGAGGAAATACTGTTCCGCGGCGTGCCGAATTTCGCGCCGGAGATCCTGCGCCGCGTCCGCCTCGGCGACGCGATGAAGGCGAAGAAACTCAAGGAAGCGCTGCACCAGATGGCCGAAGAAGGCGTCGTGCAGCTGTTCTCGCCCGAGGACGGCTCGCCGGCCATCGTCGGCGTTGTCGGCGCGCTGCAGCTGGACGTGTTGAAGGAGCGGCTGAATTTCGAATACACACTGCCTGTCGAATTCGAGATGTCGCGCTTTTCCGTCTGCCGCTGGATATCGGCCGACGACAAGGCGGAGGTCTTGCGCTTCATCGAGGCGCATCGCGGCGACATTGCCCGCGACCTCGACAACGATCCGGTGTTCCTCGCCCAGCACGCCTTCTCGCTGAACTACGAAGCGGAACGCTGGAAGGCGATCCGCTTCGCCACGATCAAGGACTACCAGGTCCGCGACAAGGCGGCGTGAGCTGCGGTTTCTTCCTTCTCCCCTTGTGGGAGAAGGGAAGATCGCGCAGTGCTTAACCTTTGGCCGCCGCTTCGATCTTGGCGATGTCGATCTTGCCCATCTGCATCATCGCCGACATCACCCGCCCGGCCTTGGCCCTGTCCGGATCCAGAAGCAGCCTCGGCAATTGCTCCGGCACGACCTGCCAGGAGACGCCGAACTTGTCTTTCAGCCAGCTGCAGACGCCCGGCTCGCCACCTTCCGTGAGCTTTTCCCAGAAATAATCCACCTCTTCCTGCGTCTTGCAGTCGATCGACTGTGACATCGCCTCGTTGAACTTGAAGTTCGGGCCGCCATTGAGCGCCTGGAACGGCACGCCGTCGAGCTCGAACGTGGTCATCAGCACTTTGCCCTCACTGGCGTGTCCCTTGGGCCAGCGCAGAACGCTCAGCACCTTCGAATTCTTGAAGATGGAGACATAGTGGTTCATCGCCTCTTCTGCATGGCCGTCAAACCAAAGGCAGGTGGTGATCTTTTGCATGTCGCGCTCCTCGCTTGCTCTTGCTGCTACTGTGAAACGGCTGACCCCGAGAATGGTGCCATTTCCGTGCCGTCTGCCCAAGGACGGCCGCGCGCCGCGCAATCCGACAGCGGCGTGCGATTTTTCCTGGTCTCTCGTTCTTCGGCGGAATCTGGCGCATCGCAAAAATGTGGCCAGACCAAGCTCTGGCGTCTATAACGCCTGCGATCCAAATTCAGCTCCGCCGCGCCATGCCTTGGCCGCGGCCAGCCACCAAGGAAAAAACATGCCTGCCTATCGCTCCCGCACCACCACCCATGGCCGCAACATGGCCGGCGCCCGCGGCCTGTGGCGCGCCACCGGCATGAAGGACTCGGATTTCGGCAAGCCGATCATCGCTGTGGTCAATTCCTTCACCCAGTTCGTGCCGGGCCATGTCCATCTGAAGGACCTCGGCCAGTTGGTCGCGCGCGAGATCGAGAAGGCCGGCGGCGTCGCCAAGGAGTTCAACACCATCGCCGTCGATGACGGCATCGCCATGGGCCATGACGGCATGCTCTATTCGCTGCCGTCGCGCGAATTGATCGCCGATTCCGTCGAATACATGGTCAACGCCCACTGCGCCGACGCCATGGTCTGCATCTCCAATTGCGACAAGATCACTCCCGGCATGCTGATGGCCTCGCTGCGCCTCAACATCCCGACCGTGTTCGTCTCGGGCGGACCGATGGAAGCCGGCAAGGTGGTGCTGGCTGGCAAGACGCAGGCGCTCGACCTGGTCGACGCCATGGTCGCGGCCGCCGACGACAAGATCTCCGACGAGGACGTCAAGGTCATCGAGCGCTCGGCTTGCCCGACCTGCGGCTCCTGCTCGGGCATGTTCACCGCCAATTCGATGAATTGCCTGACCGAGGCGCTCGGCCTGTCGCTGCCGGGCAACGGCTCGACGTTGGCGACGCATGCCGACCGCAAGCGCCTGTTCGTCGAAGCCGGCCATCTCGTCGTCGATCTCGCCCAGCGCTATTACGAACAGGATGACGAGACGGCGCTGCCGCGCAGCATCGCCTCGAAGGGCGCCTTCGAGAACGCCATGACGCTCGACATTGCCATGGGCGGTTCGACCAACACGGTGCTGCACATCCTGGCCGCGGCCCATGAGGGCGAGGTCGACTTCACCATGGAGGATATCGACCGGCTGTCGCGGCGGGTTCCTGTGCTCTGCAAGGTGGCCCCGGCAAAGTCCGACGTGCATATGGAAGACGTCCACCGCGCCGGCGGCATCATGGCCATCCTTGGCCAACTCGACGAAGCAGGGCTGATCAACCGCGACCTGCCGACGGTGCATACGGCCAGCCTCGGCGAGGCGCTCGACCATTGGGATATTTCGCGCACCTCCAGCCAGAATGTCCGCGACTTCTTCCTCGCCGCGCCCGGCGGCGTGCCGACGCAGGTCGCCTTCAGCCAGGACCGGCGCTGGGACGAGCTCGACACCAACCGTGAGACGGGCGTCATCCGTTCCGCAAAGACGCCGTTTTCGAAGGATGGCGGTCTTGCCGTGCTGAAAGGCAATCTGGCGCTCGATGGTTGCATCGTGAAAACGGCGGGCGTCGATGAGTCGATCCTGAAATTCACCGGCCCGGCGCGCGTGTTCGAAAGCCAGGACGCTTCGGTCAAGGCAATCTTGTCCAACGAGATCAAGGCCGGCGATGTCGTCGTCATCCGCTATGAGGGACCGCGCGGCGGTCCCGGCATGCAGGAAATGCTCTATCCGACCAGCTATCTGAAGTCGAAGGGCCTCGGCAAGGCCTGCGCGCTGGTCACCGATGGCCGCTTCTCCGGCGGCACGTCGGGCCTGTCGATCGGCCATGTCTCGCCCGAAGCCGCCGAAGGCGGCACGATCGGGTTGGTCAGGGAAGGGGATACGATCGAGATCGACATTCCCAACCGCACCATCCGCCTGGCCGTCAGCGATGCCGAGCTTGAGGCACGGCGCGCGGCGATGGCGGCCAAGGGCGCCTTGGCCTGGAAGCCGGAGGAAAAGCGCAAGCGCAAGGTGACGACCGCGCTGCGCGCCTACGCCGCCTTCGCCACCAGCGCCGACAAGGGCGCGGTGCGGCACGTGCCGGAGTAAGGGTTTCTTCCTTCTCCCCTTGTGGGAGAAGGTGTCGCCGCAGGCGACGGATGAGGGGTGTCCAGGGAACGCCAACGTCTCACTCCGATGGAACACCCTCATCCGTCTTGCCGCTTCGCGGCAATCCACCTTCTCCCACAAGGGGAGAAGGAAAGGCGCCGCGCTACGGCATCAGCTGATACTCATAGAGCTTCTGGTAAAGCCCGCCCTGCTTGAGCAGCGCACGATGTGGCCCGCTCTCCACCACCTTGCCGGCTTCCAGCACAACGATCGTGTCGGCCTGGTGCACGGTGGACAGGCGGTGCGCGATGACGATCGTTGTGCGCCCTTCGGTCAGTTGCTGCAGTGCGTCGCGGAACAGCGCTTCGGATTCGGCGTCGAGCGCGCTGGTCGCCTCGTCGAGCAGCAGGATCTCGGCATTGCGCAGCATGGCGCGTGCGATCGAGATGCGTTGGCGCTGGCCGCCCGACAACAGGCCGCCATTCTCGCCGACATCGGTCTCATAGCCTTTCGCCTGCGCCATGATGAAGTCATGCGCGTTGGCGGCCTTGGCGGCGGCGATCACTTCGTCGTCGGTCGCGCCCTCTCGCCCGAGCCGGATGTTGTGCATGATCGTGCCGGCAAACAGGAACGTGTCCTGGCTGACATAGGCGATCTTTTCCCTGAGCGAGGCGAGCGTCGCATGCGAAATATCCTGGCCGTCGAGCAGGACCTTGCCGCTCTTCGGGTCGTACATGCGCATGATCAGGTTCAGGATCGTCGATTTGCCGCCGCCTGAGGGGCCGACCAGCGCCGTCATCTTGCCCGCTGAAAGGGTCAGGTCGAATCCGTCGAGCACTGGCGGACCGTTCTGATAGGCGAAGTTGACGGCGTCGAACCGGATCTCGCCTGGTCCGGCCCGAAGCGGCCGCGCGTCCGGTTTCTCGGCCAGGGTCAGCGGCTCGTCGGCGAGCTGGAACATCATGCGCACGCCGACAATGCCGCTTTCCAGCGAGATGCGCACGCGCGCAAGTCGCTTTGCCGGCTCATAGGCAAGCAGCAGCGCCGCGATGAAGGCCATGATGTTGCCAGGCATCTGGCCGCCCTGCAGGACCAGGAGGCCGCTGACCATGACGGCGCCGGCGATCGCCAGTCCAGCCAGCGTCTCCATCACCGGGCTGGTGACCGCTTCCAGCGCGGCGATGTTGTTGGCCCGATCCTCGACGTCCGCCACCGCCTTGTACATGCGCTTGCGCATCAGGCTTTCGAGGTTGAAGGATTTGACGACGCGCACGCCGATCGCGGTTTCCTGCATTACCTGGATGATCTGGCCGACCGAGCGGAACTCCATGGCGGCGAACTTGCGCACACGCTTCAGGATGCGATTGACGCCGTAGATGGCCAGCGGACCGACGACGAAGCAGATCAGCGACAGTGCCGGCTGCTGCCAGATCATGACGCCAATCAAGGCGAGCAGGGTCACCAGATCGCGGACATAGGAAGTGACGATCAGGTCGAGCACGTTGCGTGCCGCCTGGGCATTGTTGGTCATGCGGGTGATCAGGTCCGATGACGAGGTCGAATGGTAGAATTCGATGCCTTGCGCCAGGATGCGGTCGTAGATCTTGCGCTGCCGGTCGGCGATGATGGCATTGCCGACCCGGCTCATGAAGTAGGCCTGGACGAAATTGGCGAGGCCCTTGAGGATGAAAATCCCGGCGACCGCGCCGGCAATCATGTTGACACGGTCGATCCGCTTGTCGATCACGAATTCATTGGTGATTTCGCGCAGGATCCAGGCGCTGGCAGCCGTCATGCCGGCCACCACCAGCATCGACAGGATGGCGGCGCCGTATCCGAACTTATGCTGCCCGAAGGACTCTTTGACCAACCGCACGATAAGGCGCTGGTTCTCTACCGAGCGTTCGTCGCGTTTCAGGAACGGCAAGTTCAAGTTCACACGAGACTTCCATGGTTTGCGACTTGTGGCCTTGAGTCCGAAGCCGATCGCTGCGTGGACGAAAGGCGGCTTATAGAGGGAGTTGTCGCCGGAGGAAACCTTTCGCGGTCGCCGAAAGAAACGGCTGCGGCAAGCTGTCTTTTGCGCCACCATGGCTGGGTGATTCTGGAATAGGATGACGGCAGATGGATTTCGACCTTATCGTTCGTGGCGGCACGCTGCCGGATGGCGGGATTGCCGATATCGGCATCAGCGGCGAGACGATCGCGGCGATCGAGCCGAAACTGCAAGGTTCCGCCCGGACCGAGGTCGACGCCCGCGGCAATCTGGTCTCGCCGCCCTTCATCGATCCGCATTTTCATATGGATGCCACGTTGTCCTACGGCATTCCGCGCATCAATGCCTCGGGCACGCTGCTAGAAGGTATTGCATTATGGGGTGAACTGAAGCCGTTGCTGACGCATGAGGCGGTGCGCGACCGGGCGCTCGCCTATTGCGACTGGGCGGTGTCGATGGGCCTGCTCGCCATCCGCACCCATGTCGATGTCTGCGATGACAGGCTGCTTGCGGTCGAGGCCTTGCTCGACGTCAAGAAAAAGATCGCCCCTTACATCGACCTGCAACTCGTGGCGTTTCCGCAGGATGGCTTTTACCGCTCGCCGAAGGCGCGCGAAAACACCATCCGCGCGCTGGACATGGGCGTCGACATCGTCGGCGGCATACCGCATTTCGAGCGCACCATGGCCGACGGCACGCGCTCGGTGACCGAGCTTTGCGAGATCGCGGCAAAACGCGGCCTGATGGTCGACCTGCATTGCGACGAGACCGACGACCCGCTGTCGCGCCACATCGAGCAGCTGGCCCATGAAACGCAGCGTCTGGGGCTGCAGGGCAGGGTGGCCGGCTCGCATCTCACCTCGATGCATTCGATGGACAACTACTACGTCTCGAAACTTCTGCCGCTGATCGCCGAGGCCGGCGTTTCCGCCATCCCCAACCCGCTGATCAACATCATGCTGCAAGGCCGTCACGACACCTTCCCGAAGCGCCGCGGGATGACCCGGGTCAAGGAAATGCAGGCGCTCGGCATCCGTGTCGGCTGGGGTCAGGATTGCGTGCTCGATCCCTGGTATTCGCTGGGCACCGCCGACATGCTCGATGTCGCCTTCATGGGCCTGCATGTCGCCCAGATGTCGAGCCCGGCCGACATGGCGCGCTGCTTCGACATGGTCACCAATGTCAACGCCGCCATCATGGGCTTGGATCATCTGGGCCTGGCCGTCGGCAAGCGCGCCAGCCTCGTCGTTCTCGACGCCGGCAATCCGATCGAGGCCCTGCGCCTGCGCGCCGAGCGCATTTGCGTCATCGCCAGCGGCAAGGTGGTGGCGGAACGGACAAGGCAGGATACCAGGCTTTCGATCACGGGCCGGCCGGCACTGGTTAACCGCAGGCATCAGGCCCAATAAGACGCCGGCATCTGCATCAAGCTTCGCTGCTTTGTCTGCCTGCGAATAAGTCTACAATGGCCCTCCACTTTTAATCGAGGAGGATTCCATGTGGCGCAAGACTGTGACGGCGATGGCGTTGACGGCGCTTTGCGCCGGCTGCACGGCGATGTCGGCGCAGGATCGACGCGCCGCCGACGAAGCCAAATGCCGGTCCTACGGTTTTCTCAAGAAGAATGACGCCTTCGCCGAATGCCTGCAGCGCATTGATCTCGATCGCCGCGCGGAGTTGAGAAGCACGCCGGCCTTTGATCCCTGGGACCGGCCGGTGATCTACCGGCCGATCATCGTCAGGCCGCAACCGAAGTAGGTTGGGGCGGGCCAGACCCAGCCGATTCCCGGTGCTGGCCTTGCCGATTTCCGGATTTCTCCTCGTCAAAGCGGCCGCTTCCGTTTACGACGCGGCCTTACGCGAGGGAGGAATCGGGATCGGCATGACGCAGCCCGTGGCGCAGAGTTCCACAATCAGGAACGTTCTTCTGGCCGGCATTCTGCTGATGCTGGCCGGCGATTTCATGTTTGCGCTGAACGATGCGATGGGCAAATGGCTGGTCGCAAGCTTCTCCGTCGGTCAGGTGGTGCTGATCCGCTCTATCGGCGCCTTCATCGTGCTCGGACCGATGATCGCCAACCAGGGCGCCGCAAAGCTTTTCCACTTGGAGCGGCCTATCCTCCAACTCCTGCGCGTGGTCGCGACCACGGCCGATACCGGGCTGTTCTACGCCGCGGTCGTCTATCTGCCGCTCGCCGACGTGATGAGCTTCTACATGGCCGGACCGATCTACGTCGCGGCGCTGTCGCACCTGCTGCTGGGCGAAAAGGTCGGCTGGCGGCGCTGGCTGGCGATCCTGGTCGGCTTCTGTGGCGTGCTCATCATCCTGAAGCCGTCCTCCGAGGCGTTCTCGCTATCCTCGGCCTTCGCCCTTGTCGGCAGCATCGCCTTTGCCTTCGCCATCATCCTCAACCGGCGTTTGCGCGGCACCAGCGATACCAACCTTGTGACATGGCAGACGATCGGCACGTTGCTGGTCGGCGGCGCGCTGACCATCGGCGCGTGGCGGACACCCTCGGCGCTCGATTTCGGCGCCATGCTCCTGCTTGGCATCGTCTCCTGTGCCGCTCATCTGATGATCACCAGGGCATTGAAGCTGGCGCCGGCCTCGACGCTGGCACCGCTGCACTACACGCTGCTGCTGTGGGCCGTGGTGTTCGGACTGATGTTCTTCGGTGACGTTCCCGGCCCACGCATCCTGATCGGCTCCGGCATCGTCGTCCTGGCCGGCATCTTCATTTTCCACCGCCAAAAGGTGGTCGACACCACCGTGCCGCCCGAAAACGTGCCGAAGGGCGTGAATTGACGCCTGCCGCCCAAAAGTGCGCAGCGTTTTGGAACGAGTGCGGGGCTAACCCCGGCGTATTGCCGCCAGATGCCGCGAAAATTCCGGCGTCTCCATCAACGCCTTGCAGCGCGCGAAGCGGCCGTCGGCATAGGCGCGGAAATCGTCGACGGGATTGTTGTTGGCAAGCTGGATCAGCCCCCACAGCGTCCATAGAAGATCGCACATCGCCTTGTAGATGACGATACGGCCGCGCTCCGCCGGCTTTGCTTCCCCGCCAAAATAGGCGCGCATCATCTCCTCGTCCTGCGCAGCGTCGAACTTGCCTTCGACACTGAGGTCGCCGAGGTCCCAGAGCGGGTCGTTCATCCCCGAATATTCCCAGTCGACGATCCACATCCGCTCGCCCGTATCGAGGAAGTTTTCGCACAGCGGATCGCAATGGCAGGCGACGAGCGGCAAGGGATGGCTGGCCAGTGCCGAGCGCACGCTCCCGGCCTCGCGCACCACATCATGATAGCCGGCGGGCAGGTCGACATCCTTGGTCGACAGGACCTTGAGATAGTCGTCGATCATCGCGAACAGTTCGAAGCGGAAAGGAAACACCGCACCGGACGCGTGCAGCTTGCGGAACGCTTCGCCGGCGCGGGCGGGGCTTCCCGGCCGTTCCCTGAATTTCTCCGGTGACATCGTTTCTGCACCGGCGATGAAGCGCGTCACCATCACACCGGTGCCGGCGTCGGCATGAAGCACTTCAGGGCTGACGCCGGCCTTTGCCGCCTCGCGCGCCGCCACCGCTTCGTTGGCGCGGTTGATGTATTCCTCGGTGCCCTTGCCCGGAATGCGCAGGCAGAAGTCGCCGGCCTTGAAGACGAGATTGGTGAGGCCGCCAAGCCGGTCGAGCGGTCCGGCATAGCCGGCCAGCGCCGGAATGGCGGCAAGTTTTGCCCGCGCCTCGTCTGTCACCATGCCTGCGCCCCCACGCGATTATTTCTCATCGCAACGGTTCCACAATTTTCGCCGTTTGGCTATCATCCGATCGTGGTGAGCGAGAGAGCGGCTGGCGGAACGACGATGGTGGACAGCAAACATCATGGTGCGCTCGGCGCTGCCTACGCGGCGAAGCGGCCAGAGGAAGTGGCCGCTCTCTATGACCGGTGGTCTCAGACCTATGACGCCGACATGTCAGCCGCCGGCTATCGCCATCCGACGATCTGCCTTGCCTTGCTCGCCCGCCATCTGCCGCGTGGCTCCGCACCGCTGCTCGATGCCGGCGCGGGCACCGGGCTCATCGGTGAATGGTTGAACATTGCTGGCTATCCCGAAGTCGAGGCGCTGGACATCTCGCAAGGCATGCTGGATCAGGCCGCCAGCAAGGGTGTCTATTCCGCGCTGCATTGCCTCGCGCTCGGCGGCAGGCTGCCCTTTGCCGACGATGCCTATGCCGGAATCGTTTCGGCCGGCGTCTTCACCTCGGGCCATGTCGGCGTCGAAGGGCTGGACGACCTGATCCGCATCTGCCGGCCCGGCGGGGTGATCGTGCTGACGGTCAAGAACACGCTGTGGGATCAGGGTTTTGCAGCGCGCATCGCCGAACTCGAGGCGCAAGGCATCGTCACCCGCGCCGAGGAGACGCGCCCTTACGTCTCCATGCCAGGCGAGGCCGACACCGTGCCCAGCCGAGGCCTCGTCCTGCGGGTAAACTGAAGTAATTCCAGCAAGAAAGAAGTGTATCGCTGTGTCCCCTTGGGGATTGCGTCACCACAAAGGAGCGATTCGGCGTTTCGGTGAAACGATGAACCGTATCTAGGCCTTTACCCTCTCCGCTGTCGGATCGTACATCGGCTCGAGATGGATCTTGGCCGGCGTCCGCTCCATCGCGACCACCAGTTCATAATCGCCCGAGGCGAGGAAATCGTCGCTCACCCCGTCGCCATTGCGCACATAGCCATAGCCGATATTCCTGCCGATCGTGTAGCCATAGCCGCCGCTGGTCAGGTAACCGACCGGCTCGCCATCGCGCAGGATGGTCTCCCGGCCGAGCAGCACGATCTCCGGATTGTCGACCGTGAAGCCGGCAAAGCGTTTCTTCAGAGGTGCCCCGCCGATCGTCTCCAGCGCGCGCCGCCCGACGAAATCGGTGTTCTTGCGCAGCTTGACCGCCCAGCCGAGCCCGGCTTCCTGCGGCGTGTCGTTGGGCGTGATGTCGGAGCCCCAGGCGCGGTAGCCCTTTTCCAGGCGCAGCGATTCCAGCGCCCGGTAGCCGACCGGGCGGATGCGGTGCTTCTCGCCCGCCGCCGTCAATGCGTCGAAGACTTCACCAGTGGCCGCGATCGGCACATGCAATTCCCAGCCGAGTTCGCCGACATAGGTGACGCGCAGCGCCCGCACCGTGTGGCCGGCAATGGCGATCTCGCGCACATGGCCGAACGGGAATGCCGCGTTCGACACATCGGCCTCGGTCACCGCGGAAAGCACATCGCGGGCGCGCGGTCCCATCAGCGACAGCGTGCCGAATTCCTCGGTGACATCGGTCAGTCCGGCATCGAGGCCCTCGCCGATATGGTCGCGGATCCAGGAGGCGTCATGCGTGCGGAAACCGGTGCCGGTGACGATGTAGAATCTGTCTTCGGCCAGCCGCGCCACGGTCAGGTCGGCTTCGATGCCGCCGCGCGTGTTGAGAAGTTGTGTGTAGGTCAGCCGGCCGACCGGCTTGCTGACATCGTTGGCGCAGATCCAGTCCAGCGCCTTGGCCGCGTCGGGTCCGCTGAGCTCGTATTTGGCGAAGGACGACTGGTCGAAGATGCCGACATGCTCGCGGACATGCCGGTGTTCGTCGCCGACCGCCGCGAACCAGTTCTGCCGGCCCATGGAATAGATGTCCCGCGGCTCGACATCCTCTGGGGCGAACCAGTTCGGCCGCTCCCAGCCGAGCTTGGAGCCGAACACAGCGCGCCGTTGCTTCAGCCTGTTGTAGAGCGGCGATATGATGCGCGGCCGGCCGCTGGCATATTCCTCGTGCGGGAAGCCGATCGTATAGTGCTTGCCATAGGCCTCCAGCGTGCGCTCGCACACCCATTGCCGGTCGCGGTGCAGGGCGGAAAAACGCCTGATGTCGACCACCCACAGGTCGAGCGGCGCCTCGCCGTCGACCACCCACTGCGCCAGCACCCAGCCGGCACCGCCGCCCGATGCGATGCCGAAGGCGTTGAAGCCGGCGCCGACGAACATGTTGGCGCATTCGGGTGCTGTGCCGAGAATGAAATTGCCGTCCGGCGTAAAGCTCTCCGGCCCGTTGATCATCTGCTTGACGCCGACGCTTTCCAGAGCCGGCACTCGCGCGATCGCCTGTGTCATGTGCTGTTCGAAATGGTCGTAATCGTCGTCGAACAGACGGAATTCCCAGTCGTTGGGCACATCGCCTGTCGTCCATGCCTGCGGGTTGGGCTCGTAGCCGCCCATCACCAGCCCGCCGACCTCCTCCTTGAAATAGGTGCGCCGGTCGGGGTCGCGCAGCGTCGGCGCGTCGGTCGCCAGTCCATCGATCTTCTCGGTGATGATGTATTGGTGCTTCACCGGCTGCAGCGGCACATTGATGCCGGCCATGGCGCCCACCTGCCGCGCCCATTGGCCGGCGCAGTTCACCACCTTGTCGCAGGCGATGTCGCCTTGATTGGTCTTAACGGCCGTGATGCGGCCGCCCTTCATCTCGAAGCCGGTGACGCGGACCTCCTCGAACAGCTTCGCGCCATGCATGCGCGCGCCCTTGGCCAGCGACTGCGTGATGTCGGAAGGGCTCGCCTGGCCGTCGGTCGGCAGCCAGGAGGCGCCGACGAGATCGTCGGTTTCCATCAGCGGCCACATCGCCTTGACCTCGGCCGGCGACAAAAGATGCATGTCCATGCCGAAGCTCTTCGCCGTCGTCGCCAGCCTTTTGTATTCGGTCCAGCGGTCTGCATTGGTGGCGAGCCGCAGGCAGCCGGTCATCTTCCAGCCGGTGGCAAGACCGGTTTCAGCCTCCAGTCCCTTGTAGAGGTCGACCGAATATTTGAGCACCCGGGTGATCGATGCCGACGAGCGCAATTGCCCGACCAGGCCGGCGGCGTGCCAGGTCGAGCCCGAGGTCAGCTTGCCCTGTTCGAGCAGCACGACGTCGGCCTTGTGGTCGCGCGCGAGATGATAGGCCGTCGAGCAGCCGATGATGCCGCCGCCGATGACGACGATGGCGGCCTGGCTGGGCAATGTCATGATTTCAGGATCCCGTATTTTGTCCGGTAGTTTTCAAGCGCCGCGTCGAGCCGCACCAGATTTTCCTCGGTGTAGGCGACATAGTCGATGCCTGGCGCGTCGAGATAGAGTTCCGACACCATGCTCCACATCGCCTCACGCAACAGCGAGGCGCATTGCATGGCGGCGTGCGAGCGGCGGATCGCCTCGTCCGGTTCCTTCATGAAATAGGCGGTCAGGAAGGCGAAGGATTCCTCGTCGCTCATGCCCGCATTCGAAGCGACGCCGGCAAGATCGAACATCGCCGTGTTGAAGCCGGCATATTCGAAATCGATCAGCCAAAGCCTGCTGCCGTCGTCGAGAATATTAGCCGGCAAAAGATCGTTGTGGCCGAAGACGATCGGCAGCAATTTCTGCGCCCGCTCCAACTCGTCTGCCAGCGTCAGCAGCCGTGGCAAGTCACCGCGCTTGCGGCTGCCGCCTTCCTCGAGCGTGCGCGCGTAGTCGCGAATGACGTGGAAGACCCAGAACATGAAGCCGGCGCCGGAAATATGGTTGGGCATCTCCCGGTGGAAGCCGCGCATCAAGGCCGCGACGCGGCCGAGATTGGTGCGCACGTCCTCGGCAAGATAGGTCCTGGCGCCAAGGAACGCCGTCACCATGATGCCCGGCTCGGCGTAATGGACCGCCGGTGCGAAACCGGCGGCATGGGCCGCCCGCGCGGTCATCACCTCACGTTCGCGGAAGACGTGGTGGAACGGGTAGTCCTGACCGAAGCGCACGACATGCCGTCCGGCACCGTCGCTGACCACATAATTGGCGTTGCTCAGGCCGCCGGGCAGCGGGGCGATCTCGACGGCGCCGGTCCAGCAGGGCAGGGCGCGGATGCGGTCTTCGGCAATCACGGGATCATCCCTGGTTTGCGGGGCTTCGACAAGGCGCCATGGACAGCGCAGCGACGGCGGGGAGAAGCGTAAATCTCGTCGGTGCGGGACGCCAGGATCGGTATCCCGCACCGCACCGACGAGCCCCTTGGCCAGGTTTTTGATCCCGGCATCCGCCCCCGCGGATCTGAAAATTCCTTGCGTCAGGCACGTTCAAGGCTGCCTGACCAGTGAGTTGCGGCTCTGCCATCGCCCTCCCGTTGCAGCTCCGAAACCTCTGTCGATGAGTGGATTTCACGCCAAGGTTGCCCGGTTGTCAACAAAAAGATGTGACTTTTTTTGGGTATTTT
This sequence comes from Mesorhizobium sp. GW821-FHT04C10, assembly GCF_059420305.1. Lineage (NCBI taxonomy): Bacteria > Pseudomonadati > Pseudomonadota > Alphaproteobacteria > Hyphomicrobiales > Phyllobacteriaceae > Mesorhizobium > Mesorhizobium sp. GW821-FHT04C10. The sequence continues at coordinate 176,393 of NZ_JBWKTL010000001.1, read as the reverse complement.
GCCCGAAACCAAGGGTCAGTCCCTTTAAAAGCGCTTGAATTACCTTAAAACCGGTCAAAAGCCTGAGCCCGGGAAAACCCAATGGTCCATTCCAAACGCCACGGCGAGATCCTTCGGCTGCTGCAGGAAGAGGGAACCGTCACCATCGCCAGCCTGGCCGACCGGCTGGGTGTTTCGCTCGAAACCGTGCGCCGCGACGTCAAGCCGCTCACCGCTGATGGCTCGGTGCTGAAGATGCATGGTGCGATCGGCCTGCCGTCGATGATCGGCGAAGCGCCGTTCGAGCGACGCATGCGCGAGAATGCCGATGCCAAGCGCGTCATTGCCCGCATGGTCGCCGCCACCATCCGCGATGGCGAGTCCATCATGCTCGATACCGGCACCACGACCTCGTTCCTGGCGCGGGAACTGCTAGGCCACCGGCGGCTGACGGTCGTCACCAATTCGTCTGACATCGCCCGCACGCTGGCCACGATCAACGGCAACAAGGTCTATATGGCCGGCGGCGAGCTGCGCAGCGATTCAGGGGCCGCGTTCGGGATTTCGGCCATCGAGTTCGTCAGCCGCTTCTCCGTCAGCCATGCCATCATCTCCACCGGTGCCGTCGATGCCGTTACCGGTGTCATGGACTACGATCTGGAAGAGGCTGAGTTCGCCCGCATGGTGCTGTCACGCGGCCAGCGCTCGCTCGTCGTCACCGATCACACGAAGTTCGGCCGCCAGGGCCTGGTCCAGGTCTGCGGCTTCGACGGTTTTTCCGAACTCGCCACCGACTGCGCGCCGCCGCACGATGTAGCCGCGGCGCTGGCGCAGGCGGGCGCGCGGCTCAGCATCGCCGGTGGCGAAGTCGCTTTTTAGCTGAACACCAAGGATTGGTGGGCGCACACGCCCGCGAAAGTCCCGCCCGATACGGCAAAGGCGATGTTGTGCATCGCGCGCGCCGCGTCGCCGGCAGCGTAGACGCCGGGGATCGTCGTCTGCTGCCGGTCATCGACCGTGATCACCGGGCCGAGGAAGCCGTCGGTGAAGCCGCAGCCGAGTTGTTCGGCAAGCGGGCTCGCCATCATGTTGCGCGGTGCGGTGAACATCGCCCTGACACCAACCTTTCGGCCGCTGTCGAGCTGGACGATCAGGCCGCCGGAGCCGTCCTCCCTGAGTTCGTTGACTGTCGCGGGTTCGAACCTGACACCCTTGGCCTCCATGGCCAGCATCTGCTCGGTGTCGGGCTCTATCTGGCCGTTGCCGAACAGCGTGACGTCACCCCAGTCGGTAATCAACTGCGCCTGATGCATGGACATCAGGCCGGTTGCGAGCACGCCAAGCGGCCCGCCGGAAACCTCGTAGCCATGGCAATAGGGGCAGTGCAGCACGGTCTTGCCCCATTGCCCGGCAAGCCCGGGAACCTCCGGCAGGATGTCGCGCACGCCGGTGGCCAGAACCAGTCGCGCGGCGCCGAATGTCTCGCCGCCATCGGTGGTGATCTCGAAATCACTGCTGCTGTCGGCAACGGCATTGTTTGCACGCGCCTGAACAAACCTGGCTGTCGGATAGGCAAGCAGTTGCCGCCTTGCATCATCGAGTATGGCGCTGGGTGTGCGTCCATCCTGGCCGAAAAAGCCATGCGAATGCGCGGCAAAGCGGTTGCGCGGCTGGCCGGCGTCGATCACCAGCACGTTGCGCCGGGCCCGCGCCGCCTGGATCGCGGCGGACAGGCCGGCAAAGCTGCCGCCGACGACGGCAAGATCATATTGCATGGCTGGAGACTCCAATGAGGTCGTAACGGCGGCGGAAATCGGCGGTCAGGTCGGCCAGCGTGATGCGGCTGAGCTTCTCCGCCAGCAGCTTCTCCGCCGCGACACGAAAATCATCGAGTACGGCGATCACCGCTTGCTCGACGAGACAGCCGGGGCTTTCCGGCTCGGTGCTGAACGGCAGCAGCGTCTCGCCAAGTGCTGCGCTGATCTCGGCCAGCGAGATGTCCTCGGGCGTGCGCCCGAGCAGCCAGCCGCCGCCATGCCCACGAGACGAGGTGACGATGCCGGCATCGCGCAAGCCGGCGATGGTCCGGCGCACCACCACCGGATTGGTGTGGATGAAGGTGGCAAGCTGCTCGGAGGTCAGCGCGTGCTCTGGCTTCTCGGCCATGTGGACGAGAATGTGCAGGGTTGAGGACAGTCGGCTGTTGCGTTTCATGTAACTTATTTAGTTACGATTGCGGCGATGTCAATCACGCCAACGCAATTTCTACCGTTCACGGCGGCGCTATGCCGGCAAGGCGCGAAAACTCATCCGGAAGCAGGCGCCGCTCGGCTTGCCATCGAAAATCTCGATGTGCCCGCCATGCAGTTGCATGATTTCCTGCACCAGGTTGAGGCCGAGCCCGGCGCCGTGATCTTGAGGGCGCAGCCGGTAGAACGGCTCGAAGATGCGTTCGCGCTCGGCTGGCGGCACACCGCCGCCTTCGTCCCGCACCTCGATGACGGCCGGAGCTGCAACGCTGACGGTGATCTTGCCCGCGCGGCCGCCATGCTCGATGGCGTTCAGGACGATGTTGGTCACCGCGCGTTCGATCGCGGTGCGGTCTCCGGTCGCGAAAACCGTATCTCTTGCCGGCTCGAACGACATTTCATACCCGGCAGAGAACGCCATCGGCGCGAGATCGACGATGACGCCGCGCGCGATGGCCACCAGATCGACTTTCTCGAAAGGCGAGGTCTGCCGGTCGAGCCGTTGCAGGTCGAGCAACTGGTCTGTCAGCGTCGAAAGCCGTGCCGCGTCCTGCAGCAGCCGGGCCCGCTCGGGTGTTGCCGGCAGCGAGGCCAGGCGTGTGTTGAGGATGGCGACCGGCGTCCTGAGTTCATGGGCGGCATCGGTCAGGAAGCGCTTGTGGCGCTCATAGCCTTTGTCCAGGCGTGCGAGGGCGGCGTTCACCGCCTTGACCAGCGGCGCGACCTCCTTTGGCACATCCTTCAGCGGCAGTTGCACGCCGCGCTGGTCGATGTCGATGCGCTCGGCCTCGGCGGCCGCATGGCCAAGGCCCGATAGCGCGCCGCGCACCACCCAGGGCGTCGCGAACAGCGTGGCCAGCGCCATCAGGCCGGCCAGCGGCAATATGCCTTGCAGGAAGAATTGCGGCGCCTGTCCGAGCAGGCGCAGCAGCGAAAGCCCGCCTTTGGTGCCGGTGAAGATCTGGACGGTGCCGGCGGCCGTGTCGGTCCAGCGGATCTTTGCATCCGGCGGTGCGCTCTCGCCGATGGATTTGTCGACACGCGCGTCGCTGATGGTGTCCAGCAGGCCGGCAAAAGGCTGGAAGATGGCCGGCACCGTGCCTTCCTGGAGCCGCTGCCCCTGCTTGTCGCGGATGATGAACCACAGGCCGGGGACATCGGATCGCAGCTTCGTCAGATCCGAAGTCTCGCGCAGCACAAGCTTGCCGCCGGCGTCGCGTGCCACGGCATCCGCCAGCACGTCCATCGTGCCGTCCTCATAGTCGTGGGGGATGAGGCCGGTGGCGAGCAACGCGCCGAGAATACCGACGATGATCAGCGTCAGCATCGCGCATTGCAGCAAGGCGATGCGCAGCACCAGGCTCCATTTGAGCGAACGTGGGCGTTTGAGGCTCATCGATCGAGGCTCACGTCGTTTCGCGCAGGAGATAGCCGACGCCGCGAATGCCGTTGATCGTCACCCCGGCATCGGCGTCGGCGAGCTTGCGGCGCAGGCGTGAAACATGGGTATCGAGCGCATTGGACTGGATCTCGTCGTCGAGGCCGAACACTGCTTCCATCAGCGCCTCGCGCTGCACCATGCGGCCGGTGCGCCGCATCAGCGCCTCCAGCACCAGCAGCTCGCGCCGCGGCAGGCTGAGCGGCTCGCCGCGGATCGCAGCCTCGCGATGTCCAACATCGAGCACCAGATGGCCGGCGCGGATGAATTGCGACTGCAACGGCGCCGGCCGCCTGAGCAATGCGCGCAAACGGGCCAGCAATTCCTCGAAGGCGAACGGCTTTGCCAGATAGTCGTCCGCGCCCATGTCCAGCCCGTCAACCTTGTCAGACGTGTCGCCCCTGGCCGTCAGCACCAGCACCGGCGTGGTGTTCGCCGCCGAGCGCAATCTCGGCACCAGCGACAGCCCGTCGCCGTCAGGCAACTGGCGGTCGAGCAGGATGGCGTCGTAGCTGTCGACGGCAACGAAGCCTTCCGCCTCGAGCAATGTGCCGGCGTGATCGACCACCATGTCGTGGCGCTTCAGCGCCGCACGCAGCGCCGAGACCATTTCGGGCTCGTCTTCGACCAGCAAGATACGCATCCACACTCCCCGGCAACGAGCACACCGTATCAGGCGCTACCGCGCCAACATTGCGTAGACATGGCAAAGCCGAATGGCCCGAGGCCGGCAAGTCCTTTCTTTGCGTCAGCGCCATTGCGCAATGTCTATGCAATCCAGCCACCGCAAACAGCGCCGGTCGGCACGAACCGCCCATGCCGGCGTCAAGGCGTCGGGCCTGACGATGCAACAGGTTCGGGCCCGACGCCGAAACGAAATCGAGCGGCCACGCCAAATTGGTTGGCGTGCTGTTGTCCGGGATTGAGGTTGCCTATGCCTGCACATGATGCCCTGTCTTTTCTCATGGCGTGGACCGTTGCGCCGTTCAGGGTCGGCTCCGTCACGCCGTCCAGTTCCAGCCTGGCGGCCTTGATGACGCGCGACATCGGCCCCGAAACCGGCCCTGTGCTGGAGCTCGGTCCTGGAACCGGCCCGTTCACACGCGCGCTGCTGTCCCGCGGGGTGAGGGAAGAGGATCTGACGCTGATCGAATCCGATCCGGATTTCGCGGCACTTCTCATGCGCCGCTTTCCCGCCGCCCGGATTTTCGAGATGGATGCCGTCGGCCTGCGCCATCTGTCGCTATTCCCCGGGCCGGTGGTCGGCGCCGCCATCAGCGGGCTGCCCTTCCGCCTGATTTCACCGCGCAAGACGTTTGCCATTCTCGAAGGCGTTTTCGCGAACCTTCGTCCGGGCGGGGCGCTGTATCAGTTCACGCTCGGCTGGCGCTGCCCGTTCGATCAGTCGCTGCTCGATCGGCTCGATCTCGAGGTCACGCCGGTCGGCCATACCTTTCGCAATTTCCCGCCGGCGACGGTCTATCGCATCGCCAGGATCAAGACTGTCACGTCCTCCGACTGGCGCTTCGCATGACCGGCCCGCTGTCGGCCATTCTCGGCTTCGGCCTGTTCGGCGTCTTTTGCCTTGCCTTCACCGAGAAGATCCTGCCGGTTCCGCCCTCGCATGTGCTGCTGCTGTTCCTCGGCATGACGGCTGCACCGGATGGCTTCACACTGGCGATCCTGCTGGTGGTGACGACGCTTGCCTCCTTCCTTGGCTGCCTTGTCTGGTATGGGGTTGGCCGCCGGATCGGATTTGACCGTGCCGACAGGCTGATCGAACGTGTCGGCAGATATGTCTTCCTGCGCCCCGCGACCTACCGCAGGCTCGGCCAGGCCTATCGCCGCAATCATGTCAGGGTGTCCTTGCTGGCGCAGTTCATCCCGACCGTGCGCAACTACCTGCCGATCGCGGCGGGCGCCCTCAGTCTGCCTGCCTTGCCCTTCGCGATCGCGACACTGCTCGGCGCCACCATCTGGAATGCGGGCTTTCTCATGACCGGCTATCTCCTGCGCGGCAGCGGTCAGGACACCTTTACGGTGGGTTTGCGCATCATCGTCATCGTCGTGGCGCTGGAGACGGCCTTCATGCTGGCATTGCGTTATGGTCCTGCGTGCCGGCGGCGCATCATGTTGGTGTTCGGCTGAGCGCACGGCAACAGCTTCCAGCCATGGGATAAGCCCGCCGTTGGCTTTCCTTCGCTTCGCCGCCGGTGTTTAGTCCGGCCATGGCCTTCACCATCCGACAGTTGCAGTTCTTCATCGCCGTCGCCGAGCAAGGCACGGTGTCGGGCGCGGCGCAGAACCTCTCCATCTCGCAATCCTCGGTCACCGAAGCGATCAAGGAACTCGAAAGCGATCTCGGCGTCGAGCTGTTCGAGCGCCATCCCCGTGGCCTCAACATCACCCACAAGGGCCATCAGTTCCTGCGTCATGCGACCAAGATCCTCGCCGACGTGTCCGATGCGCGCCGCTCTTTTTCCGGCGAGCAGGCTGTGGCGGGCGGGCGGCTGCAGCTCGGCGTCACCTCGCTGGTCGCCGGCTATGTGCTGTCGGATCTGCTCGCCCGCTATCGCCGCGCCTATCCGGGTGTCGAGGTCTCGGCCATCGAGGACAATGGCGACTACCTCGAACATCTGCTGATCGGCGGCAAGCTCGACATCGCCGTCATGGTCACTTCCAATTTGCGCGATCGCACGGCGCTGCAGTCCGAGATCCTTGAGGTCTCGGCCTACCGCCTGTGGCTGCCGCTCGGCCATCCGCTCGCTGGCGCCGACATCATCGGCATTGGTGACATCGCCGGCGAACCGCTGATCATGCTCACCGTCGACGAGATCGAGGAGAACACCGGCAAGCTGCTGACGGCGATCGGCGCCAAGCCGCATGTCGCCTTCCGCACCCGCTCGGTCGAGGCAGTGCGCAGTCTGGTTGCCACCGGGGCCGGCGTGGCGCTGCTGCCCGATCTTGTCTACCGGCCATGGTCGCTGGAAGGCGACCGCATCGAATCGCGCGATATTTCGGGCTCCTTGCCGGTGGTGCAGGTCGGCATGGTCTGGCGGCGCGGCTCCGGCCTGCCGCAGGCGGCACGGGACTTCGTCGGCCTTGCCCAGTCGCAGCGCACGGTCCGCCAACGCCCCTGATTGAAGCGTGTCAATCTATCGGAAAAACCGATATCGCCTTTCTGATAAATGAATTTGCGAAACCGGAATTTTCCAAGCACCTTCCGTACCACGGACCAAAGCCGCCACCAGAGCGACATCAAGTCCATAGGACGAACCGACAGTTTTTCAGTCCGCGCTTGATCTGGCGAAAACCGGAGCGGTTTCGGGATCAGGCGCCAAAATGGGAGATCGATGATGAATTCATTCCTGAAGTCATGCACTGCGCTGACGGTCGCGCTGACCTTCTCTGGTCAGGCCATCGCCCAGGTCAAGGAACTCGGCAAGGGCGAAGGCCAGGTCAACATCGTTGCCTGGCCGGGCTATATCGAGCGCGGCGAGACCGACAAGGGCTATGATTGGGTCACCGCTTTCGAGAAGGAGAGTGGCTGCAAGGTCAACGTCAAGACCGCCAACACGTCCGACGAGATGGTCTCGCTGATGAACGAAGGCGGCTTCGACCTCGTCACGGCTTCAGGCGATGCCTCGCTACGCCTGGTCGCCGGCAAGCGCGTGCAACCGATCAACACCGATCTCATCCCGAGCTGGAAGGCGGTCGACGATCGCCTCAAGGACGCGCCCTGGTTCACGGTCGACAAGGTGCATTACGGCGTTCCCTATCAGTGGGGCCCCAACATCCTGATGTACAACACCGAGGTGTTCAAGGAAGCGCCCAAGAGCTGGAACGTCGTCTTCGAAGAGATGAAGCTGCCGGACGGCAAATCCAACAAGGGGCGCGTCCAGGCCTATGACGGACCGATCCACATCGCGGACGCCGCCAACTATCTGATGTTCCACAAGCCGGAACTCGGCATCAAGGACCCCTACGAGCTCAACGAAGACCAGTACAAGGCCGCCCTCGATCTGCTGCGCGTCCAGCGCACGCTGGTCGGCCGCTACTGGCATGATGCCGCCATCCAGGTCGACGATTTCCAGAATGAAGGCGTCGTGGCATCCGGTTCGTGGCCGTATCAGGTCAACACGCTGGTCGCCGCCAAGAAGCCGGTCGCCTCGACCGTGCCGGAAGAAGGCGTCACCGGCTGGGCCGACACCACCATGATGGAAGCCGACGCGGCTCATCCGAACTGCGCCTATATGTGGCTGGAACATTCGCTGTCGCCGAAAGTGCAGGGCGATGTTTCGGCCTGGTTCGGTTCACTGCCGGTCGTGCCTGCCGCCTGCAAGGGCAATGAATTGCTCGGCGAGGAAGGCTGCAAGACCAACGGCTACGACAATTTCGACAAGATCAAGTTCTGGAAGACGCCGGTCTCGAAATGCGTCACCCAGAACGACCAGTGCGTGCCTTACTACCGCTGGGTGTCCGACTATATCGGCGTCATCGGCGGACGGTGATTTCGCTTACCCTCCCCCTTGTGGGGAGGGGCGACGCGCAACGTCGGGGTGGGGGGCAGCGCGGACGTTCGTGCCAGATCACCCCCACCTGCGGCTTCGCCGCGACCTCCCCATCGAGGGGGAGGTGAAGTGGCGCGCGAATTTGCCATCCAAGCCATGATTTGCAGGCGAAGATGGTTCAATAGAACAAAACCGGCAACAGACTGACAGCCCATGACCTCTGCCGTCTCCTTCCAGAAAGTTTCGCGCCATTTCGGTAGCGTTCGCGCTGTCGACGCGGTCGATCTCGACATAACGCCGGGCGAGTTCTTCGCCATGCTTGGCCCGTCGGGTTCGGGCAAGACGACATGCCTGCGCCTGATCGCCGGTTTCGAACAGCCGACCGCCGGCTCGATCTCGATCTTCGGCGAGCGTGCAGAGGGTGTTCCGCCCTACCGCCGCAACGTCAACACCGTCTTCCAGGACTACGCGCTGTTCCCGCACCTCAATGTGCTGGACAACGTCGCCTATGGGCTGATGGTCAAGGGCGTCGGCAAGGCCGAGCGCCACAAGGCGGCCGAGGAAGCGCTGTCGCTGGTGCGGCTTCCGGGCTACGGCGCCCGCCGACCCGGCCAGCTTTCCGGCGGCCAGCGTCAGCGCGTCGCGCTGGCCCGCGCGCTGGTCAACCAGCCCAAGGTGCTGTTGCTGGACGAGCCGCTCGGCGCGCTCGACCTCAAGCTGCGCGAGAACATGCAGGAAGAGCTGAAATCGCTGCAGAAAGCGCTCGGCATCACCTTCGTCTTCGTCACCCACGACCAGGGCGAGGCACTGTCGATGGCGGACCGCGTAGCCGTCTTCAACGATGGCAAGATCATGCAGATCGGCACGCCGGAGGACATTTATCAGCGGCCGAGAACACGTTTCGTCGCCGATTTCGTCGGCTCCTCCAACGTACTGCCGCCGGACTTCGTCCAGCGCTATTCCGGCCAGCATCGCTGGGGCAGCCTGCGACCCGAATCCATTCGCGTCGGCCGCGCCGCAAGCGGCGAAGGCGTTGCCGCCCGCCTCGTCTCGACCAACTATCTCGGCGCCACCACCAGGCTGGCGCTCGATGCCGACGGATTGAAGTTGCATGCCGTCGTGCCGGCCGGCAATGCCCTGCCGGCGGAAGGCGAGGCGGTGGTGCTCACCTTCAACCGCGAACACTTGCATCTGATGGACGAGCCGGCATGAGTGTCGACGCCACCATGCCGCGCGCCACGGCTCCCGCCATCCTGCCCGGCAGCGGCGGCATGCGCGGTGCGCTGTCGGACCTGTTCTGGCGCCGGCCGCAAATGCTTCTGCTCCTCATGCTGCTGCCGCCGGTGCTGTGGCTCGGCATCGTCTATATCGGCTCGCTCTTCGCGCTCTTGGCACAGAGCTTTTTCTCCATCGACGAGTACTCCGGCCTCATCAACCGCCAGTTCACGCTGAAGACCTATGGCGACCTGTTCCAGGCCGCCAATCTCGACATCATCCTGCGCACGGTGACCATGGCGGCACTCGTCACGCTGGCCTCGGCCGTCGTCGCCTTTCCGATCGCCTACTATGCGGCGCGCTATGCACGCGGCCGCTGGAAGGCGCTGTTCTATCTCGGCGTCATGCTGCCGCTGTGGTCGAGCTACCTGGTCAAGATCTACGCGTGGAAGCTGATCCTGGCCAAGGAAGGCATCCTCACCTGGCTGCTCGCCAAGCTGCATTTGCTGTGGGTACTCGATGCCTGGCTGTCGCTGCCGGTTGTCGGCGGCAACTCGCTGTCGGTGTCGTTCACCGGCACCTTCATCGTCTTCGTCTATGTCTGGCTGCCCTTCATGATCCTGCCGGTTCAGGCGGCACTCGAGCGCGTGCCCGGCAATCTGGTCGAGGCCTCGTCCGATCTCGGCGCCTCGCCCGGCCAGACCTTCCGCAACGTTTTGTTCCCGCTGGCGCTGCCCGGCATCGTCGCCGGCTCGATCTTCACCTTCTCGCTGACGCTGGGCGATTACATCATCCCGCAGATCATCGGCACCTCGCGCCTGTTCATCGGCCAGGCCGTCTATTCGCAGCAAGGCACGGCCGGCAACATCCCGCTCGCCGCCGCCTTCACCGTGGTGCCCATCGTCATCATGGGCTTCTACCTCTGGGGCGCCAAGCGCATGGGGGCTTTCGATGCGCTCTGATCGTGGTCAATCCGCTCCGCTCGGCCTGAAGATCGCTGCAGCCTGCGGCCTGCTCTTCCTGCATTTGCCGATCCTGCTGATCTTCGTCTACGCCTTCACCACCGAGGAGAAGAGCTTCGTCTGGCCGCCGCCTGGGCTGACCACGCAGTGGTTCGCCGTCACCTGGAACCGGCCTGACGTCTGGGAGGCGCTCTCCCTTTCGGTACGCGTCGCCGCCATCTCGACAGCGATCGCACTGGTGCTCGGCACGCTGTGTGCCGCCGCGGTGTCGCGCACAAGATTCTTCGGCCGCGAAACCATTTCGCTTTTGGTCATCCTGCCGATCGCGCTGCCCGGCATCATCACCGGCATCGCGCTGCGCTCGGCCTTTGCGCTGGCCGACATTCCCTTCTCGTTCTGGACGATCGTGCTCGGCCACGCCACCTTCTGCGTGGTCGTGGTCTACAACAACGCTGTCGCCCGCTTCCGCCGCACCTCCGGCTCGATGATCGAAGCCTCGATGGATCTCGGCGCCGATGGTTTCCAGACCTTCCGCCATGTCGTGCTGCCCAACATTGCCACCGCGCTGCTTGCCGGCGGCATGCTGGCCTTCGCGCTGTCCTTCGATGAGGTCATCGTCACCACCTTCACCGCCGGCCAGCAGCAGACCGTGCCGATCTGGATGCTGGAGGAACTGATCCGTCCGCGCCAGCGTCCGGTCACCAATGTCGTGGCCATGGTCGTCGTGCTGGTGACGCTGTTGCCCATCCTGTTTGCCTACTACCTGACCCGCGACGGTGATCAGATCGCCGGTTCGGGCAAATGAGAACAGTGAGTAGTGAGTAGGGAAATCCACAGCCGGAGCCTGCTCATCACTGACTACCAACTACTCACTATTCACTACTCACTTCTGTTCAAGGAGAAACCCAATGGACACCCAGATGCTGATCGGCTCGAAGTTCGAGAAGGGCGCCGAGACCGAGGAGCCGATCCTCAATCCGAAGACAGGGGCGACCATTCTCAACCTGCCCGAGGCCAGCCAGGCGCAGATCGAGGCGGCGGTCAGTGCCGCCGAACAAGCGTTCGTCTTGTGGTCGCGCACCACGCCGGCGCAGCGCTCCGGCTATCTGCTGAGGATCGCCGACCGCATCGAGGCCGAGGCCAAGGAGTTCGCCACGCTAGAGGCTCTGAACTGCGGCAAGCCGATCAATGCCGTGCTCAATGACGAGATCCCGGCGATCGTCGACTGCTACCGCTTCTTTGCCGGCGCGGTGCGTTCGATGCCGGGCGTTGTCGCCGGCGAATATCTGCCTGGCCACACCTCGATGGTCCGGCGCGACCCGATCGGCATCGTGGCCTCCATCGCGCCCTGGAATTACCCGCTGATGATGATGGCCTGGAAACTGGCGCCGGCGATCGCTGGCGGCAACACGGTCGTCTTCAAGCCATCGGAGCAGACGCCGCTGACCGCCCTGAAGCTGGCGAAGATCCTGGCCGAGATCCTGCCCGAAGGTGTCGTCAATGTCGTGCTCGGCCGTGGCGACAGCGTCGGCAACACGCTGATCAACCACCCCAAGGTCAACATGATCTCGATCACCGGTGACGTCGCCACCGGCAAGAAGGTGCTGCAGGCCGCCGCCAAGTCGGTCAAGCGCACCCATCTCGAGCTTGGCGGCAAGGCGCCGGTCATCGTCTTCGACGACGCCGATCTTGGCGCCGTGGTCAATGGCTTGCGCGCCTTCGGCTATTACAATGCCGGCCAGGATTGCACCGCCGCCTGCCGCATCTATGCCGGCAAGAAGATCTACGACAAGCTTGTCGCCGATCTGTCCTCGGCGGTGTCGACCATCAAGTACAATTTGCCCGACGATACCCAGAACGAGATCGGGCCGCTGATCTCGCGCCGTCAGCGCGATCGCGTGTCGAGCTTCGTCGAGCGCGCCTCGGAGCTGAAGCACATCGAGATCACCACCGGCGGCAAGCCGGGCGAGGGCAGCGGTTTCTACTATCAGCCGACCGTCGTCGCCGGCGCGCTGCAGGAAGACGAGATCGTGCGCCGCGAAGTCTTCGGCCCGGTCGTCTCGGTCACCCGGTTCTCGGAAGTCGACGAGGCGGTGAACTGGGCCAATGACAGCGACTACGGCCTGGCCTCGTCGGTGTGGACGAAGGATGTCTCGCGCGCCATGGCGACGGCCGCCCGCCTGCAATATGGCTGTACCTGGATCAACACCCACTTCATGCTGACCAACGAGATGCCGCATGGCGGCCTCAAGCAGTCCGGCTACGGCAAGGACATGTCGCTCTATGCGCTGGAAGACTACACCGCCGTGCGCCATGTGATGGTGGCACACGGGTGAGAAGCGGTCCGCGTAGCGGACGAAAAGCCAATTGCTTGGCTTTTCGAGCTTCGAACGCCCTGAGCCTGCGAAGGGCCGGGAGGCGGCCATTTTCTCTTCTCCCCTTGTGGGAGAAGGTGGATCGGCGCGCAGCGCCGAGCCGGATGAGGGGTGTTCCAGCTTGGCGCCAGCTTACCCCTCACCCGGATTGCCAACCGATTTGTGAAGGACAAATCGGGGCAATCCGACCTCTCCCACAAGGGGAGAGGTAAGACCGTTGCGCAGCCGCTACTCGACAATACGATAGATGTTCCACAGGCTGGTGCCTGACACGACATAGGGCTCCATCTCCTTACCCCATTTGGCGTGTGCGTCGATCTTGCCGATCTTGGCGAAGAACGCCTCCAGTTGGGCCAGGCTCTCGACCTGGTGATGGGATTCGACCGTCGCCTCCCGCGCACCGATCGAGCCGGTCATGATCTGGAACTGGAGGTCGGCGAGACCGACCTGTGAGCCAATCTCGCGTTCCCATTTCTTCAGCAATTCGAGCACGGTCTGCTTGTGGCCGAATTTGGCGTCGATCTGCCATCTGGCGCTGAACATGGCGGCCTCACTCGTCCCAGGCCTGCACGACCGTCTGCCGTGCGATCTGCCCGTTCTTCAGTTCCAGCATCGCCGCGGCGAACACTTTTGTGCCGTCCGGATAGGCGCAGGCCTGGGTGAAGGCGAGGCTGTTGCCGTCGGCGATCGTTGTATCGACCTTGTGGGTCATTGCCCGGCTGCAGATATCATCCCAGAAGGTGGTGATCGCCGCGCGCCCACGGATTTCGCGTGGTTTGCTCGGCGGGTTGTTGCGGTCGATCACCCGCACCAGCGCATCATCGGCATAGAAGCTCGACAGCATCTTGCCGTCACGGGTTTCGATCGCCTTCTTGATGGCCGCGCCATCCACGGCTTGGGTCTTGGTCAGCATTTTATCCTCCTTGGCCCGTCTTCACGATCGGGCGGTTGACGTTCGCAAGTCTGCCCGGCGCTTATCGGCGGGCAGCGTCTTTCACTGCGACTTCGCCTTGACGGCCGCGAAGACGTCGTCGGTCTGCTTCTTGAAAGTGGCGAGATCGACCTGGCTGCCATTGAGCATCGTCGACCAATGGCGAACGATCGCCGCCATGGCGATCGCTTCCTTGATCTCCTCGTCGCTCGCGCCGTTGAGCTTGGCCGCCTCGGTGTGGAAATAGATGCAGTACTGGCAGGGGATCTGCGAGGCCACCGCAAGGCCCATCAGCTCCTTGGTCTTGCCGTCGAGCGCGGTCTTGGGGTTGAGCTGCACCCCCTTGATCTCGGCCCAGGCGCCGGCGACCGCGACGTCAGGCAGTGTCTTGAACATGTCCGGCACCGAGCCGAGCGTCGCCTGGATGTCCTTGTAGGCGGCTGTCGCCGATGCATCCTCGGCCTTTGCGGGAGCGATCGCGGACAGCGCGCCAATGCCTGCCGCGATCACAAATGATCTGACATTCAGTTTTGACTTGAGCATTTCATCCTCCGTTCGCAGCGCCTTCCCGGCGGCATCCGCCCGGCCTGCATGGGGGAAATTGATACGCCTGCATCGGCATGCCCGCTTCGCCCGAAAGCGCCATGGCCCTCATGGCCCGTCCGGGCCAGTGTGCCTGACGGAAAATGCCGCCGCCGCGGCTCGCGATGGCAGGTCGAGTTTCAGCAATATGTTGGCGACGTGGCGCTTGACCGTGTGCTCGCTCAGCCTGAGTTCGGCCGCGATCGCGGCATTGCTCTTGCCGTCGGCAATCAAATTCACCACCTCGCTCTCGCGCGCCGTCAGGCAGGCCGGCTCGGTCGCCTTGGCCTTTGGGCGGCAAGCCGGTTCCAGATGCTGTTCGGACATCGCCAGGACAAGCGCCAGCGGCTCGTCCAGTTCGTCGATGCCGATGCGGCCGGCGTCGGTGAAATGGAGCCCTGACCCGGCGGCCAGGTCGGCGACAAGCCGCGACGCCAATATGTCGCCGCGCCCGGCATGCGTGGCGAGGTGCATCGTCACGCGGCCCGTCAATCCGGTCGGTGGCCCGCGCAACTCGATCTCGCCGACATGCGCCCCCTGGGCGCTCGCCACGCCGATCTGCTGCGCCGCCTCGCGCAACGACGCCGCGCAACGCAAGGCGCGCCCTGGCCCATCGAAGCGCGAAATCATCGTTTCGCCATGCATGTCCACGCAGCGCCCGCCATGGCGCCCGACAAGCGTCCGCCAGGTTTCCTGGAAACGCTCACAGCGTTCGCTCCACATCCGGTCGCCAAGCCGCGCCGTGTCGTAGATGCGTGTCACAAGAAGCGCGGCCAGAACGCGTTCGGCTTCCGCCACGGCGCACGCGCCAGTCAGGAACTCCTCGATCAGGTCGGCCACCCGGTCGACATCGCCGGTCCAGATTGGATGGTCGCGTCCCGGGATTTCGGCCAGCCGCGCATTCGGGATCTTCCTGGCCAGGAAGCGGCTGGCGTCGGGATCGACCCGGGCATCGTTGCGGCGATGGATCAGCAGCGTTGGCGCGCTGATTGCCGCCAGCACGCCGCGCACGTCGATCTCCGCGTTCATCCGCGCCAGTGCCGCAGCTGCTGTCGGGCTCGCCGACAAGCGCTCGAAGCGCGCCCACCAGGTTGAAAAACGGGTGTCATCCACCCGTCCCGGCGCGAAACTGGGCAAGGTGGCGCCGGTGCCCCAGGCCGTTTCGGCCGTTGCGATGAAGGCATCGAGGCGTTCGGGCGGCATCACCCATTTGTGGAAATGCGCATAGCCGCCATAGAGCGCCAGCGCCCGCGTCCGTTCCGGATAGGTGGCGGCGAACAGCATTGCCATCGGCGCGCCTTCGGAAGCGCCAAGCAGTGCCGCCCGGCCGCTGCCGGCCGCGTCCATCACCGCGCGCACATCATCCATGCGCATTTCGAGACTGGGCAAGTGATGGACATCGACACGATCGGAAAGACCCGTGCCGCGCTTGTCGAACAGGATCAGCCGCGAGAATGCCGACAGCCGCCTCAACAGCCTGGTATAGCCCTCGTCTTCCCAATGCAGGTCGAGATTGGAAATGAAGCCCGGCACGAAAACGAGATCAAGTGATCCCTGGCCGACCACCTGATAGGCGATCCGCACCTCGCCACTGAGGGCATATCGGGTCTCGATCGGCCTCACGAGTTCTTCCGCCCGGCCTGACGATTTCTGATCGTCAAACATAGCAGAGCCGCATCGATAGCGGCAGCTCAAACTTTAGCGAAAGGAAATATAAGTCCGTGCGGTCCGGAGGCTACTTTTGCGAGGCAGCAACGTCGGCTGGGGAGGGTTTCAGTCCGAGCTTGAGATCGGCATCGGCCGGCGAGATCGGGCGCTTGATCCTGGCGGATGCGGCCACGACGAGTTCGTCGAAGCCTTCGCCGCTGTCCAGCAACTCGAAGAACTGCCGCCGCATCCTGGGCTCCCAGAACTTGTTGATATGCTCGGCGACGCCCGCAACGCCTTCCTCGCGCGGCCGCGAATGAAAAAAGGTCGCGATCTGGTTGGCCATGCGCACCAGCTTTTCGCTCGTGCTCGTGATGTGGTCTTCGTCATGCGACATGCTGGGCGGCTCCATAGATCACCCGGTCGGGGTGGGTGAAAACATCGAAATCGTCGCCGCGCACCAGCGCCACCAACGTCATGCCCGCCTCCTGCGCGGTGCGGATCGCAAGCGCGGTCGGAGCCGAGACGGCAATGATGAAGCCCGAGCCGATCGCCGCCGTCTTCTGCACCATCTCGACCGAGACGCGCGACGTCACCACCACGGCGCCCGACGTGCCGTCGATGCCGGCTTTGGCCAACGCACCGGCCAGCTTGTCCAGCGCATTGTGGCGGCCGACATCCTCGCGTGCCATCACGACGCCCTTGCCCGGGATGTAGAAGCCGGCGGCATGCACGGCTCCGGTTTCCGTGTGCAGCGGCTGCACCTTCGACAACAGCTTGACGGAGCGCACGATGTCGTCGGCATCAAGCGTAAGTTTTGACGCACCAACGGCATCAACCGATCGCATTGCTTCCTCGATGGATTCAATGCCGCACAAACCGCAGCCGACCGGCCCGGCAAGTCTGCGGCGCCGCGCCTCGAAGCGCGTATTGGCGAGGTCTTTCAGCCGGATCTGAATGTCGATGCCGGCGCCATGATCCTCGACCTCGATCGCTTCGATCTCTTCAGGGGCAGCAATGATGCCTTCGGTCAGCGAGAAGCCGAGCGCGAAGTCCTCGAAGTCGGCCGGGCTTGCCATCATCACCGCATGCGTGGTGCCGGCGAAGGAGAATGCCACCGGCGTCTCCTCCGGCACCATGCGGTTGGCCGCAGCCGTGCCACTGGCGCGATGCGCCAGCCGCGATATCTCAGTCGTTGCTTTGCGGCGCGCGGCCAAGGTTACTCCGCCGCTTGCAGCGAGGCGATGCGGCGGCTGTTTTTTGCCTGTTCATCGTACTCGCGTTGCCATTCCGACGGCCCGTTGGAGGCGCCGACCTGCACCGCCGTCACCTTGTATTCCGGACAGTTGGTCGCCCAGTCGGAGAAGTCGGTGGTGATGACGTTGGCCTGCGTGTCGGGATGGTGGAACGTCGTGTAGACCACGCCCGGCGACACCCGGTCGGTGATCAGCGCACGCAGCGTCGTTTCGCCGGAGCGGCTGGTCAGCCGCACCCAGTCGCCATCGCGCAGGCCGCGGTTCTCGGCATCGTGCGGATGGATCTCCAGCCGGTCTTCCGAGTGCCACATGACGTTGTCGGTGCGCCGCGTCTGCGCGCCGACATTGTACTGGCTGAGGATGCGGCCGGTGGTCAAAAGCAGCGGGAAGCGCGGGCCGGTTCTCTCGTCCGTCGCCACATATTCGGTGCGGATGAACTTGCCCTTGCCGCGCACGAAGCTGTCGACATGCATGATCGGCGTGCCGAGCGGAGCCTTCTCGTTGCAGGGCCATTGCACCGACCCGACACGGTCGAGCAACTCGAAGGAGACGCCGGCGAAGCTTGGCGTCGTCTTGGCGATCTCGTCCATGATCTCGGAGGGGTGCTGGTAGTTCCAGTCGAGCCCGATCGCGCGGGCGAGCTCCTGCGTTGCTTCCCAGTCGGCGTAGCGTGCCTTCGGCTCCAGCACCTTGCGCACCATGTTGATGCGGCGCTCGGCATTGGTGAAGGTTCCGTCCTTCTCCAGGAAGGTCGAGCCCGGCAGGAAGACATGCGCGTAGTTTGCCGTCTCGTTCAGGAACAGGTCGTGCACGACCACGCATTCCATCGCCGCAAGGCCGGCGGCGACATGCTTGGTGTCTGGATCGGACTGCAGGATGTCCTCGCCCTGGATGTAGATGCCCTTGAACGAGCCGTCGACGGCGGCATCCAGCATGTTGGGGATGCGCAGGCCAGGTTCGTCGTCGAGCTTCACACCCCAAAGGCTTTCATAGATGTCGCGCACGGCTTCGCCGGAGATATGGCGATAGCCCGGCAGTTCGTGCGGGAAGGAGCCCATGTCGCACGAGCCCTGCACGTTGTTCTGGCCGCGCAGCGGGTTCACCCCAACGCCTGGGCGGCCAATATTGCCTGTCGCCATCGCAAGGTTGGCGATCGCCATGACGGTGGTCGAGCCCTGGCTGTGCTCGGTGACGCCGAGGCCGTAGTAGATCGCGCCATTGCCGCCCTTGGCGTAGAGCCGGGCAGCGCCACGGATCAACTCGGGATCGACGCCGGAAAGCTTGCCGACGGTTTCCGGGCTGTTTTCGGGCAAGGCGACGAACGACGCCCAGTCCTGGAACTCCGTCCAGTCGCAGCGTTCGCGGATGAAGGCTTCGTTGAAAAGACCTTCGGTGACGATGACATGGGCCAGCGCCGTCAGCACCGCGACATTGGTGCCAGGCTTCAGCGGCAGATGATAATCCGCTTCGATATGTGCCGATTTCACCATTTCGGTGCGACGCGGATCGAGCACGATCAGCTTGGCGCCCTGGCGCAGGCGCTTCTTCAGCCGCGAGGCGAAGACCGGATGGGCGGAAGCCGGATTGGCGCCGATGATGACTGCGACGTCGGTGAACTCGACGGAATCGAAATCCTGCGTGCCGGCCGAGGTGCCATAGGTCTGGCCGAGCCCATAGCCGGTCGGCGAATGGCAGACGCGCGCGCAGGTGTCGACATTGTTGTTGCGGAAGCCCTGCCGGACCATCTTCTGCACGAGATAGGTCTCTTCGTTCGTGCAGCGCGACGAGGTGATACCGCCGATCGCGGTGCGTCCATACTGGTACTGGATCCGGCGGAATTCCTTGGCCGTATGGGCGATCGCCTCTTCCCAACTCACTTCACGCCAGGGATCGCTGACCTTTTCCCGGATCATCGGCGACAGGATGCGGTCCTTGTGGGTGGCGTAGCCATAGGCGAAACGGCCCTTCACGCAGGAATGGCCATGGTTCGCCTTGCCATCCTTGTAGGGCATCATGCGGATGACTTCGTCGCCCTTCACCTCGGCCTTGAACGAGCAGCCGACGCCGCAATAGGCGCAGGTGGTGACGGCGGAGCGCTCGGGCATGCCTTTCTCGAGCACTGTCTTCTCGCGCAACGCATCGGTCGGGCAGGCCTGCACGCAGGCGCCACAGGACACGCATTCGGAGGCGATGAAGTCCTCGTGCATGCCGGCAACCATGCGCGACTCGAAACCGCGGCCCTCGATCGTCAGCGCGAAGGTGCCTTGCACCTCCTCGCAGGCGCGCACGCAGCGCGAGCAGACGATGCACTGCGCCGGATCATAGGTGAAATAGGGGTTGGATTCGTCGCGGGCGATGTAATCGACCGCCAGCGAACCATGGCCGGGCGCCACGCCGTCTTCCTGTTTGACGTGGTTGCGGCCCTCGATGCCGTAGCGGTTCTCTGTCAGGCCGACCGACTTCGCCACCGCGTCGAACTCGCTGGCGCCGGTTCCGGCCTTCTCGTTCCAGCCGGTCGGATGGTCGGAGACATAGAGTTCCATGACGCCGCGGCGGATCGCGTCGAGCCGGTCGGACTGCGTGCGCACCACCATGCCTTCGCCGACCGGTGTCGTGCAGGACGCCGGCGTGCCGCCGCGCCCTTCGATCTCGACCAGGCAGACACGGCAGGAGCCGAACGAGTCCAGCATGTCGGTGGCGCAGAGCTTCGGGATCTCAATCCCGCCTTCCATCGCCGCCCGCATGATCGAGGTGCCTTCCGGCACGCTGATGCTGCGGCCGTCCACGATCAGCGTGACCTGCTTTTGCGCCTTCGATTCCGGGGTCCCGTAGTCGAGTTCTTCGATGAGTGTCGGGAAGTCGGCCTTGATGTTCATCTGCCAGCTCCTATTCAGCAGCCACGCGCGCAGGCGCGGGCTTGAAATCCTCGGGGAAATGGGTGATCGAGCTCATCACCGGGTAGGGCGTGAAACCACCCAGCGCGCAGAGCGATCCGAACTTCATCGTGTTGCAGAGATCGGTGACCAGAGCGAGGTTCTTTTCCGGCTCGATGCCGGCGGCGAGCCTGTCGATGGTCTCCACCCCACGCGTCGAGCCGATGCGGCAGGGCGTGCACTTGCCACAGCTTTCGATAGCGCAGAACTCCATGGCGAAGCGCGCCTGCTTCAGCATGTCGGCCGTATCGTCGAACACGGTGATACCGGCATGGCCGATCAGCCCGTCCTTGGCGGCAAAGGCTTCATAGTCGAAGGCGGTGTCGAACAGCGAGCGCGGGAAATAGGCGCCGAGCGGGCCACCGACCTGCACCGCCTTCACCGGCCGGCCAGTGGCGGTGCCGCCGCCGATATCGTCGACGATCTCGCCCAGCGTCAGGCCGAAGGCCGTCTCGAACAGGCCGCCATGCTTGACGTTGCCGGCGATCTGGATCGGGATCGTGCCGCGCGAACGGCCCATACCGAAATCCTTGTAGAAGGCCGCACCCTTGTCCATGATGATAGGGACGGAAGCCAGCGAGATCACATTGTTGATCACCGTCGGCTTGCCGAACAGGCCCTGGATCGCCGGCAGCGGCGGCTTGGCGCGCACGACGCCGCGCTTGCCTTCGAGGCTGTTGAGCAGCGAGGTTTCCTCGCCGCAGACATAGGCGCCGGCGCCGACGCGGATTTCCATGTCGAAGGCGTTGGGTGAACCCAGCACATTGACGCCGAGCACGCCTGCCTTGCGGGCGATCTCGACGGCCTTGTTCATCGTCGCCACCGCATGCGGATATTCGGAGCGGATATAGACGAAACCCTTGGTCGCGCCGGTCGCGACACCGGCGATCGTCATGCCCTCGATCAGCACGAAGGGATCACCCTCCATGATCATGCGGTCGGCGAAGGTGGCGCTGTCGCCTTCATCGGCGTTGCAGACGATGTATTTTTGGTCACCCGTCGTATCCAGCACCGTCTTCCATTTGATGCCGGTCGGGAAACCCGCGCCGCCACGGCCGCGCAGGCCCGATTCGGTAACCTGCTTGACGACATCGGGGGGCGCCATGGCCACCGCGTTCTGCAGGCCTTTCAGCCCGCCGAGCGACTTGTAGGCGTCGAGCGACAGCGGATCGTTGATGCCGCAGCGCGCAAACGTCAGCCTGGTCTGTTTGGCCAGGAAGGGGATCTTGTCCGGCGCGCCCAGCCAGCGCTTGTGATGGCCGCCGGTGAGGAAGCCGCTATCGAACAGGCTCTTGACGTCCGAGGGCTTGACCGGCCCGTAGGCGACACGGCCGTTGGCGGTCGCCACCTCGACCATGGGCTCGAGGAAATAGGCGCCGCGCGACCCGTTGCGCACGATCTTGGCCTCGATGCCACGCTCGGCGAGTTCAGCGCGAATGGCGTTGGCGACCTTTTCAGCGCCGAGCGCCAGCGCGCCGGAATCGCCGGGAATGTAGATGCGGGGGATCATGAGCGCACCTCGGCAACGATCTCGTCAATTTTGTCGTCATCGAGCCGCCCGATCACCTCGCCGTCCAGCATCGCCGACGGCGAACAGGCGCAAAGCCCGAGGCAATAGACCGGCTCGAGCGTGACCGATCCATCGCGGGTGGTCTCATGGAAATCGATGCCGAGCAGCTGCTTGACCCTAGCGGCCACGGCATCCGAACCCATCGACTGGCAGGCTTCCGCCTGGCACAGCTTGAGCACGTGGCGGCCTGCCGGCCGCGCACGGAAGTCATGATAGAAGGTCACGACGCCGTGCACCTCGGCCCTGGACAGGTTCAGTTCATCCGCGATGACGGGTACGGCGTCCTGCGGCACATGCCCGAACTCTTCCTGGATGCCGTGGAGGATCGGCAGCAGCGGGCCTTCGAGGCCTTTCAGCTCGTGGATGATCGCGGCCGTGCGCGATACGATCTCGGTACTTGCAGGCTGCATCGTCATGCAGCGCCCTCCCTGGTCGGTAGCGTTCTAGCGCTAAGTCGTTACAAAAACAGAGGAAACCCGCGAAATCAATAAAGCTGATCCGTCGCTTGATAGAAATCTTCTATCAATCACGTTCAGCCCCTTGTCTCTAACCTAGCGATGGGCGCGGAAATCGTCTGCCAGCGCCATTGCCTCGTCCAGCAGCGCCTGCACCAGCGGCGTGTGCGGTTCGCGCGGCGCGGCCACCAAGCCGACCGTGTGGCTGGCATCCGGCTCGACGATCGGAATGGCCCGGATCGGCTCCGAAAAGCCGAATGTTTCCGCGAGGTTGAGCGGCATGATCGACGACCATTTGCCGGTGCGGATATGCGAGAACAGCACGATCATCGAATTGGATTCGAGCGTCGGCCGCACCTGCACGCCGGCCTCGGCCAGATGCTGGTCGATGAGGCGGCGGTTCTGCATGTCGGGCGTCAAAAGGCACAGCGGCAACTGGCTGATCTCGGCCCATGACACTTTGTCGCGATCCGAATAAGGATTGCCTATGGCTGTGATCAATTGATAGCGCTCGTCGTAGAGCGGCACGCTGGTCACCCGTCCAAGCGGCTCGTTGTCGAGATAGGTGATGCCGGCGTCGATGTCGAAATTGCCGAGCAACGACAGCACCTCGATCGAGGTGCGCGACAGCACCGAGAAGGTGACGCCCGGGTGCTTTTCGCGAAACGGCGTCGTCAGCCGCGCCACCATGGCCAGCGCGGTCGGAATGGCGGCAATGCGGATGCGGCCGGAAAGGCCGTGGCGCGCCGCCCGCATCTCCTCGCGCATGGTCCTCGAATCGCCGACGATGCGGCGCGCCCAGACCAGCACCTGCTTGCCCTCCGGCGTCAGCCCCTGGAAACGCGACCCGCGATTGACCAGCATGACACCGAGCTGCCCCTCCAGCTGTTTGATGCCGGCCGACAGGGTCGGCTGGGTCACGCCGCATGCTTCCGCCGCCCGGCCGAAATGCTCTTCCTTGGCCAGCGCGATGAAGAATTCGAGTTTGTCGATCATGCCATCCTTCCGGTCGTCACGCACAGGCTCGGGGAAATTGTCCTTTGCCGCAAGCGATATGCGCAATCGTTCCGCATCCACATCTTTCAGCCGGCTTACTGTTTCCCACGGCATCGCGCGGCGCTATGTCAATGAAACGGTCGTGGACCGGGCGCGAGGGGAGACTGACATGCTGGGCTGGTTCCGCAAGCTGCTGCCACGCGAGGATCGTTTCTTCGACCTGTTCGAGCGGCATTCCCGCACGGTGGTCGGCGGCGCGGAGGCGCTGCAGCAGCTTCTCCAGGGCAAGGACATCGATCGCTGGTGCCAGAAGATCGTCGATCTCGAGGACGAGGCCGATCACGTCACCGCGGAAGTCCTGCTGGCCGTGCGACGCTCCTTCATCACCCCTTTCGATCGCGGCGACATCAAGGATCTGATCCAGTCGATGGATGATGCCATCGACATGATGCACAAGACCGTCAAGACGGTAAGACTGTTCGAGAAGCGGGAGTTCGATCCGCTGATGCAGGAAATGGGCGCCGTCATCGTCGACGCCGCGCGGCTGGTCGCGGAGGCGATCCCGCTGCTCGCCAAGGTCGGCGCCAACAGCGCACGCCTCAACGCCCTCGCCGAGGAAGTCATGCGCGCCGAGGGCCGGGCCGACGATTTGCATGAGCAGGGCCTGAAGGATCTGTTCAGGCGCCACGGCCGCGGTGACGCGATGGCCTACCTGATCGGCTCGGAAATCTATGGTCAGCTGGAGAAGGTGGTCGATCGCTTCGAGGACGTCGCCAACGAGATCAGCGGCATCGTCATCGAGAACGTCTAGGCGATGGACGTCGCGATCGCCTTCCCCCTGCTGGCCGGCCTTGTCGCCGTCGCGCTGTTCTTTGATTTTCTCAACGGCCTGCACGATGCGGCCAATTCCATCGCCACCATCGTCTCCACACGCGTGCTCAGGCCGCAATATGCGGTGCTGTGGGCAGCCTTCTTCAATTTCATCGCCTTCATGTTTTTCGGCCTGCATGTCGCCGAGACCGTGGGGAAAGGCATCGTCGACGTCAGCATCGTCACGCCGGCGGTGATCTTCTCGGCTCTCGTCGGCGCCATTGTCTGGAACATCGTCACCTGGATTGCCGGCATCCCTTCGAGCAGCTCGCACGCGCTGATCGGCGGGCTGGTCGGCGCCGGCGTCGCGAAGGCGGGCATCGGTGCCATCGTCTGGTCGGGACTTGGCAAGACGGTCGCCGCGATCGTGCTCTCGCCGGCGACCGGTTTCA
Organism: Mesorhizobium sp. GW821-FHT04C10; assembly: GCF_059420305.1. NCBI lineage: Bacteria > Pseudomonadati > Pseudomonadota > Alphaproteobacteria > Hyphomicrobiales > Phyllobacteriaceae > Mesorhizobium > Mesorhizobium sp. GW821-FHT04C10. The sequence goes on along the minus strand of NZ_JBWKTL010000001.1, from coordinate 152,032 downwards.
TCCTGGCGCTTGTCCTGATCCTGGTGGTTTCGTGGCTGTTCGTGCGCCAGACGCCGTTCGCCGTCGACAGCACCTTTCGCGTCCTGCAGTTCTTTTCCGCCTCGCTCTATTCGCTCGGGCATGGCGGCAACGATGCGCAGAAGACCATGGGCATCATCGCCGTGCTGCTCTATTCGCAAGGCGTGCTCGGCGAGAAATTCTACGTGCCGCTCTGGGTTGTCCTCACCTGCCAGTCGGCGCTGGCGCTCGGCACGCTGTTCGGCGGCTGGCGGATCGTCCACACGATGGGTTCGAAGATCACCCGGCTCAATCCGATGCAGGGCTTCTGCGCCGAAACCGGCGGCGCCATCACGCTGTTCGCCGCCACCTGGCTCGGCGTTCCCGTGTCGACCACGCATACGATCACCGGTGCCATCATCGGCGTCGGTGCCGCCCGCCGCGTATCAGCGGTGCGCTGGGGCATCGCCGGCAACATCGTCATCGCCTGGATCATCACCTTGCCGGCGACGGCGGCGATTTCGGCTCTCACCTATCTCGCCGTCAACCTGGCGGGTTGACCGGGGGCATCGTGGCGCTTGGAGTCGGCTTCAATCTGCACTATCTGAGCGGCAGCCCAACGCCAGGATAAAATCATGTCCGTCACCAAGGAAATCGTCACCGAGCGTCTGAAGACGGTCAATGGGCCGGATTTCACCGGCAATATCGTCGACCTCGGCATGGTTTCGGAGATTTTCATCGCCGATTCGAAAGTGTTCTTCTCGATCACCGTTCCAGCCGCCAGGGCGCAGGAGATGGAGCCGCTGCGCGCCGCCGCCGAACGTGTCGTCAAGGCAATTCCAGGTGTTGCTGGCGCCGTTGTCGCATTGACGGCGGAAAAGAAGGGCGGCGGCATGGAGGCGCCGGTTCCGGCGCGCGCCGCGCCCAGGCCGGCACCGCCAGCTCCGCCCGCCGCTGCCGCATCGCGCGCTGCTCCGCATGCCCCTGCTTCGCACAGCCAGGGCAAGCGCGGCGTGCCCGGTATCGAGGCGATCATCGCGGTTGCCTCGGGCAAGGGCGGCGTCGGCAAATCGACCACCGCCGTCAACCTGGCGCTTGGCCTTGCCGCCAATGGCTTGCGGGTCGGCGTGCTCGATGCGGACATCTACGGCCCGTCCATGCCCAAGCTGCTCGACATCCATGGCCGGCCGCAGACGGTTGACGGCAAGATCCTGAAGCCGATGGAGAATTACGGCCTCAAGGTGATGTCGATGGGCTTCCTTGTCGATGAGGAAACGCCGATGATCTGGCGCGGGCCTATGGTGATGTCGGCACTGACACAGATGCTGCGCGAGGTCGAATGGGGCAGGCTCGACGTGCTCGTGGTCGACATGCCGCCCGGCACCGGCGATGCGCAATTGACCATGGCGCAGCAGGTGCCGCTGGCCGGCGCCGTCATTGTCTCGACGCCGCAGGACCTGGCCCTCATCGACGCCCGCAAGGGGCTGAACATGTTCAAGAAGGTCGACGTGCCGCTGCTCGGCATCGTCGAGAACATGAGCTATTTCATCGCGCCGGACACCGGCAAGCGCTACGACATTTTCGGCCATGGCGGCGCGCGCCGCGAGGCCGAACGCCTCGGCGTCACCTTCCTCGGCGAAGTGCCGCTGGAAATGGGCATCCGCGAAAGCTCGGATGCCGGTGCGCCTGTGGTCGTCTCGGATCCTGACGGCGCCGCGGCGAAAACCTATCGCGACATCGCCGCCAAGGTCTGGGACAGGGTCAATGAAGAACGCGGCGCGGCCGAAGCGGCGGTGCCGAGCATCGTCTTCGAGTGACCTCCCGGGAGGAGGGTCAGCCGCCGACCTTCTCGCCAAATGTCGAAAAGAACTGCCCGGCCAGCTTTTTCGAAGTCGACTCGATCAGCCGGCTGCCAAGTTGGGCGATCTTGCCGCCGACTTCGGCCTTGGCGGCATATTTGAGCACCGTGGCATTCGGTCCATCCGCAGTCAGCGTCACGTCGGCGCCGCCCTTGGCGAAGCCGGCGATGCCGCCCTTGCCTTCGCCCTGGATCGTGTAGGAATGCGGTGGCTTGAGGTTCTTCAGCGTCACCTCGCCATTGAAGGTCGCCTTGATCGGTCCGATCTTCAGCACGACCGTCGCCGCCATCTCGGTGTCCGACGTCTTCTCCAGGCTCTGGCAACCGGGAATGCTCTCCTTCAGCACCGCCGGGTCGTTCAGAGCTTCCCATACTTTCTGGACGGGCGCCGTGATGCGTTCCTCGCCTTCGATCACCAAAGCCATCAAGACCTCCCGTGCAACTGATGTCGATTGGTCCTAGCGCGCGGCCCGATACATGTCTATCGCACCAAAGTCCGGATTCAGATCGCGCGTGCCCCTTGCCTGCATCCGCGCGTTGTCATATCGATTTGTCATACAAATACGGAGACCATGATGGCTGGCGCCCCCACAGGAAAGAAGAAATTTCGCTCGCAGGAGTGGTTCGACAACCCCGACAATCCGGGAATGACGGCGCTCTATCTGGAGCGTTACCTGAATTACGGGCTGACCCGGGCCGAACTGATGTCGGGCAAGCCGTTGATCGGCATTGCCCAGACCGGCTCGGATCTGTCGCCTTGCAACCGGCACCATATAGAGCTCGCCAAGCGCGTGCGCGAAGGCATCGTCTCGATGGGCGGCATCCCTTTCGAGTTCCCCTGCCATCCGATCCAGGAGACCGGCAAGCGCCCGACCGCGGCCCTTGACCGCAACCTTGCCTATCTCAGCCTGGTCGAGGTGCTCTACGGCTATCCGCTCGATGGCGTCGTGCTCACCATCGGCTGCGACAAGACCACGCCGGCGCTGCTCATGGCGGCGGCCACCGTCAACATCCCGGCCATCGCGCTGTCGGTCGGCCCGATGCTCAACGGCTGGCACAAGGGCAAGCGTACCGGGTCCGGCACGATCGTCTGGGAATCGCGCCAGCGCCTGTCGGCAGGCGAGATCGATTATGACGAGTTCATGGACATCGTCGCCTCCTCGGCGCCCTCCACCGGCTATTGCAACACGATGGGCACCGCCACCACGATGAATTCGCTGGCCGAGGCGCTCGGCATGCAGCTGCCGGGCTCGGCCGCCATCCCCGCCCCATACCGTGAGCGCGGCCAGATCGCCTACGAAACGGGAAAGCGCATCGTCGACATGGTGCATGAGGATTTGAAGCCCTCCGACATCATGACGCGCAAGGCCTTCGAGAACGCCATCGTCGTCAATTCGGCGATCGGCGGTTCCACCAACGCACCGATCCATCTCAATGCCATCGCCCGCCATCTCGGCGTGCCGCTCGACAATGACGACTGGCAGAAGATCGGCCTCAAAGTGCCGCTCATCGTCAATCTGCAGCCGTCCGGCGAATATCTGGGCGAGGACTATCATCATGCCGGCGGCGTGCCGGCCGTGGTTGCCGAACTGATGAAGGCCGGGCTGCTGCCCTATCCTGAAGCCGTGACCGTCAACGGCAAATCGATCGGTGACAATTGCAAGGGTGTCGCAAACGAAAACGCCGACGTCATCCACAGTGTCGACAAGCCGCTCAAGACCAATGCCGGCTTCATCAACTTCAAGGGCAATCTGTTTGATTCCGCGATCATGAAGATGAGCGGCATCTCGCCGGAATTCCGCGAGCGCTATCTGTCCAACCCGAACGACCCGGAAGCCTTCGAGGGCAACGCCATGGTCTTCGACGGTCCGGAGGACTACCACGCCCGCATCGACGATCCGGCGCAAGGCATCGATGAGCACACCATCCTGTTCATGCGCGGCGCCGGCCCGGTCGGCTATCCCGGCGGCGCCGAGGTCGTCAACATGCAGCCGCCGGCCTATCTCATCAAGAAGGGCATCCACTCGCTGGCCTGCATCGGTGACGGCCGCCAGTCGGGCACGTCGGGCTCGCCATCGATCCTCAACGCCTCGCCGGAAGCCGCGATCGGCGGCGGGCTGGCGCTGCTCAAGACCGGCGACCGTGTGCGCATCGACTTGCGCAAGGCCACCGCCAATATGCTGATCAGCGATGAAGAGCTTGCCAGGCGGCGCGCCGAGTTGGAGAGCGATGGCGGCTACCACTACCCCAAGCACCAGACGCCGTGGCAGGAGATCCAGCGCGGCATGGTCGACCAGTTCTCCGAAGGGATGGTGCTGAAGCCGGCCGTGAAATACCTGGACGTCGCCCATACCAGCGGCGTTCCCAGGGACAATCATTGATTGCTCGGGGGACACCCACTGACATCGGATCGACGGCTGGCGGCTTGATCAATCAGGCCGCCAGCCGTTCTTCCATCTGGCATTGTGCGTCCTGACACGGTTCGAGACCGGTCACGATCCTTGACAAGCGCGCCCAACAAATCCACGATCATGACAAGGGGTGCATTCGCGACGACCCCGTGAGGCGTCAGCCCAACGTTCGCGTCCAGGCTTCTCTATCAGGAGGTGGACGCCATGCCGTCAACAACCGCTATCACCGTATCGCAACTATCCCGTCTGGTCGGCCTGCCGGGTGCGCCTGCAATCATCGATGTCCGCATTGATGAGGATTTCGACGCCGATCCGCGCCTGCTGCCGGCCTCGGTCCGCCGCGATTTCAAAACCGTTTCGACCTGGGCCTCCGACTTCGCCGGCAAGCCCGTGGTGGTGGTCTGCCAGAAAGGCCGGAAACTTTCGCAAGGTGTAGCCGCATGGCTGCGCCACGGGGGGATATCCGCCGAAACCCTCGAAGGTGGCTTCGAAGCCTGGCTTGATGCGGACGGGCTTCTGGTCCGCACCGACAAATTGCCGCCGCGCGATGAAAAGGGCTGCACGGTCTGGGTGACGCGCGCGCGCCCCAAGGTCGACCGCATCGCCTGCCCCTGGCTGATCCGGCGTTTCATCGATCCTCGCGCGGTCTTCCTGTTTGTCGAGGCGGCCGAAGTGCCTGCCGTGGCCGACCGCTTTCAGGCCGAGCCGTTCGACATCGACAACGTGTTCTGGAGCCATCGTGGTGAACGCTGCACCTTCGATACGATGATCGAGGAATTCGGGCTGGAATCCGCCGCACTCGATCGCCTTGCCGTGATTGTGCGCGCGGCCGACACTGCAAGTCTCGATCTGGTGCCCCAGGCCGCCGGCTTTCTGGCTGCCTCGCTTGGCCTGTCGCGGATGTTTCGCGACGACCTGGAGCAACTGGAAGCAGGCATGCTGCTCTACGATGCGTTCTTCCGCTGGTGCCGCGATGCCACCGAGGAAACGCACAACTGGCCCAGCGCAGGTAAACCGTCATGAGCGCCGTTGTGCCCGCACACAGGTCGGGGAACGTCGAAACGCCGGCGGCGCCGACCTTTGCCGAAGCCCTGAAGGTCTGGGCGAAGATCGGACTGCTCAGCTTTGGCGGGCCCGCCGGGCAGATCGCGCTGATGCACAAGGAACTGGTCGAGGAACGACGCTGGATCGGCGAACAGCGTTTCCTGCATGCACTGAATTACTGCATGCTGCTGCCCGGCCCGGAAGCCCAGCAACTCGCCATCTATATAGGCTGGCTGCTGCACAGGACGATCGGTGGCCTTGTCGCCGGCGTCCTGTTCGTCCTGCCGGGCGCGCTCGTCATGCTCGTCTTGAGCAGTCTCTACGTGCTCTATGGCGACATGCCGCTCGTCGAGGCGCTCTTCCTCGGCGTGAAGGCGGCGGTGCTTGCCATCGTCATCGAGGCGGTGATCCGCATCGGACGGCGTGCGCTGAAAAACCCGGCCATGGTGTCGATCGCGGTTGCGGCCTTCATCGCCATCTACGCTTTGAACGTGCCGTTTCCGCTCATCGTCCTGCTCGCGGGCCTGACAGGATGGCTGGGAGACCGCATTGTTCCCGGCCTGTTTTCCGGCTCGGCGCATGGCAAGGACGACATTGCCGATATCAAGGGAGCGGTCGACCTGATGTTCGAGCGCGGAGAGTTGACCCATGTCGAACCGACCAGATGGCATGCGCCGCGCACTGTCGCGATCTGGCTGCCGATCTGGCTCGGACCGGTTCTTGTTATCTGGTGGTTCACCGGCTCTGCCAGCGTATGGACAGAGATAGGCCGGTTCTTCAGCCTGATGGCGGTCGTCACCTTCGGTGGCGCCTATGCGGTGCTTGCCTATGTCGCGCAGGCGGCTGTCCAGTCTTTCGGCTGGCTCGCGCCCGGTGAGATGGTCGATGGTCTTGGGCTTGCCGAGACCACGCCTGGTCCACTCATCCTGGTGTTGCAGTTTGTCGGCTTCATCGCCGCGTTCCGTCACGCCGGGTCGTTGAACCCGCTGCTTGGCGGATCGCTTGGCGCGCTGCTGACCTTGTGGGTGACGTTTACGCCGTGCTTCTTCTGGATATTCCTTGGCGCGCCCTACATCGAGGCCTTGCGCGGCAACAGGGCATTGTCGGCCGCGTTGGGGGCGATCACCGCCGCTGTTGTCGGCGTCATCATGAACCTTGCTTTGTGGTTTGCCTTGCACGTCGTTTTCCGTGAGGTGCACGCGATGGGTCTTGGTATGAATGTCCCGGTGCTTTCGTCGATCGACTGGCGTGCGGCACTGCTTTCCTGTGCCGCGATGATCGCCATCCTGAGGCTGAAGATCGGCATGCTGCCGACGCTCGCCGGATCGGCCCTTGCCGGTGTCTTGCTGCTGGCGGCGAGCGGCTAGAGCGGTTCAGCGTTTCATGGAATCGCAGAACCGCTCTAACTATTTGTTTTTACGCAATTCCGGACGGAAAACCGTTACACACTTTTCCTGGATTGCTCTAACGCATGTCGCCCAAAAGTGACCTTGGTTTTGGGAGAACGACATGCATGAGAACAAAGACCTGAAGCGCGTCGCATGAATCCGTCTCAACGCGACGCGTTTTAGATATTCGCCTGCCTTTGTATTCCGCTCGCCGACCACTTAAGTGGTTGGAAACGGATTGGAACATCATGGCGCAGCGACGCTCTTCCCTGGGCTTTCTCGGAATGTTCGGACGATTGGGCGATCTGAGGCAGCTTGATGCGGCATTGCGCGGCGCCGACCTTCATCCCGCGCTTGTGCCGGAGGGTGTGAAACTTACCCTCGTCAATCTGATGAAGGATCGCTGGTCCGACGAGCCGCCGCCGCAGGCCTACCCGGACGTGGCGCGGCTGTTCAGCTATTGCGTTGCCGGACCGGAGGCGTTCGAGCGCTCCCAAGGCCTGCAGCAGCGGCAGGAGGTGGAGCGCCGTATCGAGGACGCGGTCGAGGCCGGCGACAGTTTCGACGCCCAGATCGTGTTGATGACGCTGCACGCCAAACTGATCAACGCCGAAGTCGTCGAACGCTACGGCCTGGGAGCCGACTGACTGCTTTGCCGCGACTCAGCCGCCCATATTGGCGCGCGGCAGCTTGATCATGTCGCCGAAGCGCGCGCGCAGCCTGTCGTCGAGCAGCTTCGGCACATGGCGCGGGAAGCGTTCGGCAAGGACGCGCTTCTTCTCGATGATCGCGCGCTGCAATATGTCGGGCCGGCCCTTTTCGTTCCATTCCTTCGGCGAAAACCGGTCGCCGACGGCCGGATAGAAATACTCGGTCTGCATCAGCCGCAACGTCTGCTCGTTGCCGAGATAGTGGCCCGGTCCCTTCAGGCAGACTTCGGCGATGGTGTCGATCGACAGTGCTTCATCGGTCACCTCGATGCCGCGGACGCAGCGCAGGCAATGTCCGAGCATGTCATTGTCGATGATCAGGCTTTCCAGGCAGAAGCCGAGCAGCGAGGCATGCATGCCGGCCGATTCGTAGACCAGGTTGAGCCCGGCAAGACCGGCCATCACGTCGGTGATGCCTTTTTCATAGCCGGACTGGATGTCGGGCAGTTTCGAATCCGTCATGCCGGCGGCCGAGCCGCCGGGTAAATCGTAGAACTGCGCCATCTGCGCGCAGGCAGCCGTCAGCACCGCCTGCTCGGCCGAACCGCCCGACATGGCGCCGGTCCTCAGATCCGACACGAACGGCCAGGTGCCGAAGATCGCCGGATGTCCCGGCTTGATGGCGTTGACATAGACTAGGCCGGCCAGCACTTCGGCCACCGCCTGCACCACGGCACCGGCAATCGCCGCCGGAGCCGTCGCGCCGGCCTGGCCGGCCGACAAAAGCAGGATCGGGATGCCGCCCTCGACACAGGCCTCGAGCACGCCGCAGGCGTCCTCGGCGAACTTCATCGGCGGCACGACGAAGCAGTTGGAGTTCGACACGAAAGGCCGGGCGCGGAAATTCTCCTCGCCGCCGGCAATGGCATAGAGCATTTCCAGTGCCGGTTGCACGTTCTCGCGCACCGTGAACGAGGTGCCGACATGCTTGGACGTGCCCATCACGCAGGCATAGAGCGTGTTGAAGTCCATTTCGAGCGGATCGGGAATGTCGCGCGGCACCATCGGCCGCTGGAAGAAATGGATGTTGTCGAGCCCTTCGACGATGCGGGCCGCGTCATAGATGTCCTGCAGCAGCGATTCGCGATATTCGCGCTTCTCGACATCGACCAGATGCACGGCGGCACCCGCCGTGCCGTAGTGCACGCGCTTGCCCTGGATCACCATGTCGTGTTTCGGATCCTGGCCGTGCAAGGTGAAATTGCGCGCCGCCTTCTTGATGGTGTCGAGCACCAGCGCGCGCGGGAAACGGATGCGGCCATCATCGCCATGGGTGGCGCCGACCCTGGTCAGTGCCTCGATGCAGGAAGGGATGGCATTGGCGAAGCCAACCGTCTCCAGCAGCGTCAGCACCGCCTCGTGGATGCGTTCCTGGTCGTTCCCGCGCAACGGCCCGTAGCTGCCGCCTTCGAGGCCGGCGCGCACCGGCCTGATGTCGTCGGCGAGCGGCGCGGCCCGCATGGCGCGGCGCGCTTCGCGTCCACCGGAGCGGCGCGAGCGCTGATCCGCCGCCGCTTCCTGCTTTTCAAGAACCACTGACATGGAGACACTCCAGCTTTCTCGGAAGCAGGGCGGCGGTTGGTCCACCATCGGCTGCTTCTTCCCCTTTGTGCCACGACTATGCCGCCGGCTTTGGCACAGCCTATGGGCCAGCCTGTCCGGTTGCATGTGCCAGAGCTAAAGGAACCGGAGCCGCCTTTGGGGGCTCCGGTCAAAGGATCGGGTGAGTGGATCAGGCAGCGGCCGGCCTGCGTCCGGCCGCGGTGGCGAGTTCGCGGATGCCGGGCTCGATGTGCTGAAGCGCGATCGAGGAAATGCCCAACCGCATGAAACGCGAAGGCTTTTCGGTGCGGTCGAAGAAGCGGTCTCCCGGCTCGATGATGACGCTGCGCGAGGCGGCGGCCTCGGCCAAACCACGGGAATCGGTGCCCCGCGGCCCCTCGAGCCAGAGCGACGTGCCGCCGGCCGAATCGGTCGAACGCCATTCCGGCAGGAAAGCGGAAATCGCATGGACCAGACGCTTGCGCCGCTCGTCAAAGGCGCTCGACAGACGCCGCACCAGAGCCTCGTGATGCCCGAGCGACAGGAACAGCGCCACGGCGCGCTGATTGTTGGCCGGCGGATGGCGCAGCATGAAACGGCGCAGCGCCCTGAGTTCCGCGATTAGTCCAGCCGAGGCGACGATGTAGCCAAGCCGCAGGCCCGGAGCCAGCGTCTTCGACATCGAGCCGACATAGACGACGCGGCCGGAGCGATCGAGGCTCTTCAACGCCTGCTGCGGCGCCTCGTCGAGAAGCTGGCTGTCATAGCCGTCCTCGATGATGATCTGGTTGTGACGGTTGGCACGTGCCAGCAGATCCTGCCGCCGTTCGGCCGACAACGGCACCATGGTCGGGCAATGATGGCTGGGCGTGACGAACACGAAGCCGGAATCATTGGGGATGGAGGAGGTTACGATGCCGGACTGGTCGACAGGCACAGGCTGGATCTCGGCGCCCGCAAGGCGGAAGATCGAGCGCGCGTCGGGGTAGCCGGGATCCTCCATCGCGACCTTCGAGCCCTTGGTCATCAACAGCGAAGCCAGCATGTAGAGCGCGTTCTGGGCGCCAAGCGTGACGATGATCTCGTCGGGATTGGCGAAGATGCCGCGCCGGGGCAGGAGCCGCGCCTGGATCTGCTCGATCAAGAGCGGATCGTCGCGATCGACCATGTCGGATGCCCAGTTGCGGATCTCGAGCACGGCCAGCGCCATGCGGTTGCACTCGCGCCACTCGGCGGTCGGGAACAGCGCCGGGTCGAACTGGCCATAGACGAAGGGGTAGGACGACTTGATCCAGTTCTCGTGCTTGGCCGGCGGCGGCATGTCGCTGGCGGCGATCTGCCGGCGCGCCTTCCAGTCGATCTCATTGGCCTGGTCGGGCGCCTTCTGGTGCGGCTTGGCCGGTGTCGCCAGCACGTCCGGATTGACGAAATGGCCGCGCCGTTCGCGCGCCACCAGGAAGCCCTGGTCGACGAGCTGCTGGAAGGCGAGAACCACGGTTCCGCGCGCCACGCCGAGTTTTTCGGCCAGGATCCGGCAAGAGGGAAGCGGCATCGAAGCGGCGATCTGACGGTCGAGAATGGCGGCCACGATGGCTTGGCGGATCTGCGCCTGCAGGGTCTGGCCTGATTCAGCCGAAATCCGGAACAGGCCGGACCATATCGCCGTGTCGTTTCTCTGTGGCATGGAAGATGTTCCTCGATGGCCAGCTTTTTTCACTTGGCTGGACCAGTCGAATGTAACGGTGGCACAAGGGGTTGCGCCAATCAATTTTTCTGATCTTTGGGATTTATGCCAGTGATCCTTCCGCCGAAATCCGACGCCGCATCGTTCCTGTGACAAACCATGCCGTCACTTCGTGATGCGCTGCGTCATCGCCGCGTATTGACCGGACGGAATTCGGCTCAATAGTTTTGTCGCGACGACACGCGCCGGAAACATCCGGTCTGATAGAGTGCGTCGAAAAACGCCAGGAGTCCCCGCCAGTGGATAAGTCAGCCTTCCAGAAACAGCTTGCCGCCTTGCGCGATCATCGCGCCGCGGCACCTGCCGACATGCGCCAGGCCTTCGCCGCCGATCCACAGCGGTTCAAGACATTCTCCGCCACCGACGGCGACCTTTTGCTCGACTGGTCGAAATGCGCCGTCGACGCCACCACCATGGATTTGCTGGAGAAGCTGGCCGCCGCCGCCGATCTCGAGGGTCGCCGCGCCGCCATGTTTGCCGGCAAGAAGATCAACATCACCGAAGACCGCGCCGTGCTGCACACGGCGCTGCGCAACCTCAGCGGCAAGGGCGTCACCGTCGACGGCCAGGACGTCAAGGCGGATGTCATTTCCGTGCTGGACGCGATGGGTGCCTTTGCCGATGCGATCCGCTCCGGCAAGGCCGTCGGCGCCACCGGCAAGAAGATCACCGATATCGTCAACATCGGCATTGGCGGCTCCGACCTCGGCCCGGCCATGGCGACGCTGGCGCTCGCCCCCTATCATGACGGACCGCGCGCGCACTATGTCTCCAACATCGACGGCGCCCATATCCACGACACGCTGAAGGACCTGTCCGCCGAGACCACGCTGTTCATCATCGCCTCCAAGACCTTCACCACGGTCGAGACGATGACCAACGCGCAGACGGCGCGCGACTGGCTGCAAAAGGCGCTCGGCAAGGAAGCGGTCGGCAAGCATTTCGCCGCCGTCTCGACGGCGCTCGACCTGGTGGCCAAGTTCGGCATCGAGCAGGATCGCGTCTTCGGCTTCTGGGACTGGGTCGGCGGCCGCTATTCGGTCTGGGGCGCGATCGGCCTGCCTGTCATGATCGCCGTCGGCCCAAGAAATTTTCGCGCCTTCCTCGACGGCGCGCATGAGATGGACGAGCACTTCCGCACCACTCCGCTGGCCAGGAACCTGCCGGCGCTTCTGGGGCTGGTCGGCTGGTGGCATCGGGTCATCTGCGGCTATCCGGCGCGCGCGGTCATCCCCTATGACCAGCGCCTGTCCAGGCTGCCGGCCTATCTACAGCAACTCGATATGGAATCGAACGGCAAGGGTGTAACCCTCGACGGCACGCCCGTGACGACGCCGACCGGGCCGCTGGTCTGGGGCGAACCCGGCACCAATGGCCAGCACGCCTTCTTCCAGTTGCTGCACCAGGGCACTGACCTCATCCCGGTCGAATTCCTCGCCGCGGCCGTCGGCCACGAGCCGAACCTGCGGCATCAACACGATCTGCTGCTCTCCAACTGCCTGGCGCAGTCGGAAGCCCTGATGAAGGGTCGCACGCTGGACGAAGCCCGCGCGCAGATGCTGGCCAAGGGCATGAAGCCGGCGGATGTCGACAGGATAGCGCCGCATCGCGTCTTCTCCGGCAACCGGCCGTCGGTGACCATCCTCTATCGCAAGCTCGACCCGCGCACCTTTGGCCGGCTGATCGCGCTCTACGAGCACCGCGTCTTCGTCGAGGGTACGCTGTTCAACATCAATTCCTTCGACCAGTGGGGTGTCGAACTCGGCAAGGAACTGGCGACCGGCCTGCTGCCTGTCGTGGAAGGCAAGGAAAGCGCCGCAAACCGTGACGCCTCTACAAGGGGCCTTGTGGAACGCATCCACCAATTGCGTGGTTCGGAGTGAACGACTTGGCAGACATCAAGGGGATATTGTTCGACAAGGACGGGACACTTGTCGACTTCAACGCGACCTGGCTCGGCGTTGCCGACTTCATGGCCATGGACGCATCCGATGGCGACCGCTGGAAGGCCGACAGGCTGCTCGCGGCCGCCGGCTTCGATTTCGCCAACCGGCGCTTCAAGCCGGACTCCATCTTTGCTTCCGGCACCAATCTCGACGTCGTCGAACTTTGGTTTCCGCGCCTGTCGAACGAAGACCAGATGCTGGCCGTCGCCCGCTTCAACGAGATCACCTCGGTGCAAGGCTCGGCGATGGCGGTGGCCCTGCCGGGCGTCGTCGACACCTTGGCGGTGCTGCATAAAAAATCCTACCGGCTTGGCGTCGCCACCAACGATTCCACCAGCGGCGCGGAAAAGACCTTGGTCACGCTCGGCGTCGCGCAGCTTTTCGACGCGGCCTATGGCTACGACGCGGTGGCCAACCCCAAACCCGCGCCCGACACCATCCAGGCCTTCTGCGACCTCACCGGGCTGAAGCCGGCGGAGATCGCCATGGTCGGCGACAACCGCCACGACCTCGAAATGGCGCGTGCCGGCGGTTGTGGCCTGGCGGTCGGCGTGCTTTCCGGCACCGGTACGCGCGAATCGCTGGCCGAGATCGCCGACGTCATCCTGGATTCGGTTGCCGACCTGCCGGATTTCCTTTCAACGCGGGTCAAGGAGACGGTTTGATCGCCTCCGCTGATGCATGTCGCCCAAAGTGACTTCGGTTTTGGGAGAACGACATGCATGAAAGCAAGGACCCAAGGTTCGCCGCATGGATCCGTTTCACCGCGGCGCGTTTTTCCGTGAAACGGTGAAATGCTCTAGGCAGGGGCGGTCTCGGCCTCGAAGCGAAAGACGCCGCTCGGTTTCAATGTGGCGTCTCTCGCCTCGCCGAAGTCCGGCACCTTGTATTCTGCAAGCAGGCGCAACCGCGACCGCGGCAGATAGGCCCGCCCCGGATCTCCGACCAGGATCTCGACGCCGGCGGCGAGGCAGCGATCGAGAAAAGGCATGACGCGCGCCGCGACGTCCTGTCCGTAGAACACATCACCGGCAAGCACGAGATCGACCAAGGGGGGCGAACCCCCTGTGATATCGCCATCCACCACCGTGATGGCGACGCCGTTGGCGGCTGCGTTGAGGCCGAGCGCGGCGATGCCGTTGCGATCGATTTCGGCGGCAACCACCTCGCACGCGCCGGCCTTCGCGGCGGCGATGCCGACCAGGCCGGACCCTGCGCCCAGGTCGAGCACGCGGCGGCCCGCCACGCTCATCGGATGGTCGAGGATATAGCGCGCCAGAACGGCGCCGCCGGCCCATGCATAGGCCCAGTAGGGCGGCTGCGGCTCCGGCGCGCCCGCTTCGTCGTCGCCTTCAGGCTCGACCAGCCGCCTCAATCCGCTGCCCGGATGGGCGGTGTAGAGCCGGATTTCGGGAAGTGCGGGCACCGGGACAAGGCGCATGTTGGCCTTGATGAATTCCGCCGCATCGAGGCGAGGGCGCCGGTCCGGTGCATCATTGTCGGCAAGGATCACTAGCCGCGCAGCGCCCGCCGCAGGATCTTGCCGACCGGCGTCTTCGGCAATTCGGTCCTGAACTCGATGTATTTGGGCCGCTTGTAGCCGGTAAGGTTCTCGCGGCAAAAAGCGGTGATGGCTTCCGCGGTCAGGGCTGGATCCTTCTTGACGATGAACAGCTTCGGCACTTCACCCGAATGCTCGTCCGGCACGCCGATCGCCGCGACTTCAAGCACGCCCGGATGCATGGCCACGACCTCCTCGAGTTCGGTCGGATAGACGTTGAAGCCGGAGACCAGGATCATGTCCTTCTTGCGGTCGACGATCTTGGTGTAGCCGCGCTCGTCCATGAAGCCCATGTCGCCCGATTTGAAGAAGCCGTCCTTGGTCATCACCTTGGCGGTCTCGTCGGGCCGGTTCCAGTAACCGGCCATCACCTGTGGTCCCCTTATGCAGATCTCGCCGACCTCGCCCAGCGGCAAATTGTTGCCGTCATCGTCGCGGATGGCGATTTCGGTCGAAGGCAGCGGCAGGCCGATGGTGCCCGTGAAGTCACCCGATGTGAACTTGTTGGCGGTCGCCACCGGCGAGGTTTCCGACAGGCCGTAGCCTTCCGAGACCGGGCAGCCGGTCAGCGCCTTCCAGCGCTCGGCAACGCCCTTCTGCACCGCCATGCCGCCGCCCAGCGTCAGGATCAGCGGCTTGAAGTCGAGCTTGCGGAAATCCTCATTGTTGAGCAGCGCATTGAACAGCGTGTTGAGACCGGGAAAGATGTGGACCGGATATTTCCCGAGTTCCTTGACGAAGCCTGGAATGTCGCGAGGGTTGGGAATGAGGATGTTCTGGGCGCCTTGCTGCATGCCCATCAGAGCGTTCACCGTCAACGCGAAGATGTGGTAGAGCGGCAGTGCGCAGACGAAGTTGAGATGCGCGGGCTTCGGCTTGATCGTGTAGGCGTCTTCGATCCAGAGCGAATTCTGCGCGACGTTGGCCAGCACATTGCTGTGCAACAGGGTAGCACCCTTCGAGATCCCCGTTGTGCCGCCGGTATATTGCAGGAAGGCCACATCATTGGCGGCCACCGTGGCCGGCTTGAAGTTCATGCCGCTGCCAGCCTTCAGTGCCGCGTTGAACTTGACATGGCCGGGCAATGACCAGGCCGGCACCATTTTCTTGACGCGGCGCACGACCAGATTGACGATCGTGCCTTTCAGCCCGCCGAGCATGTCGCCCATGGAAGCGACCACGACATGCTTGACCGAGGTCCTGGAGACCACGGCCTGCAGTGTGCCTGCGAAGTTTTCGAGGATGACGATGGCCTGCGCCCCGGAATCCTTGAGTTGGTGTTCCAGTTCGCGCGGCGTGTAGAGCGGATTGACGTTCACCACCGTATAGCCGGCGCGGGCCACCGCCATCATCGCCACCGGATACTGCAGTACGTTCGGCATCATCAGTGCGACGCGTGCGCCCTTCTGCAGTCCCGTCGATTGCAGATAGGCGCCGAATGCCGCCGAGAGCCGCTCAAGCTCCGCATAGGTGATCGACTTGCCCATGCAGGTGAAGGCCGGCTGGCCGGAAAACTGCTTGCACGCGGCGACAAGGAAGTCGCCGATGGAGCTGTGGGGAAGGGGGCCGATCTCGGCCGGCATGTTCTTCGGATAGCTTTTCAGCCATGGTTTTTCCGGCAGGCCGGCGACGAGCTCGGTGAGTGCCTTCGGCAGTCGCCGGCCTGGTGCGGGCGGCGGTGTCGGTGCCGCCTTCGCTGACGATGCGGCCTTCGTTGCGCCGGCCTTGTTCGCCGCTGCCTTTATGGGAGAAGACTTCGTCGGCGAGGTCTTTGCCGGAGCGGCTTTCACGGCCGGCTTGGCGGGGCTCTTGGCCGTGGTCGCCGCCTTTGCCGCTGGTGCCGTCTTGGCGGGCTTTGCGCCTGCCTTGGTGGTCGCGGCTTTGGCGGCAGCTTTGCCTTGCCCGTCAGCGGCGGCTGGTTTCGAAACCGCCTTGGCCGACACTTTCACCGGCGCCTTCGATGCTTTTGCCACCCGTTCCTCCCTAGCAATTCTTGTTCGCGCGTCTCTTGGTCGTCTGTGCCGCGCCCGCCTCCAGATGATAGAGACGTCCTCCGCTGCCGCCAGCCTGACCATCTATGTATTGCCTCTATCGGCGGCGGTGCAAGTCTTGCCCTTGCGGCAAGGCGCCGAAAGATTTGCCGCCGAAAATCTTCCCCGCCGCCTACACTTGGAACGGTATCTTTCCGCTTCCGAGGCCGGCTGAAGACGCGACGCGGCAACGATGTCGCCAAATGCCGGATCAATAAAAAAATGCGGTCGTTAATAATATCGTGAATGGAAAAAACTGCTAATTTTTTCTGCCATTTAGCAAAATTACGGATTTTTTTCCTGCTTCCCGCGGGGTAAGCAAACGGGGTGTTCCAAAGCCGGAAAAACGGTGCTTATATGCGCGCTTCGCGAGCCTGATAGAGGGGCTTGGAAGAACATTCAGGGAGTGCTCAATGAAGAAGAAATTGACTTTTGCAGCCGCGTTGCTGGCTGCAAGCGTCCTGGGAGGCGTGGCCAACGCGAAAACCCTGGTCTATTGCGCGGAGGCATCGCCGGAGGGTTTTGATCCGGCGCCGTACACCGCGGGCCAGACGTTCGACGCGTCCTCGCGTACCGTTTTCAACCGCCTCGTCGAATTCGATCACGGCAAGACCTCGATCTCGCCCGGCCTGGCTGAAAGCTGGACCATTTCCGACGACGGCAAGGAATATACTTTCAAGCTGCGCAAGGGCGTCAAGTTCGCGCCCACCGACTATTTCACCCCGACGCGCGATCTGAACGCCGACGACGTGGTGTTCTCGTTCGAGCGCCAGGTCGACAAGAACGGCCCCTGGTTCCAGTACATACCGGGCATTGCCTATCAGTATTACAATGACCAGTTCGGCGACAACATCACCAAGGTCGAGAAGGTTGACGACCAGACGGTGAAGTTCACCCTCAAGGAACCGGCAATCACCTTCATCCCGACGTTGGGCATGGATTTCGCCTCCATCGTCTCCAAGGAATATGCCGACAAGCTGCAGGCCGACAAGACGCCTGAACTGTTCAACCAGAAGCCGGTCGGCACCGGTCCGTTCATCTTCGTCGACTATCAGACCGACGCCGCCATCCGCTACAAAGCCAACCCCGACTATTGGGGCGGCAAGCAGAAGATCGACGATCTGGTCTTCGCCATCACCACCGATCCGGCGGTGCGCGCGCAGAAGCTCAAGGCCGGCGAATGCAACATCATGTCGTACCCGGCGCCGGCCGATATTGCCGGTCTGCAGGCTGATCCGAACCTGACGGTCGCGGAGCAGGAAGGCCTCAACGTCGGCGCGCTGATGTACAACACACAGCAGAAGCCGTTCGACGACGTGCGTGTCCGCAAGGCGCTCAACATGGCCATCAACAAGAAGGCCATCATCGACGCCGTCTTCCAGGGTGCCGGCCAGGTGGCGATCAACCCGATCCCGCCGACCATGTGGTCCTACAACAAGGACGTGAAGGACGATCCGTACGATCCGGACGCGGCCAAGAAGCTGCTTGAGGAAGCCGGCGTCAAGGATCTCAAGATGAACGTCTGGGCGATGCCCGTCTCGCGCCCGTACATGCCGAACGCGCGTCGCACCGCCGAACTGATCCAGGCGGACTTCGCCAAGGTCGGCGTCACCGTCAACATCGTCAGCTACGATTGGGGTGAATACCTCAAGCGCGCTTCGGCGGTCGATCATGACGGCGCCGTCATCGTCGGCTGGACCGGCGACAATGGCGATCCGGACAACTTCCTCGGCGTGCTCCTGAGCTGCGCTTCCGTCGGTTCGAACAACCGCGCGGAATGGTGCAACAAGGACTTCGATGCGCTCATCAACAAGGCCAAGACAGTTTCCGACCAGGCCGAGCGCACCAAGCTCTACGAACAGGCACAGGTCATCTTCAAGGAACAGGCACCGTGGGCGACGCTCGCCCATTCCAAGGTGTTCATGCCGATGCAGAAGACCGTCTCCGGCTTTGCGATGGATCCGCTCGGCATCCACCGCTTTGACGGCGTCGATATCGCCGAATAAGGTTCGCGAAACGGGGCGGCGCCACAAGGTGCCGCCCCACCTCGCCCGCCATGCTGCGTTATATCCTAGGCAAGCTCGCCCTCATCATCCCGACCTTCATCGGGATAACCATCCTCGCTTTTGGCTTCGTGCGCATCCTGCCCGGTGATCCGGTGCTGGTGCTTGCGGGAGAACGTGGCCTGTCGCCCGAACGTCACACGGCGCTGATGCACCAGTTCGGTTTCGACCTGCCGATCTGGCAACAATATCTGACCTACCTGACCAACATCCTCAGCGGCGATTTCGGCACCTCGTTTTCCACCAAGACGCCGGTGCTCAAGGATTTCCTGGTGCGGTTCCCGGCAACGGTCGAACTCGCCATCTTCGCCATGATCTTCGCCGTCGTCTTCGGTGTCGCCTTCGGCATCTTCGCCGCGATCCGCCGCGGCTCCTGGTTCGACCAGCTCACCATGGGCACCGCGCTGGCCGGCTATTCCATGCCGATCTTCTGGTGGGGTCTGCTGCTGATCATCGTCTTTTCCGGCACGCTGCACTGGACGCCGGTCTCCGGCCGCATCGACCTTCTCTACTTCTTCAAGCCGGTGACCGGCTTCATGACCATCGATTCCTTGATTTCCGGGCAGAAGGGCGCGTTCCGCTCGGCGGTGTCGCACCTCATCCTGCCGACCATCGTGCTCGGCACCATCCCGCTGGCGGTCATCGCCAGGCAGACGCGCTCGGCCATGCTCGAAGTGCTGGGCGAGGATTATGTGCGCACCGCGCGCGCCAAGGGCCTGGCGCCGCGCCGCGTCATCGGCCTGCATGCCTTCCGCAACGCGCTGATCCCGGTCGTCACCACCATCGGCCTGCAGGTCGGCACGCTGCTCACCGGCGCCATCCTGACCGAGAGCATCTTCTCCTGGCCCGGCATCGGCAAGTGGATGATCGACGCCATTTCCAAGCGCGACTATTTCACCGTCCAGGGCGGGTTGCTTCTGATCGCGCTGATCGTCATGTCGGTGAACCTCATCGTCGACGTGCTCTACGCCGTCATCAACCCGCGCATACGGGCCAATTGACATGACCAACGAAGGCCCAGCCACCGTCGAAGCCGCCACCGTCGTCAAGCCGCAGGACGCGCGGCTGCAGATGTTCGCGGAATTCTGGCACTACTTCTCCATCAACAAGGGCGCGGTGATCGGCCTCTTCGTCTTCGCGCTGCTGATCCTGGTCGCCCTCTTCGCGCCGCTGCTCGCCCCGCACTCGCCTGACGATCAGTTCCGGGACTTTTTCCTGACGCCGCCGGCCTGGCAGGCGGGCGGCAATGCGCAGTTCCTGCTCGGCACCGACGCCGTCGGCCGCGATATGCTGTCGCGCCTGATCTATGGCTCACGCTTCTCGCTCGCCATCGGCTTCGTCGTCGTCACCACGGCGCTGATCTCCGGTGTCATCCTCGGCCTGCTCGCCGGCTATTGCCGCGGCTGGGTCGATACGCTGATCATGCGCATCATGGATATCATCCTGGCCTTCCCGTCGCTGCTTCTGGCGCTGGTGCTGGTCGCGGTCCTTGGCCCTGGCCTCGTCAATGCCATGATCGCCATCGCCTTCGTGCTGCAGCCGCATTTCGCGCGGCTCACCCGCGCCGCCGTAATGGCGGAAAAGAACCGCGAATATGTCATCTCGGCCAAGGTTGCCGGCGCCAGCCATCTCAGGCTGATGCTGGTCACCATCCTGCCCAACTGCATCGCGCCGCTTATCGTGCAGGCGACGTTGTCCTTCTCCAACGCCATTCTCGAGGCGGCCGCGCTCGGTTTCCTCGGCATGGGCGCGCAGCCACCGACGCCGGAATGGGGCACCATGCTTGCCGAAGCACGGGAGTTCATCCTGCGCGCCTGGTGGGTGGTGACGTTCCCCGGCCTCGCCATCCTGATCACCGTCTTCGCCATCAACCTGATCGGCGACGGTCTGCGCGATGCGCTCGACCCCAAGCTGAAGAGGTCGTGAGCATGCCTCTGCTTGAGATCAAGAACCTCACCGTTTCCTTCGACACCGCTGCCGGACCGTTCATGGCCGTGCAAGGCATCGACCTTTCGATCGAACCGCGCGAGGTGCTGGCGATCGTCGGCGAGTCCGGTTCCGGCAAGTCGGTGTCGATGCTGGCGGTGATGGGGCTGTTGCCCAACACGGCGACGGTCAGGGCCGACCGCATGGCCTTCGACGGCGTCGATCTGTTGAAGCTCAGCCCGTCCGAACGGCGCAAGATCGTCGGCAAGGACATTTCGATGATCTTCCAGGAACCGATCGCCAGCCTCAATCCGTGCTTCACGGTCGGCTTCCAGATCGAGGAGGTGCTGCGCTTCCACATGGGCATGGATCGCGCCCAGCGCCGGGCGCGGGCCATCGAACTGATGAAGCTGGTCGGCATTGCCGATCCGGAGGAACGGCTGAGCTCGTTTCCGCACCAGATGTCGGGCGGCCAGTGCCAGCGCGTCATGATCGCCATCGCCATTGCCTGCAATCCCAAGCTGTTGATCGCCGACGAGCCGACGACCGCACTCGACGTCACCATCCAGAAGCAGATCCTCGATCTCCTGGTCTCGCTGCAGGCCAAATACGGCATGGGCCTGATCATGATCACCCACAATATGGGCGTGGTGGCCGAAACCGCCGACCGCGTCATCGTCCAGTACAAGGGCCGCAAGATGGAAGAGGCCGACGTGCTGTCGCTGTTTGAATCGCCGAAGAGCAACTACACGCGCGCACTGCTGTCGGCGCTGCCGGAAAACGCCGTCGGCGACCGGCTGCCGACCGTGTCCGACATGCTGTTCGAGCCCGCTCCCTCCGCCGCTGGAGCCTCCGCATGAGCACCACGGTCCTCGAAGGCAAGAACATCGTCCGCGACTATCACATCGGCGGCGGCCTGTTCACCGGACCGCGCACCGTGCATGCGGTCAAGGGCGTCTCCTTCACCGTGGACAAGGGCAAGACGCTCGCCATCGTCGGCGAAAGCGGCTGCGGCAAGTCCACGCTTGCCCGCATCATCACGTTGATCGATCCGGCGACGGCGGGCGATCTGTTCATCGACGGCAACAAGGTCGACATCGCCAGAGGCGGATTGACCAAGGAGATGCGCCGCAAGGTGCAGATCGTCTTCCAGAACCCTTACGGCTCGCTCAATCCGCGCCAGAAGATCGGCGACGTTCTGGGTGAGCCGCTGCTGATCAACACCGACAAACCGGCCGCCGAGCGGCGTGACCTCGCCATGAAGATGCTGAAGAAGGTTGGCCTCGGTCACGAGCACTACAACCGCTATCCGCACATGTTCTCGGGCGGCCAGCGCCAGCGCATCGCCATCGCCCGCGCGCTGATGCTGAACCCGAGCCTCTTGGTGCTCGACGAGCCGGTTTCAGCGCTCGATCTTTCGGTGCAGGCGCAGGTGCTCAACCTGCTCGCCGACCTGCAGGACGAATTCCAGCTGACCTATGTCTTCATCAGCCACGATCTGTCCGTGGTGCGCTACATCGCCGACGATGTGATGGTGATGTATTTCGGCGAGGCGGTCGAATACGGCTCGCGCGACGAGGTCTTTTCCGACCCCAAGCACAGCTACACCCGGACGCTGTTCGCCGCGACGCCGCGTGCCGACGTGGCAAGCATCAAGGCGAGGTTGGCGAAGAAGGCGAGCGCGACAGCAGCAAGACCAGCGCCAAGCCTGCGCTGATGAGATACAACATTACAAAGACAATTCGTGGACGGGCCGTGGGGCTACGCCTAAATGGTTGGCTGCCTACGACAGACGGCGAGCCGCGTGATGATTTTGCTGGTAAGTGAAGACGTGTGCTGATCGGGCGATTAGCTCTCTGCCGATCGCGCCTGCTGCCTCTTCCACACGTCTGCATACATCAGCATTTGGACGCCTCTATCCGTCAGCCGGAACTGAGCTTCTTTTTGCGGCACGGCACTCATTTGAACTAATCCGTTTTTAATATAAACCCTAGCCAGTAACTCGAATTCGCTGTCATCGAGATCGTAAGCGCATACGTCTTTCATAATCTCAATAAATTCGCCGAGATACGCGTTCGATGCTAAAAGGTCAGAAAGGTCGATAAACACGTCCAAGACCGTCAGGGGGTCCTGGCCATCGATCAGGTTCAGCACATCATTGACAGTCTGGTTGTGCATCTGCTCTAGGCGATACCTGAATTCTGGGGGAACAACGAGCGGCGGATCTCCACTCAGTTCCTGAACCCTTCCTTGGAGTTGTCGCTTCTCTTCAGACAAAGCTGCAAACTCTTCCAATACCTTGCCCGAAGCAAGATTGTCCGCTCTGACCCAGCCCGTTCTTGGCTTTTGGCGGATCAGCTCCTCCAGCGCTGACCTTACGTGAAGCGCAAGCTCGGCCGGGGATTTCCAAAAGCTGGCCATCTTGTTTTTTGTCGCCAACGCCCGGAACTTTTCGACCTTCTCTTCCTTGCCGGGGTCGAGCTTCACCTTCGGCCAATTGTCCCTGGCTTCTTTGTGAAGCAGAAATGCGGCTACCGGCACTCCCTGCTTCACTGCATATTCGTACTCCATCTGCGTGTAACTCTTACCCCGTCGTTCCGAGCCGTAGCGCTCCGCAATAATGACCACGTAGTAATCGCTCTCATCAATGCGTCGCTTGATATAGGTCCATTGATCGTCGTCCCCAGCTTGAAAGGCTTCCATACCAACAGGTATGTGACGAGCGTTTATGATGGCCTCGATGACCGCCCGGCGCTCGTCCTGCAGGTCTTCATAGGTCGAGCTGACGAAGATTTGGTACTTTACGTCCATGCAACGGCCCCCAAAACCTTAATGTAGCCGATTCGGCGGTGAATGATGATGTCGCCTTCCGAGGTGATCGCGCTTTCTGCTGAGTTTACTTATCCAGCACATGTAATAAAATGCTTCGCGAAGGGGCGATGTGGGTGCGCTCTGGAGGGAGGGTTCCTCCGAAGGCCGTCGACAGTCCGACATTCACCCTGCTGGCCTCTGCTTTGCTCCCGAGCAATTCTGCACATAGACACGACGCCCAGAAAATGTTCACACGGCTCCGGCGTCAGGGTTACCTGTATCGGGCTGATTTTCGTGCTTGGCCTTGCAGGCTGCGCCTTAGCAGATCGGTCATAGCGTCTAACCAGTATTCACAGGGGGTATTGCTCTTCACAATAAGTGGAGTCACTGTCCTTGACAGAATCTTGGGGGAGTGGGAGACAGTGCCCAGCTTACGCGAAAAGCACCGTGTGTGCTTGGTCCGGCGTTTCGTCAGACCTCAGTCGATTGATAGGTTTTATCCGGTGTGGAATAACGCGTGGTTCTACCGCCACAAGTGGCCGCGCTGCTCGGTAAAACCCCACCTTATCCCACACCTCCAAGGGTAAGTGATAGCCGGGGGTGACATAACTGACTTGGTCGACCGCTTTGATGCGAAGTCGCTGCACGTTCGTGCGCCAAGTCCAATAATCCTGCTTTGCGGCGGGCCTATTGACGTTAAGACCCCAAAACCCGAGTCTCTCCGCGAAGCCTACACGCTGGTCTACGGGCGCCCCGCCCTTAAAGACTACACAACGGTAACTCCCGAAGAATTCAAGATATTTGCCCCGGACGGCAACTACAAAGACTGGCTTAGTTTTGAGAGCGAGTTTGCCCAGATTGTCGACCTCATCGTCCTGTTTTCAGAAAGCTATGGAAGTGTCGCAGAGCTTGGAGCTTTCGCGATGGTCGAGGAGATAGCCCTCCGATTGTTGGTCGTGATGGACGACAAAAACTACAGCGACCCTTCTTTTGTGAAGCTCGGTCCTGTGCGAAGCCTCGAAGGCAAGTACGGAAAGTCTGCTGTCTGCGTCCTGAATAGAAAGGACATCAAAATTCCAGACATTACCAAGGTGGCAGACGTCGACTTGGATACTTTTGCGGCCACCCTTGTCGCGGCGATAACTAAACGGAAAAACGATTACAAAGAGCGCACCACTTTCATTCCCGAGAGGCCAGGTCATCTGATTAAGTTGATAGTCGGTCTTATCCAGCACTATGGTGCGTTAACCGAGACAGAGATTGAGGTTTTACTGTACGCAATGGAATTAAAAGTGGATCCAGATAAGATCCCTGACTATCTTCTCTGCGCAATAAACGCCAGCTGGATTATAAAAGACAAGCGTGGTGTCGAAGAATATTATTGCGCACTACCTAATACGGCTTCAGCTGTGGAATACAAGCTTCGAAAAGACCTCCCTGCTGAAGAGAAAGATAGGGATCGATGGCGAGCCCGGGTCATTGAGCACTGGAGGATCAAGGACCCCGACCGCTTCAGCAGCATCCAAGCCGCAGTGGCGGGAGCGCTGTGATGGGCATGATTGTCGAAGCCTTGGCGGTAGAAACAGGGATGGATACAAATTTGGTCGAGCGCATTATGCGCACGGCGCCCATCAGATATAAAACTTATCGCATTCCCAAACGCACCAAGGGCCTCCGCGAAATATCGCAGCCAGCCGTTGAAGTGAAAGCGCTCCAACGGGGCCTGATTGAGATACTGCTTCGGAACCTGCCGATGCATCAGGCAGCAACAGCCTATCGTGTCGGGATGTCGATCAAGGACAATGCATCGCGTCACGCCGGTGACGGCCCAATCCTGAAAATGGATTTCAAGGATTTCTTCCCGTCCATCAAGCCTCGCGACTGGTCAGCCTATTGCAAGCAAATCGGCGTGCTGACTGATGACATGGACATTCACCTCACCAGCCTTCTGCTATTTCAAAGGCCGAAAGGCAGCACCGTTCTGCGACTAGCCATCGGGGCGCCGTCTTCGCCGTTCGTGTCTAATGCACTCCTGTTTGACTTCGACAAGAAGATTACTGAGGCGGTTGCGGGGGACCACGTCATCTACACTCGATATGCCGACGACCTTACCTTCTCGGCTCCAAGGGCGGGGCACCTCGTCAATGTCGAAAAGCTTGTCCGGAGAACCCTGCGCGAGCTTGAATTCCCCCGACTCTCAGTCAATTACGAAAAAACCACCCGCGTAACGCGTAAGTTTGGCCGTAAGGTGACTGGGCTGACTTTGACCAATGATGGTGCCGTTTCTATTGGAAATGAACGGAAGCGAGCACTTCACACTGCGGTGTATCGTGCATCAAAAGGCAGGCTGGATGCGAAGGAGCTTGCAATTCTTAAAGGCATGCTTGGTTTTGCCAATAGCGTAGAGCCGCAGTTTATCGAAGTGCTGCGTAAAAGGTTTGGTCACGCAGTCGTTACGAGCATACAATCTTACCACATACCCAAAAAGGGCAAGCCGCAGATTGTGGCACCCCCACCACCGGACGACTTTTAGTGCTATAGGCCGGGTTACCACGGAATGGGATGGCTGCCGGTGGGTTTACTGCTGTGCGTCACGCAATCGCATGATGGTGCTCTCGCTGACGCCGAATGCAGCCGACGCCTTTCACGACAGCTTGGCAACGATCGCCCGCAGCGCCTCGCCGAAGCGGTGCACCTCCTCAACGGTGTTGTAATGCACCAGCGAGGCGCGGATGGCGCCGCTGTCCATCGACAAATTGAGGCGCTTCATCAGGCGTGGCGCGTACATGTGTCCGTCGCGGATGCCGATCTGCATCTCGGCCATCTCCTCGACGATCCTTTGCGGCGACAGCTTGCCGATGTTGAAGCAGAAGGTCGGCACGCGCTCGTTGATGCGGGCCTCGTCCGCGACGCCGTAGATAGTCGCGCCGCAGCCCTTGAGCACACCAAGCATCTCGCGCGCCAGAACCAGCTCGTAGTCACGGATGGCGGTCATGCCGGCAACGATGTTTTCGCGCCGCGAGCGATTGTTGGAGGGCGCGAGATTGCGGCCGATCAGTTCCAGATACTGCACGGCCGCGTCCATGCCCGACACATTCTCATAGATAAACGTACCGGCCTCGACCTTGTAGGGTGGTTCGTCCGGAATGAAATCCTCGCGGAAGGTCGGCAGCCGCTTCAGCGTGTCGAAGCGGCCCCAGAGGAAGCCCATATGCGGCGAGAAGTTCTTGTAGCCGGAGCAGACGAGGTAGTCGCAATCCCAGGCCTGCACGTCGATCAGCCCATGAGGTCCGTAATGCACGCAGTCGAGGAATACTTCGGCACCGGCTGCATGCGCGATCCTGGCAACGGAAGCCACGTCGACGATCGAGCCGATCGAATGCGCCGTTACCGTGCAGGCGACGAGGCGGGTGCGGTCGGAAACCAGCGGGCGCAGATCGTCGACATGCAGATTGCCGTCCTCGCGCATGCGCCACCACTTGAATTTCGCCCCGGCCGATTCCAGCGCCAGCCAGGTGGCGATGTTGGCGTCATGGTCCATGTCGGTGACGACGATCTCGTCGCGTTCTCCAAGCATCTGGCCAATGCCGAGGCTGACCAGGCGGATGAACGAGGTGGCGTTCATGCCGAAGCAGATTTCCGCCGGGCTGTAGGCGTTGATCAGCAGCGCCACGCTTGTGCGGGCATCGGCGACCGACTGGTCGACGGTGACGCTGCGGCCATAGCGGCCGCCGCGCTGCACATTGTGCGAGACAAGGTGATTGGTGACCGCGTCGAGCACGCTCTGCGGAATCTGCGCGCCGGCGGCGTTGTCCAGGAAGATGAAATCGCCCGCCCGCTGCAGGGCGGGAAACATGGCCCGGATGGTGGCGACGGGGAAGCCGCCGGCGGCGGTGGCCTGGGAATTGCTCAAGGGATGTCTCCTGCGAAGTGCCATGGCGAACGGTCTATGGTCAGCGCGTCTTTTCGGTCTTGAAGCGGGCTTCAAGCAGGCTGACGAGGCGCACCATCGGCCAGAGGAAGATGAGATAGACGAGTGCCGCGCCGATCAGCGGCGAGGGGTTGGCGTAGAGCGACTGCGCGTTGGTCGCCTCCTTCAAGAGTTCCGGCAGCGCCACGGTTGAGGCGAGCGAGGTGTCCTTGAACATCGAGACGCAGTTGCTGGTCATCGGCGGGATGACCACGCGCACCGCCTGCGGCAGCACCACCTTGCGCAAGGTCAGAAGGAACGGCAGGCCGAGCGCCTGCGAAGCTTCGAACTGGCCGCGCGGAATGCTCTCTATGCCGGATCGGAAGACTTCCGCCGAATAGGCCGACATGATGATGGCGAACGCCGTCACCGCGGACGCCCAGGACGACAGGCGTATGCCGAGGAAGGGCAGCGCGTAGTAGATCAGGATCAGCACCACCAGCACCGGCAAGGCGCGGAAAATGTCGGTATAGCCGACCGCCAGCCACCGCAGCGGCTTCGGCGCATAGAGCCGCAGCAGGCTGATCACAAGGCCGATCGGGATGCCGATGCCGATGCTGAGCAGGCCGAGCAGCAGCGTGTTCAGGAATCCGCGCAGCAGCGCAGGCAGGCTCGACGCGATGACGTCGGCGTTGAAGAAGGTGTCGATCAGCGACATGGGAGCGTTCCCGAACCGTTTTGCGTCCCGCGACGCTGGAGCAGGGCCCAGAAACACCGAAAGCGGTTTTGCCGCGCGGACCTGTGGCTCCGGGGAAGGATCATCAATGAAAACGAGGCGTGCCGGCCTTTTGAGCCGTCACGCCCCTGTTCTCGGTCGCCGCTCAGGCCTTCGGCATCGGCATTTCCTTGACGGTCGACGAGTCGGCCGGCGCGTCGCTGCCGAACCACTTCTTGTGGATCGCGGCCAGCGTGCCGTCCTTCTTCATCGCCGTCAGCGCGTCGTTGAGCTTGCCGAGCAGCGGGTGGTCCTTGGTCATCATCAGTCCGTATTGTTCGCCGGTCTTGATGCGCTGCTTCACCTTCAGGTCCTTCATCTTGGTGAAGGAGTATTCCATGCCCGGAATGTCGCTGACTGCGGCGTCGACGCGACCTGCGCTGAGGTCGAGCAAAAGGTTCTGCTGCGTGTCATAGCCCTTCACGTCGCTGAAGCCGTCGGCTTCCTGATGCGCCTTGACCCAGGTCTCGCCGGTCGAGCCGGACAGCACGCCGACGATCTTGCCCTTGAGGTCGGCCTCGGTGTTGACAGCGCTATCGGTCTTGGTGGCGATGCCCATGTCGGAATCATAGTAGGGCTGGGTGAAGGACTGCGACTTCAGCCGCTCCGGGGTGATGGTTATCGAGGAGATGGCGACATCGATACGCTTCGAGGTGGTGGCCGCGAACAGCGCCTGGAAGCCGAGGTCGGCGATGTCGGTGGTCATGCCGATGCGCTTGGCCGCTTCGTTGACGATATCGACTTCAAAGCCCTCGAAAGTGCCGCTCTCGTTCTTGTATTCGAAGGGCGGATTGGTCGGGTAGGCGCCGACATTGAGCACATCGGCGGCATAGGCGGTGGCGGGACCGGCGGCGATGCCGATGGCGGCAGCGAGCAGGATGAGATTGCGACGGGTGAGCTTCATTGGTCGTCCCTCTGGGGTGTTCCCTCTGGTTGTTGATCGGGCGGGGCTGGCCCCGCACGGTTTCTTGCCGTCCCGCCTCCCAGCGGGGCGTCAATTCATGGCTGCGACCATGCGGTCGAGCGCGGTCGCTATCTGGTCGCGGTCACGGCAGACGCACATGCGCAGGAAGGCCGTTGCCGAGCTTCCGAAGAGATGGCCGGGCGCCAGCCCGACGCGCGCCGTCTCCAGGATCTTGGCGCAGGCGCGACTGGCATCGCTTTCGCCTTCCATGGCAAAGAAGGCATACATGCCGCCACGCGGTTTCGTCGGCAAAATGACGCCCGGAATCTGTGCCAGCCTGATATAGGCGAGGTCGAGGCCGGTCCTGATCCGCTGCCTGATCTCTTCGACCAGTGGCTCGCCCTGGCGAATTGCGGCAACGGCGCCAGCTTGGATCGGAGCGGCAGTGCCGCTGTTGACGTATTGGGTCATGGCGCCGAGCTGGTCGGCCACTCCCGATGGATGCGTCAGCCAGCCGATGCGCCAGCCGGTCATGGCCCAGGCCTTGGAGAAGCTGTTGACCGACAGCACCCGGTCGCCGTCCTCGGCGATCTGCAGGATCGAGGGCGCGACGTCGCCGTCGAGATAGAGCCGGCCATAGACCTCGTCGGAAATGATCCAGATGCCGGTGCGCCGGCTGAAATCGAGCAGGGCCTTCATCTCCTCGACCGAGGCGGTCCAGCCGGTCGGGTTGGATGGCGTCGACAGGAAGATGGCGCGGGTGCGGGCGTCGCAGCTGGCGAACAGCCTGTCGAGGTCGAGATGCCAGTCACCCTCGAAGTCGAGCGAAAATGGTCGCGGTTCGCCGCCGATCAGGTGGATGGCGTTGTGGATGTTGGGCCATTGCGGCGCGACATAGACGACGTTTGTGCCGGTATCGAGCAGCAGTTCCAATGCAAGGTATAGCGCCTGCATGCCGCCCGGCGTGACGGTGGTCCGTGCGATCGGGATCGGCCGGCGGTGGATGCGCGTCTGGTACTCCGACAGCGCTTCATTCAGAGCCCCAAGCCCGCGCATGTTGGGCACGTGGAAAGTCTGACCCTCGTCGAAGGCCGCTTTGGCCGCGTCGCGGATGAAGGCGGGCGTCACCATGTCGCCTTCGCCGTACCAGAGCGCGATGACGTCGCCCAATTCACGCGCGCGCACGGCAAGGTTGGCAATGTTTTCGGTATGGAGATCACGGATCTGCGCGCGTACGCCATCGAAAGCATAGCGCGCGCTGGACGATGACTGGGGCAGCATGAACGACAAGGACTGAACCCCTCCCACCCGAAGCACTGCGATGAACTGGCCGGCAACCCCTCCGGCATCGCGGTCACCATCGATCCTTGGATGCTATCCAAAGTGCGGCACTTTTCAAGGCGAAAGTTTTAAGCTTAAAAAGTTTGGGTGGCCTGTTGCCTTGCCGATACGCCTTTTTTTCCCTGATGCGCTCGTTTCATGCCAATTCGTCGCGCGCCGCGGCGAAGTTGGCCGCCGCGCCGGCGCCCAGAAACATCGTGTCGCTGGCCAGCACGAAGAAACTCGCACCGATGGCTGCCCAACGGCCGATCGTCTGTGGGCTGGCGCAAAATATGCCTGATGTCTTTCCGTGTGCGATCGTGGCAGCAATGATCGTCCGGATCGCCGCATTGAGCTTGTCGGCGCCTTGCGGTCCGATCGCATCGATCGACACCGAAAGGTCGCCGGGGCCGACGAAGATCACGTCGACGCCGTCGACCGCCGCGATCGCGTCGATGTTGGCGAGCCCCTCCGCTGTCTCGACCTGGACCGCGACGACGGTTCTGTCGTTGGCGCCGGCAAGATATTCGGGGATGCGATAGCCATAGCCGGCGGCGCGGCCGGGTCCGACGCCGCGGCCGCCCAACGGCGGATAGCGCGAGGCTTTCACTGTTGCTTCGGCCTGGACGGCGGTCGAGACGCGCGGCACCAGCACGCCCTGCGCGCCGCTGTCCAGCGCCGCCTGGATGGCCTCCGGCGCATGGCCGGGAACGCGCACCATCGCCGGCACGCGATGCACGTCGGCGGCTCGCACCATGGTCTCGATCATGTCGCGCGAAATCTGGGCGTGCTCCCAGTCGATGCAGAGGAAGTCGAGGCCGGATAGCGCCATCACTTCGACCGCAACGGGATGGGGAATGGCGGCAAAGGAACCGACGAGGCTCGTCTTGCCGATGCATTTCTGACGGAACTCGCTCATGTCCACCCTCTTTTTCGACCTGCCCAAATCCATATCCGCAAACGACCGCGAGGCGAAGCTATTTCAGGCTTGAAATATTCTGGCGCGGGCCTAGCGTGTGGCCTCCCGCCGCGAGTTTTCAAGATGATCAAAGCGCATCCCCTGCACGGCCCGAACAAACTGAAGCTCGGCGTCTTCTCGACCAATGCCGATGGCGGGCTTGCCATCACCGATGTGCCGGAACGCTGGACGGCGAGCTGGCAGGACAATCTGACGGCGGCGCAAATCGCCGACCGCGCCGGGCTGGAGTTTCTGCTGCCGATCGCGCGCTGGCGCGGTTTTGGCGGCCGCAACAAGGTGCGCGAATGGTCGTTCGAGACCTTCACCTGGGCGGCGGCCCTCAGCATGGCGACCGAACAGATCGGCCTGTTCATGACCGTGCATGTGCCGCTGGTGCATCCGCTCTATGCCGCCAAGGCGCTGGCGACCGTCGACCATGTCAGCCAGGGCCGCGCCGGCCTCAACATCGTCTGCGGCTGGAACCCGAAGGAATTCGGCATGTTCGGCACGCCGCTCGTCGAAAAGGGCTACGACCAGGCGGCCGAATGGATCGAAATCCTCGAAAAGCTATATGCTTCTACCGAGCCTCTCGACTATGAAGGCACCTACTATCGTCTCAAGGAAGCGGTCAGCCGGCCGGCCAGCTTGCAGACCCCGCGTCCGGTGACCATGAACGCCGCATTCGGCGGTCCGGGCCGCGATTTCGCCGCCGCCCGGTGCGACTATCTGTTCACGACCTTTTCCGAAATGAGCGATGCCGGCAAACACGTCGCCGACATCCGCGAACGGGCCGACAAGGTCGGCCGCGAT
Organism: Mesorhizobium sp. GW821-FHT04C10; assembly: GCF_059420305.1. Taxonomy (NCBI): domain Bacteria; kingdom Pseudomonadati; phylum Pseudomonadota; class Alphaproteobacteria; order Hyphomicrobiales; family Phyllobacteriaceae; genus Mesorhizobium; species Mesorhizobium sp. GW821-FHT04C10. The sequence continues at coordinate 120,324 of NZ_JBWKTL010000001.1, read as the reverse complement.
GTCGGTGTCTATACGGTGGCGCACGTCGTCTGCCGCCCGACGATGGAAGAGGCGCAGGCCTATTATAACAGATACGCGGTCGATCTGGCCGACCATGACGCGGTCGATGCCCACATGGCCGGCAAGAAGGAATTCTCGCAGTCGCACGACCCGCACGCCTATGACCGTTACCGCCAGCGCTTCGCCGGTGGCGCCGGCACCTATCCCCTGATCGGAACCCCGGAAACGATCGCCGCCGACATGGCCGCAATTGCCGGGCACGGCTATCAGGGCATCGCCCTTTCCTTCGTCAACTACACGCAGGAGCTGCCCTATTTCTGCGATCACGTGCTGCCGCTGCTGAGGCAGGCAGGCCTTCGCGGGTAAGGACGACAGATTAATCCGGTATGACCGCTGTCGCCTGGATCTCCACCTTGGCGCGGTCCTCGACCAGTGCCACCACCTGCATGGCGGCCATTGCCGGAAAATGCCGGCCGATCACCTCGCGATAGGCTTCGCCGATGCCCCTGAGATTGGCCAGATATTCGGCCTTGTCGGTGAAATACCAGGTCATCGAGGTGATGTGCTGAGGCGTGGCGGCTGCCTCCGCCAGCACCGCCACGATGTTCTCCAGTGTCTGTTTCACCTGGCCGACAAAGTCGTCGGTCTCGAACTGGCATTGGCCGTTCCAGCCGACCTGTCCGCCGACGAAGATGAGACGCCCACGCGCCGCGACGCCATTGGCGTAGCCGACCGGTTTGGTCCAGCCTTCAGGCTGCAGAACCTCGTGCATTTCAAGCCTCCCCGTATTCCAAAAACCAAGTGTCAAAAACGACTGCCGTCAATGTCGCTGTCAGCCCGCGCTCATCACTTGCCTGGCGATCACCACCTTCTGCACGTCGGATGCGCCCTCATAGATGCGCAGGGCGCGGATCTCGCGATACAGGCTCTCGACGATATGGCCTTTGCGGACGCCGTCGCCGCCATGCAACTGCACCGCTTTGTCGATCACCTCTTGCGCCTTGTCCGTCGCGAACAACTTGGCCATCGCCGCCTCGCGCGTGACCCGCGCCGCGCCCATGTCCTTGGTCCAGGCGGCGCGGTAGACCAGAAGTGCTGCCGCGTCGACGTCGAGCGCCATGTCGGCGATGTGACCCTGCACCATCTGCAATTCGGCCATAGGCGCGCCGAACAGTTTGCGCTCGGCCACCCTTTTGATGCTTTCATCGAGTGCCCGGCGGGCAAAGCCGAGCGCCGCCGCGCCAACCGTCGAGCGGAACACGTCGAGCACCGACATGGCGATGCGGAAGCCGTCGCCGGGCTTGCCGATCAGTGCGGCGGCGGGCAGGCGGACCTTGTCGAAGGAAAGCCGCGCCAGCGGATGCGGCGCGATCACTTCGAGGCGTTCGGCGATGCCAAGGCCCTTGGCGTCGCCTGGCACCAGGAAGGCCGACAGCCCCTTGGCGCCCGGCGCCTTGCCGGTGCGGGCAAAGACGACATAGAGATCGGCGATGCCACCATTGGAGATCCAGGTCTTCTCACCTGTCAGAATGTAGCTGTCGCCATCGCGGGTCGCCGTCATCTCGGTGTTGGCGACATCCGATCCTGAACGCGGCTCCGACAGGGCAAAGGCCGAGATCGCCTTGCCCGCGCGCGTCCTTGCCAGCCATTGCTGCTGGTTCGGTGTGCCGAACAGGCTGAGCGCGCCGGTGCCCAGCCCCTGCATGGCGAAGGCGAAATCGGCGAGCCCGTCATGGCGCGCCAGCGTCTCGCGCGTGATGCACAAGGTGCGCACGTCGAGCGGCCCCGGATTGTCGGTATCAACCGCCGTCGGCTTCAGCCAGCCGTCGCGGCCAAGCTTCGCCACCAGCTCGCGGCAGGCGGCGTCGACGTCATGGTGATCGACCGGCAGGTTCTTGGCGCACCATGCCTCCAGGCCTTCGGCCAGTTCGCGGTGGCGGTTCTCGAAGAAGGGCCAGTTGAGGAAGGAACGGTCAGGCATTTTGGCCTCCGCAGTATTTGGAGCGTCGCGCCCTACGGCGCCCCCCTCTGTCCTGCCGGACATCTCCCCCACGAGGAGGGAGATTGGCTGCGTCGGCGTCGGCGCCCTTCCTGCAACGTTGGCGATTTGCGAAAGCGTGCGCGACAGCCGATCTCCCCCCAAGTGGGGGAGATGTCCGGCAGGACAGAGGGGGGCGCTGTCCCGTCGGCATGTCCTTCTTGAGCGAAGAAAACATCCTCAATTGCCCTCGAACACCGGCTTTTCCTTGGCGACGAATGCCTTGTAGGCGCGTTCGAAATCGCGCGTCTGCATGCAGATCGCTTGCGCCTGGGCTTCCGCCTCGATGGCCTGGTCGAGGCCCATCGACCATTCCTGGTTGAGTTGCGTCTTGGTGATGCCGTGCGCGAAGGTCGGGCCGGAGACGATGCGCGCCGCCATGTCGAGCGCGTCGGCTTCGAGCGCTGCCGCATCGACCAGCCGGTTGTAGAATCCCCAGCGCTCGCCCTCCGCTGCCGTCATGGTGCGGCCGGTGTAGAGCAGTTCGGCGGCGCGGCCCTGGCCGATGATGCGCGGCAGGATCGCGCAGGCGCCCATGTCGCAGCCGGCCAGCCCAACGCGGGTGAACAGGAACGCTGTCTTGGCTTCCGGCGTGGCGATGCGGATGTCGGAACTCATGGCGATGATGGCGCCGGCGCCGACCGCGACACCGTCGACCGCGGCGATGATCGGCTTGCCGCAATTCAGCATCGCCTTGACGAAATCGCCGGTCATGCGGGTGAAGGCCAGAAGCTGCTTCATGTCCATCCTGACCAGCGGGCCGATAATATCGTGGACATCGCCGCCGGAGCAGAAATTGCCGCCATTGGAAAGGAACACCACGGCGTCGACATCGTCGGCATAGACAAGGTCGCGGAACGTGTCGCGCAGTTCCGCATAGCTGTCGAAGGTCAGCGGGTTCTTGCGCTCCGGCCGGTCGAGCCGGACCTTGGCGATCCTGCCCTCGACCTCCCAGAGGAAATGCTTCGGCTTCAGCCCGGCCATCCCGGTCATTCGCGTCCCTCCCAGTTGCTGCGGAACGAGGTCAGCATGCCGGTCAGCCGGCGCGCATCTTCCTCGCTGACCTTGCCCAGCAATTCGCCGATCCAGCCCTCATGCGCCGCGGCGATGGTGGCGAAGGATTTGGTGCCTTCCTCCGTCAGCCGCACCATGGAGGTGCGGCGGTCGCCATTGCGGCGGGCGCGGGCGACCAGCCCTTCCGAAACCAGCCGGTCGACAATGCCGGTGACATTGCCGTTGGAGACCAGCAGGAAGCGCGACAGGTCGCTCATCAGCATGCCTTCGGGGGCGCGGTAGAGTGCTGCCATCACATCAAAGCGCGGCAGGGTCGTATCGAATTCTTTCTTCAGGCGCTCCCGCAGTTCGGCCTCGATCGTGCGCGAGGCACGCAGCAGCCTGATCCACAGGCGCAGCCTGTCCTTTCCGGGTCCCGACGGTGTGGGCAGGGGGCCGGCTACCATGTCTCGCCTCCTGAGATCGAAATTGCCTGTCCGGTGATCGACGCCGCCGCGTCGCCGCACAGCCACAGCACGGCGGCGGCGATTTCTTGCGGCTGGATGAAGCGGCCTCGCGGGTTGGTCGAGGCTAAGCTTGCCCGCGCCTCACCGGCCGAGCGGCCGGTCTTTTCGATGATGCGCTGGATGGACTCCTCCAGCATGTCGGTCTCGACGAAGCCCGGGCACACGGCGTTGATGGTGACGCCGGATTTCGCCGTCTCGGCCGCAAGCGCCCGCATCAGGCCGACGACGCCATGCTTGGCCGCGACGTAAGGCGCGACATAGGCATAGCCCTTCAGCCCGGCCGTGGAGGCGATGAACACGATCCGCCCCGATTTGCGCGCGGCCATGCCGGCCAGCGCCGGTTTCACCGTCAGGAAGGCGCCGGTCAGATTGACGTCGAGCGTCCGCTGCCAGTCGGCGAGCGTGGTCTTGTGCGCCGGCATGCTCCCGGCCATGCCGGCATTGGCGACGACGATGTCGAAGGCCCCGCGTGCGGCTTGTGCCGTCTCGTAGAGCGAGGCCATGGATGCCTCGCTGGTGACATCGGCGGCGATGCCGAAAATGCCTTCGCTTTCGCCGGCAACTTTTGCGAGTTCTGCTTCGCGGCGGCCGCAGATGGTCACATTGATGCCAGCGCCAGCCAGTGCCAGCGCGATGGCCCGGCCGACACCGGAGCCGCCGCCGGTGACCAGCGCGTGCTTGCCGGAGATCGCTGTTGCGGCCGTCATACTTTCAGCCCCGCGGCCGCATCGCGCTCCGCCAGCCGGTAGAGCTGGTCGCGCCCGGGCAGGTAGGGATCGGGCCATTTGACGCCGCGGTCACCAAGCGTCACCGCCGCATGCAGCGTCCAGTAGGGGTCGGCAAGATGCGGCCGTGCCAGTGCCACCAGGTCGGCGCGGCCAGCCATCAGGATCGAATTGACATGGTCCGGCTCGTAGATGTTGCCGACCGCCATCGTCGCCATGCCGACCTCGTTGCGGATGCGGTCGGAAAACGGCGTCTGGAACATGCGGCCATAGACCGGCTTTGCCAGCGCCGACGTCTGGCCGGCCGAGACGTCGCATATGTCGACGCCCGCTTCATGCAGCAGCCGCGCGATCTCGACCGCGTCGGCCGGTGTCACGCCTTCGATGCCGACCCAGTCATTGGCCGAGATGCGCATCGAGATCGGCTTCTGTGCCGGCCACGCGGCGCGCACCGCGTGGAAGATTTCAAGGGGATAGCGCATGCGGTTCTCAAGCGAACCGCCATAGGCGTCCGTGCGCCGGTTGGTGACCGGCGTGATGAAGGACGACAGGAGATAGCCGTGCGCGGCGTGGATCTCCAGCATGTCGAAGCCGCAGCGATCAGCCATCTCGGCCGAAGCCACGAACTGGTCGCGCACCAGATCCATGTCGGCGCGGTCCATCGCCTTCGGCACCTGGTTTTCGGGCGACCATGCGACGGCCGATGCGGCCATGATCGGCCAGTTGCCCGAGGCCAGCGGCACGTCGGTGCCTTCCCAACCCAGCCGGGTCGAACCCTTGGCGCCGGAATGGCCGATCTGTGCGCAGATCTTGGCCTCGGTCTCGGTATGGACGAAGTCGACAAGCCGCTTCCACGCCACCTCGTGCTCAGGCGCGTAGAAGCCGGGGCAGCCAGGTGTGATGCGCCCTTGCGGGCTGACGCAGGTCATCTCGATATAGACGAGGCCGGCGCCGCCCTTGGCGCGCTCGGCATAGTGGGTGAAATGCCAGTCGGTCGGGCAGCCGTCGACGGCCTTGTACTGCGCCATCGGCGAGACGACGACGCGGTTTTTGAGCTTGAGGTCGCGCAGCTTGAACGGCGCGAACATCGGCGCTCGGCGCAGTCTGTTGCCGCCCGCACCCGCCTGGCGCTGGAACCACTCTTCCGCACCACCCAGCCATTCGGCATCGCGCAGCCGCAGATTCTCGTGGCTGATGCGCTGCGAGCGTGTCAGCAGCGAATAATTGAACTGCACCGGGTCGAGGCCGAGATAGCGCTCGACCTCCTCAAACCATTCAAGCGAGTTGCGCGCCGCCGATTGCAGCTTCAGCACCTCGGTGCGGCGGGCATCCTCATATTTGCGGAACGCTGCATCGAGATCCGGCTCGGTCTCGACATAGTCGGCCAGCGCCACTGCACTTTCCAAAGCGAGCTTGGTGCCGGAGCCGATCGAGAAATGCGCCGATGCCGCCGCATCGCCCATCAGTGCCAGGTTCTTATACGACCAGCGCTCGCACAGCACGCGCGGGAAATTGATCCAGGCCGAACCCCTGATATGGTTGGCATTGGTCATAAGCGCATGGCCGCCGAGATGCTTGGCGAAGATGCGTTCGCACACCGCGATCGATTCCTGCTGCGTCATCGCGCCGAAGCCGAAGGCAGCCCAGGTCTGTTCGCTGCACTCGACGATGAAGGTCGCGGTGTCGCTGTCGAACTGGTAGGCGTGCGCCCACACCCAGCCATGCTCGGTCTTCTCGAAGATGAAGGTAAAGGCGTCGTCGAATTTCTGGTTGGTGCCGAGCCAGACGAACTTGCATTTACGGGTATCGATGTCGGGCTTGAAGATGTCGACGAAGGTGTTGCGCGCCCTGGAATTCAGCCCGTCGGCGGCGACGACCAGATCGTGCGTCTCCATGTAAGGCTTAGGGTCGGCGATATCAGTCTCGAACATCAGCTTGACGCCGAGCTCGCGGGCGCGGCGCTGCAGCAGGATCAACAGTCGCTTGCGGCCGATGCCGCAGAAGCCGTGGCCTGACGAGACCGTGCGCACGCCGTCATGGATGACGGCGATGTCGTCCCAATAGGCAAAATGCTTCTTGATCCAGACGGCGCTGACGGGGTCGTTCTTCGCGAGATTCTCGAGTGTTTCGGCCGACAGCACCACGCCCCAGCCGAACGTGTCGTCGGCGCGGTTGCGCTCAAACACCGTCACGTCGTGGGCTGCGTCCCGCAGCTTCATCGAAATGGCAAAGTAGAGGCCGGCTGGTCCGCCGCCGAGAACCGCGACCTTCATGTGTGCGATCTCCTCTTCGCTTGCTGTGTCTTCAAGTATCGCGCCGGTGGCGAGATATTTCAAGCTTAAAGTTTTATATCGAAATCATTGTGCTGGTATTGAGCAGCGCGCTTGCGTGTCGAACCGCAAGCGCGCGCCGGGTGGTCACTTGTCCGGGCTCTTCGGGCTCCACAGCACTGTCTCGGCACCCTTCTCATAGGCCATGCCGTCGGGATAGCTGATCGCTTCCAGTTGCAGCCCCCAGGGCGCCTGGAAATAGAGAATGGTCTGGCCGGCGGCGGGTCCTTCCTTGACCGGCAAGGGGCCCATGCGCGTCTTGACGCCCTTGCCGTCGAGATAGGCTTTCGCCGCGGCGACATCATCGACATAGAAGGCGATGTGAAAACCGCCAATGTCGCTGTTCTTCGGCGTCAGGTTCTTCTGGTCGGGCGCGGTGTATTTGAACAGCTCGATGTTCGATCCATAGCCGCAACGAACCATGGTGACCTGTTCGATGACAGCCTTGGGATCGACGCCCAGAAGATCCTGCATGAAGGTGCCCTTGTCGTCGGCGAACGGGCCGAAGGACATCGCCTTCTTGCAGCCGACCACTTCGGTGAAGAAGTCGACCGCCTGCTTCATGTCGGGAACGGTAATGCCGGTGTGATCGTGGCCACGCATGCCGGGGATCGAATCCGCCGAGGCCGTGCCGGCGCTGCCAAGGATAGCGGCGGCGAGCGTCGCGTTTCGAAGTATCGTCTTCATGTCAGTCCTCTCCATTGGCGGGACCTGGTTGTTTGCCGGTCGCACGTCCGAGGCCCGCTTTTCGGCGTGCGTATGCAATCATGGCGGCGCCTTGCCGGCAGAAGGGATGTCCAGCCAGCCGGCATCGATTTCGGGCAGCGGAATGGCTGCGATGAGGTCGCGCGTGTAGGCCTGCAGCGGATTGTCGAACAAAGCTTCGGTGGCGCTTGCTTCGACGATCACGCCTTCGCGCATGACGATCACTTGCCGGCACAGCCGCCGGATGACGGACAAGTCGTGGCTGATGAAGGCGACGGTCAGACCCATCTCCGCCGCCAGCTTTTCCAGAAGGGTGAGGATCTGCGCCTGTGTCGACACGTCGAGGCCGGAGACGATCTCGTCGGCCAGCACGAATTTCGGCGACAGCGCCAGCGCGCGCGCAATGCCGACACGCTGGCGCTGGCCACCCGACAGTTCGTGGCGATAGCGGCCGGCGAAGCTCTGCGGCAGCCCGACGCGCTGCAGCGCCTCGGCGACGCGTTCCTTGAGCCTGTCGCCAAGCCCGTTCTGCTTGAGCGGCGCGGCGATGATGCTGGCGATGGTGCGGCGCGGATTGAGCGACGACATCGGATCCTGGAAAATCATCTGCAGGTCGCGGCGCAACGGCCGCAACTCCGCTTCCGGCAGATGCGTGATATCGCGGCCGTCGAAGCTGATCGAGCCGGCGCTGGGTTCCAAGAGCCGCACCAAAGCGCGGCCGAGAGTCGATTTGCCGGACCCGGATTCGCCGACAATGCCGGTCACCGAACCCTTGGGCAGGTCGAAATCCAGGCCTTTCAAGATCTCGGCCAAGGGCGCGCGGCCGATCAGCGGCTTGCGTGTCATGTCTGGCAGCGCGACCTTCAGCCCGCGCACAGAAAACAGCGGCTCAGCCATGGCTGGGCCTCCACGCCTGGTCCGCCGCCGCGATCTCCGCCGCAAGCCCGGCCAGCACCGCTTCGTCCACCGGTTTCAGCGAGGCGAACGGATCGGTGTAGCGCGGCGTGGCCGCCATCAGGGCGCGCGTATAGGGATGCTGCGGCGCCGCGAAGAGAGCGGCCGTGTCAGCCTCCTCCACCACCTTGCCGGCATAGAGAACCGAGACCTTCTGGCTGATCTTGGCGACGACGCCGAGATCGTGGGTGACGAACAGGATCGCGGTGCCGTGCTCGCGCTGCAACGCAGCGATCAGCCGCAGGATCTGCTTCTGCACGGTGACGTCGAGCGCCGTGGTCGGTTCGTCGGCGACGATCAGCCGGGGCTCGGCGGCGAAGGCGGCGGCGATCAGCACGCGCTGGCGCATGCCGCCGGAGAGCTCGTGCGGATAGCTTTTCAGCACGCGGTCGGGGTCGCGGATCTGCACCTCGTCAAGCAAGTGCCGGATGCGTGCGTCGGCCTTGTCGCCGCTCCAGCCGAGAATGCGCACCAGCCGGTCGGTCATCTGCGAGCCGATGCGGCGCGACGGGTTGAGCGCGGTCAGCGGGTCTTGCGGGATCAGCGCCGTGCGGGCGCCGATCAGCGTGCGCCGTGCCTTGGGCTGAAGCCTGCCGAGGTCTTCGCCCTCGAGCAGCATGTCGCCTTCAACGATGCGCACGCTCGACGGCAGCACGCCGAGCACCGCCTTGCCGATCATCGTCTTGCCGGCGCCGCTCTCGCCGACCAGGGCGCGGACCTCGCCGGGCTGCACGGAGAGGGAGACCGAGCGCAGCACGCGGGCGCCGTTCGGCAGCACGGCGCTGAGATTGGCGATGTCGAGACAGGCATTCATCGCAGCACCGGGTCGAAACGCGCCTTCAGCGCTTCGCCGAACTGGCTGAACGACAGCACGGTGAGGATCAGCGTGATCAGCGGAAACACCAGCACCCACCAGGCCTGGTGGATCGACAGCCGGCCCTCGGCGATGAGGCCGCCCCAGGTTGGGTCATCGGTCGAGATCGACAGATTGACGAAGGACAGGATCGCCTCGACGATGACGGCGATGCCCATCTCCAGCGACAGGAGTGCTACGATCGATGGCACCACGTTGGGCAGCACTTCGCGCAGCATGATGCCGATGCGGCCATAGCCGGCGATGCGGGCATTCTCGACATAATCCATCCGCGACTGGCCCATCGCCTCGGCGCGGATCACCCGGCAGAAGCGCGTCCAGTCTATGATCGCGATGGCGAGGATGACGGAGCTCAAGCCGGTGCCCAGCACGGCTACCAAAAGGATGGCAAACAGCACCGGCGGGAACGCCATCCAGACATCGACGATGCGCGAGATGATGCGGTCGGCCCAGCCGCCGAAATAGCCCGCGATCAGCCCGAGTGTCGAGCCGACCAGGCAGGCGGCGATGGCCGCGGCAAAGGCGACGATGAAGGCGATGCGGCCGCCGAAGATGAGCCTGGACAACAGATCGCGGCCGAGGCTGTCGGTGCCCAGCCAATAGCCCGGCTCGGCGCCATCGAGCCAGAAGGGCGGCAGCCGCTCCAGCATCAGATCCTGCGCCAGCGGATCCTGCGGCGCCACCAGCGGCGCGAAGATCGCGGCCAGAAGCGCCAGCAGCAGCCAGCCGCCGGCGAGCCACAGCCTGGGGCTCAGTCCGCGTCTTGTGGCTCTATCCATGGCGCAGCCTCGGATTGAGCAGCGCATACATCATGTCGACGGCAAGGTTGATCAGCACGAACAGCAGCGCGAAGACCAGCACGATGCCCTGGATCAGCGGCAGGTCGCGGTTGATGACGGCATCGATCGCCATGTTGCCGAGGCCTTCATAGGAAAACAGCCGCTCGACGATGACCGTGCCGCCGATGAGGAACGTGAATTGCACGCCGACCAGGGTCAGCGTCGGCAGAGCGGCGTTCTTCAGTGCCTCGCGCAGGATTACCTGCGTCTCGGAAAAACCCTTGACCCGGGCCAGCACGACATAGTCGAGGTCGAGGACTTCCTTGAGCGACTGTTTCAACAACTGCGCGATGATCGCCGCCAGCGGCAGCGCCAATGCCACCGCCGGCATCAGCATGTGCTTCAACAGGTCCCAGGTCAGGTCGAAGCGCAGCCGAAGCAGGCTCTCGAAGAAATAGAACTGGGTGACGAAGGGCAGGTCGAGCTGTGGCGAGACCCGGCCGGAAATGTCGAAGATCGGCACCAGCACGCCGAACAAAAGGATCAACACCAGGCCCCAGAGGAAATCGGGAATGGAAAGCGCGGCGCCGCTGGCGATGTCGATGCCGGCTTCCACCGCCGTGCCGCGCTCGCGCGCGCCGAGGACGGCCGTCGTGCCGCCGAGCGCCACCGCCATGATCAGCGCGACAATGGCGAGTTCCAGCGTCGCCGGCAGCCGGTTGAACACGAGGCCGAGCACGTCTTGCCGCAGCGAGATCGAGGTGCCGAAATCGCCGCGTACCACGCCGGACAGCCAGATGAAGAATTGTTGGACGATCGTCTTGTCGAGGCCGTAGAGCGCGCGCAGCCGGGCGATGTCGGCATCGGTCGCGCCGGGCGGCAGCATCATCGCGATCGGATCGCCAGGCGCGACGCGGATCACGACGAAGACGACGATCGCCACGCCGAACAGCGTGATCAGCATCGTCAGCAGACGGATCAGGAATCGTTGCAGGAGCATGTAAATCTTTGCAGGAGCCCGCAGGCTCGTATGCCCGATAGAAAAATGCGCGCCGTCGCTATCGACGGCGCGCGGCAATTCCAGGCCGATATCAGGCCGGGGTCATCAGCGCCGGCAGCAGCGCGCCGGAGATATGCTGTACGACGTTGACGCCCTTGGCGTGCACGATCGGCTGGGCGAACTGCAGCAGCGGCAGCACATAGGCCTGCTCGGCGATGTATTTGTCGACCGCCTTCCAGCCGGCGATGCGCTTGGCCTCGTCCTTCTCGCCCCAGAGCGGACCGATCTTGGCGTCGAGGTCGTCGGTCTTCCAGGACGAGTGCGGCGACGGCCCGAACATGGCGAAACCGGTCGAGGTGGTCGGATCGCCGATGGCGTTGCCCCAGTTGTAGAAGGCCGCCGGCGCCAGCTTGTGCGCGGCGCGCAGTTCATAGTGCTTGGCAATCTCGTAGACCTCGATCGTCGCCTCGATGCCGACCTTGCGCCACATGCCGACGATCGCTTGCACCATCTCGTAGTCCTTGGGTTTGAAGCCCTTGGTCGTCTGGATGGTGACCTTGGCCGGCTTCTCCGGCGAGTAGCCGGAGGCCGCCAGCAACTCCTTGGCCTTTTCGGGATTGTGCTCGACCTTGATCGATGGATCGAAGGCCGCGTATTCCGGCGTCTCCAGCGTCGCGATCGGCTGGCCGTAGCCACGCAGCAGCCGCTTGACCAGAAGCTCCTTGTCCACTGCCATCACGGCTGCCTGGCGGACATTCTTGTCCAGCATGGCGTCCTTGTTGTTGAAGAAGATCATGCCGATGTCGGAGACGTTCTTGCACGAGCCGGCCAGCCCGTCCTTGGCGATCAGCCGGTCATATTCCTCATACGGGATTTCGAGCGTCACCTGCGAGGAGCCGGACTCGATCTCGGCCACGCGGCTTGCCGCGTCGGTGACGAACTTGATCGTCACATTCTCGAAGGCCGGCTTGCCGCCCCAATAGTTCGGATTGGCCTTGAGTCGCAGGAAGGCGTTGCGTTCGAATTTTTCGACCATGTACGGGCCGGTGCCGATCGGCGCCTTCTCGAAACCTTCGGCGCCGACCTTCTCGTAATAGGCCTTCGGCAGGATGTAGCCGGTCAGGAACGACATCCACTTGAAATAGACCGGGTCGAACTGCACCACGTCGCCGGTGATCCTGTTGCCGTCGATCTTGAAGTTGTTGACGTTCTTCCAGACGAACTGGATCGGATTGCCGGTCTTTTCGTCGCCCGCCCGCTGCAGCGACCAGACCACGTCCTCGGGCGTGAACGGCGAGCCGTCATGCCAGGTCACGCCTTCGCGCACTGTCATCGTCACCTTGGTGCGGTCGTCGTTCCAGCCCCATTCGGTGAGCAGGCCCGGCGCGAAGGACAGGTCCGGCTTCTGCGGAATGAACCGGTCGAAGACTGATTGATACAGGCCCTGGATCGTCGGGTTGACGGCCGAGGGTCCGGTGGTCGGATCCCAGGAGGGCAGGTTGACATTGTAGGCGATGGTCAGTTCGCCGGCGGCCGCCTTGGCGATCCGCGGCAGGCCGATGGCGGCCACACCAAGTGCGGCGGCACTGTATCCAAGCAATTCGCGTCTGTTGATTGTCATGGTCGTTCCCCTTGTTGGTTATTGTCTTTGCGCGGCAGTGTCAGGTCATTGGTTCAGGCTTCGTGGGCAGCAGCGCCTTGCCTCTCGTCACCTCGATAAATCGTCGGCCTACCTCCCGCCAAGCTGTTGCGCGAGCATGAAGCCCGAGGCCGCACCGGTGCCGGCGCCCGGCCATGTCGCGGCGCCCGTTAGATGCAGATTATTGACCGGCGTGTTCCAGCCGGCATAGCCGCGCGCCGGGCGGAACAGAAAGTTCTGTGCCAGATGGTGGCTGCCGCAGACCTGGTCGCCGCCGACGAGGTTCGGGTTCTCGCGTTCGAGGTCGATGGGCGAGAACACCGCCCGCCCGAGAATTTTGCCCCGCAGGCCGGGCGCATAGGTCTCGATGATGTCGAGCACGCGCTCGGCATAGGCCTCTTTGACCTGATCCCAATGCGCGGGCGCGATCCTGGCCGATGCGTCACCCAGGATGTCGGCTGGTAGCATGCGCACCTGCACCCACAGCACATGCTTGCCCTGAGGCGCGCGCGACGGGTCGATCGCCGAGGGCTGGCCGACGACCAGCACCGGCTCGTCCGGCAGCATGCCCGCCATCGCCTGCTGATAGGTCCGCGACATCGCATCGAGCGAGGGCGACAGATGCACATAGGCGAACTGCCGAAGCTCTGCCCCGGCGCGCCAATCGGGCAGGTCATCGAGCGCGAGATGGATCATCATTGTGCCTGGCGCATGGCGAAACTTTTTCATCGCCGTGTCGAAGCCGGCGTCGCCGGACCCGTTGGGCAGCAGCTTGCCAGTCAGTGCCCGGGGCGCGACGCCTGCGATCACCGCCCTGGTGGCGGTATGCGTCTCACCGGAAGCGAGCTGCACCCCCGTCGCCTTGCCGCCGGATACCGTGATCTCGGCCACATCGGCGCCAGTGACGATCTGGCCGCCGGCGGAGGTCACCATGCCGGCCAGAGCCCGGATGATGGTATCGGCGCCGCCCTTGCCCAGCACCATGCCGAAACTCTGGTTGGCCATCGATTCCAGGTAGGGAAACACCGCACCGCCGGCGATATCGGGCGCGAAATCGAGATGCATGCCCCAGGTGGCGAGCGTTGCCCGCACATGGGGGGACTCGAAAGTCTCCTCCAGCCAGGCGCGTGGCGACGACAACAGCAGCCGACCGGTGTCGAGTGCGCCGGTGACACCCTTCTTGCGCCACAGGTTCCACGCCGTGCCGGCAAGCGCGCGGGCACCCATCGGCGAGCCGAGCAGCCGGAACAGATGCTCGGCCTCCGCCGGGAACGCGGCAACCAGCCTGCGCCATGTCGTGGCGTCCGCAGTGGAGAAAGCCGCCATGCGCGCCGCGGTCTTTTCCAGATCGTTGCTGACGCCGAACCAGCGTCCATCCGGAAAGGCGCTGGCAAAACAGTCGGCGACGGGCGCGAACTCCAGCCCCTGCGCTTTCAATTCATTTGCATATTTCCGAAGGAAGGCGGAGCCTGCAAACAGGCTCAGATTCATCGCGCCGAAATCGTGGCGGAAGCCGGGAAGGGTGAATTCGCGGGTTTGGACAGCACCGCCGATTGTTGCGCTGCGCTCAAAAATCCCGGTTTTCCAGCCTTTGAGCGCAAGATGCGCGGCGCATGCCAGACTATTATGGCCCGCCCCGACAAAGATGGCGTCGAACTCGCTCACGCCCCGTTCCCATTTCCTTTATGCTTAAAGATAATTGCAGATGCATATGTTTTCGTCTAGTAGGATATTAAGGGCCGAGACGAGCCTTGATCATCATCGAAAAGAGGGAACAGAGACCATGGACACCCAAAAACTCCTCGGCGAGGTCGCCGGCCAGCTTCTTTCCGGCGCCATCAAGGTGGTCGACCTGTCGGCACCGCTCGGTCCCGATACACCGCTGATCAAGCTGCCGCCGGAACTCGCGGTCGACACGCCGAAAGTCGAGATCCACAACATCTCCCGCTACGACAAGAACGGTCCCTGGTGGGCATGGAACTGGCTGAAGCTTGGCGAGCATTCGGGCACGCATTTCGATGCGCCCCAGCACTGGATCAGCGGCAAGGATTACCCGGACGGCGCCACCGACACCATTCCGGCGCAGAACTTCGTCGGCCCGGTCAATGTCATCGACTGCTCGAAGGAAGCCGCCGCCGATCCCGATTTCCTGCTCACCGTCGACCACATCAAGGCATGGGAAGCCAAGCATGGCGCCATCAACGCCGGCGAGTGGGTGGTGATGCGCACCGACTGGTACAAGCGCAACGGCTCGGAAGCCGAGTTCCTCAACGCCAACGAGACCGGCCCGCATACGCCCGGCCCGACGGCTGAAGCCATCCAGTTCCTGATCAGCAAGGACATCAAGGGCTGGGGTTCGGAGACCATTGGCACCGACGCCGGCAAGGCCGGCGGCATGGAGCCGCCATTCCCGGCGCACACGCTGATGCACAAGGCCAACCGCTACGGACTCGCCAGCCTCTGCAACCTCGATCAGTTGCCGCCGAAGGGCGCGATCCTGATCGCGGCGCCGCTCAAGATCGAGCACGGCACCGGCAGCCCGATCCGCGCATTGGCGCTGGTATCGGGGCAGTAAGGGATCTTCGGGAGAAGATCATGCGCGCAGGTGAGGCGATAGGGAGGCAGGTTGGCGGCGCTCGCGCCCTACGGCGCCCCCCTCTGCCCTGCCGGGCATCTCCCCCACTTGGGGGGAGATTGGCAACTTTGGCGCCTCGCTCATTCCTGCAACGTCGGCGATTGGCGAAAGCCGGCTTGACAATCGATCTCCCCCCTCGTGGGGGAGATGTCCGGCAGGACAGAGGGGGGCGTCGTAGAGGGCTGACCTCCCAAGTCTATCTGCTGCCCACAGGAAACCCCCAATGACCGCCCCCGATCACATCATCGTCGGCAGCGGCATCAACGCACTGGTCTGCGCGGCGATGCTTGGCGGCAAGGGTGCGAACGTGCTCGTCCTCGAACGCAACGACCGCATTGGCGGTTGCATGCGCACCGAGGAGATCACTGCGCCCGGCTTCATCCACGATGTGATGGCGACGACCTTCGTGCTGTTCATCACCTCGCCGGCCTTTGCGGCGTTGGGCGGCGATCTCGCCCGGCATGGCCTGGAGTTCTGCCACACCGGCACGCCGACCGGCGTGCTTCGGCCGGATGGCAGCCATGCGGTGCTCGGCACCGACCGTGCCACCAATGTCGCCGCACTCAACGCAATCGCGGCGGGTGACGGCGATCGGCACGCGGACGATGTCGGCGGCATCGAGCGCAATGCCGGCCTGCTGTTCGGTCTGCTCGGCGGGGCGCTCTGGTCTTATCCGACGGCGAAGCTGCTGGCCGGCGATGCCTGGCGGCGTGGCTCGCGCGGCCTTGCCGCCTTTCTCGGCGACGCCCTGGTGCCGGCGCGTGGCTGGCTGGAAAGTACCTACCAGTCCGAAACCATCCGGGCGCTCTGGGCGCCCTGGGTACTGCATGCCGGACTAGGCCCCGAGGACGCGTTCTCCGGCCAGATCGCCAAGGTGATTGCCTTCGCGCTCGAGGCGGCCGGCGCGCCGATCGTCAAGGGCGGGGCGAAGAACCTGCTATCGGCTTTCGAGGCATTGATCACCGAGCGCGGCGGCGTCATCTCCACGGGTGCGGACGTTGCTTCCATCATCCTGGATGGGGGCCGCGCCACCGGCGTGCGGCTGGCCTCGGGCGAAACGGTTCATGCGAAGAAGAGCGTGATCTGCTCGGTCACGCCGACGCAGCTTTACGGTCGGCTGCTCGGCACGGATGCCGCCCAAGCCGATGTCGATGCGACGCGGAAATATCGCTACGGCAAGGGCAACTTCCAGATCCATTACGCCCTCGACAAGCCGCCGGCATGGCGCGGCGAGGGGCTGGACAAGGTGGCGTTGCTGCATCTGACGCCGGGACTGGATGGCGTCTCCAAGGCCTGCAACGAGGCGGCGCGCGGCATGCTGCCGGAGGTGCCCACCATCTGTGTCGGCCAGCCGCATGCGCTCGATCCCTCGCGCTGTCCGGCGGGCAAGGCGATCCTGTGGCTGCAACTGCCCGAGGCGCCCCGGTATATCAAGGGCGATGCCGCCGGCAAGCTGCAGGCGCCGGCTGACGGGCGATGGACCGAAGCGCTGCGCGAGGCCTACGCTGACCGCGCCGAAGCGATCCTCGCCAGCCACATCGACGGCTTCAAGGACAGCGTGATCGCGCGCCGCGCCTATTCGCCGGCCGATCTTGAGGCGATGAACATCAATCTGGTCGGGGGCGACCCTTATGGCGGCTCCTCGACCATCGACCAGTCCTTCCTGTGGCGGCCGTTCAAGACCAGCCGCAACCACCAGACCGGCATCAAGAACCTCTACCATATCGGCGCCTCGACCCATCCCGGTGCCGGCCTCGGCGGCGGCTCCGGCTTTCTCCTGGCGGGGAGGCTGTGATGGAGCAGAAGGTTGCGGAAAAGCGCCAGCGCATCTCGACCCTTGGGCAGATCGGCCTGCAGCAATTCGCGCCCTATCTGATGAACCGCATCATGGGCCGCTACAACGCCACCTTGCGCGACGATTTTCGCAAGCAGGGCCTGACCATTCCGCAGGTGCGCACGCTGGCCGTTCTGTCGGTCACGGACGGCGTCACCGTCAACGACCTCTCGGTCTATACGGTCATCGAGCAGTCGACCTTGAGCCGCACGCTCGACACGCTGGAGGGGCAAGGCTTCGTGCGGCGCGAGCAAGGCGTCACCGACAGCCGCATCCGCCATGTGTTCCTGACCGACGAGGGTCGCGCCGAGTTCACGCGCGCCTGGCCGGCCATGCATGATGCGTTCGAGGCGATGTTCGACGATGTCGACGATGCCGAATACGCAGCCCTCATCACGACGCTGCAGAAGATGCTGAAGAACATTCGCAAGCACGACATCTAGACCTACGCGCCGCCAGTGCCAGCCGATAACGGGCTGGGCGGTAACGGAAGGATTGAAGAAATGGCCGAACGGTCTTTTGCCAAGGAAGTCGAGAAACTCAGGCTCGGCGCAGGCGAGGAATTCGCCGGCGAAGGCATCCTCGCCATCACCAAGGCGCTGCTGCAATGCGGCGTCGGTTATGTCGGCGGCTATCAGGGCGCGCCGATCAGCCATCTGATGGATGTGCTGGCCGACGCGCAGGACATTCTGGGCGAGCTCGGGGTCCATTTCGAGGCCAGCGCCTCGGAAGCGACCGCCACCGCCATGCTGGCCGCCTCGGTGCATTATCCGATCCGCGGCGCGGCGACCTTCAAGTCGACCGTCGGCACCAATGTCGCCTCTGACGCGCTCGCCAACCTCGCGTCCGGCGGCGTCACCGGTGGCGCGCTGATCATCGTCGGCGAGGACTATGGCGAGGGCTCCTCGATCATGCAGGAGCGCAGCCATGCCTTCGCCATGAAGAGCCAGGTCTGGCTGCTCGACCCGCGCCCGAACCTGCCGTCGATCGTCAAGGCGGTGGAGGACGGCTTCGAGTTGTCCGAGGTCTCCAACACGCCGGTCATGCTGCAGGTGCGCATACGCTGCTGCCACGTCCACGGCCATTTCATCGCCAAGGACAACAAGCGCCCGCCGATGACGGTGGCCGACGCGCTGGAAGCGCCGCGCCGCGACACCGGCCGCATCGTGCTGCCGCCCGCCTCCTTCCTACATGAGAAGGAGAAAGTGGCGAAGCGCTGGCCGGCGGCGGTGGATTTCATCGCCAAGAACAAGATCAACGAATTCTTCGGGTCGGACCACGGCTCGGTCGGCATCGTCATGCAGGGCGGCATGTACAATTCGGTCATCCGTGCCTTGCAGCGTCTCGGTCTTGCCGACACTTATGGCGACACCAATGTGCCGCTTTATGTGCTCAACGCCGTCTATCCCTTGATCGACGACGAGTTCCTGTCGTTCTGCGAGGGCAAGCAGGCGGTGCTGGTCGTCGAGGAAGGCCAGCCCAATTACATCGAACAGGCCTTTGCCGCGATGCTGCACAAGGCCGGGCGTGGCACCAGGCTGGTCGGCAAGGAGTATCTGCCGATGGCCGGCGAGTACACTGGCCAGGTCATGCTCGACGGCATTGGCGCCTTCCTGCGCGCCGAGGCGCCGCATCTCTTGCCGGGCGAAGTGCGTGCGCCCAATAAGGTCGGCGATGGCGTCGATACGGCGGACCTGATCAATGTCGTGCCGGGCCGCCCGCCGGGCTTCTGCATCGGCTGTCCGGAGCGGCCGATCTTCGCCGCGACCAAACTGGTCGAGCAGGAACTCGGCAAGCACCACATCGCCTCCGACATAGGCTGCCATCTGTTCTCGATCATGCCGCCTTTCGAACTCGGCGCCACCACGATGGGCTATGGTCTCGGCCCGGCTTCGGCCTCGGCGTTCAATTCGCCCGACGCCAAGCGCCGCTCGATCTCCTTCGTCGGCGATGGCGGCTTCTGGCACAACGGCCTGACCTCCTCGATCGGCAATGCCGTGTTCAACAAGAATGACGGCGTCATTGTCATCGTCGACAACTTTTATTCGGCCGCCACCGGCGGACAGGACATCCTCTCGTCCCGTGCCGGCAACAAGACCAAGTCGACAAAACATCCGATCACCGAAGCGGTGGAAGGCATGGGCGTCAAATGGCTGCGCCATGTCGACCGCACCTACGATGTCGGCAAGATGCAAGCCACGCTGCGCGAGGCGCTGACGACGGAGGAGAAGGGGCCGAAGGTCATCGTCGCCTCGTCCGAATGCATGCTCAACCGGCAGCGCCGCGAAAAGCCTTTGGTCGACAAAGCGATCAAGGGCGGCGAGCGCGTGGTAAAGCCGAAATTCGGCGTCGATGAGGACATCTGCACCGGCGACCATGCCTGCATGCGGCTCTCCGGCTGCCCGTCGCTGTCGGTCAAGTCGCTCGACGATCCGCTGCGCGACGATCCGGTGGCATCGATCGATCAGAACTGCGTCGGCTGCGGCAATTGCGGCGAGGTCGCCGATGCGGCGGTGCTCTGCCCCTCCTTCTACCGCGCCGATGTCGTGCACAATCCGAGCCGTTGGGACCGCTTCCTGGAAAGCGCGCGCCGCTCCGTGATCAGCCTGTTGCAACGCCGCCGCGAAAGCCGGCGCCTGACCTTCGCCGATGCTTGACGCTGTCCCGCCATTCCGCGCCAGGGCCGGCGCCCAGGACGACGAGCGCGTCATCAAGCTCGCCGTGCTGGCTGTCGGTGGCCAGGGCGGCGGCGTGCTGGCCGACTGGATCACCGATGTCGCCGAGCGCAACGGCTACGTCGCGCAATCGACCTCGGTCGCCGGCGTGGCCCAACGCACCGGCGCGACGATCTATTATATCGAGATGGCCCGTGACACCGGCCGGCTGCCGGTCTTCGCGCTGTCGCCTTCGCAGGGCGACGTCGATATCCTGATCGCCGCCGAATTGATGGAGGCCGGCCGCGCCATCATCCGCGGTTTCGTCACGCCGGAGCGCACGACGCTGATCGCTTCGTCGCATCGCATCGCCGCCGTGTCGGAAAAGATCGAACCGGGCGATGGCCGGGCCTCGTCCTCCAAGGTGCATGCGACGGCGGAGGCCGCATCGAAGCGCTTCATCGCCTTCGACATGGAAAAGATCGCCGCCGACAATGGTTCGATGATCTCGGCCAGCCTGCTTGGCGCGTTGGCCGGGTCGGACGCGCTGCCGTTCACGCGCGAAAGCTATGAGCAGGCGATCGGTGCCGGCGGCCGTGGCGTCAAGGCCAGCCTTGCCGCCTTTGGCGCCGCGTTTGACCGCGCGCGCGGCACGGCCGCGCCTGCGCCAAAGCCGGCTGAGCCCGCGATTGTCGAACCCGCCCTGGGGGCGGGGCGCGTGACCGGTCCGCAAAACCTGCTGCAAGGCTGGCAGGTGCTCGCCGCTCGCATCGACCTGATGCCCGTCGCCGTGCGCGACATGGCGCTACGGGGCCTGAGGAAGGTCGTCGACTATCAGGACATCGCCTATGGTGGCGAGTATCTCGACCGGCTGGACAAGGCCGTCGCGCTGGACAGCACCGGCCATACCCACGCGCTGTCCATCGCCGCCGCCAAGCATCTCGCCAACGCGCTCTGCTACGACGACATGATCCGCGTTGCCGACCTGAAGACGCGTTCGACCCGTGATCGGCGGGTGCGCAAGGAGGTCGGGGTCAAGGAAGGCTCGGTCCTGCAGGTGACCGAATATTTCCATCCGCGCATCGAGGAGTTCTGCGGCACGCTGCCGACGGGGCTCGGCAGCTACATCGAGCACCGGCCGAAGCTCGCCGCCTTCCTTGACCGGCGCATCAATCATGGCCGCCGCATCCGCACCGACAGCTTTGCCGGCTTTGCTGCTTTGTGGTTCATCGGCGGCCTGCGCCGCTGGCGCCGCAGTCTGCTGCGTCACAAGGTCGAGATGAGCCATCTCGACCGCTGGTACGCGCTGGCGCTCGCCCATGTGTCCCAGGACTATGCGCTCGCTGTCGAAATCCTCAATTGCCGCCGGCTGATCAAGGGCTACAGCGACACCCATGTGCGCGCCCAGTCGAAATTCGACCGCGTGCTGTCGGCGCTTCCCATGCTCAAGGGCCGAACCGATGCCGCCGACTGGATCCGCCGCCTGCGCGAGGCGGCGCTGAAGGACGAGAAGGGCGACATGCTCGACGGCGCGCTGAAGACAGTGGCGACGCTCGGACCAGGTCCGGCAACCGGGGCGCCCTGACCCCTTACAAACGCCGCTGGCCGCGGTCGCTGTTTCCATCTGCAATGAACATTGTTCATTTTTCGCTTGAACGCTGTTCAAAAAATGATAAGCTCCGATTGTGAACGATGTTCATTTCCGGCAACCGAAAGCCATGGATGGGCGTCAAGCGCAGTAAGGAAGTTTAATCAGCTCACTGATATCACTGAGATTGAAATAGCGCCTGCAACCCCGCAGGGCCCCCGGCACGCGTCGTAGGGTTCCGCCAAATGGAAATCGCCATGAACACGCATCTGATGTTGTCCCGGCGCTTTGCGCCTCTGTTCTGGACGCAGTTCCTGTCCGCCTTCAATGACAATTTCCTCAAGAACACGCTGGTGTTCCTGATTCTTTTCACGCTGGCCGCCGATCAGGCGGCTTCGCTGGTCACTTTGGCGGGGGCTGTCTTCATGGCGCCCTTCCTGTTGTTGTCCGCGCTTGGCGGCGAGATCGCCGACCGCTTCGACAAGGCCCTTATAGCCCGGCGGCTGAAATTCGCCGAGATTGCCGCGGCGGGTGTCTCTGTCGCCGGCATCGCGCTGTCGTCGATCCCGGTGCTGATGACGGCGTTGCTGATGTTTGGCATCATCTCGGCGCTGTTCGGACCGATCAAATACGGCATCCTGCCTGATCACCTCGAGCGCAAGGAACTGCCCAAGGCCAACGCCTGGATCGAGTCGGCCACTTTTGCCGCCATCCTCGGCGGCACCATTGCCGGCGGCGTCGTCTCGGCCGATGGCATCGGCGTCACGGTGTTCGGGCCGATCATGATGGCCTTGGCGGTCGGCTGCTGGTTCGTCAGCCGCTACATTCCGTCCACGGGTTCCGCGGCGCCCGACCTTGTCATCGACAGAAATATCTTTCGCTCGACCTGGCGCCAGGTCAGCGAGTTGCGCACCGACAAGCGCATCTGGCGCGCCGGCCTGATGACTTCATGGTTCTGGCTGATCGGCGCCATCGTGCTTTCGATCCTGCCGACCTTGATAAAGGATTCGCTCGGCGGCGACGAGATCGCCGTCACCGTCTATCTCGCGGTCTTTGCCGTCTCGATCGCCATCGGTTCGGCAATCGCCGCCTGGATGTCGCAGGGGCGCATCGTGCTTCTGCCCGCGCCGGTCGGCACGGCCCTGCTGGCGCTGTTCGGCCTGCATCTGGCCTGGACCATCTGGAGCATGCAGCCCTCGCCGAGGGCCGAAACGCTTGCCCTGTTCTTCGCCGGGCCAAACACGATCCGTGTCGCGATCGACCTCGCCGGCATGGCCATCGCCAGCGCCTTCCTCGTGGTGCCGACCTTCGCTGCCGTGCAGGCCTGGTCGCCTGAAGCGCGCCGCGCCCGCGTCGTCGCCGCCGTCAGCATCGTCAATGCCGGCTTCATGACGGTCGGCGGCATCGTTGTCGCCGTGATCCAGACGAAAGTCTCCACCGGCGGCATCCTGTTCGGCTTGGCCGTGGCCAATGCCATTGCAGCTTGGCTGATGCTGAAATTCCTGCCGACCAACGCGTTCCGCGACTTCGTCTCCATCCTGTTCCGCGCCTTCCTGCGCCTGGAGGTCGAGGGCATGGAGAACCTCAAGGCGGCCGGCAAGGCGCCGATCCTGGCGCTCAACCATGTCAGCTTCCTCGACGGTCCGCTCGCCTTGACGCTGACCGATGAGGAGCCGGTCTTCGCCATCGACTACACCATCGCCCAGGCCTGGTGGATGAAGCCGTTCATGAAGCTCGCCCGCGCTCTGCCGCTCAACCCGGCCAAGCCGATGTCGACCCGCACGCTGATCAAGATCGTGCAGGGCGGCGATCCGCTGGTCATCTTCCCCGAAGGCCGCATCACCGTCACCGGTGGGCTGATGAAGGTCTATGACGGCGCCGCCATGGTGGCCGACAAGACCGGCTCGATGGTTGTGCCGATCCGCATCGACGGGCTGGAGAAAAGCCCATTTTCCCGGCTGACGTCGCAGCATGTGCGCCGCCGTCTGTTCCCGAAGGTCAAGGTGACCATTCTGGAGCCGGTCAAGCTGGAAGTGCCGCCCGAGCTGAAAGGCCGCCAGCGCCGCGCCGCGGCGGGTGCTGCCCTCTATCAGGTCATGTCGGATCTCGTCTTCCGCACCCAGGACATCGACAGAACGGTATTGGAAAAGATCATCCTGACCGCGAACGAACGCGGCATGAAACGGCTCGCCGTGCAGGATCCGGTCACCGGCTCGCTAAGCTATGGCAAGCTGCTGACGGCGGCCGCCGTGCTTGGCGAGAAATTCAAGAACCTTTATGCCGATCAGCAGACGCTCGGCGTCATGCTGCCCAACGCCAACGGCTCATGCGCGACGCTGCTTGGCGTGATGTCGGCTGGCAAGGTGCCGGCGATGATCAACTTCACCGCGGGTGCCGCCAATATCCTGTCCGCCTGCAAGGCCGCTGAAGTGCGCACGGTGCTCACGTCCCGCGCGTTTGTCGAGCAGGCAAAGCTCGGCGCGGTGGTCGAGGAAATCGGCCGCTCGGTCGACATCGTCTGGCTCGACGATTTGCGCAAGACGATCGGTCTCAAGGACAAACTGCTCGGCCTGCTGCGCAAGTCGACGCCGCGCGCGCCGCGCAAGCCCAACGACCCGGCGGTAATCCTGTTCACTTCGGGTTCGGAAGGCACTCCGAAGGGCGTTGTGCTGACCCACCGCAACATCCTGGCCAATGCCGCGCAGGCAGCTTCGCGCATCGACTTCCACTCGGGCGACAAGGTGTTCAA
Source organism: Mesorhizobium sp. GW821-FHT04C10 (assembly GCF_059420305.1). Classification (NCBI taxonomy): domain Bacteria; kingdom Pseudomonadati; phylum Pseudomonadota; class Alphaproteobacteria; order Hyphomicrobiales; family Phyllobacteriaceae; genus Mesorhizobium; species Mesorhizobium sp. GW821-FHT04C10. The sequence continues at coordinate 96,300 of NZ_JBWKTL010000001.1, read as the reverse complement.
CGTGCTGCCGATCTTCCATTCCTTCGGCATGACGGCCGGTACGGTGCTGCCGCTGATTTCGGGCGTGCCGGTCTATTTCTACCCGTCGCCGCTGCACTACCGCATCGTGCCGGAACTGATCTACGCATCCAACGCGACGATCATCTTCGGCACCGACACGTTCCTCAGCGGTTATGCGCGGACCGCGCACCCGTACGACTTCCGCTCGATACGCTATTGCTTTGCCGGCGCGGAACCGGTCAAGGCGTCCACGCGCATGACCTATATGGAGAAGTTCGGCGTGCGCATCCTGGAAGGCTATGGCGTCACCGAGACCGCACCGGTAATCTCCATCAACACGCCGATGTACAACCGCTCCGGCAGCGTCGGCAAGATCATGCCCGGCATGGAGTATCGTCTCGATCCGGTGCCAGGTGTCGACGATGGCGGCCGGCTGCATGTCCGTGGGCCGAACGTGATGGCGGGTTATCTGCGCGCCGAGAGACCTGGCGTGCTCGAACCGCTGCCGGATGGCTGGCATGACACTGGTGACGTCGTCTCGGTCGACGACGGAGGGTTCATCACCATTCGCGGCCGCGCCAAGCGTTTCGCCAAGATCGGTGGCGAGATGATTTCGCTCGCCGCCGTCGAAGCGCTGGCGGGTGAATTGTGGAAGGGCTCGTTGTCGGCCGTCGCGGCTGTGGCGGATGCGCGCAAGGGCGAGAAGCTCATTCTCATCACCGAAGCCCCCGGCGCCACGCGTGCCGAGTTCCTGGCGTTCGCCAAGGCGAACGGTGCCATGGACCTGATGGTGCCCGCCGAAGTGCGCGTCGTCCAGAAAGTGCCGGTGCTCGGCTCCGGCAAGCTCGACTTTGCCGGCGTGACCAAACTTGTGCGTGGGGAGGATGTGCCGGTCGCCAAGGTCGAGGCCGCGTGATCAAAAGCGAGACCCTGCGCCCAGCGTGATTGCGGCGCGCGATTCCGTCCAGGGTCGCGACGCCGCCATCGGCCCGATCCGCCGCCTGCGCGAGGCGGCGCCGGGCGCAAGCACCGAACGGTGGACAAGACCTATTCGCTTGCTTCCCGTCCAGAAACCTTTTCGACAAGGATCCGGAAAAAGACGTGCGGCAAGCTTTCCGACACGGGAGGCGTGACGGGCTTGAGCGCGCCAGGCTCCCACCAGTCCACGTGCTTGCTCAACACCGACCATGCATGGTCCCGTTGAACCTTGTGGCCGATCCGGTCCGGCAGTTCCTCATAGCGGCCGTCGACAATCACGCTTCTCCATCCGCGCCCCTTTGTATGTTCTTCCACCTGGGCGCACACCAGGGGATTGGCCCGCATCCAGTCGATCTTCTTGCCCAGCAGGGAGAATGCATAGAGGTGACTGTCGGCGTAGGCGTAGTTGAAGGACACGACGTAGGGCTGTCCGTCCTTCACGCATGCCAGATGGCCCGTGCGGTTGGCCGCCAGCAATTTCGTGCATTCCAAAGTAGAGAGCGTGCGGATCATCATAGGTGTGATCTCCTGGTCTTACCTGGCCTTCAACCTGAGCATATCTGTCAATTGGCTTCCATCAACCCTAGCGCGGGACCTGTCATCGCTCATTGATCTGGATCAATCTGCCATGCTGCAAAGGTCGAGGCCTGCCCTGTCAATGACGAAGCCGCGCCGCCATCGATCGAAATTTTCGACGGGCGCAGCCGGTATGAATCGCGAGGCACTGTGTGCCGAACCTCTGTGCGCCCGGAACGCTGTGCCGATCTGACGAAGATGTGATCCGTCCCGCTGCGACGGGTTTCGGCCGTGCGCCGCGTTTCACGGTGGTTAGGGACGAAACCACGGAGACAACGCATGTTCACAAAATACTTGCTGCCCCTTGCACTGGCGGCCGGCACTTTGATGCTGTCCGGCGCCGGCTCTCAGGCCATGCCGATGGCCGCGCCAAGTGCCGCGCCGCCGCCGATCGAAACCGTCGGCTGGCGCTGCGGTCCCGGCTGGCACATGAACCGTTGGGGCAATTGCGTGCCGAACCGCCGCATGATGATCCGGCCGGCGCGCCATTGGCATCCCGGCTTCTGGGCCCACCACCGTTGGCACCCCGGCTATTGGGGCTGGTGATCCCTCGAGCGATCAGACGGGCGATCGGAACACCCGCTCCGGAAACGGCGCGGGTGTTTTTCGTTCAAGCCATCAGGCAACGAGATCCCGCATCGGCTTCACTTGCGCGGACTCGGGAAACACCTTGTCGCCGAGCACGGCCGCCGAAAGGCCGAACTGGTCGGCGAGCAACCCCTTCAGCACCGCCCTGACATCGCTGGTCGGGGCCAGATCGCGCTGCTGGTAAAGCTGAGCCGGCTTCAAGCCCGGCCAGTCGGTGATGACGCGGCCGCCCTTGATCGCGCCGCCGGCGAGCAGCACCACCGTGCCGGTGCCGTGATCGGTACCGACCGTGCCGTTGATCTGCGCCGTGCGCCCGAACTCGGTGATGGCGACGATCGCCGTGTCCTTCCAGCGGTCGCCCAGACCTTTCTCGAACTCCTCGAAGGCGCCGTCGAGGCCGCCGAGCAGCGTGGCGAGCCGGCCTGTCGCGCCACCTTCGTTGACATGCGTGTCCCAGCCGTCAAAGGCCAGTGCCGCAACACGCGGACCGTCATCGGCCGCGATCAGCTTGGCGGCGCCTTGCGCGGCCTGCCGCATGCCGGCGGCACTGTCGAGGCCGCCCTTCGGCTTCATTGCCTTGGCGCCCATCTGGTCGTCCAGCGCCATACGGTCGGCATCGAGGCCTTTTTGCAGCGCCACCGCCAGCACCGGATCGCGATGCTGGTAGAGATCGAGAACCCGCGCCGCGAGGTCGCCGGCCGGCTCCGGCAGGGATTGCGGCGCCCAGCCGAGTACGGGGGCAGCCCCACGGATCACCAGCGGCGTCGACGGGCCGACGGCGAGACCACCAAGCGCGGCCACGCGATCGCCCGCCGGCAGGCTTTCCAGCGCCCGGTTGAGCCATCCGGTGGCGACATGGCCGGGTCCGGCAAAACCGCTTTCCAGCACATCCTGCCCGTCGAAATGCGAGCGTTCGCGATAGCCCGTCGCGGCCGCATGCACCACCGCCGCCTGGCTTGCCTTGAACAGCCGCGCGAACACGGGCATCGCCGGATTGACCGCGAAGAAACCATCGAGCGGCAGCGCCGCGTGCGGGCCGGTGAGCGACAAAGCTATGTCGCCATGCAGGCCCGCATAGTCGGGATCGCCGACCGGGCCGACCGCCGACAGGCCGTCGAGCGCGCCGCGCAGGACGATGACGATCAGGCGTGGGTCGCGATTGTCGGCGGCGCGGGCGAAGCGGGGCAGATAGGCCCAGGCAAACAGCGCGCCGCCGGCCATCAGCACGGCGCGGCGGGAGGGATGAGGGGTTTCACACAGCAGGCTCATGACTTGGTCTCCATGGGAGTTGTCGGCGCCGGACCTATCGCTCGACCTATCGTCTCTGGAATTCGGGCGCCATCAGCAGCAGCGCCAGGCCTTGCTGCTTGGACTCGGCACGGGCGATCGCCTGCCGCGTCTCCGGCGAGGCGGAAGGCCCAATGACGGCGTCGAGCATGTCGCTGGGATTGCCTATGTCCTTGACCTGGCGGGCCGCCTGCCAGGCGATGTCGAGGCGGACCTTCATGCCTTCCGCCGACGCCCAGCTGTCCGCCTGGTCGGAAAAGCCGTTCGGTCCCGGTGGCTGCCAGAGCGGCTCGCCCAGCGCGTTAAGCCAGCCGAGCGATTGGCCGGGATCGTTCGCCGGACCCGGGCCGACCGCCCGCCGGATGGCGGCGATGTAGTCGAACGGCGAGCGCATCTTGGCCAATGGCGTCGACCAGGCCTCCGGCATATCGATGAGCGTCGAGGCCAGTGCCCTGAGATTGCCGTCGCTCTTGGCGAAAACCTTGGCCAGCCGCGCCACCGCGGCCGGCGGCGGATCGTCGGATATGAAATGGCGGGCGAGCTCGGTGGCGATGTGCTGCGCCGTTGCCGGGTGGCTGGCGATGTCGTTGAGTGCCGCCTCGGCCTGGGCCATGCCCCCGGCCGGATAGGTCTTGCCGAGCAGAACCGCGTCACCCGGCTCATGCGCATTGGCGTTGAAGACGGAACTGCCGGGCTCACCCAGCCGACCTTCGCGCCCGGCCATCGTCCAGCCGGTCAGGATGCGCGCAAAGCTGGTGACATCGGCTTGGGTATAGCCGCTGCCGACGCCGAGCGTATGCAGTTCCATGATCTCGCGGGCGAGGTTCTCGTTGAGGCCGCGCTGGCGGTTCTTGCCGGCGCGGGAATCCGGGCCGATCGACTGCTGGTTGTCGAGATAGAACAGCATCGCCGGATGCCGCTCCACGGCCATCAGCATGTCGGCGAAACGGCCGAGCACGAAAGGGCGGATCGCTTCCCGTTCGAACGCACCGGCGCTCGCCCGCACGATGTTGTCCTTGGCCACGGAAACGCAGAAATGGTTCGACCAGAAATAGACCAGACGTTCGACAAAGCCGGCATCGGCCCGCAGAGCCTTGTCGAAGCGCGCCTGGGCTTCGGCGCGGAACAGCGTGGCCTCGACCGGCGGAACGGCTGGCTTTGGCGGGGCGGCGGGCGACGGCATGGGTTGGACGGGCGCGACCCGCACCGGTGTGCTCTGGACCGGCTTGGGCTGGACCGGCGCAGGCATGTTCTGGATGCTCGCCGTTGCCATCGCCGGCGGTGCCGCGGCCATCCGCTCGCGGTCGAGCTTGCGCTGGACATTTGCCGCCATGCTGGCCTGGATAGCCGGCGTGCTGCCCAGCAGGCCGGCATAGGCCGGATCGTCAAGCGGGATCAGGGCGACGTCGGGTTGCCGCAGTTCCGCCTTCAGATAGCCGTGCGGGTCGCCGGCAATCCTGTCGCGGTCGCCGGGCCTTGCCCCGAGCCCGAAGCGGTTGAAAGCGACAAGGGTCGGATCTGGGGTCGGATCTGGCGGGGAAGAGGAGGCCGGGATAGCCAAGTCAGCTCTCCATTGCTGGGACTTCCGGCGAGCAGCGCCTGAAGCCCGTTCGAGCCGGTTCGTGCCTGCTTAGCTGGGATCATGGGGCCGCGCGGTGGGCGGCCCCATGGCCCTTACCAGCGATGGCCCTTACCAGCGATGCCAGCGGTGCCAGTGGCGGTGCGGATGCCAGGCGTAATAAGCCGGGCCGTGCCAATAGTAATAGCGGGGATAGACCACCACGCGATTGGGCACGCAGCGCCCCCAGGGATTGGGGTGCCAGCCGGGGCCGCAACCCCAGGCGACTTGCTCCACCACCGCCGGGGCGGCAAGCGGCGCCAGCGGCATTGCCGAGGACGCCGCGACGGTCGCAGCCGTTCCGGTCACCGCGAGAGCGGCGGTGATCGCGTATTTTGCCAGATAGTTCATGACCAAACTCCGAAGTTGTCCGAGGTTGAAACCTGTCGGTGCCAGGTGGTCCGGCAGATCCTGCCCTTCATCTCGTTAAACGGGCGCCATCGGCATTTTCCGTCGGTCGTCACGGCGATTTTTTTGGCGTTGCGGATGGCTGCGTCCCGCTGCGTCTCGCGAGGCCCTCGGCCAGCATGTTGCGATCCTCGGTGGACGCTGCTGCCGCGAACTCGACGATGCGCTGCTCCAGCCGCGTGCGCACGGTGACGTCGGCATTGCGGGCCCGCTCGAGCGCGGCCGACAGGGCCGCCGTGTCGAGGACAGGCTGCCGCAGCAGGTCGGCCGCCTCGCGCCTGGCCTGCTGGCCATCGCGAATGATTTCGCGCGACTCTTGGCGGACCTCGCGCAACGCCTTTCGGAACAGCGTGCGCTGCTGGTCGGGCAGGCGGCCGCCGGCCGCTTCCAGCGAATAGCCCTGGGCCGGCTTGCCGCTTCTTATCCAGACGGCTCCGCCGGCAAGCGCACCGGCCAGGAAGACATTCAACACCACCGACGCGATGAGGAGGTTGCGGCCGGTGCTCATAGGTCTTCCTCGATCGTGTCGGGTCCGGCGTCGCCGAAGGCCGTCGCGTTGGCGTCGAGCACATAGTGATCGGGCTGAACCTCCGGCGTAACGACGGTCACCAGGGCCAGTCCGGCGATGGCGCCGGCCAGCCCGATGCCGGCCAGCCCCAGCCCGAGCCACCAGAACCGCTGACGCCGGCGCCGGACGATGTGCCGGCCGGCGGTCCGCAGGATGGTGTCGTGCAGTGTCTTGCCGGGGTGCGCGACGCCATAGCTGTCAAGCAGGGCGTCAAGCGAGCCGGCATGCCGCGAAATGGCCTGGCCCGCCTCGGTTGAAGCGAAAATGGTGGCTGCCTCACGCTCCGCTTCCGGCCAGCGCCGCGGATCGCCGCCATAGGCTTCGGCGAGCGCCGCGAAGCGCTTGGCATCCATTGCCGGGCCGTCCTCGATGTCTTCAGCCATGTGTTTTCCCCTTGCCCCTTGGTGCCGCGTGCCCACGCGGGTTGGAAACGAGGCGGACCGGTCCCCACCGGACGCCCGCAAGGCGCGATGAATGTCCGGCATCCATGATCGCCCCTTTCTCAGTCATGGACGCCGTCCCTGGCCAGAATCATCTGCAAGGACCGACGGCCGCGCGAAAGCAGGCTTTCCAGCGCATCGACGCTGATCTCCAAGGTCGCGGCCGCCTCTATGTTGGACATCTCCTGGTAGTAGACCAGGATGATGGCCTCGCGCTGGCGCGGCGCGATCGCCTGCAGGGCTTGCTCGACCCGATGTGGCTCTTCGCGGGCGTCGGGAAGCGGGGCAGGGTCGGCCATTTCCGGCAGATTGTCGGTCACCACCTCGCGGCGCCGACGCAACCGGTCGTAGCAAAGGTTGAGCGTCACCCGGTGGATCCAGCTGTCGAAGCGCGCATTGCCGCGCCGCCAGCTGGAGGCATGACGCCAGATGCGCACGAAGGTTTCCTGCGCGACGTCCTCGGCCTCCGCCGCGTCGCCCAGCATGCGCACGGCAAGTGAAAGGATGCGCGGCAATTTGCGCGCGACGAGCGTCTGCACCGCCGCGGGATCGCCAGCACCGACACGACGAACCAGCTCCTCGTCCGGATCGGCGCTCATCGGCTCGCGCACTCCCGATATCCATCACGCGTCATAGCCTCTTGGTCATTGCTCCGGCTTGGGAGCGGATTTGTGGCCTGGCATCTCGTCGGCCGTCAGAACGCCGTCGCCATTCTTGTCCAGCTTGGCAAAACGCTTGGCGAAGAACGCATCGAGCTCGGCGCGATCGATGAAGCCGTCATGATTGGAATCGATACGCGCGAAGGATTTGGCGGCGTCTCCCTTGACGTTGCGCTTGGCTTGAAAGGCTTCCCATTCCAGGAGGCTGATCTTGCCGTCACCGTCCGTGTCGGCGGCCATGACCGCCTTTTCCCGCCGCTTCTGGAACTTGGCCAGCGTGAGTTCAGACTTGGCATTTGACGCCGCGGGAGCGGCGGCTGGCGGCGTGGCAGCCGGGGGCTGTGTCGCTGTCTGGGCGAGAGCCGCGACGGTCAGCAGGCTCAAGGCAGCGGCAAGGATCGAACGGCGTATCATGCTTCGGCGTCTCCGGTTGGCGCGTCGGCCACGGCCCATGCCATGGTCACGCTTCAACCGTTAAACGCCGAGACCGGGAAAATCCGTCGGTCGCCTGTACCGATCTCTTCGATTGCGATGCCGACTCGGCATCGCTCCCGAGAGCGACCGCCGTGACGCATTATTCCCGCGCCGCCTGAATTCACGCCGGGCCGGCCACCACTCCTGGCGGACGGGCAGGGATTACGCCGGTTGATCGGCGGCGACCAACTGGTCGGGTTTGAAGCCCGCATGCTGCGGCGTCCAAACGTCACCTTCCTTGTTGAACCAGTGACAGAGGTACATGCCGGAAGCGGCCCCATCGCTGACCGTCATCCTCGGCCCTCCCGACTTCAGCTTGACGACGTCTCCGGTCTTGAAAGTGTTGGGCATTTTGGGCCTCCCATGCTGAGGCCCGCGAGTTTCCCACCAAAGCTGAGTCGCGACAATGGCGGATATGGATCGCCGGCGACGCGCTCCACCACGCAGACCGTGGTGCATGTGCCAATTGCGGCACCGCCTCATTGACGCGCTCGGGGTAGAAGATGGCAGGCCGCCGGGGTCTGCATGATTTGAATAGCCGCCTTCATGCGCAAGTACGCGGGCAAGCGCTTCTTTTTCACGGGAAACAGCCGTGATTGTTCCTTTCGGATGATGATCGGCGGATGGAAAGCTGGGGCCTGGGTACCGACGAATTGCCGGGGCGGCGCACTTTGCCAGCGGCAGGGACGTCGGTTCAGATCCAACATTGACGCTGAAGCGGCGTCAATATAACTGGCGATCGTGAGCCGCGCTAGATCGCCGCAAATAGAGGAGTTAGCAGTGGTCGATTTTGCTAAGTGGTACGAAGGGAAAGAATTTTCCTCCGATTGGACGTCAAATAATTTCCATCTCTGGAGTGCTTGCCTTGCAAGTATGCGGGATCGACCTCTCAACATCTTGGAAATCGGATCTTGGGAAGGACGTTCCGCGATCTTTTTTCTTGAGTACTGCCATCTGTCGCGGATTACGTGCATCGATCCGTTCGCTGGAGAGCAGAACGAATACGTAACTTTGGCCGGTGGATTTGCCCAAGTAGAGCAGCGCTTCGATACCAACACGGCCTCGTATGCCGGGCGCGTCACAAAGCTGAAGTCGATTTCCAGCAAGGCATTGATCGACCTGCAGGGCCAAAAAAGATCTTACGACCTGATCTATATCGATGGTGCCCACGACCGGGACGCGGTTCACGTCGATTCCCTTCTGGCGTGGCCTCTACTCAAGAATGGCGGGACCATTATCTGGGACGATTACGCTTGGGAACGGCAACAACCGATCGAAACGAGGCCGGAAGAAGCCATCAATGTTTTCGTGGCTTCCAGACGCAAGGAAATTAAAGTTCTCCATGCCGGGCACCAAATCGTAGCGCAGAAGGTCGATGGCGGAAGGTTCGATGTCCGCTCTGCCATCAACTCTTTCATTCTGCGGACGCTGCGGCAACGCAAACGATCCGTCAAAGCGGCTAGATAGTGGTCTACGTCGACCGGCCGCGCTGGCGCCTTGGCCGGATGGTGATGTGCCATATGGCGGCCGATTCACTCGCCGAGCTTCACGCTATGGCCGAAGCCCTCGGGGTCCGCCGATGGTTTCAGGACAAGCCAGGCCGTCCCCACTACGACCTTTCAAAGGCCACTCGGGCGCGGGCCATCGCTCTAGGCGCCCGCGAAGTGTCCAGCCGAGTCCTTGTCGAGGCGCTACAAAGGGCGAACAAATGACCCCGAAAAATGTTGGCATGGTGTTGGCAATGCGTTTTCGCTCTATGCCTCGGGAACCCGCAAACCCTTGGGGAATATTGGTGCCGCTTGCGTGACTCGAACACGCGACCCCCGCATTACGAATGCGGTGCTCTACCAACTGAGCTAAAGCGGCCCGGGAGGCCGAGGCCTCCAAGATGGGCTGGGTGATAGACTCAACCGGCCACGAATTCAAGATGCGACTTGGCAATTCTGCACGAGCGCCCAACACGGTCGAAATCAGGGTTGGGGTGTCGCTGCCTGCGAAGAATCGCCGGGATAGTCCGATTTTATTTGCCGGAACATCGCCAAGATGGACTTTCGACGGCCCGTCGAGGCAGAATGCAGCCGCACGCCCGTTGATTGATTGGTCGCCTACGGCTAACCATCAGGGAAGATTGGTGCAATTTGCAGAGGGATCTCGCTTGGACGCCATCGAAAAAGCGATCCGGAACGCCTTGGAGAAGGGCAATGCCGAGGACCGCGCGTTCCGCGAGAGGGTCTATCGGTCGGCCTTTGCCGCGCTCGATCGTGCGCTCCAGGCCAATCCCGGCGTGACCGTGGAAGTCGCCATCAAGCGCCGCAAGGCGATCCAGGCGAAGATCGCCGAAATCGAATCCGAGTTCCTGCCGGCGGTGCCGGATGCTGGTCCGCAGGTCGATGCCCCGGCGGTCGAGCCCGCGGCCACCGCGGCGCCCGCGATCGAGATCGGCGACAGGACGCCGCCGCCCGCGGTCGCCGTCGACGGGCCCGCGCAGCCCGCATCCGACGCGCCGCGCTCGCGCGTGCTGCCGGTCGTTCCCGACATCATGCCGGACGCCACGCTGCCCGGGGCGCCGGCCATCGACATGTCCGTTCCTGCCGCTTCGGGAGCCGCGGCGGAAGTGGCGCCCGATCGCGACGAGCGCCGCATTCGCGGTCGTCGCCTGCCGCTGACCGCCATCTTCTTCACCGTGACCCTGCTTGCGGCGATTGGCATCGGCCTGTTTTTCGCTATGCAGACCGGCGTATTCAAGACTGCCGCCCAACTCGATACGGCACCGCCGGAGGCGCCGCCAACCGTGGAGGACGACGATTTCACGCCGGCCGACGGCGCCAACGCGCCGGCAAAGCCCGGTGCCGCGGACCAATCGCGGGACTGGATCAATGTGTTCTCGCCGGCCGATCCGACGCATGTCGCCGCCCCGTCGGACGCCAAGGCCGAGGTGATGAAGGACGACACCGGTCCGTTCCTGCGCATCCGGTCCGGCGCCTCCGGCTCGGCGATCGCCTTCGATGTCGGGCAAGGCGTGCTGGAGAAGCTGGCCGGCAAGCATGCCGTGTTCGATATCATTGCCCGCGCCGAGGACGGCAAGGACACGCAAATCTCCGTCGACTGCAATTTCGGCGAACTTGGCGACTGTGGCCGCAAGCGCTATGCGGTCGGCCAGCAGCGCAACGAATATCTGTTCGACGTGCAGTTCCCCAACAAGCGTCCGGGTTCGGCCGGAACCATCGCCGTCAATTCCGATTTCGACAAGCAGGGCAAGGCGGTCAACATCTACGAGATCCGCGTCTCGATCGAGCCTTAGTCGGCTGGAACTCAGCGATCGAGCAGCGCCTGCAGCGTCTCGATGCGGTCGGCCTCGTTGGCCGGCTTGTCCCAGCGCAGCCGTGAAATGCGGGGGAAGCGCATGGCGACGCCGGATTTGTGCCGGGTCGAGCGGTTGAGCCCTTCGAAGGCGACTTCCAGCACCAGGCCATTGTCGCGGTCCGCCCGCACCGAGCGCACCGGGCCGAAGCGCTCGACCGTATTGTCGCGGACATATTTGTCGATCTGCTTCAGCTCCTCGTCGGTGAAGCCGAAATAGGCCTTGCCCACCGGCACCAGTTCCTCCTCGCCCTCGGGTCCGGACCAGACGCCGAACGTGTAGTCGGAGTAGAAGCTCGAGCGCTTGCCATGGCCGCGCTGGGCATACATCAGGACGGCATCCACCGTGTGCGGATCGCGCTTCCATTTGAACCATGGGCCTTTCGGCCGCCCGGCGACATAGGGCGAATCCCAGCGTTTCAGCATCACGCCTTCGATGATCGGGTGCGGCGGCGCGCGGCGCATCTCCTCCAGCGCCTGCCAATCGGCGAAGTCGACAAAGGGCGACAGGTCGAAGCGGCTGGGGTCGAGCGTCCTGACGAAGGCTTCGAGGCGGCCGCGCCGCTCGCGGAAGGATAGCCCGCGCAAATCCTCGGCGCCGATCTGCAGCAGATCGTAGCAGCGCATGAAGGCCGGATATTGCTGCTGCATCTTCGGCGTCACCGTCTTGCGGTTCAGCCTCTGCTGCAAATCCGAGAACGTTCCCGTCGCCTGTCGGGGATCGCCAACCAGCAACTCGCCATCCAGCGTCGCGGAAAAATCCATCGCGTCGGCAAGGTCGGGAAAGGCGCCGGAGACATCGTCGCCGGTGCGCGAGTAGAGCCGGCGGATGCCGCCTTCCGCTACTGCCTGGACGCGGATGCCATCCCATTTCCATTCGGCCGCATAGTCCGCCGGATCGAGCTTTTCCAGGTCGCCGTCGCCGACCGGGTTCGACAGCATCACCGGCCTGAACAGCGCCATCGCCGTGTTGCGGGGTTTTTCAGCCTTGCCCTCCAGCCACGCGAACAGCGCCGTATAGGGCGGCGACAGCCCGTGCCAGAGTTCCTCGATTTCGGCGACGTCGACCTTGCCGAAATCCGCCAGCGCCTGCTTTGCGAGCCGCGCCGACACACCGATGCGCAGGCCGCCGGTGACCAGCTTGATGATGGCGAAGCGTGCCGAAATGCCGGCGCTGTCGAGCAGCCCGGCCAGCACCTTCGGTCCGTCGGAGCGGCTTGCCGCCTGCAACCTGGCCACGACCTCGCCGAGCGTCGGTTCACGGTTCGGGATATGTCCCGGCGTTTGCGGCCAGACCAGCGACACCGTCTCGGCCAGATCGCCGACATAGTCGTAGGAATAGCCGAACAGAACCGGGTCCATGCGCTCGGTGACAAGGATGCGCAGCATCGCCGGCTTGACCGCGGCGATATTCAGATCGCCGGTGATGGCGGCGAGCGCCAGGCCGCGATCCGGGTCCTCGACACTGCGGAAGTAGTCGACCAGCAGAGTCAGCTTGCCGTTGCGCGACGGCGTCAGCACCAGGCGGTCGAGGAGTTCGGCGAAGCGGTTCATGCCCTCAATCGCCCTCGTCCTCGTAGCCCACAAGATGCAATGGCCGGGCGGCAATGCCTTCGAGTTCGCACCAGCGCACCAGTGCTTCCTCACGGCCATGCGTGACCCAGATTTCCTCGGCGCCGGTCTCCTTTATGGTCGCTGTGAGCTCGTCCCAGTCGGCATGGTCCGAGATGATCAGCGGCAGTTCGACACCGCCCTGCTTGGCGCGCTGGCGGATGCGCATCCAGCCGGACGCGAAGCACGAGATCGGATCGGGGAACCGCCGCGCCCAGCGGTCGGCGAAGGCCGATGGCGGGCCGACCACGATGGCGCCGGCGAAATCCCCTTTGCCGCCTTCCACCGTCGCCGGTTCGAGTATGCCGAGGTCGATGCCCTGGCTTTGATAGTACTCGCTGAGCCTGGTCAGTGCGCCATGGATATAGAGCGGCCTGTCGTAGCCGGCGTCGCGCAACAGCCGCATCACCCGCTGCGCCTTTCCCAGCGCATAGGCGCCGACCAGATGCGAGCGTTCGGGAAACTGCGCCGCCGATTTCAGCAGGCGGGCGATCTCTTCCGTGTCGGGCGGGTGGCGAAACACCGGCAGGCCGAAGGTCGCCTCGGTGATGAAAACGTCGCAGCGGATTGGCTCGAACGGCACGCAGGTCGCATCCTTTCGCCGTTTGTAGTCGCCGGAGGCGACGATACGCATGCCCTGATGTTCGACCGATATCTGTGCCGAGCCCAGCACATGGCCGGCCGGATGGAAGCTGACGCTGACGCCATTGAGGACGATCGTCTCGCCGAGCCGTGCCGGTTGCGTCGTGCCGGCAAAGCCCTCGCCATAGCGCAGCCCCATGATGTCGAGCGTCTGCTGCGTCGCCAGCACCGAGCGGTGGCCGGAACGCGCATGGTCGGAATGACCGTGGGTGATCAGCGCCCGGTCCACCGGCCGCACCGGATCGATGAAGAAATCGCCCGGCGGGCAGTAAAGGCCTTCGGGCCGGGGATGAAGCAGGTCGCTGGCGCGCATGGTCTGCAAGATAGGATATAATTCCGCTGCGGGAAGCCTGTCGTCGGAGACTGCTGACTCTCCTGGCAAAGAACGTTCAATTCGGTTCAGCTTCCGCACCCTTTGCATTACAGAGATGGCGGCCCGGCTGCCTCCGCCGGCGGAACCGCTATCATGAAGCCGTTGCAGACCTCATCGGGCGATTTGAACGCTGATCGCCGTGCCGACTATGCCGAGATGCTCTTTGCCTCCGGCGACCACGTGGCGGCGGCCGAGCTCCTGCTCGGCGCATTGGAATTGGCGCCGCAATGGGCAATGGGCTGGTTTCGCCTTGGCGAGATGCAGGAGGCATCAGGCAGGCTCGACCTGGCGACGCAGGCCTGGGTGATGGTGCTGAACCTGGATCCAGCCGATCGCCAGGGCGCGGCCCTCAAATTGCAGCTGATCGGCAAAGCCCCGGTTTCCAGCGCGCCGCCCAGCGCCTTTGTCGAAACGCTGTTCGACCACTACGCCGAGACATTCGAAGAGATGCTGGTCGGCAAGCTCGACTACCGGTTGCCCGAAGCCCTCGAACGGATGATTCGCAAGGCAAGATCGGGCCGCTTCCGTCTGGCGCTCGACCTGGGCTGCGGCACCGGGCTGATGGGCGAGAGGCTGAGGCCGATCGTCGACCGGCTGGAGGGGATCGACATCTCGGCCAGGATGCTGAAGAAGGCGCGGACGAAAGGCATCTATGACACGCTGACAAAGGCTGATCTGCAGGGCTTCTCCCACTCAGGCGAAAACCCCGATCTGGTGACATCGGCCGACGTCTTGATCTATGTCGGCGCACTCGAAGGCCTGATCGGGAGGGTCGCCGGTGTGCTCGCCGGCGGCGGCCTGTTTGCTTTCTCTGTCGAGAGCCTCGCAAGCGGCGACTTCGCGCTGCAGCCCTCGCGGCGCTATGCCCATTCCGACAGCTATGTCAGGCGGACACTCGAGGCCAACGGGCTTTCAATCCTGGCGCTGGAGCCGACGACCATCCGGCAGGATCGCCGCGAGCCCGTCAAAGGCTGGGTCGTCTTGGCCCTGAAGGCTCACGCCGATTGAAGCGTGCATGATCATTGCGCGGTGAATCCCGTCACCGCTCCGCGCTGCTGCGAAAAAGTCCGATTTGCGTGCGCGACTGATATTTGCGATCTGGTCGCGTCAGGGGCGGGATATCAGGAGGAGCATATCGGATGCGCTGGAACATGATGGTCTTGGCCTCTTGCCTGGCAATGGCCGGCTGCGTTGGCAATTCGATGTCCGAGCGGCAGGACGCCAACATAGAATCCTCCCTGCAATACGACACCGTGCCGTGCGATCAGTTGCTGGCGCAGCGCAATGGGTTGGCACAGCAGTACAATCTTGCGACGACCGTGAAGCCGACCTTCTCCAATCCCGCGATGGGTTTCGGTCCGTTCACGCCCGACATGCGCTCCAAGGCCCAGCGCGACAGCGACAAGGCGACTGGCGAGATCGACGCCATGAACCGGTCCATCGACCGCCGCGACTGCGGCAAGCCGGACAATCAGAAGAAGAAGTTCGCTCTGCCGGGCTGACGATCCCGACACACCGTATCGGAGAGCCGCCACCCGTGCGGTCCCTTACGTGTTTCTCCGCCGCAAGCGGGGCTCGATGCACTTCGTTCCTTTGCACGACAGTGACGGTTCGCCGCCGTTTGATGCGATCTGATGGAGCTGCTGATTGTTGATGACCGGGCAGCCTCTATCCTGAGCTTCGGAAAGATGTGCGCCGCTCAAGAAGCGCACAATTTCACGCTTCTGCGCTGGACCGGATGGAGCCAGCCTGGCGAACCGCACAATGGGAGGAATAAGGCATGCGCGTTAAAGTCTCGATGCAAAGTCTGCTTGCAGGATCGATCCTGTCTCTGGTCCTTGTCGGTCAGCCATGGGCCGCCGACCTGCCGGGGAAGAACCTGAAGATCGCCGTGGTGCTGAAGACACTCGCCAATCCCTATTGGCTGGCCACGCAACAAGGCATCGAGGCGAAGGCAAAGGAGATCGGCGCAACGGTCACGGTTCAGGCCGGCACGGATGAGTCGGCCATCGACGAACAGACCAACATGGTCCAGACAATGGTCGGACAGGATTTCAATTGCTTCATCGTCGCGCCGATCAGCAACAGCAATCTCATTCAGCCACTGGTGACGGCGGCCAAGAAGAACATCCCGATCGTCGCGGGGGACGCATTCGACAACGACGCGCTCGCCGCCGCCGGCGTCAAGCTGACAACCTATGTCACCGTGCGCCATACCGATGCGGGCAAGGCCGTGGCGGAGGAAATGGTAAAACGCCTCGGCGGGACGGGAAAGGTTGCTCTGATCGGCGGCCTGGCGGGCCATCCGGCCAGCATCCAGAGACTCGAAGGGTTTCGCTCCGGCGCCGGCGGCCTCGAAATCGTTCAGGAACAGGCGGCCGATTGGGATCGCGAGAAGGCTCTGAACGCCGCCGATGCGATCCTGCGCGCTCACCCCGACCTGAAAGGTTTCTACGCCGCCAACGACGGCATGGCGCTGGGCGTCCAGCAGGCGGTCAACAACGCTGGCCTGGCCGGCAAGGTCCTCGTGTTCGGCACGGATGCCATCGACGACGCGCTCAATTCCATCGAGGCCGGACAGATGACCGGCACCGCCGCGCAGTTCCCCTACCTGATGGGCCAGATCGAGGTCGAAGCCTGCCTCGCGGCGTCGCAGGGTGCCACAGTCGACGCGACCACGGTCGCGCCACAGGCCCTGATCACCTCCGAGAATATCGCCGCGGCCAAGACGTCGTCACCGCAGCCCTGGTTCGAATATCACAGCCCGATTGCCAAGCTGATCAAATAGCAGGGCCTGGCGCGTGAGCTTGCAAGCAGGGACAGGAACGGCCGTCCGAGCGTCGGCCGGCCGCATCGCAAGGACGGTCAGGTCGAGCGGTGTGCTGGACTGGGCGATCGTCCTGGCGCTCCTGGTGCTCATGGCGGTCGGAGCGCTGGCTTCGCCACTGTTCCTGACGGCCGGAAACATCACTTCGATTCTTGTCGCCTGCTCGATCCTCGTTGTGGTGGCGATCGGTCAGACTTTCGTCATCATCACGGCGGGCATCGACCTTTCGGTCGGGTCGCTGGTGCAGATATCCTGCGTGATGATCGGCATCTCCGTCACCCAGAAATGGGGTGTGCCGATCGGCATCGTGATGGCCGTTGTTACAGGCATGATGTTTGGCATCATCAGCGGCATCGTCATTTCGAAGGGCAAGATCAGCGATTTCATAGCGACATTGGGAATGCTCAGCATTGCATCGGGTTGTGCGCTGGTGCTATCGAACGGCCGACCGGTCGGCGTCATTTCACCCTTGCTTACGCAACTGGCCAGCGGCAGCTTCGGGCCAATCCCCAACATAACGCTGCTCGCGGCCGTGGTTGCCGTCATTGCCCACCTGCTCCTGTTCCATACACAACTGGGCACGCACCTGTTCGCCATCGGCGGCAACCATGAAGGCAGCCGCAACCTCGGCCTCAAGGTCGCGAGGATCAAGATAGCGGCCTTTGCCATCAGCGGCTTGCTCGCCGGCATCGCCGGCGTCATGCTCACCGCGCGCATCGGATCCGCCGAACCCGCCACCGGCAGTTCCTACTTGCTGAACTCGATAGCCGCATCGGTGCTAGGCGGAACGAGCCTCTTTGGCGGCCGTGGCACGATCATTGGCCCGGTAGTGGGCGCCCTGGTCCTGACCGCCCTTCTGAACCTGATGACGCTGCTTGGCGTCGGCGTTTTCTACCAGCCGATCGTCACGGGCATGGTCGTCATCCTTTTCGCCATCGCTTATCGGTTTCAAAAATGACGATCGCTCCTGCTTCGAATGATGGCGCGGTCGGCACCCCCGCCGGGCGCAAGATGTTGGAAGTGCGCAATGTCCACAAGCATTTCGGCTCGGTCGTCGCCCTCGATGGCGTCAGCATCTCCGTCGAGGAAGGCAAGGTCGCAGCCATCGTCGGCGACAATGGCGCGGGCAAATCCACCCTGGTCAAGATACTGACCGGCGTGCATCAACCAACGTCCGGCGAGATATTTTTCGATGGCCGACCGGCGACGCTGCGCAGCCCTGACGACGCAAGGCGCATCGGTGTCGAGACACTGTTCCAGGATCTCGCGCTCGTCGATGACCTGACGATCTGGCAGAACCTTTTCCTCGGCCGCGAGCTTACCTGGGGTGGTCCGTTGAGCATCACCCGCAAGCGGGCCATGGCCGCCCAGGCGCGCACCATGCTGGCCGGCCTGCAGATCAACATACCGTCGATCAATGCGCGCGTGCGTCAGCTGTCCGGCGGCCAGCGGCAAGCGGTGGCCATCAGCCGCGCGGTGGGTTGGAACGCCAAACTCACCATCATGGATGAGCCGACGGCGGCCCTTGGCGTGCGGGAACGTCTTGAAGTCGAAGGCCTGATCGACCGCTTGCGGCAACAAGGCAGGACCTTCCTTCTGATCAGTCACAATTTCGATCAGGTGATGCGCCTCTCGAACGAAATATGGATCATGCGCAACGGTCACGTCGTCGGTCATCGCCGCACGAGCGAGACCTCGGGCGAGGAACTGGTCGCCTTGATCACCGGGGCAAAGTCGTGAGCAGCCGGCGGGCGAAGGCAACGAACGCGTGATGCCGCGGGAGCACCGCGTCAACAGCTTCAATTCCAAGGGAGGATGTCGATATGAACAAACCCGTTGCGGTCCTTGACCCACAATGGCGACAGCTTGACGAACTGTTCACGCAGGCTGACCTGAGGCGACTTGGCGAGCTTTGCGATCTGGTTTGGGCGAAGAACGAGCCCATGCCCGATCATGTACTGGATGAAAATCTGGCCGGCATGACCTTCTATCTCTCGGCCTTGCCGACGCTCGATGCCGCCCAGATCAGGCGCGCGGCCAAACTCAAGGCGGTGATCGAGCTCTACGGCGCCTTTCCCGACACTATCGACTACGCTTCCTGCTTCGACCGCGGCATCGAGGTGCTGGCAACCGGTCCAGGCATGCGCGGCTCGGTCGCCGAAATGGCGGTGGCCATGGCGTTGTCGGGCGCGCGTGGCCTCGTGGAAGAACATGAACTGTTCCGTACCGGCGGTGAACATTGGCTCAACGACAATCCGGCGACCGATTTCACCTTGTTCGAACAGACGATAGGATTTGTTGGCTTCGGCGCCATTGCCAAGGAGTGCAGCCGGCTCCTGGCGCCGTTCTCGCCGAGGATATCCGCCTAC
This sequence comes from Mesorhizobium sp. GW821-FHT04C10, assembly GCF_059420305.1. Classification (NCBI taxonomy): domain Bacteria; kingdom Pseudomonadati; phylum Pseudomonadota; class Alphaproteobacteria; order Hyphomicrobiales; family Phyllobacteriaceae; genus Mesorhizobium; species Mesorhizobium sp. GW821-FHT04C10. Next base: position 77,522 of record NZ_JBWKTL010000001.1, on the reverse strand, counting down.
GACCCCTGGCTTGATCCGTCGGTGGCCAGGCAGCATGGCGTCAGGCTCGCTTCCCTGGCGGAAGTCGCGAGCAGTTGCCGCGTGCTCTTCGTGACGGCGGCGCCGACCAGGACCAACAAGGGCCTTGTGGACGCGGCCACCATCGCCAGGCTGCAGCCGAACGCGTTGCTCGTCCTTGTCAGTCGTGCACATCTCATCGATTTCGATGCCTTGGTCGAGGCGGTGCGGACAAAGCGCATCCGCGCTGCAATCGATGTGTTCCCGTCGGAGCCGCTGGCCAGGGATCATGCCCTGCGCGGCATGCCCAACGTCATTCTGTCGCCCCACCGTGCCGCGGCGGTAAGCGGCGGCCGGCAACTGATGGGCCACCTGATTGTGGAAGACATTGCCCGGATGATCGAAGGCAAGTCACCATTGGACCTTCAGCGTGCCCGCAAGGAGCATGTGATGGACCTGGCAGGGGTGCAGCATTCGAAGAAGCTGGAAAGCATGGCGCAAGAGCGCTGACGCGATCAGTAACCCACCTTGCGATCGACCAGGTTCTGCAACGGCTCACCGCGCTCGAAGGCATCCATCTGGCGCAGCATGATCGGCGCCAGGTGCATCGGATCGGAGGTCGCCGCGGCGTGCGGCGTCACGAACACCTTCGGATGGCTCCATAGCGGGCTGGTCTTCGGCAGCGGCTCGACCTCGAACACATCGAGGCTCGCCTCCTTCAACGTGCCGTCGTCCAGCGCCCGCACGATGTCGGCGTCCTTTTGCAGGCGGCCGCGTCCGGCGTTGATCAGCACCGAGCCACCAAGGCCGTTGCGCTTGCGCAATTCCTTCAGCACGCCATAATTGATGATGCCCTGCGTGTCCGGTGTCAGCGGCAGGAGCACGACGAGTATGTCGGTTGCCTTGAGGAACGGGATCAAGCCGGCCTCGCCGGAATAGGTCGCAACCCCTTGCATCGGCCGGTCGTTGCGCGACCAGCCATTGACGGCGAAGCCGAGCGAAAGAAGCACCGAGGCCGCGGCGCGGCCGAGATTGCCGAGCCCCATAATGCCAACGGAAATGTCGCCGGCCGGCCTCTGCTGCGGCTCGCGCCAGATCTTCTTCGGCTGCTGCGACCGGTAGAGCAGGCCATGGCGATGGTGATCGAGCACCCGCCAGACGACATATTCCGTCATGTACTGGGTGAGATTGTCGGCGACGACCTTGACGATCGGCACGTCGGGCAGGCCGGGATCGGCGAAAATATGGTCGACGCCGGCGCCGATCGAGAAGATGGCGCGCAGATTGGGCAGCGACGACAACAGGTTCGGCTTCTGCTTCCACACCACCGCATAGGTGATCGACGGATCCTTGGCGCCGTCCGGCTCCAGGACCACCTCGCGCTCGGCCGACAACAGCTCGCGCCAGCGCTGCGGGTGAAAGCCGGTGACGGCAAGCAGGATGCGGCCTTTTTCCATTGTTGTTCGTTTAGTCCCTCTAATCACTGGCTGACGATGCCGACCGGCGCCGTCTCTATCTTGAAGGCCGCCGAAATCAGCGCCCGAGTATAGTCGGTTTGCGGATTTTCAAAAATCTGCTGGGAAGGGCCGGCTTCGACGATCCGACCATTGCGCATGACAATGACATCGTTGGCAAGCGCCCGGATGACCTTGAGGTCGTGGCTGATGAAGAGATAGGCGAGGTCATGCTTGGCCTGCAGATTGCGCAAGAGGTCGACGACCTGCGCCTGTACGCTCATGTCGAGCGCCGATGTCGGCTCGTCCAGCATGACGAAGCGCGGGTTGAGCACCATGGCGCGCGCGATGGCGACACGCTGGCGCTGGCCGCCGGAAAATTCGTGCGGATAGCGGTTGCGGGTCGCCGGATCGAGGCCGACCTCCTTCAGCACGTCCGCAACCTTGTCGTCGCGTTCATCGGGCGACAGCTTCGGCTCGTGGATCTTGAGCCCTTCCTCGATGATCTCGGCGATTGACATGCGCGGGCTGAGCGAACCGAACGGATCCTGGAACACGATCTGCAATTCGCGCCTGAGCGGCCGCATGGCATTGAAGGTGAGCTGATTGATGTCGCGCCCGTTGAACTGGATGGTCCCGGTCGACGAGATCATCCGCGCCAGCGCCAGGCCGAGTGTGGTCTTGCCCGAACCGGATTCGCCGACCACGCCCAGCGTCTGGCCGGCGCGCACGGTGACATCGATGCCGTCGACAGCCTTCACATGGTCGACGGTGCTGCGGAAGAAGCCTTGCTTGATCGGGAACCAGACCTTGATGTCCTTGCCGGTCATCACCGGCTTGGCGTCGGCATTGGCCGCCGGTGGCTTGCCTTTCGGCTCGGCCGCCAGAAGGTGGCGCGTATAGGGGTGCTGCGGGTTGGCGAAGATCTCGTTGGTCGGACCGGTCTCGACGATCTTGCCCTTGGTCATCACGCAGACCCGGTCGGCGATCTTGCGGACGATGCCGAGGTCGTGGGTGATGAACAGCATCGACATGCCCTTGCGGCTTTTAAGGCCGGCCAGCAGTTCGAGGATCTGCGCCTGCACGGTGACGTCGAGCGCCGTCGTCGGCTCGTCGGCGATCAGGAGTTCCGGCTCGTTGGCCAGCGCCATGGCGATCATCACGCGCTGGCGCTGTCCGCCGGACAACTGGTGCGGATAGGCGTCGAGGCGCTTCTGCGGGTCGCGGATACCGACCTCGTTGAGCAAAGCCAGCGTGCGCGCCTTGGCGGGGCGATCGGCCATGCCCTGATGCAGCTTCAGGATCTCGACGATCTGCTGCTCGATCGTGTGCAGCGGATTGAGCGAGGTCATCGGCTCCTGGAAGATCATGGTGATCTTGTTGCCGCGCACCTGGCGCAGCTGCTTCTCGCTCATCGCCAGCAGGTCGGCGCCCTGGAACAGGATTTTTCCCGACGGGTGGCTGGCGCTGGGATAGGGCAGGAGCTTCAGCACGGACAGCGCCGACACCGACTTGCCGGAGCCGGATTCCCCGACCAGCGCAACTGTCTCGCCCTTCGCGATGTCGAAGGAGATGTGGTCGACGGCGACAGACTGGCCGCCGCCCTGGCTGAAGGCGACGCTGAGGTCCTGTACGCTGAGCAGGGGCGCTTCGCTCATTTGAACGTCTTGCGCGGATCGAAGGCGTCGCGGGTTGCCTCGCCGACAAAGACGAGCAGCGACAGCATCAGCGAGATGACGACGAAGCCAGAAATGCCGAGCCACGGCGCATTGAGGTTGCGCTGCGCCTGCTTCAGCAACTCGCCGAGCGAGGCGGACCCCGGCGGCAGGCCGAAGCCGAGATAGTCGAGCGAGGTCAGCGTCGAGATCGAGCCTGAGAGCAGGAAGGGCAGGAAGGTCAATGTCGCCACCATGGCGTTGGGCAACAAATGCCGGAACATGATGGTTCGGTTGGGCACGCCGAGGGCGCGGGCGGCGTTGACATATTCGAAGTTGCGGGCGCGCAGGAACTCGGCCCGCACCACGCCGACCAGCGCCACCCAGGAGAACAACAGCATCAGCCCGAGCAGGATGAAGAAGCCCGGCGGCAGGATGGCGGCGACGATCAGCAACAGATAGAGCACCGGGATCGCCGACCAGATTTCGATGAAGCGCTGGAACAGCAGGTCCGTCCAGCCGCCGAAATAGCCCTGCAACGCGCCGGCGCCGACGCCGATCAGCGCCGATCCGATGGTCAGGATCAGGCCGAACAGCACCGAGATGCGGAAACCGTAGATGACCCGCGCCAGGACGTCGCGCGCCTGGTCGTCCGTGCCGAGCCAGTTCCAGTTGCCGACGATGCAGGCCGGGTCGGCAGCCCCTTGCGGATACTGGTTGCAGCGCTTGGCGGCATCATACTGCCAGGACGGCCTGGCGGGTGCGGCCTCCGGGATGGCGTTGTTGACGGTCTGGTAGGAATAGCGGATCGGCGGCCAGATCATCCAGCCATTGGCGTTGATCTCGTCCTGGATCACCGGGTCGCGATAATCGGTGACGGCATAGAAGCCGCCGAACTTTTCCTCGGGGTAGGCGACCAGCACGGGAAACAGGATCTCGCCCTTGTAGGAAGCGATGATCGGCTTGTCGTTGGCGATGAACTCGGCAAACAGCGACAGCACGAACAGGACGAGGAAAATCCACAACGACCAGTAGCCGCGCCGGTTGGCCTTGAAATTCTGCAGGCGGCGCTTGTTGAGCGGCGACAGGAATGGCCGTGGCATCCGCTCCGGCACCACTCCGGCGGTCACGCTTGCCTCCGACATCAGATGTCTCTCCGCTCGAAATCGATGCGCGGATCGACCCAGGTGTACATGAGGTCGGACAACAATCCGACGAACAGGCCGAGAAGCGAGAAGATGTAGAGATTGGCGAACACCACGGGATAGTCGCGCTCGACCACCGACCGGAAGCCAAGCAGGCCGAGGCCATCGAGCGAGAAGATGTTCTCGATCAGCAGCGAACCGGTGAAGAAGGCCGAGATGAAGGCGCCGGGGAAGCCGGCGATGACGATCAGCATGGCGTTGCGGAAGACGTGGCCGTAGAGCACCTGTCGTTCGGACAGGCCCTTGGCGCGCGCCGTCACCACATACTGCTTGCGGATCTCCTCCAGGAACGAGTTCTTCGTCAGCAGCGTGGTGGTGGCGAAGGCCGACAGCACCAGCGCCGTCAGCGGCAAGGTCATGTGCCAGATGTAGTCGGCGATCTTGGCCGGCCAGGACAACTGGTCCCAATTGTCCGAGACGATACCGCGCAACGGGAACCAGTCCCAGAACGAGCCGCCGGCGAACAGCACCATCAGCATGATGCCGAACAGGAAGCCGGGAATGGCATAGCCGACGATGACGACGCCGCTGGTCCAGACGTCGAAAGGCGAGCCATCCTTCACCGCCTTGCGGATGCCGAGCGGGATGGAAATCAGATAGGACAGGAGCGTGATCCAGAGCCCGATCGAGATCGACACCGGCATCTTTTCCAGGATCAGGTCGAGCACCGAGATGTCGCGGAAATAGCTGTTGCCGAAATCGAAGCGGGCATAGTTCCACAGCATCATGCCGAAGCGCTCGAGCGGCGGCTTGTCGAAGCCGAACTGTTTCTCCAGCTTCTTGATGAATTCCGGATCGAGCCCCTGCGCGCCGCGATATTTCGAGCTGACGTCGCCGGCGGCGTCGAAGTTGGAGCCGCCCGCATCGCCGCCGCCACCGCCGAGGCGGTCGCTGCCGCCCTGATTGGTCAGCTTGGCGATGACCTGCTCGACCGGGCCGCCCGGCGCGAACTGGATGACGGCGAAGGAGATCGCCATGATGCCGAACAGGGTCGGGATCATCAAAAGGATGCGGCGCAGTATATAGGCGCCCATCAGGCTTCCTGCCCTCTGCGGACCGATATCTCAGCCTTTGCCAATTTTTGCCGCCTTGCCCTTATCGAACCACCACAGCGCCTCGACCGGAAAGCCGAAATCGGGCTTTTGCTCGGGAAAGCCGAACATGTCCCAATAGGCGCTTCGGTGATTCGCCAGGAACCAACTAGGAATCCAATCGCACCGCGCGCGCAAGACCCGGTCGAGCACTCGCATCGCGACCGTCAGGCTTTCACGGTCTTTTGCCGCGCCCACCGTGCCGATCAGCGCATCGATCGCGGGGTCTGAGGTGCCCGGCAGATTGCGCGAACCGGAGAGGTTGGCCGTCCTGGAATGGAAGAAGCCTTCGAGATCGTCGCGCGTCGGTGTCGCGCTGAACGAGAAAGCGGCTGACAGCAGATCGAAATCGAAGGTCGCCTGCCTGGCCTGGTATTGGGCAGAATCCACCAGCCGGATCGTGGCATCGATGCCGATCGCCTTCATGTTGGCGACCCAGGGCGAATAGACCTGCACGAAAGTGTCGTCGTCGACCATGAATTCGGCCGAAAGCCGGCCACCCTTGCCGTTGACGACGAAATCGCCCGACCGTTTCCAGCCGGCTGCGGCCAGAAGCTTTGCCGCCTGGCCAAGCAGCTTGCGGTCGCGACCGGAACCGTCGGATGCCGGCTGGGCCACGGCCTGGCCGAAGACCTCAGCCGGCACCTGGCTTCGCAGCGGCTCCAGCAGCGCCAGCTCTTGCGTTGATGGCACACCTTCGGCGCGAAAACCCGATTTCTCGAAGCAGGATTGCGAGCGCTCGTAGGAGCCGTAGAAGAAGTTGCGCCGCGTCCATTCGAAATCGAAGCAGAGCGCGATCGCCTGGCGCACGCGAGCGTCGCGAAACTGTTCGCGCCGCTGGTTGACGGCCGTTCCCTGCATGGTCGGCCGCTTCTCGGCCGGGAATTCGTGCTTTACCACCTTGCCGGCTGTCAGCGCGGGGAAGTCGTAGGCGGTCGCCCAGACGCGCGAGGTGAATTCCTCGCGGTAGGTGATTTCGCCCTTCTTGAAGGCTTCGAAGCCGGCGGTGCGGTTCTGGTAGAATTCGATGCGGATACGGTCGAAATTGTTCTGGCCGCGATTGACCGGCAGATCACGGCCCCAATAGTCCGCAACCCGATCATATTCGATCCATGCACCGGCCGAGAACCGGCCGACCTTGTAGGCACCGGAGCCGAGCGGCGGGTTCAACTGCGAAGAGTCGAACGGGTTGGCCGTATAGAAGGCCTTCGACAGGATGGGGAATTCCACAACGTTGAGCACGGTGCGGGCCGATTGCTTGCCGGAGAAGGTGAGCCGCAGCGTGCGGTCGTCGACAGCAACGGCATCGACCATGTGCGTCAGCGACAACGACAGGTCGGGATGGCCCTTGTCCTTGTAAAGCTTGAAGGTGAAGGCTGCGTCCTGGGCGGTCAGCGGCGTGCCGTCGTGGAAGCGCGCCTCGGGGCGAAGCGAGAAGGTGAAGGAGTTGCGGTCTTCCGACAGTGTCACGCCGTCGGCGATCTGGCCGTAGACGGCGTCGGGCTCGTCGAGTGCGCGCACCATCAGCCCGTCGAAGCACATCTCCATGCGCGGCGGCGCATCGCCCTTGTCGGCGAAGGAATTCATCGTGTTAAAGGTTTGTGTGTCCTGGTTGTAGCCCCAGTTCGGCGGCGAGAAATTGAAAACTCCGCCGGCTGGTGCATCGACATTCACATAGTCGAAATGGGTGAAATCCGGTCCGTATTTGAGGTCGCCAAAGGCGGACAATCCATGCAGCTTGGTGCCGGTCGCAATGTCGGCGAAAGCTTTTGCGGGCAACAGGGCGGCGGCGGCCGCCGCCGCGCCAAGCGCGAGAAAATCACGGCGGGGCAGGGCGGTCATCGATTGCCGCCCCATCAATTGCCGCCTTTGTACTTGGCGGCCAGCGCCTTTTCCTTGTCGACGTCGATCCACCAGGAATCGATATCGACACCGACATAGGCAGGCTGCTTGTCGGGGAATTTGAACTTGTCCCAATAGGCCAGCCAGACCGCCGACCGGTGATACTGCGGCACGACGTAGAAGTTCCATAGCAGCACGCGGTCGAGCGCATGGGTTGCGGCAACGAGATCATCGCGATCCGTGGCAAAGATGATGCGGTCGACCAGCGCATCGACGGTCGGATCCTTGATGCCCATCAGATTGCGCGAACCAGGTGCGTCGGCGGCCTTCGAACTCCAGAAATCGCGCTGCTCGTTGCCGGGCGAATCCGACTGGCCGAACAGGCCCGTGACAACGTCGAAATCGAAGTTGTTGACGCGGTTGATGTACTGCGTCTGGTCGATGATGCGCAACGAGGCGTCGACGCCGATCTTGCGCAGATTGGCAATGTAGGGGCTGGCGATTACCTGGTCGGTGTCGTTCCAGCCGAGGATCTCGAATTTGAACGGCGCGCCTGTCTTGGCGTTGACCATCTTGCCGCCCTTTATGACCCATCCGGCCTTGGCGAAGAGATCGACAGCCTGCTTCAGGTACTTTCGCTCCGCTTGCGGTGAATCGTAGACGGGCAGCTTGAATTCCTGGGTGAAGAGTTCGGGCGGCAGCTTGTCACGGTATTTTTCCAGGATTTCCAGTTCCTTGCCCTGCGGCAACCCGCTGGATGCCAGCTCGGTGCCCTGGAAATAGCTCGACGTGCGGGTGTTGAAGCCGAAGAACAAGGTGCGGTTCATGCTCTCGAAATCGAACGGTATGGTCAGTGCCTCGCGGACCAGCCGGTCCTGGAACAGCGGCCTGCGCTGGTTGAGGACAAAGCCCTGCATCGGTTGTGGCGACTGGGTCTGGAAGTCCTTCTTGATGACGTCGCCGGCCTGAAGGGCTGGGAAATTATAGGCCGTCGCCCATTTGCGGGAGCTGTATTCGCGGTTGATGTCTTCCAGTCCGCCCTTGGTGAAGGCCAGCCAGGCGGCATTGTCGTCGAGGATGTAGGTGTATCGGCGCGTGTCGAAATTCTCGCGGCCGATCTTCACCGGCAGCTTGGCCGCCCAATAGTCCGGCACGCGCTGCCAGACGATTTCGGAGCCCGGCTTGAAGCTGGCGATCTTGTATGCGGCCGAGCCCAGCGGCGGTTCCAGCGTTCCCTTGGTGATGTCGCGCTTCTTGCCATTGGCGTCGGTACCTTCCCACCAATGCTTCGGCAGAACGACGAGGTCGCCGATGATCTTCGGCAGTTCACGATTGCCCTTCTGGTTGAAATGGAACTCGACCTCGCGATCGGAGATCGCCACCGCGTCGGTGACATTCTCGAAATACCGGTTGTATTGCGGGCTGTTGGCCTTCAGCACCTGGAACGACCAGATCACGTCGTCGACGGTGATCGGCTGGCCGTCATGCCACTTCGCGCGCGGGTCAAGCCGGTACGTGGCCGAGGAATAGTCGGCAGGATATTTATAGGCATCGGCGATCAGCGGGTGGCTGGTGCTGCCCTCGTCCGTCGCCTGCTCCATCAGCGTGTCGTAGAGCAGGCCGCCGCCGAAGCCGGCCAAACCCGCCGCCGGCGATCCCTGGACGATATAGGGGTTGAAGCTGTCATAGGTGCCGAGGAGCACCGAATTCAGCGTTCCGCCTTTCGGCGCGTTCGGGTTGACGTAGTCGTAATGCTGGAAATTGTCGCCGTATTTGGATTGGCCGATCAGCGATGAGGTGGTCCGCCACTCGTCGGCCAGGGTTGTCTGCAACCCCGCCGCCAGCAGGGCCGCCGCCAGCAGCGACTTGAGAAGCGTTCGGCCAACCGTCATGCACTATCCTCTTCGCGATGCGTGCCAGATCATCCGGGACACGATCCTAGATGATTTGGCGCTGGTGAAAACCGCAATGCGCCGGCTTTGTCGCCGCACCCCGGATTTTCCCAATAAAAAAGCCGGGCTGAACCCGGCTTTTTCAAGATCGTGGAGATTACAAATTGTTCACTGGGCGGGTGCTGGCGCTGGAGCTGGAGCGGCCGGCTTGGCCGGTGCGGCGCCTTCAGCCGGCTTCGCCGGGGCGGCTGCTTCGGCCGGCTTGGCGGGCGCGCTAGCGTCCGCGGCGGCACCAGGTGCCGGCAGCGGCTTGGGATTGTCCGACAGCGTGCGCAGATACGCGATGACGTTGGCGCGGTCCTCGTCCTTGGGCAGGCCGGCGAAGCCCATGGCGGTGCCCTTCACGAATTTCTTCGGCGAGGTGATGAAGTGGTTGATGTTGTCGTAGGTCCACTTCTCGGTGCCGCCCTTGGAGAATTCCTTCATGCCGGCCGAATAGGCGAAGCCTTCATGTTCGGCGACGGGGCGGTCGATAAGATCCCACAGATCGGGGCCGACCTTGTTGGGGCCGCCCTTTTCGCCGGAATGGCAGGCTTGGCACTTCTTGAAGACGGCAGCGCCCGCCTCGGCATTGGCGGTCTGCAGCAGGTCGGCGATCGGCTTGGCCGCGGCAGCCGGCGCGGCCGGGCCGCCTTCGGCGGGCTCAGCCGCCTCGATGGCGAAGCCGGGCTTTTCCGGGGCCGGCGAGGCAAACAGTGCGTCCGACACCAGCCCGACCGAGAAAACGACGAAAACGGTTCCGAGCAATCCGGCGAGCAGTTTATTGACTTCGTTGGAATCCATACGCCCCTTGCTCCCTTTTCCGGCGGACCGAACCGTCCACTCCGTCCGTCGGTATCGAGACCTGCCCTCCAGAGCCGGTCAAATCGGGCGGAAACTAGGTCTTTTGCTCCGGCGTTGCAACACCTATAAGGGCGCTGCCAGTGAGACCTTTTGCCACTTTTCCCCTCCTCTTTTCGAACGCCTTGCCACAGCGATGTCCACCTTGATCCTGATACCGGCCCGCATGGCCTCCACCCGCCTGCCGGGCAAACCTCTGGCCGACATCGCCGGCGTGCCGATGATCGTCCATGTCGCCCGCCGTGCGGCCGAAGCCGGCCTCGGCCGGGTGGTGGTGGCGACCGACACGCAAAGCGTGGCCGAAGCGGTGCGCGCGCATGGGTTCGAGGCGGTGATGACGCGCATCGACCACGAGTCCGGCTCCGACCGCATCCATGAGGCGCTGGTCGCGCTCGATCCTGGACATGAGGTCCAAACGATCGTCAATGTGCAGGGCGACCTGCCGACCATCGATCCCGGCATCATCGCCGCCTCGCTCAGGCCATTCGAGGACGCGGCGGTGGATATCGCCACACTCGGTGTCGAGATCGTCCGCGAGGAGGAAAAGACCAATTCCAATGTCGTCAAGATCGTGGGCTCGCCGCTGTCCGCCGCCAGGCTGAGGGCGCTCTATTTCACCCGCGCCACGGCACCTTGGGGCGAGGGGCCGCTCTATCACCATGTCGGCCTCTACGCCTATCGCCGCGCGGCACTCGAGCGCTTCGTCGCGCTGAAGCCGTCGCCGCTGGAACGCCGCGAGCGGCTGGAGCAGCTGCGGGCGCTGGAAGCCGGCATGCGCATCGATGCCGAGATCGTCCGGTCGCTGCCGCTAGGCGTCGACACGCCGGAAGACCTTGAGCGCGCCCGAACCATCCTTTCAAACTGAGAAATTCCTTCGCCATGCCTGAAAAAACCAACAGAATATCCTTCCAGGGCGAGCCGGGTGCCAATTCCGATACCGCCTGCCGCAACGTCTATCCCTCGATGGAGCCGTTGCCGTGCCCGACTTTCGAGGATGCGTTCAACGCGGTCGAGACCGGCAAGGCCGATCTCGCCATGATCCCGATCGAGAACACCATCGCCGGACGCGTCGCCGACATCCACCATCTCTTGCCGGAATCGAGGATGCACATCGTCGGCGAGTATTTCCTGCCGATCCATTTCCAGCTGATGGTGCTGCCCGGCGTCAAGCGGGAAGAAATCAAGACGGTTCACAGCCACATCCATGCGCTTGGCCAGTGCCGCAAATACATCCGCAAGAACGGCTGGAAGGCGGTCGTCGCGGGCGATACGGCGGGCGCCGCCAAGATGATCTCCGAGGTCAAGGACCGCACAATGGCCGCCCTGTCGCCGGCGCTGGCGGCGACGCTCTATGGGCTCGACATCATCGAGGAGAACGTCGAGGACACCGATTCCAACGTCACGCGCTTCGTCGTCCTGACCAAGAGCAAGCAATGGGCCGAACGGCCGACGGCCGACACCAAGATGATGACGACCTTCATCTTCCGCGTCCGTAACGTGCCGGCCGCGCTCTACAAGGCGATGGGCGGCTTCGCCACCAACGGCATCAACATGACCAAGCTGGAGAGCTACCAGCTCGGCGCTTTCACGGCGACGCTGTTCTACGCCGACATCGAGGGCCATCCCGACGATCCGCTGGTCAAGCTGGCGCTGGACGAGCTTCGCTTCTTCTCCCGCGAGGTGCGCATCCTGGGCGTCTATCCGGCCAGCCAGTCGCGCGAGCAATGGAAGGTGGCGGATTAGCCAGCCATTGCGCCGTCAACTGACCGGCATTTCAATGCGCGACAGCACGTTCGAGATTGGCGGAGGCGTTCATGACGATGTCATGAAGGGCCGCGCCAATCTCAGACGTTGGTGCCGATCATCTCAGCCAAAGCCCAGCGGCACATAGTCGATCTCGAGAAATTTCTCGACCTCCGGCACCCAGCGGTCGCGCACGAAGGCGACATGGTCGGGATGGTCGTTGTATCTGGTGTAGGCGGCCTGGTCGGCGAACTCCATCGAGAAGCCGAACTGATAGTCGTTCTTGGGGCTGATCTGCCGCAATTGCTCGAAATGCGTGACGCCCCGGATCGCGGTGAGGATTTTCTTGGCATCGACGAGGAAGCGCTTTTCCTCCAGCGAATGCGGCGCGTGCTTCAGCGTGAAGACGACGGTGTGGCGGATCATTTGTCTCTCCTGCAATGAATTTCAATATCGCCTATTCGCTGTCGACCCAGGCGCGGATAAGGTGATGCGCGATCGCCCCTTTCGGCGGCGTGACCAGATTATCGGCATGCTCCCTGGTCAGCATCAGGCGCACTTCGTCGCGGCCAAACCAGCGGCAGTCCTCCAGTTCGTTGAGGTCGGCCTGGATGTCGTCATTGAGCGGCTCGCCGAAGCAGCCGATCATCAGTGAGTAAGGGAACGGCCAGGGCTGGCTGGCGTGGTAGACGACGCGGCCGAGCCGGATGCCGGCTTCCTCCAGCGTCTCGCGGCGTACCGCTGCCTCGATCGTCTCGCCCGGCTCGATGAAGCCGGCGAGCGCCGAATACATGCCCGGCGCGAAGTGCCGGCCGCGCCCAAGCAGGCATTTCTCGCGCGTTGCCGTCAGCATGATCGCCACTGGGTCGGTGCGCGGAAAATGCTCGGTGCCGCAATTCGGGCAATGGCGCTTGTAGCCACCGGCCCGCATTTCCGACTGCGTGCCGCATTTGCTGCAGAAACGGTGGCTGGCGTGCCAGGCGAGCAAAGCGGCCCCTTGCGCCATCGCGCCGGCGGCCGCTTCGTCGATCAGCCCTTGCATGTAGACCGACCTGTAGTCGATCGCCTTGACGGTCTCGGGCAGCTGTTCGGGGTCAACGCCCGCCACCACCGCAAGCACCGGTCCTTGGTCGGAAAAGCCGAGCAGGACGCTTTGGTCGAAGGAAGGTTTGAAAGACTGGCTCTCGGAGACGCCGAACCAGGGATCGAGGCCGCTGCCATTCCCCAATTTCAGATAGAGCCGGCCGCCATTCATCAACAGCAGCCGCGTCGTTGGATCGGCCAGCGCCTTGTCGACCGAATCGTCGGCGCGGTTCTCGGATTGCCGGTCGATGGTGTTGCCGGCAAAGCCGACAAACTGGCTCGGCTCGCGCAGCGGCGCGTCAAACAGGCTGAAGCTCATGCGGACTCTGGTTCTTTGGGATGGACATGTTTTGGAATGAACACAGGGGAGCTTATAGCGCCGCCCTTATCGTTTCGGCAAACCGACGCAGGTCGGAGCGCTCATAGGGCTCGCGCAGGCCGTGCCCCCACACCGGGCCCGGCCAGCCGGGATCGCCTTCGGACCGGGCGATGATATGGATATGCAATTGGCGCACGATGTTGCCGAGCGCGCCGGTGTTGATCTTGGTGCAACCGCTCACCTTCTTCAGCGCCTGCGCCACCATGTTGGTCTCGAAGGTCAGCATGGCCTGGTCGAGCGGCGTCATGTCGTGGATTTCCTCCGCGCCCGGCCGCTGCGGTACCAAAAGCAGCCATGGCCAGCGGCGATCGTTCATTACCCGCAATTCGCACAGCCCAAGCCACATCAACTGCTCGCTGTCCGCCTCCAGCCGGGCATCCAGCGTGAATCCGGCCTTCAGGCCAGGCAGCATCGGCGTTTCCCTTGCTTTTCTTGGTTTCCTCGAACCCATGACGCTAGAGCGGCGGCAAGAGGGCTGCAAGCGAATCATTGTTCCTCTGACGGTTTGGTGCGCCAAATCGCGTGTGCACTTGCATTTCATCGCGCAATTGCCGATATGGACAGCGGGAGGTTGGTGGTGGACGATCCACTCGCCAACCGGGTCAGGTCCGGAAGGAAGCAGCCCTAACGAGCCCGGAACGGGTCATTGTTCCAGCCTCCCACCTCATCGGCCCTCCTCGCGACATTGACGACGCATTGCAGCGCGGGCGAGACTATGCGCAGGAATCGGCGCCTTTGGGCGCGGCCTTTTGGAGCTTAACGGGCGAATGAGCGAAGCCGGAAATTCGGGGCCAAAAAGCCTGGAGCCAAAAGGCCCGGAGAATGGAAAGGCCGCTGCCTATCGCGTGCTGGCGCGCAAATACCGTCCGTCGAACTTTTCCGAGCTGGTCGGCCAGGAGCCGATGGTGCGCACCCTCACCAACGCCTTTGCCACCGGCCGCATTGCCCAGGCCTGGATGCTGACCGGCGTGCGCGGCGTCGGCAAGACCACCACGGCGCGCATCCTGGCGCGGGCACTGAACTACAAGACATCAACCGTGGACCAGCCTTCGGTCGACCTTGCCGTCCTCGGCGAGCATTGCCAGGCGATCATGGAAGGCCGCCATGTCGACGTCATCGAGATGGACGCCGCCTCGCATACCGGCATCGACGACATCAGGGACATCATCGAGCGTGTGCGCTATGCGCCGGTCTCGGCCCGTTACAAGGTCTACATCATCGACGAAGTGCACATGCTGTCGACGCAGGCCTTCAACGGCCTGCTGAAAACGCTGGAAGAGCCGCCGCCGCACGTTAAATTCATCTTCGCCACCACCGAAATCCGCAAGGTTCCGATCACCGTCCTGTCGCGCTGCCAGCGTTTTGACCTGAGGCGCATCGATGCCGGATCGCTGGTCGCGCATCTCTCTTCGATCGCCGCCAAGGAAGGCATTTCGGTCGACGACGACGCGCTGGCGATGATCGCGCGCGCCGCGGAAGGCTCGGCTCGCGATTCGCTCTCCATCCTCGACCAGGCGATCGCCCATGGCGCCGGCTCCGTCAGCGCCGAGGCCGTCCGGGGCATGCTGGGCCTGGCCGACCGCGCCCGCATCGTCGACCTGTTTGAACATGTGATGAAGGGTGATGTGGCGGCGGCGCTCGCCGAATTCCGCGCTCAATACGACACCGGCGCCGATCCGGCCGCCGTACTGACCGATCTTGCCGAATTCAACCACCTTGTCACCCGGCTGCGTTTCGTACCGACCGCCATGGATGATGCTTCGCTGTCGCAGGACGAGCGCCAGCGCGGGGCCGATTTTGCCAGGACGCTGTCCGTCAAGGTGCTGTCGCGAACCTGGCAGATGCTGCTCAAGGGCATTCCCGAGGTGCAATCCTCGAACCGGCCGGTGAGCGCCGCCGAAATGGTGTTGATCCGGCTGGCGCATGCCGCCGACCTGCCGACGCTCGACGAGGCGCTGAGATCGCTCGAGGGCGCGGGACCGGTTCAAAATGGCGCATCGCGTCCAAACGGGGCGCCCGCTGGCCCTGGCAATGGCGGTGGTGCCAGCGCGGTTGCGCAAACGCGCATGCCATCCGGACAGGGTGGCGCGCAGACCATGCGGCTGGTCGAGGCCACACCCGCGCCGGTGGCTTTCGTTACCCCTCCCCAGCCGGCGCCGGAGACGCCGCCGGTACCCCTGAAATCGCTGGCCGACATCGTTGCCCTCGCCGACGCACAACGCGACATCGCCTTCAAGGTGCTGGTCAAGCGCTGCATTCGTCCCGTGCGCATCGAACCCGGCCGCATCGACGTCAGCCTGACCGAAGATGCGCCCAAGCTGCTGCTCAACGATCTGACAACGAAACTGCGCGCCTGGACCGGCCGCAACTGGCTTGTCTCGCTATCCAAGGAAGAGGGCGGCCAGACTCTGGCTGAAATGGAATCGACGAAGCGCGAAAACGCCTTCCTCGATGCCAAGAGCGATCCGGCCGTGGCCGCCATACTGGCGCGTTTCCCCGGCGCCAAGATCATCGACGTGCGCATTCCCGATGCGCCGGAGGCAGACGAGACCGAGGCGGAAGTGCCGGTCGAGCCGCCGGCGGATGACGACGAGACCTGATAAACCAAGACAAGGATCGGACCATGAAAGATCTTCTCGGCCTGATGGGCAAGGCGAAGGAAATGCAGGCCAAGTTTCAGGCCATGCAGGACGAGATCGCCACGGTCGAATCCGTCGGCCAGGCCGGCGGCGGCCTGGTCAGCGTCACGCTGAGCGGAAAGTTCGACATGAAGTCGCTGAAGATCGACCCGTCTCTATTCAAGGAGGACGATGTCGAGATCCTCGAGGACCTGATTCTTGCCGCCCACAATGACGCCAAGGCCAAGGTCGAGCAGATCATGCAGGAAAAGACCAAGGCGCTGACCGCTGGCCTGCCGATCCCGCCGGGAATGAAACTGCCATTCTGATGCATGATGCCCAAAACCGTGCAGCGGTTTTGGGGCAACGGCATGCACGAAAGTTGAGCCCAGCGGCGATGCGCCCATGACCGAAGAGCCGTCCGAAAGACTGATCGAGCAGCGTATCCGCAACAGGATCTATGAGATCCTGGAAATCCTCGCGGATTGCGATGACGGCGTCGATATCGTCGGCATCAAGGGCTATTTCCACTTGTTCGAGGATTTCGTGCATCGCCCGTCGATCGAGGCCGGCACCTCGGCGCTTTCGAAGGAGGAGCGCGCGGTCGTGCTGGAAATCGCCGAATTCCTCGAAGCCGCTTCCGAAACGAATCCCGATTTCACCAAGGCCGAATTCATCGATAGCGACTGGCCGGGAAAGATCGCGCCGACGGCCAGGGACGCGCGGGCGTTGTTCCTCAGGCGCGGCCTGTTTTCGGAGAAAGTCGAGGAGCTTGAGCCTGGTCGGCCGGCCGCGATTGCGGCGGGGCGGTAGCGATTCGCCGGAAAAGCGTGCCGCGGTTTTCCCTCGACAATTACGGCGAAACGAAGGGATAGCGGTCATCGCTTTTGTGAAATGATGGCTCGATCTATCTGGAAAGCCTCGAAATTGTGCCTTTTCGGCAACAGTACGTTGTTAATAACGTTTTGGCCATCATTTTGCCCGAAAGTGTCTCATTCTTGCCGCAGCCTGGGGGCGGGCATCGAAGTGAGAGGGTAACCTGTTGATCGTCACGCGATGGAAGACGCCGCTGTTGCTCGGCGTCATTACGTCTCCCCTGTTTTTGGCTGCGTGCAGCCAGACAACCTCGCACGGCATGTCCGTCGCCGGCCTCACCGATGCCATCACGCCGAGTTTCCTGACCTCGCGCGCCTCAGGCCACTCGCCAAAGGACAGGGAGTGCCTGGAAAGGGCGATGTTCTTCGAATCCAACCGCTCGAGCCGCGACGGCATGATCGCCGTCGGCACCGTGGTGATGAACCGCTTGCGTTCCGGCAACCACGGCAGCACCATCTGTGACGTGGTGGGTGAACCTGGGCAGTTCGCGCCGGGCGTCATGACGAGGCCGATGAATTCGCGCGCCATGCCCGATGTCGAGGAAGCGGCCAACGCCGTGCTCAAGGGCGAGCGCAAGGCCAAGCTCAAGAACACCATGTATTTCCACACGGCGGGCCTGCGCTTCCCCTACAAGAACATGCATTACACCATGGTCGCCGGCGGCAATGCCTTCTATGAGAAGCGCGGCCGCAACTGGCAGCCGCTGCCCGATGAGCCGACCGTGGCGGTTGCCTCGGCTGGGTCCGAAATCGTGAAGCCGTCCGCGCCGGTGACGATGGTTGCCTCGGCCGAGCCGGCGCGCCCGGCCAAAGCGTCCCGCGTCGCTCCGGCGCAGCAGGTCTATATGACCGCCGCCGCGGAACCGGCCCGGCAGCCCAAAACCAGGACCGCCCCGGCTCAAGAGACCTATGTGACAGCGGCCGCGGTGGCCACGGCGAAGTCGGCGCGCGTGACCACGAAGCAGACGATGGTCGCCATGCAGGAGCCGATGGAAGAACCGGATGCCGCCCGTTTCGGCGGAACCTTGAACACGAGGGTCATCTCCTCGGTTCAAGGTGAGCCGCAAGAGGCGGCGATGGGATTCCAATCGACGCCGGAGAACACCGACGCCATCGGTGCGATGATCGCCAGCCAGAGTCGACCGCTCGAGGTCAACTGATTCGCATCGCCCCGGCATCCCGTGGCAGCATGGCAGACCATGCGCTGACACGGGATGTTCCAAAGCGCTCTGAAAAATCCTAGATCAGAGCGATGTCCAAGCGAATCGCCGGTCCCGAGATCGAACGTCTGATCCAGCTCCTGGCCAAGGTGCCGGGGCTTGGTCCCCGTTCGGCCAGGCGTGCGGCACTGCATCTGATCAAGAAGAAGGAGCAACTTTTGTCGCCGCTCGCCGCCGCCATGGGCGAGGCTGCCGACAAGGTTCGCATCTGCTCCACCTGCGGCAATGTCGATACGTCGGATCCTTGCATGATCTGCACCGATCCGCGCCGCGATGCCGCCACCCTCATCGTCGTAGAGGACGTCTCGGATCTCTGGGCGCTCGAACGCGCGGCGGCAATGAACGTACGCTACCATGTGCTCGGCGGCACGCTGTCGCCGCTCGACGGCGTCGGCCCTGATCAGCTCAACATCCGCTCGCTGATCGACCGCGTTGCCGGCGGCGAGGTCAAGGAAATCATCCTCGCCGTCAACGCAACGGTCGAGGGCCAGACCACCGCGCATTACCTCACCGACCAATTGTCCGGCTTCGACCTCAAGGTGACAAGGCTGGCGCATGGCGTGCCGGTCGGCGGTGAACTCGACTATCTCGACGAGGGCACGCTCGCCGCTGCGCTGCGCTCGCGGACGGCGTTTTGACGCAATTGGCGGGGATGTTTGCTGAAATGACTGCATTCCTTCGTACGATCACCTTCGCCCTTGTCGCTATGCTCCTCGGTGTCTTCCTCGTCACCCCGGTCTCGGCCGCCAAGATCGACGACCAGTTCCGCGCGTGGTTGCAGAACGATCTCTGGCCCGAAGCCAAGGCCAAAGGCATTTCCAAGAAGACCTTCGATGCCGCCTTCGACGGCATAAACCCCAATCTGAAGTTGCCCGACCTTGTCATGCCCGGCGAGAAGCCGAAGACGCCGCAGAAGCAGCATCAGGCCGAGTTCGGCTCGCCCGGCGCCTATTTCGCCGAAAAGACGGTTCGCGCCGTGACATCAGGCGGACGCACGCGCGAGGCTTCCAACGCCAAGACCCTTGCCGCGATCGAAAAACGCTACGGCGTGCCCGGCGAGATCGTTCTGGCGATCTGGGGCCGCGAGACCGGTTTCGGCGCCGCGAAGATGCCCTACGACGCCTTCGAGGTGCTGGGCACCAAGGCGTTCATGTCGACCAAGAAGGATTTCTTCCGCACCGAATTGCTGGCCGCACTGGAAATCGTCGAGCGTGGGATGGCCCCGGTCGGCGCGATGAAATCGTCCTGGGCCGGTGCGCTCGGCCAGCCGCAATTCATGCCGACCTCCTTTCTCAAGCATGCCGTGGATTTCGATGGCGACGGCCGCGTCGACATCTGGAACTCGACGCCCGACGTGCTCGCCTCGATCGCCAACTATCTTGTCCATTATGGCTGGGTGAGGGGACGGGGCTGGGGGTTCGAGGTGACCGTGCCCGAGAGCGTCTCCTGCTCGCTGGAAGGTCCCGATCAGGGCAAGAAGATATCTGAGTGGGCTGGTATGGGCATCAAGCGTGTCGGCGGCAAGCCGTTTCCGGCGAGCGAGCTTAAGGCGGAGGGCTTCCTGCTGATGCCGGCCGGCCGCAGCGGACCGGCTTTCATCGCCACGCCCAATTTCTACGTGCTGAAGGAATACAACACCAGCGACCTCTACGCGCTGTTCATCGGCCATGGTGCCGACCGCATCGCGCATGGCGATCAGAACTTTTCCGGCAGCTGGGGCCCCGTCGGCGATCTGCACCGTTCCGATATTGCCGCCCTGCAGCGGTCGCTGGAGGCCAAGGGCTATGATGTCGGCAGCGCCGATGGCCTGCCCGGCTTCAAGACCCGCCGCTCGATCGGCAAGTGGCAGGCCAAGAACGGCCAGGCCGCAACCTGCTTTCCCGATGCGGGCCTGGTCGCCGCACTGAAATAGCGCCGAAATTAGCAGATTATTCTCGATCGGCGGCCTCGATTGGCCGGCCTATGCGTCGACGCGCGACCACCCATCCTGCTTCAATGAGTCGTCGTATAAATGCTCGTTGCCGGCCACGGAGCCGCCGGATATGGTGTTGACCAAATGGACAAAAACCACGACGGTAAGTGGACAAGGGGCCATCATAGGCCTTGAAAAGAAGACCTCAACCCTGAGCCGGGAACTCAGGTTAACAACAAAAAAGGGAACAATCACCATGATGATGGAAAAGCTTGCTCTACGATCCCGCATCTTGCTCGCGGGCGCGGCCATGTCGGCACTGCTTCTGGCCGGAGCGCCGGCTGGCGCGGTCACCCCCGCCGACACGCTGGTCGAAGGTTTTGCGATCGACGACATCATCTCCATGGATCCGGGCGAGGCGTTCGAACTGTCGACCGCCGAAGTCACCGGCAACACCTACGACCTGCTGGTCCGCCTCGACCTCAGCGACACGTCCAAGGTCAAGCCCGATCTCGCTGAAAGCTGGACCGTCTCCGACGATGGCCTAACCTACACGTTCAAGCTCAAGCCGGGCCTCAAATTCGCCTCGGGCAATCCGATCACCGCGGCTGACGTCGCCTATTCGTTCGAGCGCGCCGTCAAGCTGGACAAGAGCCCGGCCTTCATCATCGACCAGTTCGGCATCAGCGGCGACAACGTCACCGAAAAGGCCAAGGCCGTCGACGACACCACCTTCCAGTTCACCGTCGACAAGGCCTATGCGCCGAGCTTCGTGCTGAACTGTCTCTCGGCCACCGTCGCTTCGGTGGTCGACGCCAAGCTGGTCAAGGAACATGTCGCGGCAGTGACGCCGAGCGCCGACTACAAATGGGACAATGATTTCGGCAATGCCTGGCTGAAGACCGGATATGCCGGCTCCGGCGCCTACAAGCTGCGTGAATGGCGCGCCAACGAAGCCGTCGTCATGGAGCGCAACGACAATTATCACGGCGAGAAGGCCAAGCTTGCCCGCGTCATCTATCGCAACATGAAGGAAAGCTCGGCCCAGCGCCTGGCGCTGGAAGCCGGCGATATCGACGTCGCCCGCAACCTCGAGCCGAACGATCTCGACGCCATCGCCAAGAACGCCGACCTCACCTCGACCAGCGCGCCGAAGGGCACGGTTTATTACATCAGCCTGAACCAGAAGAATCCGAACCTGGCCAAGCCCGAAGTGCGCCAGGCCTTCAAATATCTTGTCGACTATGATGCGCTGAGCTCGACCATCCTCAAGGGCATCGGCGAGATCCACCAGACCTTCCTGCCCAAGGGCGTGCTTGGCGAACTGGACGAGAACCCGTTCAAGCTTGACGTCGCCAAGGCCAAGGAGTTGCTGGCCAAGGCAGGCCTGCCCGACGGCTTCAGCGTCACCATGGACGTGCGCACCGGTCAGCCGACGACCGGCATGGCGGAATCGATCCAGCAGACGCTCGGCCAGGCCGGCATCAAGCTCGAGATCATCCCGGGTGACGGCAAGCAGACGCTGACCAAGTATCGCGCCCGCAATCACGACATCTATATCGGCCAATGGGGCCAGGACTATTTCGATCCGAACTCCAACGCCCAGACCTTTGCCTCGAATCCGGACAATTCGGATGCAGGCAAATCCAAGACGCTCGCATGGCGCAATGCCTGGGACATTCCGGACCTGACCAAGCAGACGGAAGCAGCGCTGCTGGAAAAGGATTCGGGCAAGCGCGCCGACATGTACAAGGACCTCGAGAAGAAGATCCTCGACACCAGCCCGTTCGTCGTCATCCATCAACAGCTGGAAGTCGCCGGTGTGCGCAAGAACCTCAAGGGCTTCGCGCTTGGCCCGAGCTTCGACACCAATTTCGTCGGGCCGGTCTCGAAAGAATAGCGCCCGCGGACGCGCCGCATGAGCGCGGTTGAAAACGGAGGCGGGCGCGGTGGTGCCCGCGCCGTCGCCCTTGCATCATCGCTCGGCCGTTTCCTGGTCATCGCGGTGACGACCTATCTTGGTCTTCTCGCGGTCACCTTCTTCATTGGCCGTGTCATCCCGATCGACCCGGTGCTGGCAGTGCTCGGGGACCGGGCGCCGGCCAATGTCGTCGAGCGCACGCGCCGCGAGATGGGCCTCGACCTGCCGCTGATCGAGCAGTTCTACATCTATGTGAAAAATGCCCTGAGTGGTGATTTCGGCACTTCGGTGCTGACCACCAATCCGGTCATGACCGACATCCGCCGCGCGCTTCCGGCAACGACGGAACTGGCGACGCTGGGGACACTGATCGGCGCGCTGTTCGGCGTACCGTTGGGCGTGCTGGCCGCGGTGAAGCGCGGCAGCATCATCGACCAGGTCGTGCGTGTGATTGGCCTGATCGGCTATTCCGTGCCGATCTTCTGGCTCGGCCTGCTCGGCCTGGTGCTGTTCTACGCCAAGCTGCAATGGGTGGCTTTTCCGGCCCGGCTCGACGTCGTCTACGAATACACCTTCACGCCGATCACCGGTTTCTACCTCCTCGATTCGGCGATGCAGGGTCAGTGGGATGTCTTCCGGGACGCCTTCCGCCACATCATCCTGCCGGCCTCGCTGCTCGGCTATTTCTCGCTCGCCTATATCAGCCGCATGACGCGCTCGTTCATGCTCAACGAACTGGCGCAGGAATACATCGTCGCGGCGCGCGCCAAGGGCCTGTCGGAAACCCGCATCATCTGGGGCCACGCGCTGCGCAACGCCGCCGTGCCGATGGTGACGGTGATCGCGCTCTCCTATGCCGGTCTGCTCGAAGGTTCGGTGCTGACGGAGACCGTCTTTTCCTGGCCAGGCATCGGCCTCTACATCACCAACTCGCTGCAGAACGCCGACATGAACGCCGTGCTCGGCGGCACCATCGTCATCGGTTCGGTGTTCATCGGCATCAACCTTTTGTCCGATCTTCTCTACCGTGTGCTCGATCCGAGGACGAAGGTAAGATGAGCACAGACACCATCCAGAGCCGACGCGACTGGTTGCTCAGCGAGCGGCCGGCCTCGCGCATGCAGGCAAGACTCGGCCGCGCCTATGTCGCGTGGCGGCGCTTTTCCGCCAACCGGCTGGCCTTTGTCGGCCTGCTGATCATCATCGCCTTGCTGGTCATCGCCGCGCTTGCCGGCGTGCTGGCGCCCTATTCGCCGACTTTCGGCGACTTGAAGAATTCGCGGCTGCTGGCGCCCAGCGCCGAGCACTGGTTCGGCACCGACGACCTCGGCCGCGACATCTATTCGCGCATCCTCTACGGCTCGCGCTGGACGCTCTATGTCGTCATCCTGGTCGCCATCATCGCCGCCCCCATCGGTCTGCTGGTCGGCACCGTTGCCGGTTACGCCGGTGGCTGGACCGATGCCATCCTGATGCGCATCACCGATATCTTCCTCGCCTTTCCGAAGCTGGTTCTGGCGCTGGCCTTCGTTGCCGCCCTCGGCCCCGGCATTGAAAACGCGGTGCTGGCGATAGCCATCACCTCCTGGCCGCCTTACGCTCGAATTGCCCGCGCGGAAACGCTGACGGTGCGCAATTCCGATTACATCAAGGCGGTGCAATTGATGGGCGCTTCGCCCTTCCGCATCGTGCTGCGCCACATCATGCCACTCTGCATCTCCTCGCTGATCGTCCGCGTGACGCTCGACATGGCCGGCATCATCCTGACCGCCGCCGGCCTCGGCTTCCTCGGTCTCGGCGCGCAGCCGCCGCTGCCCGAATGGGGCACCATGATCGCGTCCGGCCGCCGCTTCATCCTCGACCAATGGTGGGTGGCTGGCGCCCCGGGCTTTGCCATTCTCATCGTCAGCCTCGGCTTCAACCTGCTTGGCGACGGTCTGCGCGATGCGCTCGATCCGCGGAGCGGCGACCAATGAGTGGTGACCAATGAGCGCGCTTCTCGAGGTCGAGGACCTGCGCGTTACCTTCCCAACCCGCACTGGGTTGATCGAAGCGGTGCGCGGCGTCTCCTTCGCGCTTGGCCGCGAGCGGCTGGGCATCGTCGGTGAAAGCGGTTCGGGAAAATCGCAGACCGGCCGCGCCATCATGGGCCTGACGCCCCCGCAGGCCCGGATATCGGCCAGGAAACTGGCCTTCGACGGCATCGATCTGCTCGGCATTTCGGCGCGCCAACGCCGGGCACTGCGCGGCAACCGCATCGCCATGATCCTGCAGGATCCGAAATATTCGCTCGACCCGGTGATGAGCATCGGCCGCCAGATCGTCGAGACCTTGCGCACGCACGAAAAGGTCTCCAAGGCCGAAGCGCGCGAGCGGGCGCTGGCCATGCTGGAGGCGGTGCAGATCCGCGATCCCAAACGCGTTTTCGACCTGCATCCGCACGAAGTGTCCGGCGGCATGGGTCAGCGCGCCATGATCGCCATGATGCTGATCGCCGGATCGGAAATGATGATCGCCGACGAACCGACCTCGGCGCTCGACGTCACTGTGCAGCTCGACGTGCTCGGCATCCTCGATAAATTGGTCAGCGATCGCGGCATGGGGCTGATCTTCATTTCGCATGATCTGCGCCTGGTCTCGTCCTTCTGCGACCGCGTCATCGTCATGTATGCCGGCAAGGTGGTCGAGCAGCTCAAGGCCTCCGAACTCGGCCAGGCCCAGCATCCCTACACGCGCGGCCTGCTCAACTGCATGCCCAGGATAGGCTTCGAACGCCACCCGCTGCCGGTGCTCGACCGCAAGCCGGAGTGGGCGGCATGACTTCTGCGATCACCGTCGACGGGCTGGAAGTGATCTTCGACCGGTTTCGCGCGCTGAAAGGCGTCAGCCTCGAAGTCAGGTCAGGCGAATCCTTCGGCCTGGTCGGCGAGAGCGGCTCCGGCAAATCGACGCTGCTCAGGGCCATCGCCGGCCTCGCGCCGGTCGCTTCGGGCAGCATCACCGTCAATGGCAAGAAGCTCGGCGCGCGTCGCGACAAGGCGTTTTACCGCGAAGTGCAGATGGTCTTCCAGGATCCCTATGGCTCGCTGCACCCGCGCCAGACCGTCGACCGCCTGCTGCAGGAACCGCTTGCCATCCACGGCTTTGCCGATGGTGAGAA
This sequence comes from Mesorhizobium sp. GW821-FHT04C10, assembly GCF_059420305.1. NCBI lineage: Bacteria > Pseudomonadati > Pseudomonadota > Alphaproteobacteria > Hyphomicrobiales > Phyllobacteriaceae > Mesorhizobium > Mesorhizobium sp. GW821-FHT04C10. Next base: position 52,575 of record NZ_JBWKTL010000001.1, on the reverse strand, counting down.
GCGCATCGAGCGTGCGCTTGATGAGGTCGGTCTCGGCAACGGCTTCCGCTTCCGCTACGCGCATCAATTGTCGGGCGGCCAGCGCCAGCGGGTGGCGATCGCGCGTGCGCTGATCCTCGAGCCGTCCATCCTGCTGCTCGACGAGCCGACCTCGGCGCTCGATGCCTCGGTGCAGGCGGAAGTGCTGAACCTGTTGGAAGAGGTCCGCCGGCGGCGCAAGCTGACCTTCCTGATGGTCAGCCACGACCTCGCCATCATCACCCATATGTGCGAGCGGCTGATGGTGATGCAGAGCGGTGAGGCGGTCGAGAATCTGACTGCGGCCCAACTTGTCGCGCACCGCGTGACCGAGGATTATACGCGCAACCTGCTGCGAGCCAGCGACGGGTTTGTGCGGGCGTAACTGGGTTTTCTACGTCGAGTTCTGTCGCGCCCTCCTCTGGCCTGCCGGCCATCTCCCCCACGGGTGGGGAGATTGGCAGTCATCGCGGCTTTCGCCAATCTCCAGTGTTGTAGAATGGTCGCGGCGCCGAGACAGCCGATCTCCCCCCTTGTGGGGGAGATGTCCGGCAGGACAGAGGGGGGCGCTGTCCCGCCGGCTGTCAATTTTGTATCGAATGAACGCACTTCCGTTTATGCCGCCCCGCCCTCCGGCAGTGCTTCGCCTTGCGCATCGTCCTGCTCCTGCTTGGGCTCCTTGATCCTGAACCACGTCACATAAAGCGCCGGCAGGAACAGCAGCGTGATCGCCGTACCCGCGATGATGCCGCCCATCATCGCGTAGGCCATCGGGCCCCAGAACACTTCGCGCGCGATCGGGATCAGCGCCAGGCTGGCGGCGGCTGCCGTCAGCGCGATCGGCCGCATGCGGTGTTCGGTCGCCTCGATGACGGCCGTCCATCGGTCCTTACCCTCTCGGACGAGGTCCTCGATCTGCACGATCAGGATGACCGAGTTGCGGATCAGGATGCCGATCAGCGCCAGCACGCCGAGGATGGCGACGAAGCCGAGCGGCGCCCCGCTTGGCACCAGGGCGGCCACCACGCCGATCAGCCCGAGCGGCGCCACCGCCACGACCAGGAACAGACGCTGGAAGCTCTGCAATTGCACCATCAGGATGGTCGCCATGATGAACAGCATCAGCGGCACCACGGCCGCGATCGGCCCCTGGCTTTTGGCGCTTTCCTCGACCGAGCCGGCGGTTTCCACCGAATAGCCCGGCGGCAGCTTGGCGATGAAGGCATCCACCGACGGCTTCAGCTCGTTGACCACGGTGGCCGGCAGCGTGTCGCCCACCATGCCGGCGCGCACGGTGATCGTCGGAATGCGGTCACGCCGCCACACTGTCGGCTGCTCGAGGTCGTAACTGAAATTGGCCACCGCCGCGAGCGGGATGGCTTCGCCGGTGCTGGTCGGCAGCTGCATGTTCTGCAGTGTCCCGATCGAGCCACGTTCGGCATCGCGTGAGCGCGCCACGACATTGATCAGATAGGTGGCGTCGCGCACCTGGGTGATGGTGGCGCCGCCGACCGTGCTGTTGAGCGCACTGGCGATGTCGGACGAGGTGATGCCGAGCTGGCGTGCCTTGTCCTGCAGCACATCGACCCTCAGCACGCGTTGCGGCTCGTTCCAGTCGAAGGTGGGTGCTGCGAGCTTCGGATTGGCCGAGATGAGGCCGGCGAATTGCTGCGCCAACTCGCGCACCGTCTGGATGTCGGGACCGCCGACGCGATACTGCACCGGACGGCCGACAGGCGGTCCGAGTTCGAGCAGTTTGACGAATGCGTCGGTGCCGACAAACTCCTCGCGCAGCAGCTTCTCCAGCGCCGGCTTGACCCGGTTGCGCGCCTCGAGGCTCTTGGTGACGATCACGGTCTGGCCGAAATAGGGGTTGGCCGGCTGCACGTCATAGGCCAGCACGAAGCGCACCGCGCCCTGGCCGATATAGGACGAGAAATGGTCGATGTCGGGATTGCCGACCAGCGCCCGCTGCTCGAACCGCTCCATCTGGTCGCGCGTCTCGGCGATCGACGAGTTCTGTGGCAGGTTCCAGTCGACGATCAGCTCCGGCCGGTCGGACGGCGGGAAGAACTGTTGCTGGACGAGGCCGAAGCCGGCGATCGAGGCCGCGAACAACAGCACCGTGACGATGATGGTCAGCCAGTGCCGGCGCACCGAAAACACCAGCACGCGCCGGAACAGCGAGGTGAATCGGCCAGGCTGGTCGTGATGCTTGGTCTTCATCGTCGCCGGCAGGATTGTTACGCCCAGCAGCGGCGCGAACAGCACCGCCACGATCCATGACACCAGCAACGACACGGCGATGACGACGAACAGGGTGAAGGTGTATTCGCCGGCGGCGCTTGAGTTGAGACCGATCGGGATGAAGCCAGCGACCGTCACCAGCGTGCCGGTCAGCATCGGAAAGGCGGTCGAGGTGTAGACATAGGTCGCCGCCTTGCGCAGGTTGTCGCCAACCTCCAGCCGCGCCACCATCATCTCGACCGCGATCATGGCGTCGTCGACCAGAAGCCCGAGCGCGATGATCAGCGCGCCCAGCGAAATGCGCTGCAACGAAATGCCGAGATACTCCATGACCGTGAAGGTGATGGCCAACACCAGCGGAATCGACAGCGCCACGACGAAGCCGGCGCGCATGCCAAGGCTGATGAACGAGACAGCAAGCACGATGGCCACCGCCTCGAACAGCGCGCGGGTGAAGCCCGAGACCGCCTCCTCGACGATCACCGGCTGGTCGGCGACCAGATGCACGCCGACGCCGACCGGCAGGTCGGCCAGCACCTTGTCCATCTCTCTGTGCAGCGCCGCGCCGAATTCGAGCAGATTGGCGTTGGGCTTCATGCCGATGGCGAGCGCGATGGCGTCCTGGCCGTTGAAACGGAACAGCGCCGTCGGCGGATCGACATAGCCACGTGTGATCGTCGCCACGTCGCTCAGCCGGAAGAAGCGGTCGTTGACGCGCAGATTGATGGCACGCAGGCTCTCTTCGGACGTGAACTGGCCGCCGACGCGCACGCTGATGCGCTCCGGTCCGGACTGGATGACGCCGGACGGCGTTATCGCGTTCTGCGCCTGCAGGCTGGCGACAATCGCCTGCTGGTTGAGGCCAAGGGCCGCGATCTGGCGCGTCGAGAATTCGAGATATATGGCTTCGTCCTGCGCGCCCACGAGATCGACCTTGCCGGCATTGGGCACGGTCAGGATTCTTGTGCGGACGTCCTCGACATAGTCGCGCAACTGGCGCGGTGTCAGCCCGTCCGATGTGAAGGCGTAGATGTTGCCGTAGACATCGCCGAAGCGGTCGTTGAAGAACGGCCCCTGCACGCCTTGCGGAAACTGCGCCTTGATATCGTTGACCATGTTGCGCACCTGAAGCCAGTTCGGCACGACATCGCGCGCCCTGGTGGTGTCCTTCAGGTTGACGAAGATGACGGTCTGGCCGGCGGTGGTGACGGATCTGGTGAAGTCGAGGCTGTCGAGCTCCTCGAGCTTCTTCTCGATGCGGTCGGTCACCTGCTGCACCGTCTCCTTGACCGACGCGCCCGGCCAGTTGGCCTGGATGATCATCGTCTTGATGGTGAAGTTGGGGTCTTCCTCACGGCCGAGATTGAGGTAGGAGAATATGCCGGCCACCACGAAGACCAGCATGAAATACCAGACCATGGAGCGGTGGCTGAGCGCCCAGTCGGAGAGATTGAAGCCCTTCATCAGACGCCGCCCTCCGGCACTCTAACCTTCTGGCCTTGGCTAAGGCTATGGACACCGGCGGTGACCACGCGCATGCCGGCCTCAAGTCCCTCGGCCACAGTGAAGGTGCCGCCATTCCTGGAAGCGATCTTGATGTCGCGCGTACTCACGCTCGACGTCTGCGGATCGACGATCCACACTTTGTCGGAACCGTTCTTTTCGAGCAGCGCCGACATGGGCAGTTCGATCGTCGGCGCCACCTTGGTCACGCGGGTTGCCGTTACCGTCGAGCCGAGCCTGAAGGCCTGCGGCGGATCGGTGAGCGTCAGCCGCACGCGCCGGGTGCGCGTCGAGCCCTCCGCCTGTGGCGCGATCTCGCGCAGCTTGGCCTCGGTCTGGATCGTCGGCAGCGATTGCAGGATGACCTGGAACGGCGTGCCGGCGGTGAGATCGCCGATCAGCTGGTCGGGAATGTCGACCACCGCTTCGCGCAGGTCGGAGCGCGCCACGGTGACGACTGTCTGGCCCGCCGAGACCGTTTGCCCGACCTCGGCGCCGACCGCGGTGACGACGCCGTCGAAGTCGGAGAACAGCCTGGCATAGCCTAGCTGTTCCTGCGATTTGGCCAGCGAGGCCCTGGCCCGCTCGACGCTGGCTTCCGCGGCCTTGCGCGCCTGCTGCGCGGCATCGAAGACGGCCTGCGACGCGTTGGCCGACGCCAGCAGCTGGCGCTGGCGCTCCTCGCTCGCCGCGGCGTTGGCGAACTGTGCCTCGGCATTGGAGAGCTCTGCCTTGGCCGCTTGCACCGCCAGCTCCAGCGCGGTCGGGTCGAGCGCGGCGATCGTGGTGCCCTTGGTGACGATGTCGCCGACCTTGACGTCGCGCGAGACGACCCGGCCAAGCAGGCGGAAGGCAAGGTCGGCGCTGACCTGCGGCTCGACCGAGCCGGCGAAGCCGAAGGTCTCGGTCGTGCGCGGCTCGACCACCACCGAAAGCACGGGCCGGATGATTTCCGTCGGCTTTTCTTCGGATTTCGAGCAGGCGCCAAGCGCGCCAAGCGCGAACAGGCCAAGCACGATTCGTGGCAGCCGGTTCATTGGCCCGCCCCCGATATCTCCACCGTCTGGCCGGGACTGAGTAACTGCCCGCCCGCGGTAACGACACTCTGGCCTTCGTTCAGACCGCTGGCGACGACGACCGTGCCCGAATCGAAGGCCAGCACCTCGATCGGCGTCGTCGACACTGCCTTGGTCGCTGGGTCGACAATCCAGACGGCCGGTCTGCCGGCACTGGACGTCAGTGCCTGCCAGGGCAACAGGATCGCCTTCGTCGGTTTGGCGCCGACCGAGCCGATCACGGCCGCCCCCAGCGGCATGCCGGCGGGCGTGTCGGCAATGCCGACCCTGACCCGGATCGAACCGGAGGCCTGGTCCACCACCGGCGAGATTTCGCGCACCTTGCCAGTTGCCCGGACCTGCGGATCGGCCAGCAGCGTGATCGTCACCGCCGGCGAGGCCGGCGTCCTGGCGACCAGCGTCTCCTGCACGTTGAACACGGCGTCACGGTCACCGTCCTCGGCGACGGTAAAGACGGTTTGCGCCGCTTGCACCACCTGGCCGGTTTCGACCTGGCGGGCGGTGATGACGCCGGGGGCGCCCGCCTTGAGCTCGGTGAAGGACAGGTTTTGCTGGGCATTGGCGAATGCGCTCTGCGCGGCATCGACACTGCCTTGCGCCACCTTCATCGCCTGGTCGGCGGCGTCATAGTCGCGCCTGGTGGTGAAGCCCTGGGCAAGCAGCGTCTTCTGCCGCTGGAAGGCGGCGGCGGACTGGGTCAGCTGCGCCTGCGCCGCATCGAGATCGGCTTGTGCGGAGCGCAGATCGGATTCCTGTTCCTGCGGATCGATGCGGGCCAGCACCGCGCCCTGGTCGACATGCTGGCCGACATCGACAAACCGCTCGGCGACGCGGCCGCCGACCCGAAACGACAGATTGTTCAGCGTGCGCGCCGCGATCACCCCGGTCAGCGAGGTCCTCGGTGCGTAGTCGGCCATCGCCACCGTTTCCGCGCGCACCATGACCGGCAGTTTCCTGGCCGCCGCTTCCTGCTTCTGGCAACCGGCCAGCAGCAGGGCGGCTGCGCAGACGCACACTGCCGAGGAAAAGGACAAAAGGCTGGAGGTTTTGACGGATGGCGGCGAGACGGACGATGTCGCGTTCCTGCTCATGGGCTCCCCCAGCCGCGGGCCACTCGCTGACAGCAATGCCTCGCCGATATGCGGAGGATAATCGATCCCCCGAAAAAGGAAACCGTTCTCGTACCTGTATCGCCCGACTGGTTAAGGGCGGAGATACGCTCGTGGCAGGCCCAATCGCCATCCGCTGGTGCCGACTTGAGGAAAACATGAAATAAGGTCAGAAGACATCTGATCAACGAGGACGGGCGCCGGCCCGATGAGGGATATCATGAAGAATTCAGCCATTTCCGAACGCAAGAACCAGTCGATCTCGCGCGGCGTCGGCATGACCACGCAAATCTACGCCGACCGGGCTGAAAACTCGGAGATCTGGGATGTCGAGGGCCGCCGCTACATCGACTTCTCGTCCGGCATCGCCGTCGTCAACACCGGCCACCGCCACCCCAGGGTGATCGAGGCGGTCAAGGCGCAGCTCGACCGTTTCACCCACACCTGCCACCAGGTCGTGCCGTATGAGAGCTATGTCAGGCTGGCCGAGCGGCTGAACGCCATGCTGCCCGGCAAGTTCGAGAAGAAGACCATTTTCGTCACCACCGGCGCCGAGGCGGTCGAAAATGCCATCAAGATCGCCCGCAACGCCACCGGCCGCCAGGCCGTCATCGCCTTTGGCGGTGGCTTCCACGGCCGCACCTTCATGGGCATGGCGCTGACCGGCAAGGTTGTTCCCTACAAGGTCGGCTTCGGCGCCATGCCGGGCGACGTCTACCACGTGCCGTTCCCCGTGGCGCTGCATGGTGTCTCGGTCGCCGATTCGCTTGCCGCGCTCGACAAGCTGTTCAAGGCCGATGTCGATCCGGCCCGCGTCGCCGCGCTCATCATCGAGCCTGTCCAGGGTGAGGGCGGCTTCTACGACGCGCCGCGCGAACTCCTGACCGCGCTGCGCAAGCTCTGCGACCAGCACGGCATGCTGCTGATCGCCGACGAGGTGCAGACGGGCTTCGCCCGCACCGGCAAGATGTTTGCGATGGATCATCATGAGGTCGCGGCCGACATCACCACCATGGCCAAGAGTCTTGCCGGCGGCTTCCCGCTGTCGGCGGTGACCGGCCGCGCCGAGATCATGGACGCGCCTGGCCCGGGCGGCCTCGGCGGCACCTATGGCGGCAGCCCGATCGGCGTCGCCGCGGCACACGCCGTGCTTGACGTGATCGAGGACGAAAAGCTGTGCGACCGCGCCAACACGCTTGGCGCGCGGCTGAAGCAGCGCCTGCAGTCGATCCGCGACGACGTGCCCGAGATCGTCGATATCAGGGGCCTCGGCTTCATGAACGCGGTCGAGTTCAACGACGTCAAGAAGGGCCTGCCCTCGGCAGAGATCGCCAACGCCATCCGGCTGAAGGCACTGGACAAGGGCCTGATCCTGCTGACCTGCGGCGTCTACGGCAACGTCATCCGTTTCCTGGCACCGATCACCATCCAGGACGAGGTCATGAACGAGGCGCTCGACATCCTGGAAAGCTCGATCCGCGAAGTCTGCGCTGCCTGAACTGAAGCGCTTCCCTTCTCCCCGTCCCTATACGGGGAGAAGGTGCCGGTAGGCGGATGAGGGGCGGCGCTGGCGCTCCAGATCGGGATTTTCCCGCCTTAGGGATAGAATGCCAGCTAGCCCGCAGCCCTTGCCGGCTCATCCTGCTGAAACGCGGCCAGCGCCGCCTTCAGCCCATCCGGTCCAGCCGCAACCGTTTCCGGCGTCGGCGAGAAGCCGGCACCGAGCATCTTGCGGCCAAGCATGTGGTCGCCGGGGCGGTTGACGGATTCGATGCCGAGCAGCCGGTCACCCGCATAGTGATAGATGGAAAACTTGTTGTCGGGCAGGTCGCCCAGCACGACGTGGCTGTCGCCGCCGGCGGTCAGCCCGACCATCTGCAGCTTCATGTCGCCAATATCGGACCAGAACCATGGTACCGCGGAATAGGCGTCCGCGTGACCGGTGATCGTGCGGGCCGCGAGCCGCGCCTGGTCGGTGGCGTTCTGCACCGATTCCAGCCGCACGTCGCCGCCGGTGAACCAGTGCCGGTAGGAGGCGGCGTCGCCGATGGCCAGGATTTCCGGCGCCGAACTGCGCATCTGGTGGTCGACGCGGATGCCGTTGGCGATGGCAAGGCCGGCTTCCTGTGCCAGCTCGACATTGGGCACGGCGCCGATGCCGACGATGACCATGCGTGCTGGCAGCCTTTCGCCCGACGAGGTGATCGCGGCCACGACATGGCCGTTTTCGCCTTCGAGCCTTGAAATCGAGGTGCCGGTCAGGATGCGCACGCCGCTCGCCTCCAGCCGCTGGCGGACATGGCTGGCCACCACGGGCGCCACCGCACGGCCAAGCAGCCGGTCGACCGCTTCCACCACAGTCACCGTGCGGCCGGCCGCGCGCAGCGTCGCGGCGATCTCCAGCCCGATAAAACCGCCGCCGAGGATGACGACATCCTCGCTGCTCGCGCTGAGCTCCCGGATCAGCCGTGCGTCGGCCAGCGAGCGCAACGACAAGACGCCCGACAGGTCCGAGCCCGGCAGCGGCAGGACGCGTGGGCGCGACCCGGTCGCCAGGATCAGATGGTCGAAGGCAAGTTCGCCGCCGCCTGATATTTCCAGGCTGTGGCGGCCGGCATCGATACGCTCGATCCGGACACCCGGCCGGTAGTCGATCGCGTTGCCGGTATAAAAGGCATCGCCACGCAAGGGTTGCGGCTTGGCCTCGGCATCCTTGATGAAGGTCTTCGACAGCGGCGGCTTGTGGTAAGGCAACTCCTTCTCGTCGCCGACGAGGATCACCGGCCCGTCATAGCCGTCCTCGCGCAGACTGGCGGCCGCCTGCACGCCCGCGTGACCCGCACCAACAATGACCACACCGTTCTTCATCGCATTCCGATCCCGATTCGATCCTAGGGCGTCTCGCCAAGTGGCAATTGTCTGGCGCCGCCGCAAGAGAGCGTTTGCGGGTCGCACCCGGGATGACGGCTGTCAATCGTACAGTTCGGCGGCAAAGCCGGTACAGTCGAGACATAAAGTTGACCTTCGTAGTTTAGAATAATTCTAAACTATTGTTTCAATTGGCTTTTCCAGACGATTTTCATTGACTTCCATGGGCGTCGAAGCTTTATGGAAGCCTGCGCGTTAGCGCATCCCTTTGATGTCTGGGCCTTGAACCCGTTCGATTGGAGGCATTTAGGTGTCTTTCTTCCCTGAACCGCGCGATCGCGTGGCAAGTCTTGCGCCCCATGGCGTCAACATGGCATGGCGCCGGCCGCCGCACGCGCCGTTTATACAATTTCCAAAAAACTGGAGAGCGATAATGACAGCACGATATGGCGGCAGGCTTGCGGCGATTGGCGCCACGGCACTGCTGACGGCGGCGGTGTTTGTGCTGCCGGCCAAGGCCGAAACCGATGCGAAAGCGGTCATCAACACCTATTCCGACATCGCGCTTGCCAAATATGAGGATTCGCTGACCGCGGCCCAGGCCCTCGACAAGGCGGTCGACGCGCTGCTTGCCAATCCGTCCGCGGACACGCTCAAGGCCGCTCGCGACGCCTGGAAGGCATCGCGCGTGCCTTACCAGCAGACCGAGGTCTACCGCTTCGGCAACAAGCTCGTCGACGATTGGGAGGGCAAGGTGAATTCCTGGCCGTTGGACGAAGGCCTGATCGACTATGTCGCCAAGAGCTACGGCACCGAATCGGATGCGAATTCGCTCTATACCGCCAATGTCATCGCCAACAGGGAAATCGAGATCAACGGCAAGAAGGTCGATGCCTCGAAGCTTTCGCCGGAATTCCTCTCCGGCACGCTGCAGGAGGCCGGCGGCATCGAGGCCAATGTCGCCACCGGCTATCACGCCATCGAATTCCTGCTCTGGGGCCAGGATCTGCACGGTACCGGCCCGGGCGCCGGCGAGCGCCCCTACACCGACTACGACCTCAAGAACTGCACCGGCGGCAATTGCGACCGCCGTGCAGAATATCTGAAGTCGGCCAGCACGCTTCTGGTTTCGGACCTGCAGGAGATGGTCGGCAACTGGAAGGAAGACGGCGCGGCGCGCAAGAACCTGGTCGATGGCGAGCCGAACACCGCGATCTCGGTCATCTTCACCGGCATGGGCTCGCTGTCCTATGGTGAACTGGCCGGCGAGCGCATGAAGCTCGGCCTGTTGCTGCACGACCCGGAAGAGGAGCATGACTGCTTCTCCGACAGCACCTACAACTCGCATCTCTATGACGCGATCGGCATCCGTGCCGCCTACCTCGCCAGCTATACCAGGCTCGACGGCACCGTCGTTTCGGGGCCTTCGGTGCATGACATGGTCAAGGCAGCCGATCCGGCGATCGACAAGGAGCTGTCCGACAAGCTCGATGTCACCGTCGCCAAGATGGAGGCGATCAAGGCGCGGGCCGAGGCCGGTGAGGCCTATGACCAGCAGATCGCTGAAGGAAACAAGGAAGGCAACGCCACCGTGCAGGCGGCGATCGACGCGTTGGTCGACCAGACCAAGTCGATCGAACGTGCCGTTGGCTCGCTGAAACTCAACGCCATCGCCTTCGAAGGCTCCGACAGCCTCGACGCGCCCGACAAGGTGTTCAAGTAAGACCGAACCTGGTGCGCGGTTCCGGAGCCTGACAATTGGCTCCGGAATGGGCTCCAGGACCAATCAAGCCACACGGCGCGGAAGGCGCCGTCAGCCATCCGAGCACTATAAATGCTGATCTGCCATTGCAACATCATCACGGAGAGAGAGATCGAGCAGACGATCATCGGGCTGCTGGACCAGGACCCTTGGCAACTTATCGTGCCGGCAAAGATCTATCACTCGATGCAAAAGCGCGGTCGCTGTTGCGGCTGCTTCCCAAATGTGGTGGAAACGATCATTCGGGTCACCGAAAATTACCATGCCCGCTCGGAGGCGAGCGGCGTGGATGTCGTTTCACATCTGGATCGCGTCAGAGGCCTGCGCATCCAATACGGGAGCAGAACCCATGAAGGGCGAAAGTCAGATCATCGAGCGGCTTAACGAGGCTCTTTTTCTGGAGCTTGGAGCCGTCAACCAATATTGGCTGCATTTCCGTCTGCTGGAGGATTGGGGATACACCAAGCTGGCAAAGAAGGAGCGGGCCGAATCTATCGAGGAGATGCACCACGCCGACAAGCTCATCGCGCGCATCATCTTCCTTGAAGGCCATCCGAACCTGCAGTCCGTGGCGCCGTTGCGCATCGGGCAGAACGTCAAGGAAGTGCTCGAATCCGACCTTGCCGGTGAATATGACGCGCGCACTGCCTACAAGCGTTCGCGCGAGATCTGCCACGAGGTGGGCGATTACGTGACGATGAAACTGTTCGAGGATCTGCTGGCCGACGAGGAAGGTCACATCGACTTTCTCGAGACGCAGCTCGACCTGCTCGCCTCGATCGGCGAGGAGAAGTACGGCCAGCTCAACGCCGACTCGGCCAACGAGGCGGAGTAAAGGCATGCGGGAATGCGGCGCCCCTTAGAATTCCTGCGCCGCTCGCGGCGGGCCGCCGGCTCGCCGCTCCTCCTGAAAAGGCCAGCCGGACCGGCTGGTCGGCGCTGTACAATTCTTGTCCTGGCGCTGACATCGTCCGCGATTGCGGGTGACCTTCAGCCAGCCAGCCTTGCCACCACGCGCGGCGACCTCAATGCCCGGGATCAGGCGCGTGTCACCGCCGTCACCAGGCCGACCACGGATTTCTCCAAACCCGAGCCGTTCGAGCTGATGCAAGGCGGCGCCGGCACGTCCGAGAAGGACGTCAGCCGCGACGCCTTCTCGCAATCCTCGGCCAACATCACCTTCGAGGAAGAGGGCACTTTCAAGCTCGGCAACGCCTTGTTCCGCAAGAACTGGGTCTCGTCGCCATCCTCGACGCAGGCGTCGGACGGGCTTGGTCCGCTGTTCAACGAGCGGGCCTGCCAGAACTGCCATCTGAAGGACGGCCGCGGCCGTCCGCCGCAAGGCGATACCGGCACCACCTCGATGTTCCTGCGCCTGGCGCGGGACGCCGGCAGCGCCGAGGAAAAAGCGGCGATCGCCAACCGCCAACTGCTCAATTTTCCCGACCCGGTCTATGGCACGCAGTTGCAGGAGCTGGCGGTGCCCGGCCTGCGCGGCGAAGGCCGGATGCGCGTCGACTATCAGGAACGTAAGGTGGAGCTGACGGATGGCGCCGTGGTTTCCCTGCGCAAGCCCAGCTATTCCGTCACTGATCTCGCCTATGGGCCGCTCGATCCGCATACCACGCTGTCGCCGCGCCTGACGCCGCCGATGATCGGCCTTGGTTTGATCGAGCAGATCGCGCCGGCGGACATTCTGGCCCACGCCGATCCGGACGACCGCGACAATGACGGCATTTCCGGCAGGCCCAACATCGTGCTCGACGGTCTGAGCGGCGAGTTGACGCTTGGCCGTTTCGGCTGGAAGGCGCAGACCGCATCGATCCGGCAGCAGGCCGCGGATGCCTTTGCCGGCGATATCGGCATCTCGACGCCGGAAGAACCAAGACATTGGGGCGATTGCACCGCCGCGCAGTCGGAATGCCTCGCAATGCCGAATGGCGTGCAGGCGCGCCTCGGTCCGGTCGAGGCGCCGACGCCGGTGATGGATCTCGTCACCTTCTATTCGCAGAACCTGGCCGTGCCCGCACGCCGCGATCTCGCTGCGCCTGATGTGCTCGCCGGCAAGAAGGTCTTCTACGAGATGGGCTGCGTTTCCTGCCACACGCCGAAATTCGTCACCCGTCGCGATGCACCCAACAAGGCGCAGGCCTTCCAGCTGATCTGGCCCTATTCCGACTTCCTGCTGCACGACATGGGTCCCGGCCTGGCTGACGGCCAGCCGGTAGGCGATGCGACGGGCAGTGAATGGCGCACCCCGCCGCTGTGGGGTATCGGCCTCACCGAGACCGTCAACGGCAATTCCTTCTTTCTGCACGATGGGCGCGCGCGCAGCCTGACCGAGGCGATCCTGTGGCATGGTGGCGAGGCGCAGAAGGCGCGCGACCGCTTTGCCGCCGCCAATGCGGCCGAGCGCGATGCACTGGTCAAATTCCTGGAGTCACTCTGATGCTGAAGCGTTCCGCACTGGTTCTCGCTCTTCCGCTGGCCCTGCTGGGTACCTTCCCCGCATCGGCGGCGGTGAAAGCCTCCGACATCATCCAGCGGGCGATCGACGGCTTCGTCCGCCCGGCCTATGCCGATTTGCACCAGCATGCCGAAACCTTGACGAAGGCGATGCACAAGCTCTGCGAGGCGCCTTCGCAAGGCGAGCTCGACGCGGCGCGCACCGAGTTTTCCGCCACGGTCCATGCCTGGTCATCGGCCGAGATCATCGGTTTTGGACCGATCAAGGAGAACAACCGTCTGGAGCGCATGCTGTTCTGGCCGGACCGCAAGAGCATCGGTCTCAAACAGGTGCAGGCGGCCTTGTCGGACAAGGATCCGGCCGCCGCCGATCCGGCACAGCTTGCCGGCAAGAGCGTCGCCATGCAGGGGCTCGGCGCGCTGGAATTCGTGCTTTTCGGCGACGGCGCCGATGCACTGACGGGCAAGGATGATCCCTATCGCTGCGCCTATGGCGCGGCGGTTGCCGGCAATATCGAAACCATGGCCGGCGAGGTCAGCGCAGCCTGGAACAAGCCGGACGGTTTTGCCGTACTCTGGGCCAATCCCGGGCCGCAGAACGCGCTCTACCGCGACGGCAACGAAGCGGTGACCGAACTGGTCGGTGTCTTCATCAACGAGCTGGAGATGGTGAGGGATGTCCGTCTGAAGGGCTTTCTGGGCGGCAAGCCCGAGGCGGACAAGCCCAAGCAGGCGATCTACTGGCGTTCGCAAAACACCACCAATTCGCTGGCGGGAAATCTCGCAGGCATCGATGCGCTGTTCCAGGCCTCCAAACTTGGCGATGCGCTGCCGCCCGATACGCGCTGGATGGCCGAGTCGATCCATATCCAGCTGGTCAACGGTGTCGCCACCGCGAAGTCCGTCCCGGGTCCGATCGACAAGACGCTCGCGGACCCGGCACTGCGCGAAAAACTCGAGCATTTCGCCCTGATCACCTCCAGCCTGTCGACCCTGATCGGCACCCGGCTGACCGCCGAATTCGGCCTGACCGCAGGCTTTTCGTCGCTGGATGGAGACTGAGTATGACCTTGATATTGGCCGAAACGCCCATAGCTTCGTCGTCCTGGGGTCTCCGCGACGGAGCTACGCTCCTGCTCCGCCCAAGGATGACGAAGTTCCGGAGGCTTCGGCCAACTTCCAACGTCTGCGATGAATCATTCGAAGAATCTGCAAGTGCCAAGCGTCAGCTCCGATCCCTGGAAATTACCATGTCTTGGAGCCGGCCAGTGCAGGGGAGGGCCATGTCTTGAAAACCACCCTCATCGATCGTCGGGATTTCCTGAGAGCCGCGGGCATCGGCTTTGCCGCTGCGATGGCGCCGTCCGCCTGGGCAAGGACACTTGCTGCCGACGCCGTCTTCGCCACCGCCTTCGTCAAGCGCGACGGCAGTTTTGGCGCCGCCGTCCTGTCCGAGGCGGGCAAGGTTCTGCATGCGATCGATCTGCCCGATCGCGGCCATGACGTCACCTTCGATCCCGTATCGAAGCGCTCAGTCGTCTTTGCCCGCCAGCCCGGCACCTTCGCCGTGGTGTTCGATCATACCGGCCGCGACGCCCCGTTGACCATCGCCAGCATCACCGGCCGGCATTTCTTCGGCCATGGTGTGTTCTCGCCCGACGGCGCCCTGCTCTATGCCACCGAGAACGACTTCGACAACGCTGCCGGCGTCGTCGGCATCTACGATGCGCGGGCGAAGTTCAGCCGCATCGGTGAATTCCCGACTTACGGCATGGGTCCGCACGAGCTTCTGTTGCTGGGCGACGGCCGGGCGATCGCGGTCGCCAATGGCGGCATCGAGACCCATCCCGACTATGGCCGCGCGGAACTCAACATCGCCACCATGAAGCCGTCCTACGTGCTGATCGACCGTGTCACGGGCGACCTGATCGAGAAGCATGAATTGGCGGCTTCCCTGCACCAACTGTCGATCCGCCACATGGACACCGACCAGGCCGGCACCGTCTGGTTCGGCTGTCAGTATAGGGGGCCGGGCACCGACCGTCCGCTGCTGGTCGGCCGCGCCGCGCGCGGCAAGGATTTGCAGTTGCTCGACATGTCGCCGGACGTGCTGTCCGGCTTCCGCAACTATATAGGCTCGGTCGCCGCCAATCCCTTGGCGGGCACCGTCGCCGTCTCGTCACCGCAAGGCAATTCACTTGCCGTGGTCGACGTGGCGAGCGGCAGGGTGGTCTCGACCAGTGCGCTGGTCGAGGTTTGTGGCCTGGCGCCGGACGGGGCTGGTTTCATGGCAACCACCGGCGCCGGCGAGATCATCGAGGGCAGCGGCGCGACGCGGTGGGAACCGGAGTATGTCTGGGACAACCACATGCTGCGCATCGAGCAGGTTTGACGTCGAGGCGGCGAAGCGAAGCCGCTTAACAAATTATGCTTGCGGTGGCGCCCCTTGGCGGGCACAGGGAAGTTGTTTTTCGGAACCGGTTGTTTCGTTTCATGAAAGTGCTTGCCATCGACTGTGCCGCCAGCCTCTGCGCCGCCTGCGTCTACGACGCGGCGGCCGGGCGGGAGCTTGGCCGCGCGGTGCTCGATCTCGGCAAGGGCCATGCCGAGCACCTGATGGCCGTCATCGCCGAGGCGCTGAAGGCGGGCGCGACCGACTATCCCGGCCTTGGCGCCATTGCCGTCTCTGTCGGCCCAGGGTCCTTCACCGGCCTGCGCGTCGGCGTGTCGACCGCGCGCGGCCTGGCGCTGGCGTTGAAAATACCGGCGATCGGGGTGACAACGCTCGAGGCATTGGCTGCCGAGGCGGCAGCGGTATTTCCCGGGCGTGCCGTGCTGGCGGCGCTCGATGCCGGCCGCGAGGAAATCCATACCGCGCTCTACGACGAAATGTCAGTTTTGACTTACGGTCCAGCTGTGACCACATTGCCGGAAGCCACTGCCCTGGCGGTGGAGAACCTTGCGGTGCTTGCCGGCACCGCGGCGGTGCAGATCGCCGCATCGGCGGGTCGGGTTTCCGACATCGGGCCTCGGACGGCCACCACCGACATTGTCACATACGCCCGCCTCGCCGCCGCCAAAGGCGAGGGTGAAAGGCCGAAACCACTTTACCTGCGCGGCGCCGATGCAAAGCCGCAAGCCGGATTTATTCTTTCAAGGCAACAGAATTAATGCGCATACCTTTCTTACAGCCACGGCGCCGGGACTATGCGCTCGAGCCGCTCAGGATCACCGACAGCCCCGCGGTCTCGTTGCTGCATCGCGAGGATTTCGTCCGTCCGTGGACCGATGGCGAGTTCGCCGCTTTGCTCGAGCAGGACACCGTGTTCGGCTACGCCGCGCGCGAAACCGGGCAGGGCGCCAAGCCGCCTGTCGGCTTCGTGCTGGCCCGGCTGGCCGCCGGCGAGGGCGAGATCCTGACTGTCGCGGTGGCGCGATCCCATCGCCGCCAGGGACTGGGCTGGCAGTTGATGGACGCTGTGCTGCGCGAACTGCATGTGCAACGCGCCGAAGCGCTGTTCCTGGAGGTCGACGAGACCAACATCGCCGCGATCGCCCTCTACCGTCGGCTGGGCTTCCGCGAAGTCGGCAAGCGCCCGGACTATTACAGGTCGCCCGATCGCGGGCCGACCGGTGCGCTTGTCATGCGCCGCGATCTTCGCTAGCCAGACGCCGCATGACCCCGAAAATCGGTTCCGATTGTCGGAAAGGATCATGCGCCGAGATTAAAGCATTACGGCGTCCTTTGCGCATCCGAGAGAACGCGCGGCGCTGTAATGGCAGGACCAGGACAGCATGATCGGAAAAATCAGGATTTTCCTGGCCCTGGGCCTTGTCGTCGCCGGTTCGCTGGTCCTGGTGCCGCTGCAAATCCTGTCGATGAAGACCGGCTGGTGGCCGGAAACCTTCATCCTCAAGATCTGGCACAGGCTTGTGCTCAGGGCGCTTGGCATGCGCGTCCATGTCAAAGGGGCGCTGTCGGCCAAGCGCCCGCTGCTGGTTGCCTCGAACCACATCTCTTGGACCGACATCATGGTGCTGGGCTCTTTTGCCGATGTGAAGTTCATCGCCAGGGCCGATATGGAAGGCTGGCCGCTGATCGGCATGCTGTCCAAGCTGCAGCGCACCGTCTTCATCGAGCGCGAGCGCAAGCGTTCCTCCGGCGACCAGGCAAGCGAGATCGCCAGCCGCATGGCCAAGGGCGACGCCATGGTGCTGTTCGCCGAGGGGTCGACCGGTGACGGCAACGTCATCCTGCCGTTCAAGAGCACGCTGTTCGGCGCCGCCTCGATGGCGATTTCGGAGGGAGCGGCCGAGCAGGTGTTTATCCAGCCGGTGGCGATCGCCTATACGCGCCTGCATGGCGTGCCGCTCGGCCGGCGGCACCGGCCGATCGCGGCCTGGATCGGCGACGAGGATCTGATGCCGCATCTCAAGGTGCTGATGGCGGAAGGCGCGCTCGACGTCGAAGTGCATTTCGGCGAACCGATCGCCTTTGCGAAGGGTTCGAACCGAAAGGAAACGTCGAAGCTGATGGAAAGCCAGGTGCGCGGGATGATGCAGGCGGCACTCGCCGATCCGCGCTCGAGCCGCTAGCCCCGACATGCGCCTTGGCGGCGCACACCGAGAATCGTCTGTTTTTTGTCACGGAAAGGCGTTAGAAGCCGCCGGATGGACTTGAACACGATTGAAAGCGACGACATCGGCTCCGTGGCCGGACAGCCGGCAGTGCGCGCCACGGCGGCGAAGAAGGTCTTCATCAAGACCTATGGCTGCCAGATGAACGTCTATGACTCCCAGCGCATGACCGACGCGCTGGCCGCCGACGGCTATACCGCGACCGATGCCATCGGCGAGGCCGATCTGGTGCTGCTCAACACCTGCCATATCAGGGAGAAGGCGGCCGAAAAGGTCTATTCCGAGCTCGGCCGCATCCGCGACATGAAGGCGGAGCGCGCCATTGCCGGCCGCGAACTGCTGATCGGCGTCGCCGGCTGCGTGGCGCAGGCCGAGGGTGCGGAGATCATCAGGCGTTCGCCGGCCGTCGACCTGGTCATCGGGCCGCAGACCTATCACCGCCTGCCCGACGTGCTGGCGAGAGTGCGCGGCGGCGAGAAGATCGTCGAGACCGACTACGCCATCGAGGACAAGTTCGAACACCTGCCGCAGCCCAAGCGCGCCGAGGTGATCAAGCGCGGCGTCACCGCTTTCCTCACTGTGCAGGAAGGCTGCGACAAGTTCTGCACCTTCTGCGTCGTGCCCTATACCAGGGGCTCGGAAGTCTCGCGGCCGGTGGCGCAGATCGTTGCTGAAGCCGAGCGCCTGGCCGAGGCCGGCGTGCGCGAGGTGACGCTGCTTGGCCAGAACGTCAATGCCTGGCACGGCCGGGGCGAGAACGGCGAGGAGTGGGGCCTTGGCCGGCTGCTGTTCCGGCTGGCTGAAATCCCCGGCCTGGCCCGGCTGCGCTACACCACCAGCCATCCGCGCGACATGGACGACGAACTGATCGCTGCCCACCGCGACCTGCCGTCGCTGATGCCTTATCTGCATCTGCCGGTGCAATCGGGCTCCGACCGCATCCTGAAGTCGATGAATCGCAGGCACACGGCCAGCGATTATCTGGCGTTGCTCGATCGCATCCGCGCCGCGCGCCCCGATATCGCGTTGTCTGGTGACTTCATCGTCGGGTTCCCCGGCGAGACGGAAGCCGATTTCGAGGCGACCATGGAACTGGTGCGCCAGGTGAACTACGCTTCGGCCTTCTCGTTCAAATATTCGCCGCGTCCGGGCACGCCGGGCGCCGACATGCCTGATCATGTGCCCGAAACCATCAAGGACGAGCGCTTGCAGCGCCTCCAGGCACTGCTCCTGAAACAACAGCAGGATTTCGGCTTGAGCCTTGTCGGCAGCACCATCGACACGCTGATCGAGAAGCCTGGCCGCCAGGCTGGTCAGAAGGTCGGCCGCTCACCTTGGCTGCAGCCCGTTATTGTTGATGAAAAGGCCGGCGAAATCGGTGACATTATCCAGGTGCGAATCACGAAGACGGGCTACAACAGCCTGTTCGCCGAATTGGCCTGATGGTCTCGGCAGATGAGGAGAGACGGTTGAGCGCAGCAGAGCTGAAGAACCTGCCCCCGGTACCGGCATCTGGGGCTTCTGACATGGCGCACATCGTTCTGACTTTCGACAACAACAAGCTTGCCAGCGCCCTTTACGGTCAGTTCGACGAGAACCTCGCCCGGCTTGAGCAGAAGCTCGGCGTCGATATCCGCTCGCGCGGCAACCAGCTGACCATCAAGGGGTCCGCTTCTGCCGCCGAGCAGGCGCGCCGTGCCTTGGACAATCTCTACGGGATTCTGCAGAAAGGCGTCGATATCGGCCAGTCCGATGTCGACGGTGCCGTGCGCATGGCGGTCGCCGCCGACGATCAGCTCACGCTGCCGACGCTGGAGCGCAAGGGCAAGGTCTCCGCCGCCCAGATCGCCACCCGCAAGAAGACCATCTATGCGCGCTCGCTGAACCAGGACGCCTATATGCGGGCGCTCGAGCGGTCTGAACTGGTATTCGGCATCGGTCCTGCCGGCACCGGCAAGACCTATCTGGCGGTGGCGCATGCGGCGATGCTGCTCGAGCGCGGCATGGTCGAGCGCATCATTCTGTCGCGGCCGGCCGTCGAGGCCGGCGAGCGGCTGGGCTTCTTGCCCGGCGACATGAAGGAGAAGGTCGATCCTTATCTGCGGCCGCTCTACGATGCGCTCTACGACATGATGCCGGCCGACAAGGTCGAGCGCGCCATTGCCGCTGAAGTCATCGAAATCGCGCCGCTCGCCTTCATGCGCGGCCGCACGTTGGCGCATGCCGCTGTTATCCTCGACGAGGCACAGAACACCACGCCGATGCAGATGAAGATGTTCCTGACGCGTCTTGGCGAGAACTCGCGCATGATTGTCACCGGCGACCCGACCCAGATCGACCTTCCTCCGAGCACCAAATCGGGCCTGGTCGAGGCCTTGCGTGTCCTTGATGGTGTAGCCGGCGCGGTAACCGTGCGCTTCAACGATGTCGACGTCGTTCGCCATCCGCTGGTGGCGGAGATCGTCAGGGCCTATGACCGCGATGCCAAGCTGGCGCGCGGCCTCGGCGCGGAGAATTGATTTCAGCGATGCGGCTTCATGCCTGAGGACAATTTATCCGGCGACGGGAGCCCTTCGGTGCCCGTCGACATCGATATATCGGTCGAAGCGGGCGACTGGCCCGATGAGGCAAGCCTGACGCGGCTGGTCGATCGAGCGGTTGATGCTGCTTTCGCCGAGACCGCCGTGACCGGTCGTTCCGAGCTCAGCGTCGTTTTTTCCGACGACGCCCATATCCGTACGCTCAATGCCGGTTGGCGCGGCAAGGACAAACCCACCAACGTCCTGTCTTTCCCGGCTTTTCCGCCCGTGCCCGGCGGCCCGCTGCCGCCCATGCTGGGTGATATCGTGCTTGCCGCCGAGACAGTGGCGCGCGAGGCGGCACTGGAAGACAAGCCCCTGGAGAACCATATCACCCATCTCGTCATCCATGGCCTGCTGCATTTGCTCGGCTATGATCACGAGACCGACGCCGAGGCCGAGGAGATGGAAGCCATCGAACGCGTGGCGCTTGCAAGGCTTGCCATTCCCGATCCCTACGCGTAACTACATCTGACAATTGACCGGACGACGATGAACGACAAACCAGAAACTGCCGCCCGCCCCGACGCCGGCAGTGCGCCCAAGGCTTCCGATACGTCGGAAGAGGGATCAAGTCCGAGTACCGTCACCACTGGTGTTGCCAACACCGGCAGCGTTGCCAGCGAGTCTTCGCCTGCCGGCCCCTCCCTGTTCGACCGCGTTTTGGGCCTGTTCAGGCAACGCAACGGCACCAGCCTGCGTGAGGAAATCGCCGGCGCGCTGGCCGAGACGGCTAGCGATGCGGAATCCTTTTCGCCTGGCGAGCGCGCCATGCTCAACAACATCCTGCGCCTGCGCGAGGTGCGCGTCGAGGACGTCATGGTGCCGCGCGCCGACATCGAGGCGGTCGAGATCGCCACGACGCTCGGCGACCTGCTGGGCACCTTCGAACAATCCGGCCATTCCCGAATGCCGGTCTATTCCGAGACGCTCGACGACCCGCGCGGCATGGTCCATATCCGCGACGTGCTGGCTCACATCACCAAGCTCGCGCGCGTCAAGAAGGGCCGCACGACCAGGAAGACGCCTGCCACCACGCAGCTCGATCTTGCCCAGGTCGATCTCGCGCGCACCATCGGCGAGCTCAACCTGATCCGCCAGGTTCTGTTCGTGCCGCCATCGATGCTTGCTTCCGACCTGATGGGCCGCATGCAGACGACGCGCACGCAGATGGCGCTGGTCATAGATGAATATGGCGGCACCGACGGACTTGTGTCGCTCGAGGACATTGTCGAGATGGTCGTCGGCGACATCGAGGACGAGCATGACGATGACGAGCCGATGATCACCCAGGCCGGTGACGGCGTGTTCATCGTCGACGGCAAGGCCGAGATCGACGACGTCGCCAAGATGATCGGCGAGGACTTCGCCGCCGGCGAGCATGGCGAGTATGTCGACACCATCGGCGGCATGATCTTCAACACGCTCGGCCGCGTGCCGACGCGTGGCGAGGTGGTACAGGCCATTCCGGGCTTCGAGTTCCATGTGCTCGATGCGGATCCGCGCCGCGTCAAGCGCGTGCGCATCGTGCAGAGCCAGAAGGGCGAGCGCCGCCGGCGGGCCACGGCGCGCACCGAACAAGCCTGAGCGGTTCGGCTCTTCGATGACGATCGACGACCCGTTCAGGCACGCAAGTCTGGGTTCCGGCGTCTTCTACAGGGATCCTCGCGCAGCGCTGGCATGGCTCGAAGCGGCTTTCGGCTTCGAGCCCAGCATGGTGGTGACCGATGCCGCGGGAAAGCTCGTCCACTCCGAGATGCGCTTCGGCGATTGCTACATTATCGTCGATTCCGAATGGAGCGATTATGTCGCCAGCCCTGCTTCGGTGTCGGGCAAGAACACGCAGTCGGTCTACGTCAGGCTCGTGGGCGGGCTGGATGGGCATTGCGAGCAGGCGCGCGCGGCCGGCGCCGAAATAATCCAGGAGCCGACCGATCAGTTCTACGGCGAACGCCAGTATCGGGCCTGCGATCCCGAGGGGCATGTCTGGACCTTCACCCAGCCCATCCGTTCCGTTTCCCGCGAAGAAGCCGAGCGGCTGAGTGGCCTGCGCATCGACGGCTGGCACCGTTAATGGGCGTCGCCCAGAAGTGACCTCGGTTTTGGGGGAACGACATGCATAAGAACAAAGACCTGAAGCGCGTCGCACGGTTCCGTTTCGACGCGATGCGCTTTAGAACGGCGGTCGAGGCATCCCGGCTGACCGGCCGTTTGGAGCACAGGCCGCGGCCTGATAAATCTTGCGTCCTGATTCGCGCGACTCGGAAGTATGCATGGAGCGCCTTGCCGGCCGGATAATTCTGCTTTGGGGTTGGCGGCGCGCGCTCGTGGCCTTTCTTGCCGGAGCGCTGACGGTGCTTGGGCAGGCGCCCTATGATTTCTTCGCAGCCTGCTTCATCTCGTTTCCGGTGCTGGTCTGGCTGCTTGACGGCGCGACCGGCGAAGCCTCCGGCAGCCTGTTCCGGCGCCTGCGGCCGGCTTTCGCCGTAGGCTGGTGGTTTGGTTTCGGCTATTTCCTCGCCGGTCTCTGGTGGATCGGCTCGGCGTTGCTGGTCGAGGCCGATGATTTTGCCTGGGCGCTTCCCTTCGCCGTGGTCGGTATTCCCTTCGCGCTCGCCTTTTTCTATGGCTTCGCAACGATGGTTGCCCGGCTGCTGTGGAGCAGCGATATCGGCCGCATTGCCGCCCTGGCCTTCGGCTTCGGGCTGACGGAGTGGCTGCGCGGCTTCCTGTTCACCGGTTTTCCCTGGAATGCGATCGGTTACGCGGCAATGCCCGTGCCTCTGCTGATGCAGAGCGTCTCGGTGACCGGCATGATCGGTATGAATGCGCTTGCGGTGTTCCTTTTTTCGCTACCCGCGCTGCTGGCGGCGCGCCGGCATCTTCGCCTGGGCGCGGCGCTGTTCGTCCTGCTTGCGGTGGCCCATGTCGGGTTCGGCTATGTCAGGCTTGCAGCTCCTGAAAAGCCGGCGCAGCGCAGCCTTGATGTCCGCATCGTCCAGCCTGCCGTCGACCTGTCGGAAAAATGGGACGCCTCGGTGCGCGACCGTATCTTCGCCACCTTGCTGGGCCTGTCCGCCAAGGCGCCGGACCCCGGTCACGGTAAGCCACAACTGATTCTTTGGCCGGAAACCTCGGTGCCATTCCTCTTCACCGAGCGTCCGGATGCGCTGACGGCGCTGGGCGACATGCTGGCCGATGGTCAGATGCTGATCGCCGGCGTCGTCCGCGAGGAAGGCGGCTCCGCGGCTGCCGACAGCCGTTATTACAATTCCGTGGTGGCGATCGACGACAAGGGCGAAATCACTGATGCCGTCGATAAGGTCCATCTGGTGCCGTTCGGCGAATACCTGCCTTTCGCCGATCTGCTCAACCGTTTCGGCATCGCCCAGCTTGTTGCTGGGCCGGTGACGTTCGCAGCCGGTAACGAGCGGCACGCCATCACGCTGCCTGGCGGCATCCGAGCCCTGCCATTTATTTGTTATGAGGTGATCTTTCCGGATCTTGTGGCAGTTGACGCTACGTCAGCGCAGCTTATTGTGAACGTCACCAACGATGCCTGGTTTGGGGACACGCCGGGACCGTATCAGCACTTCAGACAAGCCCAGATTCGCGCGGTGGAGAACGGATTGCCCTTGCTGCGTGCTGCCAACAACGGCATTTCGGCCGTCGTCGATCCACACGGACGCATCGTCGATGCGCTGGCGATCGACGCGCGCGGCGCCATCGATGTGAAGGTGCCGATTTCCGGACAGACGGTCGTTTCCCCGGGCCAGCGGCGCATTAACGGAATGCTGATCATGTTGCTGTTTGCGGTGGTGGGGGCGCTGTTGAACGTAAGGCAAAGGCTACGGGTGAATTGACAGTCGACACATTAGAAACTCATACTGTACTGCCTGAAAATTTCTCAAAGCCGGTGGATCGTTCTGTTGGGGCAGTCGCCCCCGGCTTTGTTTGGGTGGGAAAAAATCACAAAGCCGAAAAAATTCGGCGAGGAAAAAATGACAGAAGAAAACAAGAAAAAACCGAATCCCATCGACATCCACGTTGGAAGTCGCGTCCGGCTCCGGCGCAACATGCTCGGAATGAGCCAGGAAAAGCTGGGCGAGAATCTCGGCATCACATTTCAGCAGATCCAGAAATATGAAAAGGGCACCAACCGCGTCGGCGCCAGCCGCCTGCAGGCGATTGCCTCCATACTCGGCGTGCCTGTCGCCTTCTTTTTCGAGGATGCGCCGGGTCAGGAGTCCGCGGCCAATCGTGGCTTTGCCGAGGATGCGTCGATGGCTTTCGCCGTGGAATTCTGCGGCAGTCCCGAAGGCCTTCAGCTCAACCGGGCCTTCGTCAAGATCGCCGACGTCAAGGTACGGCGCAGGATCATCGATCTGGTGAAGTCGCTCGCCGCGGACGACCTCGACTGACGCTCAATGCGCCTGCCACCGGCGGCATCCGCCGCCGGTGGCACAAGATATTGATATCGACAGTCGTGCCAGAACGGCGGCAACGCTTGACGAGCGGCGCTTTGCCCCGCTAACACGTGGCGCGCCAAAATCGGCAGCCTGCCGATCGTTTTTCAAGAGGGGACACCCGTGACGCGGCAGAATTACTTCTTTACCTCGGAGTCCGTTGCCGAGGGTCATCCCGACAAAGTCTGTGACCGGATCTCCGACGAAATTGTCGATCTGGTTTACCGTGAAGCCAAGAAGACCGGCATGGACCCATGGAAAGTGCGTGTCGCCTGCGAGACGCTGGCGACCACCAACCGTGTCGTCATCGCCGGCGAAGTGCGCGTCCCCGAGACGCTGCTGAAGAAGGACAAGGCCGGCAATATCCTCAAGGACGCGGCGGGTCACCCGGTCGTGAATCCGGCGAAGTTCAAATCCGTCGCCCGCAAGGCGATCCGCGAGATCGGCTACGAGCAGGCCGGCTTCCACTGGAAGACAGCCAAGATCGAGGTTCTCCTGCACGGCCAGTCGCCGGACATCGGCCAGGGCGTCGACAACGCCGCCGACCGCCAGGGCGAGGAAGGTGCCGGCGACCAGGGCATCATGTTCGGCTATGCCTGCCGCGAGACGCCGGACCTGATGCCGGCGCCGATCTACTACAGCCACAAGATCCTCGAACTGCTGGCCGCCGCCCGTCACGAAAACAACGGCGAGGCCGGCAAGCTCGGACCGGACGCCAAGAGCCAGGTCACCGTCCGCTACATCGACGGCAAGGCCGCCGAGGCAACGCAGATCGTGCTGTCGACACAGCATCTCGACGCGACTTGGGATTCCAAGAAAGTCCGCAAGGTCGTTGAACCCTATATCCGCGAGGCGCTTGGTGATCTCAAGATTGCCGACGATTGCATGTGGTACATCAACCCGACCGGCAAGTTCGTCATCGGCGGCCCGGACGGTGATGCCGGCCTCACCGGCCGCAAGATCATCGTCGACACCTATGGCGGTGCGGCACCGCATGGCGGCGGCGCGTTCTCCGGCAAGGATACCACCAAGGTCGACCGTTCGGCCGCCTATGCGGCGCGCTACCTGGCCAAGAATGTCGTGGCGGCGAAGCTTGCCGACCGCTGCACCATCCAGCTCTCCTACGCCATCGGCGTCGCCCAGCCGCTGTCGGTCTATGTCGACCTGCACGGTACCGGCAAGGTCGACGAGGCAAAGCTCGAGGAAGCGCTGCGCAGCGTGATGGACCTGTCGCCATCCGGCATCCGCCGGCATCTCGACCTCAACAAGCCGATCTACGCCAAGACGTCGTCTTACGGTCATTTCGGCCGCAAGGCCGGCCGCGACGGGTCTTTCTCCTGGGAGAAGACCGATCTCGCCAAGGCGCTCAAGGATGCTGTCGCGGCCTGAGCCGCGACAGACCCCGCGCCAACCAGATGAGCCCTGAAAACAGGCCAAGCCGCGCGACCGAAGCCTTCTTCGGTCGCCGACGCGGCAAGCCCGTTCGCCCGCAGCAGGCGGCGGCCCTGGAAAGCGGGCTTGGCGCCTACCGGCTCGATCTGACGGCCGAAGCGCCGTCGGATCTGCGCACTCTGTTTGAGGCTGACATTTCGGCGGTTCGGCTCGAAATCGGCTTTGGCGGCGGCGAGCATCTTCTGCATCGCGCAATCGAGACGCCGACGGTCGGCTTCATCGGTGTGGAGCCCTTCGTCAACGGCATGGCCAAGATGATGATGGCGGTGCGGGCGAGGCCGCTGGCCAATCTCAGGGTTTACGACGACGATGCCACCCGGCTGCTCGACTGGTTACCCCCGGCCTCGCTCGATGGCATAGACCTTCTCTATCCCGATCCCTGGCCGAAGAAGAAGCATTGGAAGCGGCGTTTCGTCAGCCCGGTCAACCTTGACCGTTTCGCCCGCGTCCTGAAACCGGGTTCAAAATTCCGCTTCGCGTCAGACATCGATACGTATGTCAACTGGACCTTGCTTCATTGCCGGACGCATGGCGCCTTCGCATGGCAGGCAGCGGAAGCGGCGGATTGGCATCGCCCTTACGATGGTTGGCCAGGCACGCGTTACGAGGCGAAGGCCATTCGCGAGGGCCGGCCGCCGGCCTATCTGACTTTTATCAGGAAATAAGTATCACGGCGCATCCCGCCGGATTTTCAAAAACGACCGATCCGGTTGAAGACAGCCGGATCCATGCCAAGCTTGCGCGGGTCGTCAGCGCGCGGCTTGCGGCCGGCTTCCACGGCGCGCGATGCGGCCACCGCGCTGCCGAACGTCGTGAACAGATCGCCTATGGCGGAAAAAATCTTACGGTTGCTCATGGTCATGCCCTTTCGCGTCTGCGAAATCTCTTTAATTTTTTGTGATGCACTACAAATGGGGATGCGGCGTCAAAGCTCACAGAGGTGAGGCTGCATGGAGGCCATGCGTCTGACGCAACGCTGGCGCGGCGGCGTGATACCTCGTCGGTTTGCCACGCCGGGCTTGAAACACGGGCCGTGTTCGTTTATATCAGCCTCAAATTCTTGGTCGGTATGACGAAGAGTGGGTCCACCCGGTCCCGCTCTTTTTTATTACCTGCCGATAGGTTCGAAACGAACGACAGGTAATTGATGACTGCAACGGCAAGCGAAGGTGACGACCGCATCATCCGCGAAAGCGGCATCGATGCGCGCATTGCGCTGATCGTCCAACCGGTGCTGCGCGGCATCGGCTTTCGCCTCGTGCGCGTACATCTGTCCGGCCAGAACGGGCTGACGCTGCAGATTATGGCCGAGCGCGAGGACGGCACCATGACCGTCGAGGATTGCGAAGAGGTCAGCCGCGCGGTGTCGCCGGCGCTCGATGTCGATGATCCGATCGAAAAGGCCTATCATCTCGAAGTCTCTTCGCCCGGTATCGACCGGCCGTTGGTGCGCAAATCGGATTTCGTCACCTGGACCGGTCATCTGGTGAAGATGGAAACGTCGGTCATCGTCGCGGATCGCAAGCGCTTCAAGGGCAAGATTGCCGAGGCCGGCGAGAACGATGTGCTGATCGAGCGCGACAAGGCAGCCTATGGCGAGGAGCCGACGGTGCGCGTTCCCTATGACGCGATCGCCGATGTGCGGCTGATCCTTACCGACGACCTCATCCGTGAGGCGTTGTCGAAGGACAACCGGGAACGCAAGGAAGCCAAGAAACGCCGCGGTGAGCCTGATGACGCACCCGAGGGTGTTGAAGGCGGCGCGGAAGATGAAATCTAACAGGAACTATGATTGAGCGGCGGGGCGTAAAAGCTCGGCAACAAGCTCGGGAGAAATAAGATGGTTGTAAGCGCCAACAGACTTGAACTGCTGCAGATTGCCGACGCGGTCGCGCGTGAAAAGTCGATCGACAAGTCGATCGTTATCGCCGCCATGGCCGATGCGATCCAGAAGGCGGCGCGTTCGCGTTATGGCCAGGAGACCAACATCCGCGCCGACATCAACCCGAACACCGGCGAGATGAAGCTGCAGCGGCTGATGGAAGTGGTCGAAAAGGTCGACGACTATGCCACGCAGATCGCCATTTCTTCGGCCCGCGAGCGCAATCCCGACGCCCAGCTCGGCGATTTCATCGCCGAACAGCTGCCGCCGATGGATTTCGGCCGCATCGCCGCCCAGTCGGCCAAGCAGGTCATCGTGCAGAAGGTGCGCGAGGCAGAGCGTGACCGTCAGTACGACGAATACAAGGACCGCATCGGCGAGATCGTCAACGGCACCGTCAAGCGCGTCGAGTATGGCAATGTCATCGTCGATCTCGGCCGTGGCGAAGCCATCATCCGCCGTGACGAACTGATCCCGCGCGAAAACTACAAGTATGGCGACCGCGTTCGCGCCTATGTCTACGATGTGCGCCGCGAGCAGCGCGGCCCGCAGATCTTCCTGTCGCGTACCCATCCGCAGTTCATGGCCAAGCTCTTCACCATGGAAGTGCCGGAGATCTATGACGGCATCATCGAGATCAAGTCGGTCGCTCGCGACCCGGGCTCTCGCGCCAAGATCGCCGTCATCTCGCGTGACAGCTCGATCGATCCGGTCGGCGCCTGCGTCGGTATGCGCGGCAGCCGTGTCCAGGCCGTCGTCGGCGAACTGCAGGGCGAGAAGATCGACATCATTCCGTGGTCGCCCTCGGCCGCCTCCTTCATCGTCAATGCGCTGCAGCCGGCGGAAGTCGCCAAGGTCGTGCTCGACGAGGACGCCGAGCGCATCGAAGTGGTGGTTCCCGACGATCAGCTGTCGCTGGCCATCGGCCGCCGCGGCCAGAACGTGCGTCTCGCCTCGCAGCTCACCGGCTGGGACATCGACATCCTGACCGAGGCCGAGGAATCCGAGCGCCGCCAGAAGGAATTCGTCGAGCGCTCGGCGCTGTTCATGGAAGCCCTCGATGTCGACGAGATGGTCGGCCAGGTGCTGGCCTCCGAAGGCTTCACCAGCGTCGAGGAAGTCGCCTATGTCGACTCTGGCGAGATCGCCTCGATCGACGGCTTCGACGAAGATACCGCTTCGGAAATCCAGACCCGTGCCCGCGAATATCTCGAAAAGATCGAGGCCGAGCATGACGAGAAGCGCAAGGCGCTGGGTGTCTCGGACGAACTGCGCGAAATCCCCGGCATCACCACCGCCATGATGGTGACGCTCGGCGAGGACGGCGTGAAGACGATCGAGGATTTCGCCGGCTATGCCGCCGATGACCTGACCGGCTGGAAGGAACGCAAGGACGGCGAGACAAAAGTCTATCCGGGCGTGCTGGCCAATCACGGTGTTTCGCGCGCCGATGCCGAGCAGATGGTGCTCAATGCCCGCCTCAAGGCCGGCTGGATCACCGAAGACGAGCTTGCAGCCGAAGAAGCATCGGCTGACGAAGCCGTTGGTGCGTGAGGTGAAACCGCATCGCACAGAACCCGCCCCAGGACGAGATGAACGATCGCACCTGCATCGTCACCCGCAAGCAGGCCGAACCGGATGATCTGATCCGGTTCGTCGTCGGCCCGGATTCGGCCGTCGTTCCCGATCTCAAGAGAAATCTGCCCGGCCGCGGTTGCTGGGTAAGCGCCGACCGCCTACATATCGACAAGGCGGCGGCCAAGAACCTTTTTGCCCGCGCCTTCAAGGCACAGGTGGTTGTGCCGCCGGATCTTGGCGGCATGGTCGACGGACTGCTCTCCCGATCCGCGCTGGGCATGCTGGGTCTCGCCCGCAAGGCAGGCGCGATCGCTCTCGGTGCTACCAAGGTCGAGAGTGCCGTGCGCGGCGGGCTGGCGCTTTTCGTGCTCCACGCGACCGAAGCATCGGACGATGGCGTGCGCAAGATCAGCCAGGCGCGACGGGCGACTGTCCATCTCGGCGGCCCTTCCACCCTTGCCTACAAACTTTTCTCCGAGGCCGAGTTGAGCTTGGCATTGGGGGGTACAAATGTGATACATGCTGCCGTCCTCGCGGGAGACGCGGGTAAGGCGGTCCAGAAGCGCATGGTTGCGCTCGACCGATATCGGGGCGGTACCCCGGACGATCTGGCAATGCTTGCGGCCGTTGCTGACGAAGATGAGCCCGCAGAGGATATGGAATGAGCGATACGAAATCGGGCGACGACAAGACGTTGAGTGTTACACCGAAGAAGACCTTGACGCTGAAGCGCCCCGGCATGGAACAGGGCACCGTGCGCCAGAATTTCTCGCATGGCCGTACCAAGTCGGTCGTGGTCGAGACCAAGAAGCGCAAGTTCTCCCTGCCCGGCGACAAGCCGGAGCCGGTTGCTGCCGCGCCTGTGCCTGTCTTCACGCCGAAGCCGCCGGTCGTCGTCGCGGCACCTGTCGTGCAGGAAGCGCCCAAGGCGCCTCCGCCTCCGCCCCCCCCGCGGCCCCCGGTCGAACGCAGCGGCATGGTGCTGAACGAACTGTCGCGCAGTGAAATGGAAGCGCGCCGCAGGGCGCTCGAAGGCTCGAAGGTGCGCGAGGTCGAGGACCGTCAGCGTGCCGCCGAGGACGCCAAGCGCCGCGCCGAGGATGAAGAGCGCCGCAAGCGCGAACGCGAGGAATCCGCACGCCGCCAGGCCGAGGAAGAGGCGCGGTTGCAGACCGAGGCCGAATCGCGCCGTCGCGCCGAGGAAGAGGCACGCCGCCGCGCGCCGCAGGCCGCGGAACTGGCAACCGTCGACGAAGAGGAAGAGGTCAAGCCGAAGCGGACGGGCGCCGGTGCGCCGGTACGTCGCCTGGTCACGCCCGAAGTGGCGCGTCCGGCCAAGCCGACCAAGGGCGAGGAAGATCGTCGCCGTGGCAAGCTGACACTGAATTCCGCGCTTTCCGACGAGGATGCGCGGGCTCGTTCGCTGTCGTCGATGCGTCGCCGCCAGGAGAAGTTCAAGCGCGCGATGCACAATGAGCCGCGCGAGAAAGTCATGCGCGAAGTGATCCTGCCCGAAACCATCACCATCCAGGAACTGGCGCAGCGCATGTCCGAACGTGCGGTCGATGTGGTCAAGTTCTTCATGAAGCAGGGCCAGATCCTGAAGCCGGGCGACGTCATCGACGCCGACACGGCCGAGCTGGTCGCCACCGAATTCGGCCACACGGTCCGCCGCGTCGCCGAGTCCGACATCGAGGAAGGCCTGTTCAACATCGCCGACAATGCCGAAGATCTGGTCTCGCGTCCGCCGGTGGTGACCATCATGGGCCACGTCGACCACGGCAAGACGTCGCTGCTCGACGCGATCCGCAATGCCAATGTCGTCTCCGGCGAGGCCGGCGGCATCACCCAGCATATCGGTGCCTATCAGGTCGAGAAGAATGGTCAGAAGATCACCTTCATCGACACGCCCGGCCACGCCGCCTTCACGGCGATGCGTGCCCGCGGCGCCCAGGCCACCGACATTGCCATCCTGGTGGTGGCTGCCGACGACAGCGTGATGCCGCAGACGATCGAATCGATCAGCCATGCCAAGGCGGCCGGCGTTCCGATCATCGTGGCGATCAACAAGATCGACAAGCATGACGCCGATCCGCAGAAGGTGCGCTCGGAACTGCTGCGCCATGAGGTTTTCGTCGAATCCATGGGCGGTGAAGTGCTGGACGTCGAAGTGTCGGCGACCAAGGGCACCAATCTCGACAAGCTGCTCGAGGCGATCCTGCTGCAGGCCGAAATCCTCGATCTGAAGGCCAATCCGGACCGTACCGCCGAGGGCGTCGTCATCGAGGCGCAGCTCGACAAGGGCCGTGGTCCCGTCGCCACCGTGCTGGTGCAGACCGGCACGCTGATGCCGGGCGACATCCTCGTCGCCGGCAACGAGTGGGGCCGGGTGCGCGCTCTGGTCAACGACCGCGGCGAGCAGATCAAGGAAGCGCCGCCGGCAATGCCGGTCGAGGTGCTCGGCCTTCAGGGCACGCCACAGGCTGGCGATCGCTTCGCGGTCGTCAACAACGAGGCCCGCGCCCGCGAGATCACCGAGTATCGCCAGCGCCTGGCGCGCGAGAAGGCGGTGGCCAGGCATGCCGGTCAGCGTGGCTCGCTCGAACAGATGATGTCGCAGTTGCAGACGAGCGGGCTGAAGGAATTCCCGCTGGTCATCAAGGGCGACGTTCAGGGTTCGATCGAGGCGATCAACGCCGCACTGGACAAGCTCGGCACCGACGAGGTGCGTGCGCGTATCGTCCATGCCGGCGCCGGCGCCATCACCGAAAGCGACGTCTCGCTGGCGGAAACGTCTGGTGCCGCGATCATCGGCTTCAACGTTCGCGCCAACGTGCAGGCGCGCGCCGCGGCCGCGGCCGCAGGCATCGAGATCCGCTATTACTCGATCATCTACAACCTCGTGGATGATGTGAAGGCGGCTCTGTCGGGCCTGCTGTCGCCGGAGCGTCGCGAGACCTTCATCGGCAATGCCGAGATCCTCGAGATCTTCGACATCACCAAGGTCGGCAAGATCGCCGGCTGCCGTGTCACCGAAGGCAAGGTCGAGCGTGGCGCGGGCGTACGCCTCATCCGCGACAACGTCGTCATCCACGAAGGCACGCTGAAGACGCTGAAGCGCTTCAAGGACGAGGTTTCGGAAGTTCCCGGCGGCCAGGAGTGCGGCATGGCCTTCCAGAACTACGAGGACATGCGCGTCGGCGACATCATCGAGTGCTTCCGCGTCGAGATGGTGACCCGGACGCTGTAAGTGGTTGGCATATGGAGCTAGAGCGAAGCCTTGAGTACCGCTTTGTTCTATCTCCTGCCGATTTTTCAGGAGTCTACTCAAGGGCGCGGAGCGAGAATCGTCTCAGCGCCCTGAGAAGATTGTCCTACCATCTGCTCATCGGTATCCCGCTTATGCTTGCCACATATGTTCTCGACCGCACCGGTGCTTTAGCTGGTGTGATGGGCGTTGTGGGCATGATGATTATTGTTACAGGCATCATGTCCAATCTCAGTCCCATCTTGGCGAGAAAAGGAGAGGTTGCTCATTTCGACCCCGAGCCGACGCTGATCCGGGTGAATGGCACGGGCATCTCAAAGCTCGTCACAGATTCAGAAACCCATATTGGTTGGAGGTCGGTAGACAAGATCACCCTGACCGAATTCGGCATCGGTCTCGTGACGCAACAAGGCGGTTGGATAATCCCGAAGAATGCATTTGGAACTGAGACTGAAATGAAGGTTGAGTACGACAACATCGTATCAGTCATGACATCAGGGCAGATTGGCCAACAGACTGAGCGTCCTGAGCCACGTACGTTGCACTAGAACAAACCGGCACTCTTGGCTCCGTGGGGTAGCCAAACCTGCCCAACGGCGCTAAGTCAGCGATTTGATGCGGTTCGAACCCGCGCGAAGGAAGAGTTTTCATGCCAAGAGCAACAACGGCTGGCCCGTCCCAGCGCATGCTTCGCGTCGGCGAACAGGTACGCCACGCCCTGTCCGAAACCCTGCAGCGCGGCGAGATCCTCGACCCGTTGATTGAAAACTCGGTCGTCTCGGTCTCGGAAGTGCGCATGTCACCCGATCTGAAGATCGCCACCGCCTTTGTTTCTCCGCTCGGCGCCAAGGATGCCGGCGCCGTCATCGAGGCGCTCAACAAGCATGCGAAATTCGTCCGCGGCCGTGTCTCCGGCGCGCTCAGGCAGATGAAATACATGCCGGAGTTCCGCTTCCGGCTGGACACCTCCTTCGACAATTTCGCCAGGATCAACGACCTGTTGAAGTCGCCCGAAGTGGCGCGCGATCTCGATGCGGACGGCCAAGACAAAGACGAAGACAAGGACAGCGAATAATGGCGCGCCGCGGCAAGAAGAAGGGCCGGCCGGTCTCCGGCTGGGTGGTGCTCGACAAGCCGGTCGGCATGGGCTCGACCGAGGCTGTCTCCAAGATCAAGTGGCTGTTCCAGGCGGAAAAGGCCGGCCATGCCGGTACGCTCGACCCGCTGGCTTCCGGCATGCTGCCGATCGCGCTCGGCGAAGCCACCAAGACCGTGCCTTACGTGCAGGACGGCGCCAAGATCTATCGCTTCACCGTCGCCTGGGGCGATGAGCGCTCCACCGACGATCTCGAAGGGCCTGTGACGAAGAGTTCCGAGCTGAGTCCGGCGGAAGCCGAGGTCCAGGCGCTGCTGGCGAAATACACCGGCGTCATCATGCAGACGCCGCCGCAATTCTCGGCCATCAAGATATCAGGCGAACGCGCCTATGACCTTGCCCGCGAAGGCGAGACGGTCGACATCCCCCCGCGCGAGATCGAGATCGGTCGTTTGGACATCATCGAGCACCACACTGATCACACGGTTTTCGAGGTCGAATGCGGCAAGGGCACCTATGTGCGCTCGCTGGCTCGTGACATGGGCCGCGACCTTGGCTGCTTCGGCCATATTTCCGACCTGCGCCGGGTCGAGGTCGAGCCGTTTACGCAAGAGGATTTCGTCACCATCGCCGAGCTCGAGGCGGCCCGCTTCGGAGCACAAGGTGAGGACAAACCGGAGGCCGCCGACGGCGCCGAGCCGATAGATATCCCCGTCGACTTCGATGCCATTGATGCGCTTCTTGTCGACACATCGGCGGCTCTCGACTGCTTGCCGCAGATCGCCATAAGCGATGATGCGGCAACCAAGATCCGTCTCGGCAATCCCGTCATCATTCGCGGCCGCGATGCGCCGGTAGAGGCCGAAGAGGCCTGCGCCACGGCGCGCGGCAAGCTGGTCGCCATCGGCGCGATCGAGCAGGGCATGTTCAAGCCCAAGCGGGTCTTTGCCGGCTGACGGCTGACGCAATCCCAGGAAAAGTGCGAAAACGGTTTTCTGTTCGAAATTGCGAGAACAAGGTTCTAACTTCACGTCGACTCTACGCTCGAGGGGCACATGGCAAAAGCCGAGGCGGTGAAAAAGCGGGCGCCGGTGAAGATAAGGCGGCCGCCGGTCGGCGCCTCGCCGGGTACGCTGATCGCCGATCCAGCGGCGCGACACTCCGAATTGCGGCTGACCTTGATCTCGCCGCAGAAGTTCAAGACCATCGACAATGCCAGCATCGCCGACGTCGAGGCCAATTGCCGGAAATGGCCGGTGATCTGGCTCGACTGCACCGGCCTCGCCAACATCGGGCTGATCGAGGAGATCGGTCGCATCTTCAGCCTGCATCCGCTGGCGCTGGAGGATGTCGTCAACACCGGCCAGCGGCCGAAGGTCGACTTCTTCGAGGATCATGCCTTCGTCGTCGTGCGCATGATCGACGATGTCACCTCGCATCGCTACGAACAGATCGCTCTCTTCGTCGGCGAAAACTTCGTCGTCACCTTCCAGGAGCGCGAGGGCGATCCGTTCGACCCGGTGCGCAAGCGCATCGAGAGTTCGGCGCCCAACCGGTTGCGGACCCGCGGCGCCGACTATCTGGCCTACGCGCTTATCGACGCTATCGTCGACAGCTATTTTCCGCCTATCGAGGGGGCCGGCGACCTGGTCGACAGCATCGAGGATGAGATGCTGCATTCGCCGCACAAGCATCAGATGCGGCAGCTGCACGAATTGCGGCGCGACGCCAATGTGCTGAAGGGCGTGCTGTGGCCGATGCGCGATGCGTTGGCGACGCTGATCCGCAACGAAGTGCCCTATGTCAGAGCCGAGACCAAGGTCTTCCTCAATGACACGCTCGACCATTCGCTCAGGCTGATCGAACTCGTCGAGACCCAGCGCGACATGCTGACCGGCCTGATCGAGATGCATCTGTCGCTGAGCCAGGCGCGCACCAACGACGTCATCAGCTATCTCACCATCGTTTCGGTCATCTTCATGCCTCTCACCTTCCTGGTCGGTGTATGGGGCATGAATTTCGATCCCGAGAGCTCGCCCTGGAACATGCCGGAGTTGAAGGCCTATTACGGCTATCCGGAGGCGCTCCTGTTCATGGCTGTTATCGCGGTCAGCCTGATTGCGTTCTTCAAATGGAAGAAATGGCTTTGACTGCGGCAAAACTTGCCATTTGGGGCTGAAAAGCCGGCTTGGTGAATTGGGCTGGTGTTTTGCCGGGAATTGCACTATATGCGCCGCAGCATAGCGCCACGACGCTTTGCTTGCACCGGCCCCTGCTGGACGACATCCCGGCTGAGGGCGACCCGTTTCCTCAAACAGATAAGGAAAAACACGATGTCGATTACTGCCGAGCGCAAGAAGGAATTGATGGGCGAATTCGCTACCGCCAAGGGCGATACCGGGTCTCCGGAAGTCCAGGTGGCCATCCTTTCCGAGCGCATCAAGAACCTGACCGACCATTTCAAGGACCACAAGAAGGATAACCATTCCCGCCGTGGTCTGCTCGCTCTCGTGTCCCAGCGCCGCAGCCTGCTTGATTATCTCAAGCGCAAGGACGACGCGCGCTATCAGACACTGATCGAGAAGCTCGGTCTGCGCCGTTGACGAATTGACCGGCGGGCTCCTTCAAGGAGTCCGCCGGTCGCGCATTCGAGCCCCGGGCCAACCCGATCTCGAATGCAGGACTGGAGCGCCGCGCACCCTTCCGGATGCCGGACGGACGCTCGAAAAGTGGAATTTGCGCATGACGCGTTCCGTAAGCCGTGGGCTTCGGGGTTGTGCGCAGGCCAGTTGATCGATTGGCCATATCCGGCTTCGAGCGCGCAGAGGGCCACTCGAAGCCACCCATGGACGGTCATGGGGCAGGATTGCAGGACGCTCGAAGGCCACCGCGCCGATGAAACCCGAGCCTCCCGTTGTCTTGCCCGTGGCTGCCCGAGAAAGGAAGCCAGGGGAAAGGGCACCCGCGCACGCTGAAACGGCGCGGCCTTTCCTCATACAAAGGACAAGACATGTTCAATCAACACAAAGTGGAAATCGAATGGGGCGGTCGCCCGCTCATCCTCGAAACCGGCAAGATCGCGCGCCAGGCTGACGGCGCCGTGCTCGCCACCTACGGCGAGACCAAGGTTCTGGCCACCGTCGTTTCGATGAAGGAGCCCAAGCCCGGCCTGGATTTCTTTCCGCTGACCGTCAACTACCAGGAAAAGACCTACGCCGCCGGCAAGATCCCGGGCGGCTACTTCAAGCGTGAAGGCCGTCCGAGCGAAAAGGAAACGCTGGTTTCGCGCCTCATCGACCGCCCGATCCGTCCGCTCTTCGCCGACGGCTACAAGAACGACACCCAGATCGTTGTCACGGTCGTCCAGCATGACCTCGAGAATGATCCGGACATCCTGTCGATCGTTGCCACCTCGGCCGCTCTGACCCTGTCGGGCGTTCCCTTCATGGGGCCGGTCGGCGGCGCGCGCGTCGGCTACATCAACGGCGAATACGTTCTCAACCCGCACATCGACGAGATGCAGGAATCCAAGCTCGACCTCGTCGTCGCCGGCACCGCCGACGCCGTGCTGATGGTTGAGTCGGAAGCCAAGGAACTTGGCGAAGAGCTGATGCTCGGCGCTGTCATGTTCGGCCACAAGGGCTTCCAGCCGGTTATCGACGCCATCATCAAGCTGGCCGAAGTTGCCGCCAAGGAGCCACGCGACTTCACCGCGCCCGACTATTCCGCGCTTGAAGGCGAAATGCTGAACATCGTCGGCGACGAGCTTCGTGAAGCCTACAAGATCACCGACAAGCAGAAGCGCTATGCCGCCGTCGACGCCGTCAAGGCCAAGGTCAAGGCCGCGTTCGCTCCGGCCGAAGGCGAAGACCCCAAATACACCTCCGAGCAGATCGGGTCCGTGTTCAAGGAACTCCAGGCCAAGGTCGTGCGCTGGAACATCCTCGACACCGGCTCGCGAATCGATGGCCGCGACCTGAAGACGGTCCGCAAGATCGTTTCCGAAGTCGGCGTGCTGCCGCGCACCCATGGTTCGGCGCTGTTCACCCGCGGCGAGACCCAGGCGCTGGTCGTTGCCACGCTCGGCACCGGCGAAGACGAGCAGTATGTCGATTCGCTGACCGGCATGTACAAGGAGAAGTTCCTCCTTCACTACAACTTCCCTCCCTATTCCGTCGGCGAGACCGGCCGCATGGGTTCGCCGGGCCGCCGCGAAATCGGCCACGGCAAGCTGGCCTGGCGCGCCATCCGGCCGATGCTGCCGAGCGCTGACCAGTTCCCCTACACGCTGCGCGTCGTCTCGGAGATCACCGAGTCCAACGGCTCATCGTCGATGGCCACCGTCTGCGGCACCTCGCTGGCGCTGATGGATGCCGGCGTGCCGCTGGCCAAGCCCGTTGCCGGTATCGCCATGGGCCTGATCAAGGAAGGCGAGCGCTTCGCGGTTCTGTCCGACATTCTGGGTGACGAAGATCACCTCGGCGACATGGACTTCAAGGTCGCCGGCACCGCCAACGGCATCACCTCGCTGCAGATGGACATCAAGATCGAGGGCATCACCGAGGAGATCATGAAGATCGCGCTGGATCAGGCCAAGGATGGCCGCCAGCATATCCTCGGCGAAATGGCGCATGCCCTGACCGGCGCCCGCGCCGAACTCGGCGAGTTCGCGCCGCGCATCGAGGTCATGCACATTCCGACCGACAAGATCCGCGACGTCATCGGTTCGGGCGGCAAGGTCATCCGCGAGATCGTCGAGAAGACCGGCGCCAAGATCAACATCGAGGACGACGGCACGGTCAAGATCGCCTCCTCGAACGCCAAGGAGATCGAGGCGGCGAAGAAGTGGATCCACACCATCGTCGCCGAGCCGGAAGTCGGCGAGATCTACGAAGGCACGGTCGTCAAGACCGCCGACTTCGGCGCTTTCGTCAACTTCTTTGGTCCCCGCGATGGTCTCGTCCACATCTCGCAGCTCGCCAATGAGCGCGTTGCCAAGACCTCGGATGTCGTCAAGGAAGGCGACAAGGTCTGGGTCAAGCTGATGGGCTTCGACGAGCGCGGCAAGGTCCGCCTCTCGATGAAGGTCGTAGACCAGGCCACCGGCAAGGAAGTCGTGCGCGAGAAGAAGGCCGAAGGCGAAGAAGACGCCGCCTGATTGGTCTGACACGGAAATCGAAACGGGCGCGGCTGATGTCGCGCCCGTTTTCGTTTGGAAGGTAGAGGGAATGTCCGCTGAAGCGCTGAAGACGCTTTTCCATCCGTTCGAGGCCGAGGCTCTTGCCATGCCGGGAAAGGGCGAGCGCATCCTCTTCCTCGGCGCCGAGCCCGGCCTGCGCTCACCACCGGGCTTCGAGGCCTCGCTGCATCTCGTACAGGGCTTCCGGCCGCATTTCCGCGCGTTGCAGGCGGCGGGTTTCACGGTCACGCCGCAACCGGTGGGTGACGGTTTTGATGCCGCCCTTGTGCTCGCCGGCCGCCATCGCGGCCAGAATGAACTGCGTATTGCCGAGGCTCTCGAGCGCGTGGTGCCGGGCGGACTGGTCGTCATCGCTGGCGGCAAGGACGACGGCATTGCCAGCCTGCGCAAGCGCGTCGACGAGCTCGTGCCGCTCGACGGGCATATGCCGAAATATCACGGCATTGCCTTTTGGCTGCGCCGCCCGGCGGATATGCGGGCTGCAGCGGCATTTCGCGCCGCCAACCCCGCCTTGCTGGTCGAGGATCGGTTCCGCACCGCCCCCGGCATGTTTTCCTTCGATCGCGTCGATGCGGGTTCGAAACTGCTGGTCGACAATTTGCCCGGCGATCTGCGCGGCAGTGGTGCCGATTTTGGCGCCGGCTGGGGCTATGTGGCGGCCGAGATGGCTGCCCGCTTGCCCGGCTTGTCGGGGCTCGATCTTTACGAGGCGGATTTCGATGCGCTGGAGGCTGCCAAGGGAAACCTCGTCGACACAGCGGCGCAAGGCTTTTTCTGGACGGATCTGCTCGCCGAGCCTGTCGAGCGCCGCTATGACGTCATCGCCATGAATCCGCCCTTTCATCGCAGCCGTGCGGCGGAGCCGGAGATCGGCGCCGGCATGATCCGCGCGGCAGCCAAGGCGCTCAAGCCCGGTGGCAGGCTGGTCATGGTCGCCAACCGCCAGCTTCCCTACGAGCCCGTGCTGTCGGCCGCCTTCGCCAGCCATGCGGAGCTTGCCCGCGACGGCATGTTCAAGGTGTTTGTCGCGCGTCGCTGAAACGATGCGTATCGCGGTCAGTGCAGGTTGGCGACGCGTCGGGCCTCTTCCGTGGCTTGCCCGCCACCAAGGCCGATCTTGAGCGGCGCCGGCCGGCCGAACAGATAACCTTGCACCACCTCGCAGCCGGCTGCCCGCAGCAGCGTGGCCTGGCTCTCGGTCTCGACGCCTTCGGCAATGATGCTGACGCCAAGCGCGCGCGAAAGCCCGACAATGGTCGAGACGACGGCGCCGGAGCTGGAATCGGTATCGATGCGGCTGACGAAGGAGCGGTCGATCTTCAGCTTGCCGAAGGAGAAATCGATCAGATAGCTGAGGTTCGAATAGCCGGTGCCGAAATCATCGACGGCAACGGAGATGCCCATTTCGGCAAGCTCTTTCAGGATGGCGGCAGCGCGATCTCGATCCTGCATCATCGCCGTCTCTGTGACTTCCAGCTCCAGCCGCGACGGTTTGATGCCAGTGGCCCGCATCGTGTCGCGCACGATGCCGACGAAATCCTTGGTCATGAACTGGACCGGCGAAATGTTGACGGCGACGAAACAGTCGTCTGGCAAATGCCGGGCGTCGTTGCAGGCTTTGCGCAGGACCCATTCGCCGATCGGGTTGATCATCCCGGTTTCCTCGGCGATCTGGATGAACTCCATGGGCGGGATCATGCCTCGCTCAGGATGGTTCCAGCGGATCAACGCTTCATAGCCGACGATTCGGCCGCTCGGCAGGTCGAGCTGCGGCTGATAGTGGAGGTCGAAATCGCCACGTTCGAAAGCCGTGTGCAGCTCGGATTCCACCCATTGGCGATAGTCGGCGACTCGTCCCATCTCGCTGTCGAATACCGACCAGTTGCCAACGCCGCTGGCGCGCGCATGCTGCAGCGCCAGGTTGGACCGGCGCAGGATAAGGACCGGATCGACGCCATCCTTGGGCATGGCCACGATGCCCACGGACAGGCTCACCGATTGCTGATGGCTGCTGAGTTCATAGGGCTCCATCATCTCGTCGATGAGCCGCTCGATCATGCCCTCCATCGTCCCTGGGATCTGGTGATCCGGCAGCAATACCGCGAACTCCCCGGCACCGATGCGCCCGATCAGGGCGCGTGCGGGCACGCTGTCTTGCAGCCGCTTGGTGAAGGCGCGGATCAACTCGTCGCCCTGGCTATAGCCAATCGCGTCGTTGATCTGCTTGAACCGGTCGATGTCGATGTCGATCAGGAACACCGGTTCTCCGGTCCGGCTTGTCACGCATGCCGCCTCGGCGATCTTGCCGACCATCGCCGGTCGCGCCAGAAGTCCCGTCAGCTTGTCGAAATGGGTTTCGTTGAAAACGAAATCCGCCGATTCATCGACGCCGGCGAAGAAGGACATTGCCGCAACCGATGCCGCGAGTGCGCAAAGCGCAGCCATGATCGCGACCATCATGTCCACCGATATGCCGGCAAACTCGGCGCCGAGACCGTGCTTCAGACCCCAGATGCCGAGGACGAAACTGCCAATCCCCGAACTTGCTATCGTGAGCAGTCGGAACACCGGTGTTCGCTTCGGGTTGCTGACGGCAGGCATTCAAAGGTCCCCAGATTGCGGGCCTCTATAGCGGAAATCCTCTTAAAATGAGTTTCCGCGAATGCATCCAATTTTACTGGAGAGGATTATTTCTTTACTGGAAAAAGGACCATTTGCGCGAAACGGCTCCATCCATATTGCCCGAAACGTGTCGCCTTGACCCGTTTCAGGGCTCGTTAGCCATCCG
The DNA here is from genome assembly GCF_059420305.1 of Mesorhizobium sp. GW821-FHT04C10. Classification (NCBI taxonomy): domain Bacteria; kingdom Pseudomonadati; phylum Pseudomonadota; class Alphaproteobacteria; order Hyphomicrobiales; family Phyllobacteriaceae; genus Mesorhizobium; species Mesorhizobium sp. GW821-FHT04C10. The sequence continues at coordinate 10,579 of NZ_JBWKTL010000001.1, read as the reverse complement.
TCTGCTTCAACTCATCGAGCGTCGGCATCGAGACGATGTGATAGCCGGAATCGACATAGTGGATTTCGCCGGTGACGCCGGAGGCGAGGTCGGACAGCAAATAAAGCGCCGAGCCGCCGACCTCGTCGATGGTGACGGTACGGCGCAGCGGCGAGTTGCGTTGCTGGTAGGAGAACATGTGGCGGGCGTCCGAAATGCCGGCGCCGGCCAGCGTGCGCACCGGTCCCGCCGAGATGCCGTTCACCCGGATGCCGCGCGGGCCATAGTCATTGGCGAGGTAACGCACGCTGGCCTCGAGGCCGGCCTTGGCGACGCCCATGACATTGTAGTTCGGCATGACGCGGACCGAACCGGCATAGGTCAGCGTGATCATCGAGCCGCCCTGCGTCATCAGGGGCGCGGCATTGCGGGCGACTTCGGTGAAGGAGTAGCAGGAGATCACCATGGTGCGGACGAAGTTGTCGCGGCTGGTGTCGGCGTAAAGGCCCTTCAACTCGTTCTTGTCGGAAAAGCCGATGGCATGGACGACGAAATCCAGCCCGCCCCAGGCATTGCCAAGCGTCTCGAACGTGGCGGTGACCGAAGCGCTGTCCTCGACATCGCAGGGAACGACCAGCGACGCGCCCAGCCTGTCGGCGAGCGGCTTGACCCGGCGGCCGAAGGCCTCGCCCTGGTAGGTGAAGGCGAGCTCCGCCCCATGCTCGGACAATTTCTGGGCGATGCCCCAGGCGATCGAATGGTCGTTGGCGACACCCATGACAAGCCCGCGCTTGCCCTTCATCAGTCCGTCCATGTCAGGCAATCCTTTTAGAAAAACGCTGGCCTTATGCGGAATAGCGCTGGAAAACGAGCGTCGCGTTGGTGCCGCCGAAACCGAAGGAATTTGACAGGACGGTGTCGATCTTGGCGTTGTCGATGCGCTTTCGCACGATCGGCATGCCCTCGAATTCAGGATCGAGCGTTTCGATATGGGCGCTCTCGCCGATAAAACCGCCTTGCATCATCAGGATCGAATAGATGGATTCCTGCACGCCGGCCGCGCCCAGCGAATGGCCGGTCAGCGATTTCGTCGAGGTGATGAACGGCATCTTCTCGCCGAACACCTCGCGGATGGCGCCCATTTCCTTGGAATCACCCACCGGCGTCGAGGTGCCGTGGGTGTTGATGTAATCGATCGGCGTGGAAACCGTCGCCAGCGCCTGGCGCATGCAGCGGACCGCGCCTTCGCCGGAAGGCGCGACCATGTCGTGGCCGTCCGAGGTCGCGCCGTAGCCGACGATCTCGGCATAGATCTTGGCGCCGCGCGCCTTGGCATGTTCCAGCTCTTCCAGCACCAGCACGCCGGCGCCGCCGGCGATGACGAAGCCGTCGCGATTGACGTCATACGCGCGGGAAGCGGCCGATGCCCTGTCGTTGAACTTCGACGACATGGCGCCCATGGCGTCGAACAGGTCCGACATCGTCCAGTCGAGATCCTCGTGGCCGCCGGCAAAGACGATATCCTGCTTGCCCCACTGGATCAGTTCGTAGCCATTGCCGATGCAATGCGCCGAGGTCGAGCAGGCCGATGAGATCGAATAGTTGACGCCGTGGATCTTGAACCATGTGGCCAGCGTCGCCGACGCGGTCGACGACATCGCCTTTGGCACCGCGAACGGACCGATGCGCTTGGGGCTGCCGTTCTTGAGCGTGGTTTCGGCCGCCTCGACAATGGTGCGGGTGGAGGGGCCGCCCGAGCCCATGACGATGCCGGTGCGCTCGTTGGTGACGTCGCTTTCGCTCAAGGCGGCATCCGCGATCGCCTGATCCATGGCGACGTGGTTCCAGGCCGCGCCCTGTGACAGGAAGCGCATCGCACGGCGATCGATCATGGCGGACGGGTCGAGTGTAGGTGCGCCCCAGACCTGGCAGCGAAAGCCATGTTCGGCGAAGGAATCGGAAAAGCTGATGCCGGATCTGGCGTCATGCAGCGAGGTCTGCACCTCGTTGGCATTATTGCCGATCGACGACACGATGCCGAGGCCTGTGACTACGACACGTCTCATTCGCAACTCCTTCCAGGGATGCTGGCCAGTTGGTCGGCCAGGACTGCGGTCAAGCGACCGCCGACTGCTTGGACAGACCGACCTTCAGGTCGGTAGCCGCATATATGGGCTCGCCATCCGCCTTCATCCAGCCATCGGCGATGCCGAGCACCAGTCGGCCACGCATCACGCGCTTGAAATCCACGCCATACTCGACCTTTTTGACCGATGGGGTGACCATGCCCTTGAACTTGACCTCACCGGTCGACAGCGCCATTCCCTTGCCCGGTTCGCCGAGCCAGCCGAGATAGAAGCCGGTCAACTGCCACAAGGCGTCGAGGCCGAGGCATCCCGGCATGATCGGATTGCCGATGAAATGGCAGGCAAAGAACCACAGGTCCGGCTTGATGTCGAACTCGGCGCGGATGAAGCCCTTGTCGAAGGCGCCGCCCGTCTCGCTGATTTCGGTGATGCGGTCGAACATCAGCATGGGCGGGTAGGGCAGCTGGGCATTGCCCTCTCCGAACAGTTCGCCGCGGGCGCAGGCCAGCAATTCTTCGTAGTCGTAGCTGGATTTACCCGCCATCAATCTCGTCCCCATATCGTCCGGGCGGTAGCGCGCCCTTGTCGTTGGTGTCCTAACACAATCTGTTTCAGGCCGGAAACCGGCGTTTGCGCTTAACCCGCCAGTCTGCCCGGGTCAATGCGCGCTATTGATCGCATTCGGACGACAGAATATATGTCGACAGGGGTCCGGTTTCGGCAGACGTTCATTTTTTTGCCATTCTGGGCGTGTCTTGAAGCGGGACTGCAAGCTTGGAAGACCAGATGGACCGGGGCTGCCGGAAGGAAAATGTCGCTGTGGACAAGCGGGTGCGTGAAGCCGGCCTGAGGCCGACGCGCCAGCGTATTGCGCTGGCCGACCTGCTTTTTGCCAAGGGCGACCGCCATTTGTCGGCCGAGGAATTGCACGAGGAAGCACTGGCCGCCGGCGTGCCGGTGTCGCTGGCCACGGTCTACAACGCGCTCCACCAGTTCACCCAGGCGGGACTGCTGCGCATCCTGGCCGTCGAGGGCGCCAAGACCTATTTCGACACCAACACCTCGGACCACCATCATTTCTACGTCGAAGGCGAGAACCGGATTTTCGACATTGCAAGCGGCCCGGTGACGGTCACCAACCTGCCGGACCCGCCCGAGGGCATGGAAATCGCCAATGTCGATATCGTGGTGAGATTGCGCCCCAAGCGCCAGGAATGACCGGCAAGACTGTAACAATCTGACAATCAGGCTCGAATCGGCTGTCGTGCGGCCGTCTGGATCGCCACATCGCCATCGACCGCGCATCGGGCCATGGCCTGAAACTGTCAACCGGTTTTCAGGATACCCATCTCGGCCGTATCGGGCGCGAGCGGAACGACCTCAGTCCTTGACCCGCTCGCCGGGATAGGCGCCCCAGACCGCCGCCTGGGCGAGCCAGCCAGTATGGCCGTCGAGCGTCATTTCGCACCATTGGCCGTCGCAGGACTTGATCGTGCCCATGACGCCCGGCTCGACGATCGCCACCACGCTGGCATCCTTGTCGGGGCTGCGCAGAAGATTGATCTGGGCGCCCTTGCCGCGCTGCCAGGGCGCGATGATCGCGGTGCGCCGGCCTGACAGCAGCGACTGGTTGATCCACCCTTCCGAACCGTCGGCATCGCGCACGCGGCGCCACGTATCGAACTCCTGGATGATCTCCATCGGCAGCCCTGCCTTCATATACATCCAGTCGACCGAATAATTGGCGCCGGGGCCGACGCGCGAGTTGACGCGTCCGGATTTGAGGCTGACGAATCGCGGCAATGGCAGGCCGCTCGGCCCGAGCGTGACGGCGCTCTGGGCGGGTGCGGCCGCGCTCTGCGCCGCGGCGAGCGGGGAATAGAGGAGAGCGCCGAGAAATGCTGCGCTGAGGGTCAGGCGAAGCGACGCGAAACCAGACACTTTCGTTCCTTTCGGCGCTGGCCCGGTGACCTCGGCGCCCCTTTTTCTTTGTCTTCGGCGGCACCGCTTGTTACATGGGTAAATCGGCTACCGCGACCGGCTTTCAGTTTCGCCGGTCTTGGTTAAAGAGGTCTCAACGAGGGAAACAATGCCAGGCAAAAAGAAGCCTCTCGTGGTCATCACGCGAAAGCTCCCCGACCCGGTCGAGACCCGCATGCGCGAGCTGTTCGACGCGAGGCTGAATGTCGAGGACAGGCCGATGACGCAGCCCGAACTGGTTGCCGCCGTCAAGGAGGCCGACGTGCTGGTGCCGACGGTGACCGACCAGATTGACGCGGCGCTGATCGCCCAGGCCGGCGACAACCTCAAGCTCATCGCCAATTTCGGCAACGGCGTCGACAAGATCGACGTGGCGGCGGCGGCCAAGAAGGGCATCACCGTCACCAACACGCCGAATGTGCTCACCGAAGACACCGCCGACATGACCATGGCGCTGATGCTGGCGGTGCCGCGACGGCTCGCGGAAGGCGCCAATGTGCTCACCGGCGACAAGAAATGGGCGGGCTGGTCGCCGACCTGGATGCTTGGCCGGCGTATCTGGGGCAAGCGCCTCGGTATTGTCGGCATGGGGCGTATCGGCACGGCCGTCGCTCGGCGCGCCAAGGCCTTCGGCCTCTCCATCCACTACCACAACCGCCATCGCGTCCTGCCGGCTGTCGAGGACGGGCTTGAGGCGACCTATTGGGAAAGTCTCGACCAGATGCTGGCCCGCATGGACATCATCTCGGTCAATTGTCCGTCGACGCCGGCGACTTTCCATCTTCTGTCGGCACGGCGCCTGGCTCTGCTGCAGCCCACGGCCTATGTCGTGAACACCGCGCGCGGCGACATCATCGACGAGGAAGCGCTGGTCAAGCTGATCCAGGACGGCAAGATCGCCGGCGCCGGCCTCGATGTCTACGAGCACGAGCCGGCGCTCAATGCCAAGCTGCTCAAGCTCGCCGCCAGGAACAAGGTCGTGCTTCTGCCGCATATGGGCTCGGCGACGCTCGAAGGCCGCATCGACATGGGCGAGAAGGTCATCATCAATATCCGGGCATTCGTCGATGGCCACCGCCCGCCGGACCGCGTGCTGCCGCTCAGGACCTGACCGGCTCGCCGTATTCAAGCGAAAGCCAAAAGTTACGAAAGAGCCTTGCGCATGGTGATCGAGGTCGGCCTGGCGTAGCCGTCATGCGCCGTCCGTTCGGTCTCGTGGAGGCCGAGGCGGGCAAAGGCGGCATGGTTGGCAGTGAGTTCGATCCGTGTCTGCAACTCCAGTGCCACCTTGCCGTGGTCGAGCGCGAGCAGTTCGACCGCCCGCATCAGCCGCCGGCCAATGCCTTGCCCCTGGCAGTCCGGGTCGACCGCGAGCTTGCCGACGTAGAAATCATCTGCCCTTTCAAGAGCAAAGACGCAGCCGACGATCCTGGCGCCGTCGAAGGCCACCAAACCGGTCTCCCGCCCGGCCTTGTCGCGCAGTGTGTCTACGGTGAGCAGATGAGCGGAGGACGGCGGGTCGATAACGCCATCCATGAAGGCGAAGGCACGCATGATCAGGGCAAGCACCTCGTCCCAGCGGTTGAAGCCGACCGAAATGTGGTCGATGGAAAGGGGCGTCGTTTGCGTCAAGGTCAGCGCCTGGCGTAGCGGATCGTTTCGAAGCGTGCGGCCAGCGCATCATAGAGCAACAGCCTGCCGACCAGCGGCTCGCCGATACCGGTTATCAGCTTGATCGCCTCCATCGCCTGCAGCGTTCCGACGACGCCGGTCAGCGCGCCAAGCACCCCGGCCTCGGCGCAGGACGGCACGAGGCCCGCCGGTGGAGCTTCCGGAAAGAGATCGCGATAGCCCGGGTTCGGCTTGCCATCCTTGCCGTTCTCGAAGGGCTTCAGCACCGTCACCGAGCCGTCGAAACGACCGACAGCGGCATGCACCAGCGGTTTGCGCGCGCCCGCGCAGGCATCGGCCACCGTATAACGGGTCTCGAAATTGTCGGAACCGTCAACGACGATGTCGTAGCGGGCGACAAGGGCAGGGGCGTTCTCCGTACTCAGCCGGACCGTGTGGGTCTCGACCGCGGTGTTGGGATTGATGCGGGCGATCGCCGCCTTTGCGCTCTCGGTTTTCAGCATGCCGACCGTATCGGTACCGTGGATGACCTGGCGTTGCAGATTGGACAGCGACACGGTGTCGTCGTCGATGATGCCGAGCGTGCCGACGCCGGCGGCCGCAAGATATTCGAGCACCGGCGCGCCCAGCCCGCCGGCGCCGATCACCAGGACCCGTGCTTGCTTGAGCCTCTGCTGGCCCGGGCCGCCGACCTCGGGCAGCACGATGTGGCGGGCATAGCGTTCGATTTCGTCGGAGGTGAGCGCGGTGGTCATGTCAGGACCATATAGCGGCTGAAAAACCTTGTCAGGAGCCTTTGGTTGGCCCAACCGTGCCGTGGTCGACGGTCAGGAACTGCGCGCGGCCCTGCAGGCTGGAAAACAGCGCGGCATCGGTACCCGTCATGAAGGCCTGGCAGTTCAACTCCTCTAGGATGGAAAACAGCGCCGCCCGCCGCCCACCGTCGAGATGAGCGGCGATCTCGTCGAGCAGCAGGATCGGCGTCAGGCCCGACATCTCGCCGGTCAGCCGGGCATGTGACAAGACGATGCCGACCAGCAGTGCCTTCTGCTCGCCGGTGGAACAGAGTTCGGCCGGCATCGCCTTGGGCCTGTGTCTCACCAGGAGATCGGAACGGTGCGGCCCTTCGAGCGTTCGTCCGGCGGCGCGGTCACGATCGCGGCCGTCGGCGAGCGCCCGTCGGAACCGCTCCTCGACATCGACTGCCGGCGCGGCGGAAACTTCGGCTTCCAGATCGCCGGAGAGGCTGATGTCGGCCTGCGGGAACGGTCCGGTGTCGGGCAGCCTGTCGATCATGGCGGCGAGCAGGCGCACCAGTTCGGCGCGCGCCGCCGCAATGGCGACGCCGGTTTCGGCCATCTGTATCTCGATCGCTTCGAACCAGCGATCGTCCCGGGACCCATCCGTCAGCAATCGGTTACGGCCGCGCATCGCCTTTTCGTAGTCGAGCGCCCGCTGCCCATGGCCGGGATCGATTGCCAGCACCAGCCGGTCAAGAAAGCGTCGGCGATCCGCGGCCGGTCCGGTGAACAGCGCGTCCATGGCCGGCGTCAGCCACACCACCCGCAGCCATTCCAGCATGTCTTCGGCCGATCTCGCGGTCGCGCCGTTGATGCGAACCCGCCTGCCGCCTTCGCCCTCACCGCCGGAAATGCCCGTGCCGATCTCGACCTGACCGTCAGGCCCGTCGAGACGGGCGTGCAGCGCAAAGCCGCCATCGCCGCCCTCGCGTGCGACATCGGCATAGGGCGCACGGCGCAGGCCGCGTCCGGGCGTTAAAAAGGAAATCGCTTCGAGGAGGTTGGTCTTGCCGGCGCCGTTGTCGCCGGAAAAGACCACGGGCCCAGGGGCGAGATCGATCGCCAGCGCCGCATAGTTGCGAAAATTGGTAAGTGTAAGCCTACTTATATGGGTTTGTGCCGGCAACCGCTATCCGCCTGTAGAAGTCGCCATTGTTGTCGCTGCGGGTCCCGCCGCAGAACCGGACCGATGATGAAGCGCCGGCTATACCCGCATCGGCATCAGCACGTAAAGCGCGGTCTCGTCGGCCATGTCGTGGATCAGTGTCGGCGAACCGGCATCGGCCAGCATGAATTTGGCTTCCGTGCCGGTCAGCTGCGCGGCGACATCGAGCAGATATTTGGCGTTGAAGCCGATCTCGATCGGGTCGGACGAATAGTCGGCGGCCAGTTCCTCGGTGGCACTGCCTGAATCCGGGTTGTTGACCGCAAGTGTCACCTGGCCTTCGCTGATCGAAAGCTTCACCGCGCGGCCGCGTTCGGAGGAGATGGTCGAGACGCGGTCGACCGCGGCGGCAAAACTCTGGCGGTCGAGGATCAGCTTCTTGTCATTGCCGGTCGGAATGACCCGCTGATAATCGGGGAAGGTGCCGTCGATCAGCTTCGAGGTCAGCACCACGCTGCCGATGGTGAAGCGGATCTTGGTGTCGGACAGTTCGGTGGTCACGGCGACATCCGGGTCGTCGACCAGCTTCTGCAGCTCGCTCACCGTCTTGCGCGGAATGATGATGCCCGGCATGCCCTCGGAGCCCGCCGGCGCATCGATTTCGGCGCGCGCCAGGCGGTGGCCGTCGGTGGCCACCGAGCGCAGCTTCAGCTTGCCGCCGACTTCATGTGTGTGCAGGTAGATGCCGTTGAGATAGTAGCGCGTTTCCTCGGTGGAAATGGCGAATTGCGTCTTCTCGATCAGCCCCTTCAGGGCAACCGAGTCGAGCCGGAAGATATGCGAGAAGGATCCGGCGGAGAGCTCGGGGAAATCGGATTGCGGCAGGCATTGCAGGCGGAAGCTCGATCGGCCCGACGTCACCGTCATGGCGTTGCCGTCTTCATCCGTCTTCAGCATCACCTCGGCGCCGTCCGAGAGTTTGCGCACGATGTCGTAGAGCAGGTGCGCCGGAACCGTCGTCGCGCCACCGCGCTCGACCTTGGCGGGCGTCGCTTCCGTCACCTCCAGATCGAGGTCGGTCGCCTTCATTTCGAGGCTGGCGCCCTCGGCGCTGAGCAGCACATTGGACAGGATCGGTATCGTGTTGCGCCGTTCGACCACGCGATGGACGTGGTTGAGCGACTTCAGGAGATTTGACCGTTCCAGGATAACACGCATGACGAAACAGGCTCGCTTGAAAGGATGAGCGGGTCTCCGGCTGGCGGCGCCCCGCGAAAGGTCTGAACAGGCTCAGAATCTGCGTAAACTGACAGGAAAAAGCCAGCAAACGCAAGCCCGCGCCGCCGGTTCCGGCCGGGTGCGCGGGCTTTCTGGGGATAAAGGCCGCGAAGACCGCCGGGCAGGGTGCTGAATCCGGAATCCGGATCGCCGCCAGCCAGTGCCGCGAGCCAATTTCAGCGCGACCACGGAGCAGGCAAGCCATTGAATTCCGCTGCGGTTCTGGCTTGCCTGTCCCGGTCCGTTCAGGCCTGGTCGTTGATCAACCGCCGCAGCAGCTCGAGTTCCTGCGCCAACGTGTTGTCGTTGCCGGACAGGTCCTCGATCTTGCGCACGGCGTGCAGCACCGTGGTGTGGTCACGGCCGCCAAAGCGCCGTCCGATTTCGGGCAGCGAGCGCGGCGTCATCACCTTCGACAGGTACATGGCGACCTGCCGCGGCTTGACGATGGTGCGCGTGCGCCGATTGGACAGCAACTCCGTCTTCGAGACATTGTAGTGGCGCGCCACGATGCGCTGGATGTCCTCGATGCGAACCCGCTTCGGCTCGCCGGTGCGATAGATATGGCCGAGGATCTCGTCGATGCGGTCGATGGTGATCTGCGGCTCGAACGACTGGCGGAACAGCAGCTGATTGAACGCGCCTTCCAGTTCGCGTCCGCTGCCGGTCACGGTGCGGGCGACGTGATTGAGGATTTCGTCTGAAATGTCGAGCGACGCGTCGTCAACCCGGGCCGTGGCCAGGCGCAGCTTGAGCATGCCGAGGCGCATGGCGAAATCAGGTGCCGACATTTCGAGCGCGACGCCGCCATTGAGGCGCGAGCGGACTCGCGGCTCGAGCGATTCCAGCTCCGACGGCGGCCGGTCGGCGGCGACAACGACTTGCTTGGCGCTGTCGAGCAGCATGTTGATCAAATGGCAGAATTCATGCTGGATCGACTTGCCCTGCAGGAACTGCATGTCGTCGATGATCAACAGGTCGATGTCGCGCAGCTGTTCCTTGAGCGTCAGCGCATTGTTGTCGCGGATCGCCGTGGCGAAGCGCCACATGAAATATTCGGCGGTGAGATAGACGACGCGCGACTTGGGATTCTGCTTCAGCGATTCCGCCGCGATGGCCTGCAGCAGATGGGTCTTGCCGAGCCCGACAGTCGCGTGCAGGAAAAGCGGATTGAATCGCACTGCGCTCGACTGCGATTCCGCCACGGCCTTGGCGGCGGCGAAAGCCACCCGGTTCGACGGGCCTTCGATGAAGGAACCGAACGTGTAGCGCGGGTCGAGCGGGGATCCCAGCACATTGTGGCGGAACTCGCTCTCTGTCGCGGCGCCCGGACGCGGCACCGGGGGGCGTTCCACCCTGCCGGGGCTCACGGTGCCGGCGGCCAATGCCGTTTGCGTCTGCCGTGTCATCTTGCGTGCCGGGGCCAATTCCGGTTCCGCATGGCTGCGTCCCTGGCGGGTGGCCGTGCGCACCACGATCTCGATCTTGAGGAGATCGGCATCCTCCTGCTTCCACAGCTCGGAGATGAGGTCGAGATAGTGGCCGTTGATCCACGAGCGCAGGAACGCGGTGGGCACCGAGATGCGGACAATGCCCTTGGATGCCTCCGCGACCTTCATCCGGCCGAACCAGCTCGAATAGACTTCAGCCCCCAGGCGCGCCTTCAACTGGGTCTTGACCCGGTCGAACTTCTGTTCCGCATCGCTGGAGACCGCCAT